>CAWHJH010000018.1:0-141405 GCA_963829625.1 uncultured Alphaproteobacteria bacterium | reverse complement strand
TGAGGGAACCATCGTTCGCCGATGTTCAAGCCCCCTAGGAAGTGCAGCAGACACCCTCTCCGCCACATCTCCAGCCGCCTGATCCCCTGCGAAACCTGTGTCGGGCGAGCGCTTGATTGCAGGTAGTAATATTTTACAAAGCGGAAAGGATTCTTGCTCCTATAGTAAGGGTCCGCGCGGCCGGGGGGCCGCGGATGGGAACAACCTGGGCGGGGGGAGTAGAACCGACCGGAGAGTAGAGTGAACATCCAGGCCCAGCGCGACTTTATCGATCGCCGCCAGCTCGTCAGCGCTCTCCGTGCGCTCCGCCGAGGCGATTTCACCGTGCGTCTTCCCGAGGATGTCGACGGGGTCGATGGCGAAATCGCCAGCCTCTTTAACGAGGTCGTCGGCATGAACGAGTCGATCACCCAGGAATTCGAGCGCCTCTCGAAGGTTGTCGGCAAGGAAGGCAAGATCACCCAACGCGCCCGCGTTCGCGGCGCCAGCGGCGGCTGGGACAGCAAGCTCCGCGCCGTCAACGAATTGATCGACGACATGGTCCAGCCGACCGCGGAAGTGTCCCGCGTGATCGGCGCGGTCGCCAAGGGCGACCTCTCTCAAACGATGACCACCGAAATCGACGGCCGTCCGCTGCGCGGCGAGTTCCTGCGCATCGGCAAGGTCGTGAACACGATGGTCGAGCAGCTCGCCTCGTTCGCGTCCGAAGTGACCCGCGTGGCCCGCGAAGTGGGCACGGAAGGCAAGCTGGGAGGACAGGCGAAGGTGCGCGGCGTCGCAGGCACGTGGAAGGACCTGACCGACAACGTGAACGCGATGGCGACCAACCTGACGGGTCAGGTGCGCAACATCGCTGAAGTGACAACCGCCGTCGCGCGCGGCGACTTGTCGAAGAAGATCACCGTGGAGGTGAAGGGCGAGATCCTCGAGCTGAAGAACACCATCAACGTCATGGTGGACCAGCTGAACGCCTTTGCGAGCGAAGTGACCCGCGTGGCCCGCGAAGTGGGCACGGAGGGCAAGCTTGGCGGCCAGGCGCGCGTGGAAGGCGTCGCCGGCACGTGGAAGGACCTCACCGACAACGTGAACCTCATGGCCGACAATCTGACTGGCCAGGTTCGAAACATCGCCGAGGTGACGACCGCCGTTGCCCGCGGCGACTTGTCCAAGAAGATCACGGTCGACGTGAAGGGCGAAATCCTGGAGCTGAAGAACACCATCAACACGATGGTGGACCAGCTCAACGGCTTCGCATCCGAGGTGACCCGCGTGGCGCGCGAGGTCGGTACGGAAGGCAATCTCGGCGGTCAGGCCCAGGTGCCGGGTGTCGCCGGTACGTGGAAGGATCTTACCGACAACGTGAACCTGATGGCCGCGAACCTGACCGGCCAGGTCCGCAACATCGCCGAGGTGACGACCGCCGTTGCCCGCGGCGACTTGTCGAAGAAGATAACCGTCGACGTGCGCGGTGAAATCCTGGAGCTGAAGGACACCATCAACGTCATGGTGGACCAGCTGAACAGCTTCGCATCGGAAGTGACGCGCGTGGCCCGCGAAGTGGGCTCGGAAGGAAAGCTCGGCGGTCAGGCGCAGGTGGAAGGCGTCGCCGGCACCTGGGCCGACTTGACGGACAGCGTGAACCTGATGGCCGGCAATCTCACGGGTCAGGTGCGCAACATCGCCGAAGTGACGACCGCGGTGGCGAAGGGCGACCTTTCCAAGAAGATCACCGTGGACGTGAAGGGCGAGATCCTTGAGCTGAAGAACACGATCAACACCATGGTGGACCAGCTCAACGCGTTTGCGAGCGAGGTGACCCGCGTGGCCCGCGAGGTCGGCACGGAAGGCAAGCTGGGCGGTCAGGCGCAGGTGGAAGGCGTCGCCGGCACCTGGGCCGACCTTACCGACAATGTGAACCTCATGGCCGCGAACCTGACCGGCCAGGTCCGAAACATCGCCGAAGTGACGACCGCGGTGGCGCTCGGCGACCTTTCCAAGAAGATCACCGTCGACGTGAAGGGCGAGATACTGGAGCTGAAGAACACCATCAACGTCATGGTGGATCAGCTCAACTCTTTCGCGTCCGAGGTGACCCGCGTGGCGCGCGAGGTCGGCACCGAGGGCCGCCTAGGCGGACAGGCGCAGGTGGAAGGCGTCGGCGGCACGTGGAAGGATCTTACGGACAACGTGAACGCCATGGCCGCGAACCTGACGGGTCAGGTCCGTAACATCGCCGAAGTGACGACCGCCGTGGCGCTCGGCGACCTGTCCAAGAAGATCACCGTCGACGTGAAGGGCGAGATTCTCGAGCTCAAGAGTACGATCAATACCATGGTCGACCAGCTCAACTCCTTCGCTGGCGAGGTGACCCGCGTGGCTCGCGAAGTGGGCACGGAGGGCAAGCTCGGCGGCCAGGCGCAGGTCCGCGGCGTCGCCGGTACCTGGAAGGACCTCACCGACAACGTGAACCTGATGGCCGACAACCTTACCGGCCAGGTTCGCAACATCGCCGACGTGACCACCGCAGTGGCCAAGGGCGACTTGTCGAGGAAGATCACCGTCGACGTGAAGGGCGAAATCCTCGCCCTCAAGAACACGATCAACACCATGGTCGACCAGCTCAACGGCTTCGCATCGGAAGTGACCCGCGTGGCGCGCGAAGTGGGCACCGAAGGCAAGCTTGGCGGCCAGGCGCAGGTGCCGGGCGTCGGCGGTACGTGGAAGGATCTCACGGACAACGTGAACCTTATGGCGACCAACCTCACCAACCAGGTGCGCGGCATCGCCGAGGTCGTGACCGCGGTTGCGCAGGGCAACCTCAAGCGGAAGCTGACCGTGGACGCGAAGGGCGAAATCGCCGCGCTCGCCGATACGATCAACTTCATGATCGATACGCTGTCCACCTTCGGCGACCAGGTGACCAACATGGCCCGCGAGGTCGGTATCGAGGGCAAGCTGGGCGGTCAGGCCCGCGTGCCCGGCGCCGCCGGCCTGTGGCGCGACCTTACGGACAACGTGAACCAGCTCGCTGCGAACCTGACCAACCAGGTCCGGTCGATCGCGGAGGTGTCCACCGCGGTGACCAAGGGCGACCTTACCCGCTCCATCGCCGTCGAGGCGCAGGGCGAGATGGCCGCGCTCAAGGACAATATCAACGAGATGATCCTCAACCTGAAGGAGCAGACTCTCAAGAATGCGGAGCAGGACTGGCTGAAGACCAACCTCGCCCGCTTCTCGCGCATGCTTCAGGGCGAGCGCGACCTCGCGACGGTCTCGAACCTCATCATGTCCGAGCTCGCGCCGCTGGTGAACGCCCAATATGGCGTGTTCTACGTCACCAAGCGCGAAGAGGATGAAACGAAGCTGGAGCTGGTCGCGAGCTATGGTGCGGAGAGCCAGGACCAGCTGAAGCAGAAGTTCAACCTGCGGGAAGGACTGATCGGCCAGGCTGCGGCGGATCGCCGGCCGATCCTCCTCAAGGACGTCCCGCCGGATTTCCTCCGGATCGATTCAGGCCTCGGCCACGCGCAGCCGGCTAGCGTGAGCATCCTTCCGGCCTTGTTCGAGGATGAAGTGAAGGCGGTGATCGAGCTGGCGTCGTTCAACGAGTTCAACGAAACCCACCAGAGCTTCCTCGACCAGTTGATGGAATCGGTGGGCATCGTGTTGAACACGATTGCCGCGACAATGCGCACCGAGGGCCTGCTCAAGCAGTCCCAGCTCCTGACTACGGAGCTTCAGGCGCGCCAGACCGAACTGACCCGCAAGCAGCAGGAGCTCCACGCGACCAACGAGGAGCTTCAGGAAAAGGCGCAGCTCCTCGAGAACGAGAAGAAGCAGGTCGAAGGGAAGAATATCGAGATCGAGATGGCGCGCCGCGCGGTCGAGGAAAAGGCTGAGCAGCTCGCGCTCACGTCGAAGTACAAGTCCGAATTCCTCGCGAACATGTCCCACGAGTTGCGCACCCCGCTCAACTCTTTGCTCATCCTTTCCAAGCTCTTGTCGGACAACGCCCAGGGCAACCTCAACGACAAGCAGGTCGAGTTCGCCAAGACGATCAACTCGGCCGGCTCCGACCTTCTCAACCTCATCAACGACATCCTCGACCTGTCGAAGATCGAGTCCGGTACGGTGTCGATCGAGGTTGGCGAAATGCCGGTGCAGCACCTCAAGCAGCACATGGAACGCACGTTCCGGCAGCTTGCGGCGGACAAGGGGCTCGACTTCAACGTCAAGTTCGACGGCAAGCTTCCGCAGACTATCCGCACCGACGAGAAGAGGCTGCAGCAGATCGTGCTCAACCTGCTGTCGAATGCCTTCAAGTTCACGTCGAAGGGTGGAGTGACCCTTGGAGTGCGCTGCGCCGAGAGCGGATGGAGCCAAAACCATCCGGTCCTGCGCAACGTCAATCGCGCCATCGAGATCGCGGTGACCGACACGGGCATCGGAATCCCTGAGGACAAGCAGAAGCTCATCTTCGAAGCCTTCCAGCAGGCGGACGGCACGACGAGCCGCAAATATGGCGGGACGGGGCTCGGCCTGTCGATCAGCCGCGAGATCGCGCGGTTGCTCGGTGGCGAGCTTCAGGTCCGGTCAAAGCCGGGAGATGGTTCTACCTTCACGCTCTACGTGCCGCTCGAAGCGGAATCGACAGGGGCTGGCGCAGGCGGGACCTCGGCTCGCTACGACAACAGCGGCGCGTTGGTACCGTCAGCGCTTCCAGCCAGCTTCGAGGTGACGGACGACCGCGATCAGATCGGCAAGGATCCTTTCGTGCTGATCGTCGAGGACGACCCGACCTTCGCCACCATCCTGCTCGATGCGGCCCACGAAGCCGGGCTCAAGGGCGTGGTGTCGACGGCGGGAGCGGGCACCTTGTCCATGGCGCGCAAGCTTCAGCCGACGGCAATCACGCTCGACCTTGGCCTTGCCGACATCGACGGCTTCGTTCTCCTCGACTTGCTGAAGCACGATCCGGAGACGCAGCACATCCCGATCCACATCATTTCCGGAGCTGACCGCAGCCGCTCGGCCATGGCTCTCGGCGCTGCTGGAGTTACCGAGAAACCGGCAGAGCATGCCGATCTTGTCGGCATTTTCGGTCCTTTGGCGAAAGAAGCGGAGAAGCAGAAGCCACGGCGGCGCCAGAAGCCTACTTCGCAGCCCATCAGCCGGCCGGTGCCGGAGCTCGCGGGGGCGAAAGTGCTGATCGTCGATGACGACATCCGCAACATCTTCTCCCTGACAAGCGTTCTTGAAAGCTACGACGTGGAAGTATTGCACGCGGAACGGGGCAAGGACGGCATTTTGATCCTGGAGCAGACGCCTGGCGTCGATGTCGCGCTGATCGACATCATGATGCCTGAAATGGACGGCTACGAAACGATGCAGCAGATCCGCAGCCGGCCGCAGCTCGCCGACGTGGCTTTGATCGCCGTGACCGCCAAGGCGATGAAGGGTGATCGGCAGAAGTGCCTCGATGCGGGCGCTTCCGACTATATCGCCAAGCCTGTTGATATCGAGCTTCTGCTCGCGCTCCTGCGCGTGTGGGTCGCTCGCGCTCGGGAGGCGTCGCAGACAGTCGCGGTCGAGGCCGCGGAGTAAGGAATGAACGGCCCAGCCGAACAGTTGCCGGTGGCCGACCGGGCGGACGAGCAGGCCGACACCCTCGACGCCTTTCGCCCGCGCGTGCTGCTGGTCGACGACGACGAGCGCAATCTTCTCGCCGTCGCGAACGTGCTCGACGATCTCGGCGAAGTCGTGCTCGCGCGATCGGGCGAGGAGGCGCTGCGCCATCTGCTGAGGGGTGAGTTCGCGGTCATCCTGCTCGACGTCTACATGCCCGGGATGGACGGTTACGAGACCGCCCAGATCATCCGCAAGCGGGAGCAGACGAAGGGCATTCCCATCGTCTTCCTGTCGGCGGTGAACAAGGAGACCGAGCATCTCCTGCGCGGCTATTCGATGGGTGCCGTCGATTATGTGTTCAAGCCGGTCGATCCCGTCGTGCTGCGCTCAAAGGTCGCCGTCTTCGTCGACCTTTTCGCCAAGACGAAGGAGATCGAGCGGAAAGCGGCGCAGGAACAAGCACTGAACTCGGAGCTTTTGCGCGCCGAGCAGGAGCTTCGCCGCGCGGAGCAGCGGCAGGCGGCGATCATCCAGTCCCTGCCCATGGTGCTTTACCTCGAACCCTTCGAGGCGGAGGCCCGCTGGCCGCATTATGTGAGCGGCGACTTTCAGGCGATCACCGGCTTCACGCTGGACGACGTCCGCAAGCAGCCTACAATGTGGGAGGACCGGCTTCACCCGGACGATCGCGATGCGGTCCTCGCCACCATCGAAGCACGACGGACCAGCGGCCGCTCATCGGTCGAGTACCGCTGGCAGAGCGCCGACGGCATCTACCGCCACTTCCTCGACCAGGCGGTTCTGCTCAGGGACAGCGACGGGCGCCCGATGGAGTTCGCCGGCACGCTGACCGACATTACCGAGCAGCGCTCGCTCGAGAACCAGCTTTTGCAGGCGCAGAAGATGGACGCCATCGGCAAGCTGACAGGCGGGATCGCGCACGATTTCAACAATCTCCTCGCTGCGGTCATCGGCGGCCTTGGGCTGCTTGAGAAACGGGCTTCCCTGGCGGAGGAGGAAGCCCGCATCCTCGGTATGACCAGGCGCGCCGCCGAGCAGGGAAGCGAGCTGGTCCGGCGGCTCCTGGCCTTCGCACGCCGGCAGACGCTCGAGCCGCGGCCGATCCGCATCCGGCACCTGCAAGAAGCCGTCACCGATCTGCTCACCCACACGCTGGGCGGGCTCGTCCAGATCGAATGGCAAATTGCCGGCGAGGTCCCGGACGCATTCGCGGATCAGGCCCAGCTGGAGCTCGCGCTGGTCAACCTCATCATCAACGCGCGTGACGCGATGCCGGACGGCGGCACTGTCACCATCTGTGTCGACACGGAGGAGGCGCCAAGCGAGAATTCGCAGGGCCTGGCCGCTGGCGGCTATGTGCGGCTGCGGATTTCGGACACGGGCAGCGGCATTGCTCCGGAACATATTGAGAAAGTGCTGGAGCCCTTCTTCACCACCAAGGATGTGGGCAAGGGCAGCGGCCTGGGGCTTCCGATGGTGTACGGATTCGCCAAGCAGTCAAATGGCGCATTCCACCTGGAAAGCAGTATCGGAAACGGCACGACCGCGGAACTATGGATCCCGCAAGCTCCCGAAGCCGCGGAAGAAAAACCTTCGGAATCCCGGTCCGAGGAAATGGTTGCCGCGCCGCCCTTGCGCCCGCTTCACATCCTACTCGTCGACGATCATCCCGAAGTCCGCACCACGACGGCCGCAATGCTCGAAGAGCTGGGTCACACCGTTGTCGAGGCAGCCAATGGCCAGGAGGCCCTGACGGCACTCCATAACGGTTCCCGAAGCTGCGATCTGCTCATCAGCGACTATGCGATGCCGAACATCTCCGGCACGGAATTCCTGCGCCAGGCGCGCAAGATCTGTCCCGATGTGCCCGCGCTGATCATCACGGGCTATGCGGATGCGGATGCCGTGCGCGACAAGCCGGAAAGCGTCGAGATCCTGCTGAAGCCGTTCACGCCCTCCGCGCTCGAAAGGGCCGTCGCCCGCATTTGCGGCGGGGGATCCGTGACCCATTGAGCACAACTGCCGGCTCCTAACGGAACGAGCGTCTCTTGCGGTGAACCGAGAAACCGTTGAAGCGCCGCGCCGGTTTGCTTGGCATCCCGTCTGGAGGTTTTGAGGGTCTGAAGTGTCCGAGGTCAACGAGCCGCACGATGCGGACTACGAAGAAGCGAATTCGCAACTGGTTACTGGGTTGAGAAACTGCCGATCGATGGTCGAGAATTACCGGGCCATGCTTTCGGCAGAGCAGGAGGGGCCGAATGCCGCGGCTCCGGGGGGCGATGCCGAGTTCGGCGAGAGCTTCGAATAATCTGAACTTGCGGCTGTAAGTCCGCGCCGGAACCGGCAATACTCGCGCTGAGCCTATTGCCGGGGGTTTGGTTGGCAGCCGTACAGATCTTCCACGACCAATCGAGTTTCGCCTGGTTCGTTGTCGCGGCCTATTTCGCCGGGGCTCTGGCAGCCTTCGCCGCCAGCCGTTCGGCTTCCGGGAATGAGGCACGGTTCTGGCTTGGAGTGTCGCTCCTTTTGGTGCTCCTCGGTTTCAACAAGGAGCTCGATCTCCAGTCGCTGCTGACGGAATCCGGCCGCGCCCTGACGCGCGCGATCGGCATCTACGAGCAGCGTCGCCTGCTGCAGGGGCTCTTCCTGCTGCTGGTGGCAGGCGCGGCGGCATTCGCCATCCTCCGCCTGACGAGAATACTCCACCGATGCTCCGCGGCAGCCAAGACGGCCGCCGTGGGGATTGCGGTCCTTTTTGCCTTCATCCTCCTTCGTGCCGCCTCGTTCCATCACATCGACGACTGGGTGACGGTCGACCTCCGCGGCCTTCGCAGCGGCTGGTGGCTGGAGCTCGCGGGCATTGTCGTGATCGCGCTCTCGGCGCTCGCTTATCGAGCGGAATCCAAGCGTCGGAGTGAGGGTGAAAGGATCGCACTCGAAGAGGCTCCGAGCGCGGATCGGCAATAATCTTTCTAACCCATGTCAGCTATTTGAACCGCCGTTTCGACGGCCGCGTTGCGGGGTTCGCTACAGCTCGTAGTGTGCAACGGAGGAGAGAATGGCCGGAACGAAGACTGGCGGGTCGAAGCGCGGGTTCGCCGCGATGGATCCCGCCAAGCAGCGGGAAATCGCCAGCAAGGGCGGCAGGGCGAGCCACGGCGGTGGCCGCAAGAGCGCGAGCAGCACGAGCCGCTGAAGACTTTTGAATGACAGCGTCGCCGGACGGACTCGTTCCGTCCGGTGTGTCATTACCGGAACAGCCGTGACAGCCGGGCAACCGCGCATCAAAGTGCACGTTGGCCCGCCGGTATGTATCGATCCGATCTCAAGACGCGCGACAAGGGCGGCGCGATAGCAGCGGTGATCGCGATCCACGCGGCACTGCTGTTCGTCTTCATGCATCTTTCCGGAGAGATGGACGTCGCGGACCCGCAGCGCGAGCTCCAGGTTTTCGACATTACCGAAGTGCCGCCTTCCCCACCGCCGACGCCGGAGCCTCCCCGGCTCGCCGAGCAGACTCGAAAGCCCAAGGATCCGGAAGGGGCCGCTTCGCGAGAGAACATAAGGAGCCATGCGACCCCGGTGGTTGCTCCAAGGCCGCCCATCGCGCTGCCGATCCCGCTGCCGGTCAACGTATCGCAGACGCCGAACGAGGGCGCCGCGCCGACGCAGGGCGCGTCGGATGTCCCCGGACCGGGCACAGGCGCCGGCGGGACTGGGACGGGGACCGGCTCTGGCGGATCTGGCAGTGGCACGGGAGGCGGCGGAGGAATTGCGACCCGCGCCCAGCCGATCACAAGAGGTCCGCGCGGCCGCGATTTCCCGAGCCATCTCCGGCGGCTGCTTTCCGACGGCTATTCGCCCTGGGTCAAATTCACGATTGAACCTAGCGGGCGACTGAGTAATTGCCGCGTCTACCAGACGAGCGGGAATGCAGAGCTTGATAATGCGACCTGTGCGCTGGTGACGAGGCACCTTGTATACCGTCCCGCGACCAATCGCCGCGGCGAACCGGTGGCTTCCGAAGGCATTTACCGTCAGGCGTTTTGAGGAATCCGATGATCGAAGCCGAATGGTGGGAATATGACAGCGCCGAGGAGATGGCGGACGCGGTCGCGGGCGACGTCGGCTTCATCATCGAAAGCGCCCTCGACGCACGCGGATCCTCGCTGATCGCGCTTCCGGGCGGCAACACGCCCAAGGCGATCTACAAGGCGCTGGCCGCTAGGAAGCTACCCTGGAAGCAGGTTACGATCATCCCCACCGATGAGCGGCTCGTGCCCATGGACGACGAGCGCAGCAACATCCGCTCGATCGCCCAGGCCTTCCTTCCCGCGGGCGCTCGCGTGATCCCGATTACCGGCGACATTCCCGACTACAGGCTGGCCGGCAATTCGGCGGATGCGCGGCTACAGGACCTGCCTTGGCCGCCCGATCTTGTCTGGCTGGGCGTTGGGGCGGATGGACATACCGCCTCGCTGTTCGCTGGCCCCGACCTCCAGGACGCGCTGGACGCCCCGAAGGCGCGCCGCGCCGTTGGAGTCATGCCGGACCCGCTGCCTAAAGAGGCGCCCGTCGCCCGCGTGACCCTGACCCGTGCTGCGATTCTGTCCGCCCGGACGGTACTCATCACCCTGACCGGCGGCGACAAGCGCGAGATGCTGGAGGGGGCAATTGAGGACGGGCAGAGCTCGAAGCTGCCGATCGGCCGTGTTCTTGCCGAGGCCGAGCAGCCGATCGACATCCACTGGGCTCCCTGAGCCCGAAGCGGGTCAGGTCTGCCAGCCGCCCCCGAGGGCAAGGAACAGCGACACAAGATAATCCGACAGCTGGGCTTCGGACCGCGCCAGCTCGGCTTCTATGTTCGACAGCGAACGCTCCGCGTCGAGGACGATCTGGAACGGGTCGCGGCCGGCCTGATAGCGAAGCCGGGCGATCCGCGCCGCCTCAGCGGCCTGTGCGCGCGCTCGCCGAAGGCTGTCCCGCCGCTCCAGCTCGCGCGCATAGCGGGTGAGGCCGCCTTCCGTCTCTTCGAGAGCGCGGAGCCAGGTCCCGTCGAAATTGGCGAACGCCGCATCCGCCGAGGCGCGGGCTTGCCCGAGACGGGCGCGGGCCACTTCCATGTTCGGAAAGCTCCAGCTGATCAGCGGGCCGATATTGAAGCGAAAGCCGTCCTGGATTGCGCCCAGAGAAATCGCGCTGCTCCCAACCGAGCCGCCGAGTGTCACTTTCGGGTAGAGGTCGGCCGTTGCCACCCCGACGCGGGCCGTGGCCGCGGCCAGCTCGCGCTCGGCCTGGCGGATGTCCGGCCGGCGCGACAGAAGCGAGGCCCCGTCGCCGACGGGCAGGGGGCGGGAAAGTTGCGGCGGGCGCTGGCACGTGGCGACCTGCGCGGGAAAGTTGGCCGGCGGTCGGCCGGTCAGAACCGCCAGCCGGAACAAGGCGCCCTGGCGCTGCGCCTCCAGCGTCGGCAGCGTCGCGCGTACCTGCTCAAGCTGCGCGCCCGCCTGCCCGGTATCGAGCGCCGTTCCACGGCCGCCTTCGAACAGGCGGCGCGTCAGATCGAACGTCTGTTCCTGGACACTCAGGGAATCGCGGGCGACCGCCAGTTGCTGGCCGGCGCTGCAGGCGTCGGCATAAGCGCGGACGGTCTCCGCAGCCACGCTGATCCGCGTGTTGTCGAATGCGGCCTGGACCGCACCGACGTCCGCGCGGCTCGCCTCGATCGCGCGGCGAATGCCGCCGAACAGATCGAGCTGGTAGCTGACGTCTAAACCAGCGTCATAGCGCAGGGCGGGATCGCCGCCGGGATCCTGAGCATAGCGGATATCCGCATTGAGGTCGGTGGATGGGAGCCGTCCGGCGCGCGTCTCGCGCAGCAGCGCCCGGGCACGGGCGAGGTTCGCCCCCGCGACGCGAAGGTCCGTGTTCGCGCTCAGCGCCTCTTCGACCAATTGGTCGAGCAGCGGATCGGCGAACAGGCTCCACCACCGGCCCGGAGGTTGATCCTGGGTAAAGGTTGGCGAGCGCGAGCTGACGAATGGTGCTTGCGACGGTGCGCTGCGGGCGCGGGCGACCGATAGTCGGGCCCGACTGCCGTGCAGGCCGCCAGCGCAAGCGCCGCATGTGAGCGTCAGAAGCCGCCTCACTCGGCAGGCTCCGCATGGCCGTGCGCGTGGAGTGTGCTGTGCTGCATTGCCTTTGGCATGAAGCGGTCGAGCCCGCGGCAGACGACGTAGAAAACAGGAGTGAAGAGCAGTCCGAACAACGTCACGCCGACCATCCCGAACGCCACGGCCGTGCCCATTGCCTGCCGCATCTCGGCGCCGGGACCCACGGCGATCGCCAGCGGGATCACGCCGAAGATGAAGGCGAAGCTGGTCATCAGGATCGGCCGCAGGCGGGACTTGGCGGCATGCACCGCGGCATCGAACTTGCTCATGCCCTGGTCGTCCTCCGCCTGGCGGGCGAACTCGACGATGAGGATGGCGTTCTTGGCCGCGAGCGCGATCAGCACGATCAGGCCGATCTGCGTCAGGATGTTGTTGTCCTGCCCGCGCAGGCTCACGCCCGTCAGTGCCGCGAGGACGCACATCGGGACAATGAGGATCACCGCGAGCGGAAGCGTCAGCGATTCATATTGCGCTGCGAGCACCATGAAGACGCACAGCACCGCGATCGCGAAGACCAGCGGCGCCGTATTGCCCGCTGCCTGCTGCTGGAAGGCGAGGCCGGTCCATTCGAAGCCGAAGCCGGGCGGGAGATTCTGCGCCGCGAGCTCCTCCATCGTCCGCAGAGAGTCGCCCGATGCAATGCCCGGTGGCGTCTGGCCCTGCAGCTCTGCGGCCGGATAATTGTTGTAGCGCGCCACCTGCACCGGCCCGCTGCCGTAGCGGAACGTCGCAACAGACGAGAGTGGGACCATCTGCCCGGACGATGAGCGGACCTGCAGCCGGCCCACGTCGGCGAGGTCGTCGCGCGACGCGGCCTCGGCCTGCGCGGTCACCCGGAAGGTCCGCCCGAGCATGTTGAAGTCGTTGACGTAGGTAGAGCCCAGGTAAGTGCCGAGTGCGTCGTAGACCTGGCTCGGCTGCACGCCGACCAGCTGGGCGCGGTCGCGGTCGACGTCCGCTTCGATCCGCGGGGAGCCGGTGTTGAACAGCGAGAAGACCTGCGTGACATTCTTGCTCTGCTGCGCTGCGCCCATCATCGCGAAGGTCGCTCCCTGGAGCGCTTCGTAGCCCGCGCCGCCGCGGTCCTGCACCATCATCGCGAAGCCGCTGCCGTTGCCGAGGCCGGGAACGGGCGGCGGCGACAGGAAGAAGACCTGCGCGTCGTCCACCGCGCCGGCGACGGCACCCGTTATCGCCCCCGCCAGCTCCGCGGCGGACTCGCCGCTTCCGCGCCGATCCTCATGGTCGGCGAGGCGAAGGAACATGATGCCGCTGTTGGAAGCGGGGCTGAAGGTCGATCCGTCGAGACCGGCGAAGGCGGCCGTCTCGAGGATCATCTCGTTCTGCGAGACGACCTTGCGAATACCCTCTACGGCGGCCTCCGTCCGTTCCAGCGAGGAGCCGGGCGGAAGCTGGATGACGCCGATCAGGAAGCCCTGGTCCTGATCCGGAATGAATCCGGTCGGCGTGGCGCTCAGCCGCCAGACAGTGAGGCCGAGCAGACCGCCGTAGATGACCAGCATGAGCGTCGAGCGATGCACCAGCCTGGCGGTCAGCGACCCATAACGGTCGGACACCCAGTCGAAGGCCTTGTTGAAACGGGCGCCCGTCAACTTGATTGTGCGCATCCAGCTGCGCCGTTCCTCGGCATAGTCTGCGCCGGTCGAATGCGGCTTGAGCAGCAAGGCGGCGAGCGCGGGCGACAGCGTGAGTGAAATGATCGTCGAGATTGCCGCCGCCGCCGCGATGGTGACGGCGAACTGGCGATAGAAGATGCCCGGAATTCCCGAGATGAGGGCGGCCGGCACGAACACGGCCACGAGGACGAGGCCGATCGCGATCAGCGCGCCCGAAATCTCCCGCATCGTGCGATGCGCCGCCTCTCGCGGAGATAAGCCGTCGCGGATGTGCTTCTCGACGGCCTCGACGACCACGATGGCGTCGTCGACGACGATGCCGACGGCAAGAACCAGTGCGAAGAGCGAGAGCGAATTGATCGAGAAGCCCAGAGCGAGCTGGACTGCGAACGTGCCGACCAGCGACACCGGGATCGCGATGATCGGGATGATCGCCGCGCGCCATGTCTGCAGGAAGAGGACGATCACCAGCACCACGAGAATGATGGCTTCGATCAGCGTGCGCTGGACCTCGTTCACCGACTCCTGGACATATTCGGTAGGGTTGTACGGAATGGAATATTCCACCCCCGGGGGGAAGGATCGCGAGGCTTCTTCCAGGCTGCTGAGGACTCCTTCGGCGGTATCGAGCGCATTCGAGCCCGGAAGCTGCTGGATGGCCATGAAGACGGCCGCTCGAGTGCCGGACGTCCCCCGAATGCTGTAGTCCTGGCTGCCGATTTCGACGCGCGCGACGTCGCGTAGCCGCGTAATCGCACCGCTCGTCGTATCAGTCTTGAGGACGACGTCGGCGAACTCGTTCGGGTCGTTCAGGCGTCCCTGGACCTGGACCGGCAGTTCGAACGAAGCTCCGCCCCGCCGCAGCGGAGCCTGGCCGACCGATCCGCCCGCGACCTGCACATTCTGCCCGCGAAGCGCTCCGACGATCTCTTCGGACGTCAGGTTGCGGGCGGCGGCCGCATCCGGATCGATCCAGATCCGCATCGAGTAATTGCCGCCGCCGAAGACCTGCACGGCGCCGACGCCGGGAAGCCGCAGAAGCCGGTCGCGAATGGTCGAATTGGCGTAATTGCCGACATAGTCGATGTCGACGGAAGGGTCGGTGGACGTCATCGCCGCGACCATCAGGAAGTCGCTCGACTGCTTGTTTACGGTGACTCCGATCTGCCGGACCTGGTCGGGAAGGCGCGGCTCGGCGAGCGCAACACGGTTCTGAACCAGCACCTGTGCGGTGTCGATATCCGTGCCCGGCTGGAACGTGACGGTGATTGCCGTCAGTCCCTGGCTGGAGTTCGAGCGCATGTAGAGCATGCCCTCGACCCCGTTGATTTCCTGCTCGATCGGTGCCGCGATAGTTTCCGCCATCGTCTCCGCTGAAGCGCCGGGGAAGGCCGCGGTGACCGCGACGGAGGGCGGTGCGATCTCCGGATATTGGGCGAGCGGAAGCGCCGGATAGGCGAAGGCTCCGAGCAAGGTGATGAACAAGGCGATGACCGACGCGAAGATCGGACGGTCGATGAAGAAGCTCGACATGTTCATCGCGCGGACCTAGCGGCCGTCCGCCTGGTCGACGGAGGTTGCGACCGACGGAGGCGGCGCCTGTGGGGCGGGCGTATCGGGCTCTGACGTGGACGGCGGCTGGATCCGGCCCTTCTTGGGCTTCACCTTCTGCCCCGGCATCGCCCGCTGGATTCCGCCGATGACGACCTGGTCCTGAGGGCCGATTCCAGTGCGGATCACGCGCAGGTTGCCGTTCAGCGGACCTAGCTGGACCGGACGGACGGCTACTTTCCCGCCGCGGTCGACGACATAGACGACGCGCCGCGCCGCATCGGTGACGATCGCCGTATCGGGCACCAGAAGCGCGCGATAGGGCGTAGAGGACGCGAGCCGCAAACGGCCCATCATCCCGGCCTTCAGGAACCCGGTAGGATTCGGCACGACCGCCCGCCCACGAATGGTTCCCGCGCCGGAGTTCAGGGCATTGTCGACGAAGTCCAGCCTGCCGGCGTGGACATATTGCGCTTCGTCCTGAAGGCGGATCCGGACCGGTGCACCTATCCCTGCAGAGCCACTCTGGCGCTGGAAGCGGAGCAGCAAGGCCTCCGACCCGTCGAAGGCGAAATGCAGCGGGTTCGTCGAGACGACGGTCGTCAGCACCGTCTCGTCCGCAGTGACAGCGTTGCCGGGGTCCACGCGACGCTCCGAAACCTGCCCCGAGATCGGCGCCAGGACCCGAGTGAAGCCGACATCGAGCTGACGCGCGCGAAGGAGGGCGGCCGCGGCCGAGACGTCGGCATTGGCCGAACGAAGGGCAGCCTGGCGCTGCTCCACTTCCTCGACGCTCGCCGCGCGCTGCGCCGCCAGGGTGCGCGAGCGCGCGAGTTCGGTCCGGGCATTGACCGCCTGCGCCTGGGCTCGAACAAGCTGCGCCCGGGCCTGGTCGAGCTGTGCACGCGCCGGACGTGCGTCGATCGTGAAGAGCAGCTGCCCGCGGCGAACATATTGCCCGTCCCTGAAGTGGGAACCGACCAGATAGCCGGTGACTCGAGGCTTTACGTCGACATTTTGGGGGGCTTCGAACCGGCCGACGAAGTCGTCCCAGTCTACGATCTCGCTGGCCAGAGGGGTGGCAACCGTGACTTCGGGAGGAGGCGGGGCCTCCTGCGATTCGGCTCCGCCAGAACATCCCGCGGTCGCGAGAGACAGGAAGACGGCCGCAACGGCTAAGTCTGTGCGAAGCATATGTTTTCCGAAGAAAGGCCGAACGACGCCCGAGACTTACGCGAATACTGGTCCCAGACGGCCCAAGCCGCCAACACCTGCGGCCAATTATTGCCCGACGCTCGGCAAGTCAAAGCTGTTCGACCCTTTGATCAACAAAGCGGATCAAATTCGCTAGACGTCTTCGAGGCGCTTTCCCCGGGTCTCCTTGAGGAAGAAAAGCGAAACGAAGATCGGGATCACCGTGAAGATCACCGGATACCAGAGGCTTGCGTAGATATCGCCGGTTATCGTGGCCAGAGCGAAGCTGGTCACCGGAAGGAAACCGCCGATCCAGCCCGTGCCGACATGGTAGGGCAGCGACATCGCGGTGTAGCGGACCTTCGTCGGGAACATTTCGACCAAAGCGGCGGCCTGTGGGCCGTAAAGCGCGGTCGCGGCCACCGCGAAGACCATCAGCCAGAAGAAGATAATTGGGAGGTTCATCCGCTGCGGGTCGACGGCCGAAGGATAGCCTTCCGCTGCCAGTGCCGCCTTGATCTCGCCGCCGACCTTGTCCTTCAGCGCCTTGAGGCCGGCTGCATCCAGCCCGCGGCCGTCGGGCACCTCGATCTGCTGAACGCCGACGGCGACGATGGCCGTGTCGCCCGTGTAGCTGCGGCTCGTGTAGGAGATGCCCGCCGAAGCGAGCAGGCTCTTGGCGATGTCGCAGCCGCTGTCGAAGCGGCGCGTCCCTACAGGGTCGAACTGGACGGAGCAGTTCGCGGGGCTGGCATGGACTTCGACGGGCCTTCTTTCCTGCGCCTCCACGAGGGCCGGATTGGCGGCCGAGGCAATGCCGTGGAAGCCCGGATAGTAGGTGAAGAGCGCGAGCAGCATTCCGCCGAGCATCACCGGTTTGCGGCCGACACGGTCGGACAGCCAGCCGAAGAACACGTAAAGCGGCGCGCTGGCGACCGTGATCGCCAGGACCAGCCCGTCTTTGGTCGGCTCAGGCACGCCCAGCGACTTGGTGAGGAACACCTGGACGTAGAAGAAGCTGAGGTACCAGACGGCGCCCTGTGCGCACATGATCCCAAAGAATGCGATCAGTACGCGCTTCAAATTGTCCCAGCGGGTAAACGCTTCACGCAGGGGCGCCTTGGAGACCTCGCCTTCCTCCTTGAGCTTGGCGAACGCCGGGCTCTCGGACAGCTTGAAGCGCAGCCAGACGGAGATGATCAGAAGCACGATCGAGACGAGAAACGGCACCCGCCAGCCCCATTCGAGGAATGCGGCTTCGCCGACCGCACCGCGCGTTCCGAGGATGACCAGAAGTCCAGCGATGAGGCCGAGCGACGCGGTGATCTGGATCCAGCCCGTGACCATTCCGCGCTGTTTATTCGGCGCGTGCTCGGCAACGTAAATCGCGGCTCCGCCATATTCGCCGCCGAGCGCGATCCCCTGGAGGATTCGAAGCAGGATAAGCAGGATCGGCGAAATGATCCCGGCCGTCGCGTAGGTCGGCAGGATACCGATAAGGAAGGTGGCGCCGCCCATCAGGCTCACCGTGGCGAGAAAGGCGCCCTTGCGGCCGAGCCGGTCGCCGATGACGCCAAAGATGATCGCGCCGAGCGGGCGAAAGGCGAAGCCCGCGGCAAACAGGCCCAGCGCGGCAATCAGCCCTGCAGTCGGGTCGAGACCGGCGAAGAAGACCTTCTGAATGGTGGTCGCCAGCGAGCCGAAGATGAAGAAGTCGTACCACTCGAATGCCGTGCCGGCCGACGATGCCGCGACAACGCGCTTCATCGACCATGGCCTATGGGTTTCTGCCGCCGCAGTTGCCATTGCTGTCCCCCTACGACTGTAGGGTTAGCGGCTGTCCGCGCCGCCGCAAGCGCTTAGGCGGGCGTCTTCTGGAACTCGCGCGCTCCGGCGAGGAGTTGATCGACGACGGTCGGGTCGGCCAAGGTCGAGATATCGCCGAAGCCGGACGTCTCCCCCTCGGCGATCTTGCGCAGGACGCGGCGCATGATCTTGCCGGAACGGGTCTTGGGAAGGGATGGTGCGAACTGGATCCGCTCGGGCGCCGCAATCGCCCCGATCTCGCGTCGAACCTCCTGGTTGAGCTCCTTCCGGAGGTCCTCGCCGCCTTCTTCGCCGGCGTTCAGAGTAACATAGGCATGGATCGCCTGGCCCTTGATCTCGTGCGGGAAGGCGACGACCGCTGCCTCGGCCACGAGCCCGTGAGCGACCAGCGCGCTTTCGACTTCGGCGGTCCCGATGCGGTGCCCCGACACGTTGATCACATCGTCGACCCGGCCGGTGATCCAGTAATAGCCGTCCTCGTCGCGCCGGCAGCCGTCGCCGGTGAAATATCTGCCGGGGTAGGTGGTGAAGTAGGTTTCGAAGAAGCGGCGATGATCGCACCACACCGTGCGCATCTGACCCGGCCATGACCCGTCCAGGCAGAGATTGCCGCTTGCCGCGCCGTGCAATTCCTTGCCTTCCGGATCGACGAGGAGGGGCTTGATGCCGGGAAGCGGCTGGGTCGCCGAACCGGGCTTGAGCTGTGTCGCGCCGGGGAAGGGCGAGATCAGGGTTCCGCCCGTCTCGGTCTGCCACCAGGTGTCGACGATCGGGCAGCGGCCGTCGCCGACCACTCGCCAGTACCACTCCCAGGCCTCGGGATTGATGGGCTCGCCCACGGTGCCGAGCAGCCTGATCGACTTGCGGTTGTAGCGTTTCACCGGCTCGTCGCCTTCGCGCATCAAGGCACGGATAGCGGTCGGTGCCGTGTAGAAGATGGTGACGCCGAGCCGGTCCACCGTCTCCCAGAACCGGCCAAAGTCGGGATAGTTGGGGACGCCGTCGAACATGACGGTCGTCGCGCCATTCATCAGAGGCCCGTAGACGACATAAGTGTGGCCGGTGATCCAGCCGACGTCGGCGGTGCACCAGAAGACGTCGTCCTGGCGATAATCGAAGATCCAGTCGAAGGTCGTGGCGGCCCAGACGGCATAGCCGCCGGTCGTGTGGACGACGCCCTTCGGTTTGCCCGTCGATCCGGACGTGTAGAGGATGAACAAAGGGTCTTCCGCGTCCATCGCCTCCGGCTCGCAATCGGTCGGAAGCTGGTCCCGCATGGCGGAGTAGCTGACGTCGCGGCCCTCCTTCATCGGCACGGCGGCTCCGGTCCGGGTGACGACGATCACGGTCTCGACGTCGCGGTGCTCGAGCGCCTGGTCGACGTTGCGCTTCAGGGGAATGTGCTTCCCGCCGCGGATGCCTTCGTCCGCGGTGATGACCGCGCAGGCGTCGCAGTCGGCGATGCGGCCGGCAAGGCTCTCCGGAGAGAAGCCCCCGAAGACGACAGAGTGGATCGCACCGATGCGCGCGCAGGCGAGCATTGCGGCCGCCGCTTCCGGGATCATCGGCATGTAGATCATGACCCGGCTGCCGCGATGGACGCCGCGTTGCTTCAGGAGGTTCGCGAAGCGGCAGGTTTCCTCGTACAGCTCGCGATAGGTGTAGCGATGGCCGTGCCCCGGCTCGTCGGCCTCGAAGATGACGGCCGTCCTGTCGCCATGCTCCTCGAGGTGTCGGTCGAGGCAATTGACGGACAGGTTCAGCTGACCGTCGGCGTACCAGCTGATGTGGAAATCGTCTTCGTCGAAGGACCAGTCGCCCGCCTGTTGCGGGGTTTGATACCAGTCAAGTCGCCTGGCCTGTTCCAGCCAGAAGGCATCCGGATCGGCGTCAGCCTTCGCCCTCAGCGCCTCCAGCTCGTTCGGCCCGATCCTCGCCCGGAAGCTTTCCGGGACGGGATGAACCGACTCGCTCACAGGCCGCGGCTCATGTCGATCACGAAGCGGTAGCGGACGTCGTTCCTGAGCAACCGCTCATAGGCTTCGTTGACCTGGTTCATCTGGATGAACTCGACGTCGGGATAGATGTCCTTGGCGGCGCAGAAATCGAGCATTTCCTGCGTCTCGGGAATGCCGCCGATGGCCGAGCCGCCGACCGCGCGGTTCCACCAGATGATGTTGAAGCCGAGGAAGCCGGGCATGGGCGTCAGCGCGCCGACGATCACCATCCGACCCGAGCGGCCGAGCAGCTGGAGATAGCCGTCGATCTCATGGCTGACGGGAATGGTGTTGAGGATGAAGTCGAACCGGGTCGCCGCCGCCTTCATCTGCTCCGGATCGGTCGAGATGATCACGTCATGCGCGCCAAGAGCGCGCGCATCTTCGCCCTTGCTCGGTGTGGTCGTGATCATGGTGACATGCGCGCCCATCGCGGCCGCGAGCTTCACGCCCATGTGACCCAGGCCCCCAAGGCCGACCACGGCCACCTTGCTGCCGGTGCCGACATTGTACTGCCGAAGCGGCGAGTAGGTGGTGATGCCGGCGCAGAGCAGGGGAGCGACGCGGCTCACGTCCATGCCTTCCGGCACCTTGCAGCAGAAATGATCGCGGACGACGATATGGTCGGTGTAGCCGCCCTTGGTGATCGTGCCGTCGTGATAGTCGGCGCTGTTATAGGTCTGAACACAGCCCTTGCGGCAGAAGACTTCCCAACCTTCCAGGCACTGGTCGCACTCCATGCAGCTGTCGACCATGCAGCCGACCGCAACCGTGTCGCCGACGCGGTGGCGCGTGACTTCGTCGCCGATCGCTGTGACGGTGCCAACGATCTCATGGCCCGGAATGACGGGATAGCGGCTGCCGCCCCAGTCGTTACGGCAGGTGTGCAGGTCGGAGTGGCAAATTCCGGCGTAGGTGATCTGGATTGCGACGTCGTTCGGCCTCAGCGCACGGCGCTCGAATTCCATCGGGCGAAGCGGCTGGTCGGGCGCATCGGTGCCCCATCCCTTGGCGAGCGTCGGTCCTGCCGTGCGTTCCGAAGTGGTAGTCGGTGTCGGTTCGGCAGTCGTCGCCATTTCAGCCTCCTTGAGATCGCTTCCAGCACCCGCTTCGCCTGCACGAGATGCGGCCGGTCGACCATCCGGCCGCCGACCGACAGAACGCCGGCTTCGGGCTCGGCATCGAACGCTTGCACTATAGCACGGGCGTGCTCGACCTCCTCCGCGGATGGGGTGAAGGCCGCATTGATCACGCCGACCTGAGCAGGGTGGATCGCGAGCTTGCCGGTGAAGCCTTCGCGGGCCGCAGCCTCCGCTTCTTGCCGCAGCCCTTCTTCGTCGCGGAAGTCGGCGAACACGCCGTCCACGGGCTGCACGCCTGCCGCTGCGGCCCCTGCGAGACAGAGCGAACGTGCGAGCATGTAGGTGTAGCTGAGGCTGCCGTCGGCATCATATTTCGAAGAGGCACCGATCGCCGCCGAAAGGTCCTCCGCACCCCAGCTCATGGCAGCCAGCGGCGACTTGGGATCGCGATAGCTGAGCATACCGAAGAGGCTCGCCGGGGTCTCCGTCACGATCGCATGAATGGGGATGTTGCCGGTGCGGTGCGCGAGCTGGACGACGTCCGCGCCGCTCTCCGCCTTTGGAAGGACGATGCCGTGGATGTCGGCCTTACCGATAACCTCCAGATCTTCCTTGTGATGCTCGCTCCCGAGCGGGTTGATTCGCACCCACCATTGCGGGCCGCCCGAGCGCTCGCCCAGTTCCTTGAGGACCTTGCGTGCAGCCGCCTTCTGGGAAGGCGAGACGCTGTCCTCGAGATCGAAGATTACGGCGTCGGCCTCGCTGTCGATCGCCTTGGCGATCTTCTTCTCGCTGTCCGCCGGAACGAACAACCAGGAGCGCGGCTCGCTCATTCCGGCTTTTTCAGCAGCAGCGCAGACCGCGTGCATTCGCAGACGAGTTCGCCGCGCTGGTTGAAGCTGCGGTGCGCCCAGGTGACGATGCCTGCGTTCGGGCGGGACTTGCTTGCGCGAAGGTCGATGCACTCGCTTTCGCTGCGCAGCGTGTCGCCGACGAAGACGGGCTTGGGAAAGACGAGCTTGTCGTAGCCGAGGTTGGCGACGAGCGTACCGAGCGTCGTGTCGTTGACGCTGACTCCGATCATGAGCCCGAAGGTGAAGACCGAGTTCACAAGCGGCTTGCCGAATTCGGTCTTCGCCGCCGCCTCATGGTCGATGTGCAGCGGCTGCGGATTGTGGGTCAGCGTGGAAATCAGCAGGTTGTCGGTCTCCGTGACCGTGCGCGAGATGGAATGCTCCACGCGGTCGCCGACCTGCCACTCGTCGAAATAGCGCCCTGGCATGGGCGCTGCTGTACGGAGCAGCTACGCCCTTGCCAAGCTACAGCGCGCCGTTGCGCGTCAGCCGCGCCTTGAGGTCGCTCATCCCGATTCTCGTCGATCGCCGAATTCGGGTCGGCTGAGCGGATGACTGCAGCGATATGGCCAAGCATCTGTCCGACCTTGTCCAGCGTCTGAAGGGCGACCGCATGGCGGGTCACGGCGATCCGGTCGGCGCAGATCTGTTCGCCGGTGACGTCCAGCATGCGCCGGGCGTATTCCAGCTCCTCGCTCAGGCGAAGCCGCAGCGGATCCTCGGTATCCTCATTCGGCGAGGGCACCGCGCGAAGCGGCGCGTCGCGGCGTAGCGGCTTGCGCCCTTCCTCTGGGACGGGCTCCTCCGCGCCCCAGATCTGGCGCACGCTGTCGCCCTGGATCAGGATGTCGCGCTTCGCGAAAGGCAGTTTCTGGCTGAATGGTCTCATCGCGCCGCCATTTGGCGCGGAAGGTATTTCCAAGCCCTCGCCGGTTCATCCGTTCTGGAGCAAAATCTCCGCTGCGGCCTCGGTGATCGCCGCGCCGTCGAGCCGGTACGCGGCGTAGAGGTCCCCCAGGTTTCCGGTCTGGCCGAAGCGCTCGACGCCCAGCGGCGCGACGCGCTGGCCAAGCACGCCGCCCAGCCATGACAGAGAAGCCGGCGCGGCATCGGCGATCGTTACCAAACCGGCGTTGCGCCCGAGCTTCGAGAGCAAGTTCTCGATGTGGCTGGGCTTCCGCTCGCCGCCCCAACGTGCCGCCTGCGCGGCCGTCCAGCCGCGATGCAGCAGGTCCGGCGAAGTGACCGAAAGCAGGCCGAGGCCCGGAATGTCCTGGCGCAGCTCCTCCCATGCCGCGAGCGCCTCCGGCATCACTGCGCCCATGGCGACGATCGCGGCTTCCGAGCCCGCGCCCGGCTCGCGCAGCCAATAGGCCCCTTGCAGAGCGCCCTCGCGCCAAAGCTCGTCGTGCCGCTCGATCTGCAGGATGCTGCGGGTCGAGAGGCGGAGATAGGTGCTTTCGCCGCCCGGGTCGTCGATGAGGCGGAAAGCGAGCTCCATCATCGCGGCCAGCTCGTCGGCGAAGGCTGGTTCGTAATGGCGAAGACCCGGTTGGCCGAGCGCGATCAACGGCGGATTGATGGACTGGTGAGCGCCGCCTTCGGGCCCAAGCGTGATGCCGCTCGGCGTCGCAACGAGGATGAAGCGCGCATCCTGATAGCAGGCGTAGTTCAGGGCATCGAGGCCGCGGGCGATGAAGGGGTCGTAGAGCGTCCCGATCGGGGCAAGGCGAGTGCCGAAATGGTCTCCAGCAAGACCGGCGGCTGCGAGCATGAGAAACAAATTGTTTTCGGCGATGCCGAGCTCGATATGCTGGCCCTTGTTCGATGCCGACCACTTTTGCGCGGAAGCAATTCTTTCCTTGGCAAAAATGTCGGCGACTTCGGATCGCCGGAACAACCCACGCTGATTTACCCACGCGCCGAGGTTGGTCGACACGGTCACATCCGGTGAAGTGGTAACGAGGCGGTCTGCAAGACTGCCGCCGGCCTTGGCGATCTCGAGCACGATCCGGCCGAATGCAGCCTGGGTGGATTGTTCCTCGCCCGAGGGAGGGGTGATCTGGGGGATTTCAATCCGGCCAAACGACCGATCCCGTTTCTCGCGAGCGATGCGGCTGCGCTCGAGCAGTGCCTGTACGCCAGGACGCGCATTGTCGCCGATACTCTCCAGCGGCTCCCATTCGCGACCCTCGGCAACGCCCATCGCTTCGCGCCAGGCGGCCATCTGCGTCGGGTTCATCAGACCCGCGTGATTGTCCTTGTGGCCGGCGAAAGGCAGCCCCTGTCCCTTGATCGTCCAGGCGATGAACAGGGTGGGAACGTCGTCCTGCGACGCGTCGAACGCTTCAACGAGCGACTCCATGCAATGACCGCCAAGGTCGGTGAACAAGGCGGCGAGGGCTGCGTCGTCATTGGCCTTGAGGAACGCCGCCGCGGCTCTGCCTACCTCTTTCTCGATGCGTGAACGCCATGCCGTGCCGCCTTGATAGTGAAGCGCGGAAAGCTCGGCGTTGGGCAGCTTTTCAAACCAGCTCTTGAGTTTCGGATTGGCGTCCAGCGCGGCCTGCAGCTTCTTGCCGTAGCGCAGCTCGACCACGCGCCAGCCGCAGGAGCGGAAGATCTCGTCGAAGCGCTCGAACATGCGGTCGGCGCTCGTCGCGTCGAGGCTCTGGCGGTTGTAGTCGACGATCCACCACAGGTTTCGGACGTCGTGCTTGTGGCCCTCGATCAACGCTTCGTAGATGTTGCCCTCGTCGAGCTCCGCGTCGCCGATCAGCGCGACGAAGCGGCCCCGGTCGGCCTCGTCCATCATTCCGTGCGCGGTCAGATAATCCTGGATCAGGCTGGAGAAGGCGGTGATCGCGACTCCCAGGCCGACAGAGCCCGTCGAGAAGTCGACCGGGATCTTGTCCTTGGTACGGCTCGGATAGCTTTGCGCACCGCCGAAACCGCGGAAATTCTCGAGAGCCTCTCGGCTCTGCGTGCCGAGCAGATAATGGATTGCATGCAGCACCGGACCCGCGTGCGGCTTCACCGCGACCCGGTCGTTGGGGCCGAGTGCGTGGAAATAGAGCGCGGCCATGATGCTCGTCATCGACGCGCAGCTTGCCTGGTGCCCGCCGACCTTCAGCCCGTCGCTATTGTCGCGGATGTGGTTGGCGTGATGGATTGTCCACGCCGAAAGCCAGCGCAGCCTCTCGTCGAGGATCTTCAGCGATTCAATGTCGGTCGTGACGGGCTTGAGCATATCGCCCGACTAGACCAGCCGGGCGGGTCCGGGAAGGTCCGCGCGCTAGCGCAAGATCATCCGATCGCCCTTGATCTCCACCGTGTCGAACTGGCGAAAGGTCTGGCCGAGCAGCGACTGATTGCCGCTGAGCGCGAAGGGGAACCCCAAGCTACTCTTCGACCAACTCTAGCTCGGGGTTCGTCGACAGGAAGGTGAACGGGATCGCGAAGGCCAGGAGGGCCATCGTCATGATCAAGCCCTTGCCTCCGCCGATCGCGGCTGGGATCGAGGCAGTCGCGGCAGCGAGCAGGATCAGCGCCACGAAAGTAAACACCCCCGAGGCCTGGCGTTCGAACTCGCGCAGGCGTCGGCGGTCGGCGAAAAGCCAGCTGAGCTGCCCAAGGGTCCGGCTGCACGTGCGCTCGCACAAAGCGGGCACGATCGCGTGGATGATGCAAGCCAGCCCCGCCCCCGCGGTCACGAAGCCGACGGCCAGCGCAAAGCGCATGTGCTCGAGATAGGTTTCGCCCGCCGTCTCCAGGTGGTCTTTGCTTCGCTGCCACATCGTTTGTCTCCGCCTTCAAGCAACAGGCGGGAAGCCCTCTGAGTCAAGCGGGCGAACGCAGGCCAGCTCGGAAGAATTTCGTTACGGCGCGGAGCCGATCTAGGCGAGGAGCCTCAGTGGATTCTCGATCAGCAGCTTCACGGCCTGCATGAAGCTCGCCGCGTCCCAGCCGTCGACCACCCGGTGATCGCACGACAGGGACAGGTTCATCCGCTTGCGGATTTCGATCTCGCCGTCGATCGGGACGATCTTGTCCTCGATCTTGTTGACCGCGATGATCGCGACCTGAGGCGGATTGACGACAGGCGTCGACGTGATTCCACCCATCGGGCCGAGGCTCGAAATCGTGAAGGTCGCACCGCTGAGTTCCTCGCGCGTAGCTTTTCCGGTCCGGGCTGCCTCCGAAAGGCGAGAAATCTCCGACGCGAGCTGCCAGATCGTCCTGGACTGGGCGTCGCGGATGGTGGCGACCATCAGTCCGTTGGACGTCTGTGTCGCCATCCCCATGTGCACCGCGCCGTGGCGGGTCACGACCATCGCTTCGTCGTCGAAGGTCGCATTGAGCATCGGCCAATCCGCAAGCGAGCGGGACATTGCGATGATCAGAAAGGGCAGGAGCGTCAGCTTCGGATTGTCGCCGCGGTCGCGGTTCATCATCTGCCGCGTCTCTTCGAGCGCGGTGACATCGAACTCTTCGACGAGGGTGAAGTGCTGGATGCGGCGGTTGGCCTCCGCCATGTTCTCCGCGATCTTGCGGCGAAGGCCGACGACCTTGATCGTTTCGTCCCTGCGCGGAGCAGCTCCGCGGCTCGGCACGCTGCCGCCGCTGTAGAGCAGATAGGCATCGAGATCGGAGTGGCGGATCCGGTCGCCGGTCGTCTTCACCTGGCCAAGGTCGATGCCGAGGTCGCGGGCGCGCTGGCGAACGGCCGGCGAGGTCAGGACCTTGGCATGAGCCGCGGCGCGCTCGGTGACCTCGGCTTCCTGCTTCGGGGCGGGCGCCGGTTCTGGTAGGGCCGGCACTTCTTCCACAGCCGCGGTCGGGATGGCTTTTTGCTGCGCCGCGGTCGGCTCGGCCGCGCCGTCGGCAAGAGGAACTTCCACCTCCGACTGCTCGGCCGCTTCGGCGGCTGCCGCGCCATCCGTTTCGATAACCGCGAGCACGGAGCCGATCGGGATCTGGTCGCCGACCTCGCCCGCGAGCTGCACGACCTTTCCAGCGACCGGGGATTCCATCTCCACCGTCGCCTTGTCGGTCATCATGTCCGCGATCTGCTGGTCTTCTTCGATGCGGTCGCCGACCTTCACGTGCCAGGCGACGATTTCCGCCTCGGCAATGCCTTCGCCGATGTCCGGCAGCTTGAACTCGTATTTCGCCATCAGTCGGCCATCACTTTCTCAAGCGCCTTCTTCAGGCGCTTCGGACCAGGGAAATAAGCCCATTCGTAGGCGTGCGGGTAGGGCGTGTCCCAGCCCGTCACGCGCTCGACCGGAGCTTCGAGATGATAGAAGCAGCGCTCCTGAACGAGCGCGCTGAGCTCGGCCGCGAAGCCGGACGTGCGCGGAGCTTCCTGCGCGATGAGGCAGCGCCCGGTCTTCTCGACCGACTTCTCGATCGTTTCGATGTCGAGCGGGACGAGGGTGCGAAGGTCGATGACCTCGGCGTCGATGCCCTGCGCCTCGATCGCAGCGAGCGCGACATGGACCATCGTGCCGTAGGCGAGCACGGTGAGTTCCGCTGCCTTCGCGAACGACCGCCGCCTTGCCGAGCGGGACGGTGTAATGGCCCTCCGGAACCTCGCTCGCCGGATGCTTCGCCCATGGCGTCACCGGCCGGTCGTGATGGCCGTCGAACGGGCCGTTGTAGATGCGCTTCGGCTCGAAGAAGACGACCGGGTCCGGATCCTCGATAGCCGCGATGAGAAGACCCTTCGCGTCGTAGGGTGTCGACGGGACGACCACCTTCAAGCCGGCGATGTGCGTGAAAAGGCTTTCCGGTGACTGGCTGTGCGTCTGTCCGCCGAAGATGCCGCCGCCGTAGGGCGTGCGGATGACCATCGGCATCGTCCACTCGCCCGCGGTGCGGTAGCGCATCTTCGCCACCTCGCTGACGATCTGATCGTAGCCGGGGTAGATGTAGTCGGCGAACTGGATCTCGATCACCGGCTTGATGCCGTAGGCGGCCATTCCGACAGCGGTCGCGACGATCCCGCCTTCGCTGATCGGCGCATCGAACGCCCGCTGCTTGCCGAATTCCTTCTGCAGGCCTTCGGTGACTCGGAAAACGCCGCCGAAGAAGCCGATATCTTCGCCAAACACGACGATGTCCTCGTCGCGACGCATCATCACCTTGTGGGCGTCGTTGAGCGCCTGGATCATGTTCATGGTCGGCATCAGTCGCGGCTTTCCGCTAGCGCCTGCTCGCGCTGCTCGGCGATGTGCCATGGGACGTCGGCGTAGACGTCCTCGAACATGCTTCCGATATTATCCTTGCCCTGCTGCGGGAGGATGCCGAGCTTTTCGGACTCCTTCTGCGCGGCACGCACGTTCGCGTCGGCCTCTTTCGTCAGCTCTTCGTGGCGCTGCTCGTCCCATTCGCCGAGCGTGATCAGGTGTGCTTTTAGCCGCTCGATGGGATCGCCGAGCGGCCACAGCTTGGGCTCGTCGATCGGGCGATAGCCGGACGGATCGTCCGACGTGGAATGGCCCTCTGCACGATAAGTGAAGAACTCGATGAGGGTCGGTCCCTTGTTCGAGCGCGCGCGGTCTGCAGCCCAGCGAACGGCGGCGAACACGGCCAGCGCATCATTGCCGTCAACCCGTAGGCCGGCGATGCCATAGCCAACGGCGCGCTGGGCGAAGGTCGCCCGCTCGGCGCCGGCGATGCCCGAGAAGCTCGAGATGGCCCACTGGTTGTTCACCGTCGCGAGGATAACCGGCACGTTGTAGACGGCCGCGAAGGTCAGCGCGGAATGGAAGTCGCCTTCCGCGGTCGCGCCGTCGCCGATCCAGCCCATCGCAATGCGGCTGTCGCCCTTGATTGCGGCCGCCATCGCCCAGCCGACGGCCTGCGGATATTGGGTGCCGAGATTGCCCGAGATCGAGAAGAAGCCGTACGCCTTGTCCGAATACATGATCGGCAGCTGGCGGCCCTGCAGCTTGTCGCCTTTGTTCGAGTAGATCTGGTTCATCATGTCGACGAGCGGATAGCCGCGCGCGACGAGGAGCCCCTGCTGACGATAGGTCGGGAAGTGCATGTCCTCGCGGTCGAGCGCTGTCTGGGCGGCGACGGCGATCGCCTCCTCGCCCGTGCACTTCATGTAGAAGCTGGTCTTGCCCTGCCGCTGGGCGCGGTACATGCGGTCGTCGAAGACGCGCACCGTGACCATGTCGCGCAGCATCTTGCGCAGCGTTTCCGGATCGAGCTTCGGGTCCCACGGACCGACTGCGCGATTGTCCTCGTCGAGTACACGCACGAGCGAGGTCGTCAGCGGATGCGTCTCGCTGGCCGGCGCCGCGACATCGGGCCTCGGCACGGAGCCGGCGGCCGGCACTGTCAATCTTCGAAAAGTCGGGCTTGTCGCCCGGCCGGAAGGGCGGCTCCGGCACGTGCAGCGCGAGCTTCGGCCGGTTCGGTTTCAGGCGCGGCGGGATCCTTGTCGCTCATGGTGTTGAGGCGCTTAGTGCGGTGCGGCGGGAGGGGCAATGGTCGGGGCGTTCGTCGAAAACCCTTCCCAGCGTGTGGCGCGGCTCGCATAGCCACATCATTCCAGGAGCCGCCATGATCAGAATCTCGTCCCTCGCCATCCTCGTCGCAATCGTCTTCGGCGCCGTTCCTGCGTCGGCCGCCGAAACCATCTATGTCGTGCGGCACCTGCAAAAGGCTGCGGGTGATAACCCACCGCTCACACCGGAAGGGACGGCGGGCGCTCAGCGGATCGCCGATATTCTTGCCGCGAAAGGTGTCACAGCGGTGTTCGCCACCCCGACGCGGCGCGCCGAAGAGACGGCCACACCACTTGCCAAGCGTCTGGGGATCAACGTGACGCTCTACGATCCGAAGAGTCCGGACGCTCTGGTGAAGACGCTTGCGTCTGTGAAAGGCGCCGCATTGATCGTCGGCCACAGCAACACAGTCCCAGACCTCGTCGCGGCCTTCGGTGGAGCGAA
This sequence comes from uncultured Alphaproteobacteria bacterium, assembly GCA_963829625.1. Lineage (GTDB taxonomy): Bacteria > Pseudomonadota > Alphaproteobacteria > Sphingomonadales > Sphingomonadaceae > Sphingomicrobium. The sequence goes on along the minus strand of CAWHJH010000018.1, from coordinate 111,474 downwards.
GCCGGCTGAAATCTCGGAACAGGATTACGGCACGATCTTCGTTGTCAGTTCCGGGTCGAGCGTGGTCCGCGAGGTCAAAGTCATGCCTGCGGTTGACGCTTCCCGCCCGGCCAACTAGCCGCCGCGGCATGTCCGAAGACAATAACGCACTTCCCGATCGCCTCTCGCTCGATCCGCGCAGCCCTCATTTCAACGAAGATATCTGCGCAATGGCGTGGGCATCCGCTTCAACGGGCAGGAAAAGACGAACGTCGAGGAATATTGCGTGTCGGAAGGCTGGATCCGCGTCTCAGCGGGGCGCAGCCGCGACCGCTATGGCAACCCGATGACCCTAAAACTGAAAGGCAAGGTCGAGCCTTATATCGAGGCCAAGTACGGCGAGGCTCAGGAGCCTGAGCGCGACTCCGGGGACGCATCCGAAGGATAATGCGGATGGCGGCGGTCCTGCCGCTTGTCCCACGCCTTTTTCGCCGCCCAGCCTGCGCCTAGCGCAAGCGCCAGCGGCCCCAGGCCGCGTCGCGCAACAGCGGCTAGACCGGCGCCCAGCAACGCCCCCCTGACCCCCCGGTTACGGCCTGCCAGCTTTTCACCGATGATCGCTCCGGCAATCTTTCCCAACATCGACTGATCCCTTCCAAGACTAAGCGTTCGCACAACAACGCCGAAGGTCCCCGCGCGGGTTCCGGTTCCGAGTTGGGAAAGTTTGCCAAGCCTGGGTGGGAATTCCCGCCAATCACCCGACCCAGGACACCTCATAACGCAGTTTCTGGCTGTTTTCTGCGATTGGCACGACCCTTGAATAGTAATTGGCACCGGTCGGCAGTCGAAGGCGGATCGGCAAAAGGGAGATTAGAAATGTCCGGTCAGTCGCTTTTCGCTCGCAAGCTTACTGCCATTGCAGCAGCGCTTCTGGTGAGCTCCGTCGCGGTCAGCGCCGCTGTAGGCCCGGCCCAGGCAGTCGCCAGCCCCCTCGCAGTCTCAGCCAATGCCTGAGCTCGAAATCCTCGAAGCAAAGGTTCCAGTGAGAACGCCCCGACTGGTGAGGGAGCCAGAGACGATGAATTCCGGTTCGACTCCGCTCGCCACCTGGTTCAACGGCCCGGTCTTCAGCCGCGCGAGGGATATCTTCGCGGCGAACATGACCGAGCTGCTGGACCGGGCCGAGGACCCCGCGCGGATGATCCGCATGATCATCCTCGAGATGGAAGACACCCTCGTCGATCTTCGGGCAAGCGCAGCGCGCTCGATCGCGGACGTCAAGGAAATGCGCCGTGCGATCGGCCGGCTGGATGAGCTTCAGCTGGGTGGACGGACAAGGCCGAGCTGGCCCTGTCGAAGGACCGCGAAGACCTTGGCGAAGCAGGCTCTCGTCGAGAGGCAGAAGGCGGCCGACATGGCCGACGGCCTGCGCTCGGAGATGGAGCAGATCCAGCAGGTCCTGCGAAGCTACGAGGCGGACATCGGCAAGCTTCAGTCGAAGCTCCGCGAGGCCCGCGCCCGGCAGAACGCGATCGCGGCACGGATCGAGAGCGCGGTCGCCCGCGCCAAGGCCCGGGAAGTGATGCACGGCAGCCGGACGCTGGATGCCTTCGCCAAGTTCGAAGTGCTCGAGCGCCGCGCCGACTTCGCCGAAGGCCGCGCGGACGCGCTGGGGATGACCGGCCCGAAGAGCCTCGAAGAGGAGATCGCCGAGCTTCGCGCCAATGAAAAGGTCGACGCCGAGCTGGAATCCATGAAGGCCGCGCTGGCGGCACGGATCAAGTGAACGAAAGGGGTAGGGCAATGGCCCGTTACAAATATTCGATGAAGCGTCGCGACAAGAAGCTGGCCGGCGTCTGCTCGACCATCGGCGAAGTCTTCAACCTGGATCCGACCTTCATCCGCGTCGGCTTCGTCGCCGCGGCAGTCCTGATCAGCTGGAAGCTTGCCCTGATCGCCTATGTCGGCGCGGGCATCTACCTGGCGATCCAGCGCAATCGCGCGAGCGATGCCTACAGCCGTCGCGGCCGGAGCGATTTCGAGCGGATGGAAGATGCCAGCCGCGTTCGCCCCACCGTCCACGCGCTCCGCACGGAGCTGGACGACACCGACCGCCGGCTGATGGCGATCGACGATCACATCAACTCAACCAATGACGAGCTGGCGCGCGAAATCGAGGCGCTGCGGGAGGAGAAGTGATGGAACCGCTGACGATTGGGATCCTTGCGGGCAGCATCTTCGCCGGACTCACCGGCGCCAGCCTCGCAGTGCTCAAGGGATGGCAGGGCTGGCTGGAGCTGAGGCGCTTCGAACTGACCCACGATACGGCCGAGCGGACGCTTCCGCCCGCTGGCAACCGCATCGAGATGGCCGACCTTCGCGAGCGTGTCCGAAAGCTGGAAGCGATCGCCGCAGGAATTGACCTTTAAGGCAGAAATTCCCCCGCCGCTGACTCTCCCCGGTTCAGCGGCAAGGCGGCCCGGCCACCCCTTGAGCCGGGCCGCCTTACCTTTTTCCGGGACCTTAAAAGCCGAGGCGCGCGGTGAGGCGGAAATCGCGTCCCGCCAGCGGAGCGAAGTCCTTTAGCTGGCTCGTGCTGCGGCGCGCTTCCACATCGAAGATATTGTTGGCGGCCAGCGACAGGCTCAGTTCCGGTTTCGCGGCCAGCGGATGCCAGTCCAGCGAGGCATTGACCATCGTGTAGCCCGGCGTGTCCGTTTCGACTGGAGCTGTACGGTTGTGCGCGAAGGCCCGCTCCAGCTCCAGCCGGCCGTCGAATTGCCCGCGCTCGCCTGAGAGCGCCGCCAGTATACGGAAGGGCGGCATGAACGGCGCCGGGCCGAAGTTCTTCACCGTGGCGTGGACGGCGTCCGCCTGAAGCTCGCCGGCCCAGTTGATGCCGAGAGCTTGGCCGAACTTCGCCTGAACCTGCGCTTCGAAGCCGTAGAAGTCGGCCTTTCCGGAGCGATACTGGAAAACGGGCAACTCGTCCTGGGTGGCGCCCGTCGGTGCCTGGAAGATGAAGTTGCCGAAGTGATTGTAGAACAGGTTGCCGGTGAACTGAATCGCGCCGCGCGTGCCGCGAACGCTCCCTTCGATCCCCACACTTCTCTCGGGATCAAGGGTCGGGTCGCCGATCTCGAACGACTGACTGGCCGCGTGCGGACCGTTGGCGAACAACTCGTCGATCGATGGTGCGCGAGCGCTCCGCGAAAGCGTCAGGCCCGCACGCCATCCCGGGGAAAATTCGTATTGGCCGCCGAGAGATGCGGAGAAGGTCGTGAAGTCGCGCGACCGGGCGGGCGTCGCGAGCAGATCGTCGGCTTCCGCTTCGAGTTTGCTGAACTCGACGCGGGCACCTCCCTCGAAGCGGAAAGGGCCGCTGATGAGGGTCTGCAGCGTAAACAGGCCCGCCTGCCGTTGCTCGCTGTCGGGAAGGAACTTCTCCTCGCCGCGGATCCGGGCGTTGCGATCGAGATATTGGAAGCCGCTCGTTCCACCCCAGCCCGATCGCTCCGTCTGGACCAGCTCGATCCGTCCTTCGCCACCCTTGCTGAAGAAGCGGGTCGCGATTTCCCCCGTGTCTTCCAGCTCGAAGTGGCGATAGTTCGCATAGCCGCCGCGAACGCGCAGTTGGCTCAGGAATCCCTGGAATGGAACCTCGGCGCGGAAGTCGTAGCGCGTCTGTTCCTGGTCGATGGTCGGCGCCTCCGCCTCGACGGCCGGGTCGAGCGAATAGCGTATCGGAACCTGGTACGTGGCTTCGTGCCGGGTGACCGACGCGCCGATATTCAGGCCTCCATCGACATAAGCGAAACCAAGCGCACCTTCCTTTGATTCCGCAGCCGAATTGGGCAGATCTCTCCTGAGGTCGGCGAGCGCCTGAATGTCCGGATCGGAGCTGGCGAGCGCAGCCTCGCGAAGATCCGTCGACAGGATGTGACCACCCGTCCTGAGGTCGTCCGACTTCGTCCAATTCCCGTCGATATGCGCGACGAATTGGCCGCCGAGCGGAACGTCGATGGCGCCGTTCAGAACCCTCTCGTTGGCAGCGGTTCCGTAGCCGGCGAGCGCATCCACCCCTACGGCATTCTCGGGCCCGCTGCGCGGAATGCGCGTGTCGATGACGTTGACCACCCCGCCGATCGCCGAGGAACCGAAGAGCAGCGCAGCCGGTCCGCGAAGCACCTCGATGCGTTCCGCGGTAACCGGATTGATCGCGATTGCGTGGTCGGGGCCAGACGACGAAAGGTCGAGGCTGCCGATGCCGTCGGTGAGCACGCGCACTCGATCGCCCGTGAGGCCGCGGAGAACCGGCGCGGATGCGGCCGGGCCGAAGCTTGTCGCGCTGACGCCCGGTTGGCGGGCGAGGGTCTCGCCAATGCTTGGCCGGACCTCACGCGTGAGATCGGCCGCATCGAGAACGGAGATGCCGCCGAGCACGTCCTGGGCTCGGCGCCGGACTCCGGTGACGATCACTTCGCCGTCGTCGTCTCCATGCTCGTGATGCGCTTCCTCCGCGCTGCCCGGAGTCGGGGCAGCCGCAGCTCCGGAAAGCATAGTGTCTGCCGCGTCGACCGCTGCGTCAGCGGCGAAAGCAGGGACGGGGATACAGGCAATCGCGGCCGCGAGGGCCAGGCGCGAAGTGAGCATCAGTCTCGATCGGCTACTTATCGAATCGATTCGACGCGTACCGTGCATGATATACTATTACAAGCTCGCTTCGACGAACTGCGCGAGCTACGGGGCGGGCCATGTATGTGACCCATCTCGAATGCTCGCTTACGGGCGAGCGCTACCCGGCCGAAGAGCCGCACAATCTCTCCGCTGCCGGCAAACCGCTTCTCGTCCGCTACGACCATGACCGTGCGAGCGCGTCCCTGACGCGGGAGAGCCTTGCGCAAAGGCCCGCCGGCATGTGGAAGTGGCGCGAGCTTCTCCCGCTTCCGGAGGGCATTGAGCCGGTCAGCCTCGGCGAGCCCGAAACGCCGATCATCGCGCTGGCGAACACTGCTGAACGAGCTGGTGCGACCAGCCTGCTCGTCAAGGACGAAGGACGCCTGCCCACCGGATCGTTCAAGGCGCGCGGCCTCGCCATGGCGGTATCCATGGCCCGCCACTTCGGCATCAAGGGCGTAGCCTTGCCGACAAATGGGAACGCCGGCGCGGCGCTTGCCGCTTATGCTGCCCGCGCTGGAATGGAAGCGGTAGTCGTCTGCCCTGCGGAGACGCCTGAGATCAACGTTCGGGAAACCGCCGCCTATGGCGCGCGCGTCTGGGTTGCCGACGGTCAGATCGACGAATGCGGGCGGCTGATCCGCGAAGGCGCGGCAGAGGGCCGCTGGTTCGACTGCTCGACCCTGAAGGAGCCGTATCGGCTCGAGGGCAAGAAAGTCATGGGATTCGAGCTGGTCGAGCAGCTCGGCTGGAAGGTGCCCGACGCCATTTTCTATCCGACCGGTGGGGGTACGGGGCTGATCGGCATGTGGAAGGCGTTCGACGAGCTGGAAGCCGTTGGTCTGATCGGCCGAGAGCGGCCGCGGATGTATGCCATCCAGGCCGCGGGCTGCGCGCCGATCGTGCGGGCGTTCGAGCAGGGGGACGAGTTCGCCGAGCGCTGGGAAGGGGCCGCGACGGTCGCGACCGGGATCCGAGTCCCAAGCGCCGTCGGCGACTTCCTGATCCTGCGCGCGGTTCGGGAGAGCGGAGGCGCCGCGATCGCGGTCGAGGAGCAGGATATATTGCAGGCCGTTGAAGATGCTGCCCGGGACGACGGCATGCTGCTCTGCCCGGAAGGCGGTGCGGTGCTGGCCGGCTGGCGTGCGGCGCTGGGACGCAGGCTGGTCACTCGCGACGAGACCGTGCTGCTGTTCAATTGTGCGAACGGAAACAAATATCCGCTGGCCGATCGCTCGCGTCGGCTCGAGCTGGCGAGCGCGACGGCAGCGATGCTCTAGATACGAAGGAGCCCCGCCGGCACTGATGGCCGGCGAGGCTCCGTACTCCCGATCCAGTGATCTGCGTCTCAACGCCGATCGCCTGACTCTCGTCCGCGTTCCGCGTCATAACTGACACTGATCTGCGGATCCGAAGTACGTCGCCACAACCCGCATGCGGGGGCGATGTTCCAACGGCTGTTGGGAGAGGGCGGGATTCCCGAGCGCCCAGAAACGGAAAACCCCGCCAACCGAAGTTGGCGGGGTCCCATGCTTCGCTTCCCTTTCGGGTCCTGAAGCACACAGCAACAATAGATGGGAATGATGGATGTTCCAGCGGAAACCGGACTTGGCCGAGCGAAAACTGTGGATGGTTTGGTGGATAAACCTGTGCGACTCGGCCAGGGGATATCTGCGGTGAGAACGGATCGGCCGGAAACGGGTTCGGAGGGTGATGAGCAAGAAGCAAAAGCTCCGGATCGCCAGCTACAACATCAACGGCATCAATCCGCGCCTCCCCGTGCTGCTTCGCTGGCTCGAGGAGTTCCGGCCGGACGTCGTCGGATTGCAGGAGCTCAAATGCACCGCTGCGGCCTTTCCGGCCAAGGATCTCGAGGCGCTCGGCTATTCGGCCATCTGGCACGGTGAGCAGCGCTGGAACGGAGTTGCGATCCTAAGCCGCGTCGGGGAGCCCGTGGAAACCGGCCGTGGCCTGCCCGGCGATCCTGAGGACGTGCAGAGCCGGTACATCGAAGCGGCGGTCTGCGGGCTGCTGATCGGCAACCTCTACTTGCCCAACGGCAATCCGTGGCCGGGGCCGAAGTTCGATTACAAGCTCGGCTGGATGGATCGTTTGCACGCCCACGCGCGGCATCTCCTCGACAGCGGGCTTCCGGCAATGCTGATCGGCGACTTCAACGTCATTCCCACCGAGCAGGACGTCTACAAGCCGGAGCGCTGGGCCAAGGACGCACTCTTCTCGCCGGAGGCTCGAAAGAAGTTCGCCGAGCTGGTCGCCCAAGGCTGGACCGATGCGCTTCGGTCGCTTCATCCGGACGAGCGGATCTACACCTTCTGGCACTATTGGCGGAACTCGTTCGAGCGCGACGCCGGCATCCGCATCGACCATTTCCTGCTTAGCCCGCCACTTGCAAAAAAGCTCAAGCGGGTCGGCGTCGACCGCGAGCCTCGCGGCTGGGAGAAGACGAGCGACCATGCTCCCGTGTGGGTCGAGATCGAGGTCTAGACGCTCCAGCCGCCGCCGAGAGCGCGGAAGAGGTCGATCTGTGCCGTGGCGACCTGGCCTTCGACATTCGCCAGCTCGGCTTCGGCCTCGGCGGAAGTGCGTTCGGCGTCGAGCAGAGCGAGCGAGTCCACCTGACCCTCGCGTTGCTGGGCGCGGACGATGCGGGCTGCGACGTCGGCTTCATCCCGCGCGGCCTTCAGCGCCTCACGGCGCTTCAGTGTGTTGGCGTAGGCCGACAAGGCGGTCTCCGTCTCCTGCAGCGACCGCAGCACCGTTCCGTCGAACTCGGCCAAGGCCTCCTGTGTGCTTGCCTCAGCCCCGGCGACCCGCGCCCTGGCTCGCGCGTGATCGCTGAACGACCAACTGATCAGTGGGCCGAGGAGGAAGCCGATCGGATTGCTGAACAGATTGCTGATATTGCCCCCGCTCGACCCGATCGAGCCGCCCAACGTGACCTGCGGATACAGCCCGGCCGTGGCAACTCCGATCCGTGCAGTCGCCGCCGCAAGCCTGCGCTCCGCCGCCCGGACGTCCGGACGCCGAGCCAGAAGCTGAGACCCGTCGCCGACCGGGATCGGCTGGTCGAGCTTCAGCGATGTTGTGCGCGCACCCGCCGCTGAGGGGAGTTCGGCGGGCGCGCGTCCGGTCAGCGTCGCCAGCCGGAACAGCGCATTGTCGCGCTCGGCGGCGATTGCCGGAATCTCTGCCTGTCTCTGGTTGCGCAGCGCGGCGATGCGCGCCGTGTCGAGACGGGTCGTCTGGCCGATCTCGACCTGCTTCTGGGTGAGATCGAGCGAGCGGCCGAGAAGTTCGACGATATGCTCGGCAACGGCGAGACGCTCGGCCGCGCTCGAGGCGTCGGCATAGGCTCGCGCCGTATCCGAGACGATCGCGACGCGAACTGCGTCGGCGTCCGCCTCGGCTGCCGCAACGTCACCTCGGCCGGCCTCGACGCTGCGGCTCACGCGTCCGAACAAATCGACCTCGTATGCGACCTGTAGCCCAGCATCGAAGCTGTTGCTCGTGTCCGACTGGCCGGGATCGCGTCCGCGCGATCGCTCCGGCGCTGACACCGCCTTGGGGGAGGCGGTCGACCTTTACCTCGCGGAGCGCGGCACGTGCACGGGCGAGGCGAGCGACCGCTGCCCGGACGTCCGTGTTGTGAGCGAGCGCGTCGGCGATCAGTCCGTCGAGTACCGGGTCATCGTAGAGCCTCCACCAATTGTCCGGCACTGGAGCGAGCGGCTGCAGCGCTGGGGAGTTGGCGGCGACGAATGGGCCGGCAGCGGCCGGTACCGTCGCAGGTCTGGCGTATTCGGGACCGGTGCTGCACGCCGCCAAAGCGAGGGCCAAGGCAATGCTCGAAAGATGCTTCATCTTGGATTTCCTTATTCCGCCGGAAGCAGCGTCAGCTGCCCATCGGCCTGGCCGCCGCGGCGCTTCAGCTTCTCGCCGAGCGTGCGGGTGGCCACGTAGAACACCGGCGTGAAGATCAGGCCGAAGGCCGTGACTCCGATCATTCCGAAGAAAACCGCGGTGCCGAGCGCCTGGCGCAGCTCCCAGCCCGGGCCGCTTGCGATCACCAGCGGCAAAGTGCCGAGGATGAAGGCGAAGCTCGTCATCAGGATCGGACGAAGCCGCGCACGCGCTGCTTCGACCGCCGCCTCGATTGGGCCCGATCCCCCGCTCTTCAGCCTGCTTGGCGAACTCGACGATCAGGATCGCATTCTTCGCGGCGAGCGCGATGAGCACGATCAGGCCGATCTGCGTCAGGATGTTGTTGTCCAGCCCGCGCAGGTTCACCCCCGTCATCGCCGCGAGCAAGGTCATCGGAACGATGAGGATGATCGCGAGCGGAAGCAGCAGGCTTTCGAACTGCGCCGCGAGCACGAGGAAGACGAACACCACCGACAAAGCGAAGATCAGGATGGCGATGTTGCCGGCCGCTTCCTGCTGGAAGGCGATGCCCGTCCACTCGGTCGCGAAGCCCGCCGGAAGCTGGGCAGCTAGCTTCTCCATCGTGCCCATCGCTTGCCCGGTCGACTTCCGGGCGCGGTCTCGCCGTCGACCTCGACCGCCGGGAAGAGGTTGTAGCGGGTGACGCGGTAGGGACCTGTCTTGTCCTCGAAGGTCGCGACCGAGCCGATCGGCACCATTGCGCCGCTGTTCGAACGCGTCTTCAGCAAAGCGATGTCGCTCGGGTCGTCACGATACGCGGCGTCCGCCTGAGCAGTCACGCGATAGGTGCGGCCAAGTAGGTTGAAGTCGTTGACGTAGGCCGATCCGAGATAGACCTGCAGCGCCTCGAACACGCGCTCGGGAGGAACGCCGAGCATGTCAGCCTTGGCGCGGTCGATGTCCGCCCAGATCCGCGGCGTCGCCGTGTTGTACAGCGTGAAGACGTTGGCGAGCGTCGGATCCTGGTGCGCGGCGCCGATCAGCTGGCCGGCCGCCTGCTCCAGAGCCTGATAGCCCTTGTCGCTGCGGTCCTGGACGATCATTCGATAGCCGCCGCCGTTGCCGATGCCCTGGATAACGGGCGGCGGGATGACGAAGGCGAACGCCTCGTCCATGTCCGCCAGCGCGGCGCGCATGTCGTTCTCGATGTTCTGCTCGGTGCGGTCGGTCCCGGCGCGCTCCTCGAACGGCTTGAAAGTGACATAGGCCGCGCCGGCGTTGGACGCCTGCGTTCCCGAGGCACCGTCGAAGCCGGAGAACATGACCGCTTCATCGACACCCGGAACCTTTCGGATTTTCTCCACGGCTTTCTTCAGCACGGCGTCTGTGCGCTCGATCGAGCTTCCGGGCGGAAGCTGGATCGCCGCGAGTGCGTAGCCCTGGTCCTGCGCGGGAATGAAACCCGCCGGAGTGTAGACGAAGACGCCGACGGTCAGCGCGACGAGGCCGGTGTATATTGCCAGTGCGCGCTTCGGCGCACGGAGGATCCGGCGGGTGAAGTTGCTGTACCACTCGCTCACCCGCGCGAAGCCGGCGTTGAAGCGATCGCCCAGGCGGTGGACGATGCCCATGATGCCGCCTTCCGCGCGATGGTCGTTCTTTGGCTTCAGCAGACGCGCGGCCAGCGCCGGGGAAAGGGTCAGCGACAGCAGCAGCGAAATGATCGTCGAGGCCGCAATCGTCACCGCGAACTGGCGATAGAACTCGCCGGTGATCCCGGTGAGGAAGGTGACCGGAACGAACACAGCGCAGAGCACGAGGACGATCGCAACCAGGGCGGTCGAGACTTCGTCCATCGAGCGATGTGCAGCTTCGCGCGGGGTCATTCCATGCTCGAGGTTCCGCTCGACATTTTCGACCACGACGATCGCGTCGTCGACGACGATGCCGATGGCGAGCACGAGGCCGAACATCGACAAAGTGTTGAGGGAGTAGCCGAGCCCGGCCAGCACCGCGAAGGTGCCGATCAGCGATACGGGGATGGCGACGATCGGAATGATCGCGGCGCGCCAGCTCTGCAGGAAGACGATGATCACGAGGACGACGAGCAGCATCGCTTCGAGGAGCGTCTCCTGAACGGCGGTCATCGATTCGCTGATGAATTCGGTCGGGTTCCAGATGATCCGGTACTCGAGGCCCGCGGGGAAGGTCTTCGCGGCATCCGCGAGCTCGGCCTTCACGCCTTCGGCGGCGGCGAGCGCATTGGTGCCCGGACGCTGCGTGATGCCGAGGATGATGGAGTCGGTACCGGACAGATAGGCGTTCACGCCATAATCGCTGGCGCCGAGCTCGATGCGAGCAACGTCGCGCAGTCGGGTGATGGCGGCGGTCGTCGGGTCCGTGCGGATGACGATATTGCCGAACTCGTCCGCGGTCTTGAAGCGGCCCTGAGTTTCGACGTTGAGCTGCTGTGCCGCGCCCGTGTCGTACGGAGGCTGGCCGACGACGCCGGCGGCAACCTGGACGTTCTGGCTGCGCAGCGCGCCGACGACCTCGCCCGCCGTTAGGCCGAGCGTCGATGCACGGCCGGGATCGATCCAGACCCGCATTGCATAGTCGCGAGCGCCGAAAATCTGCACGTCGCCGATGCCCTCGACGCGGGTCAGCCGGTCGCGGATCTGAGTCAGCGCATAATTGGAGACATAACCGCGATCGAGCGAGCCATCAGGCGAGAGGACGTTGACCGCCATCAGCCAGGACGGCTGCTCCTTGCGGACCACGACGCCCTGTCGGCGGACTTCCTCCGGCAAGCTCGGCTCCGCGAGCGCGACGCGGTTCTGGACGAGCACCTGCGCCGTATCGAGGTCCGTTCCGAGCTTGAAAGTGACGGTGATCGTCACCCGCCCGTCGCCGGTCGACTGCGACGACTGATAGAGCATGTTGTCGACGCCGTTGATCTGCTGCTCGATCGGAGCAGCCACCGTGTCGGCGACCGTCTCGGCCGACGCACCCGGATAGTTTGTGCTCACCGTCACAGTCGGGGGCACGATCTCCGGGAATTGCGAGATCGGCAGTCCGATATAGGCGAAGGCACCGACGATCGTGATGATGATCGCGATGACTCCGGCAAAGATCGGGCGCCGGATGAAGAAGTGGCTGAATTGCATGAGTGCGCCTCGATTATCTGGCTGCCAGGGTCGCCTGTGAGGCGCTCGGGGAAGAGGGCTGCGGGGCCTTGGAAGCGGCGGCTTCGGCGGCACGGACTTGAATCGCGCGCGGCTTCACCTTGGCGCCCGGCATGGCGAACTGGACGCCCTGCACGACGACCCGGTCGGCGAGCGTCAGTCCGGAACGGATGACGCGCAGATTGCCGACGAGCGGCCCTGTCTCGACCGGCTTCGCTGCAACCGTGTCGTCCTTGCCCACCGTGAGCACGATCTTGCGTGCCTGGTCGGTGCGGATGGCCGCGTCAGGGACGAGCAGTGCAAGCGTGGTCCCGCCGTCGGCGAGGCGCATGTTGCCGAACATGCCCGGTGTCAGGAAATAATCCGGGTTGCGAACGACTGCGCGCGCCCGGACCGTGCCCGAGTTCTGGCTGATGCCATTGTCAGTGAAGTCGAGCGTTCCGCGCCAGTTGTAACTGGCCTCGTCTTGCAGCCGGATCTCTGCCACGTCGCCGGCGGCCCCTTCGCGCCGCTGACGCGCATCTTTCAGGTAGAGCGATTCGGGCACGTCAAAGGTGAAGTAGATCGGATCGAGCGCGTTGATCGTGGTGAGCAAGGTCCCGCCATCAACACCCGCGCTGACGAGGTTGCCGGCATCGATCTTGCGGTCGGAGATACGGCCGCCGATCGGGGCGCGGATGCGGGTAAACTCGACGTCGAGCGCGCGCTGCCGGACGCGGGCCTGGGCGGCGGCGAGCGCGGCGCGAGCAGTCTGCACCTGCGCCGTCAATTGATCGACGTTGGCCTGGGAAACGGCGTCCGCTTCGAGCAGGCGCCGGGCTCGGCCGAGGTTCAGCTGAGCTAGCGACAGTTCGCTCTGGGCAGTCGCGACGCCGGCTCGCGCCTCGGCGAGCGACGCCGCGAAAGGCCTCGGGTCCACAGTGAAGAGCAACTGGCCCTGCCGGACGATTTCGCCGTCAGTGAAGTGGATTCCGACGACCTGGCCCGACACGCGCGGACGAACCTCGACGCTGCGGCTCGCCTCGAAGCGGCCGACGTAATCGTCCCAGAGGTTCACTTCGCTCTGCAGGGGTGCCGCGACCGTCACCGAGGGGAGTGGAGGAGCAGCGGCGGGGGACGGGTCGCTGCTCCAGAAGGTGACGGCCGCGGCAAGGGCGATGAGTGGCGTCCCGTAGATGGCGGCGCGTTGCCAGCGCGGACGGTCGGCGATCTTCATGCGCAGGCGTTGAGCTTCGCCGTCGACGGGGACCTTGGAGATCATGTTCATGCGGGAATCCTTCGCGGAGCGCTGAGGGCCGCGTTGATGCTTCCGGCCATCAGTTCGTATTGGTCCGGCGAGAAGCCGGCGGAGAGGAAGTTGCGGACGTCTTCGCCCGGGACGGTGAAGCCGTAATGCCAGGTCAGCACCGCCATTCGGCGCAGCGCTTCCAGCTTCTCATTGGCGAGCGATGGGTTGCCGCGGGCCAGCAGCCAGTTCCACATGCGGCGCAGCCGGCCGTTCTCGCGGATCGTCCACAGACGGTCGATCCGCGCCAGGCGGATGACCGACCATTCGAGCGGCGAGAAATCGGGTTTTGGACGCGCCGGCCGGACGAGCGCCGGGAAGGCGACCGGTTGTGAATCCTGCGGCTCGATCCGCGCGAGATATGCCATGCTTAGCTCCCATTCTTTTCGGGCGAGCAGCATCGTTCGCCGAAGCAAGGCTTTCGGCGCGTGCGGCTCTTCCGGGCACGCAAGGACCTGTTCGGCGAAGCGCACTTACGCTTCGACGGGGTCAGCTATCGGTTCGTTACGAATACTGGCGGGTGTCAGGGCCCGCGGTGGACAGAGATTATGTTCAGACTCATCGCCCCTTTTACCTGTCGATGGTCAAAAAGCGGGTGCCGAACGTGGCTCCAAGCTTTCTGTACCGTCCAGTACAGAGCGAGATATTAAGGGTCAAGCAAATTTCCATACCACACGATATAAAAATTTTTCGGCGAGCTATAAATTCAGGCGCTCGGCCACAAAGCGAGGCCGCTTTCGACTAGCCGGTCGAGCTCTTCGCGGGTCGCGCCCTGGTTCGCCTGAACTGAGATCCCCTGGAGCATGGCGACGAGAACCCGCATCAATCCTTCGGGATCGACGTGGGCGGGAAGGTCACCTTCGATCTTGGCGCGCTCGAAGCGCTCGGTGATCGCGATCTTGGCGACCTCGCCGCGCTTCACCACTTCCTCGCGAACCGACTGGGCCTCGGGCCCGCAGGCGACGGACGTGATCACGCCCATGCAGCCGTGGGGCTGGTCCGTGCTGGTGACATTGTCGACGGTTCCGCGCAGCATGGTCTCGGCGACGCCGCGCGCCGTCGGCTGATCCATCGCCGTGCGCAGATAGGCGAGCTTCTCACGCTCATAGAGGTCGAGCGCCTTGCGGAAGAGCGAGTCCTTGTTGCCGAAGGCGGCGTATAGGCTCGGGCGAGTGATACCCATCGCCTCGGTGAGATCGTTGAGCGAAGTGCCTTCGTAGCCCTTTTCCCAGAAGACGCGCAGCGCCTGCGCGAGCGCCTCGTCCACGCAGAACTCGCGCGGGCGGCCGCGGCACGGTGAGCAGGAAAGGGCCTGGAGTTTATTCATATCGCCCGGTACATAATAGCGCCGGCGAGAGAATCCAAATGATTCTAGTGCGTTCCGGGAATGTTCCGGTTTCGGCACGATCCCCGCTTGCCGAGAACCTGACCAAGCCCGGGGCACGGTTCAGGTGCGGCTGGTGCCGGATGCAGGCTTCATTTTGTGAGCCTCGGACGTCATCATTTCGCCGCTAGGAACGGCCAATCTAAGCGCCAGCGTCCCTCTGAAGCTCCCGTTGACGGGTCCGAAAGGCCAAGAGCAAGGCGTCTCGTAACGGTTCTGCCTTAATGAGGAGGGCACGATGGTCGGTTCAAATACACCCCGCATTCGGGCTTAGCTTAGCGGCTCAACCGTTCCTGGCGGATCGTCATGATCCCGGCAGCGGGCAGTTGTCACCGCGATCGTTCCGTCCGAGATGATCGGAGGCAGCTCACGTGCGGTCTCCTGCTCGGTGGAGTAGCTTACGATGTAGCGGCCGGCGGGAAGGCCGCGCACGGACATGGGTCCTGCCTCGCTGCGATGCGAGGACGACGACGAAGGTCCCGTCCGCATTCCTGAACGCCGTGGGCTTGACGGCGCCATCGCTCGACCGCGCATCGATCCTGGTGGCCCCGATGCGAACGTAGCGGAAGTAGTGAGCCAGTTCGCGGCTTCGCTTCGTAATGCGGATCACTGGCGCGTTAGGGTCGGCGAAATCCCCGATGTAATAATCACCGGCGTCGTCGGGCGTCCTCCCGACGCTTTTCATCGCGATGCTATACTGTTGCCAGGCTGACACCTGCCCCACCGTCAGGTCCTCGTGAAGCTCGGCGGCGTCGCCTTCGAGATGCTCCAGCATGGCGGTCGAGAGCCGGCGAGATCGGGCGCGTTCCGCAATTCCGGGGACGGGCACCAGGCGATCGACCAGGCCGTTCGAGACCCCGAGCGCCCGTGCGCGCTCGGCAATGCTCGTGACGGTCCGTGGCTTGGGCCGATCGTAGCGGTGATAGGACAAGGTCGAGACCAGCGAGGGCACTCCGGGGACGGCCATCATCTCGTCGATATAAGCGGGGGCCTTGCCCGCGGCCGCGGTCGACGGGGCAATGATCTGTGGCGAGAACCCGTCCGCCTTCAGCCGAGCGGATACGGCGCGGATAGCCTCGCCGATCTGACGTCCCCGCCAGTCATCGGAATTGTCCGGCTCCAGGATGATTTCGAGCGCATCGGGCACAAGGCCGTACTTGCTCTTGAGGTGGACGAATGCCGCGTGGATGAGCTCGGCATATTCGGCGGGCTGTCGCGCGTGCGAAAGGTTCCCCTTCAGCTCCGTCTGGCCGAAATCGACATAGTTGAAATTGACGAAGAGCTCCTCGCCCTTGGCCTCGAGCCGCTGCTTTAGCGGCAGGACGATCTTCTCGACCTGATAATCCACCCCCGAGAACTGAATGCCGGCCGGATTGACGTGGTTCGGGTCCGGATCGTCGTTGATCTTCTCGTAATAATGCCGCTTGTATTCCTTGTAGCCGATCGCTCCGCTCTCGAATTTTGCCCAATAGTCGACGGGGTTCTCGGCGCCGCTCTTGATCTGCAACCGAACCCGGTTAATTCCAAGCTCGTTCACGAGGCGGTCGAAGATCTGGTCCGACAGGGCCAGCCAGGACGGGTCGTAGCGGTCCTCCGCCTTGTTATATTCCCACAACCGGGCGGTGGCTTCCCAGCCGTTCATGACCTGATGGGTCTTTGCAGGTTCGACCGTGATCTCGGCAGGCCCGTTACCGGCCGCCGAGCAACTCGTCGCAATCGGCGCAGCGAGAGGGCTCATCATCAATGCAATTCCTCTCAATGTTGCAATGAAATGGCTCACAGCTAACGACCAGCCGTCCCCGACCCAGCTTCATTCAGATGCAGCGCTCGCGTCTGATCTTTCGTCAGATAGTAGCTGCCGTAAGCGGCGAAGTAACCCGCAACCGGCTCGCCTCCCGCTTTCATTAGCGGACCGACGTCGAGCACATGCGTCATGCTCCAAAGCGGCCGGCCTGTCGCTAGGTCAATCTCGATGTCCCGCAACTCTTTCTTTGACGAGATCATCGCGCGCTTACCGTCAGGGCTCGGGACGACCGTTCCGCCATCGACGCTAAAAAACGGAAGCACCGACCCGCTGGCCTTTGTCGGGAAGACTGTCTGAGCACTGCCGTCGACGAGATTGAGCCTCACGATCCGAGATCCACCCACCGACCTAGAGCCCCCCTGATTGTCGAAGGCGAGGACTGTCCCGTCGGGCAGGAACTTAGCGCTATGCTGCGCCGCAGTGCGCCCGGCGACGAGGCGCTTGACCTTTTCGCTCACCGGATCGAACAGCATGATAGCGCTTTGCTCTCGGAGAGAAACAAGCAGGTCACCGGCCGAAGCGCCCGGAATGCGTCTGGCTATCTCTGTAGTGACGAGATCGACGGAATTGAGATGGATCGGGTCGCAGTCGTCGCGAACGCTATAGATCATGCCCGGATAGCCGTTACGGATCAGCATCTCCGTTATCATCACCGTACGCTCCACGGAGCCGTCAGGACTGTAGATGCGTACGCCTTCGTCATAGACGACGTACGGACATCTGAACTCCACCGCAGTGCCGGGGGCGTGCTTCATATGCCTGCGAACCTGGATGGGGGCGTATATCCGCTCATCGGGACCGACGCGAAACCAGTGATGGGCGCTGTCAATATGCTTCCAGAGAACCTTGCCGCGCCGGTCGATGCGGGCAATGCCGACCGCATAAGGATAGGCGTTCCGTATGTGAAAGGTCGCGACGAGACTACCGTCGCGGATGATTCCGAGACCTATCGGATAAAAGTTGCTGAGCTTCACGTTACCCGCGAAGCCTTGGACGCCATCAAAGAGTGCGTCGAGCGGCAGCGGCCAGCTGTGCAACACCTTGCCAGAACGATCGATGATTGAGGCGAGGCAGCCGAATTTAGGACAACGGCCACTGTCCCGGTTCGTCCCGCCTGTGATCAGCAGCAACTCGGACCCCGCCCCTGGATCGAGTTGGCGTACGGCCAAGGGGGGGCGGAGCTTCCGGTCTATTCGCTCTAGGCCCGTCGGCAGATCATCCTCGATTAGATTGATCGCCTTGAAGGCGGACATCGCCTGCCGCATTTGGTCTTTTGGCGGCAGACCTAACTCGTTCGATGCGAAGCCGTACAGGAAGGCAACCAGACAGAGCGAGGCGACGAACGCCACGGCCGACCAATCCATCGAGCGCTTGCGCCTTTTCGGATCGTCCCCTCCCATAAATCCTCCAGCGAAGGATCCCGGTGAGATCAATGACACGGGATCACAGGTGCTTTCTGGTCAAGTCTGCAAGAGAGTCGCCTTTACTAGATAGTTAACCTTCGATAAATGTGCATTTCGGCAATTTTTTATACGTTTCACCCTCTTAATGGGGAGAAAGCATGCGAGTCGCCGCGTTTGCGTTGATCCTCCTCGCATCTGCCGCGCCGGCACATGCGTACATGGGACCGGGTGCCGGTCTTGCCTTCATCGGTTCTCTATTAGCGCTGATTGGGGCGATCGCGATCGGGGCCCTGGGGGTGATCTGGTACCCCCTGAAGCGCCTTATCCATATGAGGCACGGAAGCGACGCCGACCAAGACGCATCGTGATCGGAAGCTACGCCGGTGCGGTACTGATCGTCATTGGCTTTTGGTGGCTTCTGTATCGGCTGCAATTGGTTGAGCGATCCGGCCGGATCAGCGCCATCGTTCGCCAAAGCGCAGCGACCGCGGCCGATCGCTCACTGGATGATGCCGCAAAGGGTCAGGCACTGCGACGCCAGAGCCTGGCACTGTTCCGACTTTTCGCAGACCTAACCTTCCGCCTGATGCTGGCGGTCGGCCTGCCTATTCTTTCGGTCTGGCTTCTCGCTTTTGCGCGGCTGTGGAGCTTCGAGGGTGCACTCGAGGCTACTGTGTCCTGGCCTTTCCTCATCGCCGGCCTTGCGCTGTTCTTCGTCATCTTCCTGCTGCCTGGCCAACGCCGTGCGGGCTGACTACGGGCTTGTTGATCGGTCGCTTCATCGGATCGCGCTCGGATCGCCGGCGACCGCGGAAATCTTCCACGAACTCGAGCGTAGCCGTTATCTCGAAGATGCTCCTGAGGACCTGGGCGGCCATGTCTTCGTAACCGGCCTCGCGCGGGCGGGAACCACCATCCTACTACGGGAGCTTCATGCGAGCGGCCAATTCGGCTCGCTGCTCTACGCGGACATGCCGTTCGTACTCGCGCCCAATTTGTGGGCGAGCATCTCACGTAGCGCCCGCAAACCCTTCGAGGCGGTGGAACGCGATCATGGCGACGGTATCGCCGTCAACCTCGATAGCCCGGAGGCGTTTGACGAGGTCTTCTGGCGGATCCTTTGCGGCAAGAGCTACATTCGTGCGGACGGCTTGCTCCCGCATCGTCCCGGCGCGCAGGCCATCGCGCGCTACCGCGATTTCATCCGCCTGGTTCTGCGCCGCAGGGGGAAGAGCCGGTACCTCACCAAGTGCAATAACAATATCCTCCGCCTCGGGACGCTCGCAGGCGCAATGCCGGATTGCACCTTCCTGCTAGTCATCCGCGCGCCGCTGACGCATGCCGACAGCTTGCTGCGCCAGCACCGTCGGTCGGCGCAGAGCACCGACCGGTTTCGGCGCGATTACATTCGCTGGCTTGCACACCATGAGTTCGGAATCGACCACCGACCGTTCCGCTTCGCCGACTGTCCCGTCGGTGATCCCAATCAATTTGATTACTGGTTGGCAACCTGGCTTGCCTGCTATTCGGCGCTCGAGCCGATAGTCGCGGCACATCCAAATATTTGCGTGACTCCCTATGAGCGGATCTGCGCGGAGCCGCAGGCATGGACCGCGCTCTGCCAAAGGATTGGCATCGAAGCGGCCGGGCGCCGCGAAATTCGCACTGTCGCCAGCGAAGCGCTGGACCAGCCTCATCGTGCGATGTCCATGGCGGCGGACACCTTATATGCGCGCTATCTTGATGATGCCCTAGCTTGGTTGCCTGCAACGACAAGCAGTGCAGTACATTATCAGGGCGCGACGCCAAGTCGGAAGCACTGCTCGTAAGCTGCGGGTGAACAGCGCGCCCCCTTGCGGCAAGCCGGGAGGGTACAAGGTGCAGACGGCATATCGCAGTTCGGGACAATGCTCCTCGAGGTACCAGCGCCTGGGCCCGTCATTGATCTCGCCAGCGACCGCGCAATGCTTCGAAATTAGGGCAAAGTTCCCTTGAATCGAATAGAGCTGACATTGCAGGGAAGGTCTACGGTGCCGGATGCAGGATTCGAACCCGCGACCTTCGGTTTACAAAACCGCTGCTCTACCAACTGAGCTAATCCGGCGTTGAACGCGCCTATGGCTGCGCCCAATCCGGGGAGCAAGCTTTACGATCTGTTTACCCTGATGGGCGCATCCTTCCACTGCCGGAACTGTGTCCGGCGGATGAGTGGGAACACACACATGGTTGGACTTGCACTTGCCATGTTCATCGCTTTGTTCGGCTGGGGCGCCGGGTACTTCGGCTGGCACGACCCGGTCGGCAAGGTGCAGCTCGCTCTGTTCACCAGCTTCATCCTCGGTGCGGTCGCCGGCTACAAGTCGAGAGGCTGAACGTCGGCACTTGGCGCGGCTGCCGGAGCCGCTAAACCGCAGGCGTGCGCACGCTTCCACCTTACGCCCGGCTTCTGAACCTCAGGACCGAGCAGGGCGATCATGGACCGATGATCGTTATGCCCTTCGGCGAGGACGTCGTCGGCCGGCCCGGCTACCTCCATGGCGGCGCAATCGCCGGCCTGCTGGAGTTCGCGGCTTTCACTACCCTGGCCCGCGAGATCGACGACGAGGCGGCGGCCATGAAGCCGATCACCGTGACGGTCGATTACATGCGCGGCGGGACCAACCGGGACACGTTCGCCACGGCGACCGTCGAGCGTCTCGGCACGCGGATCGCCAACGTCGAGGCCTTCGCCTGGCAAAAGGACAGGTCGAGCCCCATCGCGGCAGCCCGGATCAACTTCCTGCTCGAACGCGGCGATCAGTAGCCGCTGAGCTCTGCAACCCTGTTGCGGTGAAAATAAACGTCGCCGAACAGCTCTCCGAGCACCACGTCGCGCTTCATGTAGAGGCCGATGTCATGCTCGTCGGTCATGCCGATTCCGCCGTGCATCTGGACGCCCTCCTGGACAGCAAGCTTCGAGACTGAGGCCGCCTTGGCCTTGGCGACGGCAACCATCAGATCGGCCTTTTCATTCCCTAAATCGATGAGTTCCGCGGCCTTGAGCGCGACGGCTCGGGCGATCTCGATCTCCCCATGGAGATGCGCGGCGCGATGCTGCAGACGCCTGGAACTCTCCGATCGGCTTGCCGAACTGCTTGCGCTGCTTGAGGTAGTCCACCGTCATCGCCGACGCTCCCGCGGCAATGCCGACAAGTTCCGCCGCGGCGCCCGCACGACCCGCGTTGAGCGCGCGAGAAAGCGGGCGCCAGCCGTTGTCCACGTCCCCGACCACCGCATCGGCGTCCAGCTCGACATCGGAGAACTTCAGCCGTGCAGCTTTCGAGCTGTCGGCAAGCGTCACGCTTTCGACTTCGGCCGCGCCCTTTGGGACGGCGAACAGGGTCAGCCCGTCCCGGTCCCCCGGCGATCCGGCAGTGCGTGCGACAGTCAGCACCATGTCCGCCGAATTGCCGTGGAGGACGAACTGCTTGGCGCCATTCAGGACGAAGCCGTTGCCCCGGCGCTCAGCCGAAAGCGCGGTCTGTTCCGGCGCGTGGCGGCGGCCCTCATCGACCGCGAGCGCAAGCACCGTCTCGCCGGACAGGATGCCGGGATACCATCGCTCCGCATGAGCCGTGCCCTCTATGGCGCGAGCCCCGGCGACCGCAGTCGTCAGGAAGGGCGACGGCGTCAGATTGCGACCGATCTCTTCCAGCACCAGCGCGGCCTCTACGCTGCCGAGCCCGAGCCCGCCCTGATCCTCCGGAATGCAGATTCCCGTCAGGCCAAGCTCGGCGAACTGCTTCCAGAAGTCGCTTCCGTATCCGTCGGTGCACCCGGTGTCGCGCCAGTGCCGGAGCTGCTTGGCAACGGAGCCTTCCTCCCGAAGGAAGCTGGCCGCCGTCTCCTGCAGCATTTTCTGGTCGTCGGTGAGAAGCGCCATCCCTCAGGCTCCCGGAAGGCCAAGGATGTGCTTGGCGACGATGTTCAGCTGGATCTCGCTGGTGCCGCCCTCGATCGAATTGGCCTTCGTTCGCAGCCAGTCGCGCGCCGCCTTGCCGTTCTTCGACCGCTCGCTGTCCCACTCGAGCGCATCCGAGCCGCCGACCGCCATTACCAGCTCGTGCCGGCGCTTGTTGAGCTCGGTGCCCGCATATTTCATCATCGATGGGCTTGCCGGATGCGCTTCGCCGGCCTTGAACATCTCGAAGAAGCGCTCGCTCATCGCAGCGAATGCGATGGAGTCTATGTCGAATGCCGCGACTTCGGCGCGAAGGAGCGGGTCGTCCGGTTTGAGCGCTTCGCCCAGCGTTCCGCTTGTGCCGCCCAATCCCATGCCCGCGATCATCTCGCGCTCGTGGCCAAGCAGATATTTTGCCACGTCCCAGCCGCGGTTCACCTCGCCGACGACCTGGTCCTTGGGCACCTGCACGTCGTCGAAGAAGGTCTCGCAGAAGGGCGAGTTGCCGGAGATCAGGAGGATCGGCTTGGTAGAAACGCCCGGACTGGCCATGTCGAACAGCAGGAAGCTGATCCCCTGGTGCTTCGATTCCGTCGAGGTGCGGACAAGGCAGAAGATCCAGTCTGACTTGTCGGCGTAGCTCGTCCACACCTTCTGGCCGTTGACCAGCCAGTGATCGCCCTTGTCTTCGGCCTTGGTCTGGAGCCCCGCGAGGTCGGAACCTGCGCCCGGCTCGGAATAGCCCTGGCACCAGCGGATTTCGCCGCGCGCAATCTCGGGCAGGAAGCGCTTCTTCTGTTCCTCGCTGCCGAACTTGAGGAGGGCGGGACCGAGCATCGAGATGCCGAAGCTGTAGAGCGGTTGGCGAGCGCCGATCCGCGCCATCTCCTCCTTGAGGACCTTGGCCTCGGCCGGCGAGAGGCCGCCGCCGCCATAGTCTCTGGGCCAGTGCGGGACCGTCCAGCCGCGCTCGACCATCCGTTCAAGCCAGAGCCGCTGCGCGTCGGATTGGAAAGTCCAGTTTCGCCCGCCCCAGCACATGTCGGAGTCGGAGCGGATGGGCTCGCGCATTTCGGGCGGGCAGTTCGCCTCCAGCCACGCGCGAGTGTCGGAACGGAAGGATTCCAGATCAGTCATGGAACGGTCCTACATCGCGCAAAACAAGCTCGCTAGCGGGTTGCCAGATGCAACGCCGCCTCGCTAGGGCGGGGCCAATGCAACGCAGCGCCGCGGTGACACGGAGCCGGTGAGCAGCTCCGACGAAAACGTCCTGCGATTCATCGCGGCGAGCTTCCCGTCCGTCTGGGCGCTCGAGCTGCTGCTCGTGCTCAAGAGAGAGCGGCGCGCCTGGGCCCGAGAAGAGCTGGTTACGACACTCCGCGCGAGCGAGCTCGTCGTCAGCAAGGCGCTCGACGCCTTGGTCACCGCCGGCCTTGCGTCCATCGAGGGGGAGGGCGCCGCTTTTCTTCCGGTCAGCAGCGACGTGGAGGAGTGCGTCGAGCAGGTCGAGCAACTCTATCGTAGCCGTCCGAATTCCGTCCGCCGTGCCATCGTTTCGACAAGTACGCGCACCGCCAATGCCTTTGCAGAGGCGTTCAAGCTTCGAAGGGATACCGGTGACTGAGGCATTCCCAACGATCGTTTACGTCCTGTGCTTCCTGACGAGCACGGCCTGCGCATGGCTGCTTGGCCGAAGCTACCGCCGGACGAGGATGCGCCTACTGCTGTGGAGCAGCATCTGCTTCCTGCTCCTCGCGGGAAACAATCTCGTTCTGGTGCTTGATCTGGTCGTATGGGGCGATGACCTCGACCTGAGGCTGGTTCGCCAAGGGTTCGCCTTGGCTGCGGTCGCCTCTCTCATCTGGGGCTTCATCTGGGAAGTGGAGGAGGAATGATGTCGACGACCCTCGTCAACTTCCTTTCCGGCGCGACGGCTTTCGGGTTCTTCGTGTGCGGGCTGTTCTTCCTCCGCTTCTGGCGGCGCACGCGTGACCAGCTCTTCATGGCCTTTGCGCTGGCCTTCGTACTGCTCGGCATCGGCCAGGCCGTACTGGCGCTCGCCAATATCCCGACCGAAGAGCGCGGTGCGCTCTTCCTCTTCCGCCTCTCGGCCTTCGCGTTGATCCTGTTTGCAATCCTTCGGAAGAACCGCGCGGCTTCCTGAGGGAGCGCAGCAAGGGCGAGGCAGGCGCTCAACCCTTCGGAAATTCGCTCCTGTAAATGTGCCACTCGCGTTGTTCGGGCGTGGAACCGGGAACGTCGTTCACCCGGCGCAAGGTCATGCTGCCGCGAGCGTTGAATTCCCTGCCCTCATTCGTCCTTCCATAGAGCTGGACGGGAATGTCGACGTAGATCGAGCCGGCTGCGCCTTCCGGATCGCCGGGAGCGCCGATATTCGCATGAACTTCCTTATATCTACTGAGGTCGAGCTTTTGCGCGCCTTCCGACCAAAGCTTTCTCGCTTCCTCCGAATTTCCGGACTCTACGAAAGCGAAATAGCGCTGAAGAACTTGCCCGGCGCCCTGAGCGCTCTTCGGATCGATTGGGCCCTCGGCGATCGGAGTACGATCGTCGGGCAATCCGCCGGGCATGCCCGGAGCTGGCGGATTGAGTGGTGCTTCGGAAGCCGCCTCATTCTCGGACGCCGCCATGTTCGCTCGTGGAGCCACGGTTTCCTGTGAGCAGGCTCCGGCAAGGAACAGTGCGAATGTGAAGGCTCTTTTCATCGAATTAGCTCCAGTTGGCATCGGCGGTCGGCCGCAGCTCCCTGGCGGCTCGTTCCACGTCCTCGAGATTCACGGGACTATCGTAGGGATCCTCATCCAATTTCGTGACGCGGTTGAAGCGCCTCTGCCAGTGATGGAGCCGCTCGACATAGGGCGGGAAGGGCTTGCGCATCAGCACGCCGTTCGGCAGCGGCTCGATGTCCGCGATCCCCATGTGGAGCCACTCGCCCGAGTGCCAGTCCTGCATGTCGACGGCGGGGAACAGGCAGATGCCATGCAGGTCGACGCCGCGGTTCACGGCCGCCAGCGCCTCGCTGGTCATGTCGTCGAGCCATTGGGGTCGGCCGCCGTAAAGGCCGGAGGTCTCGGCGATGATGCACGGGCGCTTGTACTTCGACCAGGCTTCTTCGATCAGGTCGCAGACGGGCCGGATGCGCGGGTCGCCGGGCTCCAACGGATTGTTGGGCTTGCCGCCGCCCGAATATTCCATCTGCCCGAAGCTGTAATTGTTGAAGCCAAGCACATCGATCAGCTCCAGGCTCCCGCCATATTCGGGACGCTTCAGGCCCGAGATGGCGTCCCAGGCTATGTAGGCATCGTCATAGGCCTCGCGGCGGGCCTCGTCCGCGAGATCTGGCCGGTCCAGCGGCGGGACGACCCAGATCAACGGATCGATGTGGACAAAGCGTGCGTCCGGGAAATCCTGCCGGATAGCCTTGCAGGCGGCTATGTCGGCACGAGCAAGCGCGAGGGTGAAGCGGCGGCGGTCGTCGGCCGTTCTGCCGAACGGGGCGCACCACGCCCATTCGCCGCCCATGTAGCCCCAGAAGGTCGGCTCGTTGACCGGGCAAAAGCACAACGGTCCATGATGCGCGCGATCCGCGACGTAGCGGGCGGCTGCGCGTGCATAAGCGGCGAAGCGGGCGGCGAAGCCGTCGGCATCGCGCAACGGGTCGAGCCCGCCCGGATAGCCGTAGTGACTGAGCGACCAGATCGGCAGGACTTGGTGGCGGCGCTGGGCGTCGAGAAAAGGGTCGATCCTGGAAAAATCGTACTCGCCGTCGCCCTTGTCGACGAATGGCCAGGGGATGCCTTCACGGGCAACCCCGATCCCGAGTGAGGCCAGCAAGGCATAATCCTCGTCGGCATGAGCGTAATGCTGCAGCTCTTCCGCGATGTCGCGGCGGCCGCGGTCCTTCCAGTCGAACGTCGAGCATTCGAAGCCGGACAGGAAGAAGGTGGGGAAGATGCCGTCGCGGGCCACGAAGACACTACGCGCGAACTGCCGTGGCGTTTCGCTTGCAGCACAAGCACGTGCGGCCTAGCGGAAAACGGCCGCAGTCACGCCTTGCGGCAAAGGGAGATGCGCCGCCTTGGACTTTGACCTTACGGAACGTCAGGCTTCTTTCCGCAATCGCGTGCGCGATTTCATGGACGAACATGTCCGTCCACGAGTTGAGGACTATCATCGCGAGCAGAAAACCGGCGATCGCTGGAAACCCATCCAGGTCATCGAGGAGCTGAAGCCCAAGGCCCGAGAGGCAGGTCTGTGGAACCTGTTCATGCCGCCGGGCGGAGCTCTCCAGCATGTCGACGAGACTTTCCCGTTCGAGGGCGAGCAGCTCACCAACCTCGAATATGCCCTCTGCGCCGAGGAGATGGGACGGGTGCATTGGTCGAGCGAGGTGTTCAACTGCTCGGCGCCCGATACCGGCAACATGGAGGTGCTCCACCGCTACGGAACGCGTGAGCAGAAGGATGAGTGGCTTTCACTCCTGATGCGCGGCGAGATCCGCTCGGCCTTCCTGATGACCGAGCCCGGTATCGCTTCATCGGATGCGACAAACATCCAGTGCGAAATCCGCCGCGACGGCAACGAATATGTGATCAACGGCAAGAAATGGTGGTCGTCCGGCGCGGGCGACCCGCGATGCAAGGTCGCGATCCTGATGGGCAAGACTGACACGTCGGCCAAGGCCCACCAGCAACAATCTATGATCCTGATGCCGCTGGACGCCGAAGGCGTGACGATCGAGCGGCACCTGACGGTCTACGGCTACGACGACGCGCCGCATGGCCACATGGAGATCAAGCTCGACAATGTTCGGGTCCCGCCATCGAACCTGCTGCTGGGCGAAGGCCGGGGGTTCGAGATTGCGCAGGGACGACTCGGACCGGGCAGAATCCACCACTGCATGCGGACCATCGGCGCAGCCGAGGAAGCGATCGAGCTGATGTGCAAGCGGCTGCAGAGCCGCGTGGCCTTCGGCAAGAAGATTAGCGAGCACAGCATCTGGGAGCAGCGCGTCGCCGAGGCGCGGATCGAGATCGATTGCACGCGGCTGCTCTGCCTTAAGGCCGCGGACTTGATGGACAAGGCCGGCAACAAGGCCGCCAAGGCCGAGATCGCGATGATCAAGGTGAAGGCGCCGCGCATGGCGCTGCAGATCATCGACGACGCGGTGCAGGCCTTTGGTGCGGCAGGCGTCAGCCAGGATACGCCGCTTGCGGCAAGCTGGGCAGGCATCCGCACGCTTCGGCTCGCCGACGGACCCGACGAGGTTCACAACCGCGCCATAGCCAAGCTGGAGTTCGCCAAGCATGCCCCGGCTTGAGGGCAAGGTCGCGATCATCACCGGTGCCGCCTCGGGCATCGGTGAGGCAACGGCGGACTTGTTCCGCTCCGAAGGCGCTACCGTGGTCGCCGCCGACCGTGCCGAGGGCGTCGACGTCGTTTCCGTCGATGCGGGCTCCGAAGCGGACGTCGAGCGGCTGGTAGAGCAAACGGTCGCCGACCATGGCCGCCTGGACATCATGTTCGCCAATGCGGGCGTGTCCGGCGGATTCTCATCCATCTTCGAGCAGAGTTCCGACGACTGGGCGGAGATTCTCCGCGTCAACCTGATCGGCCCGTTCCTGGCGATCAAATATGCAGCGCCGCACATGAAAGCGGCGGGCGGCGGATCGATCATTGCCACGGCCAGCGTGGCCGGACTGCGCTCGGGCGCCGGCGGGCCCGCCTATTCGGCTTCGAAGGCGGGCGTAGTTAACCTGGTGAAGGTTGCGGCGACGCAGCTTTCGGGCGCGAACATCCGCGTCAACGCCATCTGTCCCGGCCTCATCGAAACCGGCATGACCAGCTTCATCTACGACCGCGCACGGTCGAAAGGGCAGGAGGAGCAGCTAGGCCGCCTCAATCCCTTGAAGCGCGGCGGCGAGCCGATCGAGATCGCCCGGGCGGCGCTTTTCCTCGCCTCCGACGAATCCAGCTACGTCAACGGCCAGGCCATCGTCGTCGACGGCGGCCTGTCGGCATCGCACCCCTTCAATCATCAAAGCTACGGACGGACCGCAACATGACCGACGTTCTCGACAAGCCCGCCGCCACCAACCCGATCTCGACGCAGCGCCACGGTGACGTGCTGATCATCCTGTCCAACAATCCGCCTGTGAACGCACTCGGCGCGGCGGTTCGGCAGGGGCTGGTCGCTGCGATCGAGCAGGCCGAGGCGGACGATGCGGTCAATGCTGTCGTGATCGCCTGCGAAGGACAGACCTTCTTTGCCGGCGCCGATATCACGGAGTTCGGCAAGCCGCCGATCATGCCCTGGCTTCCGCAGGTGGTCGACCGGATCGAAGAGTGCACCAAGCCGGTCGTCGCGGCGATCCACGGAACCGCGCTGGGGGGCGGTCTCGAGGTGGCGCTGGGCTGTCACTACCGCGTGGCGCTGCCGTCGGCGAAGCTGGGAACCCCAGAAGTGAAGCTGGGCCTCCTGCCGGGTGCGGGCGGGACGCAGCGGCTGCCGCGCGTCGCCGGCGTGCGCAAGGCGCTGGAAATGTGCGCAGGCGGCAATCCAATCAGCGCCAAGGACGCGTTCGATTGCGGGCTGGTCGATCGCCTGATCGAGGACGATCTGATCATTCATGCGGTCGCTTACGCGGAGGAAGTTCGCGACGTGCGTCCGCTCCCGAAGAGCAGTGAGCGGCAATACAAGATCAACGAATGCGATCCGACCGTCTTCGAGGATTTCCGCAAGGAGAATGGGCGCAAGTTCCGCGGCTTCGACGCTCCGGAAGCGAACATCCGTGCGGTGAAGGCCGCCTGCGAAAAGCCCTATGAGGAAGGCGTCATCGAAGAACGCAAGCTCTTCATGGAGCTGATGAGCGGCACGCAGGCCAAGGCCCAGCAATATTTCTTCTTCGCCGAGCGCAAGGCCGCCAAGATCGAGGGTCTGCCCGAAGACACCAGGCCGCGGCCCATCCAGAAGGTCGGCGTAATCGGCGCCGGCACGATGGGCGGCGGGATTTCCATGAACTTCCTGTCGGCCGGCATCCCGGTGACGATCGTCGAGATGGGCCAGGAAGCGCTCGACCGCGGCACCGGCCTGATGCGCAAGAATTACGAGGCGACCGCCGCAAAGGGGAAATTGACGGTCGATCAGGTGTCCAAGGCGATGGGCATCCTCACGCCAACCCTGGACTTCAGCGCGCTCGCGGACTGCGACCTCATCATCGAGGCGGTCTATGAGAACATGGACGTGAAGAAAGAGGTGTTCGGCCGGCTCGACAAGATCGCCAAGCCCGGAGCGATCCTGGCATCGAACACGTCCTATCTGAACATCGACGAGATCGCGGCCAGCATTTCGCGGCCCGAGGACGTGGTCGGCATGCACTTCTTTTCGCCGGCCAACGTGATGAAGCTGCTTGAGGTCGTGCGCGGCGCAAAGACGGCGCCGGACGTGCTGGTCACGGTCATGGGCCTGTCGAAGAAGATCCGGAAGGTCGCCGTGGTCGCGGGCGTGTGCCACGGCTTCATCGGCAACCGCATGCTGATGCCGCGCCAGATCGAAGCGACCAAGCTTCTGCTGGAAGGCGCGACACCGGAGCAGATCGACAAGGTCCACGTAGAGTTCGGAATGCCGATGGGTCCCTTTCAGATGGCCGATCTCGCCGGAGTTGACATCGGCTGGCACCGCGACCCGAGCCGCATCGAGAATATCCGCGACGCCCTCTGCGCGATCGACCGCTGGGGCCAGAAGAAGGGCGCCGGCTTCTACGATTACGATGAGAAGCGCCGTCCGACCCCGTCGCCGGTGGTTCAGCAGATCATCGAGGATTTCGCCAAGAAGCAGGGCGTTGAGCGCCGCGAGATCAGCGACGAGGAGATCGTCGAGCGCACACTTTACACGATGGTCAACGAGGGTGCGAAGATCCTCGAGGAAGGTATGGCCCAGCGCGCGTCCGACATCGATGTCGTCTGGGTCTATGGCTACGGATGGCCGGTCTATCGCGGCGGCCCGATGTCCTGGGCGGACACGGTCGGCCTCCAGAACATCGTTGAGGGCCTGAAGCGCCAGGAAGAGCGCATGGGGTCCGACTTCTCTTTCTCTAAGCTGCTTCTCGACAAGGCGGAGCGCGGAGAGAAGTTCACCAGGTGAGCCGGTGGGTCGCCCTGCTGCTGGCAATCGTCGGCGGCGCGATCGCGGCCTACACGACGGTCGTCCTCGTGGCAGGCGGCCTGCTCGGCGTTGGTTGGTTGTGGGTGTTCGGCGATGATCCCTGGCCGTCCTGGGCGATGGTCGGCCTGCACCTGCTCATCCCCATCGGAGGGCTGATTCTCTGGGCGCTTTTCGGCTGGATCATCTGGGCGCGCCTTCGAATCCATCGACGCTCCTGAAGGCCAGGATGGCAACCGAGCCATCATTTCCGGCGTTGTCCCGCCACTAGGAGGGAGAAGCCGATGACGAGCGTCCCCGAAACCGCGCCGCAGGACGCGGTCCTTCGCTATTCGAACACGGCCGTCGCACTGCACTGGATCACGGTCGCCCTGGTCCTTCTGCAAGCCTATCTTGGCTTCACGTTCGCGCTGTCCGAGCCTGGCCCCGCACGCGATGGGATCTTCATTTGGCACAAGACTGTCGGCGTCGTGATCCTGCTGGCAGCCCTGGCCAGGCTCGCATACCGCCTGAAAAATCCGCCGCCGCCGTTTCCGCCCGAACTTCCGGCATGGGAGCGGATTGCCGCCGTCTGGAATCACCGCCTGTTCTATACGCTGTTGATCGCCATGCCGATCGTCGGCTTCGTCGCGGTCTCAGGCTATGCGAATGGGCCGACCACTCCGCTGGTCGGCGGGATCCAGGTTCCGGTGATCCCGGGGGTGAGCAAGGAAACCGGCGATTTGGCGGGTGAACTGCACGAACTGGCGGCCTACACGCTCGTCGCCTTGATCCTGCTTCACGTCGCTGCGGCGCTGAAGCACCAGTTCGTCGATCGGTGGAGAGGCTCTGCGCGCATGCCGCCGTTCACGTCCCATGGCGAGCCCGTGGCGATCGGTCAGGGCGGAGAGCGCTAGTCGCGATCCATCACGCAGGCCGACGGTCGATCGGTAGAAGGCTGAGCATGGCAAGGGCGACGGCGGCGGCGCCGGCCCCCGCGATGAACGTGGTCGCGGCGCCGTCGCGGTCCCAGATGTACCCCGCCGCGAGGCTCGCGAGCAGGGTGCCGATGCCGCTGACGAAGTAGAAAGCGCCAAAGCTCGTCGCCCGGAGATGATCGGGCGCCACGTCGGCGATCAGTCGCGCGAAGATACCCTGCGTCAGCGCCATGTGCGCACCCCACAGCAGGATCCCGAGGATCAGACCCGCAAGACCGATGTCCTGCGCGAGGAGGAGATTGGCGGCTGCCAGGACTCCCATGCCCGCCATCAGGATCGAGCGCGGGCTCATTTGGTCGCTCAACGCTCCGGCGGGATAGGCCAGGGCGAGGAATCCCACATTGAAGGCGACCAGCGCCAGCGGGGACAGGACCGGGCTTAAGCCGACGTCGAGCGCACGAAGGATCAGGAACCCCTCCGAAAAGCGCGCGAGCGAGAAGAGAAACACGACTGCCAACAGGCGCCGCACGGGCCTGTCGAGTTCGCGAAAGCCGCGAAACAGCGGCTGGAACGTGGTGATGGCGAGATTCGTCGCGGGCTCCTTGACCGCGATGAGCGCGAGCAGGAACGACAAGGCCGCCGGGATCATCGCGATCCAGAAGACTGCGCGGATATCTTCAACGAACAGGATCATCAGTCCAACCGCGGCGAGCGGTGCGGTCAGCGCTCCGACCGTATCCAGCGCCTGGCGAAGGCCGAAGGCCCGACCCCGTATCTCCGGCGGAGTTTCATCGGCGATGATTGCGTCACGGGGTGCCCCCCGAATGCCTTTGCCGACCCGGTCCGCGAAACGGGCACCCATGAGCTCGACGGCTCCCTGGGCGACCGGAAACAGAGGCTTTGAAAGTGCGGCGAGCCCGTAGCCGAGCAGCACCCACGGCTTGCGCTTGCGACTGCGGTCGGACAGCCGACCTGACGCCAGCTTGGCAAAGCTTGCGGTCGCCTCCGCAATGCCATCGATCGCCCCGAGCGCTAGCACCGGAAGGCCGAGCGTCACCGTGATGAAGGCAGGCAGCAGCGCGTGATAGATTTCCGAGCTGAGGTCCATCAACAGGCTGACGAAGCCTAGAATCCAGACGTTCCGTGGGAGCTTCGAGCCGGATTGCACGACGGGTTGCTAGCTACAATCTTGCCATGCGGCAAACCTTTGCTAGCATGCAACCCATGCTTTGGGGATCATCACCAGCCGCCGTTGCGGCCCGGTACGTGGCGGTATCCGAGAATTTCCTGGCGGATGGTCCGACCGAGCGGGCCGATCGGGCCCGACGGATGTTGCTGTCAGCCGTCGGCTCCAACGAGCCGGCCACGCTCAATCAGGTGGCCCGGGCCATGGGTCGCGGCGCTCCGGCAGTGAGCCGGTCGGTCGATGCGCTCGTTCGGGCTGGCCTGATCGAGCGCGCCGCCGATCCTGACAATCGCCGCAGGCTCGCCATGCGGTTGACGGATGCGGGCCGGGACGTCCTTAGAACGCCTTCGGAGTCGACCTCCCTAGCAAGCCGTCTCGAACGGCTCGCGCCGAGCGAGGTCCGAGCGATCGAGCGCGCCGTCGAAATCCTGGAGCGGGCGGTCTAGCTCAACCCTTGCCGCGGCGGCGGCGAGTTTCCCAGCCTTTTTTGGCGGCTTCGCTACGGCTGCGGCTCCGGCCTGAGCCGTCGTTCTTGCCGCCCTTGTCCTGCTTGTTCACGGTCGCCCAGGCCCGGCTCTCGGCTTCCTTCTTGGAAACGCCGCGCTTCTCATATCCCTCGGCGATATGTTCGGCCTTGCGGTCCTGCTTGGACGTGTACGCACCACGGGGCATCTGAACCTCCATTCAATCGTTTGTGCCCAAACGCATGAGGCGGTTCGACCGTTTCCATGCTGCATTGCAACATGATTGGCTATTCACTATGTGCGCCGCACACATTCTCCGGGAAAAACAATGAATCTGCGTAACGTCGCGATCATCGCGCACGTCGATCACGGCAAAACGACGCTTGTCGACCAGCTCTTTCGCCAGTCCGGCACCTTCCGCGACAATCAGCGCGTCGAGGAGCGGGCGATGGATTCGAACGACCTCGAGAAGGAGCGGGGGATCACCATCCTGGCCAAGTGCACGTCTGTTGATTGGCACGGCATACACATCAACATCGTCGACACGCCAGGCCACGCCGACTTCGGCGCCGAGGTGGAGCGAATCCTCAGCATGGTCGACGGCGTCATCCTGTTGGTCGACGCAGCTGAAGGTCCGATGCCGCAGACCAAGTTCGTCACTGGCAAAGCGCTCGCCCTGGGTCTCAAGCCGATCGTCGTCGTCAACAAGATCGACCGCCCCGATGCGCGCCCGGCCGAAGTGCTCGACGAGGTGTTCGAGCTGTTCCTCAACCTCGAGGCCAATGACGAGCAGCTCGACTTTCCAACTCTCTACGCCAGCGGCCGCGCCGGTTACGCGGGCCTCTCCGACGATGTCCGTTCGGGCGACCTGACGCCGCTCTTCGAGGCCATCGTCAGCCATGTTCCGCGGCCACGGGTCGACGCCGGCCCGTTCCGAATGCTCGCGACCTTGCTCGACCGCGACCCGTTCCTCGGCCGTATCCTTACCGGGCGGATCGAAAGCGGCAAACTGACGACCAACATGCCGATCAAGGCGATCGATGTGGACGGAAACGTCGTCGAGGAAGGCCGCGCAACCAAGGTATTTGCGTTCCGCGGCCTCGAGCGAGTGCCGGTCGAGAGTGCCGAAGCCGGCGAGATCGTCGCCATTGCCGGACTTATCAAGGCGACCGTTTCGAACACCTTCGCCGATCCGGCGGTCGCCGCGCCTTTGAAGGCGCGTCCGATAGACCCGCCGACGCTGGCAATGAGCTTTTCCGTCAATGACAGCCCCTATGCGGGCCGCGACGGGGACAAGGTACAGAGCCGCGTCATCCGCGAACGGCTTGAGCGCGAGGCGGAAGGCAATGTCGCGATCCGGGTGACGACTGCCGCAGACAATGACAGCTTCGAGGTCGCGGGGCGCGGCGAACTCCAGCTCGGAGTGCTCATCGAAACTCTTCGTCGCGAAGGCTTCGAGCTATCGATCAGTCGCCCGCGCGTGCTGTTCCGCGATGGTCCGAACGGCCTCGAAGAGCCGTACGAGACGGTGGTCATCGACGTCGACGATGAATTTAGCGGCACCGTCATCGACAAGATGGCGATCCGCAAGGCCGAGATGACCGACATGCGCCCATCAGGGGGCGGCAAGACTCGCCTGACCTTTAGCGCGCCGTCGCGCGGTCTCATCGGCTATCACGGCGAATTCCTGTCGGACACGCGCGGCACCGGCATCATGAACCGGCTGTTCGAAAGGTATGGTCCTCACAAGGGCCCGATCAGCGGACGCCAGAACGGCGTGCTGATCTCCATGGAGCAAGGAAAGGCCGTTGCTTACGCGCTAAATGCGCTGGAAGACCGTGGCGTGCTGTTCATTTCGCCGGGCGACGACCTCTACGAAGGCATGGTCATCGGCGAAAATGCCAAGATCCACGACCTCGAAGTGAATCCGCTGAAGTCAAAGCAGCTGACCAACTTCCGTGCCTCCGGACCGAAGGACGAGGGCATTCGGCTTACCCCGCCGCGGCGGATGACGCTGGAGCAGGCGATCGCCTACATTCAGGAGGACGAACTGGTCGAGGTGACGCCCAAGGTCGTGCGCATCCGCAAGCGCTTCCTCGACCCGCACGAGCGCAAGCGGCAGTCCCGGAAGATGGAGGCGGCCTGACGCCGCCTCCTATGCCCACCACTTCTTAGTTGTGCCTGTTAGTAACCTAAGGTGAGCGAGACGAGACGCCTCAGTTGGCCATCTCTAATATCATCCGCCACTCCTCGTCGCGGACAGGCGCCACCGAGAGCCGCGACTGACGAATGAGCTCCATCTTCTCCAGCTTCGGTTCGGCCTTGATGGCCTTCAGCGTGACCGGCCCGATGGCGCGGACCGGCTCGACCCGCACCGAGACCCAGTCGGCATCCTTGGGATCGGGCTGCGCCTCGCGAGTGATCCGCATGATCCCAACGACCGCCTTGTCGGTCATGCTTGCGTAGAAGAGCGCCTCGTCACCCGCCTTCATCGCCTTGAGATGCAGGCGCGCGGCATTGTTGCGCACGCCGTCCCATTCCGTGCCACCGTCCCGGACGAGATCCTCCCAGCTGTAGCTGGAAGGTTCCGATTTCATGAGCCAGTACGCCATGGGCCTGCTCCTACCGGTCCAGCGGGCATCGCGAAAGGCGCCGATTCTTCCCGACGAGTTCGAGCTTCTCTATCGGCCAGTTGAAAATTAACCATAAAGTTCCGCAAGCTAACGCATCATCGGCTCGACTCGCCGACTATTGGGTTGGGTAAACCGGGTCGGTCCCCTAACTGAAGCTCAACGAATAGCGGGTGAGCCTGCGCCAATGAGCGCGGCTCCGGGCAAGACGGACGACCAATTCCGTATTCGAATGAATGTGGCGCCAGGGAGCGCCCGGTAACGGTCGGCCGCCAGAACAAAGAGTCAAAATTGAAGAAGTTTGCGTTGGGCCGCGGCCTGTCCGTGGCTGCTGGGCTTTTGCTGATGGCGGCGTCCAATCCCGCAACGGGAGCTCCGTTGCCGACTTCGGCCGGCACGGTTGACGTAGCTGCGAAGCCCCTCGGTTTGATGAAGCCGGCGACGGCCGCGATCGCCACGGTTAGCGGCAGCGTGATTCAGGCCACCCCGGCGGCCGCAGTCTCGGTGACTTTGGCTCCGGAGATTGTGAAGGAAGCCGCGTGGCTGCAGTCGAACGGCTGGCCACTTTATGCGCTGGTCGATCGCTACAGCGCCGGTGCGCCGCTCGATGCGGAAGCAAACTGCATAGCGGTCGCGGTCTATCATGAGGCACGTGGCGAGACCCTGGAGGGACAGCTCGCGGTTGCACGCGTCATCATGAACCGCGCTGCGTCGGGCCGTTATCCCGGAAGCTGGTGCGGAGTGGTCAAGCAACCGTGGCAGTTCTCCTTTGTCCGTAACGGCTACATGCCGGGCGTGGATGAGAGCTCTACCGCGTGGCGCAACGCGCTCGGGGTTACGCGCATCGCGATCAACAATGCGGTCCCGAGCCTTTCCAACGACGTGCTCTGGTATCACGCCAATTACGTCGCTCCATCGTGGGGCCGGCGGCTGACGCGGGTCAGCCAGATCGGCGCGCACATCTTCTATCGCGCCTAAAATCTACAGAGTTTTCAGGAGGGGAAGGCCGGGTCGCCACGTGCGATCCGGCCTTTTCTTTCGTCTGGGCGGGCCGCTGACTCGCTTCGTCGTAAACTGCGTTCAAGGGGGATTCGCAAAGGCCCAGTTTCGGATGAGCATCGAAGTTGGGTGATTTCTCCAGGGGATGGGGGAGACTTCGGTGCTCAAGATCTTGATTGTTGAGGATGATTCTCAACTCGCGACCACGCTGAAATATCTCGTCGAGGATAATCCGCGATACCGGGTGGTCGCCATTGCGGACGACGCAGACAATGCCGTCGCCGCTGCCGAGCACTACAATCCCGACCTCGCGCTCGTTGACCTGCACCTTGCCCGCGGGAGCACCGGCTTTTCCGCGGCCGTTCGGCTCAGCGACTATGACGTGCCGTGCCTGTTCGTCAGCGGCAAGGCGCCGAGCTTCCCGATGCCGGACCTGGCGCTCGGTTGCCTAACGAAGCCGTTCACCGCCGAAGAAGTGCATCGCGCCCTGAACCTGGCCGAGGACAAGCTCCGCGGCCGTGAGACCGTCCGCCCGCGCATCCCGCAGAACCTGCAGATCTACGATTCGCTGGAAGTCTCTGGCTTCACCGAGCCGGGCTTCATTCCTTCACGCCCCTCGCTCCGCACGCGGATCGAGCATTGGATCGCGGGTCAGCACCAGTAGGCCTGCCGTTACCGGGGAAAGACGAAGCGGGTTGGACGTAAAGGCGATCCAGCTGGGACGAACAGCATGTCGACTTGCACCAGTTCCACACCGGTCGGCCGGATCATCCCGGCGACGTCGAACGGCACAAAGCCGCGCTGATCCATATAATTGATCACCTGAAGGAAGGTCGCTCCGCCCTCATTGTACGGCAGCAGGGCGACTTCCAATTGGACCAGATCCGAGCGGTCTAGAGTCTTCGAGCCACCGTCGAGTACCTCAACCTCGGCGCCCTGGACGTCGAGCTTCAGGAAGATCGGACCATCCAGCTGTGCCGTGACATCATCCAGCGTGGACGTCTGCAAGGATGTCTCTTTGAACTCGACGTTGCTTTGCTCGCGATGCAGGGATGAGCCTGTTCCGGCCTCATAAAAGGTTACGGTCTGCCCCGCTTTTGCCCCAAGAAGAGCCTCGACAAACTGGGTTCTCTCAAGCGAGCCTGCCAGCGCATTCAGGGCTTCGGCCTTCGAGCTCAGCGGCTCGATCATCATGATCGACGCACCGGGAAAGATTCGACGCGCGAGCCTAGTCCAGTTTCCATCGTGAGCGCCAATGTCGATGATGGAGGCGGGCGTATATCCTGAAGCCGCCAATCGGCGATACGCTCGCTCCTCTAGGGAGAGGCAATCGCGTTGCAGAGCCTTGGAGACGAGCTTCTTGAGAGGGCCGTTCCGCCAGGACAAATTGAGCCCCTTTCTGCCCGGCCTTAGGGCCTAACGAAATTGCGGAAATAGTCGATCGTCTTGACCAGGCCCTGTTCGAGCTGGACCGACGGCTCCCAGCCAAGGTGGCGCT
Source organism: uncultured Alphaproteobacteria bacterium (assembly GCA_963829625.1). Classification (GTDB taxonomy): domain Bacteria; phylum Pseudomonadota; class Alphaproteobacteria; order Sphingomonadales; family Sphingomonadaceae; genus Sphingomicrobium. The sequence goes on along the minus strand of CAWHJH010000018.1, from coordinate 74,038 downwards.
TCGCCTTGCTGATATCCGGCTGGCGCTGCTTGGGGTCGTCCTGGGGAAGGGGCGCTTCAACGATCTCGGACGTTGCGTCGGTGAGGCGGATTACCTGTTCGGCAAGTTCGCGGACGGTGAACTCGTTCGGATTGCCGATGTTGATCGGACCGGTGATCTCGGGTCCGGTGTCCATCAGGGAAATAAGCCCGGCAACCAGGTCGTCGACATAGCAGAATGAACGGGTCTGGCTTCCGTCGCCGTAGAGGGTGATCGGCTCGTTCTTGAGCGCCTGCATGATGAAGTTGGAGACCACGCGGCCGTCCGCCGGGTGCATCCGCGGCCCGTACGTATTGAAGATGCGCGCGACCTTGATCGGCAGCTTGTGCTGTCGGTGATAGTCGAAGAACAGGGTCTCGGCGCAGCGCTTGCCCTCGTCGTAACAGGAGCGCGGGCCGATCGGGTTCACATGGCCCCAATATTCCTCGCTTTGCGGATGGACCGACGGGTCTCCGTATACTTCGCTGGTCGAGGCTTGGAGGATCTTGCAGCCCAACCGCTTGGCCAGGCCAAGCATGTTGATGGCGCCGTGTACCGACGTCTTGGTCGTCTGCACCGGGTCATGCTGGTAGTGAATGGGCGAAGCGGGGCAGGCGAGATTGTAGATCTCGTCCACCTCGACGAAGAGCGGGAACGTGATGTCGTGCCGCATGAACTCGAAGCTTGGGTTCGAATGCAGGTGGGCGATATTGTCCTTGGTGCCGGTGAACAGATTGTCGACGCACAGCACTTCGTGGCCGGCTTCGAGCAGACGGTCGGCGAGATGCGAACCGAGGAAGCCCGCGCCGCCGGTGATCATCACCCGTTTGCGCATGTTATAGTCGCGAGCCACTAGTCCCCCTTCTGACGCCACGCTTGGTCTTGTTCTCGTAGCGGTATCAACCGGCCGACAGCAACAGGCCGGACGGCCGTTGAGGCGCGCTGTGCCGATTTAAGCCACGACCGGAACGTCGTCAGCCGATCAGACGCACTTCCGTGCCGAGGAAATTCATCACGTTGGAGCCGGAGCAACCCTTCGAAATCAGCACCCGACCGTTGAGGATCAGCCGTTTCCCGATAAAGCGCGCACACCGCAGATCCGGGGTTCGATCTCCGTCCACACGGAGTATTTCCGAAGGGAAGTAGATCAGGCCCTTGAGCTCCGAGAAGCCATTGCCTCCGATGATGTTCTCGATCTCGTTGTGCGCGCCCTTCGATCTCCGGTCCTGGAATATGAGGATGCCGGCGTTCGGGCCTTGCGTCGGGGCAGCCAGCTTCACCTTGGCATGGCTGTCGATCTGGACCTTTCCGATCGACCAGGGATCGGTCGCCGCCTGTTCGCTGGTGAGAAAGATGGTGCAGGCACGACAGGAGACTTCCGCGGCCGGTCCGATCAGAAGGTTTCCGCGATTGATGATATACTCGCCGTCGGCAAGGGTGACCGGCCCGTCGAGGAGCAGGTTCCCATAGCAGCCGGCCGGAAGCGCCACCCTCCCGCCATTTTTCACCGCAGCGTCCGAGTTGACGGTCACGTTGGGACAGCCGGTGTTAGGGATCAGCGGAGGATCGCGGTCGGCCAGTGGATCCTTCTGCTTCAGGCCGTATTTGCGGACCCGCGAGTCCTTGATGCCTTTTGCCTCGATTCCTCCAAACGCGACAATATTGTCCGCTTGAATGGTCGCGGAGCCGTCAGCGACGATGGCCTTGGGCGACGAGGCGTTGGTCGCCATGCCGCATTCCATCTCAACATTCGCGCTGGGATCGATCTCCAGGCCGGTCTCGTCTTCGGTGCCGATCGCGAAGGCGCAGAACTCGCCGTTCTCGACGATCGTCGCCGTCGCTTCCACGTCGACCGTCGGGGCACGGCTGAGGAACATCCGGGTGAACGTCATGCCCACCGGGCTGGCGATCCGCACGCGAACTGCGAAGGGGTCGTCCTTGTAGGGCGCAGGCGACCGTTCCACTGAAACTGCGCGCATCGAGTCGAGCTTGGGATTGGACGCAACGCTGTCGTCGACGGAGGCGTCCATTTCGCCGGTCTGCACTAGGCCGTAAACGCCAGCGATCGCCGCCGCGTCGGCCGCGGCCTGCAATTCACGCTTCGCCGAAACCCATTGAACGGTGTCGACGGCGATCGCTGCGCAACCAATCAAGAGCGGAAGTCCGATCGCGGTCATCGCCAGCACGTTGCCGCGCTCGTCGCGGACCAATGCTCTCAGAGTCACTGCTGCTCGTTCGAACATCATGCCCTGGTACTAGGCGAACAGGGTTAAAAGACCTTTATCCGGCCGTTAGAGGAGAGCGCGAATCTCAGACCCTTCGTAGGCGATAAGAAGCTTGCTGCCAGGGCCAAACGCCCGGATGGACCTACACGGAAAGTCGCTGGGACGTGAACAGATCCTTCACCAGTAACGCATCTTCTGTCGCCATCGCGCTGGAACCGGATTTCGCCTAGAGGCTCGCCATGGCAGGACCCGAAGCGTTTCGAGATCTGGGTCTGCCCCCGAGGCTTCCTGACTCGATGTCTTTGAGACGTGTCAACATCTCAACGAAATGCGCCTGCTTGTCACGCGACGGTCTTGGTCAAGCCGGGACCGGCACGAGGCGCTGCGGATTCTTCCACATCGGAATGCCATTGTAGATGGGCTGGGCTGCTCCCTTGAGTTGCGTCCCGTTGCCGAGGTTGCCGGCCGAGCAGTTGAGCAGCTTGTTGATGCAGTTGCTCCACCAGACGGACTGAATATTATTGTCCCAGGCCCCGAACCAATCGGCGTGAAAGGTGTGACCCGCGGGCTGTCCGGGGGCCATGTGGTCCGACGATAGCGCCCAGCGCGTGGTATCGTCTTCGCGTTCGACGGAGTACCACGCGCCCATCGTGAACGTGGGAATGTTGTACGGGTGCGTCGAGGGGCACTTGAGATAGCCCCATGTGCCATAGCTTGCGTAGGCCACGTGACTGCGGTGATCCGCGCTGTCGAGGCGCTTGCCGTCCCAGCATTCGGGGGCTTGGATGACCGCGCCGACCTGGTTGCCGGCGGGGCAGTTGGCGAGCGCCGTCGAAAGGGTCAGGTAGTGGCCGGGTTTCGCCGACGGCCCCTGGCAGTTGAACCAGGCGCCACCGGTCTTGATCGAGTTCGTTCCCGTCGGGTCCCATCCGAAGATGTAGCGCAAGCCGTTGGGCAGCGGCACGGCTCTGCCGAGGTACTTGGGGTTCGTCGGATCAGAAACGACCGGATCGGTGGCCGGCCGCTGCTTGTAGTAGATGCTCACGTAATCGGGACGAACGACGTTGCCCTTGCCGTCGAGCATGGCGGGCATCCAGTATGCTGAGCGGTTCGACGCTGTTCCGTTACCCATCCAGTTGCAGGTGCTGTCGCCCGCTGACCTCAGACTTGGATAAGTCGAGTTCGCGCTCGCCGAGGTGTTCCCATAGAATTGGTGCAGGTGTGACTTGCCCGGCTGGCCTGGATACATGATCGGATCGTCGTTCGTGAGTTGGCCGGCACCGCAAATGAAGCGGAATGCGCCGACGGTATCCGGATAGGCCGATGCCGGGAGCGATGCGGACATCAGCGTTGAGTTGATGTCGAAGTTGCTGGGGACCAGCGTGTCTTCCGGATAGATGGCGCCCGTCGTGGGTGCAGGCTCCGTCGGGGCAGGCTCCGTCGGTGCGGGCTCGGTAGGAGTCGGAGATGTCGTGCTGCCGCCCGATCCCTTGCCCTTGCCCTTGTTCAGGCGGAAGGCGTCGAACTGACCCGTCGCGATGTCTGGCGCCACCACGGCAACGAGCATCACTGCGCCGAGTCCCAGCGCCATGGCCTTGAAGGCCGAAATCCCTTCACTCATCTTTTTGCCTCCCCAGACAAAAGCTGAAGGGCACGTTCAAGGTTGACTTTAAATATATGATGAATCCGCGCAAACTATGATGCGGGAACTTAAGCCATTCCGGGGCCTTCCGGCGAAGCTAGCTGGCGAGGATCAGCACGCGTCCTTGCTGGATTGGGTCCTCACGTCATTGGCGCCAAGTGGCCGAAGTTGCTTGCCCCCTGCCCCTTGCTCACAGCCTTGCGCCTCGGCTCGTTTTGTTGAAGCGGCTGCCTGCGACGTTGCGCCGTCGATGAGCAAGATCCCCGCCGATGTATCGGCCGCAAGTTGCGACTTCGGCTCATTGCTTGAGATCAGTTCGCCCGATGCGACCTGGAGGGGGCTGGTCTCGATAGGCCCAATCTGGTTCCCAGCGTCCTGAATGGCCTCAAGAGTAACCTCGACTGTCGAAGGGGCCAGCGGAAGCGGCTCGACCCCGGCATAGCGCTGGCGGAAGGCGCCGCTCGCTCCAAGGCCGCTCTTCAGGCGGTAGAAGATGTGTCGGCCGATCTGGACTGACTTGTCCAGCGAGTCCGCCCAATAGGGCAGCACGTAATCCGCATGGTAATGCGTTGCATGGCCGACCTGCGGATAGACTTTGCCGGCCAGCGCCTCGGCCGCGATCTTGTGAGCTTGCTTCCACAAGGATTGTGCGGGCACCCGTGCCAGTGAGCCATCGCAGGTGAACGTGAACTGGCACCCCGTGGGGCGTTCCGATCCCTGGTAGACGACCCCGCACACCGATGCCGGATAGGCCGGATGCCGCATCCGGTTCAGCACGATCTGGGCGACGGCGCGCTGACCGTCGACGCCCTCCGTCGCGGCTTCGTAGTAGACCGCCTGTGTGAGGCATTCGAGCGCTCGTTCGCGAGTGCCGGCGTTCGCATCTAGCTTGAACGGAGAAGCGGGCGTGTCGGGCCGCCCGGAGAAGGCGCGTTCCGCATTCTCCTTGATGGCCTCTTCGGGCGTAATCGGGCGATACAGATCGGGCGGCGGCAAGTTCAGGCGCACGCTCGACGAAACGGACATCCTTTTCGCGTCCTTGCGGATTATGCCCGAGGGCGTCGATTCGGATCGCGAAAGCATGAGCGCCGCGCCGATGACGGCGAGCATCAAGGTTGCGCAAAAGGCCGCAATGATCACGACCCGGCGGCGCCGTTCCATGCGGCGCCACTGGCGAAGAGCTTCGACCTTCACGCGGCGCTCCGGCGCCACCGGTAGGCGAGGACGAATATGGCGGGCCCTTCGACGAGATAGCGACGCCACAGGCGGCGTGGATCCGAGACCAGTCGGTGGGCCCATTCCAGTCCCAGCTGGCGAGCCAGGCGCGGTGCTCGTTTGGTCTGTCCCGTGATGAACTCAAGCGCAGCGCCGATACAAAAAACCATTCCTCGCCCGCCGCCGATGCGCCTGGCTTCGGCCGCGATCAGCTCCTGCTGTGGCGAGCCAACGCATATGAAGGTGAAGCGAGCCTTTTGGTCCACGATGAACTGCGCCGCCCGAGTGCGCGCGGCCGCGTCGCCCATCAGGCCCATCGGCGGGCAGTGCTGGGAAAAGCGGACGGCCGGGTACTTGCGCTTCAGATCGTCGATCATCGCCGCATTGCCGCCGATAATCGCGACATGGTCGCCATCCCCGATTATTCTTTCGAAAAGCGAGGACGTCAGGTCGCTGCCCGGGACAACCGGCAGTTCTACGCCGCGCCATCGGGCAAGTCGTGCGAGCACCTTGCTGTCGCAGACGCACAGGTCCGCGGTGCGGTAGGCGTCTGCCAGGCCCGCGATGTCGGCTCTGTGCTTGTGAAGTCGAACCATGTGATCGACGTTTGGCGTGACCAGGTACTGGAACGCGCTATCCGAACTGACCGCTCCTATTCGCGAGAGGAGGCGGTCCACGGGCAAGACGTCGAAGGCAACGTCTAGGAAATTTTCGCGTTCAGTAGGCATCGCGGTCGAAGAGCACCGCTCGAATTGTCGACAGGAGAATCCATAGGTCGAAGCCCAGGGACCAGCGATCGATATATTCCTTGTCCAGTTCGACGCGCCGCTTTGCTCTCTCGACGGTCCGGATTTCGCCGCGGAGTCCTTTCACCTGCGCCAGACCCGTGATGCCCGGGCGAACGCGGTGGCGGCCCGCATAGCCGCGCACTGCATCCTGGTAGTAGCGGTCGCCTACCCTCATCTCGAGCGCGTGCGGCCGCGGGCCCACCAGGGACATATCTCCCCTGATCACGTTCAGGAGCTGCGGAAGCTCATCGATGCTGAGCTTGCGCAAAACACGACCAACCGGTGTCACACGCGGGTCGTCCTTGGTCGTAGTCGCCCGAGCGCCGATGTCGGTCTGATCCGCGTACATGGTACGGAACTTGAGGACGTGGATTACCTCATTGTTGAAGCCGACGCGCGGCTGCACGAACAGAAGCGGTCCTGGGCTGCTCAGCCTGACGGCGAGTGCGGCGAGACCAATGATCGGCGAAAGAAGGACGACCAAGATGCCCGCGAGGAGCAAGTCCTCCCCGCGCTTCACGAACTGGTTCATGTCCCGGAATGGCCGCTGCCAGAGGTTGAGGACGGGCAAGGAGCCTAGCAGGTGAACACGATAGTCGGGCGCCAGCTCGATCGCTTCGGACGGAATGAGCGACACGTCGACCGAAACCGCGCTTAGCCCCTCGACGATCTCGTGGAGCCTCTTGGGCGGTAAGTTTGGAACGCTGATCAGAACCTGATCGACCTCTCCGCGCCGGGCCAGGGCGGCAAGCTCTTCATAGCCGCCCAGCAGCTTGAGATCCTCGAGCTCGTCCAGCTTCGGCCGGTCGTCCGCGACGCCGACGAAGCGCAAGTGCGGCAGGTCCAGGGCCACCAGGAGCCGGCGGATCATGGCGACCGACTGCGGATCGGCACCGTAGAAAGCGACCCGTTGCTCGATGGCTCCACGGGCAGCCATGTGCCGGAGGACGGCCCGAATGATCGGTCTCGAAAGCGCTAGCGAGACGAGCAGAGAGGCGAGATAGAGCAGGCTGGCCCCGCGCGAGTAGTTGCTGATCAAGCCGAATTGCCAGACGAGCGCCGATGCGAGCAGGCTGCTGATGACGGCGTCTATCAGCGCGTCCCCCTCCTCGTGCATCAAGTCGACGAGCGTTCGGCGATAGGCCCGTTTCGAAGATCGGAGCATCAGATAGCTGGCCGAAAGCACCGCTAGCGCAAAGACATGGACCGACGGCACTAGTCGGTCCCCGACGAGGAAGTCGTAGGCGAGAAGCGCAACAGGCACGCTGGCGGTCAGGCAGAGCAGGTCGACGGCAAGAAAGATCGGCCCGACGATGTTGGAAGTGAAGCGGATGGGCCGTCCGTTCGACCTGCCGGCCGCTCGCCCTCGGTCAACGAGATGGTCCTGCGTCACGAGGGCGTCCTCAGCAGGCGACATCAGAAATAGTCCCGGGCAAGCTCGACGTCCTGTTGCTGCCGGAACTCGGCGTCAACGCGAGCGGCCGCCTCGGCGCCGCCGGATCTGACCACGTACGCTCGCAAAGCCTCATAGAGCAGGAAGTTGGCGGGAATTTCATGAAATGCGTCCCACAGAGTCCTGTCCACCTGCCGCTGGTCGCCTGCCGCGGCATAGGCGCGCGCAAGTAATAGCCTTTCGCGAGCCGAACGCGGAGAGACGCTGACAAGTCTTTGCGCGTCGGTGATTGCCGCCCTTGCCGCACCCATCCTTATTTCCAGGTTAATCCTACCTCGTAACGCATGAACGTGATCGGGTTCCTTGGCGAGCACCGCGTCAAATATTCGCTTGGCCTCCCGGTACCGCCCCTGCAGCGCGAGCGCCTCGGCAATCAAAGAGTTCGTGCTCATGTTGCCGGCGGTAAGCGGCCATTGCGGCTGCCCGCCGCCGAGGAGCGCCACAGCGTCGTCCGGACTGCCCACCATGTTGAAATAGGTGGCGTAAGCGAGGCGGTGTTGAGGGGCCGCGGTTCTGCTCCGCTTCCTCGCTTCGTCGAGAGCCGCCGGTGCCTTCCACTGTTCTGCCCAGATTGTCAGGACGGCGCCGACATCGTCAGGTGATGCATCCGGCCGAAGGAACCGCTCCGAAGCGCGGAGGCCGGAGGGAATGTCCTTTTGCCGGAACGCCGCATCGATCGCGCCAATCGCTGGCGCCGGGTCTTCGGGCTTCAGGCTCGCCAGGCGGCTGGCAGCACGCTGAACGCCGTGCCAATTTTGATTCCGTAACTGCAGGCCCATGAGGGATTTCCATGCTCCGGCGTCATCTGGCTTGCCGCTCGTCTGCGCTTCGAGGAGGCGCACTGCCTCGTCCCGTTTGCCACGAGCAACCAATATCCTCGCCTTCAGCTGGTTCGCGGTCGGCTCCCGAGGTGAAGCGTGCAATAGCGGGTCGACCTGTCGATCCGCTTCATCGAGGTTGGAGCGCTTGAGCGCTACAAATCCTCGGGTGAGCCTTATGATCGGATGATCCGGCTGCAGCAGCGCGAGCTTGTCCGCATGCTCTTCCGCGGCTTCCACGTTTCCGCTGCTCAGAGCGAGCTGGGCGAGGGAGCTGAGCGGGCCCGGATTGCCACGGTTCAGCTCATGGGCTCGCGAATAGGCGTAATAGGCGTCATCGAAAGAACCCAGCTCGACCTGCACCTTTCCGAGCTGCTCCCAATAATCCGGGTTGCTGTCGTCTGCTCCGACCAGCGCAAGCAAAGCAATGCGTGAGGCAATCAGGTCGCCCGCCTCGGCCGCTTGCTGATATTGGGCGAGAGCGGCCCGCGTCCGAGATTCTCGCGAATTGCAGCCCGACGACGTGACTGAAAGGGCCGTGGCGGCGATGCAACAAGCCGCAAAAAACGGGCTTCGGGCCTTCATAACTTGTATATACTAGCCTGCGAGTTATCGTTTTGTAACTAAGATGCTGAATGGCGCGGGGGGCCGCGAGTGCGCGTAATCTGGCGGAAGGGAACCTTTGGTGCGTAAGTTTTTGATCGCCTTCTTCGCTGCGCTTACGGCGCAGATCCTCTTCCTCCAGCCCGTTTCAGCTCAGGCGGCCCCTCCCGTGAGCCCAACCGGTCCCGCGTACCGTATCAATGCGGGCGACGATATCGAAGTGATGGTCTGGGGCGACGATCGCCTTCAGCGCGTGGTCCGCGTCCTGCCAGACGGGACTTTCTCATTTCCTCTCGTAGGCCAGGTTGTGGCGGCCGGTCAGCTTCCGTCCGATCTGGAGCGGATAATCTCAGCGGCGCTGCGCCCGCAATATCGTGGCGCCGTCCCGCAGGTTACGGTCAGCGTCAAGAACCCGTCCGGTTACCAGTTCTCGGTCGTCGGCAAGGTGAACTCACCCGGCACCTACACGCCAGGACGCTACATAAACGCGCTTGAAGCCTTGAGCATCGCCGGCGGCGGAACTCAGTTCGCTTCGCTCAACAATTCGTTGATCCGACGCAAAGTGGGACAGCAGCTACAAACCATTCGCGTTCGCCTGGGGGATGCGCTCCGGGGTGAAGAGATGACCTCGTCCGACCTTCCGTTCATCCAGAGCGGGGATACACTGGTGGTGCCCTGATGAACTCAATCCGCAAGCAATGCCTCGTTGCGACCGCGGGGGTCGTGGCAGTATGGAGTTCGCCGGCCCTGGCACAGGAATCTGCGCCGCCGCCGTCGCAGCCGACGGCCGAGCCGGTCGTGGATACAATGCCGCGCCGCAACGCCGATTACATCGACCTCACGGCCAGCCTCGGTTATTCGAGCAATCCCTTCCTCGAAATCGGGGACTCCCAGAGCTCGGCCTATGGCCGGCTGTCCGCCAGGGGCGTGCATGCGTGGGGCTCGGAGCGCAGCCAGAGCAGCGTTTCCGCATTCGTCGAGGGCACGGGCTACCTCAACGATTACGGCTTCGAGAGCATCTTCTCGATCAACGCCGATACACAGCGACAGGTCAGCGAAAAGGTCTCATTGTTTGGATCGGCCGGCGTGAACGGCGATATTGCCGGGCAGTTGAGCAATCGTTTCCTTTATGTCCCGCCGCTGCCGGTAGTGCCGGACCCGAACCTTCCGCCGCCCCCGGTGACGGTCAACGATCCGGATGTCTTCTCATTCACGGGCCGCCAGTACCGCATCTATGGCCAGGCCGGCGCTTCGATCACTGTCAGCCAGCGAGGCAACCTGACATTGTCGGGTGGCGCCCAGCGCACGATCTACAAGGACGACCTGCTCAACGATTTCACGGACATATTCGCCAACGGCTCATACAATCATACGCTGTCCGAGCGGACTACCGTCGGATTGAGGGTCGGGGCTTCCCGCACGGAGTATGAAGCCTCCAGCGCCAACTCGACGATCATCAATCCTGCCTTGACGGTGCGAACGCTCCTCAGCGAGAGTTGGGATGCATCGGCAGCCGTCGGCGTCTCTTTCTCCCACGTGGAGGGTCCGCTCGGCGGAACGGAGAACACGACCAATCTTTCGGTGGACGCTCACCTTTGCCGCAGCCTGGAGACCGACCGGTTCTGCGGTCACGTCTCGCGTTATGCCCAGAGCTCCTCAAGGGCGTCGGTGGTCACCACCACGTCCGCAGGCCTGGACTGGTACAAGCAGCTCGACGAGAATTCGACGCTGCAATTGTCGACCGGCGTCGTGCAATACGATTCGCAACTGGCAACTCTCGGCGACTTCAGGTCACACCACTTCCGCCTCGCGGCAAGCTATTCGCGCAGCATCGGTCAGCGCCTTTCCGTCGGGGCCGATATAGGAGCTCGCGCATTGCGTCAGGATGGGCCGGATGCCGATCCTGACATCGGCGGCTCGCTGTTCCTGCGCTACCGCTTGGGTGACCTTGGATGATCGAGGCTGGTGCAATCGAGCGCTCCGAGGGCGGCGGCGGTGGGTGGCTGATCAATCACCTGCCTACGATCCTGTGGCACAGGCGTCTCTACGTCATCATTCCGGCGGTGCTTCTGTTCGTCGCCGGGCTGGCGACTGCCTACAGTTTGCCGACCCTGTACCGGTCAACGGCAACCATGCTGGTCGAATCCCAGGACCTTCCGACCGATATCGTCCAGGCTCCCGGAACCGGGGAGATCGAGAAGCGCATCGCAAAGATCCGTGAGCAGGTGCTGAGCCGCGGCGATCTCATCAGCCTCATCGAGCAGAACAATCTCTATGAGGCGGAGCGTCGCTCCAAGCCCATGTCCTACGTCGTCGACAAGATGCGCAAGGCGACGACTGTGGGCGCCCTTGCCGGCGACATCGGAGGATCCTCCCCGGCGAACGGCAATGTCATCGCGATCAACATGGCCTTCGACTATCCGGAACCTGCGAAGGCCCAAGCCGTGATGCAGTCCTACGTGACCCAGTTCCTCCGCATGGACAACGACCAGATCGAGGACCAGGCCAATCTCACGGTACGTTTCCTCAGTGAGCAGGCCGCCAAGCTGCAGGCGCAAGTCCAGGGGTTCGAAAGTCAGATCACTCAGCTGAAGGCGAGCAATGGCGCCGTCTTGGCCGGCGTAGGCGGTACGACGTTCATGGACACCGGCTCCTACACCGCCCAGATCACCGCACTCGAGAACCAGAACCGGCAGCTGATGGCGCAGGCGCGCGGAGGTGTCAGCCGACCCTGCAGTAGCGCAAGCCGAAGCCGCGCTGGCCATTGCGGAATCAACATATAGCGACTCTCATCCCGACGTCCTCCAGGCCCGCGAGCGCGTTGCCATCCTGAAACGGGCACGGCAGGGCGGTGGGGAAATCAGCTCGGTCGTGCAGGAGCAGATCAAGTCGAACAACATTGCGATTGCCCAGCTGATGGCTCAGCGGAGCAATGCGATGTCGCAGGTCGATGCATCCAGGACCCGCCAGGCAGGCGCTCCGGCCATCCTCGAGCGCGCGATGCAGCTTGAGGCTCAGGCGAACAACATTCGCCAGCAATATTCAAAGGTTTCCTCGGACCTGCTGAGGGCTCAAAGCAGCGCCCGGCTTGCGAACGAGCAGCGCGCCGAGCGCCTTTCCCTCGTCGAGCCGCCAAACCTTCCCGACCAGCCGCACTGGCCGAACCGGCCGCTTGTCATCGCCGCTGGAGCGGGTGCGGGGCTCGCGCTCGGTTTCCTTCTCGCGCTGCTCGTCGAGCTGCTGAACCGTCCCATGCGGAGCCCGGCGCAGGTTCAGTCCATGGGTCTTCCGGTGCTTGGCGTAGTGCCAATTCTTCAAACGAATCCGCGTAAAAAGCGCTTCGCATTTTTCAGAAAGCGCGAGGCCGGTCTTGCATAACCCGATACATCATGCACCGGGAGTGTCGTCTTTGACTGTCGAGCAGAGTACCACGCTCTCCATCATCTCGCTGCCGAACCGCGATACTGCGGTCGAAATCCCGTGGGATTCGGGAATCGCCAAGTCGCGCGGAATCTTCGGCTTCGACAGCATGGATGCACGTTCGCGCAGCTTCAACCTGATCCGCGCCCGACTGCTCGAGCTCCAGGCGAAGAAGGGCTGGCGGATGATCGGCGTCGTGTCAGCGACCCCGAACGTCGGCAAGTCCTTCATCTCGGCCAACGTCGCGGCAGCACTGAGCCGCGATCCCCGTTTCCAGACCTATCTGATCGACCTTGATCTGAGGCGCGGGTCGTTGAGCAACATATTCGGCCTGGCGCCGGAGCTCGGTGTTCGGGATTATCTCGAGGGCTCGCCGGGGGCGGACGTTCCCGTGGCCTACAGGCCCGAGGGCGAGCGTCTGCTGATCATGCCGACGGCAGCAGGGCGCATTCATTCCAACGAATTGATCGCCAGTGAACGCGCGCAAGTGCTCCTGCGGTCGATACGGGTGTCCGAAGAGAAGAACCTGTTCATCTTCGATCTTCCGCCAGTGTTCGCGAATGACGACGCCGCGACTGCAATGGCAAGGCTGGACGCGTACATCGTGGTCGCTGAAGAGGGGAAGACCAAGCAGCGTGAGGTGCAGGATGCCGTCAAGCTGCTCGGCGATGGCCGGCTCGCGGGGGTGATCCTTAACAAATATCGCGGCGGCCTCGTCAGCGAAGGCTATGGCGTCGACGATTATTATGCCGCCGGCTACGGCGGAGCGGAGAACGAAGCCGGGTCGTGACGCTGCGCGCCGCCCACCGATCGGGCGGCGCAAAGCGGACTACTTCTTAGTCGCCGGCGGCGCGTAGCCTTCCTTATATTCGATCTTCGCAGCGTCACGGATCGACTTCAGCCGATTCTGCATGAGCTGGGACGCCTGCTCGCGGCGCATCGCGGCCACGGCGATCGGACGCGCCTGCTCACCCGTGATCGGCGCGGGCTCGCGCGAGACGATCGTGCTGGCGACGGCCTGATCCCCGATGGGAATGATGAAGGGCTCGGACGCGCGCGCGGCGGCCGCGAGCTGGCCGTAGAGATTCTGCGGAATCACCGCCGTATCGAGTTTGTTCTTCTGCCGGGTGAAAGCGATGTTGGCATCGGTCAGCACCTTTACGACCTCCTCCATCGTCTTCGCCTGATCGAGCTTGGTTCTCGTCGCCGCGTCGGCCGGCATCTGGAAGCGAAGCTGGTCGAGGTTCCACTGCTCCCGCTGTGAAAAGACCCATGGTCGCGCCGCCTGGAACTTCTCGATTTCTGAATTCGCGGGCAACTGGGCCGTGTCGATCTGGCGCGAGGCGAACATATTGATCAGCAGGTCCTCCGTCGCACGGCGCTGCCGGTTCAGGAACTCGGGCGACTTGTCGATTCCGTCCGTCTTCGCCTGCTGCGCAAGCAAACGACGATCGATCATTGCCTGCAGCACCCGAGTCCGCGCCTGGTCCTTGTCCGCGCCCTCGGGGATCTTCGCATTGGCGAGTTCGGCGTTGAGCTCGGCCGCCGTGATTTCCTCGCCGTTCACGATCGCAACGGTCTGACCTTCAGCTTTCTTGGTGCAAGCGGAAGCCATCAAAGCAATGCCGATGGCGAGTACTAGTCTGGAACGCACGAAAAGCCCCCCGATCATTTGAAAAACGCGCTTTAAACGGTCATAGCATGGCGGATTCGACCATGCCACCGAGCATTGGTTGGGAGGGGGATATGGAAACACCGTACGACTGGATCACGGTCGCAATCTTCGCGGGACTGGTCGTTCTGTTCATGCAGCGCTCGACTTCGGAAGACGTCCACGACGAGAATGACTCGCTTCTGCTCTATCTGGGAGCCGGCCTCGGATGCGCCGTATCCAACTACATCGGCAACGAAGGCATGCACCTTATCGCCATTCCGCTGATTTTGGCGACGTTGGCCTTCATCATCTACTATCTGAAGCCATTCAAATCCTGGCCAAAGCGCTAACGGTCAGCCGATGAATACGCGCCGGACCTGCGGCGTCAGGGATCCGAGCATCGCGCGGATGAATTCGTCGACCTCGGCAAGGGCCGCAGTCTTATCATTGCCGTAGGTCGAGACGCGCACCATTACGGCGTCAGGGATGATGCCGCGCAAATTGTCCATCGCTACGGCCATGCGCTGCTGTCTCCAGCTCAACGGCAAATGCTCACCGACCCGCGTCCAGTAGACGATCTGCTCTGTCCTTCCGAGCAGGGACGCAGAGATGCTAAGGGCCGGAAGCATCGACGCCCCCAGACTGACCATATGCGGCGTGGTGGGTGAAAGGTCGTACCCGCCGGCGGTGTAGCAAAACTCCGGGCGGTGGATTTGCAGAATGCCGGTTTGCGACGAGCTTTGGGCGACCAGCAGCATGATCGGAGTGCCCGCTTCCGTCGTGTAAACCCGCGTCAGCAACTGGCTGTACAGCGCCTGAGCGAGTTGGTCTTCCGGTGGAACAACGAGCCCGCTGCTGGAAACGAAAGTCCACTTGCCGACCTTTTCCGGCAGTATTTCCTCGAGCTTGTTCTTGCCGAGGTAATCGATCTTGGTCGTGGGCAGGCGCGCGGCGGCGATGCCGGCGACCGAGGCGAAGGCCAGGCCGAGCGCGAACTTCCGCCTTGTCAGCACTATACCCCCATCCGCGCGCACCTCGCTCACTTGCGCAGCCTTTCGGTGCGAAGGTGGAGCAGGCGGGTGAAAATGCTGTCGATGACGAATACGCTCAGCAGCGCCACCGCGAACATCGTGAGACCGGCGAAGTCGTGGAGGAAGCCCTGCGCCGCCGCTTCACCCAAATAATAGGTGATGAGGATCAGGATGATGACCCGGATGAAGTTGGAGAAAACAGCGATCGGAATCACCGAGAGCGCGATGACCGCGAAGGCGAGCAGGTTCGTCCGGTGGCGCAGATATCCGTAGAAGAGGCAGATCGCCCCCAGGCTGATGATCGAATTGAGGCCGGCACAGGCTGCCGCGACCAGCATTTCATATTGCGCAATCTGGATCGTCACGCCCGAGCTCGCGATCGGATAGCCGAGTGCATAGAGCAGGCTGACCGCCCATTCGGAGATCGCGATCTTGATCGGCTGGGTCACTGCAGCGACGACCGAATCCGGTGGGGGAAGCGTCAGCGCCAGATAGAGCAGCGGAAACCAGATCGACCGGATCAATGCGCCGCCGAAGAGCATGTAGGCTCCGACAATCAGCGCCCCGTACATGGCAAGCGCCTCGATCTCCAGGATGCCGGTGATTCGGGAAATGAGGTATACAGCTAGCAGTCCTGCCAGAGACAGGCTGCCGATCACAAGATTCCCGGCCTTTCGCGGAGCCGGACTGCTCTTCGTTTCGCGCCACAACAGCCAGAGACCGATCGCCATCACAATGGGCCCATGGCCGCCTTGCTCGGTGGTCCAGTTGAACTGGCCGACCTCAAACATGGTGGGCAACAGGATCGCCGCAACGCCGATAATGAGCGCGAGATCGGCGAGGCTGACCGAACGCATCAGGCTGGTCTGAGGTCGAGTCTTGGTTAAAAGCAAAAGAGGGTGCCCAGTCCTTACGCGTGCTGGTCGATGCTTGTGTGAGGAAAAGCTAAACCTTGTCTAAATTCGCTGCAAGCTACGGGACTTTTAACGGGATGAAATTGGAACGGCTGACGTGACAGCGATTTTGGCAATCCTGCTTGCCCCTTTCGCAGTCCTCACCGCCTTTTTCCTCGTCGAGGTTTTGGTGGGATTGCGGAGGAAAGTTCGCGCCGGGGGCCAGGCACCGCCCGCGTCCGCGATAATCGTCGTGCCTGCGCACGATGAAGCAGCCGTCATCGGCGAGACTCTCCAGGCGCTCAGCGAGGCGCTCGGCCCGGGCATGCGGGTGTTGGTCGTTGCGGATAATTGCACCGATTCGACGGTGGCGCTTGCCCGATCGGCGGGCGCCGAAGTGATTGAGCGGCACGATCTGGATCGTCGTGGGAAAGGCTTCGCGCTTTCCTTCGCTGCCGACCACCTGCGCCCCGATCCACCCGATGTATTCGTCGTCATGGATGCCGATTGTTCGACGGACCCATCGAGCCTCCAGTCGCTGATCGATGCTGCCCATGTGTCGGGTGGACCGGCTCAATCGGTGAACCTCCTGAGTCCGGATCGGCACGCTCCGCCGCTCGTCCAGCTTTCGAACTTCGCATTCGTGCTGAAGAACCTCGTTCGCCAGCGCGGCCTTCAAACGCTCGCCGGCCGGGTACACCTCACCGGGACCGGTATGGCCATGCCATTCAAGCTCTTCCATGTGTCGGGCGCCACTCGCTCGAGCATCGTGGAAGACCTTGCGCTCGGTCTCGACCTGGCGGATGCCGGGCATCCGCCAATGCTCGTCGGCAACGCCTTCGTCTGGAGCGGAAGCGCGAGCGAGCAGGGGACGCTCGTCCAGCGCCGGCGGTGGGAAGGCGGCTTCCTGTCCACCGCGCTCCGCCAGGGGCCCAAGGAAGCATGGCACGGGTTGAGGCGCGGGAAGCCGCGCGCGATTCTGGCAGGGCTGGACCTTATGATCCCGCCGCTTGCACTGTTCGCCCTCCTGAACATGGCCGCACTGACTGTCGCGGCCGCGTTGCTCCTCGCGTTCGGTGGCGCATGGTGGCCAGTGATCGCGCAGCTCATCCTGCTCTTGCTGGCGATGATCGCCGTGTTTGTCGCCTGGATTCGCGAGGGGCGCGAATTCATCTCGCTCGGAGTGCTCGTACGTCTTCCGCTCTACGTGATCTGGAAGCTGCCGATGTATCTCGGCCTGGCTCGCCGCGGCACTCCAAAGGAATGGCTACGCACCGGCCGCTGATCGCTCAGCCGTGGGCTAACGCCACGACGATGGCGATGGCGATTGCGATCGCTGACATCAGGATCGCTTCCCTAAGACCGAAACTCATTCGCGGATCTCGCCCGTAGTGCCGAACAGTTTGGCGAGCTGCTCTGCCGACGTCCGTGTATCGAACTCGGAAGCCACTTTCGCCTTGGCCCTCTCAGCCAGCCTCGTGCGGAGGGCCTCATCGCCAAGCAGCAAATCGATACGGGATGCCAGCTCGCCCCAGTTGGATGGAGTGAACAGCAGCCCCGTCTCGTCGTCCTCGACCAACTCCGGGATTCCGGCAACCCGGCTCGCGATTACGGGTACGCCGGCGGCCATCGCTTCCATGAGGACGATGGGAAGTCCTTCCATGAAGCTGGGCAGGACGAGGAGGTCTGCACGCGCGATTTCCGCGAGTGTATCCTCTTCAGGCAGGCGTCCCGCGAACACCACTGCGTCCGAAAGTCCCAGTTCCTTCGCGAGCGCTTCGAGCGAGGCGCGGTCAGGCCCGTCACCGACAAGCCTGAGCCGCAGCTCAGGATGCCGCGGGCGTAATGTCGCAAACGACCGCAAGAGACCGGCCTGACCCTTTTCCGGCGATAGACGCCCCACGCAAATGATCGTCCGTGTGTTGCCCACTGCGGGACTCTTCGGAGGGATGCGATCGAACGGGAGCCCGCAACGGATGACGTGCATCTTGTGCCAATGATCCGCACTCACGAGCCGCATTCCCTGAGCCCGGCCGAACCAGGAGACGCAGGCAACGAATTCGGCTGCCTCGATCTTGCGCCCGAGCATCAGGCCGGCGGGATAATCCGTCTCCGAAATGCCGTGCATCGTGAAGCTCCAGCGGATGCTGAGCAGCCTGCTGGCGAGGAGGCCGACGGTCGCCGCGGAGTTCGCGAAATGGTTGTGAAGGTGTGTCGTCCGCCGCTTCTTCAGCTCGCGCGCGAGGAGGACGCTTTCCGTGAAATGGGCGAGTCCGAGAAGCAGCCCACGTCGCTCCAGGGGCGCGGTGCCCGAGCGCTAGCTTCAGCGTCGTCAGATAGCGGCCGGGCCGGCTGAATAATGTAGCTGCGTGCGCCGCGAGGAATGCGCCCACCGACTGTTTCAGAAGGTAGAAAGTTCCGTCGGCCTCGGCTTTGTCCGCGTCGCTCACTGCCTCATCGGCACCGGGCGGGCGAACGCTGAACGTTTCGATGCTCCATCCAAGCTCGCGCAGTGCCTCGACCTCGCGACGGATGAACGTGTGGGAGGCAGCCGGATACTGGCTCGTGAGAAAGGCGAGCCGAACTCCTGAGTTATGCAGTCTTATCCACCAACGGTTGCTCGCACCCAGCAAGTGCTGCTCGATCCACTCGGACTTTTGGCCCTCCAGGATCCATTTGGTCAGCATTGTCCGCCAATCGGCGGGCCCCTTCAGCGCGGCCCACGTCTTTTCCGCATTCGCGGAGAGCCGAGCGTAAAGGTCCGGATCAGTGAGCACGCGACGGATGGCGTCCGCAAAGGCGCCAGCATCGCCGCCACGGAATATTGCGGCGTGCACTTCGTCCTTCAGCACCGGAACGAACATCGGATGGTCGCTGCACACGATCGGTGTTCGGGAGCCGATCGCCTCGAACATCGTCAGCGGGAAACCTTCGGTATATTCCCGGTGGCTCGGAACGACGACCGACATCGGCCTTCCGGAAGAGATCGAACACCTCGCCGTTCGGCACCAGTCCACGGAACTCAAGCATCATCGGAAATCGCGAGCCCGCAGCCGAGGGCCTGCATCTCCTCGATCTCACCCGACCCTGCGAACGAACATTTGAGTTCCAGCCCGTCGCCCTTCAGTTGCGCGGCCGCGCGGATCAGTCCGCAACGCCCTTGTCCGCGCGTATCGCACCCGCAAAGGCAACCTTGAAGGTTTGACCCTGGAGCGAGCGTCTTCGGCTGCGACGTCTTTCGGATCGAAGCGGTGCGGGACGTCCCATGGGATGAGCTTGGCGCGATCGACGCCGAAGCTCGCAAGATGATTGGTCGCCGGCAGACAATGGTTGGAGACCAGTTCGAGCCTGGGGCTGTTGAGCAGCCTGGCAACGCGTCGCCGTTCGAGCCAGGCCTTGGGCCCCTTGCGGTTATAGCTATTGGCGAGAACGGCCATCGCTCGGTTTTTCCCCGCCATGACCGCGCGCAGCAATTCCATGTTCGGGAAGTGGGCGACGATCGCGTCCGACTTGTCCTTCGCGACGGCCTCGTGAAGTAGGCCGGAATTGGCGTAGCCGCGGCGCCGAGCGAGACGATCCGGAGCCCGTCCAGTGGCCGCTCCTCGCGCGCTTCCGGAGTGACGAAGCTGTGGATCGTGAGCTCGACGCCCGCATCGAGCAGGCCCTTGAACAGCTTCGCGCATTCGTCGTGCGTGGCGTAGGTCTGCTCGACGCCTTCGGCATGCCGCCGAAGCACATCCGCGAAGTCGCCCGCGAAGAAATAGATGGATGCGCTGCCCCCCAACCGCTTTATCCCTTTCAGTTCCAGGCCTTGAGCCAGGCCGTAGCGAACCGCCAATGCCTTCGCTCACCATCCGCTCGGGATCGGAGATTGGCGTCCAGCCGAGTTCCTCACGCGTGCGCCGGCTGTCGAACACCGCCCTCTGAGTGCGCGATTCCCAGTCGGAATAGCTCGGGACACGCTGGGCGTCGGGATGGCCGACCGCGACCTTGATCGGCCACTTCGCGAAATCCTCTAGGAAGAAACGCCAGATCGGGCGGGCATGGGCCTCGATCTTGAACCCGCCGAGCCGCTCCAGGCCGGCGATATAGTCACGCGCGGACAACAAAGGTTCGTCGACCAGGTTGTACGTGCGCCCCTCGATGCCGGGGGTTTCCATCGCGCGGACCAAGCCCGAAGCGACGTCGTCGACCAGCACGAGCGGGAGCTTGTTCGTTCCGTCGCCCCAGGTTTCGACGACGCCTTCCGACGACCATTTGCCGACGCCCCAATGGAAAGGGTTTCCGCCCCGGCCGATGACGATGCCGGGCCGCAGAATGACGACGGGGAGACCTTCCTTCCGGTGCATCTCCATCAGCACGTCTTCGGCGGCCGCCTTGGCGCGCGCATAATTGTTGCGGCGTTTGATGTTGCGGTCGAGCGGCGTGTCTTCCGTGATCGTTCCCGCACGGCCGCCCGCATAGAAGGAGTTGATCGTGCCCGTGTAGATCAGCCGTTTGACGCCCCGCTCCAGGCAGGCGCGGGCCAGCGCGCGCGCCGGATCGACTTCGCGTTCGACGAACTCGTCCCAGGTCTTCGAGTCGGACGTGGCAAGATGGAACACGGTCTCGATGCCGTCCAGAATCCGCTCGAGATCGGCTGTGGAGCGCATGTCCGCTCGGGCAATCTGGAGCCGGTCGCTTCCGAGTTCCTCCAACGCGGGGCTGGAACCCCTTGCCGCCGCGCGAACGGCATAGCCCTTGTCCAACAGTTGCTTGATAAGCTGCCGACCGATGAAGCCGGTACCGCCAAGAACGAGGACGGTCGGCTCGAGCCCTGCGGCCGGCTGAGTTCGAGTCTGCTCGACCCGGCCCTTCAGCTTCGCCTTGGCGATGATCTTCTCGCACGTCTCGATCACCGCAGCACCGAGATCTCCACTGATGCGATTGTCCAGCCCGTCCGGTGAAAGCAGGCCCTCATAGAAGCTCGCCACGCTGTCCTGGATCGACAGCTGATAGGGATTGCCGCGTTTGCGAAGCTTGGCCTTCGACAGGATGTAGTCAGCCAACGTGGACCTTGCCTGACCGCGCACTTGCGAGGCTTGCGAGACGCTGCGGCTGTAGCGCTCGAAGTCAGGGCTGGCCGGAGCTCGCCGATCGATGGTGCAGGTATTCGCTCCGAGGTCGGCGACGGCGGCCCCGAGCAATCCGTGGGCGGCGATCATGCGCTGCGGAAAGCCGGGCCCAAGCTCGATATTCACGTCTGCGGCGATGCGACCGGCGAGGGCCTGGATCCGCCAGCGGCGGTAAGCGCGAGCTCCGCCCGGCAGGATGATATCGCGATCCGCGGTGACGTGGATCTCGCTCCGGCACTCCGATCAGGTCGACGAGGCCTGAAATCGGGTGCGGCCCGATCTCGAGGAGCGCGTTCCCCGGCTCGCGGAGCATCCAGTTTCCAAAGGGACCGAAGCGGATGAACGGCAACTCGGCGAAATAGTTGATGGTGACATGGTCGAGCGGCCCCAGGTCGCCTCCACGGACATGGTCGCGCAGGCGCTGAAAAGCGCCTTCGAACAGCATGCTGTGATTGACGCCGACGGTCAGGCCCCTGGCTTTTGCGATAGCAAGCAGGTCCTGGGTGTCAGCCGCCGAGGCGCACATGGGCTTTTCAAGGAGGACGCTGACGCCCGCCTCAAGCGCGGTCTTCGCGACTTTGTGATGGAGATCCGGGGGTACGAGCACGTGCACGACGTCGAGGCGCTGCTCGGCCAGCATCGTCTCCAGCGAGGTATAAGCGGGCACGCCCCAGCTTCCCGCGAACGCTTCGACCGCAGTGGCATTGACGTCGCAGACCGCCGCCAGTTCTACACCATGCGCAGCCTTGATCGCACGAGCGTGGAAATCCGCGATGTAACCCGCGCCAACAATTGCGGCACGGATGGAACCTCCAACCGCGAGATTTCGTGCGTACAAGAATAGTTCCTCTGGCTTCTGCGCTCTTGGAGGGCGATGGTGAGATATGGGCCGTTTCTTTGGAACCTCTGCCTGGAAGTCAACGAATCTTCTGGCCGCTGTCCCAATTCTGGCGTGATAGGCTTTCTCTTGCTTGTCGCGCCGGTCGGTCCGGCTAGACACGGCATGACGCCTCTGGAGACCTGTTAATGCCGTCTCGCTTAAAGAAAGCCCTCTACCGAAAGGTTCGCTACCATCCCTGGACCGAACGGCTGCAGAATGTGCTGAGAAGGCAGGAGAGCGTCCACTTCGATGAGATCGATCTCGATGTCCCGGCTCGGCCGGGCGATATCATCATCGATGCTGGAGCAAATGTCGGCGACGTGACGTCGAAATGCGCCCGGACCGGAGCGACGGTCCACGCGTTCGAGCCCAATCCCGTTTGCTTCGAGATCCTTAAGAAGCGCTTCTCGCGTCTTCCCAACGTGCGCATCTACAACCAGGGCGTGATGGACAAGCCGGGTTCGCTGACGCTCTCAACGCCGGTTGCTCATGAGCAATATGACGATCTCGACACCACGGTTGCAGCCAGCTTCGTCGCGCCCAAGTCCGGCGATATCGAAATGCGTGAGACCGAAGTGGAGTGCATCGACCTGGCCGAGCTTCATCCGCGAACTCGGTCGGCCGGTGACCTTGCTCAAAATGGATATCGAAGGTGCGGAGGTGCCGGTCCTGAACCGGATGATCGACACCGGAGCCATCGACGAGGTGCAGCTCGCGATCGTCGAAACTCACGAGCGTTTCTCGGATGAGCTGGCGGCTGCAACGAATGCGCTTCGCGAGCGTCTGAGCGCGGCCGGGATGGACCGGAAGGTCCGGCTCGACTGGATCTAGGACCTCGACCGAACGACTTCGCTGAAGAAGTCGAGGTATTTCCCCGCCACCACTTCCCAGCTGTAGCGGCGATGCGCCCAGTCGGCTGCCGCCGTGTTCGGGCGTCGCGTTTCCAGCGCCTCGACGATCGCTTCAGTAAGTGCAGCCTGCAACTCCGTGTCGACCAGGATCGCGTGCTCGCCGAGGATCCAGCGCGTCACTTCGTCGTCATGGGCGACGATGGGCGTGCCGCAGCTGAGCGCCTCGACATAGACGTTGCCGAAAGACTCCCGGATCTTCGTGTGCAGGAAGAGGTCCGCGCTCCGATACAAATCGGGCATTTGCTCGTGCTGGAACGTTGCACGCATGAAGCGGCCGGGGAGCAAGTCCGCACCAAGCCGATCGACCTCGTCGCGTAAGGGTCCATCCCCGGCAACGACCAAATGGGCGTCGGGCACGTCCGCCATCGCGCGCATTGCCTCAAGTACCCTTTTCCCGGACTCCAGAGCGCTCACCATCAGCACGACCGGACGGTCCGTCGGGAGACCAAGCTCGGCCTTGCGCTGAGGGCCTGGGAAGAAGCGCGTCGGATCGACCCCGTTGGGAATCAGCGTCGAGTTCCAGCGATCCCGATTGCGCTCGAAGTAAAGCGGGTTGGTGCAGATCAGGCCTTCGCAGGAAAAGAAGCGGGGTTCCGCGCCTTCTCCCTGTGCCGGCCAGTCGCCATTCTGGGTGACGAAGACGTGCGGAGGGCGGCGCTTGCCAAAGCGTGGCCGACGCAGCGCCCAGTTCGTGTACGGGTAGCTGCAGGTCATCGTCACATCGGCTTGCTCGACGGCGGGCAGGGCAGTGAGGCCGGCGGCGAACGTCAGTTCCTCGTACATGAACTCGTGGCGGAGGAACGGCGTCTTCGGCCAATTCTCGAACCGTTCGCGCGAGACGGCGGGGAGGTGGATGAATTCATAGGCCCGATCGCTCCGAGCCTCACCCGAACCGACCAATGTGACCTGATGCTCGCCGCGAGCTGCAATCTGCTGAGCGACGGATTCGAACACGACCTCGGCGCCGCGGCCGAAGCGGTGCAGGCCTGGAAGCGCGAAAAGGATCTTCATCGCCTAGCGGTGCTCGATCCGAACGCCGAACGTGCCGAGCAGCTTCCCGACGGCGTGCAGGACCTGCGCAAGCCCGAAGCGCAGTTGCGGCTTCTCTCCGCGAAGCAATCGTCCGAATGGCCGCCCAAGCGCCCGAACCAATGATGCGGCGCCGTGAACGAACATTCGCGGAGCGCGACAT
Source organism: uncultured Alphaproteobacteria bacterium (assembly GCA_963829625.1). GTDB lineage: Bacteria > Pseudomonadota > Alphaproteobacteria > Sphingomonadales > Sphingomonadaceae > Sphingomicrobium. The sequence continues at coordinate 50,181 of CAWHJH010000018.1, read as the reverse complement.
GCCGCTCTCAATGCAGGAAAGTGCGGCGCTGTTGCCGTGCCAGAAGTACACGTAGAGCTGATAACCGAGCGTCGCCCTCTCGGCGGACTCGTTCTCATAGACGAAGCCCTGTTCGGAAAAGCGGATCGACAGGCCCCGCGGCCTTCGCGGCCCGGAAGAACACCATGTCCTCGCCCCCGACGACGCCATAGGCGGGAGCGAACCGGATTTCAGGGTTAGCCTTCAGCCAGCTGCTGGAGATCATCGTGTTGAAGGTCGCCGCGCTAGGCATTTCGGTGCCGTCGGCGAACTGCTCGACGCCCAGCTCGAGGAAAGGCTCCTCGGTGATCCAGCGGGGCGAGCCGTCGGGCACGCGGCGCACCATCCTTCCCGTGACCGCATCCGCCCCGGTCCGACCCTGCGTCTCCAGCAGCGCTTCGAGCCAGTGGGCGGGCGCTTCGCAATCGTCGTCGGTCATCGCGGTCCAGTCGGCCAGGTTCATAGCGGTCTCGATCGCGAGGTTGCGCGCCATCGAAATGTTCTGCTTGCCCGACACTCTGTAGAGAAGGCCGAGCTCAAACCTCCCGGCGAAGGCGTCGGCCACGGGGCGCGCCAGTTCGTCCTTGGTATCGTCGACGATGACCACGCCGACGGCCGATCGCTTCTCGTACCCGATCAGCGCAGGTGATCAGGGATTCCAGCAGTACGGTCAGCGGCCCATTGCGCTTGTAGGTGCAGATGGCGACGGCGATGGTCGTCCTTCCACTGCTTGCCGGCACAAATTCCCCTTTACCTGCTGCGACGCTCGTCTAGCGGCTGGTTTCGAAGCTCGCCAATTGCATTCTGCGACTTCGGAGCCGCTGTGCCGGAATCTGACATTACCGATGTGGCTTGCTCGGCCTTCTTCATGCGTATCCGATGCGCGAGCGCCAGCGAGGGTCTTTCCAGCAGGTACCAGAACGCTGCAGCAGCCGCGATGCTGGCGGCGACGCTCAGAATTAGCGTGACAAGGTCCGATCCGATCCAGCGTGCCGTGAGAAACGATACGCCGCCGACGATCGGATTATGGATAAGGTACAGGCTGTAGGAGACGGTGCCGAGGAACTGTACCCAGCGCCAGTCGAGGCCACGGTAGATGTAGCCCGTCCGAAATGCGACATGGCAGCACGATCGCCGTGCCGATGCTGAGGATCGTGAAGTCGCTTGGGCGACAAGGCCAACGACAGCGCGCAAACGCCTACGAAGGCGTAGAGCGCCAGCCGGCTGGTTTTCGCCCAATATGCAAGCACCCCAGCGAGAAAGGCGTGCCACAGATCTACGAACAGCCCCGTCGGCGGGGTCATCAGGCCTAACCAGAAGGCCATCGTCGCCAGGAAGGGCAGGAGCACGATGAGCGGCAGGGCGATGCGCATCCTCTGCGCGACCATGATCAGCAGGACGAGGACCAGGTAGAATTGGATCTCGTAAGTCAGGGTCCAATAGACCCAGTTGATCTGCGGAAAGCCGAGCAAAGTCTGCAGGTAGAACAGGTGCGCCAGCGTCTGTGGGAAGCTCGGGAGGCTGGAACGCCTCTCCCTTCACGTGGGCGGACAGGTAGCCAACGCCGACCACGAAGAGGATCGACGCCCAATAGGGCGGATCGAGGCGGATGGATCGGCGCAGGGCGAAGCGGCCGAGGTAGCTGGCCGTGATTGATGCGCCGGCGACCGAATGGGTGATGACGAAGCCGCTCAAGGCGAAGAAGATCGCGACGCCAAGATGACCGGCCGTGAAGATATGGTCGGTCAATGGCGGAAGCTGCGATCGGAGGCCGGAGATATGGCCGGCTGCGGCGACATGAAACAGGACGACCCACAGCGCGGCCAGGCCGCGCAGGGCATGGACGAGCGTGAACCGTCCCTCTTTCACCTGACCCAGGATTCCGGCTGCAACGCCGGGAACAGTCCGTCCATTCCGCTCGCAAGGCCAAGGACGAACAGGAGTTCGCGGGCACCCACCAGTGCCATCAGGAACAGGACGGTGAGAGCGAGGTCGTCGCGGCCGAAGGCCAGGTGCTTCCGCCTGCTGAACAGCCAGAGCACGACGTAACGCACGACCTCGCCGGCGTTGAGGACGATGATCGCGGCCATCAGCCCGTAGTAGTGGAAGGCGATCGGCACGCCGATGATGAAGGTCAGGAGCTTCGCCCCATTGGCTATTGCGGTGTACGCGGGCCGCGCCATTCCCAGCAGCACGGAATCATTGATCGTGCAAAGAATGGAGACCCACACGCCGAGCAGCATCAGCGGCAGGATTTCCGCCGCGACCTCGTACCGCGCGTCGTAGAGGAGCCGGACGATACCGTCCGAAATGGCAACGAAGCAGGCAAATCCCAAAGCGATCGAGCAGCAACACTGTCCGGCGTGAGTGAAGCAGGCTCGCCCGCACTTCCGGCGCGGTCGACTCCATGGACGCGACGTGCGGGAAGATCACCCAGGTGCTGGTGCGATTGACCAGCATCGTCAGCATGTCGGCCATCGATCGGGCGATCGCGTAGACGCCGAGAAGCTCGAGCGGGATCTGCTTGGCGAAGTAGAGCCGATCGTAGTTCATCGCGAGGAAGTAGATGATCGACGAGAGGAAGATCCATTTGCCGAAGAAGATGATCTCGCGCGCGCTAGGCCGGTCGATGATGAAGCGGTGCCGGACGCCGGGAAGGACTAGGTAGCTGGCGACGAGCATCGCGCCGCTGGTGATGACGCTGCCGAGAACGAGCGCCCAGATCGTCGGAGTTATGAGCGCAAGTCCGACGTGCACCGCCAATGAAAGGACGGCCACCCCGACCTCGACAGTCGCGATGCGTGCGACCAATCCTTGCTTTTGGAGCAAGGCAGTGCTCGCCGACTGGAAGCCGCTGAAGACGAAAGTGAGCGCGATGACCGGCAGGATCGTCGCGAGCTCGGGCTTCTCGAAGAAGCTGGCGAAGAAGCCGGCGAAGGCGAAGCAGAAGGCGCCGAGAACGACGCCCCTGATTGCGGTGATCGTCCAGGCCGTGTCGTAGAATTCCGGCGTGTGGCCCTGGCGGTTGCTGACGATGCTCTGATTGATGCCGACGTCCGACAGCAGCTCTACGCCCGTGCGGATCGAGTTCACGATCAGCATTAGCCCCAGCAACGGAGGCGACAGCAGGCGCGCGAGGATGATGTTGTTGGTGAAGCGAAGCAGCTGGATGATGCCGAACGACGTGGTCGTCCAGCTCAGGCGCACGACCAACTCGCGCGGGACCTTGCCGATCACGTTCGTGTGGCCCTGGCTGGCGCCTCGAAATTCAGGGAAAGAATCGCCGGCACCCAACCCTCAAACGAAACGCTGCGTCGCGCTAGCTTGCACGGCACGCTGGCAATATCCATCCATGCTGGCCGTCCGACGGACGACAGGCTCCGTGTCCCTGTTCCGGAACGACACGCGGCCACGGGACCGATCTTCACCGCACCTTATTGGCTTATGCGGCAGGACTAGGCAGTATAATGCGGCTCGCCTAAGCGGGGGTCGCGAGAATGAGGTGTTCTAGGTGAAGTGGATCGTCCTGGGCGTGCTTCTCGCCCTAATTCCCCCGCTCACGATCCTGCTTCGGTCCAAGCCCAATTTCATTGTGCATGCCTGTTATTTCATGGGCTTGATGGTCTTCTTCTTCGATCCCTACCTGAACATCGGGCCTGTGACCTGGAACTGGACGGGAGTTATCAAGGGCATCGAGATTACGATTGTCGATATCATCGCCATATCGATCCTTCTCGCCACCCGTCCGGTTCGCACTCCCCTCAGTCTCAAAATCGGCCTGGGGATCTATGTCCTGGCCCTGATCATGTCCTCGCTGGCGGCGGACAAGCTCACACCAGCCATCTTCTATGTCTGGCAGTTTTGCCGAGGGATCGTCGTCTTCCTCGCTGTCGCCCGGGCAACGGCGGCGCAAAACGGCGCGCCTTTCGCCTTGGTGGCCGGCATCGGCACCGCGACCCTCATTGAAGCAATCGTCGCAGCGAAGCAGTACCTCGGCGGCAACCTCGCCGCAGGCGGCACGCTGGGCCACCGCAATATTCTGGGGCTTACTTCGCATTTTGCGGTGATGCCGGCGTTCGCATTGCTCCTCGCGGGCCGACGAAACCTTCCTGCCATTGCCGTCGTGACTGCAGGTGCGGTCATCGCGCTGACGGGCGGTGGACGCGCCACGATCGGCCTGTTCGGGATAGGCGTGGTGATAACCGCCATCCTCTCGATCCGGCACAAAATGACTGGCCGGAAGTCCATGATGACCGGCGTGGCCGTGGCGCTGCTGATCCTTTCCGCACCGGCGATGATGTGGGCAGTTGGCAGGCGTTCCCTGGAGGCGCGTATCTCAAGCGACGACGAGCGAGCGGCCATGACTGCGGCCGCCCGAATGATGATCGCCGACCACCCCTTGGGCGTCGGGCCTAATCAATATGTGATCACCGCGAACCTCGGGGGCTATTCGGAACGCGCTGGTGTTGCCTGGAATTATTCCAATCGCTCTGCGCCCGTTCACAACAGCTACCTTCTGGTTTGGGCAGAGATGGGAATCGTCGGCCTGATCGGCCTGCTTACGATGCTGGTTTCGATTATCTTGTTCGGACTGAAGGCGATGCGCCGGCTGGCCTGGGACGAGCGCTCAGAGCTGATGATCGGCTTGCTTGCGACCCTTATCGTCGTTGGCGCTCACATAGCCTTCGAATGGCTCTTCATGACCAATTACGTGCACTATCTGCTCGCGATGTCGGCAGGGGCGCTCGTGGGAATTACGGCGACGCTCAATCGGAAGGCTGGATCGCGCGTCGTGCAGAAGCGTCCGACTGCCGAGAGTGATTTCGCCTCCCAGCCTGTCTAGGCAGGGCCTAGGATGGCAAGGGTTACGAGTCCTTCTTGTCCCGCAGAACCATCTCGCCCTTCCGTATGACGATCTCGTCGATGCTTTCGAGGAAGGGCTGGCCGAGCAGCGATACGGTTGCACCCTGCACGACAACCGCCTTGGCGTTCTTTTCGTTGATGCCGCCGAGCTCGATGTTCTTCAACTCAACATATTGGCCGCGCACGATGCCTGAGGCGCCCTGCCCAAGCAGTTCATATTGCTGGGGATCGATCGCAATCCCGGCCTTGCGCGCATCCTCTTCGGTAAGCGCCGTTTCGCTTGCCCCCGTGTCGACGAGGAAGCGGATGTCATGGCCGTTGACGTTGGCGTTTGCGTAGAAATGCCTGTCGGCGTTTCGGTCGAGCGTGACCTCCAGGGCGGAAGGGGCAGCAGGCGTATCGCTCTTGCTGAGCGGCCAGAATACGCCAAGCGTCGCCCCGCCCGCGATCGTGACAATGAAGAGCGCCCGCTCGAGCACGATCAGATCGGGCGTTCGCCGGAGACGTTGCCGGCCTGGCTGTAGCGGCAGACGAGCACGTCTTCCTCGGCTCCCTCCTCCAGCGCGCAACCGACGGCGCCGGTGCTCGCCCAGACGAGCTGCGTATAGTGGCTGACGTTCTCGACGCGGCCAGATCGGCTGTTGTTCGGAAACACGCCCGCCTTGTAGTCGCGCTTTTCCGCGGCCCACAGGCCGACCATCGATTCAGCCTGGTAGTAGCCGACGGTCCCGGCCCAGAGGTTCTCGCCTTCCGGATCGCTCCACCACGGACTGTCAGGCGAGTGTTCGAAGCGACCGGTCCGCGCGAGGTGCCGCGCCCAGTCGCGGGCCGATCGTGCAAGAACGGGGTCCCACGTCAGCGGAGCGGCTCCGACAGAGTCGCGCTCGCGGTTGTGGGCGGCCAGCAGCCGCTCTTCGAAGTTCTGGCGTGGGCCGAGGCCGCCCTGCAGCAGCGGGCTTGCGAAGACCAACGCGAACGTGCAAGCGCAATCCGGCGCTGATGCGAACGAGACATGGAGCACCCTCAATTGAGCTCCTGCCTTTTCGCAGTTGATGGTCACCAAAGAGTTTACGCGTGCGCGTTTAATGGCGCATCTGCGACTGTCAGGACGGAAGCTGGGCGGGCTTCCTGTCGCGAACGATGACGACATGGTCGCCCTTTTTCACCTCGTCGAAGAGCTTGGCAGCGAATTCGACGGGCACTCCGATGCAGCCATGGGTCGCCGCACCCCAGCGCACATTGCTCCCGTGGATTGCGACACCGTCGCCGGTGAGCCTCAGCGTGTAGGGCATGGGGGCGTTGTCGTAGGTTGCAGACCGATGGTCCCTGATCTTCGCGAAAACCGGGAACGTGCCGTCCGGCGTTTCCTTCTCCTCCGCGCCGTACAGGATCACGGCCGTTCCGATCTCGTGGCCGCTCCCGGAACACGGACAGGATCTGCGACTTCAGGTCGACCCGCACCCAGACTGCACCCTTCGGCACGTTGCGATCGTTCCAGATGAAATCCCCAAACTGCATGCGCTTGCGCACGTGGAGGATCGATTGCACGTCACGGTCGAGCCCGCCTACGTGCCCTGCGCCTGGAAGACCTGGGCCCTGGTCAGGAAGGTTCGGTCCTTGTCCAGCCCAATCGGGCAATTCCTCGAGCTGGGCGGCGACCGGCTCCGGCCGATCCATCATCCGGCTCGACCAAGCAGCGGCACCAGCCGTTGCCAGCGCCGCGAAAGCGACGGCGATGAAGAGCCCCCGAGTCATGGATCAGGCCAGCTGAGTGGAGCAGCTTTCCGCCTGCGCCGCCGCATCATCAAGCCGGTCAGCCCGAAGCCGAGCAGCATGGTGGCCCAGGTTCCCGGCTCGGGAACTACCGGCGGCGTCGGAGGAGGCCCGGTAGGCGTCGGCGTCAGTCCGTCATCGCCTGGAGGCGGCGGCTGCGGTTCGTCGTCGCCCGGGGGCGGCGGCTGTGTCGGATTCGGTTCCTCACCCGGCGAAGGAGTCGGGCCGCCGCCACCACCACCTGGAGGCGGAGCGGACGGGGAAATGACGATCCCGCCGGGAGTGGACGGAGCGATGAGCAGCGGGCCGAGCGTGGTCGGCGCCATGGCCAGCGACACGCCCTCCGCAACTTTCGGCGGGGGCGGCGCGATCGCCTCGACAAATTCCTTGGGCGGCGGCGCTGGTGTGATCTTGCCCAGCGCGCGCTGCTTCGGCGCGGCAACGGTGCGTTGCTTTGTCCGGCTGAGCTCGGCCTTGGTCCGATCTCCGGGCGATCGCTCGGACATCATCGCCATGAAGCTCTTTGCAGCCTCGACGCCGGGGATCTTTGATTCAATACCGAGGTAGGAGGCTACCGAAAGGGGCGCGGCGAAAACCGCGGTGAAAGCAATCGCACCCGAAAGAAGAATCTGACGCCGACGGCGGGCCGCAACGCGCTTCGCGCGGCGGGCGCGTCCGCTTGCATTCAAGCGGCGTCCGGTACGGGATGACGTTGCAGAGACGCTCATTCACAACCCTGGAAAAGGGAGCCAAATCGACTCCGACGCGTCGAACTGGGGCTCAGTAGAAACCATTAACTCAAAATTAAGGTCCAGAATCAACTCAAGACTTTAATCTGTCTCAAAAAAGAACAGAATTGTGTCGAGATTGCACAGCTGTTTTGGCGTCGTCTGGACGGAAGCGCGGGGCGCGATATGGCTTGCTTATGGTAAAACGAGTTCAACCGGTCGTTCTCGCGGGAGGCGGGGGAACGCGATTGTGGCCGATTTCCAAGGAAAACCGGCCCAAGCATCTCCTCGAAATCGTCGGCAGTGGATCGATGGTCGAGCAGACGCTCGCGCGTGTCGGCGATACCAGGCTTTTCCTGTCGCCGCTCATCGTCGGCGCGGCCGGCCAGGCCGATGAAGTCGCGCGACTCGCTCCGGACGCACGGTTGCTCCTGGAGCCCTGTCCGCGAGGGTCCGCGGCCGCAGTCGCTCTGGCCGCCATGGCGGTAGATCACGACGACGTGCTGCTCATCCTTCCGAGCGACCATCACATTGGTGATCCGGAGCCCTTGTTTGAAGCTGTGCGGCGCGCGGTGCCGGTGGCGCAGGAGGGACGCCTGGTAACCTTCGGGATCCAGCCGACACGTGCAGAGACGGGCTACGGTTACATCACCGCCGGCGAGGAGATCGCTCCCGGCGTGCGGGAGGCAAGTTCATTCGTCGAAAAGCCGACGCTGGAGGCCGCAACGGAGCTCGTGGAATCCGGAGCCGCGTTCTGGAACTCGGGCATGTTTCTGTTTTCCGCCGGCACCTTCCTCGATGAATTGAAGACCCATGCCCCCGCTATCCACAAAGCCGTCGAGGCGGCGACACGATCCGCATTGATCGAGGGCGATCGGACGACACCGGACCGCGCGGCGCTCGAAGGCTGCCCCAACACTTCGATCGACTATGCGGTGATGGAGCACTCCCGCCGGATTGCCGTCGTTCCCATCGAGCTCGATTGGTCCGACGTGGGGAGTTGGGCGGCGGTCTATGACCTCGCGGACAAGGACGCGGACGGTAACGTCCTGGATGCTCACTCGCATGCGATTGGCACTCGCGGGAGCCTTGTACGATCGCAGGGCCCCAAGATCGTGACCATTGGAGTGGAGAACCTGATCGTCATTGCGACCGGCGACCATGTCCTGGTCGCACCCTTGTCGGAAGCGCAACGGGTGCGCGAGGCCGCTGAGCTGATGAAGCGGAGGTAATTCCATCCGGATCTCCGGATCGGGAGTGGAATCGGCTCTCAACTTCGGGGCGCTACTGACAGAACTTTCAGTAGACGAAAGCCGCATTATCTCAGGCTTAACACAATGTTTACGTTACTCTTCCGACGTTCCTCCATTCGCCTGTAAAAAAGACCGACACATCGTGGTTCGGACTCCCATATCTTGTTGACTGTGCGGTTCGGAGCAACAGTCCTCGCCAGGGGGCTTGGTTCAAATTGAGGACCTGGGAGGGTCAGCACCAAATTGAGGTTTACCGCTAAGGCGCTTGCAGCGCCTCTAATCCTGTTTGCCGTTTTGCCGGGCTGCAAGGTCTCGAAGCCCGCGAAGGCTGAGACTCCGTCCAGTGAGAATCCATTCGCCAATCCTGCGCCTGCGCCTGCGCCAAGTCCGACGCCCACGCCCACGCCCACGCCCGGGACCGGGCTCGCCAGTCCGACACTGGCGGGATTGGCTGCAATTGCCTCCAACTTCGACTTTAACACCGCCTTGATCGCAAACGGCACGATTCCCGGCTCCGCCGCCCCTGATACGGTCGGAGCTTTCCGCTTCATCTGCGGTGCGGGTCAGCTCTCCTATGACGACCCGATCTTGTATCCGGGCCAGCCGGGCAAGTCGCACCTTCACCAGTTCTACGGCAATGTCGCAGCTAACGCTGGCTCTACCTACGCGAGCCTGCGGTCGGCCGGCGACAGCACCTGCAATTGGACCGGCAGCGGGACCGCGGCGAACCGTTCGGCCTACTGGATGCCCGCCATGCTCGACGGTAAGGGCAATGTCGTCCGCCCTGATTACGTGAGCATCTACTACAAGCAGCGGCCGGCCACCGATCCGGTCGTTTCTGATCCGACGAACGCGAAATATCTGGGCAAGGCTGTGCAGCTTCCTAACGGCCTCAAGTTCATCTTCGGATGGGACCCGACGGGCGTCAATTCGATCAAAACGGGGGGAGCCTGGTTCAATTGCCAGGGGTCGACGGCAAAGCCCGGCCATTACACGACGCTTACGACAGCACTCGCCAACTGCCCCGCCGGCAATCAGGTTGGAGCCATCATTCAGGCCCCGGAATGCTGGGATGGCAAGAATCTCGACAGCCCGGATCACCGCAGTCACGTGGCCTATGCCAGCTATGGGACGTGGGGCTACCTGAAGTGCCCGTCGACGCACCCGTACAACATCCCGTCTTTTACAATGGGCGCGTGGTATACGGTCGCCGCCGGAGACAATACGAGCCTCTGGGAACTGAGTTCGGATCACATGGCTCCGGGTCAGCCCAAGGGTCACACCTTCCATGCCGACTTCTTCATGGCATGGGACCCGACTGTTCATGACATGTGGTGGCAGAACTGCATCAACAAGCTGCTGAATTGCTCGGCCGGCGTGCTCGGCAACGGAAAGCAGCTCAAGGGCGCGGATCAGCCAACCTACGGTTGGAAGCATACGGCTCGCTTGGTGCCGAAGCCGTGATTGGAGTTCGCCTCATCGCCCTCGCGGCAGCGCTCGGCTCTGCCGGCGCGGCCCAAGCCGAGGTCATTGAAGTTGGCGCCGGCGGCACCGTCAAGGTGCTGTCGGACGCCCCCAACGCGACCTGGCTTCGACCGATCAGATCGATCAGGTCGAGGCGATCGAGGGCGGTGTTGACCTTCCGGCCACGGCGGTCACCGTGCTGACCGAGCAGGGCTGGTCAGGAGCCTACGCGCAGGCGTTGGTGGAGGTCGCGAGAGCGAACGACATCAGCCCTTATCTGCTCGAAGCAGTGGTCTGGCAGGAGAGCCGCTGGAATCCTTCGGCGAGATCCCGCGCAGGTGCCATCGGTTTGGCGCAATTGATGCCCGGTACGGCGCGGGACCTTGGCGTCGACCCGCGCGACCCGATACAGAATCTCGCGGGGGGTGCGCGATACCTTCGCCAGCAGCTGAACCGTTTCGACGGGAACGTTGAGAAGGCGCTCGCGGCCTATAACGCCGGTCCGGGGCGGGTGATGACGGCTGGGGGAATTCCGTCGATTCCTGAAACGCAGGCATATGTCCGCGCCATTGTTGCGCGCCTTGCGGCCAATTCAATTCAAGAAGGAAAACGTCAGTGAAGATTGTCAAAGCGACGGTCGCACTTGCCGCCTCCGCCATTCCGACCGCGGCAATGGCGCAAGCTAATCCCCAGGGCTCGGGGCCGATCGTTTCGGCGCTCAGCTGGCTGCAGGGGACGCTGCTCGGCAATGTTGCAACGTCGGTCGCCGTCATTGCGGTCGCGATGGTCGGCTTCATGATGCTTACCGGCCGCCTCAATTGGCGCTTCGGTGCGACCGTGATCATCGGATGCTTCATCCTGTTCGGGTCGGCCGCGATCGTGTCGGGCATCCAGACCACCGCAGCGGTTTCGGGCTAGCGGATGCGCGCACCGCTCTTCCGCGCCCTCACCAGGCCGCAGATGTTCGCGGGGGTCACCTTCAACTTCTTCGTGATCAATGCCGCCGTGACGACGGAGCTTTTCCTCCTGACACGGTCGTTCCTCGCTCTTCCGCGGCGGTGGCCATCCACGCCGTCGGATATTTCCTGTGCCTGCGCGAGCCGCGGGTCTTCGATTTGTGGCTGACCAAGGTCAGCCGCTGCCCCCGCGTGCGCAATTACAAGCGCTGGGGCTGCAACAGCTATTTGCCTTGAGGAGTCTCACTCGATGAAGTGGACCGGGCCAGCCCAGTGGACGAAGCGGGAAGCTCGCGCTGGGGACCGACTGCCGTTCGATCGGCACATCGACGACGCCACCATCCGGCTTCGCGACGGCGCCGTCATGCGCACGCTGCACATCGGCGGGATGGAGTTCGAGACGCAGGACGCGGATCAGCTCGACCATGCGCTCGCCGTGCGCGAAGTGCTTCTGCGCAGCATGCTCGACGCGCGCTTCGTGCTCTACCACCATGTCGTCCGTCGCCGCGTTACCGTCGCTTCCGGCGGTGAGTTCGAATCCCCGTTCTGTGCAGCCATCGGCAAGCAGTGGGATGCGCGGCTGGCGGGCAGGCGGCTGTTCGTCAACGAGCAGTTCCTGACCATTGTCCGCCGCCCGGCGCGCGGCAAGACGGGTTGGCCGGAGCGTCTCCAGCGCCGGTTCGGCCGGGGGCGCGAGGACGATCCCGCCACGATCCGCGATCTCGAAGCGGCCACCGCGTCGCTGCTCGCCGGCCTCGAGCCGTACGGCGCGCGGCTGCTGTCGTGCTACCGCACCGAAACGGGCGAACTCTCGGAGCCTCTCGAGTTCCTTTCCAGCATCTACAATGGCGAGATGCGGCCGGTCGTCCTTCCTTCGGACGGCACCGACCTCGGCCACCACATTCCGTACAAGCGCATCAGCTTCGGTCTCGACGCGATCGAGACAGCGGGCGCCGGCGGCCGCAATTTCTCCGCCATGCTCTCGATCAAGGAATACCCGGCGGAAACGCGTCCCGGCCTGATCGACAACATCCTTCGTTTGCCGTGCGAATTGGTGCTGACCGAGACGTTTGCGCCTGCCGACCGTCAGATCGCGCGCGAGCGGATGGATCTCGCGCTTCGCCGCCAGAAGGCGAGCGAAGAGGATAGCGGGACCGAGCGGCGCGAGATGCTGTCCGCACGCGACGCGCTTGGTGCGGGGCAGGCCGGTTTCGGCGACCATCACTTCAGCCTCCTCGTCCGAGCGGGCGATCTTGCTGAGCTCGACACCGCCATGGCGAACGCATCCGCGGCGATCGCGGACATTGGCGCAATCGCGGTGCGCGAGGACGTGAACCTGGAGCCTCTTTTCTGGGGGCAGTTCCCGGGCAACGAGGCCTACATCGTACGCCGCGCGCTCATCTCGACCGCCAACGCCGCGGGCTTCGTCTCGCTTCATGGATTCCCGGTCGGGCAGCCCACCGGCAATCATTGGGGCGACGCCGTCTCAGTGCTCGAGACGACCAGTTCGACGCCGTATTTCTTCAACTTCCACGAAGGCGACCTCGGCCACTTCTCGATCATCGGCCCGTCCGGATCGGGCAAGACTGTGGTGCTGAACTTCCTCGCCGCGCAGGCGCAGAAGTTCGCACCGCGGACGATCTTCTTCGACAAGGATCGCGGCGCGGAGATCTTCCTGCGGGCGGCCGGCGGTCACTATTCGGTGCTTCGTCCGGGCGAGCCGACCGGCTTCAACCCGCTGCGCCTGCCGAACACGGCCGAGAACAAGGCCTTCCTTCGCGACTGGCTCGGCGTGCTCCTCAATGCCGAAGGGCCGGAAGAGCTCGCTTCGGTCGCCGCAGCGGTGGACGCCTGTTTCGATCACGACCCGGCGTTCCGGCGGCTCCGCTATTTCCAGGAGCTTCTGGGCGGACGGCGCCGTCCGGAGGCGGGCGATCTCCAGTCGCGCCTGGACCCGTGGGTCAACAATGGCGAGCATGCCTGGCTGTTCGACAATGACGAGGACCAGCTCGACTTGAGCTCGCGCATTCTCGGCTTCGACATGACGGCGCTGCTCGACAGCCCGCGGCTGCGCACGCCGGCGATGATGTACCTCTTCCACCGCATCGACGAGCGGCTCGACGGCGAGCCGACGTCCGTCCTGATCGACGAGGGCTGGAAGGCGCTCGACGACCCGGTGTTCGCCGCCCGCATCCGCGACTGGCTGAAGACGCTTCGTAAGCGCAACGCCATCGTCGGGTTTGCAACGCAGTCGGCACGCGACGCGCTCGACAGCCGCATCTCGGCGGCGCTGGTCGAGCAAACCGCGACGATGATCTTCATGCCCAACCCGAAGGCGAAGGCGGAGGATTATTGCGCGGGCTTCGGCCTTTCGGCGCACGAGCTGGAGCTGATCCGCTCGCTGCCTGCGCACAGCCGTTGCTTCCTCATCCGGCATGCCAACCACAGCGTCGTGGTGCGGCTGGACCTGTCCGGAATGCCCGAGCTGCTGATGATCCTGTCGGGCCGCGAGGCGACCGTCCGCCGCCTGGATGCGATCCGCGCGAGCGTGGGTGACGATCCGGCGCACTGGTACCCGCTGCTGACGCGGGCGCCGTGGCCGGGCGACGATTCCGACGGTGCCGGCATGTACCTCGAGGCGGCCGAGTGAGCACTTGCCCGACATTCGGCGACGGTGGGCCTTCGGGCATCGCCGAGGCGCTGCGCGTCGTCGACTGCATGAGCGGCGAGGCGGCGTCGTTCGCCTTCTCGCGCCTGTTCGGATCGGACGCGCTGCTCGGCCAGGCGCTGACCCTCGCGCTGACGCTGTACATTGCTTTCTACGCGGTCGGCCTTCTGACCGGACGCACGTCGCTCTCGGTCTCCAGCCTCACGCCGCGGATGATGACGCTCGGCATCGCGTTGACCTTCGCGACATCCTGGGTCGCCTATCAGTCCGTCATCTGGAACCTGCTGGTCGGCGCGCCCGACCAGATCGCGAGCCTGCTGATCGGCTCACAGGGCAGCGCGACATCTTTGTTCGCCGACCGGCTCGACACGATCTTCGCGGTCGTGGCGCAGGCCGCCGCTCTCACGGAAGCCAATACGTCAGGTCTGCAGCAATCGACTTCGCTCGCCTCAGGCCCGGATCTGCTCTGGCTCTCGGCGCTGCTCCTCCTGCTTGGAACGGTCGGTGTCCTGCTGGTCGCGAGGATTGCGCTGGCGGCCATGTTGGCGCTTGGGCCGATCTTCATCATCTGCGGCTTGTTCGAAGGCAGTCGCGGACTGTTCGAGGGTTGGATCAAGGCCGCGGTCCTGTTTGCGCTCACGCCGCTGCTGGCAGTGCTGATCGGCGGCGCGACCATCGCGATGCTTTCGCCGATGCTGGACTCGCTCGCCGCCGCTGGCGGACAGGTACCGCTTCGCCTGACCACCACGCTCTTCCTTGCGGCCGCGGTCTACTGCGCTCTGATGGCGCTCTGCCTGAAGATTGCCGGCACCATGGTCGCGGGCTGGCGACTGCCGTTCAGTTCCGGACGCGATCGCAAGGATGGAAGCGGCCGCCGCTGCCGCAGCGCCAGAACGGCCCGCAGAGCTCTGCCCGCTCTCGTTGAGCCGGCTTCGGCAACAGGCGTCAGCAGCGATCCGCGCATGCGCTCCATCATCAGCGCGGCCTCCGCCGGAGCATCGCCAGCATTCGACCGCGCACCGGCGGCGACGCATCCGCTCTACGCTCCCGCGACGCAGGCAGCCGAAGGCTCGACTGCTTCCGCCGCTACTCCGTTTCCACGCTCGGACCCGCGTCTTGGCAGTCTGAGCCGTCACTATCGACCACGTAACGTTCAGTTCCAAAGGACCCATTCATGATGAAGATCCCGGCCGCTATCCTGGCTCTGGCTCTTTTCTCCACAACCGCCCAAGCCGCGGTCGACCCGCGGCTGAAGAGCGTCCACTACGAAGCCGACAAGGTCGTCCAGGTTCAGGGACGCCTCGGTTATCAGTCGATGATCGAATTCGGCGACGGTGAGTTGATCGAGAATGTCGCCGTGGGCGATTCCGCAGCCTGGCAGGTCACGCCCAACAAGCGAGCGAACCTCCTTTTCCTGAAGCCCCTGATGGGCAAGGCGCGGACGAACATGACCGTGGTCACGGACCAGCGTGTCTATTTGTTCGACCTGAGCGTCGCTTCTTCGGGCAATACGCCGATGTACAATTTGCGCTTCACCTATGGCGCGAAGCCCGCTGCACAACCGCAGCAGCGGATCGCCTATCCGAGCCTGCTTGCAAGCGCGCCGGCGGCCGCCCCGGCGGTGGCTCACCCGAAGCTGAACTACGACTGGAAGCGGAAGGGCGACAAGGAAATCCTTCCGGCCCGCTACTACGACGACGGCCGCGCTCTTTACCTGCAGTGGAAGGCGGGGGCAGCGATGCCCGCGCTCTACGAGCGGGACGAAAAGGGCCGCGAGAGCCTGATCAACTACCGTTTGCAGGGGCAATTCATCGTCGTCGATCAGATGCCGGAAACCCTCGTGATGCGGCTCGGCAAGAAGACGGCCGTCCTCATCAACCGTCACCCACCCAAGACGCAGACCGTCGCGATCGCGGAGCGCTAGTATGAAGAACGCACTCATGTTGCTCGAGGAGCGCCAGCAGTCGGATCCCCGGATCGAGTTGGAGCCGGAGACGCTGGCGCTGGCCAAGCGGAACGCCTTTCCGCTGGTCGCCCAGCAAGGCCGCAAGAAGGACGGCATGGGCCTCGCGGTCGGAGCCGGCGGAGCGCTGATGCTCGGCGTCGCCGTTTTCGCTGGTCTGTCCGGATCGCGCGAGGTGCAGCCGCAAGCGAAGCAGCCGGCTGCAGTCGCGCTTCCGCAGGCAAAGCCGGCACCTGCCGGCGTGGTCGTGCCGCCCGAAGCTCTGACTCAGGTCGCTCCCGGCGCGGCGCCGGTCGCTGCTCCTGGCGTGCCGCCGTTCGTCGGTGAGCCTGCTGCTGCGGGCGTGAACATCGCTGAGACGGCGATGCTGAACCGTCACGGTGCTCCGGCACTTGTCCTGGACAGCAGCGCACCCCCGGCCGGAGCCGCGGCGAGCGCTCCAGGTGTCGCCGGCGGAGACGTCTTCAGCCTCTCTTCGGGGTCCGATGTCGCGAAGGCGACGCGGATGAAAAATCCCGGCCAGACCGTCTCGCAGGGCACGCTGATCCCGGCGGTGCTCGAAACGGCCATCAACAGCGACCTGCCGGGCTTTGTGCGCGCGGTCGTCAGCAGCGACATTCGCAGCTTCGACGGCAGCCGCGTGCTCGTCCCGCGCTCGTCCCGCCTTATTGGCCAGTACAAGAGCGGCGTCGCCGGCGGGCAGACCCGCGCTTACGTTATGTGGACGCGCCTGATCCGTCCGGACGGAGTTTCCGTGGCACTTGCTTCGCCGGCGGTGGATGCGATGGGGCAGACGGGCCTGACGGGCTCGGTCGACACCCACTTCATGAAGCGGTTCGGTTCTGCGCTTCTACTGTCGGTCGTCGGAGCCGCTTCGACAGTGGCGAGCGGCGGTGCGGGCCTGATCCTGTCGGGCGGCGAGAGCGCGGCGTCAGTCGCGGCTTCGCGCGATGGCCAGATCCCGCCGACGATCAAGGTCCGCCAGGGTCAGCCGATCCGCGTCTTCACGGCCAAGGACCTCGACTTCTCGACGGTAGCCGGATGAACGCACCCGCTCCGGCGCCGGTGACTTCAGATGTCTCGCACTTGGGCGTCTATCTTTCCGCTTATCTGGCGCCGTTCCAACATTGGCTTTCAGACGAGAACGTCACGGAAATCCTGGTCAACCAGCCGGGAGAGGTTTGGACGGAGAGCGCCGGCGCCGCCGGAATGACGCAGCATGTAGCGTCCGGGATCGACGACGTCCTACTTAGCCGCCTGGCGGCACAGGTTGCGCGCTTCAGCCATCAAGGCATCAACCGCGAGCGCCCGCTGCTGTCGGCGACCCTGCCGACCGGCGAGCGGATCCAGATCGTGAGTCCCCCCGCGACGCGTCGGCACTTCGCTCTGTCGATCCGCCGCCACCGGCTGCTCGACGTTCCGCTGACGGCTTACGAGCGCGAAAGCAAAGCCGACGTTGTGAAGTCCTGGCACGAGCGAGCCGAGGGAACGAGCGACATCGACTTCCTGCGAGAGGCGGTGCGCGGCAACGCGACGATCCTTATTTCGGGCGGCACTTCCAGCGGCAAGACGACTTTCCTCAATGCGCTGCTGCGCGAGATCCCGGAGCATGAGCGGGTGATCCTCGTCGAGGACACGCCGGAAATCCGTCTCGGCAGCCGCAACGGCGTCGGTCTGATCGCCGTGAAGGGCGAGACGGGCGAGGCTCGCGTCTCGACGGACGATCTGCTGCAGGCGGCATTGCGCCTTCGCCCCGACCGCATCGTCCTCGGCGAGCTCCGCGGTGGCGAGGCGGTGAGCTTCCTGCGCGCGATAAACACGGGCCATCCGGGCTCGTTCAGCACCATCCACGCCAATTCGCCTTCAGGCGCGCTGGAGCAGCTTGCTCTGATGGTTATGCAGAGCGGCCTCGGCCTCTCGCGACTGGACACGATCGCCTACGTCCGATCGGTCGTGGACCTCGTCGTCCAGCTCGACCGGCAAGGCGGCAAGCGCGGGATCGCGGCGATCGAGCGCACGTCCGACATCTTCAAGCGGGAATTTTCGGCTTAAGGCCGCGCGGCGCCGGCACCGCCGGGTCGCCCTGCATATGTCCTGATCAGGTCCACCCGATGTTGCATCGCCCTGTCGTGATCGAAGGCGCGCCCCGAGCGAGCGGCAGCCTGCACTAGCTCGGCGAGTCGAGCGCGATCGCCGTCCAGCTCGGCAATCAAGGATCCCAGCCCTCGCCAGTCGCCGATGGATACGAATTCGCCGCCGCCTTCGGAAGCGACCAAGCCCTCCGGGTACGGGGATCGATAGCCTACGAGCGGCGCCCCCGACGCCAGGGCTTCGATCAGGCACCGCGGCGACTCCGGCACCTTGTGGCAAAACAGGAAGATGTGTGCGTCGAGAAGGGTTGGCAGGAGCTGTTCCCGGGGAACGACGCCCGGAAAATTGATCGAGCCCTGCGCCAGATGCTGCATCTCCTGCTGGTCAGGTCCATCACCGAACCATGTTGCGGATACCGCGCATCCAGACGCCTTGATCGCCTTCACCCAGTCTAAGGCGCCCTTTCGCTCGTTCATTCGCCCTGCGTAGACAATCTTGAGCGGGGAGCCCGATCGTATTTCTGCGAGCTTCTCTCGAAGCTTATCATCAGAAATGAGATCGCTTGGCCGAACCTGTACGTTGAGCATTGTTTGCGGGTTCGGTGCAGCGTCCTTGTATGTCTCGAACAATTCCAGGCCCTGCAGCAGCGCGAGAGAGGACTTGGAAAAGAGTCGGTAAGCTTCCCGTTTCATCCATCGCGAATAGATCGCTGCCCGGATCTTCTTTACGCCCCACGGCATTGACGCGACCTTGAATCGCATGAACTCGTTGTAATCGACCGCGTATTCCATGTCGTAGTTACGACCTTCCTTTCATCGCCTCGCGGGCAGCAACTGTTGGCCAGTCGAACGGCGCATGAGGTGCGAATAAGAGATGGTCAGCGCGGTCTATCAAACCGCGAAGTAGTTTCCGCGTATGGATATAATGCCGAAGGTGAGTGTCTTCTCTATAGGTATAAGGAAGCTGAACGTAGCGAACGTTTTCGGGAAGTTCCGCAAGAAGAGCAGATCGTTGGATATAGCCCTCGTTCTGGTCCGGCGTTAATGCCGGACAGGCAAAAACCACTTCATCGAAGTTTCTGGAATAAACACTCAGATTGTTGAGAAAGTCTTCTTCGACCCGGAGGCCAGTTCTATCATTCAGGACTACAGAGGGTATTACGAGAAGGAGTGAACCTTGCATGAGCACATCCTCGTCTTCCTCAGCGCGATGGTCTTACGGCCAAGAGGCACTTTCGCATTATTGAGCATCAGAGGCGAAAGTCTGGACGACACTTTCCGGGATCGGAACTCTGCCGATCTCAAAAACGGCCGCGCGGCCAATGCGGTGCGGACTGCCAAAATACTTTTCTAGGACGTGGTAGCGGACCCGGCCCTCGTAGTCGTCCAACATCAACTGCGCGGTAGACCTTGCCAGGTAGGCTCGACGTGCTGTCTCTAGGGCGCAGGCGACCCGATACCTGCCATCTACGAGAATGAAATCCGGGAAGGCCCCGCCGAGCCGATCGAAAGCGGCTCTTACGTAGCGGAGCCCTTTCTTCCTCCTGAAGAAGACGGGCATCCCCCATGCCTTGGTGATCCCCATCTTGGGAATCACCATTGTCGTAAGGTCGCCATTGGTCATGACCTTTTGAACGGCCTTGGCATAGAATTGATCGCTTTCCACGGTGATCGAAGGGACGCCGAGCCGATTTGCGAGAACCGTACTGCCGCCGGAACCGAATTCCAGAAAGAGCTTCGTGGTTTGGAGTCTTCGTTCGAGAAAATCCGTTACGTTTGGCTCCAAGTGCGGGGACGTGGGAGAGTCGAAGCCCCGAACACGCTGTATGTAAAAGAATTGGAGGGTGTCCCTCGCCAGCCGCAACGGCGTCCTGAAGGCGAACGAACGCACCATGCTCGACAAGTACTCGAGCAACGTTGACTTTCCAATAGTGCCTGCTCTTTCGCCACGGGCATTCGTTGCGAATGGCATTGGGAAGTTAGTCGGGAGCCTTCTTACTGAGCGTGATCCTGAACCGATTCAAGCCCTTTGAGATTAATCTCAAAGCATGTTTGATCCAGGTCGGGCACCAGTCCACCGGTGACTCGATGCCATGACGTGATCACGATTGAGTTGGGGCGGGAGGCGCCAAAAAAGGGTGGCGAATCTAAGGACACCAGAACAGCACAGTGTCAAACGTATCGCTCGTGAATCTACAAGGTTAGGGGCCGCCGGATGAGCGATCTTGCAATATCAAGACCTGGATGCCCCGCGTGGATTCGAACCACGATTGACGGAGTCAGAGTCCGTAGTCTTACCATTAGACGACGGGGCAACACCGGTACCGGCAGGCGGGCGAGATAGAAAGCGCCCCTCCGACTGTCAACGCCGCAGCGCCGAACTCGGCCATGTGGTTGCCCTGCACGCGTTTTGCCGCTTTAATGCGCCTTAAGTCAGCCGGTCGTCTTTCAGGGCCGGTGCAGGATAGAAACGGGCGTAGTTCATGGCGAATTCCATCGCCAGTGCGCCGACCCAAGCGCTGCGGCACGAACCGCCGCGGCATGGGCCGGCCCCGGAAAAACCGTCGGATCGGCGGCCTCCTAGCCGACACACCTATGGCGCGGTCGACTTGGGCACGAACAACTGCCGCCTCCTCATAGCGCGACCTATCGACGGCGGGTTCACTGTCGTCGATGCCTTCTCGCGGATCGTCCGCCTCGGCGAAGGTCTCTCGCGGACGGGCGCTCTATCGCAGGACGCGATGGACAGGGCCGTGGGAGCTCTCTCGGTTTGCGCGGAGAAGCTTCGGCGGCGCAACGTCTCGCTGGTCCGTTCGGTGGCTACCGAGGCCTGCCGGCGCGCCGACAATGGCACGGAGTTTGTCGATCGGGTCCGGCACGAAACGGGCATAGTCCTCGACATCATCGAGCCGCAGGAGGAAGCTCGCCTCGCGGTCCTCGGCTGCCATAAATTGCTGGAGCCGGGGGACGGTCCGGCGCTGATCTTCGACATTGGTGGGGGCTCGACCGAGCTGGTGCTGATCGATCAGGAGGATGGCGTTCCCAAGATTCGCAGCTGGTGGAGCGCGCCCTGGGGAGTCGTCTCGCTTACCGAAAGCGAAGGCAAGGCCGCGCTGGAAGGTCCCGAGAGGCTCCAGGCCTATGGCCGGATGCGCGAGCGCGCACGCCGAGCCTTCGCCACCTTCGCGTCTACTTTGCCCAGTGATGTCGAAGGCATTCGACTGCTTGGCACCAGCGGGACGGTGACGACCCTGGCGAGCGTGCATCTCGCCTTGCCCGTTTATGACCGCCGCGCCGTCGATGGCCTTCATGTGCCGGTGGCCTCGATGCAAAAGATCAGCAGCATGATCGCCGAGATGGATCATGAAGAGCGCGCCGCCCTTCCGTGCATCGGCCGGGACCGGGCCGACCTCGTGGTCGCGGGTTGCGCCATCCTCGAAGCGATCGTGGAAATCTGGCCGGCCGAAAAGCTCGGCGTCGCCGACCGGGGTATTCGCGAGGGCATCCTCCGTTCCTTGATGGCGAGGGACGGCCACCTTCTGTGAAGCGCATCCGCACCGCCAGGGGGCGGAAACAATCCTCGACGCGCTGGCTCGAGCGTCAGTTGAACGACCCCTATGTGCGCAGGGCCAAGGCCGAGAATTACCGCAGCCGCGCCGCTTACAAGCTGCTCGAGCTCGACGAACGGTTCGGGCTGCTGAAGGAGGCAAAAGCGGTCGTGGACCTGGGGATCGCCCCGGGTGGCTGGAGCCAGGTCGTCCGTCGGCGGGTGCCGCAGGGCAGGGTCGTCGGCATAGATCTGCTGCCGACCGATCCCATCGAGGGCGTCGCCATCCTGCAGATGGACTTCATGGATGAGGCTGCGCCCGACCGGCTCAGGGCGGCGCTCGGTAGTGAGGCCGACCTCGTCCTGTCGGACATGGCCGCGAACACCGTGGGGCATCAGCAGACCGATCACCTTCGCACCATGGCCCTGGTCGAAGCCGGCCTCCTGTTCGCGACTGAGGTTCTGAGGCCAGGTGGTGCCTATGTCGCCAAGGTGCTGGCCGGCGGCGCCGACAGTCAGCTCGTTGCCGAAATGAAGCGCCATTTCGTGACCGTGAAGCACGCCAAGCCCCCGGCCAGCCGGAAGGACTCGTCCGAATGGTATGTGATCGCCCAAGGCTTCAAGGGCAGGGACTAGCCGCGTGACGCGCGTGAGCCTTCGATCCGGCCGACCGTCGGGCATGGCATCTCATCGATAACGCCGATCAGTAAATTTCGGCGGGTGGTAGTGGCTGAGTTGGAGGGGGACTCGAGCAGTCCAGCGCGCGCGCTGGGTTCCGGAAGGAGCGGTGTCGTGAATGCTCTACCCGCAAGTCTTGCACTGATGTTGATCGTCGCCGGAACGTCCGTTCAGGCCAAGGACCAAAAGGCCGCAAGCGGTCCAGCCAAGACTTCAACAACCGATTTGAAGAAGGGCCTCGACGCGATGATCGCTTCTGCCACTCCGCCGGGCCAGGCCAATCGCACTGACCGTGATCAGGGTGACGACAACGCGTCTGACCGGGCCATCCAGGTCGTCTGCACCAAGGACACGCCGGCGGCGCAACGATCGGCAATCTGCCCTCGGCCGATATCGCCCTAGCGGGTGGTCGGCTGCCTCTCAGGCGGTTTGCAGGCGGGCCCTCGATCGCCGCAAGGCGGCGCCGGCGAACCCAAATCCGACGAGCATCGTCACCCATGTCGCAGGTTCCGGCACAGCTGCCGAGATCGTGAAATTGTCGATGCTCATGTGGCTGCCAAAATTGCCGATGCGCAGCGTATGGATTCCATCGAAGCCGGCGACGCTGATGGTGCCCAAGGTGCTGCTCACAACGAGGCTATTGAGCAGGGCGCCGTTCTGGTCGAAGCCTTCCAGGAATGCGACGAAGGAAGAATCGGCGAAGGTGATGTCAAAGCTGAGGACGTTGAACGCTCCGCCCGCATAGGTGAAGTCGAACGTCTTGTTTCCGAAACCGTCGGGATCGAAGTGGAGCTCGCCGGGGTTCGGATAGGCCCAGAAATTGCCCTCTAGGCTGGTCACCGTGACGCCATTTTCGACATAGCTCGTCATGCTGGTCGGCGAGACATCGTATGGAATGCCCGTGAAGGTCACGACTTCCGCGCCTGCGCCCGCACTCAGGCTTCCGGCGACCACGCCGACGAATAGGGCCCGCTTCATCCAGATTCCCCCCTGCACGAACTCTGGTACTCGCCGGGCCGCGCCGTCGTAGGGCTGCCAGTCGGTAACAACAGAGTAACGCAACTTGCGTTAATCGCAAAATTTCGTGGAGGAGCAGCCGCCGCCGAGGGGGTCAGCCCTTCTTTTCGGCGTCCTCGATCGCCTTCTTCAGAGCGTCGTAGCCGACGGCGCCGCTCAGGACCCGGTCGCCAACCACGAACAGCGGCGTTCCCGTTGCGCCAAGTTGGCCGGCGAGCTGGTAGTTTTTCTTGAGCTCGGCCTCGATCGCCGGATCTTCCGATGGCTTCGGCGGGATATTGGCCACGCGCGCCGCAACCGCGTTCGTCTCCGGCGCCGGCCTTCCGGCAGCGTAGAGCGCATCGTGGAACTGGCTGAACCGGCCCGCCTTCGACGCGGCGAGCGAGAGCCGAGCTGCCTCGACGCTGTTCGGCCCGAGGATGGGTAACTCACGGTAGACGACGCGCAGGCCCGGCTTTTCGCGAACGAGCTGATCGACGTGCGGGTTGCTCGCTTTGCAATATGGGCAGGCGTAATCGTAGAATTCCACGAGGACGACCTCGGGCTTTTCCGCGCCTTTCCAGGACGAGGCGAAGGGAGCTTCGAGCATCGGACGGATGCCGGCGAGCGTCGGCGCATATTGCCGGTCGCGCAGGGCATCGGCCGCGTCGACCAGGATCTGCGGGTCGTTCAGCATACCTTGGCGGACGATGCGGCTGCTCACCAATTGCGGTGCCGCGAGAACCAAAATCGCCAGCGTGAACGCTGCCCCGATAATGCCCCCCACGATCGCCGGCAGCAGCGGCGATCCCTTACTCTCTTTCACGATCGCCCTTCTTGTCCTTCTTCAGCTCGGTCCGCGACACCATGGCGATGTCCTGTGCCCGAAGATAGTCCGGACTGCCGGCTGGGATCCCGCGCATGGCCATTTCGGCGCTTGCCAGCGCGAGCTTGGGGTTGCCCTCGAGATTGTTGCGCTCGGCAGTGGCAAGCGCGGCGCGCGGCGTGTCGCCTTCCTGGTCGTAGATCATCCCCAGCTGGTACCAGGCGAAGGGGTTCTCATTGTCGGCCGAAACGGCAGTCTTCAGGATGGTCTTGGCCTCTGCGTAATTCTTCTTGTCCTCGGTCGAGATCAGCGCGTGGCCCAGCATGGATGCGATGAGGGGCGCCCTTCCGGACCGTTCCGTCGCTTCACGCAGCGGCGCAATGGCCTCCGCGGGACGACCGGATTCGAGGTAGATCTGTCCCTTGAGCTCGAGGAAGTAGGGGTCGTGCGGATTCGTCTTCAGCAGCGCCTCCGCTTCCGAAAGCGCTTTCTCGGGATAGGCGCCGAGATGATAGGCGTAGGCGCGGGCGTAATGCGCCGGCACGGTCTGGTCGCTTTCCGGATATTTAATGATGGCCTGCCTCGAATTCACGAAGCCGAACAGCTTGGCCTTCACGCGCTGGAACCGCGCCTCCAGCTGTGGGTCCGAGGGGCGATCCCAGGCCGGGTCCTTCTTGTAGAGGTTCTCGAGAATGGAGATACGCTCGCCCGAAAGCGGGTGGGTCCGTTCGTAGCTGTCGGTCGCGTAGATCGCGAGGCGATATTCCTGGTTCTGCAGCTTCTTGAAAAATTCCAGGCTGCCCTTGCCGCTGATGCCCGCAACCGAAAGGTACTTCACGCCGGCTAGGTCGGCGCTTGTTTCCTGGGCGCGCGTGAAGGCGAGGAACTGGCCGAGCGCTGCCCGCTGGCCCATCGCCAGAAGTCCCATCCCGGCTTCGGGGGCACCTGCTGCGATCGCGATTGCCCCGAGGACCATCGTTGCGAGCGATATGCCCGTCGCTTCCCTTGCGCCTTCGCCCATGCGGATCGCGTGCCCACCCGCGACATGTCCCAGCTCATGGGCGATGACCGCCTGCAGTTGGTTCACATTGTCGGACGAAGTGAGCAGACCCGAATTGATGTAGACGTTCTGGCTTCCGGCGACGAAGGCATTGATCTCGTCGTCGCGGATGAGGACGACCCTGACGCTCTTGTTGTCGAGGTTTGCGGCCTCGACCAGCGGCGCGGCGATGTCGCGGAAGAGCGCTTCCGTCTCGGCATCACGAAGGATCGAGGGGCCTTCATCGGCCGCCGCGACGGGCCTCGCGCTCGCGAGGCCCAGCACCAGCGCCAGCATCAGCATCCGCACGAAGCGGGAAAGCGGCGAGCTCATCGTCTGCCCTTCCCATCGCCGGTCTGAACGCCGGATGAAAGCATGGCTAGCGCCAGTTCACCCGAACGTGCGCTGCCACCAGCCGCGGCGCGGCCCCTCGCCGGAGGCGTCCGCCTCGTCATTGTCCGCGGTCGGCACGGGCGCCTCGGCGGCCGCAGCTTCTGCTGCCGGCTCGTCCTTTGCCTTCTTGGCTCGGGACTTCCGCGCCGGCTTTGCCGGCTTGGCGTCTTCTGCCGTCCCGGCGGGCAGCGTCTCTGCTGGTACAGACTCGGGCGCGGCGACGACCTCGGCCGCCTTGTCCGCCTTCTTCGCTCGCGTCCTGCGGGGTTTGGGCTGCGGCTCCGCCGGAGCTTCCACTTCCGCAATCGCTGGCTCGTCCTCGATCGGGCGCTCAACCATGGGCGAGCTGTCCGGTTCGAGAGTCGCTTCGGGCGCGGCATCTTCAGCGACAGCGTCGGCGCGCTTGCCCCGGCGGCGCCGGCGCTTGCGATCGCCAGTCGGAGCCGCTTCGTCTTCGGGCGGCCGTTCGGCAGTCACCTCTGCCGTGTCCTCCACCGGCTCCTCGCCGGATTCAGAATCGGCTTCGGCCCCGTCCTCTGGAGCCTCTCCGCCCTCGCGGCGGCCGCGTCCGCGCCCGCCCCGGCGTCTGCGGCGACGACGGCGGCCCGGACGCTCGTCCTGCTCCTGACGCTCTTCGCGCTCTTCGCGTTCTTCGTCCTCTTCCTCCTCGGCCTCTTCGCCGAGAAGCGCCTCGACCTCCTCGAGATCCTCTTCGATCGGTGTGGGCTCGGGGCGGCGTTGAACAGGCCGCGAACCGGAGCTTTCCACGCTCATCCGCGCGCCCTCGAAGCTCTCGTCGATCGCGACTTCGATCGAAACGCCGTAACGGCTTTCGATCTCGCCGAGCTCCGCGCGCTTCTTGTTGAGCAGATAGATGGCGGCTTCGCGACCGGCACGAAGCACGATCTTGTCGCCGCGGCCGCGCGCTGCCTCGTCTTCGATCATCCTGAGAGCGGAAAGGCCCGCCGAGGACGCAGTGCGCATCAGGCCGGTGCCCTCGCAGTGCTGGCACGGCTTGGTCGAAGCTTCGAGCACGCCGGTGCGCAGGCGCTGGCGGCTCATTTCCATCAGGCCGAAGCTGGAGATGCGGCCGACCTGGATGCGGGCGCGGTCGTTCTTGAGCGCCTCCTTCATCGCCTTCTCGACCTTACGGACATGGCTGTTCTGCTCCATGTCGATGAAGTCGATGACGATCAGGCCCGCCATGTCGCGAAGGCGAAGCTGGCGAGCGATCTCATTGGCTGCCTCGAGGTTCGTGGCGAACGCCGTCTGCTCGATATTGTGCTCGCGCGTCGACCGGCCAGAGTTGATGTCGATCGACACCAGCGCCTCGGTCGGGTTGATGACCAGATAGCCGCCGGACTTCAGCTGGACGACCGGTTGGTACATCGCGGAAAGCTGGTCCTCGACACCGTGGCGCTGGAACAGCGGCGTCGCTTCGGAGTGGAGCTGTACGCGCCGAACATGGCTCGGCATCAGCAGTTTCATGAAGCCGCGTGCCGCCTTGTAGCCGTCCTCGCCCTCGACGATCACGTCGCTGATGTCGCGGTGATAAAGGTCGCGGATGGCGCGTTTGATGAGGTCGCTGTCGCGATAGATGAGCGCAGGCGCGCTGCTTTCCATCGTTCGCTCGCGGATCTCGTCCCAGAGGCGGGCGAGATAATCGAAGTCGCGCTTGATCTCGGTCTTGGTGCGCGAGAGCCCGGCAGTGCGGACGATCAGGCCCATGGTTTTGGGCAGGTTGAGGTCCGACATGATGGACTTCAGCCGCTTGCGGTCGGCACCGTTCGAAATCTTCCGGCTGATTCCGCCGCCGTGCGACGTGTTTGGCATCAGCACGCAGTAGCGGCCAGCGAGGCTGAGGTAGGTCGTAAGGGCCGCGCCCTTGTTGCCGCGCTCTTCCTTGACGACCTGGACGAGAAGCACCTGGCGGCGCTGGATCACATCCTGGATCTTGTAGCGGCGGCGCAGGTTCTGGCGCTTTTGGCGAAGCTCGTCGGCAGCGGACTCGTCAACCGGCGACCGGTTCGAACCGGTTCCCGCTTCTTCAGCCCCATTGCCGTTGGCTTCGGCGGGGTCGCCACCCTCTTCGGCGTCACCTTCGCTGGCCTCGACGTCCTCGTCGACCGAGGATTCTTCCTCGTCTTCGTCCTCGTCGTCCTGAGCATTGCGAAGCCGCTCTTCCTCGGCCGCCTGCTCGGCTTCTTCGCGGAGCAGAGCTTCGCGATCGGCCTTGGGGATCTGGTAGTAATCGGGGTGGATTTCGCTGAAGGCCAGGAAGCCGTGACGGTTTCCGCCATAGTCGATGAACGCCGCCTGCAGCGACGGTTCGACCCGCGTGACCTTTGCTAGATAGATGTTTCCCTTGAGCTGCTTGTGCTCAGCGGACTCGAAATCAAATTCCTCGATTCGGGTTCCGTTCACGACGGCAACCCGGGTTTCCTCCGGGTGGCGCGCGTCGATTAGCATGCGCGTGGACATTGAAAATTCTCCGGGCGCGCGGGCCGCTCCTTGAAGGGCGGGGGCGCGCAATTGAATGGGCCATTCCAGTCGGGTGTCGGCCGACGGTCGTGGCGATCTTCTGGGAAGTTGCCTCTGCTGCATACACCATCCCGGCCTTCAGCGCGGGAGACGCGACCTGCCGCTCATTCAGGAGCGGGCAAGGGGCGTTTCTTGGTATCATGCAGCGTCAACCTGTGAAGCCGCGGTCCCGCCTCCGGTAAGAAGAGGGAGCGGCGTGAATCCGTTGCCGTTACGTTCGGCGCGTCGGATTAATTGCGGTTAGCATCCCCCGACGAGCGTCGCAACTGCCACAGGTGTGACCGAACCGCGGAAATCCAGCGATAATTGCACGTTAACCATGTTCTGGTGATAGAGTGGCTTCATGGCACCACGGTCCATGCGCGCGAGGGCGACGACGGGAGCGGCGATCAGCATCGCCGGCGTCCTGCTTGCCGCTGCCGCTCTTGCCGCAAGCAATCGCGACTCCTCGCCATCTTCCGGAGATGAGCAGGCGCTGATCGGAGAGGCGCGATCCGGCACGGTCAGGGTCGATCTCGGATCGCCCGTCGGCGAAGTGAAGCTGACCGAGGCGCGGCTACCGGGACGGCCGATCGTCGTGCTCGATGCGGGGCATGGCGGGCGCGACCCCGGCGCCCGAAGCGTATCAGGCACGACCAGCGAAAAGGACCTGACGCTCCTGCTAGCGCGCGAGCTCCGTGCCGAACTGGCCGAGCGCGGGCGTGTGCGTGTCGCGCTGACCCGCGAAGACGACCGCTATCTGACGCTCGACCAGCGCGCCGAGATCGCCCGCAAGCTGGGAGCGAGCGCCTATCTCTCGCTCCATATCGACAGCGCTCCGAATCCGGCTGCGCGGGGCGCGACGGTTTACTCGCTGTCGGATGTCGCTTCGGACGCTGAAGCCGCTCGTCTGGCGGCAAAAGAGAATAAGGCGGGCGAGGGGCTGTCGAGCGAACCCGACGGGTCCGTCCGATCCATGCTATCGGACCTTGCCCTTCGCGAGCAGATGAATGCTTCGGCCTCGCTGGCCGAGCGCCTCGTGCGCAAGTCGGCCGGCCGCTACCTCCTGCGACCCGAGCCGCATCGCTTCGCCGACTTCCGGGTGCTGAGGCATGCCGAGGTTCCGGCCGTGCTTTTCGAGGCGGGCTACATCAGCAACATCGAGGACGAGGCCCTGCTACTGCAGCCGGAAAAGAGGGAGCGGATCGTCGCCGCGCTGGCGCAGGCCATCGAAGCGGACGTCGCTTCGCGCATCGTTCGCTAAGCTCAAGCCTTTCGGCCCCGCTCCAGAGGCGCTAGATGCAGCACCGCATGCGCGTCGAAAGTCTCAAGGCCTCATCCCTGCCGCTGCCCGATCTGGTTGCTTTCAACCGCCGGATCCGCGAGCGAACCGACCCCTGGCTCGACCGCCCCTGGGTGCGGAGGCTCGGCTATCTTTTTGCTGCGGGCTTCGTTCTCTTTGCCGGCGTGTGGCTCTATTTCGCCAGTGGGCTTCCCTCCTCGGAAAAGCTGCTTGCCTACCAGCCCTCGCTCCCGACCAACGTGCGCGGTTATGACGGAACACCGGTCCAGACGTTCGCCCGGGAACGGCGCGTCGAGCTTTCCTACGAAGAATATCCGCCGATGGTCGTCCAGGCCTTCATCTCGGCGGAGGACAAGACCTTCTTCACCCATGGCGGGCTCGATTATCCGGGCCTGATAGGAGCCGTCTTCGACTTCACGACCAAAACGGCGACCGGTGGAGGCCGGGCGAAGGGCGGGTCGACCATCACCCAGCAGGTCGCCAAATATCTGCTCCAGGACAGCAGCTACTCGATCGGCCGCAAGGCACGAGAGGCAATCCTGGCGTTCCGGCTGGAATTGACGCTCAGCAAGGAGCAGATCCTGGAGATCTACCTCAATTCCATCTTCCTTGGCCGAAACGCTTACGGCGTCCAGGCGGCGAGCCGTGCCTATTTCGACAAGGACGTCCATCAGCTGACGCTGCCTGAAGCCGCTTACCTCGCCGTCCTGCCGAAGGCGCCGTCCAACTACGATCCGGTGCGCGCTACGCAGAAGGCGCTCGATCGCCGCAACTACGTCCTGCGGGAAATGGAGAACAACGGCTACATCACCGCGGATCAGCGCGCTGGGGCGGCCACCACTGGGCTCGGCACCATCCGCTACGGCAGCAACGAGAAATTCCGGCAGCAGGGCGGCTACTTCATGGAGGAAGTCCGCCGATCGCTCATCGATCGCTTTGGCGAGAAGGCCGAGAATGGACCGAACAGTGTATATGCGGGCGGCCTCTGGGTCCGCACGTCCATGAATCCGGTCATGCAGGACGCCGCCGCCAACGCCCTTCGCGAAGGGCTTGCGCGCTTCGACGGCGGGCGTGGTTGGCGCGATATCGGCAAGAGCGTCGACCTTTCCGGCGACTGGGCGGGTGAGCTCGACCGCACACCGGTAGGCACCGGCTTCCCGGACTGGAAGAAGGCTGTGGTTCTCCAAAAGAACTCAGCCGAGGCGTCGATTGGGTTCACCAATGGCTCGATCGGCTCGCTTCCGCGTGGCGCGGCGCTCATGCCCAAGCGCGGCGGCGGCGGCGCGGCCTTTGACAATCTCCAGCCGGGAATGGTCATCATCGTGAAGCAGCTCGGCGCGACCAGCTATGCGCTGCGCTCGATCCCGGAGGTCGGCGGCGGCTTCCTGGCCGAGGAGGTCCGCACCGGGCGCGTGCTCGCGATGCAGGGCGGGTTCGATGTGATCGGTTCCGACTTCAACCGCGCGACCCAGGCCAAGCGCCAGCCCGGATCCGCCTTCAAGCCGATCGTCTACGAAGCGGCGCTCGAAAGCGGCATGAGCCCGGCGTCGATCATCATGGACGCACCTTTCTGTACGTCGCAGGGCCCCGGCCTGCCGCAGAAGTGCTTCGTCAATTTCGACCGCCGCTATGCGGGCGCAAAGACGATGCGCTGGGGTGTCGAGCAGTCCCGCAACCTGATGACGGTGCGTGCCGCGTCGCAGACGGGCATGACGAAGGTTACCGAGAATGCACGCAAGCTCGGCGTCGGCGAATATCCCAACTATCTTTCGATCTCGCTCGGCGCTGGTGACACTACCGTCGCGAAACTGGTGAATGCCTACGCGATTCTCGCCAACCAGGGTCGCGCAGTGAAGCCGACGATGATCGACTATGTCCAGGACCGCACGGGCAAGATCATCTACCGCACCGACAATCGCTGCGAGGTCATGGGAAACTGTAACGCGGCGGACTGGGACGGGAAGGGCATGCCCCGGCCGCCGTCGCGCGACCGACAGCTGCTCGACCCGATGGCGGCGTTCCAGATGGTCCATATCCTCGAAGGCGTGGTCGAGCGCGGAACGGCTACCATTCTGCGCGATCTAGACCGCCCGCTTTTCGGTAAGACCGGCACGACATCGGGGCCCACCAACGTCTGGTTCGTCGGCGGCACGCCGGATGTGGTTGCAGGCGTTTACATGGGTTACGACCAGCCGCGCAGCATGGGCGGCTATGCCCAGGGCGGACGCATCGCAGCGCCGATCTTCAAGGATTTCGCGCAGGTCGCCTTCAAGGGGATGCCCAAGATCCCGTTCGTCGCGCCTCAGGGTATTCGCTGGGTCCGCATCGACCGCGCGAGCGGACGCCGTGTGTTCGGCGCGTTCCCGGTCCAGGAGGATCCCAAGTCGGCGGTCATCTGGGAGGCGTTCCAGCCGCAGACCGAGCCGAGGCGCTTCCGGCGCTCAAACCCGCTCGCCGTGCCGGGCCAGCCGGGTGCAGAAGACGAAAATCAGAATCCAGCCCGCGTTGCGCAGGTCCAGCGGCGACCTCGTGTGGTCCGGGCGCGGCAGCCGCAGCAGGCCCAGCCGGAAGCCGATGGCTTGCAAGATCAGGGTGCCATCTACTAGCTCGGCTGGCACGCCTCCGTTGTAACGAAAGCTTTTCCAATGCGCGCCGAAGCGCAGGCACATGCCGATCAGATCAATGCCGCACTCGCGCTACTGCGCCGGTTCCTCGACTGGGACCGCGCTCTGAAGCGCCTCGACGAGCTCAACGCCAAGGTCGAGGAATCCTCGCTGTGGGACGATCCCAAGGCAGCGCAGGAGGTGATGCGGGAGCGGCGGCGGCTGGAAGAGGCCATCGCCGCAACCCGGGCGATCGAGCGCGAGCTCATGGACACGGTGGAGCTGCTGGAGCTTGCAGAATTTGAGGGCGACGATGCCCTGGCCGACGATGCTGTGCGCAGCCTGGGCGATCTCGCCGAGCGTGCCGAGCGGGATAAGGTCGCCGCGCTGCTCGCCGGCGAAGCGGACGCCAACAGCAGCTACGTCGAGGTGAATGCCGGCGCGGGCGGCACCGAAAGCCAGGATTGGGCCGAGATGTTGCTGCGCATGTACACGCGCTGGGGCGAACGCCACGGCTACAAGGTCGAGATGATCGACCATCACTCCGGCGAGCAGGCGGGAATCAAGTCCGCGACGATACTGATCAAGGGCGAAAACGCGTACGGCAACCTCAAGGTGGAGAGCGGCGTCCACCGGCTGGTACGCATCAGCCCCTACGATTCGAACGCCCGGCGACACACCAGCTTCTCGAGCGTCTGGGTGTATCCGGAGGTCGACGAGGACATCGACATCCAGGTTGAGGACAAGGATCTGCGGATCGATACCTACCGTGCGTCCGGCGCCGGCGGGCAGCACGTTAATACGACCGATAGCGCGGTCAGGATCACGCACATCCCGACGGGGATCGTCGTCGCCTGCCAGAACGAGCGCTCGCAGCACAAGAATCGCGCGTCCGCGATGAAGCAGCTCAAGGCGCGCCTATACGAGGCTGAGCTACAGAAGAGGGAAGCGGAGGCGGATGCCGCGAACGCCAGCAAGACCGATATCGGCTGGGGTCACCAGATCCGCAGCTATGTGCTGCAGCCGTACCAGCTGGTGAAGGATCTGCGGACCGGCGTTACATCGACTGCGCCGAGCGACGTGCTCGATGGCGACCTGGACCGGTTCATGGCCGCGGCCCTCTCGCAGCGCGTCACCGGCGAGCGCGTCGAGGTCGAGGATGTCGAATAGGCGGCTTGCCGCCCTTCTCGTGCTGGTTGCTATGGGCGGTTGCCGTCAGGCAACGCAGCAGCCCAGCTTCCCGAAAGCCGACAGGCCGGTCGCCCCTATCGTCGGCGACTCATTCTCGACGGAAGACGTCCGCGATCGCCTGGGTGAGGCCGAGCAGGTCATCAAGCTCGCTGGCGTCAGGCCGGGCATGGTGGTTGCCGACATTGGCGCCGGCGAGGGCTACTACACGGTCCGTCTGGCGCCTGTCGTTGGGCGGCAGGGCCGGGTGCTTGCGGAAGACATCGTTCCGGAGGTTGAGGAACGGTTGATCCAGCGGGTTCACCGCGAGAACCTCGAAAACGTCGCGGTCAAGCTTGGCGAGCCGGACGATCCGAAGCTGCCGCCCAGGTCGTTCGACCGCATCTTCCTCGTCCATGTCTATCACGAGGTGGAATTGCCCTACGCCTTCATGTGGCACCTTCGCCAGGGGCTGAAGCCGGACGGCGAGGTCATCGTGGTGGATGCGGACAGGTCGCCCAAGCGGCACGGGATGCCGCCCCGCCTCCTGCAGTGCGAGCTCGCCGCGGTCGGGCTCAAGCTTACCCGTTACGAGCCGATTACGGGCGACGAAGCTTATTTCGCTTCTTTCCGTATTGCGGGTCCGAGTCCAGCGCCGGGGCAGATCAAGGCGTGCAAGGCCTAAAGAAGGCCAAGCTGGCGGAAGCTGCTGAACCCGTTCTTGGCAAACACGAGATGATCCAGCACGTGGCAGCCCATTGCCTCTGCAGCAATGCTCAGCTTCCGTGTGGCGTGGCAATCGGCTTGGCTGGGACGGAAATCGCCGCTCGGATGATTATGAGCCAGCAGGAGGCCCGCAGTGCCGTGCAGCGCCGTATCCCGGACGATGGCCCGCAAGGGGAAATCGGCGCTGAAGGCGTCGCCTTCGTGGCGGGACAGGTGGAGGCAATTGGCCTCACGATCGACGTGCGCCACCCACAGGCACTCTCGAGCGGGATCGGACCCGGCAAGGCAGGCAGCGAAAAAGGTGCGGGCCGCCTCGAGTCCGTCCAGTTTGAGAGGCTGCGGGGCACGCTGATAGCGCATTCCACATTGCTAAGCGGGACGACTTCTCCGCACGACTCGAACCGCGTCCGGATTCGACGAGATTCCATCCACAACGGATGTGCTTCGCGGGCTTGTGCGGACGCCGCAGCGGATTAGTCTCAATCCGACATGCGCCAATATCTCGACCTGATGCAGCGGATACTCGACGAAGGCGTGCCGCAGCAGGACCGCACCGGAACGGGCACGCTATCTCATTTCGGCGCGCAGATGCGCTTCGACCTGCGCGATGGCTTCCCGCTCCTGACGACGAAGAAGCTGCATCTGCGTTCGATCATCGTCGAGCTGCTCTGGTTTCTTCGCGGCGACACCAACGTCCGCTGGCTGCGGGACCGCAAGGTCAGCATCTGGGACGAATGGGCCGATGCGGACGGGGACCTCGGCCCGGTCTACGGCAAGCAGTGGCGGCACTGGGAGACCGCCGACGGGCGCGAGATCGACCAGATCAGCAACCTCGTGGAACTGATCCGCAAGGATCCGTCCTCCCGCCGCCAGATCGTGACCGCCTGGAACCCGGGCGAGATCCATCGCATGGCGCTGGCGCCGTGCCATTGCCTGTTCCAGACCCACGTCGCGGGCGGGCGGCTGAACCTCCAGCTTTACCAGCGCAGCGCCGACTTCTTCCTCGGCGTGCCCTTCAACATCGCGAGCTATGCGCTTCTCACTCACATGCTTGCGCGCGAAACGGGTCATGAGCCGGGCGTGTTCGTCTGGACCGGCGGGGACGTGCATCTCTACTCGAACCACCTTGAACAGGCACAGCTGCAACTGACGCGCGATCCTCGTCCTCTGCCCCAGCTAATCCTCAAGGATCGGGGGCAGTCGCTGTTCGAATACGAGCCCGAGGATTTTGCGTTCGAAGCCTACGACCCTCACCCGCACATCTCAGCGCCCGTCGCGGTCTGAAAGCCTTTCGCCGCCAATCCTGAAGGATTGCGCAGCCGAAATGGAGCGCATTTCGAAGAGCCGCGTTGGACCTGCGCAAGCTGAGGAGGAATCCCAATGGTACAAAGGATGTTTACTGCTGCTCTGATCGTCGCATCTCTTGCGACCGCCGCCTGCAATACGGTGCGCGGCGCTGCTTCAGACGTGAACTCGGTTGCGAACTGCACCGAAAATGCGATCGACGGAACCGGCAACTGCTGAGCTGACGCTCGCGATCTCGGATAAAGGCCTCGCCGGCTGTTAGCGGGCGAGGCCTTTTTAACGCGAGTCCTGCCCGTTCAGCTGCGGGAAAGTCGACAAGTAGCCAAGATGACGGCATTGTCATTTCGGGTACGAAAGGGAGGGTGGACATGAAGTCGAAGTTGATCGCCGTGTTGATGATCGGAACCTGCATGGCGCTCGGTGCCTGCAACACCGTTCGCGGTGCTGCGGCAGACGCAGAATCCGCTGCCAATTGCACGCAGAACACCATGAACGGCGGCCGCTGCTAGTTCCATTTCCGGGTCAAAGAAAAGCCCCGTCGGCTCGCGCCGGCGGGGCTCTTCTTTTGCCTGGGGAGCTAGCGACTATTCAGTGAGATAGTCGCCTGCGTCCGCGTCGGTGCCCGTACCGCTCGGAACGACCTCGGCAAGCGGGTCTTCACCCGTACCGGCCGTGTCCTCGCGCGGGCTCCGCGCCAGTTCTGCAGCGCGCAGCTCGTCCGCCGAGTTCGGGGCGACAAGCGCCTCCTGCATGCGGCGGTGAGTTGCCCGAAGCGCGGCGTCGCGGCTGGTGGCGGCAACCCGAAGCTCCTTCATGCTGGAGCCGGTTCCTGCCGGGATCAGGCGTCCGACGATCACGTTCTCCTTGAGACCCGTGAGCGTGTCGACCTTGCCCTGCACGGCCGCCTCGGTGAGCACGCGCGTCGTTTCCTGGAACGAAGCCGCGGAGATGAAGCTGCGCGTCTGCAGGCTCGCCTTGGTGATGCCGAGCAGCACCGGCTTGCCAACCGCGGGCTTCTTGCCCTTGCCGAGGCGCGAGTTGATGGCATCCATCTCCTCGCGGTCGACCTGCTCGCCCTTCAGCAGGGTGGTGTCGCCGTCCTCGGTGATCTCGACCTTCTGCAGCATCTGGCGAACGATCACCTCGATGTGCTTGTCGTTGATCTTCACGCCCTGCAGTCGATAGACCTCCTGGATCTCGCTCACGAGATACTCGGCCAAAGCCTCGACGCCCAGCGCTTCCAGGATGTCATGCGGATCCGGCGAGCCGCCCACGAGGTTGTCGCCCCGCTTCACGTAATCGCCTTCCTGCACCTCGATCACGCGCGACTTGGGCACCAGTTCCTCATGCGGCGGGGTACCGTCGTCCGGGACGATCGCGATCTTACGCTTCGCCTTATAGTCCTTGAGGAACTGCACCCGGCCCGAGACGCGGGCGATGATCGCCTTGTCCTTGGGGGTGCGAGCCTCGAACAGCTCGGCGACGCGCGGCAGACCGCCGGTGATGTCGCGGGTACGCGCTGCTTCCCGCGGCATTCGAGCGAGCACCTCGCCGGCCTCGACCTGCTGGCCATCCTCAACCGCGACGATAGCGCCCGGCGCGAGGCGGTACACGCCGGCTTCCTCCGCCTTGCCGCCCGCGAGCGTCAGGCGCGGATGCAGGCTGTCCTTTTTCGACTTGCCCATGTCGTCGGTCACGACGCGCTGGGCGATGCCGGTGGACTCATCGATCTGCTCGGTCATCGTCCGGTTCTCGATGAGGTCCTGGTACTTCACGGTACCGGCACGCTCGGTGATCACGGGGCTGAACGACGGATCCCATTCGGCGATGCGGTCGCCCTTGCTGACGATGTGACCGGATTCGCACAGCAAGTGAGCGCCGTACGGGACGCGGTGAGTTGAGAGCTCGCGGCCGTCCATGTCGAGGATCGCAATTTCGCCTGAGCGCGACAGCGAGATGTGCCGGCCGCGCGGGTCGGTGATCGTCGGCATGTCACGGAACTCGATCGTGCCGTCGACCGGCGCCTCGAGGTTCGACTGCTCGTTAAGCTGCGCCGCGCCGCCGATGTGGAAGGTCCGCATCGTCAGCTGCGTACCCGGCTCGCCGATCGACTGGGCGGCAATGACCCCGACGGCCTCACCGATGTTCACCGGCGTACCGCGCGCAAGGTCGCGGCCGTAGCACTTGCCGCAAACGCCCTGTTTGGACGCACAGACCAGCGGGGAGCGGATCTTCACACCCTGCAGGCCGGCCGCTTCGATCTGCGCGACCATCGCCTCATCTAGCAGGCTGCCCTCCGGGATGATGACCTCGCCCGACTTCGGATCGACCACGTCCTCGGCCATGGTGCGGCCAAGCACTCGCTCCGCCAGCGAAGCGATGGTCGCGCCGCCCTGGACGATCGCGCGCATTTCGAGAGCGCGCTCGGTACCGCAATCTTCCTCGATAATGACCGCGTCCTGCGACACGTCGACGAGGCGGCGGGTCAGGTAACCTGAATTCGCCGTCTTGAGCGCCGTGTCGGCGAGGCCCTTGCGGGCACCGTGGGTCGAGTTGAAGTACTCAAGGACGGTCAGGCCTTCCTTGAAGTTCGAGATGATCGGAGTCTCGATGATCTCGCCCGACGGCTTGGCCATCAGGCCGCGCATGCCGGCGAGCTGCTTGATCTGAGCCTGCGAGCCACGAGCGCCCGAGTGGGCCATCATGTAGATCGAGTTCAGGTCCGCCTGGCGGCCGTCCGGACGCTTCGGCGTTGCCGAAATCTCCTTCATCATCGCGCTTGCGACCTGGTCGCCGCAACGCGACCAGGCGTCGATCACCTTGTTGTACTTTTCCTGCTGGGTGATCAGGCCGTCCTGGTACTGCTGCTCGTAATCCTTCACCGAGCGCGCGCGTCTCGTCGACCAGCCTCACCTTGTCCTCGGGGATGACCATGTCGTCCTTGCCGAACGAGATGCCGGCGCGGAAAGCGTGGCGGAAGCCGAGCGCCATGATCGCGTCGGCGAACAGCACCGTCTCCTTCTGGCCGGTGTGGCGATAGACGATGTCGATGACGTCGCCGATCTCCTTCTTGGTCAGGACTCGGTTGACCGTCTCGAAGGGCACCTTGTGGCTCTTCGGAAGGGTCTCGCCCAGCAGCATGCGGCCAGCGGTCGTTTCGAACCGCTTCATGTAGGTGTTGCCCTGCTCGTCGGTCTGCGGGACGCGGCTGATGATCTTCGTATGCAGCGTGACCGCACCGGCGGCGATCGCCTGGTGGACCTCCTGCATGTCGGAAAGCATCATGCCCTGGCCCGGCTCATCCTCCTTCTCGAGGCTGAGGTAATAGAGGCCGAGAACCATGTCCTGCGACGGAACGATGATCGGCTTGCCGTTCGCGGGCGACAGGATGTTGTTGGTCGACATCATCAGCACGCGGGCTTCCAGCTGGGCCTCGAGGCTCAGTGGGACGTGCACGGCCATCTGGTCGCCATCGAAGTCGGCGTTGAACGCGGCGCAAACCAGCGGATGAAGCTGGATCGCCTTGCCTTCGATGAGAACGGGCTCGAACGCCTGGATGCCGAGACGGTGAAGGGTCGGAGCGCGGTTCAATAGAACCGGGTGCTCGCGGATCACTTCGTCCAGGATGTCCCAGACTTCCTTGCGCTCCTTCTCGACCCACTTCTTCGCCTGCTTGAGGGTCATGGACAAACCCTTGGCGTCGAGACGCGAGTAGATGAACGGCTTGAACAGCTCGAGCGCCATCTTCTTCGGAAGGCCGCACTGGTGCAGCTTGAGTTCCGGACCGGTCACAATAACCGAGCGGCCCGAATAGTCGACGCGCTTGCCGAGCAGGTTCTGGCGGAAGCGGCCCTGCTTGCCCTTGAGCATGTCGGACAGCGACTTCAGCGGACGCTTGTTGGCGCCCGTGATGGTGCGGCCGCGGCGGCCGTTGTCGAACAGAGCGTCCACAGCCTCCTGAAGCATGCGCTTCTCGTTGCGGACGATGATGTCCGGAGCGCGTAGCTCGATGAGCCGCTTCAGACGATTGTTACGGTTGATGACGCGGCGGTAGAGGTCGTTGAGGTCCGACGTCGCGAAGCGGCCGCCGTCCAGCGGAACCAGCGGGCGAAGCTCCGGCGGAATGACCGGAATGACCTCGAGGATCATCCACTCCGGACGGTTGCCGGACTCGAGGAAGCTCTCGACGACCTTCAGGCGCTTGATGATCTTCTTCGGCTTTAGCTCGGACTTGGTCACCGCAAGCTCGTCGAGCAGCACCTTGCGCTCGCCTTCGAGATCGAGGTCCATGAGCATGGTTTTGACCGCCTCGGCGCCGATGCCGGCGGAGAAAGCGTCCTCGCCATATTCGTCCTGGGCGCTGAGCAGTTCGTCTTCGGTCAGCAGCTGGTTCTTCTCGAGAGCGGTCAAGCCCGGCTCAAGGACGACATAGCTTTCGAAGTAGAGGATGCGCTCGAGCTGCTTCAGCTGCATGTCCAGCAGAAGTCCGATGCGGCTCGGAAGCGACTTCAGGAACCAGATGTGGGCGACGGGAGCGGCCAGCTCGATGTGGCCCATGCGCTCTCGGCGGACCTTGGAGACGGTCACCTCGACGCCGCACTTCTCGCAGACGATGCCCTTGTACTTCATGCGCTTGTACTTGCCGCACAGGCACTCGTAGTCCTTGATCGGGCCGAAGATGCGCGCGCAGAACAGGCCGTCGCGCTCGGGCTTGAACGTGCGGTAGTTGATGGTCTCCGGCTTCTTGATCTCGCCGAACGACCAGCTGCGGATCTTCTCGGGGCTCGCAATGCCGATCTTGATCTCGTCGAACGTTTCCGGCTTGGCGATCGGATTTGCGAATGGCGTCAGTTCGTTCATCTGTCTCTCTTCCTCTAGTCCCCTCGGGTTCTCGATGAGGGGCAGGGATGGGGTGGCGGGGCACGCGGCCCCGCCGTTACTTCACGTTATTCGGCTGCGATCGCCGGCGGCTCGTCCTCGGATGCGACCGAGTCCAGCTCGACGTTCAGGCCAAGGCTGCGCATTTCCTTCACGAGCACGTTGAAGCTCTCCGGAATGCCGGCCTCGAAGGTGTCGTCGCCCTTGACGATCGCTTCGTAGACCTTGGTTCGGCCGATCACGTCGTCCGACTTCACCGTCAGCATTTCCTGAAGGGTATAGGCAGCGCCGTAAGCCTGCAGCGCCCAGACCTCCATTTCGCCGAAACGCTGTCCACCGAACTGCGCCTTGCCGCCCAGCGGCTGCTGGGTGACGAGCGAGTAAGGACCGATCGAACGCGCGTGGATCTTGTCGTCCACGAGGTGGTGGAGCTTCAGCATATAGATGTAGCCCACGGTCACCTTGCGGTCGAACGGATCGCCGGTGCGGCCGTCGAAGAGCGTGACCTGGCCCGAAGAATCGAGCCCGGCCTTCTCAAGCATCGCCGACACGTCGCTTTCACGCGCACCGTCGAACACCGGAGTGCCCATCGGAATGCCGCCGACCAGATTCGAAGCCAGCTCGACGACGGCGTCGTCGTCACGGGCGTCGATGTCCTTGGCATAGGCATCGCCGTAGACGTCCTTGAGCTTGGCCCGGACTTCCTTGGCATCCTTGCCAGCGATGTCCTTGCCGCGCTCGTGGATGCCTTCCAACATCTCCTGGATCTGCTTGCCCAGACCGCGAGCCGCCCAGCCAAGGTGCGTCTCGAAGATCTGGCCGACGTTCATGCGTGACGGCACGCCGAGCGGATTGAGCACGATGTCGACAGGCGTACCGTCCTCGAGGAACGGCATGTCTTCCTGCGGAAGGATGCGGCTGATGACGCCCTTGTTGCCGTGACGGCCGGCCATCTTGTCGCCCGGCTGAAGCTTGCGCTTCACGGCGACGAACACCTTGACCATCTTGAGCACGCCCGGCGGCAGCTCATCGCCACGCTCCAGCTTCTCGACGCGATCTTCCAAGCGGCGGTTGATGACGTTCACCGCCTCGTCGTACTGACCCTTGAGAGCCTCGATGTCTGCCTGGCGGGCATCGTCCTTGACGGCGATCTTCCACCAGTCGTGACGCTCGGTCCCCTCAATAGCCGCATCGTCGAGGGTCGCGCCCTTCTTGATGCTCTTCGGGGCCGCCGTCGCGACCTGGCCGAGCAGCATTTCCTTCAGGCGCGCGAAGGTCGCGCGATTGAGGATCGCGCGCTCGTCGTCGGCGTCCTTCCTCAGCCGGTCCTTTTCCTCGGCCTGGATGGCGCGGGTACGGTCATCGATGTCGATGCCGTGACGGTTGAAGACGCGGACTTCGACGATCGTGCCTGAAACGCCCGGCGGCAGACGCAGCGAAGTGTCGCGAACGTCCGAAGCCTTTTCGCCGAAGATGGCGCGGAGGAGCTTTTCCTCCGGCGTCATCGGGCTTTCGCCCTTCGGCGTGATCTTGCCGCACAGAATGTCGCCCGGCTCGACCTCGGCACCGATGTAGACGATGCCGGCCTCGTCGAGGTTGCGCAAGGCTTCCTCGCCGACGTTGGGGATGTCGCGGGTGATGTCTTCCGGCCCAAGCTTGGTGTCGCGGGCCATGACCTCGAACTCTTCGATGTGGATCGAGGTGAAGACGTCGTCCTTCACGATCCGCTCGGAGATCAGGATCGAGTCCTCATAGTTGTACCCGTTCCACGGCATGAACGCGACGAGCACGTTCCGGCCGAGCGCCAGCTCGCCGAACTGCGTCGACGGGCCGTCGGCGATGATCTCGCCGGCATCGACCGTGTCACCGACCTTCACCAGCGGACGCTGGTTGATGCAGGTGTTCTGGTTCGAGCGCTGGAACTTCATCAGCGTGTAGATGTCGACGCCCAATTCACCGGCGCGGAGATCGCCGGTGGCGCGCACGACGATACGGGTCGCGTCGACCTGGTCGACGATGCCCGAACGGCGGGCCGCAATGGCTGCGCCGGAGTCGCGAGCGACGGTCTCTTCCATGCCGGTGCCGACCAGCGGAGCGTCCGCCTGAAGCAGAGGCACAGCCTGGCGCTGCATGTTCGATCCCATCAGCGCGCGGTTCGCGTCGTCGTTCTCGAGGAACGGGATCAACGAGGCCGCGACCGATACCAGCTGCTTCGGCGACACGTCCATCAGCGTGATCTGCTCGCGCGGAGCGATCAGGAAGTCGCCGTTGCGGCGGGACGAGATGATGTCCTCGGCGAAAGTGTTGTCCTTGTTCAGCTCGGCGTTCGCCTGCGCGATCGTGTGCTTCGCCTCTTCCATCGCGGAGAGGTAGACGACGTCCTTCGTCACCTTGCCGTCGACGACCTTGCGGTACGGCGTCTCGATGAAGCCGTACTTGTTCACGCGGCTGAAGCTGGCGAGCGAGTTGATCAGGCCGATGTTCGGGCCTTCCGGAGTTTCGATCGGACAAATGCGGCCGTAGTGCGTCGGGTGGACGTCGCGGACTTCGAAGCCGGCGCGCTCGCGGGTAAGACCGCCCGGCCCGAGCGCCGAGACGCGACGCTTGTGCGTCACTTCGGACAGCGGGTTGGTCTGGTCCATGAACTGCGACAGCTGCGAGGAGCCGAAGAACTCGCGGACCGCGGCAACCGCCGGCTTCGCGTTGATCAGATCGTTCGGCATAACCGTCGACACGTCGACGCTCGACATGCGCTCCTTGACGGCGCGCTCCATGCGCAGAAGGCCGATGCGGTACTGGTTCTCCAGCAGCTCGCCGACCGAACGGACTCGGCGG
This sequence comes from uncultured Alphaproteobacteria bacterium, assembly GCA_963829625.1. Taxonomy (GTDB): domain Bacteria; phylum Pseudomonadota; class Alphaproteobacteria; order Sphingomonadales; family Sphingomonadaceae; genus Sphingomicrobium. Next base: position 7,589 of record CAWHJH010000018.1, on the reverse strand, counting down.
TTCGCCAGATTGTCGATGTCGTCGATCTCGCCCTTGCCGTCCTTGAGGTTCACCAGCTCCTTGACGACCGCGAGGATGTCCTCGCGGCGGAGCGTGGTGACCGTGTCCTCGACGTCGAGGCCTAGGCGCATGTTGAGCTTTACGCGGCCGACCGCAGAAAGGTCGTAGCGCTCAGGATCGAAGAACAGGCCGTAGAACAAGGCGTCCGCGGTCTCGCGGGTCGGCGGCTCGCCCGGGCGCATGACGCGATAGATATCGGCGAGCGCCGAATCCGCGTCCTCGTTCTTGTCGGCCTTCAGCGTGTTGCGGATCCAGGGACCCGTGTTCACGTAATCGATGTCAAGCAGCTCGAGCGTCTTCACGCCCGCGCTGTCGAGCTTCTCGAGGTTCTCCGGAGTGACCTCGTCGCCCGCCTCGATGTAGATCTCGCCGGTCTTCTCGTTGATGAGGTCGTGCGCGGAGTAGCGGCCGAAGATTTCCTCGGTCGGAACGACCAGCGCCTTGAGACCGTCCTTGCCCACCTGGTTCGCGCGGCGCGGAGTGATCTTCTCATTCGCCTTGAAGACGATCTCGCCGGTTTCGGCGTTTGCCAGGTCGTGGATGGGCTTCTGGCCGCGCCATGCGTCGACGACGTAGGGGATTTCCCAACCGTTCTTGCCGCGGACGTAGCTGACTGTGTTGTAGAAGAGGTTGAGGATGTCCTCGGGCGGAAGCTGCAGCGCGAGCAGCAGCGTCGTCACCGGCAGCTTGCGCTTGCGGTCGATACGGACGTTGACGATGTCCTTGGCGTCGAATTCGAAGTCGAGCCAGCTGCCGCGGTAGGGAATGACCCGGGCAGCGAAGAGGAACTTGCCCGACGCATGGGTTTTGCCGCGGTCGTGGTCGAAGAGGACACCCGGCGAACGGTGCATCTGGCTGACGATCACGCGCTCGGTGCCGTTGACGATGAACGTGCCGTTCTGCGTCATGAGCGGCATGTCGCCCATGTAGACGTCCTGCTCCTTGATATCGATAACCGACTTGGTCTCGGTCTCCGGATCGATCTCGAAGGTGGTCAGGCGCAGGGTGACGCGCATCGGCGCGGCGAAGGTGAGGCCGCGCTGGCGGCACTCGTCGGTGTCGTACTTTGGCGCTTCAAGCTCATAGCGGTCGAAGTCGAGGTGCGCCGTGCCGGCGAAGTCCTCGATCGGGAAGACAGAGCGAAGCGTCTTCTCGAGGCCGGACACGTAGCCCACGGCCGGATCGGAACGAAGGAACTGCTCGTAGCTTTCGCGTTGAACCTCGATGAGGTTCGGCATTTCGGAAATCTCGTGGACGTTTCCGAAGATCTTGCGGATGCGCCGCGTCTTGATGGAACGGCCGCTGGCCGGTGCGTCGATCGCCTTGGTTGCCATTGTCTTCCCTGCGCTTTGAGTTGCAACTCACGCATGGGAGCGGGAGTCCGGCTCGGTTCTTCGGCATCGGCCGAAGTGAGTTAGGAGCGCTTCCCCCCGTTCCTCCTCTCCAATGCGTTTGGCCCGTGCGCCGTATCGGGCCCTGTCCCGGAGAGGACGGGAAAAGCCCCGTGCGCACGTCACCGTGCGGCGGAGCCGTCTATTTCTTGGATGGAGCCGATATAATCCTATTTCGGCCCTTGTGAAGGGGTTGCTGTAGGAAAATTGCGAGACGTCGCCGGACTAGGCGGGATCACGGTAATAGACGAGCTGGTGGCTGGTCGCGAGCAGCCGCCCGTCGCCGCTCCACAATTCCGCTGACTGGTCGTGGTAGCCCCGCTCGAAAATGCGGGCGTCTGCCGTGCCAAGGACCGGCGCAGAGCCGAGAGCCGCCACGTCCGCCTCCGTCGCGTGGAAGTAGGAAGTCAGGCTGACCGTCCCGAACGGCACCATCTGCTGGCGAACGTGGATGATCCGGCCGAAGAAGATGTCGGTGAGGGCGGCAAGACCCACGAAGTCCATTGCGCGCGGAGGATCCGCCGCGATCCACAGAGTCGATCGCGCGCGAGCCGGCTCCTCCAACTTGTCCGCCCAGAACGGCTGCCCCTCGGCGAAGCGCAAGTCGAAGCGCTCGATCCAGCCGGAGCCCGGCCAGGGCATGCGGGGAAGCGTTTCGAATGCGGGCGCGCTGGGCGAGCGGGTCGGGCGATAGGCAAAGGTCTCCGGCCGCTTGCCGAACATGGCGGTCGCCGTCGCAACGCACTCGCCACCCTGCAGCATGGTCATCGTCCAGTGCTGGGTCGAGCGGTTGGTTCTAGCGGGCCGCGCTTCGATCATCATCTCGCCCTTGGCGATGGCGGCGCAGAAATTGACCGTTAGCGCCAGCGGCTCGCCCTTGCGCTTCGGATGTGCGTAGGCGGACTTGAAGAGCAGGGCGCCGACCAGCCCACCAAACGGGCCGACCATGTTCCAGTAGGCATCGCTCGTCCGCGCAATCCAGCCATCCTCGCCATTTGGCTCGAGCGCGGTTGCGAGATCGAAGGGATGATCTGTTCCCATGAGTCAATCGTGGCGGATGGACCGAGGAGGGACAAGAGTTCGAGTTTTGCGCTTCGCGCCGTCTCGGAAAGCGAAAAGGGACGGCCCCAGAGGAGCCGCCCCTTCCCATCCACGGGCGCTTCAAGACACCCGCGAAAGTCTTTCAGAAGCTTACTTGAGCTCGATGGTGCCGCCGGCTTCCTCGATCTGCTTCTTGATCTTCTCGGCCTCGTCCTTGCTGACGCCTTCCTTGAGCGGCTTCGGAGCGCCTTCGACGAGCGCCTTCGCTTCGCCCAGGCCCAGGCCGGTGATCACGCGAACTTCCTTGATCACGTTGATCTTCTTGCCGCCGTCGCCGGTGAGAATGACGTCGAACTCGGTCTTCTCTTCGGCAGCCGGGGCGGCAGCCGCGGCAGCCGGAGCAGCCGCAACGGCAGCCGCGGCGGATACGCCCCACTTCTCTTCGAGGGCCTTGGCGAGATCCGCGGCCTCGAGGACGGTCAGTTCGGACAGCTGGTCGACCAGCTTAGCAATGTCAGCCATTTGATACTCCTTTGCGGGGCAGCGCCCCGATTGTCGTGCGTTGAATAGAAAAAAGGTCGGCCTTAGGCAGCCTGGGCTGCGTAGGCACCGAAGACACGGGCAAGCTGTGCGCCGGGCTCGTTGACGGTGCGTGCGATCTTGGTCGCGGGAGCCTGGATGAGGCCCACGATGGTCGCGCGCAGTTCGTCGAGCGACGGGAGGGCGGCGAGCGCCTTGATCCCGTTCACATCGAGCACGGTGTCGCCCATCGCGCCGCCGACGATTTCGAACTTGTCGTTCGTCTTGGCGAAGTCGACGGCCACCTTGGCGGCCGCGACAGGGTCGGTCGACGTTGCAAGTGCGGTCGGGCCCTTCAGAAGGTCCCCGATCGGCTTGTAGCGCGTGCCGTCCAGCGCAATGAGTGCAAGCCGGTTCTTCGCAACTTTGTACTGGGCGCCGGCGTCGCGCATCTTCAAACGCAGGTCCGTGGACTGCGCGACCGAGAGACCGTTGTTGCGGGTGACCACAACCACGCTCGTCTCGGTGAAGACGTTCTTCAGCTCGTCGACCAGATCGGCTTTTTGCGAACGATCCATGCCAACTCCAAAATATCGACCGGACAAGTCCGGCCGAGGTTCAACAAAAGCCCAGCGGTTGCCCGACTGAGCCGCAGTGTCCGTGGGGAGCTGGTTTCGCTGGCGTTGCGCAAAAGCAGTTGGCAACGCACGACGGGACGCCCTGGAGCGTCTCCGAATGATTCCTTTCCCCGTCTAGGCTGCAAATTAAGGGGAAGCCCCCAGCAACTGTCTCGGACGGTGCGCGCGCCCGAGGGCCCACGCGAGCCGGGCCAATTAGGCCAAAGCGACCACAAGTCAAGCCTGTGCGGCATCGGGACAGGGGGCGAGGACGCCCTTCCGCCTATCATTGCCGACGGATTAGAGGCATTCTCGAAATGCGTGCGACGCGCGTCGAGTGGGGGGCCGCCATACTTACAAAGACTGGAAACGCGGGCGAAGCCGCGGCCCGAGGGCCGTTGATCCGGCCCGAGCGCTACGGCTTCTTCGACAAGTTGCTCTTCGCGGTCTTCGTCCTGGCGGTGCCGCCGTTCATCGCCAGCAACTGGAGCGTGTTCCGCGACGGCGACGTCAGCTGGCACGTCGCGGCCGGCCGCTGGATCCTGGAGCATGGCCGCGTTCCAAAGACCGACCCGTTCTCCTTCACCATGGCTGGCGAGCCGTGGGTGGCGCACGAATGGCTCCCTGAGGTGGTGTTTGCGCTCGGATTCGACCAGGGCGGCCATGCCGGGCTTGCGGCGGTCGTCGCGCTCGTTCTCATGGCCTTGTTCGCCATCGCCTTCGCGTTCCTCCGGCGGCACGTCGGACCGGTCGCGATGCTGGTCGCGTTCGCTTCGCTCTACATCGTCCTTCAGCCCTTCATCATGGCTCGTCCGCACGTCTTCGCCTGGGCGTTCCTCGCCGGATGGACGAGCGTCCTGCTCGCAAGCCGCGACGCGGGCCGCCCGCCTCCGTGGGCGCTGGTTGCGCTGATGTTCGTATGGGCGAACGTCCACGCCAGCTTCTTCATCGGCTTCGTCGTCGCGGCCTGCGTCGCTCTGGATGCCTGCATTGAAGCGCGGTGGAGCCGGCCGGTCGTCCTCCGCTGGTTCCTGTTCGGCTTGGCGAGCCTCGTCGCCTCGCTACTCAACGCCAATGGGCTTCCCGGCTTCCTGCACCCGTTCATGATCTCGGGGATGGAAACGCTCCATGCGATCGGAGAGTGGAGGCCCAGCAGTCCGCGAACCACTCCGCTTTTCTACGGTATCCTGCTGGCCGTCCTCGCCGCCATACTGCTCAAGCGGCCGCAGTTTCCGCATTGGCGAAGTGCTTCTGCTGGCCGTGACGCTGGGCCTGGCCTTCACGCACATTCGGCACCAGTCGGTCTTCATGATCCTCGCGGTGCTTATCGTGACGCCGAAGTTCGCGGGAGACGGACGCCGGTCGGCCGGTCCGCTGTTCGCTTCCGCCGGCGAGTCGCCGCGCATGGATCGCCGCGGCGATCGTCGCCGCGCTTGGCGATTTCAGCCGTCCGCGCCGCAATTCCGCTGCAGCCGCGAGAGACCTTCGCCAACCCGCGTGGGCTGATCGCGCACATTCCGGAAAGCCTGAAAGAGCAGCCGGTGCTCAACGAATACAGCATCGGCGGGCCGCTGATCCTCAACGGCATCAAGGTCTTCATCGATGGCCGCGCCGACATGTACGGCGATGCCTTCGTTTCCGACTATCTGAAGATCATCAAGGCGGACGTCCCGGTCTTCAACCGCGCAGTGTGCAAGTACGGCATTCGCTGGACGATGCTTCAGACGGATAATCCCATGCTGAAGGTCCTCGACGCTTCGTCAGCCTGGAAGCGGATTTACTCCGACAAGGTCGGCGTCATCCACGTTCGCACCGCGCCGCTTCCACCTCGCTGCCGCCAGGACGCAGAGCGTTAGCATTGCGGCCAGGGGAACGGTGTTCGGCCCCCGGTACAGGTTGAAGTAGAAGGCGATCGGCAGGAAGCAGAGCAGCCACAGAGCGCCCGCCAGCCAGGGCCGCGGCTGCTGCCGGACCCAGAAGCCGATCGGGATGATCATCAGCAGCGCGTCGTAGGTCAGCAGGTAGGGCGGGATCAGCAGGGTGGCTGCGGCCAGGATCGGCAACTTGCCCCTCCCAATCGCGCGACCATGCGATCCAGGTCAGAGTCGCCGCCGCGGCCGCGATGACGAAGTGGACGGTCAGCGCGATCGACTGGTCGATTCCGAAATAGCGGACGAAGGCGAAGACGCTGATGAACTCGTTCCACGGCCATTTGTCCTGCCGCATCAGCTCCCGGTAGAGCGGCAGGATCTCGACGAAGCCCGTGAAGACGCCGGTCCCGAACAGCGCCAGCGAGACCAGCCCGAACGCGGCCGCACTTGCCAGCGCGCCGGCGATTGCCGGCCACAGCCGCGCGGCGATCACCGCCACCGGCAGCAGCAGCGCGAGCTGCGGCTTGATGACCAGGGAGCCGAGAATGATGCCGGCGACGAATGGCCGCTTGCGGAGAAGCGAGACTCCCCCGGTGAAGATCGCGGCGGTCAGGAAGCCGTTCTGCCCGATCAGCCCGTTCATCAGAACGGAGGGGTGCGAAAGCGAATAGGGCACGTCGACCACACGCCGGGTGGCAAGCACGTAAATGGCGAGCGTCACCCCAACCCATGCCGCGAAGCCCCACATGTAAGGCAGCAGGCTGAACGGAGTGACCAGCAGCAGGAACGGCGGAGGGTAGGGGAAGGGCAGGAGCCCCTTGAACGTGCGACGACGGTGAACTCGACCGCGCGATGCCTGGCGACGTCGTACGCTGCTGCGGGATCGCCGGCGAGCGCCAGCTTCCCGGCTGCCCAGTAGCTCAGATAGTCGGTGATGTTGACGGCCGAGAAGTTTCTCGCCCACGCTTGGATCGCGAGCGCCAGGAAGAGTAGCCCGACGCCGACCGCGCTGGCCCATAGCCAACGGACCTTGGTCTTTGCTGGGGCGATGGGGCTCAGAACTCAAGCTTGATGTCCTACGGGCGCGGGCGGGCCCTCATCAGATCGCACGATCTCTATCAGGATCAGGATGGCGCCGAGGATGAAAAGGGGCGCGGCGATTTCGATATGCTGCCACTGATAAGCCCACCGAATTACGGGGACGGCAGAACCGATCTGCATGAACACCGCAGCGATGATTGCAGGCCTGGTCCGCATTCGAACGGCTAGGCAGAAAGCCAGCACGTCCGCGAGTATGAAGAACCTTTCATGCATCCCGGGAAGAAGGAAAGGGAGCCCTGCGGCGCTGAGCGTTGCCATCGCGAGCAGGCAGGTCGGAGAAAAATGGGGCCTGAGACGCAAATATGCAACGGTCCCGAGCGCGGCGAGGATATAGCCGAATGGAAAGAACCTTATAGCCATCTCCGGCGCGAAATGGCCGAAGATCGTCCACCAGCTACCGCCGTTACTGATGAACAGCCGCCCCTCGGGTTGCCATGCTGCCTGCCGGAAATAGACGTTTATAAGATACCACCAGTTCCAGCCGGCTAGCCAAGCTGGAAGCATTGCCGCGACATAGACGAAGGCAGGCATGGCCCAGCACCACCAGGGTGCGCGCCGCGTCAGGAAAAGGTGCATGACGAATGGCGCGAAGAAGACGGCCTGGGCTTTGAACGCGAAGGCCACCCCGCTCCAGAAGGCTACCCACGGCAAACGATCCTTGATCGCCGAATTGAGCGCGAGAACGCAGGCGGCAACCCAGAACGTATCCGCCTGGCCCAGCAGCGAAACGTTGAGGACGAGGCTCGGAAGCAGCAGGGCGGCGAGAGCGGCTAAGCCGGGGCTTTCGACCTGAAGCGCGGTGAACAATCGATAGAGCGCCAGGGTCAGCCAGGCCGCCTCCGACCACTGCCACCCATTTGATGACGAAGATCGGGGACGCGTCTCCGCCGACGAGCGACGCCGCCCACAAGAGATAGAGATAGGGTGGCGTGTAGTTGCTGAAGGGTTGCGAGAAGGCCTCGAATCCCAGGCTGTGCACACGCTCGTAC
>CAWHJH010000017.1:0-24509 GCA_963829625.1 uncultured Alphaproteobacteria bacterium | reverse complement strand
CTCCGCCATTTCAGTCCAGTCGACGGACGCTCCTGTGAAACGAGCCCAGCAGGGCCAGCGCGAACAAGGGAATGAGCCAAATGACGCGCGCCTGATAGCGGTGCGCCACGGCTGCGAGGAGGACGCAGGTCGCCGCGTTCCCGAGGATCCCCAGGAACATCAGCGCGACGACGGGCCGGAGCGGGCGTTCGCGAAGAAAGACCCAGCCGAGCCAGAGCGCACCGATCGCGGCGCTGATGGCCGTCAGAATGCCGATGATGAGAAGGACTCGATCGTCAGGTCGAGGCGCCGGCGCGAGATGCGGCGTACCGCGATCGTCCTGGACCATGCGTTCGACGAAGGGGTAGGGTTGAAAGGTTATGAGCTGGACCGCGGCGTTGTACGTGAGCCTTCGGAGCTCGTGGCCTGAATATTCTCGCGCGGCGGCGAGAACGATGTCGGCTTCCTCTTCGCGGATGCGGTCCAGCTGGGCGGGGGTCGCGCGTTCGACGACACCGTCCTTGCCCCACAGGAATTCCAGCGCGCCGCCTTGCGGCAGGCCGTGAGGATACAAGGTGCAGATTGTATAACGCAGCTCGGGACAATGCTTCTCGAGGTACCAGCGCCCGGGTCCGTCATTGACCGATCTCGCCAGCGCGAAGGGATAGCGCTTCGAAATCAGGCTCGTCTCTCCGAATGCGACGCGATTGATCGAGAGGGCAGTCAGTCCACCGATAAGCAACGGCGCGACGACCCAGGCCCACGTCCACGGCGGCACCGGGTTCTTGGAAAAGCGGCTGACTGCGACCCAGCCGAGCCCAAGTATGGTCATGCCTCCCGCCAGCGGAATGTGGCTGGCGTGGGCCGTCACGGCGAAGGTGGCGATTCCGGCGCATAGCAGGCGAACGCCTGGACTGAGACGAGACGCGGCGGCGATCAGAAGGACCATCGATCCGATCAGTAGCCCAGCGAAAATGTCCGGGATGGCGAAGAAGCTCACGGGAGCGGCGGTCGTGGCTCCGGCGAGAACGATCAGCGCCGCCGTTGTCCGAAGCGCCGGAAGTCCACCGAATGCCCCGAGCGCGGCGACCGTCACCGCCCCGGTCGCGAGAGCTTGCAAAATCGTCAGAAGCAGCAGCGTGGCCCGTGGCGCCGACAGGAGATAGGCCGCCACGCTATATGTGATCGACCGGACGCCGCTGATGTCCTGGGCCGCCTCTTCGGGCGGTGGAGTTTGTGAACCTGGTTCCTGCGCGGGACGGGCGCCCGTGGGTGCAGTTTCTGTTCCATCCAGCTTGGCCAGTGCGAAAGAGACCGCCGCTCGGCCGCCTTTGTAATATGCCGCGCTGTCCTGGATGTAGGTCGGCCGGCCGAACACCAGCAACGGCCAGGAAAGCAGCACTGCCGCAAGGAGAGTGAACAGAAGGAATCGCCGGTCGAGGCGGAGCGGCTGCTCTCTTCGCAAACCGCCTCCCCGAAGGTTGCTCGAAAGGGTCAGCGCTTCGTTCACGGAGCCCCCTCGATTGCAGGGCGACGATTTGTGCCCTCGACTGGAGAGCCCGAAGCGCGGGCAAGGGCATCGATTTTCCGGATTGTGTCGTCGCGTCCCTTCCTCACCGCGATCGAGCGGACCAGGGCCAGCCATTCGTTGATGGCGATCGTCTCGGTCCAGCGCTCGGCAAGGGCGGCCTGACCGGAAGCGCCCAACCGATCACGGAGCTCAGGATTCGTGGCCAGCGCGACGATCGCCTCCCGGAGGCCGGCCTCGTCGTCGAACAGCAGTCCGGCCTGACTTTCCTCGACGATCTGCGGGTAGGGGCCGAGATCCCGAGCGATGATCGGGGTCGCTTCCCGGAATGCCTCCAGCGCCACCATCGGGAAGACCTCGTAGCATAGGGATGGAGCGATGAGCGCGATGGCGTCGCGGTAAAGCCCGACGAGCTGGTCCGGTCCGACCTGGCCGAGGAAGGTGATCGTCCTGCGCCCATCCGCCATCGCCCGCAGCTCGGGCTCATATTCCCCGGTGCCTGCAATCAGCAGATCGGCGGAGCTATCGTCGCCAAAGCACGGGATGACGTCCTGAAGGCCCTTGAACCTCTGCAATCGGCCTACGAACAGGAAATAAGGCCGGTGATGTGAAGTGCCTGGCGGCGCTTGGCTCGGACTTGCTGCCGCGTCCGGCATGAAGGAGGCCATCGCCAGCATCTGCCTCTTGAGGCCGAACTCGCGGTGCCTGTCGGCCACGGACTGGCTCAGCGCGATGACCTCGTCCACATGGGCAAGCTCGTCTTCCAGCAGCGACGTTTGTCGCCATGGCTGCGGCGGTCGCCTGAACGCCACCGAGCATCTGAAGCACTCCCGCCCGTCGCATAGCTCGCGATCGTGCCGCCAGAGGATGTGGTTCTGGCAGACGAGCCAGTGGTCATGGACCGTGTAGAGCTTGATCCCATCTCCCAATGCGAGGACGCCGGGCCCGCCGATCAGCGAGATGTTGTGGAAATGAACGACGTCGAAGCCCTTGGCCAGTATCGCCTCGATCGCCGAGCGCTGGACGATCGGCCGTCCAGTCTGGTGCGTGAGGAGCGTCGAAGCGAGCGGCCAGCGGCTTTGCAACTGGTGAACGGTCACGCCGGCGGGCTCCTCGACGGGTGCGGGAATGGAAGGCGGGCGCAGGGCGCTGTTGCCGATCCTCCACGCATCGGCGTCGTAGATCACTTCGACCTCGCATCCGCGCCGGGCCAGCGAGTGCACGAAGTTGCGGATGTAATTGCCGTCACCGCCGAAGTTGCACGGCGGATAGAAGGTGGTCACGACGGCGACCCGAAGCGCGCGTCTGTTCTTGGCGCCGTGGTAATTCATTCGATCGCGCCGGGCGACGTCTCGGTCAGCCGCGAGCTTCCTGTCGCAGGGGGAATCGGCCTCGCGACCCGGGGAGACGGCGCCCTGATCCATCTTGACCATCCTATGACGAAGTAATCAGGTCAGAAACAGCAATCGAAAGCGAATGTGCGAAACTGGCACAGATGGAGATCGCGCGCCTCCCTCAACTTTACTCCTTGAATGCATTCTATATCTTCGTTCCCGGGCTGCCGATTGGGAGTGGGGGCGTTGGAAGGAAGCCGGCAACTGGCCGCATCGCGACTAATGGCTGAACACCCGGCTTTGCAGCCCGCGGTGTCCGTGATCATTCCCGCCTACAATGAACAAGGGGCAGTCGCGGCGACCGTCGAATCCGTTCGGGCAGAGCTGACCGGCGCCGGTATTTCGCATGAGATCATCGTCGTAAATGACGGTTCCACCGACGATACGCTGCAACGCGCTCAGGCATCGGGCGCGACCGTCGTCAACATGCCGCATAACGGCGGTTATGGCCGGTCGCTCAAGGCCGGCATAGCAGTCAGCACCGCACCGCTCGTCGCAATCCTGGATGCCGACGGCACCTATCCGGCGTCTTATCTGCCGGAAATGATCGCCATGACCGCCTACAACGACATGGTCGTTGGCGATCGAGGCGCCGCAATGGCCGGCGTGCCTCTGATCCGGCGGCCCGCGAAGTGGGTTCTCAACCGTACCGCGGGCGTGCTGGCCGGGCATCGGATCACCGATCTCAACTCGGGCCTGCGTCTGTTCCGGCGCGACGCGCTGGAACAGTTCGTCCCACTGTTACCCGACGCATTCTCGTTCACCACGACCATCACCCTGTGCATGCTCGCCTCGGGACTGCGTGTCGCCTATTTGCCCATCGCCTATGGGAAGCGCGTCGGACATTCCAAGATGCGGGCCCGCGACTTCTGGAACTTCATGTTCCTGGTCTTCCGCCTGACGGTGTATTTCCAGCCGCTTCGCATCTACTTGCCGGCGGGATTGCTGCTCTTCCTGATGGGCTTCGCCAAGGCCGTCTACGACATCTTCCGCGATAATCTGTCGGAGACTGCGGTGCTCGGTCTGCTAGGGGCAGTGCTGCTCTGGGCGTTGGGGCTGATTGCGGACATGATCGCGCGCTTGAACCTGCGGCCAAGGGCGAGAACGGATTTCCCACCGGTTTGAGCGAAGCTTCCATCCCGGAAAAATCAGGCAGGCGCCGGATGAGCGCCTGGATCATTCGCTTGTGCATCAGCGCGCTTCTGCTCGCGCTCATTTTTTATCTCGTCCCGTTCTCCGACGTGTGGGCCGCGGCACGTCAGATTTCGCCACTGCTATGGCTCGGCGCGCTTTCCCTGTTCCTCGCCGGGCACGCCGCCGCCGCGGCGAAATGGCGCATGCTCATCGGAGGCGGCATTTCCTATCGGCGGGCGTTCCGCGCCCACTTGGCTGGGCTTGCAGCCAATCTGGCCCTGCCGAGCGTCGCGGGCGGGGACGTGGTGCGGGCGGGCCTTGTGATGAAGTACGCAAACGACAAAGGGCGCCTGGCAATGGGCTCGGTAGCTGACCGGCTGATCGATACACTGGGCCTGGCCCTGATCGCTTTGGCCTCGGCCTGGCTGGCATGGGGGCCTCGCCTGAGCTCCGAGATCTGGCTGGGCTGGCCGTTGCTGGGCTTGCTGATTGTGGTGGCCGGCGCTCTCGTTGCGGCGCCGGCGCTTGACCGCTTCGCCAGCAGGAGCGAGCCGTCGGGGAAGCTGCGCCGCCTGCTGACGAAGATGATCCATTCGGCGGCGGAGCTAGCGCGAAGTCCTGGCCGCTTGCTCGTATGCCTAGCCATTTCGATGGCCGTGCAATGCCTGTTCGTCGGCATCAACATCGCCTTCGCCGAGGCGGCGCGCGTGGAAGCGCCCGTCGCCGCCTGGTTCTTTGCCTGGACCAGCGCAAAGATCATCGCGATCGCGCCGATCAGCCTTGGCGGGCTCGGCGTTCGTGAGGCGAGCATGGCTGCGCTGCTTGTGCCGTTCGGCGCCGATCCTGCGCAGGTGGTGGCCATCGGACTGGTTTGGCAGTCCGTGCTCTATGTCAGCGGTCTCATCGGGTTCCTGGTCCAGTTGCAGCGCCCGGCACCCGCCGAACTGACGATGGAACGATCATGAAGGAGCCGGTGGTCGTCCTTGGCGGAGGTCCGGCAGGAGTAGGCGCCGCACTGATGCTCGCCAGAAGCGGCAAGGCGGCGGTCAAGGTGCTGGAACGTGCGCCCAGAGTCGGCGGCAATTCAGGCAGTTTCCTCCTCGAGGGCGTCCACTGCGACTTTGGCAGCCATCGATTGCACCCGTCCACCGAGCCGCACCTGATGGCGATGATCAAGGACGCCGTCGGACCCGATCTGCTGTGGCGGCCGCGGCATGGACGCATCCGGCTGAAGGGCCGCTGGATCCATTTTCCCCTGAAGCCCGTCGATCTGCTGCTGCGCCTGCCCAAGGGCTTCACGGTCCAGTTGCTGTGGGACGCCGCGACCAAGCCGCTTCGGCGCGCCGGCGCCGGCGAACCGACTTTCGCCAGCGTTCTCCATCAGGGCCTCGGCCCCGCAATGTGTGAGAATTTCTATTATCCCTACATGCGCAAGCTCTGGGCGCTGCCGCCTGAGGAGCTTGCCGTCACACTGGCTACGCGGCGTGTCTCGGGCAGCTCGATCGGCAAGATCCTGAAGAAGATCCTCGGCCAGGTTCCCGGGTTCAAGAAGCCGCGTACAGGCGGCTTTTATTATCCGAGGAAGGGCTTCGGGCAGATCAGCGAATCCCTGCGGTATGCGGCTGAGAAACTCGGCGCCGATTTCGCGCTCGAGGCATCCGTCAACGGCATCGAACACGAGGACGGCCAGGTGAAGGCTGTCCGCTACAAGGCGGATGGCGCCGAAACGCGAATCGAAACCAGTGCGGTCTGGTCGACCCTGCCGCTGACAACCCTTGTTTCGCTCATGGATCCGCCGGCACCGCAAGACGTCATCGATGCTGCCTCGCGCATCCGCTACCGCGGCATGATCCTGATCTACCTTGTGCTGGAGCAGGACCAGTTCACCGAATATGATGCGCATTACTTCCCGGAGTATGCCGTGCCAATCTCGCGCCTCTCGGAGCCCAAGAATTATTCGGCGAGCACCGAGCCCAGGGGCGTGACTGTCCTGTGCGCGGAACTGCCGTGCGACCCGCACGAGAAGCTCTGGGCGCTGAGCGACGACGAGCTCGGCGTGAAATTGTGCGAATGGCTGGGCGGAGTCGGGCTCCCCGTGACGGCGAAGGTGCGGCGGACCGAGACGCGCCGGCTCGGCTACGCTTATCCGGTCTATGACCGCGACTTCGAGGGCCATTTGAAGGTCCTTGATCGGTGGGCGGAGGATCTCGGCGGACTGCTGACGTTCGGCCGTCAGGGCCTGTTCGCGCATGACAACACGCATCACGCTCTGGCCATGGCGGAAGGCGCAGTGGATTCGCTGAACTCCGACGGCTCATTCGATCTCGACAAGTGGCACGCCCATCGCCGCGTGTTCGAGACCCATGTGGTCGAGGATTGAGGCCGGAGATGCTGGTCCTCACCTACCATTCGATTTCGGACTCCGGGGGGCCGACGAGCATCCCTGCCGACGTCTTCGCTGCTCAGATGCAGGTCCTTACGGACCTCGGCCGACGAAGCCTGCGCCTGAGGGAGTTTATCGACTGGCATGAGGGCAAGAACGGCGACGCAAACGATGGCGTCCTCATCACCTTCGACGATGCGTTCGAAGACTTCGCTGAGGTCGCCGCTCCGATTCTCAAGCGGCACGGCTTTTCCGCTCTGGTCTTCGTTCCAACGCGGCGGTTAGGCAGCCGCGAAGGTTGGCAAGGCGCCAATGATCCGGCGCGCCCGCTGATGGACTGGGCGACGGTTCGCTCTCTGGCGAAGGACGGGATCGAATTTGGCGGGCACAGCCGAACCCATGCTGACCTGACCAAGCTTGCCGCGAGCGAGTGCGAGGATGAGGTTGCCGGATGCGCGGACGACCTTTCCACAGCGATCGGCAAGCCGGTGGAGAGCTTCGCCGCGCCGTACGGCCGTGTCTCACCCGAGGTGTTGGCGACGATCGGACGGCATTATCGCGTGGGGTTCGGAACGCGGCTGGCACTTCCCGAGCGGGGGCGAAACCGGTTCGAAGTGCCTCGGATCGACATGCATTACTTCCGCAATCGCGGGCATTGGGCTGGGCTTCTGGAAGGCCGCCGAGGTTACCTGCGCGTTCGCCAGGCGCTGCGGGCGGTTCGATCCAAGGTCGTCGACCGCCTCTACTGAGCAGCGCTGCCGTCGGTGACCGCACTTGCCCGCGAAAGGTGGAGGATGTCGCCCGCGAGCGCTCGGTCGATCATCGGCGCGCAGAGCGCGTAGAGAACGAGCGCCCCGATCGCTTCGGCCCAAGCCGGCATCGCGACAAATCCGGTACCGAGTGCGAGTATGCCCGCGAGCAGGAGCGGTTTCGCTGCGAGCAGCAGCTGCGGCGTCTCAACCTTGCGGTACCGAGCAAGTGAGTAAGAACTGATCCACACACCGAAATTCCCCCCGAGCGCGGCGGCCGCGGCGCCGGTCTCCGCATAGGTCGGCACGAGAACCAGGCCGAGAACGACGACCGTCAGCAGACCTGCGACCTGCGAACGGAAGACCTCAACTTCCGCATGCGCCAGGATGAGGGACCAGCGCACGTGACCGGCCAGGAACATCATCGGCACCGTCCAGATCAGGATCGCGAGTGACGTCGCTGCCGAGCCGAAGTCTCGTCCGAAAATGACCGTCATGATCGGCGTGGCGGCGAGCGAAACCACCAGCGCGCCGCCTATCGTCGCCCAGGCGGTTGCGCGGAAGGAGCTCCGCATGACTGTTGTGAGGGCTTGGGCGCTTTCCCGGGCCAGCCGCGACGCGGTCGCATAGAGGTTGAAATGATAGACGAAGCTGAAAGTCGCGATTGACGCCGCGAGGCGGTTAGCGCCCGCGAAGAAGCCCACCCCCGCGCCTCCGACCAAGGCACCCATCAGGAACAGCGGCACATATTGCGCAGCGGACCAGATCATCGTTCCAAGCGCGACAGGAAGCGCCTCGCGGATCAGCGAGCCCGCATCGAAGCGCGTCCAGAAGCGGAGCGGCGCGATTTTGCGCGACTGCACGCGCAGCGCGTAGGCGGCAGCGACAAGGACCGCAGCAATCTCGGATGCGCCGACAAGGACGGTGTCAGCGATGCCGTGCACGAGCAGCAGGATGGCCGCGAGGAATGTCGACATGCGAAGAACCTGCGCGAGTGCCACCTGCCTCATCAGGCCCGCGCTCTGGAGCAGCCACTCCTGATAACATGCACCGGCCAGCAGGCTGATCGCGTACAGCAATACCAGGCCATGCAAGGCGGGTGACCCGTCAAAAACATTGACCCCGACCACCATGATGAGGCCGGAGACGATCGCAACGGCAAGGCGGATGAGGAAAATTTGTGCCGCGAGCTCGCCGCGTTTCTCCGGGGCGGCCGCTGCGCGTCTCACTCCGATGGTGCTTAGTCCGAGGTCGACGACCATCGCGAAAAGACCGGCAAGGCCGGCCACGAACTCCACCTCGCCATAGGAATCGGGATCGAGGATGCGCGCGAGATAGGCGAACGCGAGCAGGCCGATGAGTTTGGCCGTGACCTGGCCGCCGACCAGCATGCCGAGATCCCTGAAGAATTTCGCGCCGCTGCCCGCGAGCATCTTCGGCAGGCGCGCAAGCGCGCGGCGCAGAGTCCAGCTGTCAGTCTCTGACGGCATGACCGGCCCGAGCCCCGAAGCGGTTCATGGTCCACCCCCCGATATTCACACTATGGTGCAGATTGCCGGTCGTCTATTCCAACGACCGCAGGAATGGGGGAGGGTCGGTCATGACGGGCTCGAAACGGATCATGGCAATGATCGGCGTCCTTGCGGCGCTGGCCGCCGCGAGTTGCTCGGCAGCCGGCAACGGGCCTGCCGAGATCACGGTCGAACCTGCAAAGACCCATCAGGTCATGAACGGCTGGGAGGCCACCGCCCGGTTGTGGGAAGTGAACAAGGCGGAGGATCGATACGATGGTTCCTGGCTCCCCCTGTCGGACCAGATCTTCGACCGCCTCGTGAACGAGCTCGGGATCAACAGGATCCGGCTCGAGATCAAGAGCGGCGCCGAGAACCCCGTCGACTATTGGGCAAAATTCGAGAGCGGAGCGATCGGCTACAAGGAATACAAGCGGCATTATTACGAGAAGATCAACGACGATCCGGACCCGAACCACGTCAATCCGGCCGGCATTCAGTTCTCGGGGGTGGATTATCAGGTCGAGAAGATCGTCCTGCCGCTAAAGCAGCGGCTCGAGGCCAAGGGCGAGAAGCTCTTCGTCAATTTCAACTATGTCGATTTCGGCCAGACGGAGCTGAAGGGAAACCTTTCGCACGCGCGCCAGCCCGCCGAATATGCCGAGCTCATCCACGCGGCATTCGTCCACCTCAAGAGCAAGTACGGCCTTGTGCCCGATGCGCTCGAAATCATCCTGGAGCCGGACAATTCCGATGACTGGCGGGGACGTCAGATCGGCGAGGCCATCCGCGCCGTATCCGCTCGGCTGAAGGCGGACGGGTTCTCGCCACAGATCATTGCCCCGTCGACCGCGGCCGCGGGCAAGGCCCCCGCTTATATCGACGAGATGATGGCCGTCCCCGGAGTGCCCTCGCTGGTCTCGACCTTGTCCTATCACCGCTACGATCGGCCCAAGCCACGGACCGTCACGAGCATTGCCGAGCGCGCACGGGCGCTCGGGGTCTCGAACGGCCTGGTCGATCGCCTGGTGCCCGTCCCCGGAATTGCGGAACGCGCCCGATCTCGCCGGCTCTCGACCGCCATGCTGGAGCATCTCGAAGGCGACGCCGCCGAGCTTCACGAGGACCTGACGGTGGGGCAGGTGTCAGCCTGGCAACAGTATAGCATCGCGATGAAAAGCGTCGGGAGGACGCCCGACGACGCCGGTGATTATTACATCGGGGATTTCGCCGACCCTAACGCGCCAGTGATCCGCATTACGAAGCGAAGCCGCGAACTGGCTCACTACTTCCGCTACGTTCGCATCGGGGCCACCAGGATCGATGCGCGGTCGAGCGATGGCGCCGTCAAGCCCACGGCGTTCAGGAATGCGGACGGGACCTTCGTCGTCGTCCTCGCCTCGCACGAGGCAGGACCCATGTCCGTGCGCGGCCTTCCCGCCGGCCGCTACATCGTAAGCTACTCCACCGAGCAGGAGACCGCACGTGAGCTGCCTCCGATCATCTCGGACGGAACGATCGCGGTGCGGCTGCCCGCTGCCGGGATCATGACGATCCGCCAGGAACGGTTGAGCCGCTAAGCGAAGCCAAAATCGCTCGTGTCACGTTTCGAGACCGTTCGCCTCTGATCATTGCTCGCGCTACGGCGCATCGTGTAACCTTCGTTCTTTGAAGGACTTGAAGGTCGTGGGCGTATGGGCTGGTTGACCGAGATGACCGATCCCGCCGGCGAGCCGGATCTCAAGGAGCGCGTTCTCGCCGGGGAAGTGGTCGTGGTGCGCGGCGGGCTCCAGCGCGCCGGCTTGCTCGAGCCGATACTGAAGCTGAGCCTTGAAGCCGTGGCCGACGAGATCGGGCCGGATGCCGCCGCCGCCGTGACGGCCAGGGGGTTCGAGAAGATCCACGAGATCGTGCCGGCCTCGGAAATTCCCCGCCTCACCGACGAAATCTATGCCCGGGTCGCGGCTCGGGCGCAGCAGGATCTATCGATTCTGGTCCCGTCCATATTTGCGGGTGTGCGGCGCTATTATTTCGAGAGCTCGCCGAACGTGCGCTTCCATGTGCCGTTCGACACGACCCGGGGCGACCGCGCCCTGTTCAACGATTTCACCCGCAAGCATGGCGAGGGGAAGCTGACGGCGCATGGACCGCACCGCGATTCGTGGCTCGACTGCCCGGACAATGGCGTGAACATCTGGATCGCCATGGGCCGGGTGCGGCGCGGCAATGGCCTGACCGTCTACCGAAACGAATATGAAAGGCACCAGCGCTACACCGGGATGGGCAACATCGCTCGCGACGAGCGGCTGACCGAGCCTCTGACCTTCGACCTGGAGCCGGGCGACTTCGTCCTCTTCCACACAGACCAGCTTCACGGTTCGGCTCTCAACTACACCGACGAAACGCGGTTCGTTGTCAGCTACCGGATGACCTTCGATCGGCCGCATTTTCCCAACGGGCACTATCACAGCTATTGCCACAGCGGCTTGGCCGGCGGGCCGTTCCGGGCTGCGGCCACTTTGCCGGCACTGATGCAGCCCAGCTACGTGCGTTCGTTCGGCGAACGGGTGGCGCAGAAGCTTCGTCCCACGAAGCCGGAGCGCATCGAGCTTGCGTCCGCAAGTTCCGGCGACCTTCGCGAAATGCGCATCGGCGAAATCCGGCCGACGGACAAGAAGACCTGCGTAGCGCGCCTTGGCGAGGATGAGTTCGTCACGTTCGACCGCCGCTGTCCGCACCAGGGAGCGGATCTTGCCATGGGCCATGTGACCGATGGCCGGATCGTTTGCCCATGGCACAATTTGCCGTTCGACCCGGCTACCGGACAATCGCCGTGCCAGTCGCTGCGGCCGCTGGCGGTGAAGGTCGTCGCCACTTCCCCAGCTGACGCCTGACCGGATCAACGGTGGCGGGGGGAAGCATGAAGCTGGAACGATGGGAGGCGGGCGCCCTGGCGGCGCTCCTCGCCATTGCGCTTGCCGCCCGGCTGGTCGGGCTGAACGCCAGCCTCTGGTATGACGAGGTTGCCACTCTCACCAACTTCGTGCGCCTGCCGTGGCGCGAGTTGGTCACCGACTTCTCGTCGCTGAACAACCATATGTTCTACAGCCTTCAAGCCAAGGCCGCCGTGGAACTGTTCGGCGAAAGCGCATGGGCGTTGCGCTTGCCGGCCCTGCTGATGGGAATGGCGAGCCTGGTCCTGATCTGGTGGCTCGCGCGCGCGGAAGTCGGCCGGGGCGCGGCTCTGGTCACCTTGCTCCTGCTCACGCTGTCATACCATCACGTCTGGTTCACTCAGAACGCGCGCGGCTACACCGGCCTGCTGACCTGGACCACGGCGGCAACGATCCTGATGATGACGGGTCTTCGTCGGCCGCGATGGGATGTCTGGACCCTTTACGGCCTATGCCTCGCGGCTGGGATGTACACCCATCTTTCGGCAGGCTTCTTCTTTGTCGCCCATGGTGTGATCTTCGCCATCCTGATGGGTGCGGTGCTGCTCCGGCCGCACGGGCAGGTCGCGCGCAGCTACCCGGGCGCGCTCAGCTTCCACTCCTTCTACGGCTTCGGTCTCGGGGGAGCGCTGACCTTGCTTCTGCACCTGCCGCTGCTGGACCAGATTCGCAGCTCGGTCGGCGACGTCTCGTCGAGTGCCAACACCTCCGCGATGTCAGAGTGGAACAACCCATTGCGGACCCTTCAGGAATTCGCAGGCAGCCTCGACGCGCTGGGCCCGCTCGCGCCCTACGCCTTGGTCGGCGGGCTCCTCGTATTGCTTCTCGGCGCAGCGCTCGTCTGGCGGCGCAGCCCCCTGCTGGCCGCCATCTACCTGACGCAGATACCCCTTTCGCTGGTTCTGCTGGTCGCGCTCTCGTTCCGCATCTGGCCGCGATACTTCTTCGTCGACATCGGCTTCGTCTTCCTTTGCGCTGCGGTCGGCGGCCTGGCTCTGGTCGAGGCGGTAGAGAAGGCAGTCCGGCGGACCCCGCTGCGCCGTGCGGTGCTGCCTGCGGCCCTGGCATTGATGGTGGCCGGCTCGGCGGTGCTGCTTGCCCGCAATTACTCATACCCCAAGCAGGATTTCGAAGGTGCGGTCCGGCTGGTGGAGAAAATAAGAGGACCGCAGGATGTAACGACATCGGCGGGCCTCGCGGCGAGTTCGATCCACGGCTATTTCGCCCCCGATTGGCCCGTCACCGAAAGCGCAGCCGACCTCGACCGCCTTCTGGCGGGCGGCCGCACCGTCTGGCTGATCACGTCCTTCGCGAGCCACACGCGCGCCACGCGATCCGAGATCATGCGCCGAGTCGACCAGCGCTTTGAAAAGATAGCCGAGCTGCCCGGCACCCTGGGCGGCGGCACCGTCCAGGTGTATCGCTCGCGGCCGGCCGCCGCTGCGCAATGATCGGCGAACTGCCGCGGGTTTTCCTGCTTCCTGGCATTTTTGGCGACGAGCCGCCTCTGGCCGACTTTCGCGCAGCCTTGGCCGGCCGGGCCGCGTTCGAGATGCTGGATTATCCGGACGTGGATCGACCTGGCAGCGAGATCCGCGATTTCCCGGGGATCGTCGAGCGGACGGTCGAGCGCATCCGCTCGGTCCAGTCTTCGGGAGAGGTGCACATCGCCGGCTATTCGTTCGGAGGTCTTGTCGGCTTCGCGGCGGCATGCCGGCTGCAAGCGCAAGGGCGTCGAGTCGGCCTGATGGCTCTTTTCGATAGCCGGGCACTCAGCCTGAAGATTCCGGAGTCCGGCCTGCGGGCCCGCAACCGTGACGCGGCGCCGGGCGCCTGGGGGGTCGGGGCCGATGCCGCGAGCCGATTGCTGATTGCCGCCGGCCTGTCCGAAGCCGTGCGCGCGGCCATCAAGCCTGTTGGCAAAGTCTTCGGCGCTGCACCGGCGCATGGCCTTCGGCGTCTCCTGCTTCAGAACCTGCGCGGTCGTGCCCTCGTCGGTCAGGCATTGGGCCACTTCGACGGCTCCATCCTCCTGTTCCGAGCAGAAGAACAACCGGTTCCCGACCTGCCGCGAGACCTGGGCTGGGGCGCGCACTGCACGGAAGTCCGCTCCGTGCCGCTTCACGGCGACCACAACAGCTTGTTCCGAACCGACCATCTTGCTGCCAATGCAGAATTGATCTGGTCCGAGATGGAACGGCGGATCGGGAGTTCGGACGGAGGAGGTTAAACCGCTTTGCTGCTCGCTTGGACCGTCAGCCTTTCGACCAGCCATTCCGGCGTGAACCTCGCGACTTCGCAGGCGTCCTCCGGTCGGCCCGCGTCGGCGAGAAGCTCGCTGACCTTACCCCCGCCGGCGAAGTAATCGAGGCCGATCAACGGCACATTCTGGGTGAGGGCGAAGATCGCGGCGTGGAACCTCATGGCCACCGCCGCATCCAGCCGGCGCAGGAGATGGATCACGGCATCCAGGCTCGGATCCGCCTCCCAGACCCTGAGGTCGACCGCGCCCCTCACCGCGCGGCGCAGCTCGTAAGCGGCCGACAAGTCCGACATCCCGAGCTGAATGGCGTTCATCGGGAAGTAGACATAGGTCACCGGCCGCTTGCTCCGGTGAGCGAAGGCGATGAGGCCCTGCGCCAGCTTCTGCGTGAAATCGGGATCCACTGTGTCTTGGGAAAGGTCGGACAGGTCGTGCCACTGGTCGTGCGTGGCCCGCAGGTTGATGCCAACCTTCAGCGAGCCCTCGGCCCCCGTCAGCAGGGTCTCGACCTCCGCCGCGTCGCTGGGCGGCAGGCGATCCAGCGCCTGTCGATCGGCGAGGTAATCGAAGGCCGGGTCGCGGCCGACCTCGACGTCGAGGCCTTCCAGCAACGGGTGGCGAGCCGAGCTCGAGGTCCGGACCGCAATGCGTGCAGCGCTGCGCAGGACGCGGCGGCCCGCCCAGCGCGTCAACGGATCGCCGAAGCGGCTCATGCCGATGCGCTCGACGATGAACGGCAATCCAAGTTTTCGGGCGGCAGCAACGGCGGCGAGGTGGCGCGCAAGCACGCGGGGCGAACCGTAGAGCGGGCCGCCGCCAAGCACCAGTGCATCGGCTCCGGCCAGCGCCCGTTTCACGTCTCGCGCCCGATAGGGAGCGACGTCGACGCGAACGGGCGTGGAGATGCCTGCCGCCAGCCGCCTTGTGTGTTCGGGGCGGCTGCTCATCACGGTGGCGCGGGTGACGGCATAGCGGCGGTTCAGGCCCAAAAGCGTGCCGCCGAGGATCGCGGCATCTCCGATGTGATCCCCGCCATAGGCGCCGATGATCACCACCGAGTCCAGGCTGTCCAGCGTGAGCGTGGGCGCGCCTGCCGGCACAGCCACTCCTGCCGCAGCAGACAACGCCTCGCCGCCGGCGGCCGTCCACTCCGCGCCGAAACGCGCCAGCCGTTCGCCCAGAGAGATGGGAAGGCGGTACCGGACATAATCCTGGAAGAAGACGCTGTCCGGCCCCTCCAGAGGCGAGGGCGTGACGAACCGCACGCCGATCCCGGCGTCGAACGCCAGCCGATGGACGGCTTCCAGGGCATAGACGCTGCGTGGCCCGACCGCGACGCGCCAGGTCACCTCTTGACCGGCCCCCAGTACCCGCTTCGCCTCGGCCAATGCGTCGGCAAGTGCGCATGCCTCTCCGGACAGCGCCCGATGGCCCTGGGCGGCCGTTTCCTCGGCGATATCAACTGTGACGCTCAGGCGGGCCCCCACTTCGAAGGCTGCAGGGTGATCTTCGTCAGCCGGAGGCAGGGAAGCTCGCTAGAGGCTTTCCCCTGCGGGTGCCGTTGGCTGCAGCGGGCGCGCGGCCTCGGCATAGTCGACCCGCTCCTCTACCGGCAGAGGTCGGGTCTTTTCCCATACCTTCGCACCGATCATCGCGCGGCCGAGCGGAATCGGCTGGTAGACGATGCTCGACCACATGAAAATCTCATTGGTGCAGTAGCATTCCTTCTTGCGGATCGACTCGCGGATCTCGCCGGCGTGATACGACCGCCAGATCTCCATGAAGGAATTCTGCCGAAGGTTGCCGATCGGCGGACGCTGCTCGCACAGGCCGATGTCGCCGTTGGCATGCACCACGGCGCTCAGCTTTCCGGCCATGCAAGGCGCGAACTGACGGCCCTTCTCGGCGGCCTTGAGCTTGGTCCACTGCAGCATAGGTTCGACCATCGAGCCGTAGCGGGTCTCTTCGCGATCGGCCCAGAGCCGGCGAATATATTCGTAGAGGTCCCGATACGCCTGAAGCGCCGGGCCCTGGAGAGTGGGATCCTTACGGTCGCCGCGGATGATCGCGAGATTGTGGTGCGTCATCTGCGGGCAGCGGTCGTAGAGAAAGGTCGAGAGCTGCTTGATCTCGGCCATGTTCTCCTCGGTCGCCGTGGAGTTCGAATGGATCTGGAGACGCGGATCCTCCTTCTGCAGCTCGGCCAGCGCGTCGTAGGTCTCCATTGCCTTCTTGAATGCGTTCTTCGTTTTGCGGAACTCGTCGTGGAAGGCGGGCATGCCGTCGAGCGAGATCTCGACGGTGAAGAGCCTCAGCGAGGGATCTTCGAGCACGCCACGGACGGCGTTGATCGTCCGCTCGGTGAAGTAGCCGTTGCTGGGAACATAGATTTCCCTGACGCCGTTCTTTTTGATGAACTGGCGGCAGATGGCGGCAAACTCCTTGCGCAGGAAAGGCTCGCCTCCCGAGAGGTTGAGATTCTCGATTGGGCCCAGCTCCTCGGAGAGCGCCACGATCTCCTCGAAGGTGAGATCGGTCTTCTGATTGAGCTGCTGCCAATAGAAGCAGTGCTCGCACTTCATGTTGCACAGCGAATTGATGAAAAAGATGAGGAACGGCGGGCTAGCCACTTCCGTCCGCGCCAGGCTCTGCCAATTGAGGCGCGCGTGCTTGGTGAGCCGTTCGGCAAGATTCGTCATGCACCCTCCGACACCCAGGCAGGTAAGAATGCTGGGTTAAGCTGAAAGTAAACAGGGAATAGCATGGGTCGGCCCCCGCTCAAACCCCGCTCCCGGGCAGTTTTGTCCTAATTTGAACCATGTAGACTGCTTGACTTGGCCGCGCACAAGGGCCGAGTCTATTGTCTGAGATGCGGCGCAGACAGCCGCGCAGGGGGGCAGTTAAACGATGGGCCAGATCTCCGTAGTAATCGCGTCGAAGGTCGGGCCGCCGTTCATCGACCAGTGCCTCGCCTCGGTCGCCGAGCAGGCCGCCGAGCTCGGGGCGGAGGTCATCGTCGTGACGCCGCGGCCGGAGGAGTACGGAGACCGCATCAAGAGCCTGTTCCCCTGGGTGCGCATCGTTAGCGACCCTGAGATCACCAAGATTCCCGCGCTCAGGCGGAGGGGCGTCGAGGAGGCCAGCGGCGAATATGTCGCGATCATCGAGGAGCATTGCTCGGCGGCGGCCGACTGGCTGAAGCAGACGCTGGCGGCGTTCAAGCAGGGAAATTTTGCAGCCGTCGGCGGCGCGATCACCGACTACGGCTACGATCGGGTGCGCGACTGGGTCGTCTATTTCATCGAGTATAACGGCGCTCTTCCGCCGGTGACGGCGGGCGAGACCGACAACCTCAACGACGCGAACATCGCCTATCCGCGCAAGCTGCTGCTGGAGCATCTGGACCTGCTTGACGACGGCTACTGGCCGATGACGCTCCACCCGACGCTGCTCGCGCGCGGCCACAAGCTGCTGTCGGTCCCCGAGATGGTCGTCTACCATCGCGGGCCGTTCGACTTCTTCTATTACCTGCATCAGCGATTCCTGTTCAGCCGCGCCTTCGCCGGCGTGCGTGCGCAAAATCAGTCTGCGGTACGGCGGCTCGCCTATCTCGTGGCGGCGCCCATCATTCCTCTGCTGCTGCTCGGCCGCATTGCCCGCACGGTGATCAGGAAACGCTGCCGGGTCGGCGAGTTCGTTCGATCCCTTCCGTTGACCGTGCCGGCGGTGACCGTCCTCGTTGCCGGCGAGTGGGTCGGCTGCCTGCTTGGGCCGGGCAATGCGCTGACGGAAGTGGAATAGCCCGGATGAGCGAGCCCGGATCGCCCGTGCTTTCGATCGTGGTCGGGATCGTGAGTGACACGACCGAGACCGTCGCCCGCGCCGACCTGTTGGCCGATTGCCTCGAAGGCCTCGCGCAGCAGGTCGACGCGCCGCCGTTCGAAATCATCGTGCCCCATCTCGAACATGTGGAAGGGCTCGAGAAGGTGAAAGCGCGCTTCCCGGACGTTTCGTTTCTGCCAGCCCCCGACGTGGTGGCGCACCCCGGTGGCCGTGAGCATCACGACGTCCTGCGCGCTCGCGGACTCGCTGCGGCCAAGGGCGACCTCGTGGGATTGCTTGAGGACCATGCTCGACCTGATCCGCACTGGGCCGCGAATGTCGTCGAGGCGCATCGCCTCACCCACGCCGCCGTCGGTGGCGCCATCGAGAACGGTGTCGACCGGGCGCTCAACTGGGCCGTCTATTATTGCGACTTCGGCCGTTATCAGAACCCAGTCCCGGCAGGCGAGACGCCATTCGCCTCCGACGCCAATACCACCTACAAGCGTTCCGAACTGGAAAGCGTGCGATCCGTTTGGGGCGACGCGTTTCGCGAGGTGGTCGTCAACGACGCCCTGAAGTCGTCCGGCAAGACCATCGTTCTCGACCCGAAGGTCATCGTCTATCAGAATCGACGCGGTCTCACCCTTGGTGCTGCCCTGCACGAGCGGTTTTCCTGGGGAAGGTCCTATGCCGCGACGCGTCTGGCATTGCTGACGACTCCGAAACGCTTCGCCTATGCGGCGCTCTCGCCGGTGCTGCCGGCTCTTCTGCTCGTGAGGATGGGGCGCACGGCATGGAGCCGCAAACGTCACTTCACCGAATTCGTCCGTTCGGTGCCGTTCCTCGTGCCTTTGCTGATCGGCTGGAGCCTGGGCGAGACGATCGGGTATCTTGCACCTCAGCGGTTACGCGGGTGAGGCGGCTCTGAGCACTCCACCGCTGCACGTCTGCATCGATGCGACCAGCTGGGCCAACGATCGCGGCTTCGGGCGATTCACGCGCGAGATCGTCAAGGCGCTGCTCGCTCGTGATGAAGGCTTCCGGTACACGTTGCTTTTCGATCAGCTGCCGGAAGAGCCTCTGCCGCCGGGCGCTGAAATCCTCACAGCCCGAACGGACCTGGGATTGAACCAGTCGGCGGTCGGCAGCTCTGCACGCTCGCCGGCCTATTTCCTCAAGATGGCCCGTCTCGCGTCGTCGGTGCCCTACGACGTCTTCTTCTTCCCGACGCTCTATTCCTACTTTCCGTTGCTTCAGCGGAAGGCCTGCGTCGTCTGCTATCACGACGCAACTGCCGAGCGCTTTCCGGAGCTTCTGTTCCCGACCAGGATGAACCACTGGCTGTGGCGCGCGAAGACGGCGCTAGCCCATGTCCAGACGACGCGCGCTATGACCGTTTCCGAGACGTCCGCGTCGGATCTCGAGTCGATTCACAAGTTTCCGAGATCGCGCATCGATGTCGTGACCGAGGCGGCCGACGAGGCTTTTCGAGTCATCGAGGACCCGAGCCTTCGGGACAGGGTGCGCAAGCTCTACGGCATTCCGAAGGACGCCCGGCTCCTCGTGCACATCGGCGGAATGAATGCGCACAAGAACATCCTTGGGTTTCTGAAAGCCATGCCGCAAATCATCGCGGCAGAACCGAGGATACATCTTGCGATCGTCGGCGACACGTCGGGAAAGGGCTTCTGGGACAATGTCGACGAGCTCAAGGCCTTCGTCGCGGCTACGGCGCCGCTCCCCGACCATGTCCACTTCACGGGTTATGTGAGCGATCCTGACCTTGCGGAGCTTCTGAACGCGTCGGACGCGCTCGTCTTTCCGTCTCTCTGGGAAGGGTTCGGACTGCCTGCCGTCGAGGCCATGTCATGCGGCATCCCCGTGCTCGCGAGCAAGCGCGGCGGCAGCCTGCCCGAGGTGGTGGGCGACGCAGGGTTGCTCTTCGAGCCCGAGGACCCCGAGGCGATCGCAAGCTGTGTTATCGGCTTCCTTCGCGACGACGAGCTGCGCGCTAGGCTCGCGCGGAAGGCCCTCGATCGGTCCCGGCTCTTCAGCTGGTCGAGAGGCGCGGCTCTTGCCGAGGAGTCGTTCCGGCGCTGTAACGCCGATACGCGGCGTGGGCACTGACCGGTCAGCCGACTTTGCCGTAACTTTCGAATTTCTCAGCGATGCGCCTCATCTCCGCTTCGCCAAGAGTTGCCGGCTCAATCCCAGCCGAGAGCAGCGCGAGATATTGGGTCGCCAGATTCTCGACCTCCGCCGCTATGATGCGAGCGCCTTCGACCGTCGTTCCGATTGCGACCGCGCCATGGTTGGCCAGGAGCGCGGCCTTGCAATCCCAGAGCGCCTTGACGGCGCCGTCCGCAAGCTGCTGCGATCCGAAGGTCGCATATTCGGCGCAGCGAATACCGGCTCCGCCGCAGATCGCGACCATGTAGTGAAAGGGCGGGATCCCGATGCGGGCGCAGGACAAGGCGGTCGCCATCGGGCTGTGCGTGTGGACGATCGCTTCCGTGTCGGGGCGCGCCTTGTAGATGCCGCTGTGCAAACGCCATTCGGACGAGGGATCGAGCGCGCCGGCTCGCTGCGACCCGGAGAGGTCGAGCTCGACGATGTCCTCGGGCCGCATCCTCGCATAAGGCAGGCCCGTCGGCGTGATCAGCAGCCCGTCACGCCAGCGGGCCGAGACGTTACCGGACTTGGAGGGATAGAAGCCCGCCCGATCGAGCTCCTGAGCGACTCGCACCAGCTCCACACGGAGCTCCGTTTCATCTGCCATCAGGCCGCGGCCTGCTCGGGATAAAGCGCGAGCAGGCCCTCCCGGCTGGCCGCCGCGACGCCGCGTTCGGTGATGAGCCCGGTCACGAGGCGCGCGGGCGTGACGTCGAAGGCCGGGTTTGCGGCCGGGCTTCCCGGCGCCACGATCTCCACGGTCTCCAGCCCGCCTGCGGCGGTCCGGCCGCGCATGTGCGTCAGCTCGCGCGTGGAACGCTCCTCGATCGGGATTTCGGAAACGCCGTCCTTGAGTGACCAGTCGATGGTCGAGAAAGGCAGCGCCACATAGAAGGGGACGCCGTTATCCTTCGCCGCCAGCGCCTTGAGATAGGTGCCGATCTTGTTGGCGACGTCGCCGGTCGCCGTGGTGCGGTCGGACCCGACGATGCACAGATCGACCTTGCCGTGCTGCATAAGGTGCCCGCCGGCATTGTCGGCAATCACGGTGTGCGGAACTCCGTGCCCGGCCAGCTCGAAAGCGGTGAGAGCCGCACCCTGGTTGCGAGGCCGTGTCTCGTCGACCCAGACGTGCAGCGGAACGCCGGCTTCATGTGCGACATAGATCGGCGCCAGCGCCGTGCCCCAGTCGATGGCCGCGAGCCAGCCGGCATTGCAGTGCGTGAGGATGTTGACCGCACCCGCCTTGCGCTCCGCAATCTCCCGAAGAAGGGAAGCGCCATGCTCGCCGATGGCACGGCAGCATTCGACATCCTCCTCGGCGATCCTGCTCGCCTCCGCGAATGCAAAGGCGGACCGCTCGCCAGGCGCTCGGCCGCGCAGGTGGCTCTCCATGCGCTCTAGCGCCCAGTGCAAGTTGACTGCGGTCGGCCGGGTCGCACCGAGAATCCGGATGGCTTCGCGGAGGCTCTGGTCGGATGGATCGGCTGCCATCGCGAGCGCGACGCCGTAGGCGGCGGTTGCCCCGATCAGCGGAGCGCCGCGCACCACCATCGTGCTGATCGCGTCCGCGGCTTCCGTCATCTTGTTCAGGCGAATGGTCACGAGTTCGAACGGCAGTCGCGTCTGGTCGATGACAACGACAGCCCCGTCTTCGGCCCAGATCGTGCGATAGTGGTGGCCGCCGACACGCATGGCGTTCAATGTCCCTCGAAGCTGACCAGCGTACGAACATCGACGTCCAATTCCCGCAGCTTCTTCGACCCGCCGAGATCCGGCAGGTCGATGACGAAGCAGGCGCCGATCACGTCCGCGCCGACCTGGCGCAGCAGCTGCACGGCGGCGACGGCGGTCCCGCCGGTAGCGATGAGATCGTCGACCAGGAGCACGCGCTCGCCCTGGCCGATCGCGTCCGTGTGGATCTCCATCTCGTCGAGTCCGTACTCGAGAGAATAGGCGAGGCTCACGGTGGTGTGCGGTAGCTTGCCCTTCTTGCGGATGGGCACGAAGCCCGCCGAGAGCTGATGCGCCACCACGCCGCCGAGGATGAATCCCCGCGCCTCGATGCCGGCGACCTTGTGGGGCGGATCGCCTGCATAGGGTCGAACCAACTCGCCGATCGCGTGCCGCAACGCCCGCGCATCGCCGAGCAGCGTCGTGATGTCACGGAACATGATCCCGGGCTTCGGATAGTCGGGGATGGTGCGGATGGTCGTTTTCAGGTCGGTGAGGTGAGGCTGATCCATTCCGATCCTCAGTTTGCGATCGTGGGCCGGAAAGTCGATGCAGCTATTCAGCGATCTGCAGCTTCCGGCGCAAGTCCTGGGCGAACATGGTGCGTGTGAACCGGCCGAGACCTTGCGGATGTTCGCCGAACGTCTCGATGCGCGACAGGATCAGCGCCCGCGTCTTGGGATCGACCTCGGTGCCATGCTTCTGCGGCGCGTCATACCGAAAATCGTGCAGCGGCCTCTTGAAGTCCGCATCACGCCAGGCGGCGACGTCATATCGCGTCGTCCACGTCGGTGCTGACGATACCGATGACGCAAACGGCGCGTGCAGCATGATCGACCGGTAATAGTCGATCACCGATCGCAGCATGTCGCCGGCATCCTCGTCCTGGCTGCCGATCATCGATTCAATCGTCGTCTGGAGGAAATCGAGCGACTCCTGGAGCACCAGGAAACGCCCGATCATCGAATATTTGCTCAGCAGGTTGCCGCCGATGTCGCCATTCAGCAGCGCTTGATAGTCCCTTTCCGCCGCGGCGACGCACTCCTCGCGCGTGGGGTATAGCTCGGCCTGGTTCTCGGCGAGATAGTCCGCGATCATCTGGCGGACAGGCGCGGGTGCCGCGTCCAGCCGCGCCTGCATGGCGCGGATCACCTCGAACGGCCGGAAGCCGAACTCGCGCGCCAGCTTGAACGCCTCTCCGAAATTATCCTCGTAATAGTAGATCGTCAGCAGCAGGTGGAACGCGCGCGTTTCAAGGTAATCCTCGAACGAGAAGTTGGGCGTCTCGACCACCATCTCCTCGGTCTCGACGACATGGCCAGTGCCATAGTCGCCGATGCAGCGCGCGACGATTCGGAACCGCGTCTTGAAGGCGAACCGCTCGCGCTGCTCCGGATCGCACAGCGGCGCTCCGTGCAGCAGCATCAGCTGGTGCGCTGAAACGCGGCTGACGCCGGTTTCGATCAGCTTGTCGACCGCTTCGAGGAAGGACTGCTTGGTCTCGCCGGGCATGCACAGGATCAGCTCGCCGTAGGATTGCATGCCCTGACGATGTAGCTCGTCCTGGATCTGCGCATAGGTATCGAGGCTGATGTTCTGCCGCTTGATGTTCGTGAGCACTACGGGATTGAGCGATTGCACCGCCGACGTCATCGGCAGCCGGCCACGCGCCTTCTTCATCACCCGGATGATGCGCTCGCCCTTGTTCTTGCCGGTGGTGGTGCGGATGTATTTGGGCCAGTCATGCTTATCCATGAGATGGCCGAGATAGTCGGCGACCTCTTCGTCTTCCTCATACATGCCGAAATTGTCGTCCGCGAAGCACAGCGGGCCCTCCGGCTGAATCCGCGCGACGATGTAGTCGAGGTCCGCTTTGAGGTTCTCGAACGAGTGGCGGAACGCCTTGGAATTCGAACGCGGCGAGCTGTTGCAGAACTGGCAGGTGAATGGACACCCGCGCGCAATCTGCATCAGCGCGAAATATCCGGTGTCGAAGAACTTATCCATCAGCCCGGTCAGATAGGGCGAGGGAATCTCATCGAGATCGCGGATCCGCTCGACCTCGTCGCCGATCACGAAGTCGCCGGATTTGGGATCAATCCACTGATTGCCTGGAATCGCTTCCGCCATCAGCCCCTCGACCGACCCATCACAGTCGATCAGTCGCTGCATCAGGTTGAGGAAGGCGCGCTCGCTCTCATAGGTCGGCCCGCGCACATGGGCGTCGATCTCGGGCATGGAGCGCATCCAGCTTTCCTGTTCGCCCCGGGTCAAGGGAAAGTTGGGACCGCCCATCAGCGTCAGGCCGTCCGGCTGCAGCTTCTTGAAGTGACGCGCGAAAGACAGCGCCAGACGATGGTTCCAGCTGTAGCTCGACAGGCCGAGCACGTCGGGCGGGCCGGCATCAAGCGCGGCCTTCAATTCCTCCGGCTCGCGAAAGATTTCGAACGACAGCGGCGTCGGCGACTTGGCGTACGCCTTGGCATAAGCGGCAAGGTTGGCGACGCCCAACGGATAAACGTCCGATGTCTTCGTCACCACATTGTGACCGAGATCAGCAAGAAAGATCCGCATAAAGCCCCTCACTCGCCCTAGAGTCGTTTCCGTCTCGGAAGCCGATGATAATTCGAAGCCAATTTCAAATCACCTACGAAGGCGAGTCAATCCGCGTTACCAATGAGTTGCGCCTCGATGTCCCGGATCGGGATGATCGGAAGTGACAACCGTTATGATCCCAGCACCCGTCCCGCGACGGCATCGAGCTTGGCCAGCAAATCGGGGTCGCGTGCATCCGGTTGCGTGATCAATGCGTGGTCGAGCGCGCGGTCGGAGCCAACGGGGCAGGGTTCGCGCTCTTCCGGGAAGTCTCGGGCGAGGCGTCCC
>CAWHJH010000016.1:65000-73710 GCA_963829625.1 uncultured Alphaproteobacteria bacterium | reverse complement strand
GGATTTCCGAAAAGCCTCGCAACGGGCATAGTGCAGACGATGCCCGCAATCGCCACGACCGCCGCAATGGCGCTTGCCGCAGCGTCACAGCCTGCCGGCTCGATCGAAGGCCACTGGCTCAATCCCCAGCGAACCGTGCTCATCCGGCTCGCCCCGTGCGGCGAGGCAATGTGCGGGACCGTGACCTGGGCGGCAAAGCGAGCACAGCAGGCGGCGCAGAAGGGAGCAGATGAGCTTGTCGGTGCCCGCCTGCTCAGCGGTTTCAGGCAGAACAGGAATGGCCAGTGGAAAGGCAAGGTATTCGTGCCGGATCTCGACCTTCGCGTCGGCGGCAAGATCCAGGTCATCGACGAGAGTCGACTGAAGGTATCGGGCTGCGTCCTGGGCGGAATGATGTGCCGGTCGCAGGTCTGGACGAGGTCGGACGGTCCGGGTTCCGCTCAAGACTAGCCGTTTCCGTTCATGCTGACGCAATCTCAGCGAACGATTCTCGCCGCAAATCCCGGCTAAGTGGACGCCATGAAACGCATTCTCTTGAGCATTGCAGCGGCCGCGGTGGCGCTTGGAGCGCCGGCGTCGGCGTCCGCTCAGGCCCTCGACGGCAAGTGGACCAACCCGAAGCGCAACGTCATCGTCAATGTCGCGCGCTGCGGCAGCGCTTATTGCGGAACCGTCAGCTGGGCGTCCGAAAAGACTCGGGAAAAGGTTGCACAGAATGGCCGGAAGCTTCTCGGCACCCGGATTCTCAGCGACCTTCGCCCTGCCGGCGACGGTGTTTACAAGGGACGGGCGTTCGAGCCCAAGCGCAACATCCGCGGATCGGCGACCGTGCGCCAGGTTGGGCCGAACGTAATGGTCGTAAAGGGCTGCGCCGTTATGGGTGTGCTCTGCAAGGAGCAGCGCTGGACGCGCGTCAGCTGAGCAGGGCCGCGTCGCTCGAGATCTCGCCTGCCAGCACGGCCGATTGAAGCGCGGCCAGCTCGTCGGCCCAATATCGGTCGCACGTGAAGCGCGGTGTGATCTCCCGTATCTTGGCGTGAACCGCTTGCAGCTTTGCGCTGGTCTTGAGCGGCGCGTGGAAGTCGACCGCCTGGGCAGACGTCATCAGCTCGACGGCGACAACGCCCGCAGCATTTCGCGCGATCTGGGCAGCCTTACGGCCCGCGATCGGCGCCATCGAAACATGGTCTTCCTGGCCCGCCGACGTAGGAACCGTGTCGATGCTCGCCGGATGCGCGAGGGACTTGTTCTCGCTGACCAGCGCGGCCGCCGTCACCTGCGTGATCATCATCCCCGAATTGACGCCGCTGTCCTCAGTCAGGAAGGGCGGGAGGCCGCTCATCTTGGGATCGATCAGCACCGCGCTGCGCCGCTCCGAAATCGAGCCGACCTCGCACAACGCCATGGAAATCATGTCCGCCGCGAAAGCGACCGGCTGCGCATGAAAATTGCCTCCGGAGATGGCGATATTCTCGTCCGGGAAGAGGATCGGATTGTCCGTGACCGCGCCCGCTTCGATCGTCAGCGTACGCGCCGCGTTCGTGAGCAGGTCCAACACGGCGCCCATCACCTGCGGCTGGCAGCGGAAGCTGTAGGGGTCCTGCACCTTGCCGCAGCGCGTGTGGCTCTCGCCTATTGCGCTGCCGTCGAGCAAATCGCGGATGGCCGCCGCGACGCGGATCTGGCCCGGCTGACCGCGAAGCGCGGAGATGCGCGGGTCGAACGGCTTCACGCTGCCCTTCAGAGCATCGACCGACAGCGCACCCGCCGCGATGGCAGCGCCGAACACGCGCTCGCCCATGAAAAGCGCATCGAGCGCAATCGCTGTCGACGCCTGAGTGCCATTGATCAGCGCGAGACCTTCCTTCGGCGCGAGCTGGAGCGGCTGCATGCCAAGCTTTTCAAGCGCCGTGTCCGCAGCAAGTATCTCTCCGCGAACGTCGATCCTGCCCTTGCCCATGAGGGCGGCGATGAGATGCGCAAGCGGCGCAAGGTCGCCCGAAGCGCCGACGCTTCCCTGCGAGGGAATCAAGGGCATGGCGTCATGCTCGAGAAGGGCTTCCAGCGCCTCGATCACCAGCGGCCGAACGCCGGAATGGCCGCGGCCCAAGCCGAACAGCTTGAGCACGATCATCAGCCGCGTGACGTGGCGCGGAAGGGGCTCGCCGAGGCCCGCGCTGTGCGACAGGATCAGGTTCGTCTGCAGCTCGGCGAGGCGCTCGTCCGGAATGCGCGTGCTTGCCAGAAGGCCGAAACCGGTATTGACGCCGTAGACCGTCTCGCCACCCGCAACGATCCGCTCGACCGACGCGGCGGCTTCCGCCACCCGCTGCATGGCGGCATCGTCGAGACGCGCGCTCGCGCCCGCCCAGATCCGGCGCAATGCCGCAAGATCGATGTTGGCCGGATCGAGCTTCACGCGCCCACCATCGGGAGATCGAGCGCCTGCTCACGCGCGCAGTCGATGGCGATGCGGTAACCGGCGTCGGCGTGGCGCATCACGCCCGTGCCCGGATCGTTCCAGAGCACGCGCTCAAGGCGCCGAGCGGCATCGTCGGTGCCGTCGGCGACGATCACCATTCCCGAATGCTGCGAATAGCCCATGCCTACGCCGCCGCCGTGGTGCAGCGAGACCCAGGTCGCCCCTCCCGCAGTGTTAAGCAGGGCGTTGAGCAGGGGCCAGTCGGACACGACGTCGCTGCCGTCCATCATGCTCTCCGTCTCGCGGTTCGGCGACGCCACGGAGCCGCTGTCGAGATGGTCGCGGCCGATCACGATCGGAGCGCTGACTTCGCCGTTGCGCACCATCTCGTTGAAGGCGAGCCCGAGCTTGTGACGCTGGCCTAGACCGACCCAGCAGATGCGCGCCGGAAGGCCTTGGAAGGCGATTCGCTCGCGCGCCATGTCGAGCCAGCGATGCAGGTGCGCATCGTCCGGAATCATCTCCTTCACACGCTGGTCCGTGCGATAGATATCCTCAGGATCGCCGGAGAGCGCGACCCAGCGAAACGGCCCAACGCCGCGGCAGAACAGCGGGCGGACATAGGCTGGCACGAACCCCGGAAAGTCGAACGCATGGGTCACGCCCATGTCCTTCGCTTCCTGGCGGATGTTGTTGCCGTAATCGAAGGTCGGAACGCCCATTTCCCTGTAGGCGAGCATTGCCTCGACATGGACGGCGATCGATGCACGGGCGGCCTCGGCCACCGCGGTGGGGTCGCGCTCGCGCATCTCCTGCCACTTGGCGACGCTCCAGCCCGCCGGGCAGTATCCATTCGCGGGATCATGTGCGCTGGTCTGGTCGGTGAGCGCGTCCGGACGGATATCCCGCTTCAGCATCTCCGGAAGGATTTCGGCGGCATTGCCGAGCAGGCCGACGCTGGTTGGTTCGTTCGCCTTGGCGATGATGTCGAGCGCTTCCTCAATGCTGGTCGCCCGTCTGTCGAGATAGCGCGTCTCAAGGCGCTTCTCGATGCGGCTTTCCTGGCATTCGATGGCGATGCAGTGCGCGCCGGCCATCACGGCCGCGAGCGGCTGCGCTCCGCCCATTCCGCCTAGGCCTGCGGTCAGGATCCACTTGCCCTTGAGATCGCCGCCATAATGTTGCCGGCCCATCTCCGCGAAGGTCTCATACGTGCCTTGGACGATGCCCTGCGTGCCGATGTATATCCACGAGCCCGCGGTCATCTGTCCGTACATCATCAGGCCGGCGCGATCGAGCTCGTTGAAGCACTCCCAGGTCGCCCATTTCGGAACGATGTTGGAGTTGGCGATGAGCACCCGCGGCGCATCCTTGTGCGTCGGGAAGACCCCGACCGGCTTGCCGGACTGGACGAGCAGGGTCTGGTTCTCGTCGAGCCGCTCAAGGGTTTCGACGATCTTGTCGAAGCAAGCCCAGTTGCGGGCGGCGCGCCCAATGCCGCCATAGACGACCAGGCTCTGCGGATCCTCGGCGACCTCGTCGTCGAGGTTGTTCATCAGCATCCGGACCGCGGCTTCGGTGGTCCAGCTCCTGGCCACGATCTCGCTTCCGCGGCGAGCGCGGATGTGCCGGCTGTTGTCGCGGCGGCCTGAAATGTTGGTGGCGGTCAATGCGTGCCTCTTGCCCAGTCGGCGACCCTGTAGCGGCTCCGCTTGCTTAGCCCAAGGGGCGGGTCCAGTTACGTCCGATGCGGCGGCTGAACGCGACCATCAAAAGTCCCGCGATCACGAACGCCGCGGCGAGTCCAAGAGCGTTGAGCATAGTCTGCGCGGCGCCGAGCTCGGCCACGTCCATGAAGGGGTAGGGGTAACGCCCGTCGATCGAGCCGCGAGCGACAGCATAACCGAAATAGGCCAGCGGATAGAGGCTCCACAGGAACGGATGGTGCCAGCGCAGACCGAACTTGGGAGCGATGGCCAGCCAATATAGCACCATTGCGATCGGCAGGACGTAGTGAAGCAAGGTGTCGGCGAGCAAATCCGGGCCTTCGAGCTCCACCAGCCCGCGCAGGAGCGTTATATAGACGATGCCGACGAGACCGATCGCCACCGCGGAGCCACCGATTAGGAACGGCGACACCCGCCGATCCATTGCCACTGCCGTCATGATGATGGCGACGAGCAGGTTGGTGATGACGGTGAAGAATCGGAGCAGAATCCAGATCGTCTCGGGCAAGGATCCGTTGGAGCTGAAGGTCGCATAGAATTGAATGCCCAGCGCGGCCCAGGCGACAAGGGCAATCAGCGCTGCGAACAGCCTAGGCATCCTGCCCCGCGAACATCCGTCGTTCCGGCCCCGGCAAACCGACCCAATAGCCGAGCTCGGCCAGGCTCTCGATCCGCCAAATGCACAGGTCCGCGGCCTTGCCCGCCGCGATGCTTCCAGCCTCGTGCGCGATTCCAAGCGCCCGCGCGGCGTTGACGGTCATCCCGGCCAGCGCTTCCTCCGGCGTAAGGCCGAACAAAGTGCACGCCATGTTCATCGCAAGCGTCGGCGACAGCATGGGCGCGGTGCCGGGATTGCAGTCGGTCGCGATGGCAATCGGCACCTTGTGCTTGCGCAGCAGGTCGACCGGAGGCTTCTTCTTTTCCTGAAGGGCGTAGAAGGCTCCGGGCAACAACACGGCCACCGTGCCCGATTTGGCCATCGCCTTGGCGCCAGCATCGTCGAGATGCTCGAGATGGTCGGCCGACAGCGCCTTATGCTTGGCCGCTAGCGCCGCGCCGTTCTGGTTGGAAAGCTGCTCTGCGTGAAGGCGGACCGGTAGGCCATTCGCCTGCGCCACGGTGAAGACGCGCTCGACCTCTTGCGGCGTGAAGGCGATGCTCTCGCAGAAGGCGTCGACGCTCGTCGCCAGCCTCTCGCGCGCGGCTCGCGGGACGAGCTCATCGGCGATCATCGCCACATAGTCTTCGCGGCGATCCTTATATTCGGGAGGCAAAGCGTGGAGTGCGAGAAGCGTCGGGACGATCCGCACCGCTTCGCTCGCGGCGAGCGCGGCCGCGCACCGCAGCATTCGCAGCTCGCCCTCGACGTCCAGAGCGTAACCGGACTTGATTTCGACGGTCGTGACGCCGCCTTTCATCAGGGCATCGAGACGCAGCGCCGCCGATGCGAGTAGCTGGTCGTCGGTCGCCGCCTGCGTCGCCTTCACCGTCGACGCTATGCCGCCGCCGGCCTTAGCGATCTCTTCATAGGTGGCGCCGGCGCGGCGCATCGCATGTTCGTCCGCGCGCGTGCCGCCGAAGATCAAATGGGTATGGCAGTCGATCAGGCCCGGAGTGACCCAAGCGCCGCCGAGCGGGACGACTTCCTTGGCGCGGAAGCCCGCCAGCTCGGCCCGTTTGCCGACCCGTACGATTCGCCCGTCCTGAATGCCGATGGCACCATGTTCGACGATACCCAGCGGATTGCCCGGCATCGGCTCCATGGTCGCAATCCGGCAGTCGACGAGCAGGCGGTCCCACATGCGTTTGCCCTTAGGCGAGCGCGGCTGTTAGGGTCAAAGGATGAGCGGCTGGCCCAACCTTTCGGACCTCATCGTCGGACTCGAGACGAGCGCCCCTGTGGGACTGGTCGGAGCGCCGCTGGCCGCCGGATCCGTCACGCCCGGCGGATGCGACCAGGCGCCCGAGCTCCTTCGCCAGACCCTTCGGAGGATAGGCCGCTACGACATTGAGACGGGCCGCCAGATTTCGACGCGGATCGCGGATCGCGGGGACGTGGAAATCGCCGGACTGTCGATCGAGCAGGCCACGGGGCCGATCCGCGACGCAGTCCAGTTCAGCGCGTCGCTCCATGCGCTGACCTTGCTCGTCGGCGGCAACAATGCAGTGACCCGCCCGGGCGTGCTCGGGCTGGGACTGCCGCTGGAGAGAGTTGGGCTCATCACGCTCGACGCCCATTTCGACATGCGAGACCTCCACCAGGGCCTCAGTAACGGCAATCCCGTGAGGGCATTGATCGCGGACGGACTTGTCGGTGCGAACATCGCGCAGATCGGTCTGGCGAGCTTCGCCAACAGCGAGGCAATGCACCGCGACGCGGTCGCTGCAGGCAACCTCGTCATCACGATCGGAGAAGTCCGGCTCAATGGGGTCGAGCGCGCGATCGAGCGGGCCCTGGCGCATGTTGCGCATTGCGAGGCGATCGTCGTCGACTGCGACATCGACGTGATCGACCGCTCGCAATTCCCCGCGGCTCCCGGCGCCCGACCAGGCGGAATGGCAGCAGCCGATTTCTTCAGGGCGGTCCGCTATCTTGCATCCGATCCGCGCGTGCGCGTCATCGACCTTACCGAATGGGACCCGCCGCTCGACCCGACCGACCTAAGCGCACTTACGGCCGCGCGCTGGGTGGCAGAGTGCCTGACGGGCTACGAGCTGCGCTGAACTTCCGCCGCCTTGCGGCGGCCGAAGTCAGACAACGTCCTGAACGTAACTGAGAACCGCAATTCCTCGCCAGGGACGATGCTGTGCTCCCAATCATGACGCGCCTCGCCCGACAGGAGGTAGGCCGAAGCGCGGTTCGACCGGCAAGCTAACGCGCCGGAAGCCGGAGCCGATACGTTGCCGGAATCGCAGGCTCGCAGGGGAGTTCAACGACACCCCAACGACGCGCTCGAAGACGCTGCGATCCTTGTGCCAGCCGATGCCGGCGCCGGGGTCGTAGCGGGCGACGAGGGCGTGCGCGATATCGTCCGGTGCAACTCCCGCAAGCCGTGCGCACTTGTCGCGAAGCGGCTGCAGCCAGTGTGGAATGGGTTCGGTGGGTTGAAAGCTGGCATCGTCGAAATCGTAGCGCCAGCCGTAGCTCTGCGTCTTCCTGTTGCCGGTCCAGCCGTGGAAGCGGAATGGGGCGAGGTCGATCGCCAGCAATTCATCGATGATGCCTCGCTCCTCGTCGCGGCTGACAAAGTTCTCGCGATATTCGAGCCCGGCAAGCAACGACCCGGAGGCGGACCGCCCGAAGAGGTCGGCCTGGCTCATGCGCCGAACAGCTCCCCGATCTCCGACGACTTCAGCTCAGGAGCGAGCTGCTCGAACGTGCATTGCCTCGGAGCCTTGTCGGGTCGCCATCGCAGCAGCGCCGTGCCGTGACGGAAGCGGCGGCCGGTTACCTGGTCGTAGCGGACCTCCACGACCAGTTCGGGCCTCAGCGGCTCCCAGGCCATCGAACGTTCAGTGGCCCAGCGGCTTGGCCCGCCGGGCGCATTGCCAGTGAAACCGGGTGCCTGGACAAGGGTCTCCAGGGTCTGTGTGAGCGCGGGGCGCTCCTTTGCCGACAGCCCCGACGTGAAGCCGACATGATGCAGCACGCCTTGATCGTCGTAGAGACCGAGC
Source organism: uncultured Alphaproteobacteria bacterium (assembly GCA_963829625.1). Classification (GTDB taxonomy): domain Bacteria; phylum Pseudomonadota; class Alphaproteobacteria; order Sphingomonadales; family Sphingomonadaceae; genus Sphingomicrobium. The sequence continues at coordinate 65,886 of CAWHJH010000016.1, read as the reverse complement.
AGAAGCGAACCGACCTCCCGCTTCTTTGCGGCATATCGAAAGCCACCGACCACGCAGTCTGCGGTCCGGAGCTGCTTTACTTTGATCATTGCCCGTTCGCCGAACCGGTAGGGCTGGTCCAGCCGCTTGGCGACCACGCCGTCGAGCGCTCCGCCGCTCCGCTTCAGCCAGCCGAGCGCGATGCCACGCTCGGTTGTCGCTGGGGACAAGAGAAGGCCGTCCACGGCGTTAGCCTTGTGGAACGCCTCGAGCGCCTTTCTGCGATCGACCAAAGGCCGTTCGTCGAAGCCCCTTGCATCGATCGCCAGGACGTCGAACAGCATTATCTGGGCGGGCGTCTCCTTCGCGAGCTTGCGGATGCGGCTCTCGGCCGGATGGAGCCGCATCTGCAGCGCTTCGAAGTCCAGCCGGTCGGCCAGCGGCAGGATCAGCTCGCCGTCGACGACGAAATGCCTTTCTTTCGTCTTGCCTAGAATCTCCAGCACTTCGGGAAAGTAGCGGCCGAGGGGTTTCCCCGAACGAGAGATCATCTCGACCCTGTCGCCGTCACGCCGGGCGATGCAGCGGAAACCATCCCACTTGGGCTCGTACTGCCATCCCTCGCCCTCGGGGAGCTCGGCGGCGAGCAGGGCCTCCATCGGCACGGGCACAGGATTGCGGGGCATGTGGGTTCAATGGCCGGAAGGCAGCGCGCGTTCCGGACAAGAAAAAAGCCCGCTCGAAAGCGGGCTTTTGGTTGGTTGCGGGGGCAGGATTTGAACCTGCGACCTTCAGGTTATGAGCCTGACGAGCTACCGGGCTGCTCCACCCCGCGCCAATCCAGCTGAACCGTTCGACCGGCACGCTTCACGCGTGCTGGACGCATCGGCCCAAAACAACAAAGCCG
>CAWHJH010000016.1:0-57500 GCA_963829625.1 uncultured Alphaproteobacteria bacterium | reverse complement strand
AACCAGCCTCGATATATCCCCCCCAGAAACTCGGATCGCCATCCGGAACCAGAACGGTCGCCAGGCTTCCTGGGAACAGATTGATCGTATTCGAGCCCGACATGTTGCCCAGGGTGTCCCCCGGACCGTAGGCATTGGAGGTCAGATATTGGCCTTCGGCCGCGATATGCAGCGACTTGAAGATACCGCCGAACTCGAGGCCGAAGATGTCGTCGCTCTTCGCCGCGAAGTTGCCCGTGTCGACGAAGCGAACATCCGTCGTCTGCGTGAAGGGGCGGGCGCGGTAGCGTGCGAGCTGGTTCGTCGACGGCTGGCCAGACGCGCTCGCGGTCGTGCCGTTATTGTTGCTCTGGAACTTACGGTGCTGGAAGTTCGCGCCGAAGTGGTACTGATTACCGCCGAGGACCGGCGCGTAGACAGCTCGCGTGGCCGCGATCCAGCTTTCATTGTCGAACGTGCCGTCGATCGAGTGACCTGCGAAGAGGCCGGCATTCAACCTTAGGTCGCCGGCGCTGTTCACATAGCCGACGTTGAGGCCGATCCGGCGGGTGTTGACGAATGCGTCGTCGAACGCCGCGCGCTCCATGAAGCTGGTGAAGCGCGAGCTTGTGATCTGCTCCAGGCCGTTGAGCGTTTCCTGGTTGCCGATCGCGAGGCTGTACGGTTTTCCGGACGGCGCATAGGTGATGATGGCATCGCCGAACCCGACGTTGCCGTTCGCGTAGTCCATCTCGAACTTGTAGCCGAAGCCGCCCGGGATCGTGCCTTCGGCGCCGAGACGGATGCGGCGGACACGGCTGTTGAAGCCCAGATTGCGCGTGATCAGACCGCCGTTCGGGTCGTCATCGGGATTCCAGACGTAACCCGCGTCATACTGGATTCGGCCGCGCGGCTTGAACGTAAAGCCCGCATCCTTGTCGGCGAATTCGGGACCGCCTTTCCACGACGGAACGGCTTTCACCTGCTGGCTCTTCACGCCCTCGAGCGCTTCCTGAAGCGCCTCGACCTGAGCCTGAAGCAACTCGATCTTCGCCTGCAGGTCGTCGACCTGGTTGGTACCCTGGATCGTGGCATCGGCCGACGCGTCCGACGCATCGGGCTCAGTGGCCTCGGGCTCCTGCTGCGCGGCCGGCTGCTCCTGCGCGGCGCTTGCCGGAGCTGGAACGATGAAAGCGGTTCCAGCGAGAAGCGCGGCGATTACGAACTTGCGGGTCATTCTACTTACCTTTCCCCCGCCTCCTCTTTGGGAGGCCTCAAGCGCCAGCCCCGCGAGGAGCCGGCGCGATACTGACGATGCGATACGGGTGCCGAGCGGTTACTTGAGACCCGCGAAGTTCAGCGGGACGAGGCCGCGAGCCGCGGCCTGGCTGCGTGCGCGGACCGGGTTCGGCGCGGCGATCAGGCCGGCCTGGCGAAGGTATCCGCGCGGGCCGAAGGCGCTTTCCTTCGTGAACTCGGCAACGAAGGCCTTGATTGACGGGATCGCGCCGACGTGCGCGTTCTTGACGTACACGTAGAGCGGACGCGCGCCCGGATATTTGAAGCTGCTGATCGAATCATAGGTCGGCGAGACGCCGTTGATGGCGATGCCCTTCAGCAGGTTCGCATTCTCCTCGAGGTAGGAATAGCCGAAGATCCCGACGGTGCCCGGGTTCGCCTCGAGCTTCTGGACGATCAGATTGTCGTTCTCGCCCGCCTCGATGAACGCACCATCCTCGCGCATGCCGGTGCAGATGGCCTTGTACTTGGCCTCGTTGGCCTTCTTCACGGCGGCCATGCCGGGATTGCTGTCGCAGCCCGCTGTCATGACGAGTTCGCCGAAGGCGTCACGCGTGCCGCTTGTCGGCGGCGGGCCGTACACGCGGATCGGAAGGGCGGGGAGCTTGGCGTTCACGTCCTTCCAGGTTTTCGCCTTGTTGGGCTTGCCGAAGGGGGTCTTGGCGAGCGCGAGATAGACGTCGCGGGTCGTGAGACCCTGGATCGGGGTGCGCTTCGAGCTCGAGAGCGCTATTCCGTCGATGCCCACCTGGATCTCGGTGATCTTGGTCACGCCGTTCGCGGCGCAAGCCTTCGCTTCCGATGCCTTCATCCGCCGCGACGCATTGGCGATGTCCGGAAAACGCTCGCCGACGCCGGCGCAGAACAGCTTGATGCCGGCGCCTGTGCCGGTCGATTCGATGATCGGAGAGCCGAGGCGCGGATTGGCGCGGGCTACGCGCTCCGCGACCTGCTTGGCGAACGGATAGACGGTCGAAGACCCAACTGCTCGCATTTGCGTACGGGCTTCGGCGGCGGTGCTGACGGTAGTTGCTGCAAGTGCGACGCCAGCCAGAGCCAAAAGCTTGGAAGTCATTTCGAAATTACCCCTTGGAATCCCCGGCGCATCCGCGACCGGACTGACGACTCTCTAGGAGCAGGTCGCGACCGTTAAGTGACGCGATTGTTTCAGGTTCGTGACGATGCTTTCGGGTGACTCTCAGGCCTCGGCGTCGAGTGAATAGCCGGCCGACCGTACGGTGCGGATGATGTCCCTGCGGCCGCCGTCGTTGAGCGCCTTGCGAAGACGGCGGACGTGAACGTCGACGGTTCGCAGGTCGATGTCGGGATCGTGGGACCAGACGGAGTTGAGGAGCCTTTCCCGCGAGAAGACGCGGCCTGGATTCTCCAGGAAATGCTTGAGCAGCCGGAACTCGGTCGGCCCGAGCGAGACGGGTTTTCCGGAGCGGCGAACGCGATGCGCCGCGACGTCCATCTCCACGTCGTCATAGCCGAGCTGCTCGGCGGCCAGCGCGGGCCTGACCCGTCGCAGGACCGCGCCGACGCGAGCAACGAGCTCGCGCGGGCTGAACGGCTTGGTTACATAATCGTCCGCACCGGTCTCGAGGCCGCGAATCCGGTCGCTCTCCTCTCCGCGGGCGGTGAGCATGATGATCGGGACGTTGGACGTTTCCGACCGGCGCCGGAGCCTGCGGCAAACCTCCAGGCCGAGGATTCCTTCGATCATCCAGTCGAGGATGATGACGTCGGGCGGGTCCTCGCTGGCCAAAAGCAGGGCTTCTTCGCCATCGCCGGTTCGGCGGACCTCATAATCCTCGCGCTCGAAGTGCCAGATCAGAAGCTCCGCGAGTGCCCGATCGTCTTCGACGAGGAGGAGCTTCTTGCGCGTCATACCGACTTCCGCCGCCGCTTCTTGGCGGGCTCGACCATATGGTCTCCAGTCGCCGCGTAATAGACCATCTCGGCAATGTTGGTCGCGTGGTCGCCGACCCGTTCAAGGTTCTTGGCGACGAACAGAAGGTGCGCCGACTGCCCGATGTTGTGTGGGTTCTCCATCATGTGCGTCAGCAGGGTGCGGAAGATGGAGTTGTAGAAGTCGTCGACCGCCTGGTCGCGTTCGCAGACGCGGACGGCTGCCTGGGCGTCGCGCTCGACAAAGGCGCGAAGGACGTCGGTCACCATGTCCGTCGCGATCCGCGCCATCTCCGGCAGAAGCGACATCGGCTCGATGTCGCTTGCACCGTCCATCAGCGGAACGCGCTTGGCGATGTTCTTGGCATAGTCGCCGATACGCTCGACGACACCCGATATCTTGAGTGCCGCGACGGCATCGCGAAGATCGCCCGCCATCGGCGCACGGAGCGCGATCAACTGGACGACGCGCTTTTCCGTTTCGATCTCGAGACGGTCGATCTCCTTGTCGCGATCGACGACCCGAAGCGCGCCTTCGGTATCGCGCTCGACAAGGCACCGCATCGCCTCGCGAATGGCTTCATGCGCCTTCTGGCCCATTTCGCTGATGAGCCCGCGAAGGCGATCGATGTCCTCATCGAAGGCCTTGAGCGTATGACCCGTCTGCTGCTGCATGTTCGCTCCGATCAACCGTACCGCCCAGTAATATAATCCTGGGTGCGCTGCTCGCGCGGGTTCGTGAACATCTTGCTGGTCTTGCCGTATTCAACCAGCTCGCCGAGGTGGAAGAAGGCGGTCCGCTGCGACACTCGTGCGGCCTGCTGCATGTTGTGCGTGACGATGACGATCGCGTAGCGGCCGCGAAGCTCGTGGATCAGCTCCTCAATGCGGGCTGTCGCGATCGGATCGAGCGCCGAGCAGGGCTCGTCCATGAGGATGACCTCGGGATCGACCGCGATCGCCCTCGCGATGCACAGGCGCTGCTGTTGCCCGCCCGAGAGCGCCGTGCCGCTTTCCTTCAGGCGATCCTTGACCTCGTCCCACAGGCCGGCTCGCCGCAGGGACTTTTCGACCGTCTCGTCGAGCTCCGCCCGCGAGGCGGTGAGACCGTGAATGCGCGGACCATAGGCCACGTTCTCATAGATCGACTTGGGGAACGGGTTCGGCTTCTGGAAGACCATGCCCACGCGAGCCCGAAGCTGGACGACGTCCATCGCGGGCGAATTGATGTCATGGCCGTCAAGTTCGATCTTCCCGGTCACGCGCGCCGTCGGGATCGTGTCGTTCATCCGGTTGAGGCAGCGCAGAAACGTCGACTTGCCGCAGCCCGATGGCCCGATGAAGGCGGTGACGCGATCTTCGTGAACGTCGATCGATACGTCCTTCAGCGCCTGCTTCTCGCCGTAGTACACGCTGATGTTGCTGGCGCGCATCTTCGGCTCGGCGGTCGGCGCGGCCTCCTCATGCTCGTCGGCGTCGGGACCGAGCGAAACCGCCGGCCCCGACGTCGCACGGCTGGTCGGCAGCTGGCCTGGCTCGGCGACGGACGGCTCCGTCGTCGAAGGCCCCTCCCGGTTCGCCTCGGCGGCAATTGCCGTCGACGGTGCCGGAACCGGAGTAACGGGAGTTATCGGAAGTTTCTCTTTCATGAGCATGATGCCTACCAGCGTTGCTCGAAGCGATTGCGGAGATAGATGGCGAGGGCGTTCATCAGAAGCATGAACACCAGAAGAACGATGATCGCGGCACTCGTCTTCTCGACGAATGAGCGGTCGACCTCGTCGGACCAGAGGAAGATCTGAACGGGAAGAACGGTCGCCGGCTCGGTGATCCCGGACGGCGGCACAGCAATGAACGCGCGCATTCCGATCATCAGCAGCGGCGCGGTCTCGCCCAGGGCGCGCGCCATGCCGATGATCGTGCCGGTAAGGATTCCAGGAAGCGCCAAAGGCAACACGTGGTGGAACACCACCTGCATCTTCGACGCGCCGACGCCGAGCGCGGCCTCGCGGATCGAGGGCGGCACGGACGTGATTGCGTTGCGGCCGGCGATGACGATCACCGGCATGGTCATGAGCGCCAGCGTCAGGCCGCCGACGAGCGGGGCCGAGCGGGGGAGATGCATGAAGTTGAGGAATACGGCGAGACCGAGCAAACCAAAAATGATGGAGGGCACGGCGGCCAGATTGTTGATCGAAACCTCTATGATGTCCGTCCAGCGGTTCCGCGCCGCGAATTCCTCAAGGTAGATCGCGGACAGGACTCCGATCGGAAAGGCGAGCGCCATCGTGACGAGGATGGTGAGGAAGCTGCCCTTGAGCGCTCCCCACACGCCGGCCATCGCCGGGTCGGTCGAATCCGATGCCCTGAGGAAGTCCAGGCTGAGGCCGCCAACGCCTTGCCAAAGCATGGTTCCCAGCAGGAATGCGAGGAAGGCGAGGGACAGGCCGACGGCACCGAAGCCGAGCAGCTTGAAGTTTCGTTCGGAGCGGTAGCGTCTGCGCAGCCGGCTCTGCATCGCATCCCCGGTCCAGCGCGTGATCGCGGCGTCTGCAGTGGCGCTATTCATAAGCTTCCCGGTACCTGCGCACCACGCTGAGAGCGATCAGGTTCAGAACGAGGGTGATCAGGAACAGGACCAGGCCAAGGGCGAAAGCCGCAAGCGTCTTGGCGCTGTCGAATTCCTGGTCGCCGGTGAGCAATTGCACGATCTGCACGGTGACGGTCGTGACGCTTTCGAACGGATTGGCCGTGAGATTGGCCGCCAGGCCCGCGGCCATCACAACGATCATCGTCTCGCCGATCGCCCGGCTGACGGCGAGCAGGATGCCGCCGACCACTCCGGGAAGCGCGGCGGGGAGCAGGACCTTGCGGATCGTTTCCGAGCGGGTGGCGCCAAGGGCGAAGCTGCCATCGCGCATCGCCGCCGGAACCGCCGCGATCGAATTGTCCGCCATGGAGCTCACGAACGGTATGATCATAATACCCATGACCAGCCCCGCGGCCAGCGCGCTTTCGCTGCTGGCGGAGCTGATCCCGAGCGAGATGCCCAATTCGCGAACCCAGGGAGCGACCGTCAGCGCCGCGAAATAGCCGTAGACCACGGTCGGGACGCCGGCGAGAATCTCGAGCAACGGCTTGATCACCGAGCGCGCCTTCGGTGCCGCATATTGCGTAAGGTAAATGGCGCTCATCAGCCCGAGAGGGATGGCGACGATCATGGCGATGATCGCACCGATCAGTATGGTGCCCCAGAAGAGCGGGATTGAACCGAAGGCGCCCGACGACCCTGCCTGGTCGGCGCGGATCGCCATCTGCGGGCTCCAGGTCAGGCCGAACAGGAAGTCGGTCGCCGGGACAAGCTGGAAGAAACGCACCGATTCGAACAGCAGCGAGAGGACGATTCCGAGCGTCGTGAAGATCGCGATCAGCGAAGCACCGATCAGGAGTCCCATCATCCACCGTTCGACAGATGTGCGCGCCCGGAATTCCCTGTCGCGCCTGCGCAGCACGAGGAGCCCGCCCGCACCGAGCGCAATCAGGATGGCCGCAATTCCGCCGATCCCGGCATAGCTCTGCTCGGCTTCCAGGACGCGCGGCGCGAGCGCGGTCGATTCCGGATTGAAGCCGGCCTCGATCTCGCGGTGCGCGATCTGCCGGGCCTCCGCCAGGATCGTGTCGCGCTGCATCTCGAATTTGGGCAGCGCCTGGCCCTCGGGGCTCGAGAGGACGGCCTCATTGACGAGGCGCGTCTGCATTGGAGCCCAGGCCGCCAGGACGAGCAACGCGGGCGCAAGCACCCAGATCGTGGCGTGGAGCGCGTGGTAGGTGGGCAGCGAGTGCAGCCGCCCGCTCGAGCGGAGACGCCCGGCGCCGGCAAAAGCGATCCCGCCGACCGCCAGGGCGATCAGCAGGACCCCGATGAAGGCGATTCCAAGCGTCATTCGTTTGCCGCGGTCGGCTTACTTGAGACTGGCCGCATCGAGCGGCTTCAACTCGGTAGCCTGCTTGCCCGACGCTTCGGCATCGGGTCCGCCCAGCGGGACCAGTCCACGCTGCTCGAGCGGGCCGCCCTTGCCCCATGCCTTCGCATAGGCCGCGACGAATTCACGAAGCGCCGGCTTGGCCGCGAGATGCTCGCCCTTGAGGTAGATGTAGAGCTTGCGCGCGCCGGGGTAGGACAGGTCGGAGATCGTCGCTTCGGTCGGCGAGACGCCGTTGATCTGGACCGGGCTGACCTTGTCCGCATTCTCCTCGAGGAAGGAATAGCCGAGGATGCCGATCGTGCCCGGGTCGGCGGTCACCTTCTGGACGAGCAGATTGTCATTCTCTCCGGCCTCGACGAATGCGCCGTCCTCACGGACCTTGGTGCAGATGTCCTTGTGCTTGGCCTCGTCGGACTCCTTGAGTGCCTTCATCGCCGGATCGGTGTTGCAGCCCTTGTCGAGGTAGAGCTCGACCAGGCTGTCGCGCGTACCGGAAGTCGGCGGCGGGCCGAGGACGCGGATCTTGATCGCCGGAAGCGCCGGATTCACATCCTTCCAGGTCTGCGCCGTATTGGCGCCCTTGCCGAACGGATTGGCGGCGAGCGCCTTGTAAATGTCTGTCTGGGTCAGGTTGAGCGGCTGCCCGCTCGCGGCCTGAATGAAGGTCAGGCCGTCGATTCCGACCGGTACCTCGATGACGTTCTTGACGCCGTTCGCGACGCAGGATTCATACTCGCTCTTCTTGATCTGCCGCGAGGCGTTCTCGATGTCCGGGAAGTTCGCGCCGACGCCGCCACAGAACAGCTTCATGCCCGCACCCGTACCGGTCGATTCCACGACAACGCTGACGTTGGGGTTGTCACGCTGGAACTGCTCGGCGACCGCGGTGGTGAACGGATAGACGGTCGACGACCCGACGACCGTCAAGGCCTGCTTTGCGCTGCCATCGGCCGTTCCGCCACCATTGCTCCCACATGCAGAAAGGGCCGCCGCGAGGGGCAGCGCGATCATGATCTTCTTCACAGACGAGACTCCCGTTCGGATCGAATCCGTGGAAGTCCACTAGCGGCGGTTCAGCGACCGGTTCGTGACAACCTCGTTACAACTTAGTGACAACAGCCGTTGCGGAGCGACCTAGAACAGGGTCGTCAGGTAATAGAAGAGTGCAGCGACCGTGGCCGACGCGGGGATGGTGATGACCCAGGCGGTCATCACGTTACCCGCTACCTGCCACCGCACCGCGGAAGCGCGCCGGGCAGCGCCGGCGCCGATGACGCATCCGGTGATCGTGTGTGTCGTGGACACGGGAATCCCGAGCCAGGAGGCCGTGAAGAGCATGACGGAGCCGCCCATCGAGGCGCTGAACCCCTGGTGCTGGTCGAGCTTTGTAATGCGGGTGCCCATCGTCTCGATAATCTTCCATCCGCCCGAGAGGGTGCCGAGGCCGATGGCCACATAGCAGGCGAGCGCGACCCAATGAGGCACGTGGAACTCGCCCTGCATGTAGCCGGTCGAGTAGAGCAGAACTGCAATGATCCCCATCGTCTTCTGCGCATCGTTAAGGCCGTGGCCGAGCGAGTAGAGCGCCGATGAGAACAGGTGAAGGAGGCGAAAGGCGCGATCGGCGCCGGCGGCAGTTGCTCGAACGCCCAGCCAGCTCGTCACCAGCATGATGATCATGGCGAGGATCATCCCGAGTGTCGGTGAGAGCACGATCGCAACGAGGGTCTTGTTGAGCCCGGTCCACTGGATTCCGGTCAGTCCCGCATGCGCCACGCCCGCGCCGACAAGGCCACCGACCAGGGCATGACTGGACGACGACGGAATGCCCTTCAGCCAGGTGACGACGTTCCAGAACATGGCGCCGATGAGCGCCCCGAAGACGACGGCGGGCGTCACCAGATCCTTGTCTATGATACCCTTGCCGATCGTGTCCGCCACCCTGTGCAGTTCAGGCACGGCAAGCGCGAGGAAGTAAGCGGCAAAGTTGAAGAAGGCGGCGAAGGCGACTGCGGTCACCGGCTTGAGCAGACGCGTTGCAACGACGGTAGCGATGGCGTTTGCCGCATCGTGCAGGCCGTTCAGGAAGTCGAACGCCAGCGCGATGAGGATCAGGCCGACCAGCAGCGGAAAGGCGAGCTCGTGCACGTCTTCGCCCTACGCGTGGTCGATCACGATGCCGTCGATTTGATTGGCGACGTCCTCGAACGCGTCGGTCACCTTTTCGAGGTGCCTCAGGATCTCGCGGGTCACAGCGAACTGAAGCGGGTCCTGGCGGGCGATCTCGCGGAACGCTCGCTTGAGGCCGGCCGCGTGGACATCGTCGGCCTTGCCTTCAAGCCGGACGAGCCGCTCGGTAAGCTCGTGAAGCCGCTGGCCGTTCCTGCTGACGTCGCGAAGTAGTGGGATGGCTTCATGGGTTACGCGGGCGGCCTCGGCGATCAGGCTAACGATGTCCTTCATCTCGGGCCGCAGCCGCTGGACTTCGTAGAGGTCGATCGCGCGTGCCGCGGCGAGCATTTCGTCGATCGCGTCGTCCATCGAACCGATCAGCGAGGTGATCGCGCCGCGGTCGAAAGGCGTCAGGAACGTCTTGCGGACGGTGGTGAGGACGTCGCGAATAACGTCGTCGGCGACATGCTCCCGGTCTTGGATGGTCCGCAGGCACTTTTCGGTCGAGCCGCCATCGGATGCAAGTTCCTGCAATGCGTCCGCAGCCGCCGTCAGCATCGCGGCGTGCGCTTCGAACATGCCGAAGAAGTCGCCCGTCTTCGGGAGCAGGCGCTGAAACCAACCGAGCATGGGAATCCCTTGAGAACGCGGCGCGTACAGACTGGGGGCGCGGTTAGCCGCTCGGTTCGATCATGACAATCTCATGACAGTGGAGATCGTTAGAAGCTGGCGGTTAGCGACAGGCTCGCCACATGGTCGCTTGTGTCTTCACCCCCACGGACGAATCCATATTGATTGAGATAACCGACTTCCGCGGTGAAGTTCTTCAGCAGCGGCGTGTTTATGGCGATCAGATTTCGCATCCGATCCAAGCCATCCTGCTGCTGAAACGCCGTCGTGTTGAGGTTCAGGAAAGTCTCATTGCTGAGCACGAGGGACGTTTTCCCAACCAGCGGCAGAGCGTATTTGACATAGGGGCGGATGCGCCAGGCCGTGCCGTCGGCATTGTCACGCCAGCGCTGCTCCATTCGCAACCTTGCACTGATTTTTCCGGCTCCGATCCTGCCGATATCGTCGACCGTGACCTGCTCCCTTGCCCGGCGCTCAAGGGCAATCCGATCTCCGTCTGAATATTGCGGGCTATGGACATATCCGCCTGCGACAGTGACCTTCTTGCCAAGCCTGTAATGGAGCAAAGTGGCCGACTGGAGCTGATAGAGGCCGTTTCGGTCATCGCTGAATCGCGCGTTCATGTCTTCGGACAGTCGCCATGCATCGTTCAGCTTGATCGTGGCGCTGCCGGCTATCCAAACCTGTCCGTCCTCACTGGCGAGCGCCGACGTCGGGATGGCAGCGATCGCTGCGGAGACTGAGGAAAGAACCACCCCGCGGGACGTCATTCAAGCCACAACCGGCAAAAGGACGTGCACGGCGGTACCTTTTCCCACCTCGCTCTCAATGGTCAGCCGGCCGCGATGGCGCTCGACGATGTGCTTTACGATCGACAGACCGAGGCCCGTGCCGCCGAGCGACCGGCTGCGGCTCGTGTCCACGCGATAAAAGCGCTCTGTCAGCCGCTTGACGTGCTCTGGCGCAATGCCTTCGCCTCGGTCCGTGACCGAGACGTGCACCATCTCGTCCTCCAGGGTCGCCGAGACCGTCACCGGGGTACCCGGTTCGCCGTAACGCAGGGCGTTGGTGATGAGGTTATCGAGGACTTGGAGAATCTGGGAAGCGTCGGCGGCGATCGGAGGCAGGTCGGGCGCGATGCTGGTGACCAGTTCCGACTGGCGCTCTTCCGCCATCCGCCTGGCGCTCTCGACGGATACCTCGATCAATTGCTCGAGGTCCACTGCCTCCGTGGGAGTGGTGAACTTCTCGGCCTCGATTCGGGAGAGGGAGATAAGATCCTCCACGACCCGCTGCATCCGCCGAGCCTCGTCATGGACGATCGAGAGGAAACGCTCCTGCGTGTCGCCATCGAGTTCCGAAGTCCGTTCTCTCAGGGTTTCGGTATAGCCGATCAGGGTCGAGAGCGGCGTGCGCAGCTCATGGCTGGCATTGGCGACGAAATCGACCCGCATCTGCTCCGCGGCACGCGCTTCGCTACGGTCGATCAGCCTCACCAGCAGATCGCCTTCACCCAGCGGAGAGATGCGTACCAGCCAGTTCCGGCGCGCCCCGCCGAAGCCGGCCGCCTCGACCTCCTCGTGCCCGGTGACCCTGCCTCGAACCAGCCGCTCGATGAGCGCTGGATGCGGAAGCACCTGGCGGACGTCCACGTTCTCGATAGCGACGCCGAGGAGGTTTCGGGCCGCCCGGTTGCTCATGACCACGGTTGCGCCGCGAACGATGATCGCGGCCTCGGTGAGCCCTTCGATGAGCCGCCGGCTCTTGTCCCGGTTGAGCGTGAAGATCACGCGACGGGCGCGTTGTCGCCTTCATCCTGGGCGCGGGGCCGACGAGTACGGCGGCGAGGAGGGGCAGCGACTTCCTCGGGGCCCTCGTCATCGGCGCCTTCGTCGCGGCCGATCGCAGGCGGCAGGACGTCCATTGCGATGCGCTCATCGGCGCCATTTCCGCGCTCGATACCATTGCGCTCGTCGCCATCGTCGCGAGGCCGTTCCTCACGGGAGTAGCGGCGCGGGCGGTCACCGCGATCGCTGCGCTCTCGGCGCTCGTTGCGCTCACGACGCGGTTCTGCGTCGCCGGCTTCCGACGTGGCGTCGTCCGCGGAACCTTCCGCCAATTCTTCCTCGCCCTCATCGTCGTCGAGATCCTCACCCCGTTGACGGCGCTGGTCATCGAAGCGGGCTCGAGTCTCGCTGAGAACGCGGAAGTAATGGTCGGCGAACTGGAGGTAATATTCGCTCTGGACGCGGTCGCCTGCGAGCTGCGAGTCTCGCGCCATGCTCTTGTACTTTTCGAGCAGCTGCGCCGCGTTGCCGCGCTGCCGATTATCCTGCCTATTGCCTCCGGGCTGACCCCCGAGGTTCTGGCCTCTCGGCCCCCCACCACGACCGCGCCTGCGGCCGCCCTGACGATTGTTGATCAAATTCCTACTTCCTTAACAAGAAGCTTTCCCCTTCGCCTGAGGCTGGCAGGCCGGCGCATAGCTGCGCCGGGGCCTGACCCTCTCGTTCCGAACTGCGCCCTGAGGGCGCGCTACGAACGGCCGATTGCGTCGGGGGTGGAGCGGGTTCTGCTCAGCTTCTCTCAAGGGAGCGAGCCCGGTCCTCGCCTATAGATGTAATGAGACTATCATGAAAATCCAAGCGCTTTTCTATTACACCCAGGTTAAGAGCACGGCCCGTGCCCGCCCAGCCAGATCGTTGGCGACGCGCGCCTGAAGCCCGTCGCGGGTCAGCAAGGCCGTAACCGGCTCGGCCTGGTCGTGGCCGATCTCGACTGCTGCAAGCCCGCCCTTGTTCAGCAGCCGGGGAAGCTGCGGAGCAAGCTCCCGATAGGCGTCGAGGCCCTCCTTGCCCGCGAACAAGGCCTCGTCGGGCTCATATTCACGCACCCCAGGGCCGAGCTCCGCATCTTCGGCGACATAAGGCGGATTGCAGAGGATCAGGTCGAACGTGTCGGAAACGCCCTTCGCCCAATCGCCCTCTTTCAGCTTGAGCCGCTTCTCGAAGCCCAGCCGCCTCGCGTTGGCCGCGGCATAGGACATGGCCTTGCGCGATAAATCGACGCCGAGGCCCGTAGAAGCGGGCCACAAATCGAGCGCTGCGAGGAGGAGGGTGCCAGGGCCCGTGCCGAGATCGAGGATGCGCTGCGGGCCGGTACTTCCCTCGAAATGCTCAAGGGCCGAGGAAATCAGGACTTCGCTGTCCGGCCGCGGGATGAGCACGCCCGGACCGACGTGCAGTTCGATGTTCCAGAAGGCGCGCCGTCCGGTGACGTAGGCGACCGGCTCTCCCGCCTTGCGCCGCTCCATCATCTCGAAGAATTGTTCGGGCGCGTCGCGCTGCGGCGGCGACAGGATCAGCTTGTCGCGATCGATGTGAAGCGCCTCGGCCATCAGAAGCTCGGCATCGAGGCGCGGCGTGTCGCTGAGGCCGCCAAGCTCGTTAGTGGCCCGAGCCAGGGCTCGCGGAATCGTCGTCACGCCTCTTCGAGCCCGGCGAGCCTCTCCGCCTCGTCCTCCGCGACAAGCGCGTTGATCATTTCGGCAAGCGCCGGTCCTTCAAGGATCTCCGGCAGCTTGTGAAGCGTCAGGTTGATGCGGTGATCCGTCACCCGCCCCTGCGGGAAATTATAGGTCCGGATCCGCTCCGACCGATCGCCAGAGCCAACCATCGACTTGCGGGCTCCCGCTCTCTCGCTGGCAAGCCGCTCACGCTCCATCTCGAAGAGGCGGGTGCGAAGCACCTTGAGGGCCTTCGCCTTGTTCTTGTGCTGCGACTTCTCGTCCTGTTGGATGACCACTAGGCCGGTCGGCAGATGGGTGATCCGAACGGCGCTGTCCGTCGTGTTCACCGACTGCCCTCCCGGCCCGGACGAGCGGTAGACGTCGATCCGAAGATCCTTGTCGTCGATCTGGACGTCGACGTCCTCGGCCTCCGGAAGCACTGCGACAGTTGCGGCCGACGTATGAATGCGCCCGCCACTCTCGGTAGCGGGGACGCGCTGCACGCGATGCACGCCGCTTTCGAACTTGAGCTTGGCGAAGACGCCGGGGCCGCTGATCGACGCGACGGCTTCCTTGTAGCCGCCGACATCGGACGCGCTCGCTGAGATCAGCTCGAACCGCCAGCCCTGCGCTTCGGCGAACCGCTGGTACATGCGCAGCAGGTCGCCCGCGAACAGAGCAGCCTCATCGCCGCCGGTGCCGGCGCGCACCTCGAGCATCGCTGCGCGCTCGTCGGCGGAATCGCGCGGCAGGAGCCTGATCGCCAGCGCCCGTTCCGCCTCGGGGAGCTTGTGGCGGATTTCCTCCGCCTCGGCCGCAGCCATTTCCTTGAGCTCGGCCTCCGCTGCCGGATCGGCGACCATTCCGTTCAGTACGTCGAGCTCGGCGCGCAGGCGGCGAACTTCGCGGGCAGCGGCGGCGACCGGCTCGATCTGCGCATATTCCTTGGACAGGCGCACGAACTCTTCAGGCGCGAGATCGCCGGCGGCCATCGCTTCGGCAAGCTCATGCTTCTTCGCCTCGATCGAGGCGATCCGTTCGGAGGAAATGCGGTTCATTGCCGGATCGCTTCCCCCAGGAGGTCGAGCGAAACGGACTTCTGCTCGCCGGTGGCGAGGTCCTTCAATTTCGCTTCGCCACGATCCAGCTCGTCATCGCCGATGATCAACGCATATTTCGCGCCGGACGCATTGGCCCGCCCGAGGCGCTTCTTCATGTTCCCGCGATAGGCCATGTCCGCCGCAACGCCCTCGCGACGCAGTCCTGCAACGATGCGCTGCGCCTCCGATTCCGCGCGTTCCCCCAGGGGAACGACAGCAACGGATGGCGCCTCGGGCGGAGGCGCGCCGATCATCATGCCGAGCCGCTCGATCCCCGCAGCCCAGCCGACGGCGGGCGTATGCGGACCACCCAATGCTTCGATCAGGCCATCGTAGCGGCCGCCGGCGATGACCGTGCCCTGTGCGCCAAGACGGTCCGTGACGAACTCGAACGCCGTGTGCCGGTAATAGTCGAGACCGCGGACGAGGCGCGGATTGCGGGTCCATCGGACACCGGCGGCATCGAGACCGGCCGTCACCTGCGCGAAGAAGTCAGATGCTTCGGCTGTCAGGAAATCGTCGATCGAGGGAGCGGCATCGGCAATCGACCGCTCCTTGGGGTCCTTGGTGTCGAGGATTTGCAGAGGGTTGCGCTCGAGCCGCGTGAGACTGTCCTCCGACAGCGCACTCCGGTGGGATTCGAAATGTTCGATCAGCGCCGAACGCCATGCGTCACGAGTTTCTGAATCGCCGAGCGTGTTAAGCTGCAGGGTCACGCCCTCCTGGATGCCGAGCTCCCTCAGCAACTGATCCCCAAGCGACAGCAATTCCACGTCCGCCGCCGCTTCGGCGGCGCCAATCACTTCGGCATCGAGCTGGTGAAACTGGCGGAAGCGGCCTTTCTGGGGCCGTTCGTAGCGGAACGCCGGACCGTGCGTGGCGAGCTTCAGCGGAGCGAACTGCTGCCAGCCCTCGCTGAGGTAGGCACGGCAAATGCCGGCCGTGAACTCGGGCCGAAGGGTGATCTGTTCCCCGCCGCGGTCCTCGAACGTGTACATCTCCTTCGAGACGACGTCGGTCGTTTCGCCGATGGTGCGCGCGAAGACGCTGGTCTGCTCGATCACCGGCACCTCGGCCCGCTTGAAGCCGAACAGCCGGCGCACGCGATCGAATGCGTCGACCACCGCGTGGAAGCGGTCGGCGTCTTCTCCAAGCAAGCTCTGGGTCCCGCGAACGGGTTGGGGCGTCGTCATCACGCGGCGCATGGCAAAATCTTCCGGCAAAGGGAAGGAAGGGGATCGCTACCTCGGCGACGAGGTCCTCGAAGCCCGATTCCGGTCAGCCGGTCAGCCGCCCTTGATTTCTGGTTGAGTAGGAGCCTCGGGCTCAAGGGTGCGATACAGGAACCCGCCAAGTATCCCTCCGACAATCGGAGCCACCCAGAAAATCCAGAGCTGCTGAAGCGCCATTCCGCCGACGATAACGGCCGGGCCGGTGCTCCGCGCCGGGTTTACGGACGTGTTCGTTACCGGGATCGAGATCAAATGGATGAGGGTCAGGCCCAGCCCGATCGCGAGCGGCGCGAAACCGACCGGTGCTCGGCTATGGGTCGAGCCCATAATGATCAACAGGAAGACAGCCGTCAGGATGACCTCGACCAGAATGCCGGCCTGAATTGAATAGCCGCCGGGCGACAGCTCGCCGACGCCGTTCACCGCAAGTCCGTTGGGCGCCAGGCCGAACCCGGGCTGGCCGCTGGCGATGGCAAGCAACACGAATGCGGCGATGATTGCACCAATCACCTGGGCCGCAACATAATAAGGGATTTCCCGGCCCGGGAAGCGGCCGCCCGCCCATAGTCCAATGGTCACCGCGGGGTTCAGGTGGCAGCCTGAGATGTGACCGATCGCATAGGCCATGGTGACCACCGTCAGGCCGAACGCTAGCGAAACGCCAAGCAGGCCAATGCCGATGTCCGCCACTCCGGCGCTGAGCACCGCGCTGCCGCAGCCCCCCAGCACGAGCCAGAAGGTGCCGATCAACTCTGCGATCGCTTTCCTGCCCATGGTCCGTCTCCTGTCGCAGCAGAAGCCAGAACTGTGCAACAGCGGTAGAGGTCGGCGATATCCGAGGAAACCCTGGGCCGGGCCGCGTCAGGCGGCGAGCTTGAGTCCCGCAATTGCAGCGACGATGACGAAAATCAGCGAGATTCGGATCATACTTGCTGGTTCGGCAAACCAAAGGATCCCTACGAGGACCGTGCCGACAGCTCCGATGCCGCCCCAGACGGCATAGGCCGTTCCCATGGGGATCGATCGCGCCGCAAGCTCCAGCAGGCCCATGCTGATCGCGACCGAGACGAGGAAGGCAATCGTCCAGGGAACGTTGCGGAAGCCGTCGACGAAGCGCAGCGAGGTGGTGAAGCCGACTTCGAAAAGCCCGCCGAGGATCAGCCAAAACCAGGCCATCAGGTCACAACCTCCACTTCTCCCGGAGCGTCGATCTTGCTTCGCGCTGCAACGAAGCAGCCGCCGACGATGAGCGCGGCGCCTGCGGCCGTGTAGAGCGACACGGCTTCGCTGAAGATGATCCAGCCGAGCGCAGCCGCCCAGAGGAAGCCGCTATATTCGGTCACCGCGAGGTAGCTGGCTTCGGCGCGGGCGTAAGCCCAGGAGAAGAGCAGGCCGCCAGCGGTGGACATGACGGCCGCGACGCCAACCCATAGCGCCCATCCTTCCGGCCAGTCAGGAAAGCCGAGGAACGGCGTTAAAGCCAGCCAAAGCACGAGCACCGTTAGCGACTGGAAGAAGTTGATCTCCAACGGCTCGGCGGCGAGCGACTGGTGCCGCATGAGGACGATGTTGATCGCGTAGCAGAGCGCCGAGCCGATGATCGAGGCGCTGCCGAGCAAGGCGTCGGTCCCAAGATCGGTGCGGGCCTGCCCGAAAACGATCACGAGAACTCCGGCGAAGGCCATGATCGATCCGCCGACCGAGCGCGAGCCGATGCGTTCGTTGAGGAACGTCGCGGCGAGCAACAGAGCGATGAGCGGCGCGATGAACGTCAGAGCGATCGCCTGGGCAAGCGGAACCCGGGCAATCCCCCAGAAAAAGAGGCCCGCCATCACCGTTACGATCACGCCCCGGGCGACGTGAATCTTGAGGATCGATCTGACCGGCCAAGACCGCCGGCGCGGCAAGTAGAGCACCCCGGTCAGGATCAAATTGGCGGTCGAGCGCCAGACGCTCACGGCGATAATGCCTATGCCAAGAACGAGCGCCTTCATCACCGCGTCCATCATCGACAGGATGCCGACCGCCGCGAGCGCAGCGAGAAATGCCTGGACTGGATGCTGGGCGACGCGGTTCACGCGCCGGCCTTAGCGGATCAAATCCATTCGTCGAGTGCGGGAGGCAGCGCTCAGTCGATGAGGAGCGGGGGCTCTGCCTGCGATGACGCCAAGCCGTCGGCGACGGCGCCGAAAAGGATCAGGATCAACAGTAGCTTGCCCACGGCGCCAAGCTGCGCCGACAAGGTAAAGAAAGGCTGAACCGGCGCGCTATTCGGCGGCGTCCAGCGTCTGGTCCGCAGACGCAGCAGCTTCGAGCTCGGCCGCCTTCGCTTCGACCAGCTTCACGATATGGTCGATCATGTCGGCGTCCTGCACGTGGTGATCCGTCACGCCCGACAGATAGACCATGTGCTTGCCCTGACCGCCGCCGGTGATGCCGATGTCGGTTTCGCGCGCCTCGCCCGGGCCGTTCACCACGCAGCCCAGCACCGACAGGGACATGGGCGTTCGGATGTGCTGCAGGCGCTCCTCAAGTGCCTGCACGGTGCGGATCACGTCGAAGCCCTGGCGCGCGCAACTCGGACAGGAGACGACGCGGACTCCGCGGTTGCGGATGCCGAGCGCCTTCAAAATCTCGTAGCCGACGCGGACTTCCTCCTCCGGCTCGGCCGAAAGCGAGACGCGGATCGTGTCGCCGATTCCGGCCCAAAGCAGCGAGCCGATGCCGATCGACGACTTGACCGTCCCGCCGATCAGTCCGCCGGCTTCGGTGATACCGAGGTGCAAAGGGCAGTCCACTGCGTCGGCGAGCTGGTGATAGGCGGCGACCGCTAGGAACACGTCCGACGCCTTCACCGCGACCTTGTAGTCGCGGAAGCCGTGGTCCTCGAGGATTCGGATATGGTCGAGCGCGCTCTCGACCAACGCCTCGGGACAGGGCTCGCCGTACTTTTCGAGCAGGTCCCTCTCGAGGCTTCCGGCGTTGACGCCGATGCGGATCGCGCAGCCATTCGCTCGCGCTGCCGAGATGACTTCCTTGACGCGATCCTCGGAGCCGATGTTGCCCGGATTGATGCGCAGGCAGGCCGCGCCGGCATCGGCGGCTTCGAGGGCGCGCTTGTAGTGGAAGTGGATGTCGGCGACGATCGGCACATTCGCCGCGCGGACGATCTCCTTGAGCGCGGCAGTGCTCTCCTGGTCCGGGCACGACACTCGGATGATGTCGACGCCTGCCTCCTCGCAGCGGCGAATCTGATCGATCGTCGCGCGCGCATCGGCAGTGGGCGTGTTGGTCATCGTCTGGACGGTCACGGGCGCGTCTCCGCCAACGGGGACGGAGCCGACCATGATCTGGCGCGACTGGCGCCGTACGATATCTCGCCAGGGGCGGATGGAAGACATGCGGCGGATATAGGACCTGTGGTGACGAGGGCCAAGCGAGCGAACTTGGCGGATTCGCGTTAAATATTCGAAGATGGTAAGCCGCTAAGCCGAAATTACGGGGGCGGCATGACGATTCTTGCCCGACCGTCCGAGTGGACTCGCACAACTAGTGCAACGGCGTCTTCGACGCCGGTCGCGGGCGGCTCCCACCACTATTTCGCATTCCTGAGCTACAGTCATCGCGACCAAGCAATCGCCGACTGGCTCCATCAGGCCCTTGAGCGATTTGTAGTCCCTTCGCATCTCGTCGGGCGGATCACCGATCATGGCGCCGTGCCGAAGCGGCTCACGCCCATCTTCCGCGATCTCAATGAGCTCCCGGCCTCCGGCGACCTTGGCGGCGAAATTCGGTCGGCGATCGCGGCCTCGCGGTTCCTCGTCGTGATCTGCTCACCTGCCGCCGCGCGCTCCCGGTGGACCAACGCCGAGATCGAGGCCTTCAAGCGGGCCCGTCCGGAAGGATGCATCTTTGCCGTCATCATCGATGGCGAGCCGTTCGCCAGCGACCTCGCGGGCCGCGAAGAAGAAGAATGCCTGCCGCAGGCCCTGCGGTACAAATATGACCGGCGCGGTCGACCCACGAGCCACAAGGCTGAGCCGCTCGCCGCCGATCTTCGCGGGACCGGGGAGGTTCGCCGGCTCGGCTTCCTCAAACTCGTCGCCGGAATGCTCGGACTCGGACTCGACGAACTGGTGCAGCGCGACACGATCCGGCGCCAGCGCCGCCTTGCAACGGTCGCGGGCGGTTCGCTCGTCGGGATGCTGATAGCCACCGGCCTGGCAGTAACGGCCATCCAGGCACGCGATGCGGCGCAAGAGCAGAGGCGGCAGGCGGAAGGCCTCGTCGGATTCATGCTGGGCGATCTCAAGGACAAGCTCGAGCCGATCGGCCGACTGGACGTGCTCGATTCAGTCGGCGCCCGTGCCCTTGCTTATTATGAACATCAGGAGAAAGCGGGGCTGAGCGATGCGAGTCTCGCGCAGCGCTCGAAGGCCCTCACCCTGATGGGCCAGATCGCGTCGGATCGCGGAAATGTCGACAGTGCACTGCGTCTGTACAAGGAAGCCTTCGAGAGCACCGCCGAACTGCTTCGCCGCGAACCCGATGATCCACAGCGACTTTTCGATCATGCCCAGAATGTCTTTTACGTGGGGGACGTCGCGCGTCAGCGCGGAGACACCCGCACTGCTGAAGCGAGCCTGCACGAATACAAGCGTCTCGCGACGAAGCTGATCGCCACCGATCCGTCGAATCCGGATTGGCAAATGGAAGGCATTTACGCCGACACCAATCTCGGCATTTTGCTGCTTGAATCGGGCCGCTACGGCGACGCCGCCACGGTCTTCGAGAACTCGCTTGCAGACCGCGAGAAACTGGCGGCGAACGCGCCGGAGGATGTTCAATTCCGGAAGGCTTTGATCTCCGTCCTCGCCTGGCTCGGCGAGGCTCGCGAAAAGGAAGGCAGGCTGGACGATGGCCTGGCTCAGCGAGAAAGGCAGATTTCGCTCCTTCAGCCTTATATCAACGACACAAAGAGTGACGCCCAGTATCGCCGTGATGCACTTGTTGCTTACCGGGCGGCCGGTCGAACTCAACACCGTCCGAGGAAATCCGTCCAGGGGCCTGGAACAGCTGCGAACGTCGGTACGGATCGGCGAAGAGCTGATCGAGGCCGAGCCGCAGAATGCCGATTGGGCAGCTATGACGGCTTACGCGAAGTTCGAACTCGCCCGGATCGAGCTTGCGCAGCGGAACGTCGAACAAGCCGCCGCTTTGACGCGCTCCGGCTGCGACATGGGCGACAGGCTTGTCGCGAAGGACTCGAGCGTAGTCGACTGGCGGCTCGACCTTCGAGCCTGGTGTCTCCAGTTGAAGGCAAGGATCGCGGTCGCGCAAGGCGCGCTGGTGGAAGCCGAAGGCTTGGCCGATCGGCTCCAGCAATTGGCGCGTTCGGAGATCGCAAAGACACCGTCCGCCGATGCACAGCTGGAACTTGCCAATGCAGAGCTGCTTCGAGGGCTTGTTGCTTACGCGTCGGGCTCCAGGGCAAAAGCCGGCGCCGCCTTCCGCGAAGCCGCTCGTTCCTGGCCCAGGCAGATGCCGGACAGACCGCCCTTGCTGGCTCGGAAGGTGCTCATCCTGACGGGAATTGGCCGGCGTGATGCCGCGAATGCGCTCGCCTTGCAGCTGGCGCGAATGGGTTACCGCGATCCGACTTACATGCGGGACCGAGCCCTGCTCGGCTCATGATTTCTGACGTGTCGATCGGCCACATAGTGGAAGGAAGACGGACATGAACGACGATGTGAAAGAAAAGGAGAGAGTTGTGCCGGATCCATCGCTTGGCGCAGGTGGGCCACCGACTAAGCAGACAATCCTCGTGCAGGTGGTTGCGACCCGCGATTGGGATGATGGTGTCGGCTTTCAGTTGAAATGGGAACATCCGAAAGGTGTATGGCACAGCGGCCCGATGGTGTTCCCGAAAGACGACATCGATCGCGAACTCGCTTACGATCTGGTTGATGAAACCGGCCTTGATCTCGTCTTCGACAGCAAGGCCGACGATTGCATCTGGGTGACCACCGCCCCGTGTCCCAAGCACACGAAGCCGCCGAAGGGCTCCGACAAGGGGCAGATCAAAAACAAGGTCCGCGCCAGCGACAAGAAGCTCACGCTCGAAAACAAAAACAATACATACCCCTACACGCTGCACTACGCACTTCGCTTCACCGGCAAGACATACGAAGTTGAGGGCAAGCAGTTCGGGCCGAACTACGCTTACGACCCCGAATATAGAAACAACGGAGGCGGGGGAAACGTCTGAATAAAGCTACTTTCCTAGGCGAGCCGGCAGTGGTCGCGGATGTCGGCTCGACAATACGCAAAGGCCCACCATCCGTCCCGTTCGTCTTCGCGGTCGGGGTTACGGGGCATCGAAAGGATGCTCTCGCCCCGGCCGCCTTACTTACGGTCCACGAGCGGCTGCGGATGGTGCTGCAAGCGCTCGTCGAGAAGGCGAAGGCGGTTCATACCACGGATCAGCAATTCTTCACTGCCGACCCGCCGCGACTACTTTTCGTTTCCGCGCTCGCCGACGGAGCGGACCAGATGGCGGCGGAGGTTGCGCTCGACCTCGGTTTCGAGCTCCACGCGGTGCTGCCGTTCGATTGCGATCGATACCGTGCCGGAATGGCCGACGAAGCTTCGCGTGCGCGTTTCGATGACCTCCTCTCTCGCTCAACCTGCTCGCTCGAGCTCCCGGGTAATGGTGGCGAAGATCTCGACGCTTATGTCATGGCCGGCCGAGCCACGATTGCCCACAGCGACGTGATCATCGCCGTCTGGGACGGGCTGCCCCCTCGCGGGCGGGGGGGCACCGGAGAGGTCGTCGGGCTGGCCCACGAACGGGGAACTCCGATCGTGCACGTGCCGGTCGATGCAACCGGCGAGACGATGATCCGCTGGACGGCGTTCGAGCCGAATGTCGTTACGCTAGTGGACGACCCAGCGAACGTGCGCCCGTTCGACGACGGGTCGGCCGAAGCCGTCTTGTTCGCTATCCTGGCCCCCCCGCCGGACCCGCAGGAGCGCGCGTTTCTGCTTACCTTTCTTGGCGAACGGCCGCGCGCGATCCGGCCGCGGATCGAATATCCGCTCCTGCTGGCGGCGGCAGGCATATCGCCGCTCCGTCGGCATCACTGGCGTGCCGACCTCTCATCGCAAATGACGAGAGCCGAGTGGCAAAGCTATTCCGAGGCATGCGAGCGGGCGCAAGCAGCCTCGGCGCCTTTGGGAGCGCTGGAGCAATCGTACGACTGGGCGGACAGCGTCGCCTCGCATTTCGCTCAGTCGTTCCGCAGCGGGCACGTATTCAACTTCGTGCTCGCCGCGCTCGCCGTCTTCCTCGGGACGGCTAATCTCATCCTGCCGGGCTGGGCGATCTATCTGGAAGTCGGACTGTTCTTCGCGGTCCTGGCAATCATTGCGAATACGTGGGCGGCCAACCGCGGCCAATGGCATCGGCGATGGCTCGATTACCGTCAGCTCGCCGAGCGTCTGAGGCCGATGCGCAGTCTCAAAGTGCTTGCCATAGCGGCACCGGACCCACCGGGAACGGCCGCGAACCCGATGCCCCAGAGGTGGATCGAATGGTACGCGGCGCGCGCATGGCAGGCGATCGGCTGCCCTGCCGGCCGCATCGATGCGTCGAAGCTTGGCGCGCTGTCCGCCACGATTGCGGACAAGGAAGTGCAGCCCCAGGTCGACTATCATCGCCGGGCGGCCCTGCAGCTTGGCCGCCTCAATCATCGGCTCGAGGTTCTCGGATACAGCGTCTTCACGCTGGCGCTAATATCCAGCGCGTTGCTCATCACCGGCTTTGCCGTCGCCCCCGATTGGGTCCACCGGAACTACCATTGGTTCACCGTTATTTCGGCGACCTTGCCCGCGATCGCCACGGCGGTCGTTGGCATCCGTGTGCAGGGCGACCATTCGGCCAGCGCCGTTCGGTCGCAACAAACGTCCATCGTCCTCGATCATGTGGCGCACCGATTGCGCGGCGAATCCGCCAGCCTGGTTCGTGCGGCGGACCTGACCGAGCAGGCGGCCAGGGCAATGCTTGCCGACCTTGACGAGTGGCGGCTGCTCAACCAGCAGCACGAACTGTCGATCGGCTAGAGCTCCTTCTTCGGCCGACCTCGCTTTACCGAGCCGCGGCGGCTCCAGCGCCACGCCCCGCGCCTTGAGCGCCTCGCGAAGCAAGCACTCGATCTCGCTGTTGACGCTTCGCAGGTCGGCGGCGGCGCAGCGTTCGACCGCGGCCCAAAGGGCCGGGTCGATCCGCAACGGATATGCCTTGCGTTCGCCACCGCCAGCCATGTCGTACCTAGGTGTACAGGGTTCCGGTGTTCACCACTGGCTGGGTGTCGCGTTCGCCGCACAACACCACCATCAGGTTCGAGACCATCGCCGCGCGACGTTCGTCGTCCAGGTGAACGACACCCTTCTCCGACAATTGCTCGAGCGCCATCTCGACCATTCCGACCGCACCTTCGACCAGCGTCTTGCGAGCCGCGACGACCGCCTGAGCCTGCTGCCGGCGAAGCATCGCGCCCGCGATTTCCTGCGCATAAGCGAGGTGAGTGAATCCGCATTCATCGACAGTGATTCCCGCGACGGACAGCCTGGCCTTCAGCTCGTTCCGAAGCTCGACACCCACTTCGTCATGATTGCCGCGGAGGGTCACTTCGAGATGCTCGAAATCGTCATAGGGATAGCGGGAGCCGATTGCGCGGATCGCGGCTTCGACCTGCACCTTCACGAACTCCTTATAATCATCGACATCGAAGAGCGCTTGCGCCGTATCGACGACTCGCCACACGATCTGCGCCGCCATTTCGATCGGATTGCCGCGAAGGTCATTCACCTTGATGCGTTCGGAGATGAAATTGTTCGCGCGGACCGAGACCTTCTTGCGGATCATCCAGGGAAGGACCCAGCGAAGGCCGGTCGACCGGTCCGAACCACGATAATCGCCGAACAAGGTGATCGCCGCGGCCTGGTTCGGTTGCAGCATGTAAAAACCGCAGGAGAGGAACAGGATCAGCAGTCCGCCGATCCACGCCGCATTTCCGATCAACACCGGGCTATGCATGTCGAAGCCGCGATAAATGAGGAAGGCGCCAACCGCGGCCACCGCCAGCATCAGCAGCAAAATCGGATAGCCGCTGCTCGTCGACGCCGTGCTCTCGCGGCTCGAATTGAGTGCAACCACGTCCCCTGTCGGCACATCAGCCTCCCTTTAATTTGATATCATGATAATATCGTTAGAGCAGCGCGAGTCAAGCCGCTCGCTTTTGAAGTGCCCGCTCTGCTAGGCGCTCAGGTCATGGGTGAGTGGAAGCTTGTGATTCACGGGGGCGCGGGAGCGATGCGCCCCGTCCATGGCGACGAGGATCATGAAGAGCGCGCGAGGCAGGGTCTGCGGAGTGCCCTCGAAGCGGGATCGGTTGTCCTGAGCCGGGGTGGAAGCGCGATCGACGCCGTTGAAGCCTCGGTTCGCGTGCTTGAGGACGATCCCTGTTTCAATGCCGGCCGCGGAAGCACGCTCAACGCGGAAGGGCTCGTCGAACTAGACGCCGCCATCATGGACGGTGCCAAGCGTCGTGCGGGTGCGGTCGCAGGCGTCCGCACGACCCGCGCACCAATCTCTCTCGCGCGCACCCTGATGGAGCGCGGGCCCCACGTTTTCCTCTCCTATGACGGCGCCGACCGCCTGGCCCGCGAGGCCGGGCTCGAGCAGGTCGAAAACGGCTGGTTCGTGACTTCGGAACGCCGCCGTCAGCTCGATGAGCTTCTCGCGAAGGGCGGGTTCGATTCTGAGGTGAAGTACGGAACCGTTGGCGCAGTGGCGGTCGATTCACACGGCCATGTCGCGGCGGCGACCTCGACCGGCGGACTCACTGCAAAACAATGGGGGCGGATCGGCGATTCCCCGCTGATCGGCGCGGGCACCTATGCCGACGATCGGTCGGCCGCTGTTTCGGCCACCGGGTCGGGCGAGTATTTCATCCGGGCGGTTGCGGGTCATCAGCTCGCCGAGCGCATACGCCTCGGCGGAGAAAGCCTGCAGGCGGCGCTGGATGGGACTTTAGAGGATATCCGGCAGCTTGGCGGAGCCGGCGGACTGATCGCCGTATCGCCGACCGGCCAAACCGCCTGGGGCTTTACGACACGGGCGATGTACCGGGGCGTCGCCGACGCGCAGAGGTCGGCCGTCGCAATCTACGCCGGCGAGGACATCGAGGCGCGATAGGGCAGCGCGCCGCGCAGCCACGCCATCTCGGCCGCAATCGCGCGCCGTTCCCCTTCCAGGAAATTCTCGACCGCCTGACGGAAGCCGGGATCGGCGATGAAGTGCGCCGACTTGGTGATCACCGGTTCATAGCCCCGCGCGAGCTTGTGCTCGCCTTGAGCTCCGGCCTGGACGTATCGAAGCCCGTTCGAGATCGCCCATTCGATCGCCTGGTAATAGCAGAGCTCGAAGTGCAGGAACTGCACCTCCTCGACCGCCCCCCAGTAACGGCCATACAAAGTGTCCTTGCCGACGAGGTTCAGGGCTCCCGCGATCGGCTCACCGTTCCGCAGGCCGAGGAAGAGCAACAGCCTGTCCTCCAAGCGCTCGCCGATCAGATCGAAGAATTCCCGCGTGAGATAAGGCCGCCCCCACTTGCGAGAGCCGGTGTCCTGGTAGAAGCGCCACATCCAGTCCCACTCGGTCGGTCCGATGTCGGCGCCGCGCAGCGCCAAGAATTCAAGGCCCGTGCGCGCTGCCTCCCGCTCCTTTCGGATGGCTTTCCGCTTGCGGCTGCTGAGCGCCGTCAGGAAGTCGCCGAAGTCGCGATAGTCGCGGCTTTCCCAATGATACTGGATGCCATGCCGGATGAGCCAACCGCGCCGCTCCGCCTCCAGCGCGTCTGCCTCCTCGACGAACGTCAAATGCGCCGACGAAATCTCGTTTTGCAGAACGACCGCCTCGGCCGCCGCGAGCAAATGCTGCGGCTGCGACCCGAGCAGGCGCGCGCCCGGCACGGGCGTGAATGGCACTGCAATTTGCAGCTTGGGGTAATAGCTGCCGCCCGCTCGTTCGAACGCGTCGGCCCAGCCATGGTCGAACACATATTCGCCCTGGCTATGAGTCTTCAGGTAGGCCGGCGCAGCGGATGTAAGGTGCGAGGCATCGTCCTCGATGAGGATGGTCGCAGGCGTCCAGCCGGTTCCCTTGCCTACGCTTCCCGACGCTTCCAGCGCCGAGAGGAAGGCGTGGCTGACGAAAGGGTCGTCTCCAGCCAGCCGATCCCACGCAGCAGCATTTAGGCCGCTTACGCCCGACGAAAGCTTGGCGACGACTTCGGCTTCACGGTCGGCCATCGGCTTCCCAGATGAGCGCGTCGGCATGAACCTGCGCTTGCGTGCGTTGCTGCGGCCCCTTGATCGTCCAGCTGTACACGGGCCTCCGCTCGCGCTCGCGAGCGACCCACGATTTTCCGAGCGCAGTCCGATCCACGGCAATGAAATGGGGATCGGCCAGCGCCAGCGCCATGCTTCTTCTCACGGGAGACAGACTATCCTTGATGACGAGGCCGCGGCGAACACGCGGAACGTTGGTCTTCAAAAGACGGGCAACGCGCGGATCGAAGCTCATCACTCCGTGGCGGCCTCGGTAGTTGCCCAGCGCCCGCTTCAGCGCGGGAATCCAGCGCCAGATATCCTTGTCGACCTTCACTTCCAGCAGCAGCGGAACCTGGCCGTCGACCAGCGAAAGCAGGCTTTCGAGGGTCGGGATCGGCCCATCGCCGACGCGAAGACGGCTCAGCTCCGCATGGGTCGAGTTTCCGACGATCAGATGGCTGGAGCACATCCGCCAGGTCTCGCGGTCGTGGAAGACGATGATCTGGTCGTCCGCGGTCAAGCGCAGGTCGCACTCGATGCCCGCGCCGAATTCGAGCGCAGCGGCGAAAGCGATGAGGCTGTTCTCCGGAAAGCCCGCCCCATAGTGCAGGCCCCGGTGAGCGAACCCCTTGGGCCCAGGATCGAGCGGGTCAGCGTCCGACGGCGACGATCGCATCCACTTCGACCGCGACGCCAAGCGGCAGGACCGTGACTCCAACCGCGCTCCGCGCATGGCGGCCAGCTTCTCCGAACACGTCCTGCATCAGCTCGGACGCGCCGTTCGCCACCTTGGGCTGGTCGGTGAACGTGGCGGCGCTATTCACGAACACGCCGAGCTTCACGACTTTCTCCACACGATCGAGCGAGCCGAGCGCGGCCTTCATCTGCGCCAGAAGCATGACGCCGCAGCGACGCGCGGCGGCAATTCCTGCCTCGACGTCCATATCCTCGCCAAGGCGGCCTTTGATTAGGTTGCCGTCCTCGGCGAAGCTGATCTGGCCGGAGATATGGAGCAGGCCATCCCGTTCGACCGCCGGCACGTAAGAAGCGACGGGTGCGGCGGGCTGGGGCAGGGTGATGCCGAGTTCGGCGAGGCGCTGGTCAATGCTCATGGGCAGGCGCTCAACACCCGCTTCGGCTCCGGGTCAACCCTCGCGGTTGACGCGTGAAGCCCGCCCAGCTCTGGCTGACCGGCATCAGCTCGATGGTGTTGATGTTCAGGTGCGGCGGGAGGTTGGCGAGCCACCAGAAGAGATCGGCGAGGTCCTCCGCGGTCATCGGGTTCATGTTCGCATAGAGCGCATCCGACGCCGCCTTGATCGCCACCGGTGCGGACGATCGTGAACTCCGTCTCGGCCATACCCGGCTCGATGGAGGTTACCCGAACTCCAGTCCCGGCGAGGTCGCAGCGAAGGTCGAGCGAGAACTGGCGAACGAACGCCTTGGTGCCGGCGTAGACCGCGCCGCCCTTGTAGGGGTAGGTCGCGGCGACCGAGGAGAGGTTGATGATCTGGCCCTTCCGTTCGGTCAGCTTCGGCAGGAGCACGCGGGTCAGCGCAACCAGCCCGGCGATATTGGTGTCGAGCACCTCTTGGATCCTCTCCCAATCCGTCTCCGACATCGGGGTCATCGGCGGAGCCAGCCCGGCATTGTTGAGCAAGAGGTCGATTTCACCCCATGGCGGCGAGAGCTTGGCCAGGCTTTCGATTGCATTGCGGTCGCGCATGTCGATCTCGAGCGGGAGGAAGGCATCTCCGAGCTCGTCCGCCAGCTCACGAAGCCTCTCGGCGCGCCGGCCGGTGCCGATGACCCGCCATCCGCCCGATGCGAATTGCCTTGCCGCCGCTTTTCCGAAGCCCGCGGTCGCACCGGTGATCAGGATCGTCTTGCTCATCTCTTCTCCGACAGTCTGTCGATGATCCAGCCGCTGGCCTCAGCCCAGTCGTCGATTCGGGCATCGGCATGTTCGGCCTGGGGAACGGCGGCGGCGACGCGAGGCTCCGCGATCATGTGGAGCCGCCAGACGTTCGGCGCGTGCTTGGCCACGGACGCATGGTGCATCGGCAAATCGTCGACGAAGACCGCCGAAGGCCGCCGTCTCGCCAGCTTCTTGACCGGCGAGCCCTTGCCACCGCTGTTACAGATGACGTCATGCCGTATGCCGTGGCTTGCGAGCTGGTCGACGCGCCAGGGATGCGCCTCGCTTCCGAGGTTGGTGAGGATGGTGATGTCGGCAACCTCGCCGATACGGCCCAGGGCTTCGACCGCGCCGGGGACGAGGGTCTGGCGATGCATCTCGCCGCGAAAGAAGGCGTCGAGCAGGATCCACGCCTGGTCGAGCGCCAGCGGCTCGCCCGTCTCGACGACGGTCATCGCGTCGGAAAAGCGGCCCGTCTCGAGCGCGAAGCGGACGCCTTGCTCCGCCTCCAGCCACTCGGCGAAGTGGCTGACCATGTGCAGCAAAACCTCGTCGCAGTCGGTAATCAGCAGTGGGCGCTTCAACCTTCCAATTCCTCCCGGGCGACGACCAGATCCTGAGGCTTCGCGCCAATCGCTTCCGCGACGTCGATCAGGTCGGGTTCATGCGCTTCGAGGAAACGGAGCAGGGCCGCAAGCAAAGACGGCTCCGAAGCACGCCGACGCAGATCATCTGTGTCGATTCCGGACAGGTCCAGGAACCGCCGCGCGCGGCGTTCGTCCGTCAATGTGGCGGCAAGCGCGGAGAGCGCAAGCGTCTCTGCGTCATTTGTCGAGTGCGCCCGCATGGCTTAAGTCATGGCGAGAGAGAGTGGGGGAACGTTTCGGTTGGCCAAGATCCTGATTGTCGAGGACAACGCCCTCAACATCAAGCTGTTCTGCGACCTCCTGGCAGCGCATGGCCATGAGCCGCAGGCGGTGACCGACAGCCGGCTCGCGCTCGATTCTGCACGCGACTTCGCGCCTGACCTTGTGATTACGGACATCCAGCTGCCGCACGTCAGCGGGCTGGAGTTGATCCAGCTGATCCGCGCGGACGACGGGCTCAAGGACGTGCCGATCATGGCGGTGACCGCCTACGCCACGGCAGGCGACGAGGAGCGCATCCGCGGCGCGGGCGCTGAATCCTACGTGACGAAGCCGATTTCGGTCGCGCGGTTCGTGCAGGAGGTAGACTCGCTGCTCGCGCGGAAGGAGCCCGTATCCGCCGACGCGTAGCGCCGGCAGCGGCCTACTTGATCTTCGCTTCCTTGAACTCGACGTGCTTGCGCGCGACCGGGTCGTACTTGCGGAAGCTCATCTTCTCGGTCTGGTTCCGAGGGTTCTTCTTGGTCACGTAGAAGAAGCCCGTGTCGGCCGTGCTGACGAGCTTGATCTTGACGGTTGTCGGCTTGGCCATCGCGCCTATCCCAAATGCTTGAAACGAAGAGAGCGGCGCTTTGAGGCCGCTCGATCGTGGGCGCCAATGGCCGGGGCAGCTGAAATTGTCAAGGTGACACGGGCATGTAACCGACCGTTAACCCTGACCGGCGACATTGCGTTCAATGACTCGCTCGCTCGATCATGTCCGCAAACAGCTCGGCGACCGCATCGCCGACATCAACAAGCGGGCCGCGCGGCTGTCGCCTCTAGACATCCATGAACAGATGGACGCGATCCGCGAAGTCGCGGCCGTAAACGGCCTCGCCGCTCTGGAATGTCTCGCGCATCGTTCGTCGCAGCTCGCGCTCCTTCCCGGTCACCGCGTTGCTTTGCAGTGCTGCCTCGAACATATGGACGAGGCTCTGTCGAGCAATCGCACTACCGACACGAATGCGATCCTCGCCGCACTCGCGTTGCGGCTCCACTAGGCACGTTTCGGCACCGCAACGCCCGTCGCGCATTGTGATGCGCGATGCGCGCTTTCTCCCAGCTTCTCGACAGCCTCGTCTACACGCGCTCGCGCAACACCAAGCTCAAACTGATCGGCGACTATCTCAAGGAAACGCCGGACCCCGATCGCGGCATTGCGCTCGCGGCTCTGACCGGAACGCTCGACATTCCGCATGTGAAGCCGGCGGCGATCCGCGGCCTGGTCGAGGAAATGATCGACCCCGTCCTGTTCCGAATGAGCCGCGATTACGTCGGCGACTCGGCGGAGACGATTTCCCTCCTCTGGCCGACGGCCGCCGACGGCGAGCCGGAACTCGACGACGCGACCGTCAGCATCTCTCAGGCGGTCGAGCGGCTCCGTTCCGCAAGCAAGCTCGATGCACCGAGGGTGCTGGCGGACATGCTCAACCACCTTGATGCGTCCGGCCGCTACGCCTTGCTGAAGCTGGCGATGGGCGCGTTGCGCGTGGGCATTTCCGCCCGCCTCGCGAAGCAGGCGCTTGCTGACGCGTTCGAAATCGACGTCGAGGGAGTCGAAGAGGTCTGGCACGGTCTGTCGCCTCCATTCCTCGAGCTGTTCGATTGGGCCGAGGGACGCGGGCCCCAGCCGACGGCATGCGACGTGCCCGTCTTCCGGCCGTTCATGCTCGCCCACGCGCTGGAGGAGACGAAAGTCTCGCTCGACGATTATGCGGCGGAGTGGAAATGGGACGGGATCCGGGTGCAGCTGGTGCATATCGCGGGTCAGACCCGGATCTACAGCCGCACCGGCGACGACATCAGTGGCAGCTTCCCGGAAATTGCCGATGCCTTCACGGCGGACGGAGTCCTGGACGGCGAGTTGCTGGTGCGCGGCTCGGACCAAGGCGTGGCGGACTTGCATGGCGGAGCGGCGGCCAGCTTCAACGCGCTCCAGCAGAGGCTCGGCCGAAAGAACGTCAGCCAGAAGATGCTCGGAACCTATCCGGCCTTTGTCCGGCTGTACGACATATTGTTCGATGCTTCCGAGGACCTGCGCGAGCTCGGCTGGACCGAGCGACGAAAGCGGCTGGAGCGATTCGCGCCGCGGCTGGACCAGGAGCGATTCGACCTGTCGCAACTGATCGAGGCCTCCACCTTTGAAGAACTGGAGGAGCTTCGTGCCGGCGCGCGGGATTCGGCGATCGAAGGCATGATGCTGAAAAAGCGCGACAGCCCCTATGTCGCGGGACGCCGCGCCGGGCTCTGGTACAAGTGGAAGCGCGATCCCCTCACCGCGGATTGCGTGCTGATGTACGCGCAGCGCGGCTCCGGGAAACGATCAAGCTATTACAGCGACTACACATTCGGCTGCTGGAACGAGGCCGGCGACCTGCTCCCGGTCGGCAAGGCCTATTTCGGCTTCACGGACGAGGAACTGCGCTGGATCGACCGCTGGGTGCGCAATCATACGGTTCAACGATTCGGCCCGGTGCGGGAGGTCGAGAAGAGCCTGGTGCTCGAAGTCGCTTTCGATTCGATTCACAGGAGTAGCCGTCACAAGTCGGGGCTCGCCATGCGCTTCCCGCGAATCAGCCGGATCCGCACCGACAAGCCGGCGAATGAAGCCGACCGCATCGAGGCTTTGGTTGCTATGGTGACCTGAGGACATGAGAAAGCCGGCGGGATTGCGGTCCCGCCGGCTCCTTTGCCCCCTTCGGAAAGGTTATTCGCCGCTGATCGGCGAAAGGTTCACCGCGGCATATTTGCCGCGACGGTCCACCTCGATCTCGAACTCCAGCTTGTCGCCCTCGTTGAGGGTCGGCATGCCGGCGCGCTCGACCGCCGAGATGTGCACGAACGCGTCCGGCTGTCCGTCATCGCGTTGGATGAAGCCGAAGCCCTTCATCGAGTTGAAGAACTTCACGACACCGGTCGCCTTCTCGCCCGTCAGCTTTCGCTCGGGCGCGCGCTCGGCGCGTTCGACCGCCATCGGCTCGCCGTCGATTCGAAGGTTGGTCGCCGAAATCCGTCCGCCACGGTCCACGAGCGTGAACTCCAGCGGCTGACCGTCCGCGAGGTCGGTCAGGCCGGCCTGCTCGACAGCCGAGATGTGAACGAACACGTCTTCACCGCCGTCGTCGCGGACGATGAAGCCGAAGCCCTTCTGCGGGTTGAAGAATTTGACGACGCCCTTGCCTTCGCCGACGACCTGCGGGGGCATTCCGCCGCCGCCGCCACCGCCGCCGCCACGAAAGCCGCCGCCGCCACCGCCGCCGCCGCGGAAACCGCCGCCGCCACCGCCGAAGCGGTCACCGCCGCCGCCGCCGTAGCCGCCGCCTCCGCCGCCGCCGAAGCGATCACCGCCGCCACGAAAGCCACCGCCTCCGCCGCCACCGGCAAAGCCACCGCGGTCGGAAAATCCGCCGCGATCGCCGAAGCTGCTGCTCTCACCACCGAAGAAATCGTCGCGCTTGTCACGGCCGCGACCGCCGCGGTCCCCCTTACGCCCTCTATCGAAACCCATAAAAATCCAAATTCCTTGTGCCCACAGAGTCTTGGAACCAACGCGCTGGGCCCAAAGAGCGCAACCGGTCAGGCGCGAATTTGCTCACGCACCGTTCAGCGCCTTACATCAAAAAAGCGTGCCTCTCCAGTGGTTCCCGACTCATTGCCGTGGCATGGCCTGAAGCGGGGAACTCGAAGGTCTGCTAAGGGGGCGTGACGATGGTATCCAGGACGATTGAATGAGCATCCATTTCCACGAAGAAGATCTGCCCCCCGGCGTGACTTTCGAAGGGGCGATCGCGGTCGATACGGAAGCGATGGGCTTGCATCCGTCGCGCGACCGGCTCTGCCTGGTTCAGCTTTCCGACGGCCGCGGCGACGAGCATCTCGTCCGCTTCGCCAAGGGGAGCTCCTACTCGGCGCCGAACCTCAAGGCGTTCCTGGCCGATCCGGGCCGGCTGAAACTGTACCACTTCGCCCGATTCGATATCGCCATGATGCAGGCCTATCTCGGCTTCATGGCCGCGCCTCTTTACTGCACCCGCACGGCATCGCGCCTGGTGCGCACCTACACCGACCGCCACGGTCTCAAGGACCTGGTGCGCGAGTTGCTGGGCACGGAGATCTCGAAGCAGCAGCAAACCAGCGACTGGGGCGCTCCGGAACTCAATGACGCCCAGCGCGAATATGCCGCGAGCGACGTCCGCTATCTTCATGCATTGAAGGAAAAGCTGGACGAGCGTCTGGCCCGCGAAGGCCGGGTCCAACTTGCCCAGGCCTGCTTCGATTTCCTTCCTCACCGGGCCCTGCTCGATCTCGCGGGCTGGCCGGAACAGGACATTTTCGCACACGACGGCTGATTGACCCATGTCTGAACTTGCCAACCAGGAACGAGCGACGAAGCAGCGCTGGGCAGTGCCCGGCGGCTCGCACGACAGGGTCGTGCGCTTCGCCAAGATCGCGCTTCCGAGCGCGGTTGGCGTGGTGATCGCCTTCCTCGCCATGGCCCCGCTCGATAATCGTGGCGACGTCAGTTTCATCCTCGACAAGAACGAGGTGGACAATGCGCCGGAGCGCATGCGCGTCGAGCAGGCGCGCTACACCGGAGAGGACAATCGCGGGCAGAAGTTCCAGATCGTCGCAAACCGCGCCCTTCAGCGGACGTCCGAACAGCCGATCGTCGACATCTGGGGGATGATGGCCCAATTCGGCCTGTCGCAAGGTCCGGTGACGGTCGCCGCCAACCAGGGCCAGTACAACCTCGACCAGCAGAAGGTGACGGTCGAGGGGCCGGTGCGCGTGAATGGGCCAGAGGGTGAGCATCTCGTCACCCGCAACGTCACGGTCGACCTCAAGCAGA
Source organism: uncultured Alphaproteobacteria bacterium (assembly GCA_963829625.1). Classification (GTDB taxonomy): domain Bacteria; phylum Pseudomonadota; class Alphaproteobacteria; order Sphingomonadales; family Sphingomonadaceae; genus Sphingomicrobium. The sequence goes on along the minus strand of CAWHJH010000016.1, from coordinate 22,614 downwards.
ATTTGATGACGAGCAGGGGCGGCGTCGCCGGTCGAATGGAGCTCGGCCAGTTCCAGGCCGGGCGGCTGCGGGCCGATCTTAACGACCGAACCATCGTGCTCGACGGCGGGGCTCGCTTGAAAATCGTGCAGGGGGCGGTCAGATGAGAAGAATGCGCCGACTGCCGATCCTCCTTGCGCCGCTGGCGCTTGCGACCGCGGCGGCGGCCGTTGCCCAGTCGCGCGAGCCCGTGTCCGCGCTCAAGGGGCACAACAGCGATGCGCCCATCGATCTCACCGCCGACCGGCTGGAGGTGCAGGATCGCGCCGACCGCGCGATCTTTGCCGGCAACGTCCATGTGAAGCAGGACGACCTGACGCTCGACACGTCGCGCCTGACCGTCGCTTATTCGAGCAGCGGCGGAGTGCAGATCAAGCGGCTCGACGCCAGCGGCGGAGTCACGGTGCGCAGCCCGTCGGAGACCGCGCGCGGCTCGTTCGGCATTTACGATCTCGACCGCAAGTTGATTACGTTGGTCGGCAACGTGGTACTTCAGCGCCAGGGATCGCAACTCAGCGGCCAGCGCCTGGTCATCGACCTGGATTCGGGCCGTGCGATAATTGACGGGGGTCCGGCGGGCGTCGGGCAGAGCGGCGGCCGAGTGACGGGTCATTTCACCGTCCCGCAGCGCCGCGGCAGCTAGATGAACGAGGCGGCCACCCTCCCTCGAGCGGCGGTTGAGCCGCCGACGGCCGTGGGCGGCCTGGAAGTCCGCTCGATCGCCAAGGCCTACGATCGCCGCGCCGTGCTCCACGACGTCTCGCTCGACGTTCATCGCGGCGAGGTCGTCGGACTGCTCGGGCCGAACGGCGCCGGCAAGACGACCTGCTTCTATTCCGTCATGGGCCTGGTGAAGCCGGACAGCGGCCGCATCTTCCTCGACGGCCAGGACGTCACCGAACTGCCGATGTATCGGCGTGCGATCCTCGGCCTCGGCTATCTTCCGCAGGAAACTTCTATCTTCCGCGGGCTTACCGTCGAACAGAACATCATGGCCGTGCTCGAGGTCGCGGAGCCCGATGCGCAGGCGCGCCGCGACCGGCTGGAGCAATTGCTCGGCGAGTTCGGCCTGACACATTTGCGCGAATCCGCAGCAATGGCCCTGTCGGGCGGCGAGCGGCGTCGCTGCGAAATCGCGCGAGCGCTCGCGGCGGACCCGTCGATCGTTCTTCTCGACGAGCCCTTCGCCGGCATCGATCCGATTTCCATCGCCGACATTCGCGAGCTGGTCCGCGAGCTGAAGAAACGCGACATCGGCGTGCTGATCACCGACCACAACGTCCGCGAGACGCTCGACATCGTGGACCGCGCCTGCATCATCTACGACGGACAGGTGCTCTTCGCAGGCACGCCGCAGGCGCTCGTGGCCGACCATGAAGTCCGCCGACTTTATCTCGGTGAGAGCTTCGCGCTCTAGATTCTCGCGCTAGTATCGGCACATGGCCCTCGGCCCACGCCTAGACATCCGGCAAACGCAGGCACTCGTCCTGACGCCGCAGCTGACGCAGGCGATCCGCCTGCTGCAGTTGTCGAACCTGGAGCTGGAAGCGGTGATCGCCGAGGAGATGGCGAAGAACCCGCTGCTTGAGGCCGCGTCCGGCGATGACGAGCCGGCGCCGGCCGCCGAGGCCGAAGTCGAGATCGGGGATTCGCTCGAAGAGCCCGTTGCCCCCGGGGCAGACGAGTTGATGGTCTCGTCCGACGGCACGTCCGACCAGCCGCTCGACTACGACTGGGAAAGAGAGGCGCTCGAAACGGACAGCTTCACCGACGTTTCTGTCCCGAGCAGCTCCGGAGACGAGGACGGGCCGGACTTCGAGCGCATGGAATATGCGGCGGACTCGCTCGCCGAGCACCTGCAGAACCAGCTGCATGGCGCAAGCGGACAGGTCGGGCAGCTCGCGCGCGCGATTGCCGAGATGCTCGAGGAGACGGGCTACCTTGCTGTCCCCGTACGCGACATTGCCGAAGCAACCGATGAGCCTGTGTCTGTCGTGGAGGAGGCGCTGGCGCTGGTGCAAGGGCTCGAGCCGGCGGGAGTCGGAGCCCGCAATCTCGCCGAATGCCTCGCGCTCCAGGCGAAGTCGGCGGACCGCTACGACCCCGCCATGGCGCGGCTGATCGACAATCTCGACCTGCTCGCCAAGGGCCGGATGGCGGACCTGAAGCGCATCTGCGGGGTCGACGACGAGGATCTCGCGGACATGGTTCGCGAGCTACGGGCCTATGACCCCAAGCCCGGGTGCCGCTTCTCGGACAAGGGCATAGAGAGCGTCACGCCCGATGTGTTCGTTCGCCGCACGCGTGTCGGCTACGCGGTCGAGCTCAACCAGGCGACGCTGCCGCGGCTGCTCGTCAACCGCCGCTACTATCAGGAGCTCAGGGCCGGGCCGCAGGACAAGGCGTCCCGCGCCTGGCTGAGCGAATGCCTCGCCAGCGCCAACTGGCTACTGAAGGCGCTCGACCAGCGCGCTCGAACGATCGTGAAGGTAGTCAGCGAGATCGTGAAGCGTCAGCAGGGTTTCTTCGAGCAAGGCGTGGCGTCGATGAAGCCAATGACCCTGCGCGAGATCGCCGACGCCATCGAGATGCATGAATCCACGGTCAGCCGCGTGACCTCCAACAAATATCTCCTGTGCGACCGCGGATTGTTCGAGCTCAAATACTTCTTCGGTTCCGGCGTCGCGTCGACCGAGGGTGAGGGCGAGGGTGCGGCCGCCGAGGCGGTGAAAGCCGCCATTCGCGAGATCATCGACAATGAAGCCGAAGTGCTGAGCGACGACGCGATCGCGGGCCTGCTGAAACAGCGGGGCTTCGACTGCGCGAGGCGGACCGTCGTCAAATATCGCGAGTTGATGGGCATCGGCTCATCAATTCAGCGCCGCCGTCAGCGCAAGATCGCCGGGGCGGCCTGAATCAGCGCTTGCGTGCCCGGCCGTAACGGCCCTCGACGCGGCCCTTGATCCAATCGGCCAATAGCCGAAAATATCCTTCCGTGATCCGGGTGACAGTGCGGGCACCGTTCGCGTCTTCGGTGAACTCCGCCATGCCGTGGTCGGTATCGGGAAAGCTGTAGATTGCCAGATCCGCGCCCTCGCGTCGGGCCGCGCCGAGGCGCGCAAGCGTCGTTTCGGGAGGGGCCTCGCGATCCTTTTCGGCGAGGATCCAGAGCTGCGGCACCTGTAGTCGCTTGATCGGAGGGAGCGCGTCATAGTCCCAGATGAGTTCCAGATTGTCGTACAGCGCACGGCCCACCCGCCGCAGTTCCGCCTCGTCCGCACGGGCGATCTCGCCGGTGAATTCGCCCTTGATCTGACGGAACCAGGGCTTGCCGGAATAGCGCCGCTTGAGATCGGCCAGTCGCTCGAAACCGGTCGTGAAGTGAGAGGCGACGAGCGCGCCCGCGGCATCGGCGAGCTCCGCCGCCTCGGCCTGATCGGCGGCGCCATAACCATGCTCGCGCATTTCGGTCAGCACCTGCGAGTGGTCTTCCTCCAACGGGCTCGCCATGAGCCCGAAGCCCACCGCCACGAAGTCGGCGGGCGACCTGGTGGCGGCCAACGGCGCAATCCATCCGCCTTGGCTTCCGCCGAAGAATCCCGCCCGATTGAATTGGCCGGCCGCAACTCGCCGTGCCTCCCTCATGGCCGCTGCAGCGTCGTCGGCGAGAAGCTCGAAGTTCTGCGTGTAATCACCTTCGGACTCGCCGGTGCCGCGCTTGTCATAGGCGAAGACGGCCAATCCCTGCGCGGCGAGGAGGTAGGGATATGAGCCGAGACGGGGTGAGCTTCTTTCCGATCCGTGGACGAAAACCACCAGCGGATGCGGGCCGGGCGTTGCGGGCTCGATGAGGACCGCGCCCAATTCCTGATCGTGGCTCTTGAACCTGCTTTCGGTGAGCCGGAGCGGGACCGCCGGCCAATCGTCCTCGCCCGAACGAATAATCCCGCTCTCGCAGCGGAAGGGAGAGTTTCGCGCGCCAACGGTACCGCGCCGCCCGTCGACGAACGTGTAGCGAAGCCGGCCCCGCGCGCCGGCGCTGATGGCGACCTGCTCCGTGCCGGCCTTCGATCGGTACAGGCCGATGGCGCAATCGCCGCCGGCCGCGCCAGCCTGGACCGCGGCCGCGAGTGCCAGCGCAAGGATCCCCGTCACTTCAACCTCCCCTTCCGAACGTGATCAGACCGACAGCCGCGCCCAGATAGGCAGATGATCCGAAGCGCGCCGCGCCGACGGGCTCATGTGAACCCCCGCCGCGTCGATCCGGAAGTTCCTGTCGACGATGATCCGGTCGAGCGCCGCCACCGGATGCCGCGAATGGAAGCTCGGACCGGTCGGTGCAATGTGGAAGTGCGGCTCGAAATCCCTGAGGCACCCCGCGGCCTCGCGCCATTCGTTGGTGTCGCCCATGAGGATCGTCGGCATGCGTTGAGGCCTCTGTTCCACGGCGTCCAGAATCGAGCGTATCTGCCGCCGGCGCCATAGGCCCGACAGATCGAGATGCATGCCCACGACGCGGATCGGCTGGTCGCCGACCAGCAGTTCGGCCATCACCGCACCGCGCGGCTCGAAGGTCGGCAGCTCCAGCACTGCGCAGTCGATGATGCCGACGTGCTGCTTCACCAGGATCGCATTGCCATGCCAGCCGATGCTTCGCGTGTTGACCCTGAGCAGCGCGTCGAACCTTTTGCCGCCCGGCATGCGGTCCATGACGCGACGATTCTTCACGCCGAGGTAGACCGGCTTGTAAAGCCCGTGCTCGTCGATCAGCTCGTGCGGAACCGCGGAACCGCGCCCGCCGAAGCGCTTGTCCGCCTCCTGCAGGGCAACGACGTCGGCATCCATTTCATGAAGCACGTCCAGCACGCGCTGCGGGTTGCGCCTGCGATCGGTGCCGATCGCCTTGCGCACATTATAGCTCGCGACGGTGATCGACGGTGCAGCGGTCACGATTGGGCAACCCGGGCTGGCTGGGGCAGTTCCTTAGACGTCCAGGTTCGCGACGCTGAGGGCGTTTTCCTGGATGAACTCTCGGCGCGGCTCGACGATGTCGCCCATCAGTCGGGTAAAGATCTCGTCGGCGACGTCCGCCTGGGCGATTTCGACGCGCAGAAGCGATCGATTGGCCCGGTCCAGGGTCGTTTCCCAAAGCTGTTCAGCGTTCATTTCGCCGAGGCCTTTGTAGCGCTGAATGCTGAGTCCCTTGCGCCCGGCCGCGAGCACGGCTTCCAGAAGCTCAGACGGACGACTGACGGCGACCGTCTTGCCCTTGGTCTCGCTTTCGACCGGCTGTTCCTCGTCATCAATGCGCTCGGTCGGCTGGGGCGCTTGCTCTTCGGTCACGGCGCCCTTCTTGAGCGCTTTCAGCGTAGTCGGGGCGGCGTAAACTTCGGCCTGCTCCTGCGCGAGCGACGCCAGCTTGCGTGCCTCGGCGGAAATGAGGAAGTTCTTCTCGATGATGTAGGCGTCGGTCACTCCGCGCCACAGGCGCTTGAGCAGATAGCCGCCCTCGGACGACATCTCGCCTGACCATTGCGCCTCCGTGTCCGCGCGGCCGAGCCAGGCGGCAACGTCGGCAATCGTCTTCTGCCGGGCCGTATCGCTGAGGTCCGGCTTCAACGCGCCATTGATCGCCAGCGCCTCGATCAGCGCCGAATTGTATTTGCGCGGCGCGTAGCGCATCAGCGTGCGCAGGCGCCGCGAATGATCGACCAGGCTACGAAGGTCCTGGCCCGACCGCGGACCGTCCTTGGTTTCGAGAACCAGGCCTTCCAGACCCGCATCGACCAGATATTCGTCCAGGGCGGCATCGTCCTTCAGGTAGACCTCGGACCGGCCGCGAGCGACTTTGTAGAGCGGCGGCTGGGCGATGTAGAGGTGACCCGCCTCGATCAGCTGCGGCATCTGCCGATAGAACAAGGTCAGGAGCAGGGTACGGATGTGCGCGCCGTCGACGTCGGCGTCCGTCATGATCACGATCTTGTGATAGCGGAGCTTCTCGAGATTGAATTCCTCCCGGCCGATCCCGGTGCCGAGCGCCTGGATGATCGTGCCGATTTCCTTTGACGAGAGCATGCGGTCGAAGCGCGCGCGTTCGACGTTCAGGATCTTGCCCTTAAGCGGCAGGATTGCCTGGAACTTGCTGTCGCGGCCCTGCTTGGCGGAGCCGCCTGCGCTGTCGCCCTCGACCAGGAATAGCTCTGACTTGGCCGGGTCGCGCTCGGAGCAGTCGTGCAGCTTGCCCGGTAGCGAGGCGATGCCCATGACCGACTTGCGGCTCGCTTCACGCGCCTTGCGCGCGGCTTCGCGAGCGGCCGCTGCGTCGATGATCTTCAGAATGATCGTGCGCGCATGGGCCGGATTTTCCTCGAGCCATTCGGCGAGCTTGTCGGCCATCAGGCTTTCGAGCGGCTGACGGACTTCGGACGAAACGAGCTTGTCCTTGGTCTGTGAGCCGAACTTCGGATCCGGCAGTTTGACCGAGACGATCGCGCTCAGGCCCTCGCGCATGTCCTCGCCGGTCAAACTGATCTTCTCCCGCTTCAGGACGCCCGACTTGTCGGCGTAATTGTTGAGCGTGCGGGTCAGTGCGGCGCGGAACGCCGCGAGATGCGTGCCGCCGTCGCGCTGCGGGATGTTGTTGGTAAAGCAGAGGACCTGCTCGTAATAGCTGTCGTTCCACTCCAGCGCGACCTCGATGCCAATGTCGTCGCGCTGCCCCGTGACCGAGATCGGATCCGGAATCAGCGGCGTCTTGGCGCGGTCGAGATATTTCACGAAGGCCGCGATGCCGCCCTCGTAATGCATCTCGACTTCCTTCAGCTCGTCATGACGCGCGTCCTGGAGGACCAGGCGGACGCCCGAGTTGAGGAAAGCCAGCTCGCGGAAGCGGTGTTCGAGCCGGTCGAAGTCGAAATCGGTGATCTTGAACGTCTCTGCGCTGGGCAGGAAGGTGACCTTGGTCCCGCGCTTGTCCGTCTTGCCGACGACCTTCAGCGGCGCTTCGGCATCGCCGTGCCGAAAGCGCATGTAGTGCTCTTCGCCATCGCGCCAGACGGTAAGATCGAGGAATTCGCTGAGCGCGTTCACGACCGAAACGCCGACGCCGTGAAGGCCGCCCGACACCTTATAGGCATTGTCGTCCGACGTGTTCTCGAACTTACCGCCCGCGTGCAGCTGGGTCATGATGACTTCGGCGGCGGAGACGCCCTCTTCCGCATGAATGCCGGTCGGAATCCCGCGCCCGTTGTCCTCCACCGAAACCGAGCCGTCGGGATTCAGAGTGATCAAGACCTTGTCGCAATGCCCTGCCAGCGCCTCGTCGATCGCATTGTCGCTGACTTCGAAAACCATGTGATGAAGGCCGGAGCCATCGTCCGTGTCGCCGATGTACATGCCAGGACGCTTGCGCACCGCGTCGAGGCCCTTCAGGACCTTGATGCTGTCGGCGCCGTACGAGTTCTGATTGGGGTCGGTTGCCATAGTCGAGATATAGGGTTTCCGAGGGGAAAGTCACGCGTGCGCGCGCGTGCGCACGCGTGAGTCACGATGGTCTTGCCGGACTAGCCCTCCGCGCGCCGGGGACCGCCCGGACGGCCGCCGCGGCGCCCGCGGAACGGACGCTTCGGCTGGCCGCCTTCGGGACGATGAGCGGCATGGCCGTCCGCACGATGCGGATGACGCTGCTGCTGCCCGCGATCGGTGCGCTGCTGGCCCTGGGAGGGTCGCTCATTGCGGTTCTCGCGGCGCTGACCTTCGAAACGGCGGTCCGACTTGAACGCACGCGAAGGCTGGCGGCGCGGCTGCTCCTGCTTGGCAGGGGCCGGCTTGAGACGCTTCAATGTTTCCGCTGTCTGGACGAAATTGTCCGGGAGCGGAGCAACGTCGATCTTTTGGCGGGTCAGCCGCTCGATATCGCGCAAAAGGCCGCGCTCATCATGCGAGCAGAAGGCGATGGCCTGGCCCTCGGCGCCCGCGCGCGCTGTGCGGCCGATGCGGTGGACATACTGCTCCGGCACTTCGGGAAGATCGTAGTTGATCACGTGGCTGACGCCCGGGATGTCGATCCCGCGCGCCGCAATGTCGGTCGCGATCAACACCGGCACTTCGCCCGAACGGAACTGGGCGAGGGCCCGCTCGCGCTGGCCCTGGCTCTTGTTGCCGTGGATGGCGCTGGCCTGGATTCCCGCTGCGCCGAGCATGCGCACGATCTTGTCGGCGCCATGCTTGGTGCGGCTAAAGACAAGGGTGCGCTCGTTCTGCTCCGACTGAAGGAACATGGTGAGCAGCGCCGTCTTTTCGGGCTGATTGACCAGCACCACCTTCTGCTGGACGCGGTCCGCGGTCTTGGCGACCGGCGTAACCGCGACCTCGGCGGGGTTGGTCAGATACTTGTCGGCCAGTTCCTTGATCGCTTTCGGCATGGTGGCCGAGAAGAACAAGGTCTGGCGCTTGGCCGGAACCAGGCTGACGATCCGCTTGAGCGCGTGGATGAAGCCCAGGTCGAGCATCTGGTCGGCCTCGTCGAGGACGAGGATTTCCAGGTCGCGAAGGCTCAAAGCGCGCTGATCGATCAGATCGAGCAGGCGGCCGGGGGTCGCGACGAGCACATCAAGGCCGCGCGCAACGGTGCGCAGGCTCTTCGAGTTCGGCACGCCACCGAAGATCACGCCGACGGAAAGGCGCATGAAGCGCCCATAGGTCTCGGCACTCGCGGCGATCTGCGATGCGAGCTCACGGGTCGGGGCAAGCACAAGCATCCGGATCTGGCCCGGACGCGGGATGATGCGGTTGGCCGCCAGGCGGTCGAGCGAGGGCAGCATGAACGCGGCGGTCTTGCCGGTCCCGGTCTGCGCAATGCCGAGCAGATCGCGGCCGGTCAGGACGGTCGGGATCGCTTGATGCTGGATCGGCGTCGCTTGCGAGTAATTCTTCGCCGCAAGCGCGTCGAGAAGGGGCTTGGACAGCCCAAGGTTATGAAAGGACATGAAAATTCCAAAATAAAACGGCCGCGCGAAATCGCGCGGTCGAAGGGGTCAAAAAGCGCCCCGCGTGAATTGGAGAGCAAAGTCGGTCGAGACGCGGGCCGGGTCCTCGATCGGGTCGAGACCGTTCACGCCGCTTGGAAAGCGCCTCGTGCTGCAGCGCAATATAGGGGGAAAGCATTAAAAGTCTAGCTTGCGCCTACAAGGCCGCCCTCGACGTGCAGCCGGGTAGCCTGCCCGACCCCACCGAACAGCTCGGCCTCCGTGGCAGTCATCCACACCTGGCCACGCCCTTCGAGCCGGGCGAAGAGCGCTGCCCGCCGCTTCGGATCGAGATGCGCAGCCACTTCGTCGAGCAGCAGGATTGGCGGCTCGCCGCGACGGTCGCTGACCAGCTCCGCATGCGCGAGGACAAGACCGAGCAGCAGCGCCTTCTGTTCCCCGGTGGAGGACCGCACGGCGGCCATCTGCTTGGAGCGATGGGTGACGATGAGATCCTGTCGGTGAGGACCGACGGTTGCCCGGGCCGCAGCCGCGTCGCGAGACCGGGTCTCCCGAAGCTGCGCTGCCAAATCGGCCTGATCCCAGCCTTCGAGCTTGATCGCCGCGCGCGCAAATTCGTCTTCGGGGGCGTCCTCGAGACGCTGGCCGAGTTCGGCGATAGTTCGCGACCGCGCACCCGCGATCGCCGTGCCATGCTCCGCCATCTGCTCTTCAAGTGCCGCAAGCCACGAAGGATCCGCCGATGCATCGTCGGCGAGCAGCTTGTTCCGGGCACGCATCGCCGCTTCGTAGCGCGAGCTATGGTGCGCATGGCTTGGCTCTAGCGCCAACACCAGCCTGTCCAGGAAACGACGGCGATCGCCGGCTGAACCGAGAAACAGCCGGTCCATGGCCGGCGTTAGCCAAAGCACCGACAACCACTCACTCAAGGAGTTTACCGAAGCCGGCGCGGCATTGATGCGTACCTGGCGCCTTTCCGGTGCCGCCGGCTGGGTACCCGTCCCAATCTCAACGTCTCCAAGCCGCGCTGCCGCCGCGAAGCCGCCTTCGCCACCGATCCGGGCCATTTCGGACAGCGCTGCTCCACGAAGTCCCCGCCCTGGACTGAGCAGCGACACGGCTTCAAGCAGGTTGGTCTTGCCCGCCCCATTTTCTCCGGAGAGCAGGACGAAGCCCGGTCCCGGCTCGATCAGCGCGGACGGATAGGAGCGGAAGTCCGTGAGGGCGAGGCGGCTGACCGGCACCCGCGCGGCTTAGCCGCTATTGCTCGCGGCGGTCGAGGACCTCGAAATGCGCCGCACGCTGGTCGAAGCGAGACAGCACGGACTGCGCGGCGGCCGGTACGTGGCTGACGCTATAGTCCTCGCCGGTGAATGCCTTGATCGACTCTATGCTGTCGAACCACATGCAGGTCATGAACTCGATTTCCTTGCCGAGGTCGCGCTTCATCAGGTCGATATGGCGGAAGCCCGGAATGGCGCGCGCCTCGATGCCCGGGATCACTTCGTTCCGGACGACGCGCTCGTAGGTCCCAGCATTCTCGGGTGTCGTCCACCCGCGCCACAACCGGCAGACCGTCACACCCGCATCGGCATGAGGACGTAGAGCGCCGAGCTCTTGTCGTTTTCGCGAAGAAGCGTCGGAGCGGCCGCATCAGCGAGGTGGACCTCGACCGTATCGCCGTCGATCTCGCCAAGGATGTCGAGCAGGTAGCGGGCGTTGAAGCCGATCTCGATGCCGTCCGACCCGTAATCCGCGGCGATCTCTTCCGTGGCGGTGCCGCTTTCGGGCGAGGTCACCGACAAGGTGACCTTGTCGCGATCCACGTTCATCTTCACAGCCCGCGTTTTCTCGCTGGCGATGGTCGAGACGCGGTCGACGCCCTGGGCGAAGCTCTTCGGGTCGAGCTTCAGCAGCTTGTCGTTGCCGGTCGGGATTACGCGGTTGTAGTCCGGGAACGTGCCGTCGATCAGCTTGCTGGTGAGGACCGCGCTGCCGAGACCGAAGCGGATCTTGGTCGGCGACATGGACACTTCGACCGTGCCTTCCAGCTCGTCGAGCAGCTTGCGCAGTTCGGCAACGCACTTCCGCGGGACGATGACGTCCGGCATTCCATCGGCGCCGTCGGGCTTGGCGACCGTGACTCGGGCGAGGCGATGCCCGTCGGTCGCGGCAGCCTTCAGCGCCTCGTCGGCGACATGAAGGAAGATGCCCATCAAATAGTAGCGGGTCTCTTCGGTCGAAATCGCGAAGCGCGTCTTGTCGATGATCTGGCGGAGTGTCGCCGCCGGAAGCTCGAAGCGGGTGGGAAGATCGCCCTCCGCAATCACCGGAAAGTCGTCACGCGGCAACGTGGAGAGGTTGAAACGCGCGCGTCCGGCGGACAGCTGCATCTTGCCTTCGGCGGCATTGATCTCGACCTGACTGCCCTCGGGCAGCTTGCGGACGATGTCGAACAGGGTGTGCGCGGAAACCGTTGTGGCACCCGCCGTCGCCACATTCGCCTGAATGCTCTCATCGACCTGAAGGTCGAGGTCCGTCGCCATCAGTCGGATCGATCCGTCCTCGCGTGCCTCGATCAGGACGTTCGACAGGATCGGAATGGTATTGCGGCGCTCCACGACCGACTGGACGTGGCTCAGGCTCTTAAGGAGTGTCGCCCGTTCAATCGTCGCCTTCATGCGTCGCCCCTGCCCCCAAACATGCCGATTTCACAGCGTTTATAGCGAGCGTTCGGCTGCTTGGAAGCAGGAAAGGCGGACGAATTACTGCTGAGGCCTCGGAGCAGGCTCGGCCGACGGCGTCAGGATGGCGTCGACATATTGGACGACACCGTTCGAGCGCTTCTGGTCGCCCTCCACAATGGTGGCCTTGTTGCCCGATCCGTCGGTCAGAACGACCTTGCCGCCGTCCTTCGTCGCGGTGAGCGTCTGGCCGCTCATGGTCTGCACGAGCGCCTTGCCCTTGCCATTGTCCACGGCCTTGCCGAGATCCTCAATCAGGACCGTGCCCGGCAGGATATGCAGGGTCAGGATCCGCGTCAGCTCCGCCCGATTTTGCGGATTGGCGGGATCCTTGAGCGCGCCTTCGACCTTGGAAAAGGCTTCATCGCGCGGGACGAGCACCGTGTAGGGATCGGATCCTGCGAGCGTCGAATCCAGGCCCGCGGCCTTGGCGGCCTGTGCAAATTCGCTGTTCTTGTCGAGCGCCGCCGCAATCGTCTGATCGCCAGCGTTCTTCCCTGCCTCGGCCGGCTGATCGGGCGCCGCGCCGTTTCCGCCATCGCCCTGGTTGCAGCCTGCGGCCAGCAGCGCCAGGGGCACCGCAGTCACGGCAAGCAGTCTGAAGCTCATCGCATCTTCCTTTATCATTCTGAGTGCGAAACGGCCCCGCAACGCATGCGGGGCCGCAAGCGATCCGTCACTAATGGATCAGACGATCGAGCGAACGATCGCGGTGATCAGCGCCGTCGCCGGATCGACTTGGTAGATGTAGCCGTCGCTGTAGCGGTACCAGGCGTCCGGACTGTCATAGTACGTGTCGCGATATCCGATCGGCACATTGTACGCCGAATAAGCGGGCGGGAGCGGCTGTCCGACAGCCAGGCCGCCCGCCAGCAGGGTCGGCACTCCGGTGATCAGCTGCGTATTGCGGTCCACCTGGTAGATCGCGCCCGGTGCGTACCGGTAATAGTAGTCGGGCGTGTCGTAATAGGCGTCCCGATACTGATACGGCACGTTGTAGTAGCTGTACCCGGCCGGCAGCATCTGGCCGACGCCATAGCCTCGGTCGAGCAACGGGATCACGTCCTCGATATAGCCACTGCCGCCGTCGATCTCGTACACGTAGCCGTTGGCATAGCGGTAATAGTCGTCGTCATAGCCGTAGTCCGGATAGAACGACTGGTAGTGGGACGGCACGTAGTAGCTCGGTCCCTGGTAGGGGAACGGCATCCCGACGCCGAGGCCAGCGCCCACCAGCGGCAGCAGGCCCGCAATCAGATTGTCGCCACGGTCGACGCGATAGGCGTAGCCGTCGCCCCAGCGGTAATAATAATCGTCCGTGTCATAATAGATGTCACGCAGGCCGACCGGGAAGTAGTTCGACGCATAAGGGGTCGGGAGCGCTGCACCAATGAAAGCGTTGCGCGCGAGTCCCGGAGGCACGCAGGCGGGCGACTTCTTGGCGAGGCCCGGAGGGCACCCGACGAACGACGCAGGGATTCCGCGATTGGCGAAGTGGCGATCCCAATCGCCGTCGTTCCAGTCACGCCATTCCGCAACGCGGCGGAACTCATCTCGATCGCGTACGGCGAACTGTCGGGCGTCCTCGAAGCTGCGGACACGAGCGTTATTGCGCCCGCGGAACTGCTCCTGGCTCGCGAAGCGCTGCTCACGATTCCGGACTTCATGGCGCTCGCCGCCACGCCCGCGATCTTCCATACGAGCAAAATCGCGATTGCCGCGCGAGCTGCTTCTCTACCCGCTGCTGCTCCTTCCGCTCGTTGCGGTCGGACTGGAAGTTGGCGAATCGGCGCTCGCCGCCACCGCGTCGGTCGACACGCTGTGCCTGACGTTCGTTACCACTGCGACGCTCCATGCGCTGCGCCTGACGTTCACCGCCACCGCCGCGCCGTCTCGACGCGCTGGACCTGCGTTCACCGCCACCGCGGCGTTCGGCACGCTGCGCCTGCTGGCCGCCACCGCCGCCACGGCGTTCGGCCTTCTGGCCGCCTCCACCGCCACCGCGCCTGGGCTTGAGCCTGACCGCCATTGCCGCCGCCCTGTCCACCGCCCTTGTCGGGCTTCGCCGATGACCGGCGCGGTAATTGCAAGTGCCGCGACGCCGGCTGCGAGAATGAGCTTCCTCATCTCGAATCTCCTCTGGTTCTTTGCAAGAACGGCTTGGATACGGCGCCGTTCCGCCTGTCATGACCCTTTGGGAGCGGTCTACCGCACTAGGGTGAACCTCAGATTTCAGCCCCTTGCAGGCTAGGTTAGGACTTGATGTCCCGCCCAAGGCGCGCAGCGGCCAACAGGTAGAAGACGGCGGCGAGCAGATAGAATGCGAGGCCGTAGAGGATCGAATATTTGAGCGAATCGGCGCCGTGGGCGGCTTTCATCGCGTCGGACAGCCAGCCGAGGAAGTAGATCCCGAAGGCGATTCCGATCAAATTGTTGATGAACAGGAAGCTCGCGGAAGCGGTCGCTCTCATGGATGGAAGGACGATGTGCTGGACTGCGGTGATCACCGGTCCAAGCCATGCCAGCGCCAGCATCTGCCCGACGGTGAACAGCAGCCAGGCGACCCACAGGTTGGGCGCGAAAAGCCCAAGAGCAAAGGTGGGTGCCGTGACGATGAAGCAGACGGCGGGGATCAGCGCGTAGCCGCCCGGCCGGGACGAGCCGATGCGGTCGCCGAGCCAGCCGCCCATCCAGGTGCCGAGAGCTCCGCCGACCAGAACGATCGAACCGTAGAACCAGCCCACGTCCGCGACCTCGAGGCCAAAGCTTCGGTTGAAGAAGCTCGGGAGCCAGAAGATGAGGCCGTAACCGAGGATCGACCCCGATGCGGCGCCGAACGACAGCAGCCAGAAACTGGGCGTGCCGAACAGCGCCCGAGCGACCTCGCCGGCGGGCGGCGCACCTGCGCTCGCGTTGGCCGGTCTCGGAGTCGAACCGGCCACGTTCGGGCTCGGGGATGAGCAGCTTGATCAGCAACGCCGCAGGCAGCCCGAGCAAGCCGACGATGACGAACGCGCTGCGCCATGACAGATGTGCGGCGAGCCAGCCGCCGAAGAAGACGCCGAGCGCGGAGCCGATGGGGATGCCAAGCGAATAGAAGGCCAGCGCCCGCGAGCGCTTCTCCCGCGGGAAATAATCGGAGATCAGCGAATAGGAGGGAGCGATTCCACCCGCCTCGCCGACCGCGACGCCCATGCGCGCAATCACCAGCTGGGTGTAGGTCTGAACGACGCCGCAGACGGCCGTGAACAGGCTCCAGAGCGCGACCGCTCCAGCGATGATGTTGACCCGGCTCTTGCGATCCGCCGCCCAGGCGATCGGTATGGCGATGGTCGCGTAGAACACGCCGAACGCGACTCCGAGATGGCTCAGAGACGTGTCCGAAAGACCGAATTCCTCGCGGATAGGCACCGCAAGGACACCGATGATGTTCCGGTCGATGAAATTGAAGATGTAGGCGAACAGCAGGAGCAGAAGCACGCGCTTCCGAAGCGCGCGTGCTTCCTGATCTTCAGCCGGCCGTTGGCTCAGAAGCGCACCCCGAACGACAGGAACACCTGGCGCGGGTTGCCATAGAAGGCCGTCAGCACGCCTTCCCTGCCAAATGCGGAACAAAGTCCAGGCTGCCCGTTCGGCTCACGAGCCGTCAGATTGCCCACGAACTCGCCCGTAAAGGGATTTTGATTGTAGAAGTTGTAGCCGGCAACGATGTATTGTTTGTCGAGCAGGTTCTTGCCGTGCAGTCCGAGTGTCCAGCGATTGCCCGGCGCCCGCCAGACGAGGTTTGCATCCCACAGCGCAAATCCGCCCTGGTCCAGCTCGGGGATGGCGATTTCAAACTGCTGGCTGCTGCTGCGATAAGACACGGTCGTGTTAAAGTTCAGCCGGCCGCTCGAGATGGGCACGTCGTAGTCGATCGTACCGCTGAGCGTCCACTTTGGCGTATTCTGGACTTCGCGGAAATCCGAGACGTCGCGCTCCTGCGCGGGAATGATCGGCGTCCCATCGGGTCCGAACGCGACCACGCTGACATATTCCTTGAACTCTGCGTCCAGGTAACCGAGCGAACCCGAGAGGGTGAACCGGTCGCTTTCGGCGAAAAGGTTCTCGCCGGCGCGGAACGAGCTTTCGAGCTCGATCCCTTTGAACACCGCCTTGCCGGCGTTTGACGTCAGGCCGCAAAAGCTTGCGATTCCGGTGACTGTGCAGGGGACAGACGCCGGGATCTGGACATCCTTGTAGTCGGCGTAGAAGGCGGCAATTGCCCAGCTCAAGCGCCGGTTGATTGCCGATCCTTTCCAGCCGAGTTCGTAGCTGTTCACGGTTTCCGGCTCGAACGCCATATATTCGAAGATGCCCTCGGGCGTCTGTACTGGAGCCTGCGAAGTCTGGCCGCGCGGATCGAAGCCACCACCTTTGAAGCCCCGCGAGTAACTCGCGTAAATGTTGTTATCATCATTCGGCTTGAACGAAATCGAAGCACGCGGAGTGAAGGCCGTGTCCTTGCGCTTTTCGTGGAAGTTGGACGTGGTGGCGATGGCGATACCCACGTCGAATGGCGTCGTTCCGCCGAAGAAGGGCGAGCCGCCGCCGATATAGGTCTTGCGGACGATGTCGCCCTTGCGCTTGTCTTCGGTGTAGCGTCCACCGGCCGACAGGCTGAACTGGTCAGAGATGTCGTAGGTTAAGTCGGCGAAGACCGCCCAGGTTTTTGTGCCGATCCTGCCGTCGGTTCCGAGCGTCAGGCCAGAGAAGATCGGCCCCAGCACGGCGCCCGTCGTGTACGCACGGACATCGAAAGCCGTCCGAGCATCGGCGTTGAGGTAATAGGCGCCGATAAGGCCCTGGAGCGGACCGCTGTCGGCGACAAGCTGCACTTCCTGGCTGAACTGTGTGTTCGCGTAGAGGCCGGGGACGTCCACGTCGACCGTGGGCAGAGCCTCGAAGTCGATCGGTCCCCGCGAATCATGTCTTTACGGTATGCTGTGATCGATCGCGCCGTCAGCCAATCGTTGAGGCCGATCTCTCCGAAGAAGGTAACGCCTCCGCCTTTCACCTTCTGCTTCGGCTCATTGAGGCCGCCTCGGGTATCGTACACGTCGTCGAGCACGGGAGCGAGGGTCAGCAGGCTCGGGAGTAGCCGATGGCCCCCGCGCGGATCGCTATTGTCCCAGGTATAGTCACCCGCCAGTCGGACGAAGGCGTTGTCGGACGGTTCGAACTCAATCGTACCGCGCGCGCCGAAAACCTCTTTGTTGTAATTCTCCTCGCCCGTAGTCAGGTTCTTGCCGAAGCCGTCGCGACTTAGGCGCGCAAGCGCGGCACCGACCTTGAACCCACCGCCGCCAAGCGGCGTTGAAGCGCTCATGACCAGGTCGAACTGCTTGTAGGTGCCGAGGTTCGTGCGAAGCTCCGCCTCCGGCACGTCGGCCAGCCGGCGGGTCACATATTTGACCGCGCCGCCGATCGTGTTGCGGCCGTAGAGCGTGCCCTGCGGTCCGCGCAGGATCTCGATCCGTTCGACGTTGTAGATGTCGAGAAGCGCCAGCTGGGGACGATTGAGATAGACGTCGTCGATGTAGATGCCGACACCTTGCTCGAACCCGGCCACCGGATCCTGCTGGCCGACGCCGCGGATGAAGGCGGTCAGGGTCGAGTTGGTCCCGCGCGAGGTTTCCAGCGTGACGTTCGGTGTCGTATCGCCCACGTCGGTGATGTCGAGCGCGCCCTGGCGGTCGAGCTGCTCGCCAGAATAGGCCGTAACCGCAATGGGTACATCCTTCAGAGCCTCATTGCGGCGACGCGCTGTGACGACAATTTCCTGGTCGCTTACCCCGGCAGCTTCATTCTGCGTCTCGACATTCGCCGATGCTGCGCCGTCCCCGGTCGGCACCTCCGCACTGCCAGCGGGATTGGGCGGCGGCGGAGCATCCTGAGCCGAAGCCTGTGCGGAAACGATTGCCGCCGAAACGCAAATCGACGCAAGCATCGCGCGGCGAACGCCACTGACCCTAGACATCGCCATCTGAATCTCCCCTATTCTCTCCCCGCGACAGGCCTGTTGCCACGCCGCACTGTTCGCGGTTATGAAACCTGAACCGGCTTTCAAGTTGGCACGAACTGGAAAAGGACTCAAGGGGGGTCGTTTGGGCGATACAGGCGCAAAAGGCGCGGACCCAGCCAACGTGCAACACAGCGCGGCAAGCGACGGCAAGGCGCCGAGAACCGCGCGCGGACAACGAACCCTGCGCAAAATCCTCGATGCCGCTTTGGAGGAATTCGGCGAGAAGGGGTTTTCCGAAGGGTCGATCGTCGGGATCACCAGCCGTGCCCGCGTAGCCCTCGGCACCTTCTACACCTACTTCGACAGCAAGGAGGCGGTGTTCCAGGCACTGGTCCGCGACATGTCGGAACAAGTTCGCCTCACGGTTGCGCCAGCGTTGACGAGCGCGGCGAATGCGCTCGAGCGCGAACGCAATGCGCTTGCCGCGCTTCTCGGGCTAATCGAGACCCATAAGTCCGTGTACCGGATCATTGACGAGGCCGAGTTTGTCGATCCTGAGGGCTACAGGCGTCATTATGTGGAAGCTGCCCGCCGCATACTCGCACGCCTGCGCGAAGGAACCGAGCGTGGAGAGCTTCGTCGCGAGGAATCGGCGCTAGCGGAGGAAATTGTCGCCTGGGCGATGATGGGCGCCAATGTGTTCGTGGGACTGCGCTTTGCCGTTTGGGCCACGGAGGATCCCGAAGCCGTTGCAAAAGTGGTGCACCGGCTCTGGAAGTTAGGCCTGAAGGCCTAGCGCAGCGTCGCAGCCATCTTCGCGAAGGCGCCGATATCCTCTTCGTCATGATAGAGTGCGAGGCCGACGCGGAGAACATCGCCCCGCACATCGGTGATGCAGTTCCGGGCCTTCAGCTCCGCCGCCCAGCGC
The DNA here is from genome assembly GCA_963829625.1 of uncultured Alphaproteobacteria bacterium. GTDB lineage: Bacteria > Pseudomonadota > Alphaproteobacteria > Sphingomonadales > Sphingomonadaceae > Sphingomicrobium. The sequence goes on along the minus strand of CAWHJH010000016.1, from coordinate 3,912 downwards.
TGCGCGTTCGGGGTCCGGAAGGCGAGGAAACGGGCGTCGCCGGGCCGGTTCAACCGCTCTGCGCCACCGAACGTCGTTCCTTCCACCGCGTCGAGCAGATGCTCCTGGAGCCGCGTGACGTGCGCCGAAATCCGGGCGGTCGTCAGCCCGTTTTCCCACAGCATTCGCCGGACCGCATTGAATCGATAGAGGCCCGACGGATCGAAGGTGGCTCCCATGAAGCGCATCGCATCCTTGCGGTAACCGACCGAACCGGGCGGAAGGGTCAGGTCCTCGAACTCTGCGAACCAGCCGGTGATCCGAGGGCGGTCCCCGAAGCCCGGCGGCGCGTGGAGGAAGGCGCAGCCTTCCCCCGACATCGCATATTTGTAGCCGCCTCCGACGTAGAACGCCGAGGTTGAGGCCATGTCGTTGAACGGCGTCTCGAGCGCCATGAACGCGTGATAGCCATCGATGACCACCCACGGCCCGTCGGGACGAGCAAGCTCGGCCAGGTTATCGACCAGTTCAAATCGACGGCCGCTGCCGAACAACACCTGGCTTACGAAGATGAAGTCATGAGCGCCCGACCGCGCCGCTTCGAAAAAACGGTCGGAAAAGCTGTCGAACGGTTCGGTGGGAACGCGCTCGACGACCGCAGCGCCCGCCTCCTCCCATCGCGCGAATTGCCGCCGCGCGCTGTGGAATTCTCCGTCGCTGGTCAAAACGCGGATCGGCCAGCTGGATGAGGCAGCTGCGAACAGCCGGACCAGGAGCTCGTGCGTGTTCGGCGCGAAGACAACCGCATCCGGCATCCCGGTGCCCAGTTCCGTGGCGACATGACCCTGCGACTCGGGCCAGACCTCGTCCATGATCCGATCCCACTTGCGGTCGGCGAGCCGCGCCGCATCTTCCCAGCATTCGACCTGCCCTTCGAAGCTGGCGTCCGGCCACAAATGATGACTGTGCGCAGCCATGTGCAGCCGGTCCGGATCGGCCCCGAGGCTCCGCGCGAAAAGCGGCTTGAAACTCAAAGCGCCGTTCTCAGCGACCAAAGCTCGGGAAAGGCGCGCTTTTCCAGTGTCGACCGAAGGTAGGGCGCGCCGGCTGAACCGCCGGTCCCGGGCTTGTTGCCGATGATCCGCTCGACCGTCAGGACATGCTTGTGCCGCCAGCCCGCAAGCGCATCGTCGATGTCCACGAGCTTCTCAGCCAGCTGGTAGAGATCGAACCAGCGATCCGCGTCGCGATAGACTTCGAGCCAGGCGGCCGACACCGCCTCCTCGGACCGATCGCCGAGGTCGAAGCCGGACCGCTCCAGCGCAGCTTGGCTCGCCTCGCGGAGGCTTTGCCCCTCCAGCGCCGCCTTCAGCCGGGCGGCCGCTTCCGGAACGTCCTTGTGATATTCGAGGAAGCGCGGGTCCTTCAGGCCGAACTTGAACTCCAGCTCGCGGAATTGCGCCGACTGGAAGCCCGACGAGGTCCCGAGCACGTGGCGGAAAGCCATGTAGTCGACCGGGGTCAGGGTCGACAGAACGTCCCACGACATGGTCATCACCGCCTGGATACGGCTGATTCGCGCCATGGCCTTGTAGGCAGGCGCGAAGCGATCCTCGTCCACCAGCTCGATCGCGAGGTCTAGCTCGTGAAGCATCTGCTTCAGCCAGAGCTCCTTCGTCTGGTGGATGACGATGAAGAGCATCTCGTCGTGAAGGTCCGACAGCGGCTTCTGCGCGGTGAGAAGCTGGTCGAGCGCCAGGTAATCGGCATAGGTCATGCCGGCGGGCGTTGCGGTCATTCGGCTCGCCTAAGCGAAAGCGCGGCGCTTAGGAAGATTACTGTCCCTGGCTGCCGGGAAGGCCAGGCTGACGGATGGTGCCGATATTGTTGAACAGCTCGTCGAAGAACCCGCGTTCGCGACCTAGAGTCGGCGTCCGGTCGTTGATCGGCTTGATCGAGGCGATGAGCTTCTCGTCGGTCTGATTGACCGAGGCGACATTCCCGGCCTGATCAAAGCGGACGTGCAGCACCGTCTGGTCGGTGACCTTGGGATTGCGGAAGGCGAACGCCCGGGTGTCACGCGAGATGTAGTACCAATCATTCTGTTCGAATGTCCCGGTGAAGGTCGGCAGGCCGAGCGTCTTCTCTACGGACTGCTTGTTGTCGACGCCCACCTGGATGCCGGTCGTCAGCTGCTCGTCCATCACGTAGCCGCGATGTTCGCGCGTGGTGATGCCGGCGCATCCCGACAGCAATGCCATGCCGGCAAAGGCGGTCGCGACCTTGGAAACGGCAAACTTCATGATTGGACATTCTCCCGATATCCGCCAGTCGCTTGCGCAACCGCCGGGCCGCCTCAATATGCGGCCCGCGTCCCTAGGCGCAAGCCGCAGATAAGAGGAGTCCTATGATCCGCGCCCTGTTCGCACGATTAACGGGCGGGCCGAGGCGCGGGCAGCCGCTCTTCGATCTCGCGGTCGCCGAGGCGCGACGCACCCACTGGTTCGTCGAAGGCGAGGTGCCCGACACGGTGAATGGCCGATTCGCGGTGCTTGCAACGATCGTCGCTCTGATGACCATCCGGCTGGAGAAGGACGGCGAAGAAGGCGCACATGCGACCGTCGCCCTCACCGAGCGAATGGTGGAGACCCTCGACGCGGAGCTTCGCGAGATGGGCCTTGGCGATCCGACGCTCGGCAAGCAGGTCCGCGGCCTCGTCGGCGCAGTCGCCGGTCGGGTGGAACGTTGGCGCGACCTCGTCGGCTCGGATGCGGATTGGGCGGAAGAAATCCGGCGAAGCCTCTACCTCGACGAAGGACCCAGTCCTGATGCCGCCTGCCACAGCGAATTGGCGCTACGGACCCTGTGGCAACGATTGGCGGCGACCGAACTCGACGATCTTTCCCAGGGGGAGATGTCATGACGGAAGAGTTTGCCTACCGGCTTCCGCTCAACCAGATCCGCGACGGCGAGCGAATCGATCTTGCCGCCGATGAAGGGGAACGCCTGAAGGTTGCGGACCGGCTCGGGCTCCGTTCGGTCGATCGGCTGGAAGCGCATGCGATCCTCGAGCGGAAAGGCGAAATGGTGCGCGCGCGCGGGCGACTCAAGGCCGGGCTGTGCCAAAGCTGCGTCGTCACCGGCGACCCGGTCGAGGCGCATGTCGACGAGGCCTTCGACATCTATTTCCTGCCGGAGCCCTCGCCGAAGGGAGCGGAGGCGGAAATCGAGCTAGTCGAGTCCGATTGCGACGTGGTTTTCCACGACGGATCGGCAATCGATCTCGGAAGCGCGATCGCCGACACTCTGGCGCTGGGACTCGATCCTTACCCACGGAGCGCGGGCGCCGAGGCGGAGCTCAAGGAAGCGGGCGTTCTGACCGAAGCGGAAGCAGGTCCATTCGCGGCGCTGGCCAAGCTGAAGCGCGGCGATTCCGACCAAACCTAGAACGGAACGTCGTCGTCGAGATCGTTGTCGAACGCCGCCGGCTGCGGTCGCTGTTGGCGCTGGGCGCCGCCGCTGCTGCTTCCGCTGGAATCGTCGCCGTAACCGCCGCCGCCGAAGCCGCCGCCTGATCCGCCGCCCTCACCGCGCGCGTCGAGCAGCACGAGCTCGCCGCGGAAGCGCTGGAGGACGACCTCGGTCGTATACTTGTCGTTACCCGACTGGTCCTGCCACTTCCGAGTTTGCAGCTGGCCTTCCAGATAGACCTTGCTGCCCTTGCGCAAATAGCTCTTCGCAACCCGGCCCAGGTTCTCGTTGAAGATCACGACATTGTGCCACTCGGTCCGTTCCTGGCGGTTGCCGTCGCGGTCCTTCCAGGTCTCCGACGTGGCGACGCGCATGTTCACCACTTCGCCGCCGTTGCTCAGCGAACGGGCTTCCGGATCCGCGCCGAGATTGCCGACCAGGATCACCTTGTTCACGCCCGCC
>CAWHJH010000015.1:0-139431 GCA_963829625.1 uncultured Alphaproteobacteria bacterium | reverse complement strand
CCCCGCCCTCAAGTGTTTAAAGAGTGAACGCAAATTCGGGTTTGGTCCGATGAAGTCAGCCCTAGGCCGCCATTCTGATATCGACCGGAAATGCACCCGCAAACAAGTCGAACTCGCGTCTCCTCGGCGCAGACCCGCTTGCAACTCGCTTCGCCGTTCCGCCTCGCTCGCTGACCTGCATCCATGCTGCGTTCGCAAGGTTCGAACTTCCGGGCTAGGCCTCAGTCGCGCAATTCGTCTCATGTCCCACAGATGAAGGTCGGTCGATGCGTTCAATCACTGCTCTCTTTGCGTACCTGCTCCTCTTTGTTTTCCCGCAATCCGCCGCCGCAGAGCAGAACGCCAAGGTGCCATGGAGCGCTCCAGCAACAACGCAAGTTCTCATCGAGGACCGCCGGTTCACCAGCGGCGGCGCCAAGCTTGTAGGCACGCTCTACATGCCGAGGAGCCGTACGCCCGTGGCGGCGGTCGTCGTAACCCACAGCGCATCGTCACCGCTGCGCAGAGCTCACCTGTACGATCATCTGAAAACGACGCTGCCGGCGCTTGGAATTGCCGTCTTCGTCTATGACCGGCGCGGATCCGGCCAATCAGGGTCGAAGAACGCCGGAGGAGATTTCACCCTACTGGCCGATGACGCCGTTGCCGCCGCGAAGAACCTAGCAGCGGATCCGCGCATCGATCGGCGACGCATTGGCACCTGGGGACTGAGCCAGGGCGGCTGGATCTCGCCGCTCGCCGCTTCGCGAAGCAAGGACATCGCTTTTGTAATCGCGGTGTCGGCCCCCGTCGTGACGGCGGACGTGCAGATGTTGTTTTCGTCTACGAACCATCTGATTGCCAACGGCTATTCGCGAGGTGACATCGACACGATGGTCGCGACCCGCAAAGCGGTCGACAATTACATGCGAGGCAAGACCAGCAAGGAGGCCGCCCAGCGGATGGTCGACATCGCCAAGACCAAGCCATGGTTCAAATATCTCTACATTGGAGAAACGGTTCGGGATCGGGAAACTTCCGGCTGGCGCAGAGAGATCGAAAATGATCCGCTCAGGAACCTGCAGGCCGTCACCGTACCGACGCTCATCCTGTACGGCGCTGATGATGCGGTCGTGCCGGTTTCCGATTTAGTCGAACGATTGAAAACGGTCGCACCGCGACTTCGAAAAACGAAGGTTCACGTTGTCGCCGGCGCGGATCACGCGATGCAAATGTCCGCCGACCCCAAGGTCTCGCTCGACCCCAAGTACGACGGTACCGAGCGGCCCGATTCCCCTGAGTATCTAGCCGTTCTTTCAAGCTGGCTTGCTACGCACGGATATATTGGACAGGAAATTGGAGCGGGGGCGGCCCCTTCGAATGCTCGGCAACGATCAGGGGCCCAGCCTGGCCCAAACACGCATTGAGGCCTTGAACGATTGCTCAGATAGTCGCGCCGCCCGCGACCGTCAGGACTTGGCCAGTAACGAAACTCGCACCCTCGCTCGCGAAGAATGCGACGGCATGGGCGATGTCTTGCGGCTGCCCGGGACGACCTGCCGGGATCCCGGCGATTTCATCGATGAGATATGCCTCAAGCGACAGCCCGCGCCGGCCGGCACTTGCGGTGGTCATGTCAGTCACCACCAACCCTGGAGCCACCGCATTTACAGTGATCCCGTACCTGCCCTGCTCGGCGGCAAGCGAGCGCGTGAAGCCTTCCAGTCCGGCCTTGGCGGCACAATAATTGGCGCGACCCGCGTGACCGTTCGCAGAAATACTCGAGATATTGATGATCCGGCCCCAACCCGCAGCACGCATGTGCGGAATGACGGCCCGTGCCGCAAGGAACGCGCCCCGCAAATGAACGCCCTGTACCAGGTCCCAATCTTCAGCCGACATTTCCGCCAGATCCACGTCACGCGCGAAGCCGGCGTTGTTCACGAGAATGTCGGCCCGGCCGACCTCTTCCGAAAGTCGACTTACAGCCGCATTGACAGCTTCCTCATCCGCAACATCCGCCGCCGCCCAGGCTACCCGATGGCCCATGGCCGCGAGACGAGCGGCGGTCTCGCGGCATCGGGCCTCATCAATGTCGAGAAGCCCGACCGCGTTTCCGTCGCTTGCAAGCCGGCTGGCGATGGCTGCGCCAATGCCTCTCGCCGCCCCAGTGACGACTGCTGTGCGCATCCTTCCCAACCTTCACGAGACAGAACAAGCTCGATAGGCGCTCGCCCATGCGAGGATCTCGACGCTGCGGCCGAGCGGCGCTTTTTTGCAGGCGTCCGCAGTTAAGGATGCGCACATATTCGCGGGTTACTGGGGGCTACTTCCGGCTGCTCGGGGACTGGATCAAGGGCCGGCCAATCGCAACCTACGGCCCGATCCGTCGCCTAGGCCCGCACCCGTCGCCGCGGGTGCATGTTCTCAGCTGGCTTCGCAGATGTGAACCCTTACCTCGACCAGGGTCTGCTTTTCGAACCGGCACTGCTCGGCAATGAAGATCGTTTTGCCGGACCCGGCGACGGCGGCCTTGATTGTCGCGAACACCATATCGCCGTCGCCATAGACGCCGAGAAGATCGAAGCGATCGAAGTCATAGTAAGCCCGAACCGCCGGGTAGAAACGCTGGAACTCGTCGAGACCATGATAGGTGCCTCCGAACGGCAGGGAGGCAGGTTCGTGCATGATCAGCTGGGGATCATAGCGGCCGGGAAAATCCTCCAGGCGCTTTTTCTGACCGATCATCTCGCGAATGAAGGCGATGTTGGATTCGGTGTCGGTCATGAAAGTCTCCTGAAGGCCTGAGGATCCAAGCCTTCGTCACTTTGTGCTGGGGCGGCTGCCTCGCAAGTGCCGTGATCTATGTCGTCAACTACGATCACGATGAATGCCTGCCGATCATCGAAAAGGCTCGCGTAGGCCTGTTCGGCGATCACAAACCAGCAGACGTCGTGCTCGGAGTGGCGAGCCTGTCCCCCGGCTACCTGATCGAAGTTGACGCAGTCGCCGTGATCGATTGACCATATGTTTTGCCACGGGCCAGCGATTGCTCGCACTCAGAAGCTGGCGGAATGGAGCACCCAACGACCTGCGGGAATCACCCCCATGCGATTTCTTTCAGAGATACGTGGCACCGCTGTTGGCGGGCCGGGATCTAAAGCGCCTCGGGCAATGCCAGCACTTCCTCCGCCAACGCCGTATCCATGTATTCGCGAAGCTCGACCATCTGCCCCTCACGCATCCGGATCACGTAGCAATAGCTATTGTTGTAATCCTTGCCGGCCTTGGTCTTCACCTCGCCGTGGCACAGCACGATCACGCGATCTCCCTCGGCGATGATTTCCTCCGCCCGATTGCGATAGGGCGTCGCGAAGTTCTCGAACAGCGGCCGGAAAAGTTCGGTTCGCACCGCCTGCTTACCCTCCCAGCGACGAGACCATTTCGACTTGCCCTCGATGATCCAGGTGAAATCTCCGGCCATAAGATCGACGAATTTCGTGCCGTCAGCTCGGGCCAGATGATCGAAGGCCTGGCGAAGAAGCTTCTTGTTTTGCGCGGGCGTCATGACACGGAGGATAGGGAGTTGCCGGCCTACCGCAATCGAAAGCCGCCATGGTGTGCGCCAGTCGAACGCTTTCTTCGTGAACGGCGTCGCGCACAGAGAACGATTCACTGGCGATGCAAATTTTCCGACGCAGTCTTGAATGTGACTTCTCGACGCGGCCGTAACGCGGAAGCGATCGCCACGGAGAGAGACATGAGCCTTGCGAAAGACGAACGAACCGCAGGGCGCCTAGTGACGCGAGAACTTCATGAATGGCGGCAGCGAAGAGGTGACTAGCGTAAACTCGTCCGCCCAGTTGGTCGAAATTGGTGAGCCGTGCTGGATTCGAACCAGCGACCTACTGATTACATACCCGCCACGGCTTTCGCCGCCGCCCGGTAGGGCGTTTGGAGTCTGGACTTTCCCTTCACCGTGCCAGCCGAGGCTGGTTTAGGTGGGTGCCGTCAAGTCTCTACACCTTCCGGACAAGTCCGGCTTGGCTCGGGATTGCCGTCGCCGCGACGCGGACGGGTTCCCCGACTTTGACACCTGTTCACCATGCGGTTTCCCGCATGGGCTTCCACCGAAAGTCAGTTGCTCTACCGACTGAGCTAACGGCCCACTCAGTGCCCCTTAGGTTGAGCGGCAATCCAGTTCAAGGAACGGCGCATCCGGAATGTCGCATTTGGGTGAAGGCGGACATTAGCGCGCGGTCGCGGTGCGCTCCTCCGGTTCGTTTGTGACGAGACATTGCACGCCTGTTCGCCGTGAAGGCCCTTTAACTACGGATAACAATCGGCCGCCGGTCGGTTGTGATAGGTCGTTCGTCGAAGGCTGATTCAGGGTCAGCGGGCATTCAGCCGCCCGGGGCAAGGCGGCGAACATGATTTATAGCTTCTCGTTAGTTTCGCTGCGCGCCTCTACTGCGGCTTCGCTTGCTTTCGCTCTCGCTGCGCCTGCTCATGCCCAGGAGCAGGCTGTTCCGGCCGGCGGAACTCCGTCTGTAGCCGCCCAGGCGCAAGAGGAGCCGGTCGAGCCAGTCCCCAACGGCGAAGTGGACGAATATGGCGAGGAAGGCGAGGCGATCGTCGTGACCGGCATTCGCCGGGGAAGCGTCGTTGGCGACATCCCGCCCGAAAATGTGCTCGGTAGCCGCGACGTGCGCGCCACCGGCGCCACGGACATCACCGAGCTTCTGGAAGCGCTGGAGCCGCAAATCGGCAGTGCGCGCGGTCGCGGAGGGGAACGCCCGGTCCTCCTGCTCAACGGCAAGCGCATTTCGAGCTTCCGCGAGATGCGCGACATTCCAACCGAAGCCATCGAGCGCGTCGAGATCCTGCCCGAGGAAGTTTCGCTAAAGTACGGCTATCGGGCCGACCAGCGCGTCGTGAACATCGTCCTTCGCGAGCGCTTCCGGTCGACGGTCACCCGCGCCGAGGGCAGCGCCGCAACGGAGGGCGGCTACTTCGGCGGAGAAGCGGATGCCACGCGTCTGATGATAAGCCGCGACGGACGGACGACCTTCAACCTTCGGGCGGAAGGCAATACCTCCCTGACCGAGGACGAGCGTGACATCGACCAGGACTCGGTCCCGGACGACCGCTCCGCGCGGACCCTGATCGGCTCGCGCAACCTTCTGCGGGGCAGCATGACGGTGAACCGGACAGTTTTCACCGACGTCAGCGCGACCGTGAATGCGGAAGCCGAACATAACGAGGGCCGCTCGTTGATCGGCCTCTCCAACTTCGCCTTCGAGCCACTCGTCCGGAACTCAGCCAACGACAGCGCGCATGTCGGCGGGGTCCTCAACGGCGACAAGGGGAAGTGGCGCTGGTCGGCCACCGGCAACGGCGACATCTCTCGCTCGGTCACTCGAACGGATCGCAACAACCAATCTTCTCGCGACCGGACTGAATCGCTCACCACCTCGGGTGACATCGACCTGACCGCCAACGGGCCCTTGTTCGCAGTTCCTGCCGGCGAAGCGAGCATGACCGTGCGCGTCGGCGGCAACACGCTTCACCGCGAGAATGAGCAGCGTGTCGCGCGCCTGTCCGTCCAGAACGACCTCAGCCGGACACGCGGAAGCGCGAGCGCGAACTTCGATCTCCCCGTCTCGCGCCGCAACCGCGAGTTCAACTCACTGGGGAACCTCACGCTGAACGCCAATGCGGAAGTCGAGCAGCTATCGGACTTCGGGACGCTTACGACGATCGGCGGCGGACTGAACTGGTCGCCTGTGGACCGGTTGAGCCTTCTTGCAAGCTGGACCCGAGAAGAAGGCGCGCCGAGCATATCGCAACTTGGCGACCCGATCCTGACCACTCCGGACACCCGCGTGTTCGATTTCACCACGGGTCAGACCGTGCTTGTGACGAGTATAACCGGCGGCAATCCGAACCTGCTCGCGGACAAGCGTAACGTCCTGAAGATCGGTGGGAACTGGAAGCCGTTCAAGGAAAAGGACCTGAGGCTGCGGGGGGAATATGTCCGCTCCCGCCTCGACCGCCCGGTATCGAGCTTTCCAGGCGTCACCGCGGAGCTCGAAGCCGCCTTCCCCGAACGCTTCATCCGGAACGCCTCGGGTCAGCTCGTAAGCGTCGACTTCCGCCCGGTGAACTACGACGAGGCGCGGCGCGATACGATCCGCTGGGGCTTCGACTTTTCCAAGCCGCTGCGTTCGGCCCGGCCATCGCAGGCCGCGATCGAGCGCTTTCGAGCGCGTCGCGCTGCCGGGACTGGCCAGCAGGGTGCCGAGCCCGGGCAGGCAGGACTTCCGCCTGAGAGCGCACCTACTCCCGAAGGCGGCCAGCCTCCCGAGGGTGCGGGTCCTCCTCCCGGTGGGCCAGGTGGCGGAGGCGGCTTTGGCCCCGGCGGCGGCGGCTTCGGCCGGTTCGGTGGCGGCCGCCAGGGTGGCCGACTGCAATTCTCGCTGACACACACGCTCAATCTCGTGGACGAGGTCACCATCCGCCGAGGGCTGCCCGACCTGGATTATCTCAACGGCGACGCGCTCGGATCGACCGGCGGGCGACCTCGGCACGAGCTTGAGGCGCAGGGCGGCTACTTCAACAACGGCCTCGGCGCGCGCGTCTCTGCAAATTGGCGGAGCGCTACGGACGTCGACAGTGACACGGGGGACGACCTGCACTTCTCCCCCCTCGCGACCTTCGACCTTCGCCTGTTCGCGAACCTCGGCGAGCGGTTCGATCTGGTCTCGAAGCAACCCTGGCTACGCGGCACGTCATTGCGGTTCGAAGTGAGCAATATCTTCGACGGAAAGCCGCGCGTGCGAAATGCGGTTGGCGACGTGCCCTCAAGCTACCAGCCGGACCTCTTGGATCCGCTTGGGCGGACGGTGTCCATCTCGTTCCGGAAGCTGTTCCTGCCGCCTCGCCGCGCGATGCGCCGCCAGTCGCAGGACTGAAACGCAAAATCGCACCGTAGCGGAGGAACGATCAACGATCTGGTAAGCGTGGCTTGGTACGCCAGTCCATCATGGACGCACACCATCCGGAGTTTCGCGTGGAAGAACAACCGGTTGAGACGACGCTTTACTCGCTGTCCGATCAAACGCCCGATCCCGTCGAACGCCGCGATGGCGAGCGTTACCTGACCCTGTTCCGCGTCGGCTCCGTCATGATTGAGGACCGCCGCGAACTCTGCCTGATCAAGAACATCTCCGCCGGCGGAATGATGATCCGCCCGTATTGCAAGCTCGAGCCCGGCGCTTTGGTGTCGGTCGAGCTCAAGCGGGGCGAGCAGATCCCCGGTACGGTGAACTGGGTCCGCGACGATTCCGCCGGCGTGACCTTCGATGAGCCGATCGACGTCGTCGAGCTGCTCGCCACCTCGATGGAAGGCCCCCGTCCCCGCATGCCGCGCGTCGAGGTCCGTTGCATCGCGTCGGTCCGCCAGGGCTCCAACGTCTACGGCATGCGCGCCCATGACGTTTCGCAGGGCGGGCTGAAGGTTGAATCCAGCCGCGATCTGGAAGTCGGCGCCGAGGTCTTGGTGACTTTGCCCGGCCTTCCCTCAAAGCAGGCCGTGGTCCGCTGGCGCGAAGGCCGGTCCTACGGAATCACCTTCCAGCGCCTGCTGGCGCTCGCCGAGCTCGTCGAATGGCTTCGGGATCAGCGCGAATTGCTGAGGACGACGAACTAGCTCTTATTCGCCCGGACGGCCGTAGCCCGGCGTCCACATCCAGGATTTGGCAAGCCGCCGCTGCTCCGGCGTCATGTTGCGCGGCGTTAGGCCCGGACGATAGGGCTTCGGCTGGATCCTGGGCCGCGGCGTCGGCACATGGCGCAGCACCTGCTCCGGCGCGAGCTTTTCGGAAAATGCGACGCCGGCATAGCGGCCGTTCACCCAGACCACATGACCCTGGGTGCAAAGCTCGTTGCGGCAGAAGACGACGGATGTGCCTTCGATCGGAAGCTTGTCAGCCTCGACCAGCGCGCCTTCCGAAGACAGATTGCGCAGCTTCACCGATTGGGAATTGCCGCCATGTTCGAGCGTCGCCGAAAGCAGGACCTGCGAGCGGCGCGACTTTCGATTCTGGCTCGATGTGCTGTTGTCCATGGCGAATGAGATAAACCGCCACGGTAAAGCATTGCTTAAGTGCGTTCGCTTTCCGACAGCCGAAACAGCATCATCAGATTGTTCGCGGGCATCTGCCGGTAGTCGAGGAATCGGAACCCTTTCGCGGACGCAGCCGCGGCGAAATCCTCCACGCGGCGAAGGCCCCACTCCGGATCGCGCGCCTTGAGATCCGCATCGAACGCAATGTTCGACGACACAGTCTTGATATCGTCCTTCAGCCATGGGCCATAGAGGATCAACGGACCGTCCGCCGGGAGCAACCGGGCCGCGCCCGCAATCAGGCCCAGCGATGCACTCCACGGACTGATGTGCGCCATGTTGATGTTCAGCACGGCGTCCACGCTCGAAACCGGCCAGTCGTTCGAGCTTGCGTCGATCGCGACTGGCTTGCGCAGGTTCGACAGGTCGGAAGAATCCGCCCAGGCGGCAATGGACGCGAGCGCGTCGGGGTGCGTGTCGCTCGGCTGCCACTCAAGGTCCGGAAAGCGCTCCGCGAACCAGACAGCATGCTCGCCAGTCCCGCTCGCAATTTCGAGTACGGTGCCGCTGGCAGGAAGCCATTCCTTCAAAACGTCGGCAATCGGCTCGCGGTTTCGCTGCGCAGCCGGAGCGGAGCGGCGCTGGTCCGACGCGGTCGGGCCCTCGTAGAAGCGCCGGTCGCTCATGCCGGAGCGCGCGAGGCGAGCGCGACGATATCGGTCAGCGTGACGAGCGCCGACCCGGACATGCCTATTCCGCCGCCTGTGCCGGCTCGGGATCCTTGTAAACCAGCACCGGCTTACGTGCCGCCAACGTCTCGTCGAGGCGACGGCGCGGGGCGTAGACCGGCGCGGCCTTGAGACTCTGGTCGCCGGCCTTCGCCCGCTCGGCGACGGAGCGAAGTGCCAGGATGAATTGGTCGAGGCTCGCCTTGGATTCGGTCTCGGTCGGCTCGACCAGCATCGCTCCGTGCACGACCAGCGGGAAGTACATGGTCATCGGGTGGAAGCCTTCGTCGATTAGCGCCTTGGCGACGTCGATCGTGCTCAGCCCGCCGCCGAAACCGCGATCGGAGAAGATCGCTTCGTGCATGCACGGCCCGCTCGGCCCGAACGGCGCGTCGAGCACGTCCTCGAGGCTGCGCAGGATGTAGTTGGCGTTGAGCACCGAATCCTCGGCGACCTGACGGAGCCCGTCGGCGCCGTGGCTGAGGATGTAGGAAAGCGCCCGGGTGAACATGCCCATCTGTCCGTGGAAGGCGACCATCCGGCCGAAGGTCGTCGGATGCTCTTCCGCGGCATGCTCTTCCTCGACGATCTTGAAGCTGCCGTCCGGATATTTCGCGGCGAAAGGCAGCGGCCCATAGGGCGACAGCGCCTCCGAAAGCACGACCGGACCTGAGCCCGGCCCGCCACCGCCGTGCGGCGTGGAGAAGGTCTTGTGCAGATTGATGTGCATCGCATCAATGCCGAGATCGCCCGGGCGGACTTTGCCGACGATCGCGTTGAAGTTGGCACCGTCGCAATAGACGAATCCGCCGGCGGCATGGACCGCGTCGCTGATTGCCTTCATGTCCGGCTCGAACAACCCGCAGGTGTTGGGGTTGGTGATCATCACCGCGGCGATGTCCGGCCCGAGCCGCGCCTTCAGCGCTTCGAGGTCGACACGGCCCGCTGCATTGGCCGGGATGTTTTCGACGCGATAGCCGGCGAAAGCGGCGGTCGCCGGGTTCGTCCCGTGAGCGCTCTCCGGCACGAGGATGACCTGGCGCTTGTCGCCGCGAGCTTCCAGCGCTGCACGGATGCAGAGCAGGCCGCACAGCTCGCCATGAGCGCCCGCCTTGGGGCTCATTGCGACGCCGTGCATGCCCGTGAGGTCGAGCAGCCAGAAGGCAAGCCGGTTGATCAGCTCGATCGCGCCCTGAACCGTCTCCTGCGGCTGCAGCGGGTGCACGTCCGCGAAGCCTGGCATGCGCGCGACCTTCTCGTTGAGGCGGGGATTGTGCTTCATCGTGCACGATCCGAGCGGGAAGAGGCCGAGATCGATCGCATAATTCTGCCGCGACAGGCGTGTGTAGTGGCGAACCGCTTCGGGCTCGGACAGGCCCGGAAGCCCTATCGGCCGGTTGCGCTCGAGCCCGCCGAGGCGGTTGGCGGCGGCCTTCACGTGGGGAAAGTCGACGCCGGTCTGATCGGTCGAGCCGAACTCGAAGATCAACGGCTCTTCGAGCATCAGTGCCCTGTTGCCGGTGACGGTCTGCGGCTCGCCCTGCTCGTTCGCGGGAGCGGAGGGGCGCCAGCCTGACGGATTGACGGTCACGCGCATACCTCCTTCAGGCCCGCTTCCAGGGCAGCAATGTCCTCGTCGGTCGCCGTCTCGGTGACCGTCACGACCAGGCCGTTCTTCAGCGCATCGGCGCCGGGATAGAGCCGGCCGAGCGAAACCCCGCCGAGCACTCCGCGCTCTGCGAGCTCGTGGACCGCCGGGCGAGCCTCGACCGGAAGCTCGATCGTGAATTCGTTGAAGAAGCTATCGTTGATGAGCCGCACGCCCGGGATAGCGCAGAGCCGGTCCGCGGCTTCGCACGCGCGCGCGTGATTCAACTGAGCCAGCTGCCGAAGCCCCTTTTCGCCGAGCAGGCTCATGTGCACCGAGAAGGCCAAGGCGCAGAGGCCGGAGTTGGTGCAGATGTTCGACGTCGCCTTCTCGCGGCGGATATGCTGCTCACGGGTGGACAGCGTCAGGACGAAGCCGCGCTTGCCCTCCGCATCGACGGTCTCGCCCGCAAGTCGTCCCGGCATCTGGCGGACATATTTCTCGCGCGTGGCGAACAGGCCGACATAGGGGCCGCCGAACTGCAGACCGACACCGATCGACTGGCCCTCGCCGACGACAATGTCGGCGCCCATGTCGCCAGGCGAGCGGATCGCGCCGAGCGCCACCGGTTCCGTTACGACAGCGATCAGGATCGCGCCGTTGGCATGCGCCGCTTCCGCGATCGGCGTCAGGTCAGTGATGCGGCCGAGGATGTCGGGATACTGGACGACCACGGCGCTGGTCTCGCCGTCGATGGAAGCGATCAGCTGCTCGGCGTCGGTTTCGGCGGTCAGCTGCGGCAGAGCCGTGTGAAGTCGATCCTCGGTGAACTTCGCCATCGTGGTGGCGACGCTGACGTAATGCGGATGAACGCCGGACGAGATGATCGTCTTGTTCCGCCGAGTGATTCGGTGACCCATGACGATGGCTTCCCACATTGCCGTGGAGCCGTCGTACATCGACGCGTTGGCGACCTCGCAGCCGTACAGTCGAGCGACCTGGGTCTGGAATTCGAACAGAACCTGCAGCGTGCCCTGCGCGATTTCCGGCTGATAGGGCGTGTAGGCGGTCAGGAACTCGCCGCGCTGGATGATGTGGTCGACGCTGGCCGGGATGTGATGCTTGTAAGCGCCGCAACCGAGGAAGAAGGGCACCTCTCCCGCCACCATGTTCTTGCGGGCCAAGGCCGCAAGCTCGCGCTCGACCGCAAGCTCCGGTGCATGGTTCGGCAGGCCCTCGATCGGCCCGCTGAGGCGAGCCTCCTCGGGAACGTCGCGGAAGAGTTCGTCGATCGAGTCGGCGCCGATGACTTGCAGCATTTCGCTGCGGTCGGCGTCGCTCAGCGGCAGGTAACGCATCTAGTTGGGCTTCCTCATGATGAAGCGAAGACGGACATAGTCGGCACTGTCGGTGCCCACACTCGTTGCGACGGCCTCGCCGATCTCGGCGCGCTCCTCTTCGGGCACGCCGGCACGGTCGAGCCAGCCGCGGCGGAACGTCGTCACCCAATGGCCGATGCCATGAGGCATGGGTGTTGGGCGCTCGATCAGGCGCGCATCGACTTCGCGTGAAGCCGGCGCGCTCGTAGACGTCGGCGAATTCCTCGACCGACGGATACCAGTTCGCCGATTCGAGCGGCGGCGGATAGCCGCGAGCGACTAGCTCGGCGTCGAGCGCTTCGCGCAGTCTAGCCAGGTTCCCCTCGCCTCCCATTTCACCGGCAAAGCGTCCTCCGCGCTTCAGCGCGCGATAAATAGCGTTAGCAACGCGGTCGCGCTCGAGGATCCAGTGCAGAGTGGCGTTCGAGAAGGCGGCATCGAAGTCGGCATCGAACCTCATGTCCGCCGCGTCGATCTGATGCACTTCGATCCCGATCGCCTGAGCAGCCGCGACAAGTTCCGGGAGAGTTGTCGACCCCAACGACCTCCGCTCCACGCTCGACGATCTTGTGCGTCAACGCACCATCGCCGCAGCCGATGTCGAGGATCCGCTCGCCCACCTTCGGGTCGAGCAGGTCGAGCGCCGCCTCCCCGAGGTCGGCGACGAAGCGCCCGACCCGGGCATAGTCCGCGGCGTTCCAGCGGCTGGTCGAGGCGACGGCGGTCGTCAGAGCGTCTTCACCCACTCGCGGTAGGAGGCCTCGTCCATGAGGCCTTCGACCTCGGACGAATTGTCGAGGCGGAGCTTGAAGAACCATCCCTCGCCTTCCGGATCGCGGTTGATCAGCGCCGGGTCGTCGGCGACGGCCTGGTTGCCTTCGACGACCTCGCCCGCGGCCGGCGAATAGACGTCTGAAGCAGCTTTCACCGATTCCACTACGGCCGCTTCCTGCCCCTTGTTCAGCTTTCGTCCGGCCTCCGGTACCTCCGCGAAGACGATGTCGCCGAGAGCTTCCTGCGCATGCTCGGAAATTCCAATGGTGGCCGTGTCGCCCTCAACTCGAATCCACTCATGCTCGCGGGTGAAATAGACCGTCATGCATTGGCTCCCTTGCGGTGGTAGCGGTGGGGTAAGAACGGAAGCGGCGCGACGCGCGCATCGAACAGCTTCCCGCGCTGCTCCAGCTTCAGTGAAGTTCCGACCTCGGCGAGGTGGCTCGCGACATAGCCCATGGCGATCGGCCGCTGCAGGCTGGGCGAGAAGCCGCCGCTGGTGATCCGGCCGACTTCATTGCCTTCGCCGTCGAGCACGAGCGCGCCTTCACGTACCGGCTGGCGGCCGTCCACTTCGAAGCCGACACGCTTTTGCACCGGGCCTTCGGCCATTTCCTCGCGGATCCGGGTGAAGCCAGGGAAGCCGCCTTCGGCCCGGCGGCGCTTGCCGATCGCGAAGTTCAGGCCCGCCATGACGGGCGTAGTCGTCCGGTCGATGTCGTGCCCGTAGAGAGGGAGACCGGCTTCGAGCCGGAGGGAGTCGCGAGCGCCGAGCCCGATCGGCTTCACGCGCTCATCGCCGACCAGCCAGTCGGCCAGCTGCTGGACCGCGACCGAAGGGATGGAAATTTCGAATCCGTCCTCGCCGGTGTAGCCGGAGCGGCTGATCCACACCGGGTGGCCGACTGCGCGGAAGGGTGCGCCCTGCATGAAGCCAAGCTCTGAGACGCCGGGAGCAACGGCCTCCAGAACTTCCGCGGCTTTTGGGCCTTGCAACGCAAGCAACGCTTGCTCGCGCATATGATCGACTACGGTCGTCCGCGGCAGCAGGGCTTCGAAGACTTCGAGGTCGCCCTGCTTCGTCGCCCCGTTGACGACGACATAGAATTGGTCGCCGCGACGCGTGGCCATCAGATCGTCGATGATCGTGCCGTCTTGCGCGAGCAGCATCGAATAGCGCAGGCGCATGTCGCCAAGCAGCTTGAGTTCGCCGGGAAGCAGGGTTTCCAGCGCTTGATCCACGTTGGCGCCGTGAAACAGGATCTGGCCCATGTGGCTGACGTCGAACAGGCCGGCGTTCTCACGCACCCAAAGGTGCTCCGCCATGATGCCTTCATATTGTACGGGCATTTCATAGCCGGCGAACGGGACCATCCGGCCGCCCTGGCCGCGATGCCATTCGTCAAGGGGTAGCTTCTGAAGCCCTGGCTGCTCGAGGCCCGCGCCACCTTGCGGGTCGCCACTGAAGGGCTCTCCGCGCGCCTGGGTCTCGTCGGTCGGGCCGTTGTGGACTTCTTTGCTCATCAAGGCGCTCCGGTTGCGACCGCCGTGCGGGATCATCCCGCTCGACGCCGTCGCCCCCGTCTGTCGCGCGACCTGAGAGCTTTCACCGGCGTTTGGCCGGCTTACCCCTTCGGTGGTCCGCCCGGTCAAGGCGAACGCTTTCCAGACTGTCAGGCGCGCGCGGTCCCTTTGCCTGAGAGATTCCGGGGGCGGTTGCTCCTTCGGCGCCACGACAACCCGTTGAGGGAAATCGCGAACTCTCCCGCGCGGCCTTCCGGCGAGCGAACCCGCCGGAGACGGGGCGGAGCCTTGGCTTCACGCGCGCGTGAAGTCAACGCGGGAATCCGGCAGCCGCAGCGGCGGCGCGCTAGCGCGTGACGTTGTAGCGGAGCTGCTGTTCCGTCAGCTGGAAGCCGACGAGATGCTCGAAGGTCGCATTGGCGACCGCGGTGCGGATCGCCGGATCAGTCAGCGGATCGACCGCCGCCGAGGCGTCGCCCGCCTTCCGCGGGCGAGTCAGCTGACGCTCCACGTCTGCAGGCAGCTGAGCCGCCGAACGGTGCACGCGTATGGTCGCCTGGCTGGACGTTTGAGCGCGATAGCTGCCCTGCGCGAAGTCGAGCCCGATGCGGCCGACACGCTTCGTCACGACATTCGCGCCCGCCTGCAGGCCGACGTCGAAGAAGGGCAGGACGACCTGCCGTGCCTGGGACGGGTCGCGCCGCGTCGCAACCACGTCGAACGTGACCGTCGAAACGAGAACGTCGGTCGATTCCTGGCAGGTCGCGCGCAGGTTGGTGATCGTCGCCGTCACGTCGATCGCGTCGGCCGTGATGTTGTTCGATGGGTTGAACAAAGTGATGTCGCCGGTTCCGGCGGGGATTCCCGGGATCGGGCAGGCGCTGCGACGGACGTAGATTCCGCCCTGCTCGATGCCTCCCTCGCGGTTGCAGGCCGGCAGGAGGGCAAGAATCATCAGCGGGATAAGGCGAAGCTTCACTGTGCTTGGGTTCCTCGACGGCCTGGACAAGTCGCAACGGTTCATAGGAAGCGCCTTCAAAGCCTGCAAGCGATGCCTTACATGGCCGGGCAATGACTGAACCTAATCCGAACCCCGGACCGTCCTTGCGAGTCCTGATTGCCGCTCCGAGAGGATTCTGCGCGGGCGTCGACCGGGCGATCCAGATCGTCGAGCTGGCGCTGGAGCGTTTCGGTGCTCCCGTCTTCGTCCGCCATGAGATCGTCCATAACCGCTTCGTCGTCGAAAGGCTGAAGAGCATGGGCGCGGTGTTCGTCGATGAGCTGGACGAAGTGCCCGACGATCGCCCGGTCGTCTTCTCCGCTCACGGAGTGCCCAAGTCTGTGCCCGCCGCCGCGCAGGACCGCGGCCTCGCTTATGTCGACGCGACCTGCCCGCTCGTCTCCAAGGTTCATCGGCAGGCGCAGCGCCTGATCGAGGAAGGCCGCCACATCCTCTTCATCGGCCATGCCGGGCATCCGGAGGTGATCGGCACCTTCGGACAGGTGCCGGCCGGCTCGATGACGCTCGTCGAGACCGTCGACGACGCTCAGGCGGTCGATGTCCCGACGCCTGCCAATCTCGCCTTCCTGACGCAGACGACCCTGTCGGTGGACGACACGGCCGCCGTGGTAGGCGCCCTCAAGGCGCGCTTCCCTGAGATCCGCGCGCCGAAAAGCGAGGATATCTGCTACGCGACCTCGAACCGGCAGGCGGCGGTGAAGTCGATCGCGCCCGAGTGCGAGCGCATGCTGGTTATAGGCGCTCCCAACAGCAGCAACTCACTTCGCCTCGCAGAGGTGGCCGAGCGCATGGGCGTTCCTTCCCGGTTGATCGAGCGGGCCGGCGACATCGACTGGGACTGGCTGGGCCAGCCGACGACGATCGGGCTGACCGCGGGCGCGTCGGCGCCCGAATTGCTCGTGCGCGAGGTCCTCGACGCCCTTCGCGAGCGATTCGAGGTCACCGAGGAAATCGCCGACCACACGCCCGAGCGCATGACCTTCAAGCTGCCGCGCGAGCTCGTCGCCTAGTGGCGGAGCTTCCCGAGGTCGAAATCTTCACTGACGGAGCATGCCGCGGAAATCCCGGTCCGGGCGGCTGGGGGGCGATCCTGCGCAACGGCGGCAAGGAACGCGAGCTTTCCGGCGGCGAGTCGCTGACCACGAACAACCGCATGGAGCTGACGGCCGCGATCAAGGGATTGGAGGCCTTGAAGCGCCCGTGCCGAGTCCAACTGTTCACGGACAGCAACTATGTCCGAGACGGCATCACCAAGTGGATCCACGGCTGGCGACGCAATGGCTGGAGGACGGCCGACAGGAAGCCGGTGAAGAATGCCGAGCTCTGGCAGGAGCTGCTCGATGCCTGCGGCCCGCACCGCGTAGAATGGCACTGGGTGAAAGGCCATAGCGGTCATCCCGAGAACGACCGCGCCGACGCCCTTGCGTGCGCCGAGGCGGACAAGTTCAAGGCGCCGCGGGCAGGCGCTTAAAAGGGGACGAGAGCCCCTCGATAGGTCGGGTCTTCCAGCGTCTGCCCGGCGCCAAGCGCGACGCAATCCAGCGGCGCGTCGGCGACTCGAACCGGCAGTCCGGTCTCATATTCGAGCACCGTACTGATCTCTCGAAGCAGCGACCCCCCACCCGTCATCGTAATGCCCGCGTCGATTACGTCCGCCGCAATCTCGGGTTGCGTATGCTCGAGAGCGGAGCGGACGACGTGGACGATCCGTGCGACTGGCTCCGCCACGGCATCCGCGACCTGCGCCTGGGTCAGCATGATCTCGCTGGGCACTCCGCGCGCGACATCGCGTCCGCGGACATAGGTGGAGACCTTGTCGGACTCCGGCGTCCTCTTGGCGGCGCCGATCTCCATCTTGACCCGCTCGGCCGTGCCCTCCCCGATCAGCAAGTTGTAGTTGCGGCGTACGAAGGACGCGATCGCTTCATCCATCTTGTCGCCGCCGACTCGGGAAGATTCGCAGTAAGCCAGCCCCTGGAGTGAGATCACGCCCACCTCGGTCGTCCCTCCGCCGATATCGACGACCATCGAGCCGATGGGGTCGCGGACAGGAAGACCGGCGCCGATCGCTGCGGCCATCGGCTCGTCGATCAGCGAGACTTTCCCCGCACCGGCATTCGAAACGGCATCGCGAATGGCGCGGCGTTCGACGGACGTGGCGCCTGAGGGGACGCTGATCACCACTTCGGGATGGCTCGAGAACCGGCTTCCGCCCGCCTGCGCCTTGCTGATGAAGTGCTTGATCATCTGCTCCGCGACCTCGAGGTCGGCAATCACCCCAGCCCGCAGGGGCCGCACTGTTTTGATGTTGTCCGGCGTCTTGCCCATCATAAGCTTGGCGTCGTCGCCAACTGCGCGAACTTTGCGAAGGCCGTTATGCCATTCCATGGCGACCACGGACGGCTCGTGCATGACGATGCCACGGCCCTTCACGTAGACCACCGTGTTGGCGGTGCCGAGATCGATCGCGATGTCGCGCGAAGCGAACCTGAAGATGCTGGCCATGCTCACTGATTTGTCCCTCCCCGGAACTCCAAGGAGTAAACTCATGGGCTTTTGCCGCCAGCGCGGTGCCAGCCGCCGAACGGCATCATCCGTCGCTTCGCCGTAAACCGCAAGTCGTTGCAGCCATGGAAGAATTAATGGTCTGAGAACCGGCCGGGCGAATAGACCTTCGTGTTGATCTGATCGAGAGCTGCCGGATGCTCCCCATGCAGCAGGAGGCTCGCGGCCAGCCTGCTCGCTGCGGGCGCGGTTTGGATGCCGAAGCCACCCTGCCCCACGCACCAGAAGAACGACGGAGAGGCAGGGTCGAAGCCGTAAACCGGGATGCGATCGGGGGCGAAGCTTCGCAAGCCTGCCCAGCTTCGCTCCACTGCCTCGACCGGCCAGTCGACCACCTGCTCGAACCGGTCGATGGCGGTCGCGATGTCGATCTCCTCCGGCGCGGCGTCGCACGGATCGCTTTCGATCTCATCGTGCGGACTGAGCCAGATGCTGCACTCGCCTTCGCCCTTGAAATAGAATGTCCCGGCCGCGTCATCGACCAGGGGCAAGTCCCGAAGTCCCGATCGGCTGACGCGAAGCTGCACCATCGTCCGTCGTTTCGGCGCGATACCGATCGGGCGCACGCCGCAGACTTCCGCGACCCGGTCGGCCCAGGCCCCGGCGGCATTGACGAGAACCGCGGCGTGAACGGCCGAGCCGTCGCTCACCCGAACCGTCCAGAGCCCTTCGGCAAAGGTCGCGGTCTCCAGCCGCGCGTCGTTCGCAAGCGTTCCTCCCTCGCGGCGGAACTTGCGGAGGTAGGAATCATGCAATCCAGCCACGTCGATGTCGGCGCATCCGGGCTCCAGGAGCGCCCGCTGCCACTTCGGCCGAATTCCCGGCACCAGCCGTTCCAGCTCCTCACGCTCGACAGCTCGCGACACGACGCCTTCCGGAAGTTCCGGGAGCAGGTCCTGAGTCAGGTGAACCGCGCCACGCTCCCGCAGGAAGCCGTGGTCGGAAAAATCGGCGGGCGGATTTGCCAGGAAGTCCCGGGATGCGGCGCTCAGCACCGCCACGTTGGGGCCGCCATAGCTCTCGAGCCAGAAGGCGGCCGACCGGCCCGTCGAATGCATCCCGCAATGCGCTTCCGCCTCGATGATGGCGGTTCGCGCCTTCCCGGCGACCTCCGCCCCCAGGCTTGCTCCTGCGATCCCGCCGCCGACTATCAGGACGTCGAATTGCTGCATTCGTGAAGGCGGTTACGGTTTGGAAAGCCCTGACGTCTAGGTCTCGCGTCATGACAAACGGTGCGTTTACCGAAATTCTGCTGGGGCTTCTCGCGATCCTGCTGCTCTATGCGGCGGTAGTCGACGTCCGCACCTTCACCATTTCCAACCGGCTGAACCTCGCCATCGCGTTGCTTGCGCCGGTCTCCTGGCTGTCGGTCGGGATGCCGCTCTGGCCCGACGCCGCGATCATTGTCGCGGTCGCCGCCGGCGTATTCGTTCTGCTCGCAGCGGCCTTCTACGCCGGGATGATGGGTGGCGGTGACGTCAAGCTCGCCGCAGCGCTGGCCCTGTGGTTCTCGCCCGCCACGACGATCACCTTCCTCATCTGGATGTCGATCGGCGGCGGGGTCCTGACTGCGGTGGTCCTGGTGCTTCACCGCCTGAAGAAAAAGCCCGGAAAACCTGAGGTTCCCTATGGCGTCGCAATCGCGTTCGGCGGCCTCGCCATTCTTATCCAACGGTTTCTTAACCAATTTGCCTGATGTCTGTCACCGTACTGGGGCCCGAGAAGGGGAGGCGATTTCGCCATGAACGTTAAGAAGATCATGCTGCTCGTCGGAGCGCTTGTGATCGCGGCAGTGACCGCAATCATGGCCAAGAACATGTTCGCGGGGGCAGGCGCCGAGCAGGCGCAGGCTGCAGCGGCCACGCAGGCCGTTCCCGTCGGACCCAAGGTGCTGGTTGCGCGCAAGGCGCTGCCCGTCGGCACCATCATCGACGCGGAAAGCCTCACCTATCAGCCTTGGCCGAATGAGATGATGCAGAGCGCGTACTACACGGAAGGACAGCCGGACTCGGATATGTCCAAGCTGCTGGGTACCGTCGTTCGCTATCCCGTCACCGCCGGCCAGCCGCTGACTCGTGGGGCCCTCGTCGGTCCGCAGGATCGCGGCTTCCTCGCCGCTGCCCTCGGCCCGGGCATGCGTGCAGTCACGGTTCCCGTCAACGCGTCCTCCGGCGTCGCCGGCTTCGTCTTCCCGGGCGACCGTGTGGACATCGTCCTGACGCAGGAAGTCACCGGTGGTGACGGCCCGCCGCTCAAGGTCTCGGAGACCGTCGTGCGCAATGTTCGCGTCCTGGCGACCGACCAGCGCATCGACAGCAAGGGTGAAGACGGCAAGACCGAGGTCCGGACCTTCTCCAACGTCACTCTGGAAGCCACTCCGCGCATCGCCGAGAAGATCGCCGTTGCGCAGAGCGTCGGCCAGCTTTCGCTGTCGCTCCGCTCGATCGCCGACAATACGTCCGAGCTCGAGCGTGCGATCGCTTCCGGCGAGGTTCGCGTGCCGGAAGGCACCAACCCCGCGCAGGAGCGCCAGATGCTTCTCGCGGTCGCCAATCGTCCGATCGACACCAACACCACTTACTCAACTGGCGGCGACGTATCGCGCTTCCAGCGTCGTAGCGTTCCTGCCCGTGCACCGGCCGCAAGCGGCCAGGGCGGCAACGCAGTTTCGGGATCCGCAGCTACGCCGGCCGGTCCGGTCGTCCGTGTCGCTCGCGGCAACAGTGTCACCGTCGTTCCGGTGGGAGCTCGCTAAAATGACCAGTCGTTCCAAAACTCGCCGGGTTCGTCTCGGCACCGCCTTCGTCGCCCTGGCCGTCGGCCTCGGCACGGTGGTGGCCTCGGCCCCGGCGGCCGCTCAGTCCAGCCGCAGCTACCGTCCCAACCAGGAGGTGCAGCTGTCGGTCGGTGAAGGTCAGATGGTCCGCCTTCCGCGCAATGTTGCGGATGTTTGGACCTCGAACCCCACCGTTGCGGATGTCCACGTCACGAACCCCAAGCAGATCAATCTGTTCGGCAAGGAGTTCGGCGAAGCGACGGTCATCGCAACAGCGTCCGACGGATCGGTCGTCTACGGCGCCAACGTCCGCGTCAGCCAGAACCTCCCCTCGATCAACGAGGTCATGAGGGCGGCGATGCCGGAATCCCAAGTTCGTGTCATGACCGTGGGTCAGACCGCGATCCTGCAGGGCACGGTTGCTTCTCCGGAAGATGCTGCGGTGGCCATGAACCTGGCGCTTCGCGAGCTGAACCCGGGCGTCGACTTTTCCAAAGACGGCGCGATGTGCAAGATCTGCGTCATCAACCGGTTGAAGACGGCGACTCCGCTTCAGGTGAACCTGAGGGTCAAGATCGCCGAGGTGAACCGCAGCGTGCTCAAGCAGGTCGGCGTCAACCTTCTCAGCAGCGATCCGACCAGTGGCTTCAAGTTCGGCATCGGCCAGGGCGATAATAGCGCCTCCACTGGTCCGGGCTCCTCGCCCTTCGGCGTGAACCAGATCCTGAACGGCACCACCATCGGCGCCGCCGGGAAGCTGTTCGGGCTCGACATCGCAGGTGCGATCGATCTCGCCGAAGCGGACGGCCTGGTGACCACGCTTGCCGAGCCGAACCTGACGGCGCTCTCGGGTGAAACCGCCAGCTTCCTTGCCGGCGGCGAATTCCCGATCCCGATCTCGCAGTCGCTCGGATCGATCTCGATCGAGTACAAGCAGTACGGTGTCGGCCTGGCCTTCACGCCGATCGTCCTCGCCGACGGCCGCATCTCGATGCGCGTCCGTCCGGAAGTCAGCGAGCTGTCGAACGAAGGCGCTGTCGAGCTCAACGACTTCACCGTGCCTGCGCTGACCACGCGTCGCGCCGAGACCACGGTGGAGCTGGGTTCGGGCCAGAGCTTCATGATCGCCGGCCTGCTGCGCAACTCGTCGACGAACGACATCAACAAGGCACCGTTCCTTGGCGACCTGCCGATCCTCGGCTCCCTGTTCCGCTCGACGCGGTACCGCAAGTCAGAAACGGAACTGGTGATCATTGTCACGCCGTATCTCGTGCGTCCGGTGTCCGGCCAGCTCGCCTTGCCGCACGACGGGATGCGCACGCCGTCCGACGCGACGCGCGTATGGGAAGGCCAGAGCTACAGCAGCCAGGGCCGTCCGGCGGCTCCCGCGTCCGCTCCTGCTCCGGCTTTCGGCGCCGGCGCGGCCGCCGCAACCCCGGGGTTCAAGCTGTGATCCGCCGCTTCATCAGGAAGGATGCCACCATGGCTTCTAAGTCTGCACTTCTGCTTGTCGCAGCGGCACTTTCCGGCTGCGCCTACCATCCGGGCCCCGATCTTGAGGCCGGCGTGGCAGTGGTGAACGTCCCGGTCGTCAACCGCGCGGACTATGTGTTCGACGCAGCTGCTCCTGGCGGGTCGCTTTCGCCGGCCGAGACGGCTCGTCTCGACGGGTGGTTCCGCAGCCTCGACCTGCGCTACGGCGACAGCATCTACGTCGAGGGCGGTGCCTACTCCGAGGGTGCGCGATCACAGATCGCCGGCATTGCGTCCAACTACGGCATGCTTGTCTCGGACGGCGCCCCGGTCACAGCCGGCGCCGTCGCTCCGGACAGCGTCCGCGTGGTCGTCAGCCGCAACGTGGCGAGCGTTCCGAACTGCCCGAATTGGGAGCGTCCGTCTCAGCCCAACTACAACAACAGGATGATGCCGAACCTCGGTTGCGCAGTGAACTCGAACCTCGCGGCGATGGTCGCCAATCCCGAGGATCTGGTTCACGGGCGCTCGGGCGACAGCGTCTCCGATGTCACGACCGGCACCAAGGCCATCAGCGTCTACAAGTCCTCGGAGCCGACCGGCGCCAAGGGCCTGAAGGACATCAGCACCAAGTCGGGAGGCAGCAAATAATGAACGCCCCGTTCCAGGCACGCGCTGGACTGCGCGATCCTTTCCAGGCCTTCGTCTGCGACGATGCGACCGCCGACATGCTTCGGCCGGTGGCGGTGGAGCACGGCTGGTCGCCTGAAAAGGTCAACAAGGGTGGGCTGCGCAACGCGGTGCAGTCGCTGTCGGTTTCCGCAAGCCCGAACATCCTGTTCGTGGACCTTTCGGAATCGGCCGACCCACTGAACGACATCAACGCGCTCGCGGAAGTCTGCGAGCCGGGAACGATCGTGATCGCTTCGGGCCAGGTCAACGATGTCCGCCTCTATCGCGACCTCGTCGCCAGCGGCATCCACGACTACCTGCTGAAGCCCTTCACGGTCGATCATCTGCGCGACACGTTCGCGAATGCGCAGACGATCCTGTCGGGTCCCCGCGGCGAAGCACAGGTCGACAAGCCGCACATCATGGCCGCCGTGATTGGCGTCCGTGGCGGCGTCGGTGCCTCGACCATTGCGACCTCGCTCGCGTGGCAGCTCGGCGAGAAGGCACACCGCTCGACCGCCTTGCTGGACCTCGACATTCACTTCGGGACCGGCGCCCTGGCGCTCGACCTGGAGCCGGGCCGCGGTCTCACCGACGCCATCGAGAACCCGAGCCGCATCGACGGACTGTTCATCGAACGCGCCATGGTTCGGGCCAACGAGCGGCTCTCGGTCCTGTCGGCCGAAGCTCCGATCCATCAGCCGCTGATCACGGACGGAACCGCTTTCTTCCAACTCCAGGAAGAAATGCGCAACGCGTTCGAATCGACGGTGCTGGACCTGCCGCGCCACATGCTGATCCAGTATCCGCATATGGTGCACGATGCGCACGTTGCCGTGGTCGTGGCCGAGCTCACGCTCGCCGCGACGCGGGACACCATCCGCATCCTCGCCTGGCTGAAGTCGAATGCTCCGCAGACCAAGGTCATCGTGGTTGCCAACGGCCTGCCTTCGGGCGGCGCGTTGGAGATCAGCCGCAAAGACTTCGAACAGTCGATCGAGCGCAACGTCGACATTGTTATCCCGCACGACGGCAAGCTCGCTGCCCAGGCAGCGAAGCTCGGCAAGCCGATGGCGGAAGTCGCCACCGGCAAGATGGCAGCGCCGTTCACCACGCTCTCCAGCATGGTCCTGAGCCACGCGACGGAGGAAGGTGCGGCGGGTGCCGATGTTTCGGCCGGCGGTGCCAAGTCGCTGGTCGACAACCTGAAGTCGATGCTTCCCAAGCCGAAGGCGAAGGCGGCGTAATGGGCGGGCGCGGCCACCGGCCGCGCGCCCCTGAGAAGGATTGGACGGTCGAATGCTGTTGACCCTCATCATCGCCCTGGGCGGCGCTGGAGCGCTCTTCCTGGCGTACACGGCTATGAGCGGACCGTCCGCGTCGAAGGCGGTCAAGCGCCGCGTCGAAATGATCAAGGAGCGTCACGGCGACGTCATCGCCGCGAACGCCCAGGCGCAGATTCGCAAGCTCTTCGCCAACCGCAGCAGCAACAGGGTCGAAGGTCTCGCCTCGACGATCATCCCGAAGCCGGCGCTTCTGCGCAAGCGGCTCGAGATGACCGGCCGCGACGTCACGCTGTCCAAATATCTGATGATCTCGCTCGGCCTCGCGGCATTCGTGATGGTCGCGCTGATGATGCGCGGAATGCCCCTGCTGCTTGGCCTGTTCCTCGGGCTTTTCGTCGGCATCGGCCTGCCGCACTTCATCGTCGGGAAGATGATCAAGCGCCGCGTCGCGAAGTTCAATTCGAACTTTCCCGACGCGATCGAGCTGATGGTCCGCGGTCTTCGGTCCGGCCTTCCGATTACCGAGACCCTCGGCATCGTCGCGGGCGAAATCGGTGGCCCGGTCGGTCTCGAGTTCCGCGCCGTTTCGGACAAGATGAAGATCGGCCGCACCATGGAGGCCGCGCTGCAGGAGACTGCGGATCGCCTCGGAACGGCCGAGTTCCAGTTCTTCGTCATCACCCTGGCGATCCAGCGCGAGACCGGCGGCAATCTCGCCGAGACGCTTTCGAACCTGGCCGACGTGCTGCGCAAGCGCGCCCAGATGAAGCTGAAGATTCGCGCGATGAGCTCGGAATCGAAGGCTTCGGCCTACATCGTCGGCTCACTGCCGTTCATCGTGTTCACGCTCGTGTACCTGATGAACCCCGACTACATGGGCAAGTTCTTCACAGACCAGCGTCTCATCGTCGCCGGCCTCGGCGGGCTCATCTGGATGAGCATCGGCGGCTTCATCATGGCCAAGATGGTCAACTTCGAGATCTAAGGGGGGACGAGTAGATCATGCAGCCTGCAGGCCCCACCCTTCTCGGCTTCGACGTCATCATGGTGGCGACGATCCTCAGCGGGATCGCGACCATGGCGGTGATGATCGCCATCTATGCGGCGACGACCGTCAAGGATCCGATGGCGCGTCGCGTCAAGGCGCTCAACGAGCGGCGCGAGCAGCTCAAGGCGGGCATCGTCGCGTCGACCAACAAGCGCAAGAAGCTGAACAACCGCAACCAAGCGGCTGATCGGGTCCGTTCGATCCTGGGCAACTTCAAGATGCTGCAGGACGACCAGATCAAGAAGGTTCAGACCAAACTCAGTCAAGCCGGCATCCGCACCAAGGATCTCGCCTTCTTCATCATCGCCGCACGCTTCCTGCTGCCGGTGGTGCTGGGCGTGACCGCTGTGGTGATGATCTATGGCGTGGACTACTTCCCCGACTGGTCGTGGCTGCGCCGGTACATGACCGTCGCCGGCGTCCTGGTCGGCGCCTACAAGGCGCCGGACATCTGGCTGAAGAACAAGGTCACCAAGCGCAGCCACGCGGTGCGCAAGGGCCTCCCTGATGCACTCGACCTTCTGGTCATCTGCGCGGAAGCCGGCCTGACCGTCGACGCCGCCTTCGGCCGCGTCGCCAAGGAACTCGGCAAGGCCTATCCGGAGCTGGGCGACGAGTTCGGCCTGACAGCGATCGAGCTGGGTTTCCTCAACGAGCGTCGTCAGGCGTTCGAGAACCTCGCAATGCGCGTCGACCTCGAAGCTGTTCGCGGCGTCGTCACGACCATGATCCAGACCGAGAAATACGGCACGCCGCTCGCTTCCGCGCTGCGCGTCCTTTCGGCCGAGTTCCGCAACGAGCGCATGATGCGCGCCGAAGAGAAAGCGGCCCGCCTGCCGGCGATCATGACCGTGCCGCTGATCCTCTTCATCCTGCCGACCCTGTTCGTCGTCATCCTGGGGCCGGCGGCCTGCGCGATCAGCGACAACTTCCTCAACAGCTAGCGTCAGCTACGAACGGTGGGGGGTGCCGCCCGCGTCGAAAGACGCGGGCGGTTTCCGTTTGATGCTTGGAACCATTGACGGTCTGCTCGTTTGTTCCCCGCACGGAACAATCGAAGGAATGCGCAATGACCGCCTTCACTCAGGACCAGTGGATCATCCTCGCCCTGGTGCTCGTCCTCGGAATGCTGCTCGGCGTCTTCCTGACCGCCGGTGGACGAAAGAAATGGAAAACCCGCTATCACGACGAGCGCCAGCGGCTCGCGGACCGCGAGCGCGAATACAATGAGCGCGAGAAGCACTGGGCCGGCCAGGAGAAGGAATGGCGCGAGCGCGACAGCCTTCGCGCCGCCGCGGTGAAGGATCGCCGCGACCCGGCCGACGATCGGCCGCTTTGAGAAACTAGCCCTCGATCTTCGAGAAATCGGCAACGCGGTTCACCGAGTCCCGCAGGCGCGCGAGCAGGTTCAGCCTGCGTTCGCGCTTCTCGGGATCGGGGTCGTTGACCGTAACCTTGTCGAAGAAGGCGTCGACTGGCCGCCTGAGCGATGACAACACCTTCATCGCGCGCTCGAAGTCCTCCTCCTCGACCGCCTGCGCGGCGCGAGGCTCAGCCGCGTCCAGCGCATCGTCGAGCTCGGCTTCCTCGGGTAGAAACTCGTAACCGTTCTTTTTCGGCTCGCGCCGTCCGTCCCATTTCTCCTTTTTCAGGATATTGGCCGCCCTCTTGTAACCGGTGAGCAGGTCGGCGCCGTCCTCGGTGCCCACGAAGGCCTGCAGCGCCTTCACCCGCGCCAGCAGCCGCACGAGATCGTCCTCGTTACCGAGCGCGAAGACAGCGTCGATCAGGTCATGACGGACCCCGGCGTCGCGCTGCTGGACCTTCAGCCGGTCCTCCAGGAAGTCGAGGATCGCTTCGGAAATGCCCGTCGCCTCTTCGATGATCTGTCCCCGCTCGAACGTCGGAGTCTTCGAGGCCTTCCAGCGAACGACAACGCGGTCGCCATGGCGGTAGGTGAAGGATCCCACCTCGGCGGTGATCTCATGCTCGTCGTCGTCGGGCTCGAGCAGGTCGGGAAAGGTCACGGTGTCGATTGCGCCGAGACGCGAAATGATCAGCAGCACCGCTGCCTGGACGAGCACGTCGGACAGCGGAAGGCGAAGTCCGTTGCGCGTGAGCATTTGCAGGAAGCCGAGCGCGGCACGGCGCAGAGCGAACGGGTCGCGTGACCCGGTCGGCTTCTCGTCGATCGAGAAGAACGCCACCAGAGTATCGAGCCGATCCGCAATGTTGACGGCAAGCGTCACCGGATCGCTGGGGACTTCATCGCCCTGCCCTGCCGGCCGATAATGGTCGCGGATGGCGTCGGCGACCGCGGCTGGCTGGCCCTGAGCCCGTGCCAGATAGCCGCCCAGCGTGCCCTGCAGTTCCGGGAATTCGCCGACGATCTGCGAGACGAGGTCGGCTTTCGCGAGTCGCGCCGCAGTGCGGACCTGCTCCGCGTCCGCGCCCGGTATCAGCCGTTCCTTGACCAGCCATTCCGCCAGCTTCGTGACGCGCGCGACCTTCGTGGCGGTCGTGCCGAGCTTTTCGTGGAAGACGATACCGCCGAGTTTCGCTGCCTGGTCCTCCAGCGGAACTTTGAGATCCTGTTCCCAGAAGAAGCGCGCGTCGGCAAGGCGCGCGGCAAGGACGCGGCGGTTACCCTCGACGATGGCCTCGCCACCGTCCTTGGCATCGATATTCGCAACGCAGACGAACGCTGGCGAAAGCATTCCTGAATCGTCGGTGCAGGCGAAATACTTCTGGTTCGTACGCATGGTGAGCACGATCACTTCACGCGGCACATCAAGGTAGTCGGCGTCGAACCGGCCGAGCAGCGGCACTGGCCATTCGGTAAGGCCCGCATTCTCGACCACCAGGCCCTCGTCGGCAACGAGCTGCAGCTTGGCATTCGCCGCGGCTGCCTCGGCACCTTCGCGGATCAGCTTTTCGCGTTCTTCGTGGTCGACGATGACGTGGCAGGCTCGCAGCTTCTCGGCATAGTCATGCGCTCCGCCGATGGTGATCGGGCCCGGATGGCAGAAGCGATGCCCGACGGTCGTCGCACTGGACGCGATGCCGCCGATCTCGACCGGCACGATGTCCTCGCCGAGCAATGCGACGATGCCGTGGAGCGGCCGCACCCAGCGCAGCGACGCGGTGCTGTCGGAAGCCGCACCCCAGCGCATCGACTTCGGCCAGGGGAAGCTTGTCACGATCCGCTGGACAATCGGTCCCAGCAGGTCGCGCATAGGCCGTCCCGGTTTCTCGACGAGCGCGAACCAGACTCCGTCGCGCTCCTGAAGCTGCTCGTGCGGCAGTCCGACCTTGCGCAGGAAGCCTTCGAGCGCCTGCGCCGGAGCGCTCGTGCGCGGACCCTTGATCTCCTCGCTGGCGGCCTGCGTTTCGGTCGGCAGTCCGCGGGCGACCAGCGCCAGCCGCCGCGGCGTCGACCAGACGTCGATCGCCTCAGCCGTCACGCCGAGCTCATCCAGCTCCTGAGCGAACAGCCGCGCAAGATCGTTGCGGGCCGCCGCCTGCATCCGCGCCGGAATCTCCTCGCTCAACAGCTCCAGCAGGAAGTCCGTCACGCCTGCCACCCGTTGCATTCCATCCAGGTCGCGCAGGCGGCCTTCGCCATGTCGCGGACGCGGCCGATATAGGCTTGCCGCTCGGCGACGGAGATCACGCCTCTCGCCTGCAGCGTGTTGAAGATGTGGCTGGCCTTGATCGCCTGCTCATAGGCGGGGATCGGCAGCTTGTTTGCGACGCAATTCTCGTTTTCCGCCGCAGCCTTGCGGAACAGGTCGAACAGGACTTCCGTGTTCGCGACCTCGAAGTTGTAGCGCGACAGTTCCTTTTCATTTTCCAGGAACACGTCCGCGTAGGTCACTCCGGAATCGTTGAATTTCAGGTCGAAGACATTGTCGACGCCCTGGATGTACATCGCCAGCCGCTCCAGGCCGTAGGTCAGCTCGCCGGACACCGGCTTGCAATCGAAGCCGCCGACCTGCTGGAAATAGGTGAACTGCGTGACCTCCATGCCGTCGCACCAGACTTCCCAGCCGAGGCCCCAGGCGCCCAATGTCGGGCTTTCCCAGTCATCCTCGACAAAGCGGATGTCGTGCTTCAGTGGATCGATGCCGATCTCCGCGAGGCTGCCGAGATAGAGCTGCTGGAGGTCCGGCGGGCTGGGCTTCAGCACCACCTGATATTGATAATAATGGCCGAGGCGGTTGGGGTTCTCGCCATAGCGGCCGTCGGTCGGCCGGCGCGACGGCTGCACATAAGCGGCCCTCCACGGGTTCGGGCCCAAAGCGCGCAAGACGGTCGACGGATGAAAGGTCCCAGCGCCCATTTCCATGTCGTACGGCTGCACGAGCACGCAACCTTGCGCGCTCCAGTAGCGATGCAACGTGAGGATCAGGTCCTGGAAGCTGAGGGCCAAGGAAGTCGTCTCTCGTTTCGGGCTGGTCGAAACGGGCTTTGGCGCATCGATTTCGCGCGGGCAAGTGGACGCTGGGGACCGGCGTTCATACATCCGCAGTCAACACACAGGTCTGCAGAGGAACGGCATGCTGATGAAATTGATCAAGCGCGGGCTCGCGGCCCTCGGCATCGCCTCCCTCGCCATAGCGCCGACAACGGCCGCGGAAGCCCGCACGAACCGCGGCCCCGCCCTCTGGCAGGTCTCCGACAAGGACACCACCATCTATCTATTCGGCACGATCCATTTGCTCCCGCGGGAATCCCGCTGGCGGACTCCGAAGCTGGATGAAGCCGTCCAGAACTCGCAAACTTTGGTGCTCGAAACCTTGATCGACACATCGAACCCCCAGCAGCTCGCCGGAGTTATGGCCGCGCTGGGCTTCTCGAGCGGACTGCCGCCGCTTGCGAACCGCGTCGACCCCGCCAAGCGTCCCGCGCTCGAAGCCGCGATCGCGAAGACCAAAATCCCGCGCGCAATGTTCGACCGCATGGAAAGCTGGGCCGCGGCATTCACCCTGCTCGGCGTTCAATTCCAGACGCTTGGGGTCGAGGGCGAGCAGGGCGTCGAAGCGGTCCTGCGTAAGTCCTTCGCCGCTTCGGGCAAGGCGGTCGACCAGCTCGAAACGAACCAGGAGCAGCTCTCCTTCTTCGATCGCCTGCCGGAAAACGCCCAGCGCCAGTTGCTCGAAGGTGCGATCGAGAATCCGCAGGCGATGCGCACGCAGTTCGACGGGATGCTGAAATCCTGGCTCTCCGGCGATGTCGATGACATCGGCAAGACCTTCAACCGCGACCTGCAAAGCTCGCCCGAGTTGAAGGCGGCCCTCCTCACCCGCCGAAATTTCAGCTGGAGCCAGTGGATCGAGCGCCGCATGAAGCAGCCAGGCACGGTGATGGTGGCCGTCGGCGCGGGCCATCTCGCGGGCGAGGAGTCCGTCCAGCGCTACCTGCAGAGCCGCGGCTACAAGGTGAAGCGCCTGCAGTAGGCCTGTCACGGCGTCCTGACATTATGTCAGGATATCTTGACATACGCCCGACTCGCTGTAGTGTCAGCTAAACCTGACGATTCGTCAGGCGAAGGTGACACAGGAGTGAGGGTGGAAAACCGCCTGAGAGTTTTGAGAGCGGAACGCGGCTGGAGCCAGGCAGAGCTTGGCGGCCGCGTCGGCGTCTCGCGACAGGCGGTCAATGCCATTGAGACGGGCAAGCACGACCCGTCCCTCCCCCTGGCATTCAAGATCGCGCGGCTCTTCGAGCTACCGATCGAGGAGATTTTCAGTGACGGGAGCGGCTCCGATGGAACAGGGTGAAGGCGAACGGCTCGAGTCCCAGCGGCGCAAACGGTTCTGGACGATCCTCGGAGCCCTCTTCGTACTCGGGGGGGTGGCAGGCTTTGCGACGGGCTTCCTCGCCGGCTTCAACGACGCCCGCGAAGGCGGGTCGGCAGGTTACATGACCGCCGGGACGATCGGCGTCGTGATCCTGGTCGTCGGAGCGGCGTACGGCAGCTGGAAGTTCTTCCAGAACGTGGATGAGGTGGAAATTGCCGACAATCTCTGGGGATCGCTGATCGGCCTCTACGTTTACGCGCTTCTCTTTCCCGCTTGGTGGGCACTCAACCTGCTCGGCCAGGCTCCCGAACCGGACGACTGGATGATCTTCGGAGCTTCGATGCTCAGCGCAGTCGCCGTCTACTTGTATCGCAAGGTGCGTTACAGCTGACTATCCAATTGAAATTCGATCGAAAACTTTGGGGGTATAAAATGTTGAATTGTAAGAGTGCACTGTTTCTCGCAGCCACGTTCCTGTTCGCGGCACCGGCCGTCGCGCAGTCACCGCCTCCTGCTCCAGCGCCTCCAGCTGCAACAGCCGCCTTGCCCGACGCCGATCCGGCGATCTGGGTGGTGAAGGATCCGGACACGACCATCTATCTGTTCGGGACGTTCCATGCCCTCGATGGCAAATCCGACTGGTTCAACGACGAGGTAAAGGCGGCCTTCGACCAGTCGAGCGAGGTCGTTCTCGAGGTTCCACCCATGGAGGACAAGGCGGCGCTGCAGCCGGTCATTATGAAGTATGCGATCGACGCGTCGGGCAAGCCGCTTTCCGAAAAACTGTCGCCTGGCGCCAAGGAGAAATACACGAAGGTGCTGGCCGAACTGGGGGCTCCGCCGACGGCTTTCGATAAGTTCCGGCCCTTCTTCGCTGCGCTGACGGTCATCATGGCCGGCGCCCAGAAGCTCGGAATGACCGGCGAGAAGGGCGCGGAAGCGATCCTCACGAAGGCTGCGAAAGACGGAAAGAAGCCGATCAGCGGTCTGGAGACGGTGGACTATCAGATGTCCCTGTTCGCCAACCTGTCCGAGGCGGACCAGATCAAGATGCTCGAGGAAACGCTGAGCGAACTCGACAAGCTCGGGGACGTGTTCGCCGAGATGAACAAGCATTGGACATCGGGCGATTCCGAAGGAATGGCCAAGCTCATGAACGACATGAACGACGAGTCCCCGGCCATGTACAAGGCACTGCTTACGGATCGGAACGCCAACTGGGCGGAATGGATCGACAAAAGGCTCGACAAGCCGGGTGTCGTGTTCATGGGCGTCGGCGCGGGGCATCTGGGCGGCAAGGACAGTGTACAGGACCTGCTTGCCAAGCGCGGCATCAAGAGCGCCCGAATCGCTAACAACTAAGGGACGAAAGCGCCGTCCTTTGGAGGAGCGGCCGGTGGCGGAAGCCATCGGCTGCTCAACTCGTCGTGAAAAAATCGCTTCCCGCTGTTTTCGCTAGACATTTCTTAACGTCTCAATGACCATCCTGTGCATGGGTATCGGGCTGGGGGGCTTCGATTCACCGGGTGCGGAGCGGCGCGCCCTGGCGCGCCGGGTGGGGAGGATCGCAGGATGCTGCGCTCCGTACTCGCCTACCTCTGCTCTCCGGTTTCATCCCAAGTCCCGACGCGGCCCGTCGCATGTACGGAGGGTTGGGATGATCACTGCACTGATCGCCGCCGCGATAGCGGCTCCTGCACCGGCCTTGCCGGCTGTGGGAACAGCAGCGCCCAATGCGAGGCCTGCCCTCTACGTCGTGAACGACGAAGACACGATCATCTATTTGTTCGGAACCTTCCATGCGCTCGACGGAAAGAGCGATTGGTTCAATGATGAGGTCCGGACTGCCTTCACCGCTTCGAACGAGCTGATCCTGGAAACGATGGTCCCAGCGCACCTGCTGAAGCCGGTCATCCAGCGCCCCGTCCCGCCGATGCCGGTCCAGCCGGTCGGGCCTTTCGCCGGCTCGGCTTCCTTCCTTTCCACCAACAAGATGGTCATGTCGGCCGGTCAGTCGCAGGGCATGTCGACGAAGCATGGCGCCGACGCGATACTTCGCGATGCCGCCGAGGAAGTCGGAAAGCCGGTCGGCGGGCTGGAAAGCTTTGAGTTCCAGCTCGGGATGTTCAGCAAGATGCCCGGTGCGACCCCGCCGTCCGATCCTGTGGAAGCCGCCCGCACCAAGGCAGCGGTAGCTGCGATGCTCAACCAGCTCCAGGCCGCCTGGAACCGCGGAGACATCGAAAGCTTCTCGCCAATGCTGACCCAGATGGAGGCCAATTCTCCAGAGACCTATCGCCTGCTCTTCAATGACCGGAACGGCCGCTGGGCACAGTGGATCGCGCGCCGCCTGCAGCGTCCTGGCGTCGTCTTCGTCGCCGTCGGCGCGGGACATCTTGCGGGCAAGGACAGCGTCCAGCACAAGCTCGGCCGATTCCGCATCCGAACCGCGCGCCTGAACTGACGCGGGCATAACTTGCGCTAGCGGCGCCCCTACCCTATAGGCGCGCCCTCCCCGACCATGGTCATCCCTGGAGGCGTGGCGGGGTGTAAACTCACTGGAGAACAAGCGAAATGAGCGAACAGCTAACGCTGCCCGCCGAGACGCGCGAACGGGCTGGCAAGGGAGCCTCCCGCGAACTGCGTCGTGATGGACGGGTACCCGCCGTTGTGTACGGCCAGAAGAAGGACCCTCTCTCGATCCATGTCGAGGAGAAGCTCCTTTCGAAGATGCTTTCTACCGGCCACTTCATGAACTCGGTCGTCATGATCGACGTGTCGGGAAAGCCGACCCGGACGCTGCCGAAGGCCGTGGACTTCCACCCGGTCAGCAGCCGTCCGATCCACGTCGACTTCCTGCGCATCAGCGAGCACACCAAGGTGAACGTTGCCGTTCCGATGCGCTTCGACAATGAAGAGGCTTCGCCGGGTCTGAAGCGCGGTGGCGTTCTCAACGTCGTCGTCCACGAGCTCGAGATCGTCTGCGATGCAGCGCACATCCCGAGCGAGATCCATATCGCGCTGGACGGGCTGGAGATCGGCGATTCGATCCACATCAGCCAGGTGAAGCTGCCTGACGGCGTCATCTCCGGCCAACACCGACGAAGACTTCACCGTCGCCACCATCGTCGCCCCTTCGGCGATGAAGGCCGAAGAGGAAGAGGCGGCGCCTGAAGGCGAGGTCCCGACCGTCGTGAGGGCGAGGAAGCCGAGGGCGAAGGCGAAGCTGCCGAAGGCGGCGAAGAAGCCTAAGCTTCCTAGCGATTGCGAACAAGGAAGCCGCTCATCCGGAAAGGATGGGCGGTTTCTTTTTGCGCGATGCTCACGCTAGGTGGATCGCGATGCAGATCTGGGTGGGCCTTGGAAATCCCGGCGCGAAATATGCGCTTCACCGACACAATGTCGGCATGATGGCCGCTGACCTCATCGCCGAGGTGCACGACTTCGGACCGTGGCAGAAGAAGTTCCGGAGCCTTGTCGCGGAAGGCCGTGTCGGTCGCCACAAGGTGCTTCTGGTCAAGCCGCAGACCTTCATGAACGACAGCGGCGACGCCGTTCAGCAGGCGCTCCGCTTCTATAAGACGGACGAGGAAGCGCTCACCGTCTTCCACGACGAGCTCGACCTTGCGCCGTTCAAGGTGAAGGTCCGCGTCGGCGGCGGCCTTGCCGGACATAACGGCCTTCGCTCGATCAATGCATCGCTGGGACCCGATTTCCGCCGCGTGCGCATCGGCATCGGTCATCCGGGGCCCGGCCAGAAGGAAAAGGTCACGCCGCACGTCCTAGGCAATTATCACAAGTCCGAAATGGAGCACTTGTCCGACATGCTCGCAGCAATGGCCGCCGAGGCGAACTGGCTCGCCGATGGCGACGATCCTCGCTTCATGAGCGAGGTCGCCCGGCGCATGCAGGACGAGTTGTGACCCGCTCCCTCTTCGCGACGAAACTCCACGAGGCGGAGATTGCGGACGAGACGCTGCTCGGCGAACTCGCGCACTCCATCCGCAGTCTCGCTGAAGACGATGCGGCGGGGCAGCGCTGGTCGGAAGAGCATCGTTATGCGGGCTACACGAGCTACGCATCGCTGAACGATTTGCCGCGCCGCGATCCGGTGATCGCCGATCTGGCAAAGCTGCTGACGAAGCACGCCGCCGAGTTCGCGCAAGAATGTGCGTTCGACCTCGCGCGCAAGCCGAAGCTTGACAGCCTGTGGGTCAACCTGCTGCGCGGGCTGGGCCATCACAGCGCGCACATCCACCCGCACAGCATCATTTCCGGCACGCTCTACGTCGAGGTTCCGAAGGGCTCTGGCGCGATCCGCTTCGAGGACCCTCGCCTGCCGATGATGATGGCCGCCCCGACGCGCCGGACCGACGCCTCGGAAGAGCTTCGACCATTCGTGACCGTCCAGCCCCGCGCCGGCCTGCTGTTGCTCTGGGAAAGCTGGCTCCGGCACGAGGTGCTTCCGGGCACCGGCCGCGGCGAGCGACTGTCGATCAGCTTCAACTTTGCGTGATCAGGCGGCCCGGGGTGGAAGACTGAAGAACAATCCAAGCTGAAGGCTCTCGGCAATGCGCTCCGCCTTCGCGATCACGGCTGCGGCCGCGCGCTCGTTGAGGACTTCTCCCGCAGTCTCGCGCCACAATTCCAGCCATCGGCCGAACATCGCGGGTTCGATCGAGCCCTTATGCTGCGCGTGCGCAACCATCGGGTTGCCCTTGTACCGACCGGTCGTAAGCATCACCGAGGACCAGAAGGCACTGAGCTTCGCCAGATGCTCGGGCCAGTCGTGGACCGCCCCATTGAATACGGGCCCAAGCACCTTGTCCGCCCTCACCTTCGCGTAGAAACGGTCGACCAACGTCGCGAGCTGCTCTTCGGTCATCACCTTAGTCCTTTGAAGGGATCTTGAGGCCGCGCTGGACCGCCGGCCGCGCCAGGGCCCGCTCCAGCCAGGCATGGACGTTCGTCAGCTCGTGATAATCTACCAGATGCGCCGCCTCGTAATACTCGACCAAGTTGCGGACCCAGCCGAGCAGCGCGATGTCGGCGATCGAATAATCGTCCATCACCCACTCGCGACCGACAAGGCGGTCGTCGAGAAGCTTCAGCAGCCGCTTCGATTCATCGGCGTAGCGCTTGAGCGGGCGCTTGTCCTCGAAATGCCGTCCCGCGAATTTGTGGAAGAAGCCGACCTGTCCGAACATCGGGCCGACATGCCCGACCTGCCAGAACACCCACTGCAGGGTTTCATACCGGCGTGCCCCATCCGACAGGAGCATCCCGGTCTTGTCGGCCAGATAGACCAGTATTGCCCCGGACTCGAAAAGAGCGAGCGGCTTTCCTTGGGGGCCGTTGGGATCGATGATCGCCGGAATCTTGCCGTTCGGGTTCAGCGACAGGAATTCGGGCGTCCAGCTCTCCTGCTCACCGATCAGCACAAGATGCGGCTCGTACGGCAGCCCCGTTTCCTCGAGCATGATGGAAGCCTTCACGCCGTTCGGCGAGTTGATCGAATAGAGTTGGAGGATGTCGGGATATTTGGCCGGCCAGCGGCGTGTGATGGGGAATGATGACAGGTCGGCCACGAACAACTCCTGCGGGGAAGACGCGAGTTAGGTACTGATCCGCAACCTTTCAAACTGCGGTTGAGGAAGTCGGGCAATTTGCCTACATGCCGCCGACTTCCGTCATCGCGAGGAGCGCAGAGACGTAGTGATCCAGCTGGATTGCTTCGCTCCGCTCGCAATGACGATTTTGACCTGGAGAACTCATGGGCTTTCGCTGCGGCATCGTCGGCCTGCCGAACGTCGGCAAATCCACGCTTTTCAACGCGCTGACCGAGACTGCGGCGGCGCAGGCGGCGAACTATCCCTTCTGCACGATCGAGCCGAACGTCGGCCGCGTCGCCGTTCCCGACGAGCGGCTGCATCGCATCTCGAGCATCGCCAAGAGCGCGCAGACGATCGAGACCCAGATCGAGTTCGTCGACATTGCCGGCCTCGTCCGCGGTGCTTCCAAGGGCGAGGGCCTGGGCAACCAGTTCCTCGCCAACATCCGCGAGGTCGATGCGATCGTTCACGTCCTGCGGTGTTTCGAAGGCGGCGACGTCACGCACGTCGAGGGCCGAGTCGATCCCATCGCAGACGCCGAGACGGTCGAGACCGAGCTGATGCTGGCCGACCTTGACAGCCTCGAGCGGCGCGTCCCCAATCTCGTGAAGAAGGCGCAGCAGGGCGACAAGGAATCGAAGATCGAAGCTTCGGTGCTAAGCCAGGCGCTCGACCTGCTTCGCGAGTCCAAGCCTGCCCGGCTGACGAAGCCCAAGGATGTGGAAGAGGAGAAAGCGCTTCAGCGGGCCCAGCTGCTGACGGCCAAGCCCGTTCTCTACGTCTGCAATGTCGACGAGAGCGAAGCGGCAGAGGGCAATGCGCACAGCGCTCGCGTGTTCGAAAAGGCGAAGGCGGAGGGTGCCCTCGCCGTCGTTATCTCGGCAGCGATCGAGGCGGAGATTGCAACGCTTCCCGCCGAAGAACGCGATGCTTTCCTCGCAGACCTCGGACTCCATGAGACAGGTCTCTCCCGCATCATTCGGGCGGGCTACGACCTCCTCGGGCTAATCACCTTCTTCACTGCCGGGCCCAAGGAATCCCGCGCCTGGACGGTGCACCGCGGCGCCAAGGCTCCGGAAGCCGCCGGCGAGATCCACACCGATTTCGAGCGCGGCTTCATTCGAGCCGAGACGATCGCCTTCAACGATTACGTCTCCACCGGCGGCGAAACGGGCGCGAAAGAAGCAGGAAAGATGCGTTCGGAAGGCAAGGAATATGTCGTCCAGGACGGCGACGTGCTGCTCTTCCGCTTCAACGTCTAGCTTCGCGATACAGCGCGAATGCCAGGCCGCCCGTGATCAGGATCCCGATGAGGCTCACCCACTGCGGCACGTCACAGTCGGCGACCCGGATGGGGAACGGCGAAATCAGGCGATAGGCGTGTGCCAGAGCCATCAGCAGGAAGATGGCCGACGCTAGCATCGTAAAAGGCCGTCGAGCGGTCATGCTGCTCTCCTCGGCTTCCAGCGTTCCATCATAGCGAAGATCAGCGCGATCCACATCAGGCCGAATGCCCAGCCGGCCACGACGTCGCTTGGCCAGTGGACCCCGAGCATCGGCCGGCTGATCCCGATGAGCAGCGCCAGGACCATGGCAGTGAGCACTGCCACCCGCC
Organism: uncultured Alphaproteobacteria bacterium; assembly: GCA_963829625.1. Classification (GTDB taxonomy): domain Bacteria; phylum Pseudomonadota; class Alphaproteobacteria; order Sphingomonadales; family Sphingomonadaceae; genus Sphingomicrobium. The sequence goes on along the minus strand of CAWHJH010000015.1, from coordinate 101,459 downwards.
GCCGCTTTGGGTCGTCGAACAGCAGCAGGGCCAGCGCGACATAAGCAATCGTTGGATTGGCAGCGTGGCCGCTCGGGAAGGACTGATAGCTCACCTCGACCAAGCGCAAGTTCTCCTCCGGTCGAAGGCGCGCGAAATAATCCTTCTGCAGGATAACCAGCCCTCGTCCCGTGAAAGTCGCGATCAAGAGGGTGAGGGCTCCCCACTTTTTCCCCCGGTAGAACAGCAACAAGGAACCGGCGAGCGTGACTCCGACCACCGTCCACCAATTGCCAAGCTGCGTGATGCCGATCGCGGCCTGCATCAGCAGCGGCTCATCGCGCGTGTAGAGCGCGTAGAGGATGTCGCGGTCGACCGCGCCGGTGCCAAGCAGCAGCATCGCCAGCCAAAGCGGCGCGAGAATTCCCGCAAGAAGAACCGGGCGCGCCGGCAGGAGGTTGGATGTCATCCAACGTCCAACGCTGCTAACCGCTCAAGCGCTCCGCGCTAGAATTTGTACCCTGCACGCAGACCGATCGTGCGCGGCCTTCCCGGCACGACCAGCGCGCGCGTGCAGCTGCCGCACGCTGTCTGGCGACTGAGGTCGATCCTCTTGTCGAACAGGTTCGTGACGAAGCCCTCGACCATCCAGTTCTTGAAATCGAGCCCGGCGAACGCATCGAACAAGGTCGCGGACTTGAGGCGTCCCTGGAAGTCGTTCGGATCGACATGCTGCCCGGTACCGACAAGCGCGATCTCGGTGCGAAGCGACGAAGGCGCCGAGCCACGGTATGTAACGGAGCCTTGCACATGGGCCTTCACGTCGTCCCAGGCTGGCCAGGTGTAGCGAGCAGTCGCGGTGGCCTTGAACTTCGGCGTGATCGGCAGCCGTGTTCCGCTCGGCGCCGATGGGAAATCGACCGTGTCGTCGGTGGGATCCGCAGGCGTTCCACCGTCGTCCAGTACGAGATCGCAGTTCGGCGTCGTGTCCGTCGCGTCCGTGCAGATATCTCCCTTGGTCTTGGCGTCCGTGTAGGCGGCGGCGGCGTTCAGCTGCAGCCCGCGATAGACGTAGCTCACGTCGGTCTCGATGCCGTTGATCTTGGCGTCCCTGCCGTTGTGAACCTCCGTGAAGCTGTTCGCCCCGAGGAAGGTGAACTGAAACTTCTTCCAGATGTCGTGGTAGATCGCGCCGTTCCACCGCCATGGGCCGAAGGTAGTCTTCCAGCCAAGCTCCCAGTTCGTCAGATAATCCGGGTCGTACGGAGCGATTTCGCCGCGCCGGTTGATCCCGCCCGGCCGGAAGCCGCGCGACCATGTCGCGTAGAACATCAGATCGTCGTTCGGCTTGTATTGCGCGTTCAGGCGATGAGTGAAGCCGCTGTCCTTGGCACGCTTCGGAACCAGCTTGCCATTCTCGAAGTCGGCGAGGTTCGTGCAAGGGCTGCCGTTCACGACCGGCGGCAAGAGAGTGCGGTCGGTAGCGTAGGTGTCGGTGTCGCGGTCGTAGAGACGCTCGCCGCTCGCAGTCCAGCATTGCGCGACGCCCGTGCGATTGCTCCCGGCGACGTTCGGCGGGCTTGCCGAGAACGGACCGTTGCCGCCGTCGCCCGGATTGCGGCCGAAGCCGAAGAAGCCGATCAAACTATTGTCGAACTTGAACAGGCGCCCACCGGCGGTCAGCGTGATCTGCGGAGTGACATCCCAGCTCGCTTCTCCGAACAGGGCATAGTCCTTGTCCTTGCGCTTCTGCTGGGTCAGCCAAAGCGTTCCGGGCAAGCCGTTCACCGACAATTCGGGCGCTAGCCCGTCGACGATGTAGTCCTGGTGGATAAAATTGGTCTGCCGCTGGTAGAATGCGCCGGCGATCACCCGGAAGGGCTGATCGGCGGGAGACGCGATGCGGATCTCCTGGCTCAGCTTCTTGAAATGGTTCGTGCCCTCGATGAACTGCTGCGGATTGGCCAGCGGATTGCCGGCAGCGTCGTTGAAATAGAAATATCCGAGGCCGCCGTAGTAGGCATAGAGCTGGTCGTAGGCGTCGGTGTAATCGGCATAATCGTTGATGCCGAAGGTCGGGCGATCCATGTAGGCGCCCGCGTAGGTCACGTCGAAGTTGGCGATCTTGCCCTGGATCGTGAGAGCCGCCTGCCAGAACCGGTCCTTGCTCCGCTCGTCGCGGAACCGGTCGATGTTCAGGTCGCCCAGTTCGGGATCGTAGAAGAAGACGCCGTTCGCCTTCATCTTCTGGTACATGAACGTCGGCTCGACGGTCCAATTCTCGTCCAGGTCGATCTTCAGCGCGGCGCGCCCGCCGTAGGTCTTGATGTCGTTGAAATTATTCTCCTCGAGACCCGCGTTCGTCACGGTCGAGTCCGGAATTGCAGCCGTGTTGACGTAGTAGGTGCGCGATCCGAAGATGTTGTCGATGAAGCCGGCGTCCTTCTGGTAGAAGGCGACGCCGCGAAACGCGATGTTGTTCGCGATCGGCACGTTGATCATGCCCTCGAGCTTGCCGCCGATGCCGCCATGAGCGACCGCGTTCAACTCTCCATCCACGCGCCCCTCGACGGCGTCCATGCGGGGCTTGTTCGTGATGATGCGGATGGTGCCCGCTTCGCTCGATGCACCGTAAAGCGTGCCCTGCGGCCCCGAGAGGCTCTCGATGCGCGCGATGTCGTAGATGTGGACGTCGAGCGTCCCACCGATCGTCGTGACGGGCTGCTCGTCGAGATAGGAACCGACCTGCGGCAGCGGACCGGAGTGGTTGCCCTCCGCGTTCGTACCGCCTGCGGCGGACACGCCGCGCATGTACACGGTCGTCACGCCCGGCTGGGTCGTGAGGAACGACACCGAAGGCAGCTGCTTGGTGTATTCCGCGAAGTTCGAGATGTTCAGCTGGTCGAGGCGCCGCGTGCCGATCGCCTGCACGCTGATCGGAACGTCCTGCAGGTTCTCCTCGCGCTTTTGCGCGGTGACGACGATCTCGGTCGGGTCGTAGGTCTCGTCTGCCTGCGCCTGCTGGGTGGTTGCCGGCGGCGCGGTCACGTCCGTGGCGTTGGTGCCGGGAGCGGGAGACTGGGTCGTGTCCGTCGGCGGGGCAGTCGTCTGAGCCAGTCCCGGCGCCGCCATGGCCGTCGAAGCCAGCAGCCCAAAGGTGAATGCTCGGATATGCCGTACGGTCATTGTTGCCCCCACTGACCTATGTGAACGCAATGCTGCAGAGGTGGTGCGGCTTGTCAACGCCGACCGTTGCGCCTCCGTTACTTATTCGATGAGATGTGGCCTTGAGGGCGCAACCTGGTGGGCATGTCCGTATAGGCGTCGAGGACGGATCCGAGCGCCTCTTTCAGAGGCTCCAGGAATTGCTCGTACCTCTGCCATTCCTCCATCGCGTCGCGATAGATCGGCTTGCGTACCTGTTCCGAGCTTGCGGTCCTCACCGCTCGCTCGGTCTCGTAGAACGAAAGGCAGGCTTGTTCGAAAGGCAGCCCGCAATAGTCGAGCAGGGCACGTATCTCCGCCTCCGTGTCATCGACCATCCGTTCGTAGATTACGCGGTGGATCCGCCCCGGAAGCATGCGGTCCACATGCGCCATCAGCCGCACGTAATCGGAATAATAGTGCCCAAGGTCCTCGAGGTCGTAAGCGAAGTCCTGGCCGCGCGCGAAATGCTGCCGGTAGTTGGAGAAGCAGCAGCTGAGCGGATGCCTGCGCGCGTCGATGATCTTCGCGTTCGGCAGCACCAAATGGATGAACGGCACGAACATCCAGTTGTTGGGCAGCTTGTCGATGAAGAATGGCCGGTCGGTCCGGCGCTGGACCGAGGCTCGCTTTACATATTCCTCGCCCGCGGCTCGGCGCTCCTCGGCATCCATTTTGCGCGCGTGCTTGACGTAGCTGCCGCTCTTGCGTGCGATGGCCGGCAGGTCCGGCAGTTCCGAGGTCCCTTCCACCAAGGAATGAGACGATAGGATCTGTTCGACGAGGGTCGATCCGGCGCGCGGCATTCCGACAATGAATATCGGATCGGGGGCGTCGCAGCCGCCCGGCTGGGCCAGCACTTCCATCGTGAACGCCTCGATACTTCGATCGACCAGGTTCGTGATTGCCTCGCCATGGAAGGGACGCAGTTTCAGACGCAGCGCATTGCCTTCTGCATAATGGGCAAATGCCTCTTCCGTAACGTCGGCGTCGTGCATCGCCTTGCCCAGCGCGAACTGGAGATGAAGCCGGTCCTCGTCGCTAAGACCTGAAGCCCCCAGCGCGGTCCGCATCGCTCCAACGTCCGCTTCGTCGAAGCGTATCGTTTTCAAGTTCGCGAGGCTCCACCACGCCTCGCCAAGCGAGGGCTTCAACTCGATCGCGCGGCGATAGGCGGCGATGCCTTCGGCCTGCCGCCCGACCGTCTTCAACATGTGGCCGTAGCTCAACCACACGCGAGGCTGGCTCGGGGATTTATCGAGCACGGCCCGATAAAGCTCGATCGCCTCGTCGAATTCGCCGAGGCGGCCGAGTGTCGCGGCCTTGAGGTTCCAGTGACCCACCTCATCGGGCTCAAGCGCGAACACGTCCTCGAGCAGTTCCAACGCTTCGGCGGGCCGGCCCATGCGACCAAGGATCAGCGCCAGATTCGCCCGGGCCGTCGTCCATCCGGGCGCAAGCTCGACAGCTCGTCTCAGCAATGCCTCGGCATCCCGCATGCGCCCGATGCGCGCCGCCAGTTCGGCCAGCATGCGGATGGCGCGGACGTCGAACGGATCGTCCTTGAGGTGCGGCTTCAGCAGCCGCTCGGCCACGTCCAGCCGGTTCTCGTTGAGCGCTACCGCCGCCTCGATCAGCCGCGGATGCCAGCGGTGCATGCCTGTCGCCTCGATCTCCACATGCAGGTGGTAGCGCGGCCTTTGCACTCGCGCCAAGCCGTAGCGGCCGCTATGCGCCGCTGATGCGCTATTTCGAGGATTTGGAAATCGGGGCCGAGACCCATTTCGGCTCTTATCATGTCACGCGCGACGAAGTGCTCGACTTCGCGCAAAAGTACGACCCGCAGCCCTTCCATCTCTCCGATGAAGAAGCGGCGAAGACGCATTTCGGGCGCATAGCCGCAAGCGGCTGGCACACCTGCGCAATGACGATGGCCGTTATCGCGCGCCACGTCGTGGACGGCGAGCAGGAGGGGCTTGGCTCACCCGGCGTCGACGAGCTCCGATGGCTGAAGCCGGTCTATCCCGGCGACACTCTGCACGTGAACGGAAAGATCATCGAGAAGACGCCTTCACGCTCCAAGCCGGAGATCGGCTCGTTTCGCACGGAGACGACCGTCACCAACCAGGACGCCGTACCGGTGATGCGGTTCACTTCAATCGTGCTGATCCGGCGGAGGCCGATCGAAGGCTGAACATTGTAGGGCCGAGCCGGAGCGGCGGGTGCCGCCCCGGCTGCTTCCTTAGTCCTTTGCTACGCGGCGGTTCTGGCCGCGAGTGCCGCCGCGTTCCTGCCGAGCCTCGGCGCGGGCTTCGCGCCGCTCCTGCCGAACCGACGCTTCGGCCTGCTGCTCGGTACGGACTTGCGGGCTGCTGGCGACCGGACGCTCGCGGACGACGCGCTGACGACGGTCGACGCTGCGCTGACGGACGGTCGTTGCTGACGACTGCGGCTGATTCTGGAAGTCGGCCCAATTCTCGATGACCCGCGACACGCCGCCCGTGGACGTAGCGACGCTGCGCTGCCGTTCCCAGTAGCGCCGCTGCGCGTCGCTCCAGCGATGAGCCTGGCGATTACGGTCGTACACGTAGTAGCCGGTACCCGGATAATAATAGCCGTTGTTCCAGCCGTAGTAGGATGAACCGTACCCGTATGGATATCCATAGCCGGCACCGTATGGATAGCCGTAGCCGTAACCGGACCCGGACGGATAGCCGTAGCCGCCGCTGTAGTAGCCACCGCTGTTGTAATAAGGGTCGTTATAGCCGTTGCCGTAGCCGACACCGACACCAAGGCCGCCGTAAGGACCGTAGGCGCAGCCGCTAAGGCCGACGCCTGCAAAGATCGCCAGAGCGGCGGTTTTCAGATTGAACATGCTCATGAGACTTTCTCCAGCACAACGGAGTTGCGCGGTGAAATCGTCCCCGGCACGTGAATGGCGACTGAATTAGCGCCCTGAATTCAAACGTATCAATGCTGCCCGTCGCCGTCCGCGGCGACGGGGAGAGCGACGGCTTCGGCCGGACTTAGCCCCTCACGCCTGCCTTGCGCTTGGCGCGAGCGGTCTTCGCCTGATTCTCGGGCTCCAGCACGCCGGTCACGCGGACCTTGCGCTTCTCGTTGGCCCAGATGTTCCGATAGGCGAGATAGCCGAGGATGGTCGCGAACAACAGGAAGACGACCACCGCAAGGCCCGTCGCGTGGCGCTTCTCTAGCTTCGGCTCAGCCGTCCACACGAGGAACGCGGAAACGTCCTTCGCCATCTGGTCTACCGTCGGTGCGGGATTACCCGGAGCGTAGGTCACCTGGCCGTCGCTGGTCAGCGGGGCCGGCATGGCGAGGTTCAGGTTCGCGAAGTAGGGATTGTAGTGCAGGCCCTGCGGGGTCTTCGCCGCAGGGAACTTCTTCAGAAGCTCGGCCGGCTGCTGCTTCTGATACCCCGTCAGCAACGAATAGACGTACGCCGCGCCGTCGTGACGCGCCTTGGTCATCAGCGACAAGTCCGGCGGGAGCGCATTGTTGTTCGCCGCGCGTGCCGCAATCTCGTTTGCATAAGGGTTGGGGAATCGGTCGGACGGGATGGCCTTGCGCGTGGCTGCCTCACCGGTCTCCGGATTGGTCGAAGGGACCTCGATCGCCCACTGATCGGCGATCGCCTTCACTTCGGCCTCGTTGTAGCCGAGCGCTTCGAGGTCGCGGAACGCGACCAGGCTGAGGCCATGGCAGGCCGCGCAGACTTCCTTGTAGACCTGGAACCCGCGCTGCAGCTGCTTGCGGTCGAACTTGCCCATCGGCCCGTCGCTGGCGAGCGTCAGGTGCTTCGGATGCTTGTGGAACTCCTCCTCGGCCGTGCGCTCGGGCGGGCTCGTCAGGAAGGTAGAGATGTTGCTGAAGAAAGAGATCAGCAGCACCACCGAGAAGACGGCGCCGACCAGGCCCAGGATAAAACGAAGCATTTGGCTTGAGCCCCCTTACTCGGCGGTCGCCGTTGCACCGCGCCGCGGCGAGATGCCGGCCGGCGCCGCTTCCATCTGCTCACCGTGGAGCCGCGACGAGCTGATCGAATCGGGAAGCGGAAGCGGCCGTTCGAACGCCGACACCAGCGGCAGGATGATGAGGAAGTGCGCGAAATAATATGCGGATGCCAACTGGCTGACCGCGACGTAGATCGGAGTCGCCGCCGCCCCGCCGCACCAGCCAAGGATCAGGATGTCCGCGATCAGCAGCCAGTAGAATCGCTTGAAGACCGGCCGGTAGGATCCGGAACGGACCGGCGACTTGTCGAGCCATGGCAGGAAAAACAGGATCAGGATCGAGGCGAACATCGCCAACACGCCCCACAGCTTCGCCGGCAGGATGAAGTCCACGGTAAAGGCACGCAGAATCGCGTAGAACGGCCAGAAGTACCATTCGGGCACGATGTGCGCGGGAGTGGCGAGCGGGTTCGCCGGAATGTAATTGTCCGGGTGCCCAAGGAAGTTCGGCGCGAAGTAGACGAATATCGCGAACACCGTCAGGAACGCCGCCGCGGCCCAGCCGTCCTTCGCCGTGTAGAACGGATGGAAGGGCAAAGTGTCCTTCTCGTCCTTCACGTCGACGCCGGTCGGGTTGTTCGAGCCCGGGATGTGCAGCGCCCAGATGTGCAGGATAACGACCGCCGCAATCACGAACGGCAGCAGGTAGTGCAGCGAGAAGAAGCGCGTCAGCGCGGCCTGGTCCGGCGCATAGCCGCCCAGCAGCCAGATCCGGACCGGCTCGCCTACCAACGGAAAGGCCGAGAAGAAGCCGGTGATGACCTGCGCACCCCAATAGCTCATCTGGCCCCACGGAAGCACGTAACCCATGAACGCCGTGGCCATCATCAGAAGGTATATGACGAGGCCGAGCATCCACACCAGCTCGCGCGGCGCCTTGTAGGAACCGTAATAGAGGCCGCGGAAGATGTGGATGTAGGTGACGATGAAGAAGAAGCTGGCGCCGTTCATGTGGATGTAGCGGAGCGCCCATCCCGCATTCACGTCGCGCATGATGTGCTCGACGGAATTGAAGGCCCCGTCGGCACTCGAATAATACCACATCGCGAGCACGATGCCGGTGACGATCTGGATCGCCAGGAACAGGCCGGCGAGGACACCGAAGTTCCACCAGTAATTGAGGTTGCGCGGAACCGGATAGCCGCCGCCGACCGCGCCGTAGACCAGCCGCGGAAGCGGCAGGCGCTCGTCGAGCCAGCGCATGAGGCCGGATTTCGGTTCGTAGGGTTTTGCCCAGGCAAAGCTCATTTTAAGGCTCTTCCCCCTCAGCCGATGCGGACAGTCGTGTCGGAAACGAATTCATAATTTGGCACTACCAGGTTGGTCGGCGCCGGACCGCTGCGGATGCGCGCCGCAGTGTCGTAGGCCGAACCGTGGCACGGGCAGAAATAACCGCCGTACGGACCGCGGTTCTCGCCCTCGCCCGTGCCCAGCGGCACGCAACCGAGGTGCGTGCAGACGCCAAGCGTGATCAGCCAGTTGGTCTTCCCGGGCTTGGTGCGCTGTGCGAGCGACTGCGGGTCGCGCAGATCCGACATCGGCGTCGCATTCGCGGCCTGGATTTCCGCCGGAGTCAGGTTGCGAATGAATACCGGCTGTTTGCGCCACACGGTCTTGATCGCCTGGCCCGACGCGATCTTCGAGATGTCGACCTCCGTGGAGGCGAGCGCGAGGACGTCCGCGGGCGGATTCATCTGCGTGACGAGCGGGAGCGCGACCGCCACGACACCGACGCCGGCGAAGCTCACGGCCGCGACGTTGAGGAAATCGCGGCGACGCACGCCGTCTGTCGATTCAGCCCGGTCCGATCCCTGTGCGGATTGTTCCAGCGTGGCCATGCTTCCCCTTGTAACGCCCAAGATTGACGCGATGTGCGGCATGTGCCGATCGGCACATAACGAAGCCGCCCCAAGGAGGACCCCCCGAGGCGATTGGCGGGCCTGATAGCGAGCACTTCCGGCACTGCCAAGGGCGATTGTTCAGCCGATTTCGCCAGCGGCCAGCATTTCCTCGCGATCCATCCCACGCCCCTTGAAAGCCTCGTAGAACATCACCGCGGACGCGTAGAGCACCACGACCATCACCAGCCAGCGCAACATCTCGAGCGGCATGTCGCGAACGACGAAAGCAGCCAGAAGGACCGCGGGCATCCCGCCGATAGCAATGCCGAGCGCGACCTTGAGATCGATGTGACCGATGAGCACGTGGCGCGTGCCGGCTCCCGCTATCGTCACCGCACCACCTGTCGCCATGATCGGAAAGGCGAGTTTCGGGTCGAGCCCCATCAGGCTGAGCATGACCAGGCTCGGTGCATAATGACCGATCCCGAAATTGAGCAGGATTCCGAACCCGAGGCTCGCGACGATCGCGACTATCGTAAGTTCGGTCGAGAGCTGGGCGGCTGTTCCTCCCGCCGGAAACATTTCGAGATTGGACATTGCATAGAGGATCGCCGCAATCAGCAGGGCGATGGCAACGGCGAGCTGGATCAGCCAGACCTTGGCCTTCGCAACCATCGGCGCCCCGACCAACCCGCCGAACATCAGTGCAAGCGCGCACCCGACTATCAGCACCGGGTCGACGAGCAACCCAAGCAGGATCAGGAAGATGAAGGCCTGCAGGATGGACGGGAGTGAATGGCCGACCAGCATCGTCGCCGGAATAAGGCGATCGGGAACGAGCTTGCGGAACTTGAACCAGGCCATGGTCGGTGCGAACGACCCAATCCCGAGGGTGTCGAAGAAGTTGGTCGCCGCGCCGAGCAGCAGGCCCTCGGCATTCGGCCAGGTCTTCTTCGTCAGCGCCGCGCGGAAAAGGACGATCGTGAACAGCAGGCTCGCCAGTGCGAGCGGAACGAGCAGGGCAATCAGCATCGGCGTCCCCTTCGCGCGAGCCGACCCTCCTTGGCCGTTGTAGCGCACGAGCCGGACAGTCTAAAGGCCCGCGCCATGCTGGCTCTCGACGAACAACAACAATCCGCCCGCGACTGGTTCGAATCGCTGCGCGACCGCATCTGCCGGGAATTCGAGGCGATCGAGCGTGAGTCGGGAAGCGACGCGGCTTTCACGTTCGCGCCATGGGACCGCACCGATCCGGACGGCGCGCCCGGGGGAGGCGGCGTCCGCGGGCAGATGAACGGCAGGGTCTTCGAGAAGGTCGGGGTGAACGTCTCGACCGTCGGCGGCCGCTTCTCTCCCGAATTCGCGGCAAGCATCCACGGCGCACAGGACGACCCGAGCTTTTTCGCCACGGGGATCAGCCTCGTCGCGCACATGGCGAACCCGCACGTGCCGGCCGTCCACATGAACACCCGCTTCCTGGCGACGACGAAGCGCTGGTTCGGCGGCGGAGCGGACCTCAACCCGGCCATTCCGAATGACGAGGACACGGAGGCCTTCCACGCCCGGCTACGGGCGGCCTGCGCGGCGCACGATCCCACCTTCTATCCGCGCTTCTCCAAATGGGCGGAGGATTACTTCCAAATTCCGCACCGTGGCGTTCCGCGCGGGGTTGGCGGAATTTTCTACGACCATCTCGAATGCGCGGAGCCTGGCGAAGGGCCGAGCTTCGAGGACAATTTCGCTTTCACGCGCGAAGTGGGCGAAGCCTTCCTCGACATATTCCCGAAAATCGTGCGGGGCCGGCGCGACACGCCGTTCAACGACGAGGACATGCGCCGACTGCTCGAATTCCGCGGACGCTACGTCGAGTTCAACCTGCTCTACGATCGAGGCACGCTGTTCGGCCTGAAGACGGGCGGGAACATCGACGCCATCCTCATGAGCCTTCCGCCCCTCGCTGCGTGGAAATGAGCTACGACGACGTCAGGACTGGCGATGTGGCGGCCGTCGTGACGTTTCTGGAGATGCGGGAAAAGACGGCGCAGCAGGAAGTACCCGCTTCCCCGCTTTCGCTGAAACGGATCGAGAACCCCCAGCCCGATGCCTACCGCACCCTGTTCCGGCAGATCGGCTCGCCATGGCTCTGGTTCTCCCGTCTTGTCATGAACGATGCGGCGCTAGCCGCGATCATCCAGCATCCGGACGTCCATCTCTACGCCGTCGTCGACGAGGCCGGCCGCGAGGTCGGAATGCTCGAGCTCGACTTCCGCGAGTCGGGTGAAGGCGAGCTGTCCTTCGTCGGGCTGATCCCGGAGCTGTCCGGCCAGGGACACGGCCGATGGCTGCTCGCCGAAGCGGTCGGCCTCGCCTGGCGCGAGACCGTCGTTCGAGTCCATGTGCACACCTGCACGCTGGACCATCCCGCCGCCCTTTCTGCCTACCGGCGCGCCGGATTTGTGCCCTACCGGCGGGCGATCGAGCATTTTCCCGACCCCCGCCTCATCGGCCTCCTGCCTCGCGATTGCGCGCCGCAGGTCCCGCTGATCGGCTAGGCGGCAGTCTCCGGAACGGTGACGTGGCGTGCGGCGAGCTGGAGGTAAATGCGGGTCAGCATCACCAGGAACACGACCGTGACCGCTGCGACCGCCAGCTGCGTAATCAGCGCAATGACCAGTGCGGAGACGCTCATCGGCTCGGCAGGACCGAGTACGATGCCGGCAAGGATGCCGATGACCGCGCCGACCGCGATCATCACGCAGAGTACCGCGACGATGAACAGCGCGAGAAAGCCGAACAGCCTCCACCAGCTTCCGCTCGTCAGCTGCCAGCTGCGCTGCAGGATTCCCACCGGCCCAAGCGGTTCCGCGCTCGCCACGGCGACGGCGATGATCAGCCTGACCGCCAGAAGCATCAGCAGGACCAACATGACCAGGAAGAGCACCGCCATTCCGCCGCTGGGCGTGGGCGGACGCATCTGCTGCGCCGCGTAGAAAAGAAGTATCGCGATCGGCCCGACCCACAGCAGCATCGCGAGGAAGTAGGGCAGAAGCCGCTTCGCCCCGTGGCTGATTGCCTCGCCGACGCTCGTCTGCGAACCCAGGGCGAGGCGCGCAATCGCAAGCTGTCCGACGATCCCGATCAACACGGTGATCAGCAATACGATCAACCAGGAACCCAAAGGCGGAAGCTCGCCGGGCCTGGTCTCGGGGGTCACGAGGTTCTGGACGGTCGAGGGCAAAGCCAGGAGCGCGACGGCGACCGTCGATAGTAGGCGCCCGTCCCGCCCAAGCACATCGCGGGTCTCGTCCCACGCTCTGGAAATGGACAGCTTCGCCACTCGTGTTCCCCCTGACGGTTGTTGCGGCGTCGTTATGCGGGCGGGGAGCCGCTGTTGCAACGCGCTTGCCGCGGAGCCATGTCGCGCGCTGTGACGGACGCTCGACGACATCGAATGGCGGGTGAGCGATACCCTCGTTCCCTACGAAGACGCGCTTGCCTTCATGGAGGATCGCGCCGCCTCGATCCGGGCGGGTTCGGCCCGCGAATGCGTCTGGCTGCTGGAACACCCACCCTTGTTCACCGCCGGCACGAGCGCTGACCCGGCGGAGCTGTTCAACCCTTCCGGCTTTCCCGTGTTCGAGGCGGGCCGGGGAGGTCGCTACACCTATCACGGACCGGGCCAGCGCGTGGGCTATGTGATGCTCGACCTCGACAGGCGCGGGCGCGACGTTCGCCGGCTGGTCCACTCGCTCGAAGGCTGGGTCATCTCGACGCTCGCCGAGCTCGGCGTGAGCGCTCACCGGGCGGACGGACGAATCGGAATCTGGGTCGGCGAAGGCTCCTCGGAAGCGAAAATCGCCGCGCTCGGCATTCGCATCAAGCGCTGGGTCACCCTCCATGGCTTTGCGATCAACGTGTCGCCGGATTTGTCGCACTTCGGCGGCATCGTTCCCTGCGGGATCAGCGAGTTCGGCGTGACCAGCCTTCAGGCGCTTGGGAAAGAAATGCCGGTGACGCGCGTTGATGATGTACTGAAACGGGCTTTTCCTGCGTTTATCAAGGACTTGTCACGTAAGTGCAAAGTCTCTTGATGGTGGAGAGCGCTTCAGACTATTGTGCGCGCGATTTGCGAAGTGGGCACCGCCTGCTCCAGATCGGATAATCTAGGGAGTTTTGAATGCGTGCTCTTATCCTGGTCGCTGGTGCGGCCCTGGCGGTTTCGGCTTGCAGCAGCAACGAAGCCGCAGACAACACGATGAACGTTGACAACCTTGCCGTCGACAACCTGGTCGTTAACGACACGACTGCGATCGACGCGACCAACATGGACATGAACATGGACGCCAACATGTCCATGAACGCCGCTGACGCTGCCAACGGCGCTGCTGACGCCGCCAACAACGCGGCTGACGCTGCTAACACCGCGGCCAACAACGCGATGTAATTCGCCGGCGCTCCTCAAGGAGTGCTGATGAATTAAGAGGCTGCCGGTTCGCCGGCAGCCTCTTTTTTTACGCCTGCGTCAGGGCAGTCCGGTCACCTTGTGCGTCTGCAGGGACAGCCGCCAGCGTGGCCGGTCCATCACCAGCCTGATCGCCGCGCCGAGCGCTTCCTCGCGCGCCTCGCAGTCCATCGGCTGGATCAGGAAGTTACCAAAGTCCCACCGCTCCAGGTCCGAAGGATCGACACCTTCCTGTGGCCAGACCAGCTTCAGCTCGTCGCCGCTCCGCTGGACGACCTCCGTGCCTGCCTTGGGACTGATGCAAAGCCAGTCGATGCCGCCGATCGCGGGAAGCGTTCCGTTGCTTTCGACGGCGACGCGGAATCCGCGGTCGTGGAGCGCATCGACCAAGGCGGGATCGAGTTGAAGCATCGGCTCCCCGCCGGTGATCACCACGAGCCGGCGATCCTCGCCTTCGCCCCAGGTCGCGAGCACATGATCGGCCAACTGGGCCGCGTCCGCGAACTTGCCGCCGCCCTACCCCGTCCGTCCCGACGAAATCGGTGTCGCAGAAATTACACTGCGCCGCCGCCCTGTCCCGCTCCCTGCCGGACCAGAGGTTGCAGCCGGCGAACCGCAGGAATACGGCGCGGCTGCCCGATTGCACGCCCTCGCCCTGCAGGGTGAGGAAGCATTCCTTGACGGCATAGCTCATGGCGCAGCCGCATAGTGCGTCGGATCCGGCAGCCCGGCATCGGCGAATCCCTTGGAACGAAGCCGGCAAGCGTCGCACAGCCCGCAATGGCTTCCATCCGGCAGCGGGTCGTAGCAGCTGTGGCTGAGCGCCGCGTCCAGCCCGAGGCGGTCCGCCTCCCGCGCGATGTCCGCCTTGGTCAGGTGCTGCAACGGAGCGTGGATGGTGATGTCCTCGCCCTCGGATCCCGCCTTCGTCGCGAGCCGCGCCAGCCGCTCGAAGCCGGCGACGAACTCCGGCCGGCAATCCGGGTAGCCCGAATAATCCAGCGCGTTGACGCCGATGAAGAGATCACGCACGCCTTCCGCCTCCGCCCAGGCGAGCGCCAGGCTGAGGAAGACGAGGTTCCGGGCCGGGACGTAGGTGACCGGAATTCCCGGCTGCACGCCGTGCTTCGGGACTTCGGTGTCGCTGGTTAGCGCGGAACCGCCGAACGCCCGAAGGTCGAGCGGCAGGACGATGTGCCGAGCGGCAACCGCCGCGGCGATCCGCCGGGCGGCGTCGATCTCGACCCGGTGGCGCTGGTTGTAATCGACGGTCAGCGCGAGCACGTCGAATCCCTGCTCGCGCGCAAGCGCCGCGCACACCATGGAATCGAGCCCTCCGGAGAGGAGCACGACGGCCTTTTTCCTGTCGTTCGAACCCGCGGGCGTCATGGCGGCGCCCTCTAGGCGCTCGGATTGGACAAAAGAAGGGCCGCCGGTCCGGGGACAGGCGGCCCAGTTCCGGGCCAAGGCCCGTTTGGGAGGAAAGCGTGCCGAATCCGGCACAACCTCTTCCTAGACGCTCGAGGTTAAACCCTTGCTTAATGGAACGGGAATTTCTTCAACAATTCCCAATTCTTCGTGCCTGAAGCACGTAATGGAAGGGCGCATTGTCCGAGATCCCTTGCGTTTCGATCCGCAGCGACCGCGGCGTAAGCAGCTCGACGTTCGACTGGCCGAACGCGCCGCCCTGGCAGGTGTAGTGGATTTCCGCCCGGCTCGCCTGGTTGCGAATCACATCGCGCGAGCAATTCGCCCGTAGGTGCTCATACTGCGCGAGCACGGTCGGATCAGCGAGGCAGATGTTGCGCCTGCCGCCGTTGGGACGGCTGACTTCCCAGAGGCCGCCGGTCGTTTGCGTGAACACCGCCGGGCGCACGGCGGCGACCAGCGCGAGCAGCGCCACGCCTGCCCCGCTTGCTCGGACCATCGTTCTTACAGACCGGTTCATCGTCAACC
The DNA here is from genome assembly GCA_963829625.1 of uncultured Alphaproteobacteria bacterium. GTDB lineage: Bacteria > Pseudomonadota > Alphaproteobacteria > Sphingomonadales > Sphingomonadaceae > Sphingomicrobium. The sequence goes on along the minus strand of CAWHJH010000015.1, from coordinate 85,983 downwards.
GTTTAGCACAAAAAGCTTAACGCGGGCGAGCAGGCAAGTCCCTTGCCCTTAGGAAACGTCCTCGAGAGCGATCGGAAAGCTTTGCGAGCAAAAGGCGCAATCGACGGTAATGAGGCCATCGGGCCCTACCATCGCCTGCCGCTCATCCTCCGGGAAACGGGCGATGACCGAGCGGACATATTCCGGATCGCATCGGCAGCCGCGCCGCAGTGGAACCGGCATGAGCGTGCGGACCTCCGCCTCTTCGTGGAACAGGCGCCAGATCAGATCGTCGAGCGGCAAGCCCGCATCCGTGAGCTCCTCAGCCTTCACCGATCCCGCCAGGATCGCGACGTGCGGCCAGTCGGGATGGTCGAGCTGCGTATGGATCCGCTCCCGGCCCTCCTCGCCTTCCGGCAGATGCTGAAACAGCAGGCCGCCGGCGGTCCAACGGCCGTCGCGCTTTTCCGCGGCCAGACGCACGAGGCTCGGGATCTGCTCCGACTGGGCGAAATAGCTCTGCGCCGCATGGGCGAGGCTGTCGCCCTCCAGCGGGACGATTCCCTGGTAACGCTCGTTCGTCATCGGCTGATCGAAGGTGATCGCCAGATAGCCCTTGCCGAACAAGGCGAACAGCGACGGGTTTGGCCCAATGTCGGCAATCCGCTCCGGATCGTGCCGAACGTATCCGCGAAGCTCGCCGCCCAGATAGTCGCACACCAGCAGGTCGATCGCGCCCGCCTCGGTCTGTGCCTGCAAGGTCATCTGACCCTGCGGGTCCTTCAGCAGCGAGCCGAGCAAAGCGGTCAGGGTCAGCGCCTCCGCAAGAAGTCGCTCGATCACCGGCGGATAACTGTGCGCGGACAGGATCTCGTCGAGCACAGGCCCGATACGAGCGGCGCGGCCGCGAGCATCGCGCGCGGGAATGGTGACGCCGATCGCGACGTCCAGGGACAGTTCCTCTGTTGGCATGGCGCTTAAATAGTAGCCGAACGCCGGCGATCCAACCGTCAGGCGGCGGCCGCCGGAACCTCGTACTGCGCGGCGGCAGCAGACAGGCTCTCGACGAACTCGCGGACGTGGCTCTCGTCGATGATCAGCGGCGGCAGGATGCGCATGACATTGTCGCCCGCAGCGACCGTCAGCAGGCCCTGCCCGCGCAGCCAGTTCACGAAGCCACGGCTGTCAGTCTTCATCTTGATGCCGAGCATAAGGCCCTTGCCGCGGACGCTTTCGAACAGATGGTCGTGATTGGGGATCATCTGCTCGAGCGCCGAGCGAAGCCGCTCGCCCATTTGCCGAACGTTGGCGAGGAACTCCTCGTTGGCGATGACGTCGAACACGGCCTGGCCTGCCGCCATTGCCAGCGGATTGCCGCCGTAGGTCGACCCGTGCGTGCCGATCACCATGCCCGCAGCCGCCTTCTCGGTGGCAAGGCAGGCGCCCAGCGGGAAGCCGCCGCCGATGCCCTTGGCCGAGGCCATGATGTCCGGCTCGACGCCATATTGCTCGTAGGCGAACAATGTGCCCGTGCGAGCTACGCCGCACTGCACTTCGTCGAACACCAGCATCAAGTCCTTTTCGTCGCACACTGCGCGAAGGCCGGCGATGAACTCGTGGCTTGCCGGGCGGATGCCGCCCTCGCCTTGCACCGGCTCCAGCAGGAAGCCGGCCGTATTCTCGTCGACTGCCACCAGCGCCGCGTCGAGGTTGTCGAACTCCACGACCTTGAAGCCTGGAAGCAATGGGGCGAAGCCGTCGCGCAGCTTCTCCTGATTGGTCGCGCTGATCGTCGCCATCGTCCGCCCGTGGAAGGCGTTCGAGAAGGTGATCAGGTCGTGCTTGTGCGCATTGCCCTTCACATGATGGTAGCGGCGCGCGGTCTTGATCGCGCATTCGACGGCTTCCGCGCCGGAGTTGGTGAAGAAGACGGTGTCCGCGAACGTCAGGTCCACGAGACGCTGAGCGAAGGCCTCGCCCTGCGGGCTGCCGTAAAGGTTCGACACGTGGATCAACGTCGCGGCCTGCTTCGAGATCGCCTCGGTCAGGTGCGGATGGCCGTGGCCCAGCAGGTTGACCGCGATGCCCGACGCGAAGTCGAGATATTTCTCGCCCTGCTCGCCGTACAGATAGACGCCCTCGCCTCGGACCGGCCGCACCTCGCAACGAGGATAAACAGGCATGAGCGGGGTGATGGCCATCTCGGGCAAGTCCTTTGCTGGTGGAATGGAACGCGGCTTTCTGAAGCCGTGGAGGCTATAGCCAGACGGCCCGAAAAGGAAAAGGCGCGCCGGGGATCGCCCGGCGCGCCTCAACTCTTTGACCAGGCAAACGCTTAGTCGTGATCGCGTCCGCGATCGTCTTCCCAGCGGTCGTTGCGGCCGTCGCGATCGCGGTCGCGCCACTGGTCATTGCTGCCCCAGCGGTTACCGTCGTTCGCATCGCGGTACATCCGCTGCTCGAGGCGCTGGATGCGATAATTGACCGACGCATACTCCTGCGGGTTCAGGCCGTAGCGGGCCGCACGGTTCAGGCGCTTCTCGATGTCGCGCGATTCTTCGCGAAGACGGCGCGCTTCCCGCTCGCTGATCCGGTCACGGCTGTCGAGACGTGCAATGCGCTGCTGCAGCCGGTCGATCCGGATCTGAAGGTTGCGGACAGCGCCGTAATTGTTGTTGTGGCCATAGCCATTCACCGGCCCCTGCGGAGCGGGATAGTATTGCGCCGATGCAGGCGCGGCGATGGCGAGAGCCGAAGCAGCTACAGCCACAGAGATAAGAACTTTACGCATCTAGGCTCTCCTATTGAGCGGTTGATGCGCATGTTGTGCGCCGCGCCTGTTGCCCGGAGGCTGAACGCCGTTGTTATCATCCGTTCAACTTGTTTAACGAGCCAAGGGCTAACGCAATCCCACTGAGCGCTCATTTCAGCGCGCGCCACAAGCCTTGAAAGGCGAACTGCTCCATCATATCTATCTGAAATGCTTCACTTTATTCGTGCAACCGCACTTGGGGCAGCGCTCTTGCTCGTGCCTGCGGCCAGCCTTAGCTCGGCCCCCGAGGCTGTTCTCCGGCACGCCGTCGTCCGGACCGACGCTGCTTCGTCCGCGCCGAAAAAGGTTGCGCCTGCGCCTTTGTCGGAGTTCGGACTAGATGCCGCGCACGATCACGAACATGCCTCGGGGCTCGCTCCCGGCCAGACCGCCCAGGATTTCGAAGCCTGGGCTCGCCGCTCGCCGGCGAACATCCGGGAGCTCGGCGCATTCCGGGATTATCTCGCTGCGCAGGGCCTCGAATTGGTCGTCCCAATGTGGCAGCTCATCCGCACGTCCTCGTCCTGGCGTGAATGCGATGCGCAACCTTTCGAGGTTCCGCCGCCCGACAAGTGGGAGCGCATCGTCAAGACGCTCAAGTTTGTCCGCGACGACGTCATTCCCAGCGTCGGTGAGGTCGAGACGCTCTCCGCTTACCGCAACGGCGAACTCAACGCCTGCTCGAACGGGGCGCCCAAGAGCGCGCATCGCGAGTTCTTCGCGCTCGACCTGACGCCCGTGAACAAGGCCCTCGATCGCTCGGAGATGATCGGCTCGGTCTGCAAGGCCCATGCGCGCGACGGACAGGCGTACAATGTCGGACTCGGTTTCTACACCGGCCGCCGGTTCCACGTGGACTCCTCCGGCTTCCGCAAATGGGGCGCCAACGGCAAGGGCGCGACCAGCCCCTGCATCAACTACGCCTGATCAGTTCTTGATCTTCCAGCCGCGCTTGAGGAGCGAATAGCAGAGCGCCCAGAGCGCGACGTTCAGCGCCAGCAGCCCCAGCGCGCCGACGAGGATCGGCGAGTCCGATATGCCCAGGAAGCCGTATCGGAAGCCGGAGATGACGTAGAAAAACGGGTTCGCATGGCTGATCGCCTGGAACGTCGGAGCAAGCTGCTCAACCGAGTAAAACGTCCCGGACAGGAGGGAGAGCGGTGTCACCACGAAGTTGGTCACCGCCGCCGCATGGTCGAACTTATCGGCCCACAGCGAGGTAATCAGCCCCATGAAGGCGAGCATCAGCGCCCCCATCAGCCCGAACCAGAAGGCCCAGAGCGGATGCACGGCGTTCACCGACACGCCCGGCCAGAGGAGCATCGCCAGCCACACCGCGAACCCGACAAAGAAGGCGCGGGTCACGGCGGCCCCGACGAGGCCCGCGATCAGCTCACCTGTCGAGAGCGGTGGCATCAGGTAATCGACGATGTTCCCCTGCATCTTGCCGACAAGCAGCGAGAAGCTGGCGTTGGCGAAGGCGTTCTGGATCATCGCCATGACGATCAGGCCCGGAGCGATGAAATCGGCGAACGAAACGCCCATCACGGTCCGGCCGCCACGGCCCAGCGCGACGGTGAAAATTGCGAGATAGAGGAGAGTCGTGATCGCCGGAGCCCAGACGGTCTGCATCTGCACCTTGAAGAAGCGGCGCACCTCCTTGATATAGAGGGTCTTGAGCCCGCCCCAGTTGACGCCGTGTAGCACCGGCTCGCCAGGCGGCGTTCGAACCCAGATTGGAGATTGCTCGGTCGGGCTGTCCACGGGAGCTGCGCCTATCGGTTGGCGCATTGGCCCGCAAGCCGAGCGAATGGAGATTGAACGGAATGTCCTGGACGGAAGAGCGGATCGAGCGGCTGAAGAAGATGTGGCACGACGGGTCGACCGCCAGCCAGATCGCGGATGAGCTGGGCGGTGTCAGCCGCAATGCCGTGATCGGCAAGGCACACCGCCTCGGCCTCGAGGCGCGCCCCTCCCCGGTGAAGCCGGGCGAGGAGAAGGAAAAGCAGGCAGCGGCAGCTCCGGCCCCGAAGCCCGCGCCGGTCGAGCGCCCGGCGCCCAAGCCCGTCGCGGCCGAAGCCGAACGCGCTGCTCCCGCGCAGCCTGCGGCCCGGACTCCTCAGCGTGCGCCGTCCGACCTGCAATATCGCTCGATCGGTCCCGGCGGGTTCGTTCGCCAGGGTCCCGGCGATCAGCAGGCGCCGATCCCACCCGCTCCGCCGCGCCGACTGGTTCCGGCCAAGCCGAGCCCGGAAGTCGCCGACAAGACGAGCCTGCTCGACCTCAACGACCGCATCTGCAAATGGCCGATGGGCCATCCGGGCGAGCCGGACTTCCACTTCTGCGGCAATGCGTCGAACCCGGGCTTCCCCTATTGCGTCGAGCATTGTGGAGTCGCCTACCAGGCGCAGCTCCCGCGCCGCGACCGCCGCCCGCCCCCGCCGCTTCCGTTCGGCGGCCCGCGCGTCCGCTAGGTCGCTTTCAGGAAAGCGCGAGCCTCACGGACGAAGATCTGCCAGGCAGGTTCGTTCGCCAGCAGGATGTGATTGGCGCTCTCCAGCTCGACGAAGCGCGCGCCTTCGATCGCCTCGGCGACCGCCTTGCCCGCATGCAGCGGCGCGTTCCCGTCCTGTTTCGAATGGCAGACGAGCGTCTGCGCGCGGATATTCTTGAGCTGGTCGCGAACATCGATGTCGGCCGCCAGCTGGATCATGGCCTCGAGCCTCGGCACCGGTCCAAACTCCGGGAAATGCTGGTTGTGCCAGTCGATCACTTCCAGGTCCGCGCCAGGAAAATATAGCGTGAGGAACATCTCGCCGAGCAAGCTCCGTCGGAACGACCACTCCCGCTGGTTCAGTTCCATGAGCGAGTTGCGCCACGCGATTTCCTCGGGATTACCCCGAACTCTCCACCCGGCGGCAAAGCTGTTGACGAGGATCAGCTTGCGTACTCGCCCCGGATTGCGCGCTGCATAAGCCATCGCGATCGGCGCCCCGTGAGCGGCACCGATCAGGTCGCAGGTCTGCAGTTCGAGGTCATCCAGGACGGCGCCAAGGTCCTGCACGATCGAATCGAAAGTGAATATCGCCGGATCCAGCTCCGACAGCCCGAAACCCCGCATGTCGGACCGGATGAGGCGATTGCTCCGCTCAAGTTCAGTGATCCAGTGCCGGTAAGAAGGGTTGGTCCGGTCAGTGTTGAGGTTTGTGATCCAGTTCGGCGCCTTCACCAGCGGAAAACCCTCGCCGCTGACGGCATAGGCAATCTTCGTGCCGTCGGGGGCGGTGCAGGCCCGGATTTCGTCCGTCGACTTGGCAACGAAAGGTGCCGCGACCTCCGGGGTCTGGTCGCCGCGCAGGAATTCCCGCGCCATCCGCACGAACTCGCCCCAGGCTTTCTCCTTCTCGAGCAGGATATGGTTCTCGCCCTCGAGCGCGATGAACACTGCGCCTGGGATGTGTTTCGCGAGATATTCGCCCGCCGCGAATGGAACCACCTGGTCGTCCCTCACGTGTATTGCGAGGGTCGGCACCCTTACCTTCGGCAGCAGGTCGCGGACGTCTATCTGCGAAAGTGCGCGCTGGATCTTGACCGCATTCTCGGGCGACGCCGTCATCTTCTGCACGTCGTTGAACCACTGGACCTGCTCGGTCGTCCCCTGCGGAATGTAGAGGTTGGTGAAGAGCTGGCGATACGCCGGATGGTCGGCGCCCCAGCCGATCTCCGTCAGCGTGATCATCGCCTCGCGACGCGCATGCTCTTCCGGATCGCCGCGCGTGGCCCAGCCCGCGGCATAGCCGCCGACAATCAGCAGGCGGCGGACCCGCTCCGGGTGTCGAACGGCATAGGCAATGGCCACCGAAGCGCCCTGGCTGATTCCGAGCAGGTCGAACTTCTCGACCCCGGCTGCCTCCACGACACACTCCAGGTCATCGACGAAAGCGTCAAAGGAGATTTCCGGCGTCTCCCAGTCGGACATGCCGTTGGCGCGCTCGTCGTACCGGATCAGCGTGTGGCCGTCCGTGAACTCCTGCAGCCAATGGCGCCAGACGGGGCTCTTCCAGTCATGCTCGAGATGGTTGAGCCAGTTCGCCGCCTTCACCAGCGGCGGACCTTCCCCCATCACCGCATAGGCGAGGCGAGTCCCGTCCTTCGCCGTCGTATAGCGGACAACCTGCTGCGGAAGGCCCAGCCGCTGAGCTTCCTCGCGGGTCTTCGCGCCTTCCTCGAACTGCCGGCGCCACGTCGCTGGTGGCACCCCATACTCGCGCTTGAACGCGCGCGTGAAGGCGGCCTCCGAATTGAAGCCGACGGCATAGGCCACGTTCGAGGCGTTCTGCTTACCGTCGCGAAGCATGTTCGCCGCCACGCGCATTCGCCATCTTGCGCAGTACCGCATCGGCGGCTCACCGATCAGCTCGGCGAACTTCTCGCCCAGCACCGTGCGGGAGACGCCTGCCTCGCGCGCGAGTCCCTCCACGTCGAGATCCTCGGCGTAATGGGCGTGGATGATCGAAAGTGCCTTCGTGACTGCGGGATCGGTAAGCCCCCGAAGCCACCCGCTGGCGCCGAGTGGAAGTCGCGCGACATATTCCCGGACCGCCTGGGTCAGGAACAGCTCGGCCAGCTTCGCGACCACCTCGGAGGACGGTTGCTGCTCGGCAAGGAAGCGCATCGACGTATCGAGCCACTCGGCCTCTCCGCCGACGATCTTCAGTGTGAGCAAAGGTGGAAGCGTATCGAAAAGAGGATGGTCGCTCGTCTCTGCCGTCTCCAGGAAGCCGCACCAGACTTCGGTCTTCTCGCCGTCCGTGCCCGTCGTGACACGGTGAACGCCCTCGGCGGTCGTTCGGCCGATCTCATTCGGATCGGCCGGGCGCAGGCCGGCGCGACTCGCCAACCGATGTGGCTCGTTCCGCGGAAGGATCGCGATGGAGCCCGCCTCAAGCGTAACGGGTGGCAGTCCGTCGAGCTCCACGATCAGCTTGCCCGACCGGACGTAATGATAGCTGATGAGCTTCTCGGGAGCGGGATAGAAGGGCGCGAAATGGCCCGGCGTGAATTCCGCCGCGACGCAGAAGTCGCCGCTGAACTCACCGTCGACGACCACGCCGCCTCTCAGGCGAAGCGAGCTCAGGATATCGTCGAGAACGTCCATCAGCGGCTCCGCTGCGCATACGTATGCGGCGTTTCGATCAACTTATCCGGCAAGCCGGTCATGTTGGCAAACGAGCGGCTAAGCTACACGCTCAACCACATCGCGTTAAGGACCGTCTCGCAATTCGGCAAGCACTGCTTCCGAAGACGGGCCCTTCTGTGCCGTTAAAAATCAAGGGGAATCGAAATGTCGCAGTTTGAAAGAGATATTCGTGCGCGACGAACAGTCGTTCTGTTCTTCGCTGTTCTTTCCGGGGTCTCTGCGGTTGCGACCGCAGTCTTGCCCGCGATTGTCCACGCGTAAGTAGACATAGGAAAAGACAATGTATCACGACTTCAATTATGAGGCCACGCTCGCGTCCTCGCTGCGGGCCCAGTGGCAGCTCGACGATGTCCTGCGCGAGGATCAGGACTTGGACTTCACCCGCAACTTCATGCCGGAAAGCCTGGCGAGAACGGGTGCGCTTCCAAGCCTCAACGCTTTCGAGCAGCGGACTCTGAACCAGATCGCCGCGCACGAATATCTGTGCATGTTCGGCGTGGTGGAGGAGTTCATCCTCCCCTTCCTGCTCGACCATGCCCGTCCGCACCTGCTCGAGGATGACTGGCGTGTTCGCGCGCTGCTCAACTTCGCCAGCGAGGAAGCGAAGCACATCCATTTGTTCAAGCGCTTCCACGCAGCTTTCGTCCGAGGCTTCCCGGTCGAAGTTCCAATGATCGGACCATCCAAGGCAATCGGTGACAAGATCCTCAGCCACGATCCGCTCGCGGTCGGCCTCGTCATCCTGATGATCGAATGGATGACGCAGCAGCACTACCTCGGCAGCGTCAAGGATAACGGCGACATCGACCCGCTCTTCAAGAGTCTGCTCAAGCATCACTGGATCGAGGAATCGCAGCACGCGAAGCTCGACACTTTGATCGTGGATGCGCTTGCCGAAGGACGCAGCGAGGCCGAGATCGATAAGGCCATCGACGACGTCTTCGCGATCGCGGAGTTCCTCGACGGCGGCCTGAAGGCCCAGGCGGCGTTCAATCTCGACGCACTCGAGGAAGTCCTTGGCCGCAAGCTCGAGGATCGCGCCGAGATCGAGGCGCAGCAGCACCAGGCGGGACGCTGGACCTTCATCGGCTCCGGCCTTGTCCACGAGCGCTTCAAGGCAACGCTTCAGAACATCTCGCCGAAGGCCGCGGCTCGCCTTGCCGAGGCCGCGCCGATCTTCGCCTGAAACCCATCAACCCAAAGGAGAAAGTGAATGTTGGACACCGTTAAGAACGCGCCCGTGAACGGCCTCGACCTTCAAGCCCTTGGCGAGGTCGTCGAAGAGATCCAGAAGGACGCTTCGAAGGCCATTGTGGGCTTCGATGTGGTCACCCGCTGGAAGGGCCAGACCCGCAGCGAGACCACCGTCGACGGCTTCACGCTGGCTGGCGAGCGCATCAGCCGCAGCCATACGATCGTCGCGGATGAGCCGTTCGAGCTGCTGGGCAGCGATGGCGCGCCCAATCCGCAGGAGCTGCTGATGGCGGCGTTCAACGCCTGCATCACGGTAGGTTATGTCGCCGGCGCTTCCTTGAAGGGCATCAAGCTTGAATCTCTCGAGATCAAGACGCGCGGCGAGCTCGACCTGCGCGGCTTCCTCGGGCTGAGCGACGCCGTCGCGCCTGGGTACGAGAACGTCGACTATGTCGTGACCATCAAGGGTGACGGTTCGCCCGAGGATTTCGAGGAAATCCACCAGACGGTCATGAAGACGTCGCCCAACTACTTCAACATGAGCCGGCCGATCAAAATGAACGGATCGCTTCGCGTCGGCTGACGCAACACTCGGCGCCACGCCGTCGTGCGTGGCGCCGCCTTGCTCGAAAGGGGAGCTGAAGAAGACCATGGCAGATCTCGGAATTCAAAAGATCAATCCGAACAAGGCCCTTTGGGAAAAGGGCGATTTCACACGTATCGCCGATACGATGCGTAGGAGCGGCGAGGACTTCGTCGCGACGCTTGGCGTCGAACCCGGCATGTACGTGCTCGACGTCGGCTGCGGCGACGGAACGACCGCGCTTCCGGCCGCGAAGCTGGGTGCCGCCGTGCTGGGCGTCGATATCGCCTCGAACCTCGTGGCTTCGGGCAATGACCGCGCGAAAGCGGCGGGTCTCACGAACCTGCGCTTTGTGGAAGGCGATGCGTCGAATCTCTCGGGAATCCTCTCCGACACATACGACCTCGTCGTCACCCTCTTCGGCGCGATGTTCGCGCCCAGGCCGTTCGACGTCGCGAAGGAGCTGGTGCGCGTGACGAAGCCGGGCGGCCGGATCGTCATGGGTAACTGGATTCCCGGCGACCCGACGCTCGTTGCGCAGATCCTGAAGATCAGCGCTGCTTATACGCCGCCTCCGCCGGAGGGCTTCGTCAGCCCCATGACCTGGGGCGACCAGGGCAAGGTGCGCGAGCGCTTCGAAGCGGCCGGGATCGCTCCTGCGAACATCGGCTTTGAGCAACGCACCTGGCACTTCCGGGGCGACGGTCCGCCGACCGACCTCCTCGAAACGTTCCGGCGCTTCTACGGGCCGACGATGAACGCATTCGAGGCGGCATCGAAGGACTTCCGCGAGCGCGAGCTGGCCCAGGAGCTCAGCAAACTTTTCGTGGCCCAGAACAAGGGCGGCGAGCGAACCGAAATCCCCGCGACCTTCCTGAAAGTCACCGTGACGAAAGGCTGAAGGCGCCTACCCCCAGGGATCGATTGGACATGAAACACGAAGTCATTGAACGTACGAGCCGGCAGCTTTTCCAGCGTGTTGCGCTACGGCCCCGGCGCCGGGCCGCAGCGCGGCCGGAGCGGTCGACCCTCCCGCATTCGCGGGTGGCAACCCGCTTCGCCGAGACCTGCGCCGCGATCGGCGGAACGACCATGCTTCACGACCTGATGCCGGACGTCGTCACAATCAGCTTCGGCGCAAGAACCGACGCGATTTGCAAGCGCCTGCACAGCCGCGGCTGGAGCTTCGTCGGCACCGGCGAATGGCAGGGCGAGCGCGTGCTCGGAGTGTCCTTTGCCGGCGACCGCCGCGCGACCCGAACCGCGGACGACCTGGTCGCCGCTTTGATCGCGGTCGTCGGCGAGCTGGAGATCGCTGAAACACGAGTCTGGTGAACCCCCGCGTCGGTCTCTCCCCTCCACTCCCTACCGACGCAAAAAGAAAGGCCCCGGGGCGTGAGAGCCCCGGGGCCTTTTGTTTCGACCGAAGGCCTTGGAGCCTTAGGCCTTTTCGGCTTCCAGCGTCTGCCGTGACGCGGGAGTCTCGCTGCCGCCGATCTCGATCCTCCGCGGCTTCATCGCCTCGGGGATCTCTCGGACCAGCTCGACCGCGAGCAGGCCGTCCTTCAGGTCCGCGCCGCGCACCTGGATATGATCGGCCAGCGCGAAGCGGCGCTCGAACGATCGGGTCGCGATGCCGCGATAGATATAGTCCGAGCCGCGGTCGTCGGACTCCTCGCTTTTCTTGCCGCTGACGATCAGCACGTTTTGCTGGGCGGTGATGTCGATCTCGCCCGGCTTGAAGCCGGCAACGGCGAGCTCGATGCGATACTCATTGTCGCCGAGCTTGATCAGGTCGAACGGCGGGTAATTTTCCTGGGATTGGCTCGCGCTGCTGTTCTCAAGCATGTCGAACAGCCGGTCGAAGCCGACGGTGGAGCGCCGGAACGGCGCGAAGTCGAAAGCACTACGCATGTCTTGTCCTCCTCGTGATGAGCAAGGGCGGAGGAGCGGTCGGTGCCGCCGCCCCCGTCACCGGACCCAGTTGGCGTCCGGCAGAGCTGATCTGGTGAAAAGAACGCCGGTTTCAAGACCGTTCACGACGCCCTCGCAACCGTTCGTCGATCAAGGGTTCATCCCCGTGACCAGCCGTGCATTCCTGTGCGCCGAGGGGGCTGCCATGACGTCGAGAGACTTCCTGTTCCTGCCGGGCAACGCCCGCTTCGCGGACCTCGGCCTGCTTCTTCTGCGCTGCGCGACGGGCGTGTTCCTGATCTACCAGAGCCACGACAACGTCTTCAGCGTCGAGCGCATGGACGAGTTCGTGAAGTTCCTCGCCCAGTTCGGCTTTCCGGCCCCGGCGACGCTCGGCCCCCTCTCGGTTTACTTCCAGTTCGCCGCGGGGATCGGCTTCATCCTCGGTCTGTTCACGCGCTGGCTAGGCCTTATCACCTGCTTCCAGTTCATCGTCGCGGTGTGGATGGTCCACTCGCCCGACCCCTTCCCCACCTGGTGGCCGGCGCTCGTGCTGGTCTTCCTCGGCCTCTATTTCGGCCTGCGCGGATCGGGCCGCTATGGTCTCGACGCGATGTTCGAGAGGAATCCTGCTATCCGGCGCCGATGAGCGCAGAGTTCGCCACGCCCGCCGACCTCCCCGCCATCATGGCGATCGAGCGCACGCCCGGTTTCGAGGATTATGTCGGCCGCTGGAGCGAGGAGCAGCACGCAGCCGAGCTGGCGAAGGACAGCACCCGCTATTTCATTCTTCGCGACGGCGGTGTCATCCAGGCGTTCGCCATCTTCCAGCAGATCGGCGAGCCCGACCTTCGCGTTCACCTCAAGCGCATCGTCGCGAGCGAGGCCGGGCGCGGCGCCGGCAGCCGTCTGCTCGGAAGCGCGCTCGACTGGCTATACACGGAGACGGAGACCAACCGCGTCGACCTCGACCTGTTCGTCGAGAACGAGCGCGCCCGCCGAGCCTACGAAAAGCTCGGCTTCATCGTCGAGGGCCGCCTTCGCGACTACCACCGCTCGGTCGACGGCCGCATTCGCGACGCCCTCATCATGAGCATCCTGCGCAAGGACTGGGCGAAGCGCCACCGCCTGTAGCTGTGGAAAACCTCGGGCCCTCCGCTTGGCACGCGCGGAATCAGGGCCTTATAGCTGTCCTGCACATGTCCGACCTGTTCGCTTCCTCCGCCGCCTCCGCCACGCCCGAGAGCTACGACGCCTCATCGATCGAGGTCCTCGAGGGCCTGGAGCCCGTCCGCCGCCGCCCCGGCATGTACATCGGCGGCACCGACGCGCGCGCCCTTCACCACCTCGCCGCCGAGGTCATCGACAATGCGATGGACGAGGCGGTCGCCGGCCACGCCAGTCGAATCGAGGTCACGCTGGAGCCGGGCAACCGCCTGACCGTCTTCGACAACGGCCGCGGAATCCCGGTCGACCCGCACCCAAAGTACCCAGGCAAGTCCGCGCTGGAAGTCATCATGACCACCCTCCACTCGGGCGGTAAGTTCGAGGGCAAGGCGTACAGCACCTCTGGCGGCCTCCACGGCGTCGGAGTCAGCGTGGTCAACGCCCTCTCGACCGAGACGATCATCGAAGTCGCCCGCGACAAGAAGCTCTACCGCCAGTCCTTCTCGAAGGGGCTCGCCATCTCCCCATTGGAAGAGGTCGGCGCGGCCCCGAACAAGCGCGGCACGACCGTCACCTTCACTCCGGATCCGGAGATCTTCGGCGCCGAGTCCGACTTCGATCCCGGCCGCCTCCTCCGCCTCGTGCGGTCCAAGGCCTACCTCTTCGCCGGCGTCGAGATCCGCTGGCGCTGCGACCCCTCGCTCGCCTCCGCCGACGTACCCGAAAGCGCCACCTTCCAATTCCCGGGCGGCCTTGCCGATCATCTCGCCGAGCAGCTCGGCGAGCGCCCCGCCGTCACCAACCAGCCCTTCGTCGGGAAGCAGGAATTCCCCGCAGCCGACGGCGCGTCGCAGGGCAGCGCCGAATGGGCCGTCGCCTGGCCGCTCTATTCGGACGGCTCCGAAAGCTATTACTGCAACACCATCCCTACGCCCGACGGCGGAACGCACGAGGCCGGCCTCCGCGCTGCCTTGACCAAGGGCCTCCGCGCGTTCGGTGAGCTGGTCGGCAACAAGAAGGCGAAGGAGATCACGGCCGACGACGTCTTCAACGGCGTCGAGCTGATGCTGTCCGTGTTCATCCGCAACCCGCACTTCCAGAGCCAGACCAAGGACCGCCTCACCAGCCTCGAGGCCGCGCGCTTCGTCGAGAATGCGGTCCGCGACCATTTCGATCATTACCTCGCCGACAATATGGACCGCGGCCGGCGCTTTGCTCGGCTCGATCCTCGAGCGGATGGAGGAGCGCCTCCGCCGCCGCGCCGAGCGCGAGGTGAAGCGCAAGACCGCGACCAGCGCCCGCAAGCTCCGCCTCCCCGGCAAGCTCACCGACTGCTCGTCCGACGATCCCGAAGGCACCGAGCTGTTCATCGTCGAGGGCGACAGCGCGGGTGGTTCGGCCAAGCAGGCCCGCGACCGCAAGACCCAGGCGATCCTCCCGATCCGCGGCAAGATCCTCAACGTCGCCTCCGCCACCGCCGACAAGATCCGCGCCAACAGCGAGATCGCCGACCTCAACCTCGCCCTCGGCTGCGGCAACCGCGACAAGTGGGACGAAGATTCTCTGCGCTACGAGAAGATCATCATCATGACCGACGCGGACGTGGACGGCGCCCACATCGCGACGCTTCTAATGACGTTCTTCTTCCAGGAAATGCCGGAGCTGGTCCGCCGCGGCCACCTCTTCCTCGCCCAGCCCCCGCTCTATCGCCTGACCGCCGGAGCCAAGACCCTCTACGCCCGCGACGACGCCCACCGCGCCGAGCTCGAAGCCACCGAGTTCAAGGGCAAGAAGGTCGAGGTCAGCCGCTTCAAGGGCCTCGGCGAGATGAACCCGAACCAGCTCAAGGAAACCACCATGGACCCGAAGACGCGGTCCATGCTGAAGGTGACTTTGCCGTCAGCCTATGAGGATCGGCAGCCGGTGAAGGACCTGGTCGAACGCCTGATGGGGAGAGACCCGGCGCAGCGATTCCAGTTCATCCAATCGCGAGCCAGTGCGGTGGATGAGGAAGAAATCGACGCCTGAACCGATGCCGACCTAAACCCCTCGATGGGGGAGTGTTGGTGGACGTGAAGGTCGACCAATACCGCGGTGATCATCGCCTAGCCTCCAACAATCCAATGTCCGCAATCGGTGGAAAGCGGACATTTCATGACACGGGTCAGCGAACCAGACGCGCGCCGACAGCGAGCCACGCCATATGAAAACCACGGCGATGAGGATCAGGAGGAAACGGAAATAGCCTCAAGTACCTATGGTCGTCGCTCCCTTCAGAAGCGAAGGGATGCGCCGGCGTACAGCTCGACGTCGGGCGTATCGCGCGTCAGGCCTATGT
The DNA here is from genome assembly GCA_963829625.1 of uncultured Alphaproteobacteria bacterium. Taxonomy (GTDB): domain Bacteria; phylum Pseudomonadota; class Alphaproteobacteria; order Sphingomonadales; family Sphingomonadaceae; genus Sphingomicrobium. The sequence continues at coordinate 70,796 of CAWHJH010000015.1, read as the reverse complement.
TGGCTCCTGCGTCGATCTGGACGTTGTTCGAAAGCGAGTATGTGAGAGCGGCGTCCGCCGAGGCCTGTTTGATCGTCCCGGCTGAATCGAAATTGACGTTCGTCCAGATCTCGCCAGCAAGGGTTAGCCGAGGTGCGATCGGGCCGGCGATGTTGATCAAGTTCACGATCGCGGCGTGCCGGCCATGGCCGTCTCCGTCGGCGAGGAGATCGACTTCGGGTCCGAAAGTCATTGATATCGGTCCGGACAGCGCAAAGCTGACCGGTATTGCCAGACCGCCCTCGGCCTTGTCGTTGCCGAGTCCGCGCGCGGCGGTCGGCAGCTTTAGGAAAGGAATGATCGCCGCCTGCACGGACGCTCCGTCGTTCGTGAGGCGCTGCTTGTAACGAACCACGATGTCCCCGAAACCGCCTGCGTCCTTACCGCCCTCGACCTCCAGCCGGACGTATGGCGTGACGCCGACTTGGAGATCCGACTTTTCGGTGACGCCCAGCTTCACCGCAGTTGAGCCAAGCGACATGAGCCGTGTCCGGGTCCCGGCCGCGCGCGTGAAGCTCCAGCTTGCAAGGCTGCTTTCGAGCTGCAGCTTGCCGACAGGAACCGTGCAGACCGCATTCGCCTTGGTTGGCCGATCGGTGCAGATGGGCGGGACGGCGCTCGCACCCGCGGCCGCCGCTAACGCAAGGAACGGGGTCATATCCGCAGCTGGCTTCCGAGCTCGATTACCCGGTTAGTCGGCAGCTTGAAGAACTCCATCGCGCTTTCGCTGCTCTTCATCATCCAGGCGAACAGCCGCTCGCGCCACAGGGCCATGCCGGGCTGGTCCTTGGTCGCGATCAGCTTCTGACGGCCGAGGAAGAAGCTCGTGCTCATCATGTTGAAGCCTTCGCCGCAATCTTCGATCCTTACGAGGTCCGCCGGGATGTCGACCTCGTCCATGAATCCGTAGTGCAGGATGACGCTGTAGAACCCCTTGCCAGCTTCATGCACCTCCAGACGGTTGCCCCGCGTCACGTGCGGCACGTCTTCGACCTTCACGTTGAGGATCAGCACGCGTTCGTGGAGCACCTGGTTATGTTTGAGATTGTGCAGGAGCGCGGAAGGAACGTTGTCGGCCGAGGTTGACAGGAAGACCGCCGTTCCGCGCACCCGGTGCACCGAGGCCGCGGACTTGATGAAGACGTCAAGCGGAAGCGCATCCTCTTCAAGCCTCCGGCGCATCAGCGCGCGGCCGGTCGCCCAGGTCGTCAAAACGGTGAAGATGATTGCCGCGACGAGGAGCGGGAACCAGCCGCCATCCGCGATTTTGGTGATGTTTGACGCAAAGAAGGTGCCGTCGACCACCGCGAACAGGCCGATCGTGAGGATTGCGAGGACCCGGTTCCATTCCCAGACCTGGAAAATCAGCACGGCGAGCATGATGGTGGTGATAATCATCGTGCCGCTGACCGCGATTCCGTAGGCCGAGGCAAGATTGGTCGACTCTTGGAAACCCAGCACCAGAAGGACAACCATCACCAGCAGCCCCCAATTGACCGCCGGAATGTAGATCTGCCCGGCCGCCTTGGCGCTGGTGTGTTCGGTCCGCAGGCGGGGCAGGAAGCCGAGCTGCACCGCCTGATGAGTGACCGAGAAGGCCCCGGAGATCACCGCCTGGCTGGCGATGATCGTCGCCGCTGTGGCGATGAACACCAGCGGGAGGCGCGCCCACTCCGGCGCCATAAGGTAGAATGGGTTCTCGGCCGCCGCCGGATTGCCCAACAGGAGCGCGCCCTGGCCCATATAGTTGAGCATCAGGCAGAGATAGACGAGCGTCAGCCAGGAGATTCCGACCGCCTTGCGGCCGAAATGGCCCATGTCGGCGTACAGCGTCTCGGCGCCTGTGACCGCGAGAAAGACCGAGCCCATCGCTAGGAAAGCCAGCTTCGGGTCGTAGGCGAAGAATTTCACCGCCCAGTGCGGGCTGACGATGCCGAGGACCTCGGGATGATCGAGAATGTTCGTTACGCCGAGCGCCGCAAGAGCGGCGAAGTAGATGAGCACGATCGGCCCGAACAGCGCTCCCACGCGCGCTGTGCCGTGCGATTGGATGAGAAACAGGCCGATCAGGATGACGATGGCGATCGGAATCACCAGCGGCTCAAGGCTCGATTGAACGATCGTCAGGCCCTCGACGGCAGACAGCACCGAGATCGCGGGAGTGATCATCGCGTCCCCGTAGAAGAGCGCGGTGGCGAGCACTCCCATCATCACGAGGCCCCCGGCCCATTTCTTCTCGCCGAGGTTGCGGGAAATCAGCGACAACAAGGCAAAGGAACCGCCCTCGCCCTTGTTGTCGGCGCGCATCGCGACGAGCACATATTTCAGCGTCACCACGATCATCAGCGACCAGAAGATGAGGCTGAGCACGCCGAAGATGTGAAGTGGATCGACGGCGAGCGGGTGCGGGCCGACAAAGCTTTCCTTCATCGCGTAGAGGGGCGAGGTGCCGATATCGCCGTAGACGACACCGATCGCGCCGAGCATCAGCGCGGGCAACGAATGCTTGTGGACTTCGGCAGCCGCGTCCGGTGTTGCAGCGGCGGGTTGTTGTGCAAGAGTAGCCATGGCCCACGCGATGTGCGGTGCGGCCGCATAAAGATTCCATGTGGATTCCATGCGGTCGGCGTAAAGAACAGCCGTGAATTGGCGCCTGGGCACTCGACGGATGCGGCCGCCGGGACCAACTAACGCCGATGGCCGGCCTCCCTGCCAGCGAACGATCCCCTGCTGCCCAGATCCGCGGCTATGCCGTGGCGCTGCTCCTGGTCGCGATCTCGACGCTGGCCGGGCTGATCGCCGCTCCACGTTGGGGCAACTCGGCCGTAGACCTGCTCTACCTTCCGGCCGTGCTCGGCGCTGCGGTGCTCGCGGGTCTAGGACCCGCGCTCCTCGCGGCGCTTGTCTCCGCGCTTGCCTACAATTTCTTCTTCACCGCACCGCACCTCACGTTCCGGATCGATAATCCGAACGACGTCGTCACGGTGCTCGTGCTGTTCGCGGTTGCGGCCGTGACCAGCCAGCTCGCGGCCTCGATCCGTAGCCAGGCGCGTATCGCCGAGGCCCATGCGGCTCGAAATGCAACGATCGCAGGTCTCGCGCGGCGGCTGCTCAGCTGCACGAGCGAGCAGGAGATTGCGGAGGTCAGCACCCGCGAGTTGGCGCGTATTTTCGAGTGCAACGCCTTGCTGGTCGGAAATGGCGACGAGCTGCGCGTGCTAGCGAGCGCGCCGACCCCTATGCGACTGACGCCGGGGGATCTGGCCGTCGCCGCATTGACGCTTACCACCGGCGAACGTACCGGCCGCGGGCTCGACAAGGCCATTCCGACCGAGTGGCAGTTCCATCCGGTGCGATCGGGAAATGCGGTTCTCGCCGCGATGGCGATCGCACGAGATGACGGCGCTCGGCCCGTCAGGGAAGACCAACTGCAGCTGTTCGATAACCTGCTCGACCAAGTCGCCCTCGCGCTGGAGCGTGGCCGGTTGGAAAGCGAAGCGCGTGAATTCACCCGCGTCCGGGAGCGCGACCGGATCCGCTCCGTCCTGGTTTCGACGATCGGACAGGACCTGAAGCCTTCCCTGGAGGCAATCGCGAATGCGGTCCGCGAACTGCGGCGCAGCGGATCCGCGGACAGGGAACTGATTTCGTCCGTGGGCTCGGAAGCTGCAAAGCTGGAGCGGTATGTTGCCAGCCTTGCGGACCTCGGCCCCGATAGTGATCAGGAGCCCCTCAGGGCCGGCCACGTGACGATCGATCTTATCCAGCGCTCGGTGTCGCGCGACGGCATCGAGGTCCACCTGACGCCAAAGGAATATACCGTCCTCGCGGAACTCGCGAAGCATCCGGGCCGGGTGCTCACCCACGCCCACCTACTCCGGACGGCCTGGGGCCCCGCGCAGGAGAGCCAGACGGAATATCTGCGTGTCGCCGTCCGGGGCCTTCGTCAGAAGCTGGAGCGTGATCCATCCCACCCCGAGATCATCATCAACGAACCGGCGGTCGGATACCGGCTTGCGGCCTCTTGAGCGAATGTCCGCAATGGATCGAAAGCAGACGTTAGGGCGGTGATAATCGGCTAGCGGGTGTTCCTTGCACGAGCATGCATTTTCAATGCGGGCCTGGTTGCAACGGTGAAACCCGTGTCGTGAATTGTATAATTTGGTCCTCAACACGCGGCTATGGCGGCTTCCGTATGAGCGATCCGGAACGTTACAACGAGACGCAGCTGCCATCTTGCTCAGTCCCGGACTGCAAGAATGCCGCCGGCGTGGTCATCGATGGCGAACTGCTTTGTTTCGAGCACGCCAGCCAAATTCTCGATGAAAGACGGCGATCGGCCGATTGATGCTAGGCCGGCGCAAAGCACCGCCGCGAATCTCCGCAATGGCTGGAATGGGGACGTCGGCCCAAGGGCTTGCAGGTTCAGCTTCGGTCGATCTCGATAGTGCTGTGGTCGAAAAGCGGAAGGTCTGGGCAAGGGCCCACGATAAGGCTGGCGAGCACTAGGACCAGGAGCCACGAAGAGGGCAACCTCGCGACGGACGACGCCACAAAGACAATTAGGTAACGCTCGGCCTGCCGCAAGCCGCTCACATCTCGACCCATTGGTATCCAGAGAAATACGGAAGAAGCTGGATCGTTCGTGAATTTCACCGGTTTTGCGAAGGTGGCCTCGATGGAGTTTTCGCTATGAAAACAACAACTTTTGGGCTCGCCATCGCCATGTTGAGCGGAGCGTGCGCGCAATCGCCGCCGGCCAATGTCGAATCCGTTGCGCCTGCCGCTAGCAGCGAAGCAGGTCGGCAGTCAGCCGCACCGACCGATGCGAAAGACCCGACCTCGACCACCTCGCCAGACCCAACTTCGTCCAACCCCCGGACCAGCCTTCCTGCAATGTCCGCAGATCGCTGCGTTGCGGAGGTCACCGGAACCGCAACTGACCCGAAGACAGGTGCGCCAGTAAGCCGGGCCGTCGATCCGCAGACCGGTAAACCCCTCTGTCCGCCCGAACCCTAGAGTGCCAACCCGAAGCCGCGCTGAGGCCGCTGGCGTCCGGATTGGGTCAAACACCAGGGTCCCGGACGAGCATGCAAGACAGGTCGGCTTGCGGAACATATGTTGGGGACGCGAGCGCTTTAGGCGTAGAACATACGTATCGCCGAACGAGTCCGTGGGCTTTCGGCGGCTGGGAGCATAGCCGCGCCCCCGCCCTGCCTGTCCAGGAGCCCTTACGTGACTCAGTCTCTAACGCTCGAGCCAATGGCTCGCACCTTGGCTTACCGGCTCAATCTCAGTGCCGAGGACCGCGCGGCAATCCTGCGGTTGCCCCACGCCGTGAAGACGATCGAACGCGGGCATTATATGGTGCGGGAGCGCGCAAGGGCCACGCACACCTGCCTCATGCTGTCCGGCCTCTCCGTCCGGAGCAAGGTGGTTGGAACGGGCCACCGCCAGATCGTCGCCGTGCACATGAAAGGAGACATGGTCGATCTGCAGAACTCGCTTCTGCAAGTTGCCGATCACAGCGTCGAAGCCCTGACCACCAGCAAGGTTGCGATGATCCCGCGTGATGAGATCATCCGACTGGCCGAGGAGCGGCCGCAGGTCGGCAGAGCACTTTGGCTGGACACGCTGGTCGAAGGATCGATCTCGCGCGAATGGGTGGCAAACATCGGCCGCCGGGACGCCCGCACGAGGATCGCGCATCTCCTGTGCGAGTTCGCTGTTCGGCTCAGGGTTCGCGGGCTGGTACTGGATGATCGGCAGTACGAACTCCCGATGACCCAGGAGCAGATCGCCGACGCGACAGGCATGACGGCGGTCCATGTCAACCGGACGATCAGAGCTTTGGAGTCAGAGGAGCTGATCCATCGGCCTCATCCGCGTGCAATTCAGTACCGTGATTGGCGTGCGCTGGCCGAGGTGGGAGACTTCGACAGCAATTACTTGCACCTGCACGAGTCCGAGCCAGCTTTGCATTAGTCCAAGCGGCTGAGGTCAGGGGCAGATCGTGACGACTTCCCCGAATGTCACGGTGCCGACAACGTTGCCGCTGTCGTCCTCGATGTCGATGCGATGACTGAGGGCGATCTTCCCGTCGCTCTTCAGCGTTTCTGCTGCCGTGAACCGCGCCTGGGTGCGAGCGTGCTGCAGCGCAGCCTCAAGGTCCGGGAGTTCCTTACCCTCGTCGTCAGGGACGTCCACGTCGTTGATCAAGTGGAAATAGAACAGGGGCACAAGCTCAGACCGAGCGACAGACCCGGGAGTTCCAAAAACTGATCTTTGTCAGGAAGTCTCCTGATCTGCTGGAATGATTTCCAAAGCATCGGAAAAGGCAATGCTGTGCACCTTCTCGCCAGCCTCATCGTGCACATCGATATGGTAGCGAAGATCGACCCGCCCGCCCTTGACGTCCCCTGCAATTCAGTCCCGTGCTTGCCAGAGCGCATTACCGGGCACGGCGTCAGCCGTCATCACGGACCCTTCCGGATCCACAACTGTGTCGGTGCCATCGCGCAGATGGAAGTAATACAGAGGCATGCGAAGCTCCTGCGATTGGCGGGAGGACGTCGCATCTCTCGGTCACCGAGGCGCCAACGCGAGGCTCGGCGATGGCAGCACAGCGAACGAAGCTGGATAAGGCTCCAACAGCTGTGGGCCGCATCTGTCCGCAATGGTGGATAACGGACATGAGCAGATGGCCTGTACGGCCCGGTTTGCCCCCCGCTGCCGGGTTTACTTCCTGATCTGCGTGATCTTCGATCCCTCGAGCCCCAGCCCGCCCATCAAGCCCTTCTGGCCGAAGGGAAAGGCATAGACGTCCTTCGCCAATGTCGTTGACGTGGTGCTCATGGCCGCGCCCTTGTCCACCACGACCACGCTGGGCCCCGAGCCGATAGCCCATCCGTCGCTCTTGCGGAGATAGGTGAGCGCCTTGTCGTTCATCAGGAACAAGGCATAGCTGAAGGACTGTCCGCCGGCCTGGAGACCGAAGGAGACGGCGCCGATCTTGTAATAGCCCATCGGCTTTCCGCGAACGAAGAGCACGCCCTCGCCGCCCTGTCCGCCGATCATGAAGCCGGCCTTCACGATTTTCGGAAACACGAGGATCGCGCGGGCATCCCTGGAATATCGCCGTGCCCTGTCGGAGTGCGCATAGAGCCGGTTGAGCGCGGCCGTGCCGTCGGCGTTCAGCTGCGCGGCGGTCGCGGCGGATGCTGCCTCGGGAAAAGCGCCGAAACTGCTCGCCAGGACGAGGCTCGACGCCAAAAGCCCGTGTCGGATCCCAGCCATTTTCTTGCCTCCTGAACCGTGTGGCAAGGGGAATGGCTGACAAAACCGGATCGGAATATCAGCAAATCAACTGACGCGGCTGCGAGCGGCCGGCAACTCGTACCGCCGCGAGACAGTCCGACCTGTGCTGTCGAAGCGTCTGCATTGGTTTGCTAGCGCTGCACCGGGGCGTGTTGCCTTGCCTCATGCGTTCGAGGGTGGTCCTGCCGCCCGACCGGGAGGTCTAGAGGCCGGGCCGCCCTCATCGCGTCAGCCGATCGTGACGCAAGATCAACGGGCGCAACCCAAGACCCAAGTGTCATAGGCCGCCTTGATGTCCGGGGGCAGGCCGTGCGTTTCCGCCACCTTCTGGCGAAGAAGCTGCTCCTCATCGGGCGCCAGGGGACGATCGAAGGCGATCCCGCACTCGTCGGCCTCCACCCAGATCACTGCGCCGAAGGCCTCCACGGCGTCGATGCGCAGCGTCAGCACTTCGCCCATGTCCGGAAGCTGGGCTGCTCGAAGCCGGGCGCCGGTCGCCGATATGTCGGCGAGAACTGCCGAGTGTGATCCTTTGAGCGTCGTGAGCACCGCGATGAGGGGTCCTTCCCTTCGCGCGGCCGACCTCCGCCCGCCACCCATGCGCTTACCGAAAACAGTCATGCTCCGACCCCTTTACAACGGGTCCCACCCTCGCCGGTTTACGCGATGGCGCCTAAGCAGCGGTTGCCAATCAAGGTAAAGACAGCCGTATCACGGCCTTAACCTGCCCTATCCAAGTATCTGAAAAACTGGAACTAATGTTGGTCTCATAGTTTAATGCCGCTGAGCGGCGGTCGCCTGAAGAGGACGCCACCATGAAGATCCTAATTATCGCATCAGCAATATCGCTCACCTGTACCGGTTGCGTGGCCGGACCTGGAGGCAGCAACAATGCAGCCAACCGCACGATTACCGGAGCGGCAATCGGCGCCGCCATTGGCGGATTGGCCGGCGGCAGCGTCGGCTCGAACCCATTGGGTGGCGCGGTGGTCGGAGCCGTCGCAGGCGGTGCGCTGGGCGCCGCAGTGAACCCCAATCACGTCTTCCGGCGCGACACGCGGGGCTATTGCTACATGGTCGACGCGCAGGGGCGGCCGATCTACGACGACCAGGGGCAGGTCATTTACGACTATTCCCGCCGCTGCTGAGCAGCAGGTCAACCGGCCTGCGAAGAGTCGCCGCCTTTGAGGTAGTCCGGCTTCATCACATATGCGCCCTTCGGCAAGGGGCTCGCCGCGACCTGCAATAATTTGAGGTCGAACGTCTCTGAGAAGTGAACGCCGAACTGGGTGCCTTTTGCCCAGGCAATGGTTCCGGCGATCAGGCCGCCAGCGCCGAAGTCGAGCTTGATTTCGGTCCCTACCTCCACTTCATCGCGGCATTCGACCAGCGCCCCACCGCTGGAGATGTTGCGCAGGCGCGCCCCCTTCACCCGTCCATGATAATGAAGAAGGGCGGCGCGAATGATGCGAATGCGAGGTTCGCGCTGAGTGAGATGCGCGTCGGGCCGCGTTGCCGAGCCCTTGAAGGCAAGCTCCTTCGCTTCGTCGGCCGGCATGGGCTTGCCGAAATAATATCCCTGGATGAGCGAGCAGCCGAGATTGCGGATGAGCAGGAGTTCCTCCTGCGTCTCCACGCCCTCGGCGGTGGTTTGCATCTGCAGATCGGAGGCAAGGGCCACCATTGCACGGATCAGCGCGGCGTTGCGGCTCCCCGCGTCGGAGGCGCCGCGCACGAACGACTGGTCGATCTTGATCTTGTCGAACGGAACGCGAAGCAGATAGCTGAGGCTGGAGTAGCCAGTACCGAAGTCGTCCAGAGCGAGCTTCACGCCGATCTTCTTCAGGTTGTGGATCATCTCATGGACGTGCGTATCGTTGCTGAGGAACACGCCCTCGGTGATTTCCAGTTCCAGCCGCTCGGCGGCAAGGCCGCTCTCGTTGAGGATCGCCCTGACCGTCGACGGCAGCGACGGCAGTTTGAACTGGATCGGTGAGAGGTTCACGGCGATCGACACCTGCTCAGGCCATTTTGCGGCTTCCGCGCAGGCGGTTCGGAGCACCCATTCGCCGATCTCGTTGATGAGCCCGATCTCCTCGGCGAGCGGGATGAAGACCGCCGGGCTGACCGGTCCTCGCTCCGGATGGTCCCAGCGCACCAGGGCCTCAAACCCCGTCACGGCCTCGCTCGAAGCATCGACGCTGGGCTGGAAGACGACCCGCAGCTGTCCTTTCTCGAGGGCAATGCGAAGGTCGGATTCGATCCGCTGCCGCTCGCGGGCTGCCTCGTGCATTTCGGAAGCAAAGAAACGGAAACACCCCTTCCCTGCCGCCTTGGCAGCGTAGAGCGCAAGGTCCGCGTCGCGCATCAGGTCGTCCGAGGTGCGATCGTCATAGTCGGACGTGACGATGCCCACGGACGCGCCGATCGAAACGACGGTTCCGTTGATCGTGTACGGCCGCGAAAGGCTGTCGATGATTCCCTGCGCCAGCTCCGAGAGCTCGTCCTGCGCCGAAGTCGCGGGCAGAACGACTTCGAATTCGTCGCCGCCGAGCCGGCCGACCTGCCCCCGTTCGCCAATCACGTCGCGAAGCCGCAGGGAAACCAGCCGGAGCAGCGTATCACCCGCAGGGTGTCCGAGCGTATCGTTCACCGCCTTGAACCGGTCGAGGTCCATCAGGAAGACGGAGCAACGGTGCTTTCGGCGGGCCGCGCCGACAAGGGCGTCGTCCAGTGCGCGCCGGAGGGCCTCACGGTTCGCAAGGCCTGTCAGCGAATCCTGCCGGGCAAGCCGATCCAGCTCGACCTCCGATTGCCTGACCTTTGTCAGGTCCGATGCGAAGCCGCGGTAGCCGAAGAAGCGTCCGACCTCGTCATGGACGGGACGGCCGGAGATGGACCACCAGATCTCGCTCTTGGTCTTCGCCCGGACGATGAGGTCCTGAAAGGCCACGTGCGACAATAGATAGAAGCCGAGCGTCCTTTCAGAAGTCGCACTTGCGTCCGCCGTTTCGGTCGAGACCAGGTCGGTGAAGGGACGTTCGAGCAAGTCGCTTGCTTCACGCCCAAGCGCGCGCGCCACGCTGTCGCTGATGTACGTCAGCGAACCGTCGCGGCCGGTTTCCCAGAACCACCCCTTCTCGCTGCTCTCGAACTCCTCGATGAGCCCTTCGGCGCGCGAGTTCGCGGGCCGCGACTCTTCCTGCGAAGAGCTGCTTCCCGTTCTCAACAGGCGTGCGATGCTTCCCAATCTGCGCTCCAATTGCGCTACAGCTTAGGAGAACGTGGTTTAAATTCGGTTATTTTTGTCCGGTAACGGAGTGAACTTTGGCTGCGACCCATAGCCATACCGGCCATCGCCCGATTTCCCGCAAGTCGCTTGCCATTGCCGCCTTTTCGACCATCGTCGAATGGTACGACTTCACGCTCTACCTCTATTTCGCGACAGTCCTGTCCCGGGTGTTCTTCGGGCCGGGCGAGACCTCCTTGCTCGTGACCCTGGGTGGGTTCGCCATCGCCTATCTGATGCGCCCGCTCGGTGCCGTCTTCTTCGGACATATCGGCGATCGCCAGGGACGCCGGCACATGATGCTCCTGTCGGTCGCGGTGATGACCGCTGCCATGCTCGCCACCGCGCTGCTGCCGACCTACTCGCAGATTGGCCTGGCGGCCGGCGCTCTGCTGATCCTGATGCGCTGCGTGATGGGTTTCTCGGTCGGCGGTGAATATACCGGGGTAGTCGCCTACTTGCTGGAGGGCGCTCTTCCGCATCGGCGCGGCCTCATTGCGTCCTCGGCCTCCGCGGCGAGCGAAATCGGCGCGCTTCTCGCGGTCGGGGTTTCAGCGCTGACGGTGGCCTCGCTCAGCGAAGCCGATCTCGCAAGCTGGGGCTGGCGCATACCCTTCTTCGTCGGCGCAGCCCTTGCAGGAACCGTCTGGGTCGCGCGATCGGCCATGGAGGAATCGCCGGAATATCACCGCCAGGTCGCGGAGCAGACGATTCCCGAAAGCCCACTTCGGCATAGTCTCACCCATCATCGAGGCGCGATCGGGCGAGCCTTCGCCATATCTGCGCTCGGCTCGATCACTTATTATGTCGGGATCACCTACGTCCCTGCGTTCATGACGTCGGCCGGGTCACTGAGCGAGGAAGCGTCGCTGTGGCTGTCCACGATCGCGGCGGTAGTCGTGATCCTCGTCACGCCCTTCGTCGGCGCCCTGTCCGACCGTTGGGGCCGCAAACCGGCGCTGGTCCTGCTCGGCATCGGAAGCGCCTTGCTTCCCGCGACGATGTTCTCGCTCATGGCCAGCGGCTCTCACGCGCAGGCGCTGATCGGGGCGCTCGTCCTCGCGGCGCTTGCTGGCGGGGTCAGCGCAGTCGGCGCCGTCGCAACGGCCGAACAGTTTCCGGGCGAGGGTCGAGTCACTGGACTTGCGCTGGGAGCGACGATGGCCACGGCAATCTTCGGCGGCCTGACCCCCTATGTCGCGCAGCTGGTCGTCGAACGCACCGGCTGGGCGCTGGCACCGGGAGCAATGATCGCGCTCGTCAGTGTCTGCGTCCTGCCCATCTTCCTGATCATGAAGGAAACCGCACCGCGCTCCTCGAGCGCTCGCATGGACGTAATTCCGGGTTAATATCTTGCGGGAGCCCGATACTTCTGGGCGTCAGGCCTCGAAATGTCCGCAATGGGTGGAAAGCGGACATTAGCGCTATCCTGTTGCTTCTCCCTCGGTCGGCGAACGGAGGTGAGTCCTAATGGGTCCGTTAGGATCGCCCACTGGCGACAATCGCTGCGATCAAGAAACAAAATCCCATGAATGCCCCAAGCAAGCGGCCCGAACGCTTGGGGACCGTTCGAGCCGCCCAACGCACTTTGCCGACTGGGCGACCGAAGCCGCCCGCTCGAGTCTTTAGACCTGATTGCCGGCGGTCGCTGCTCATCAAAAGTTAGTGCAAGCAGTTCTCGAGTCCGCAGTGGGTGGAACGTGGACAAAGACGGTCAACTCAGAGACAACTCGGGTCGCCCAATCGCCTCTTGAGCCAAGCGATCATATCTCTCGGCCATTTCGAGCAGATGCCGTCGCATGTCCTGGTCGGCCAGACGCATTGCCAGATCCCGGCTGTTTTCAGCCTGCTCGCGAAAGTAACAGGTCATCGTGCTGACGGGGTTCAACGCCCGGCACCTGCGACCCAGTTTTCAAACGCGGCCCTGATGTCAGGCGGTAGCCCCCTGGCGGCGGCGACCAAGTTTCGGAGATATTCCTCATCATCGGCGTCGAGCGGGGGGTCGAAGACGATCCCACACTCCCCGCTGTCTGACCAAACTACGGTGCCGAACGCCTGGACGCGTTCGATATTGACGATGACCTCCTCGCCCATGGCGGGCAGATCGGTCGCCCTCACTCGTGCACCAGTCGACGATACGTCGACGAGGACGGCCGAACGCGAGCTGACCAGCGTCGTTAGCACGGCGATCAACGGAGTTGATGCCCTGGCGGCACATCTACGGCCGCCGCCTACACTCTTACCAAACGCACCCATGCTTAGCCCCTTCTTACGCGAGGCCCCCACGCACAGGAGTTGTTTGACGCGACAGCGTTAAGGGCTTCTTTCGGCTTATACTTAACGAGCCTCAAACTTGGGCCTGAGCCAGTTGATCCTAAAGCCAGAATGGATGGAAGCGGACATAAACTCCGAAGCGCTCGCTGAGGATGCGCCTGAAAGGGCGCCAATCCCCCGGCTTGTTGTCCACAATGGGTCGAAGTCAGAGGTCCGCAATGAGTGGAAAGCGGACACGACTTCGTTGAGCGTGAGGCAACGTCAGCGGGCGACGGAGCGCTCGCGCCTGAGTTACTCCACAGTCTCAGGGGCCCTGTGCTTGCTGTGGAACTCGAGCGCGCTGCCCGTCTTCATCACCGCCTTCTTCTGGAGCGGGATTCCGCACTTGGCGACAAAAGCTCTGAAATGAGCGCCGAGCTGGAAGGCTTCTTCGGGAGTCCCTTTCGTCGAGATTTCAAAAATGCGTGACCCGTCCGGATAGAGCCAAAGCTCGACAACGACCGGCCTGTCAAAGCCCTTCGGGTGCTGTTTGAGGCGCAGGAGAAATGTCGGACCGAGCGGAACAAGCTGCTTCATCGTCAGTCCGGACGGTGCGTGAGCCGTGAAGAAGTCACGCTGCCTGCGGGAGAATATCGATCGCAGCGGCGTCTTGCCATCGCTCACGTCGAGCACTTCCTGGGCAGTGCAGCGACCCTTCGCGGACGCAGAACAAACATATCCGCCGGGATTTACGTCGACTTCGATCTTGAAGGTCTCATCCCGGCGAAGGTCGGCTTCGAGCAGGGCCGGGTCCACGGGCCGAAGCTTGATGACGGTGTCCCCCCTGTCTCCCGGACTCCGTCTTGCACGGACGATCAGCCCCGCCTTGTTGAGCGCCAGGTCGGGCGTGTCGAAGAAATAGGTCTGTCGCGGCTCCGCCTGCACGGGGTCGAAGCCAAGGGCCTTGATCGCGCCACGGTGGGTGTCGGGCACCATGACTTTCAGCTCGACGCTGTTCGAGCCTTTGAGAAGATCGAGCACCTTGATCACTTCATCGCTCGACAGGCGGCTGGAATCTGGGCTGTTGCGCCGCTTGACTGAGACCTGCTCGTTCATTGCCGTCGTCCCTTCAGTCGCCAAACCGCTCGGCCAGCACCCCGTGCCGGAGGCCGCGATCGCTGACCGTCACGCTGGACTTGCCCAGTTTTGTCAGCACCGTTCGCACGACACAGGCCCCGGCGAGAATAACTTCTGCTCTCTTTGGCTGGAGACCGATGATGGAACGGCGAGCATCGGCGTCGCGCGATCGATAGAGGTCTATCTGTCGGTCTATCTCGTCGCTTGTGATGACTGCGCCCTGGACTCGCGACGGATCATATTCGGCAAGACCAAGAGCGACTGCCGTGATGTTGGTAACGGCACCACCCATGCCGACGAGCAGATCTGGCGAAGGTCGCCCATCGAGCCGCGCAAGATCGGTCGAGATCTGCGCCATCGCCTGCTCAAGCCCGTCTTCCGAAACTTCGCGGTCCAACCGGAACCGTTCAGTGTACCGGGCGGCCCCGACGTCGACGCTGAACCGTTCCTCGATCCGGCCCTTTTGCCCGAACGTGAACTGCGAGCTGCCCCCGCCCGTATCGAATACGGCGATCGAACCGGTCGCCGGTCCCAGCGCGGCGGTCGTCGCAAGATAGGCGAGCCGAGCTTCATCCTCGCCCGAGACAACGTCCACCTTGACGCCCGAGCGCTCGCGAATGGCCGCAATTGCGTCGGCAGAATTGGCGGCGATCCTGAGGCCGGCGGTGCCGACCGCGGCAACGGCCCTTACGCCATTGCGCTTCGCCTCGGCGGCCATCCCGGCGATTGCCTCGGACGTCCGCTCCAGCGGCTCATCGCCTATCCTGCCCGTGTCGGCCAGCCCCTCGCCCAGCCTGGTGAGCTCTGCGCGATCGGAAATGGTGGACCAGCCGCCGTCCGGGGCACGGCTTGCGACGTGAAACTTCACCGAATTGGTCCCGACGTCGATAACTGCGTATCGCTCCGGCTCGTGATCGAGGAGCGCCGCCAACCCGCGGAGGTAATTGGTGTTCACGTATCCATTCAGACCCAAGGATTCGACTGCGCGTACGATCGCATCCGCATCTTCCGATTCGACTGCGATGGTGCGGACAGGCTCGCCGTTCGCGATGATGTCCGAGAGCTCGGCCATGCAGCCCTCGACGGTGTAGCGGACGCGCCGCTTGTGAACGCGAACGACGCGGACGCCGCTGTCCGGACGATCGAAGGCTTCCAGCATGGCTTCCAGCGTGCAGCCTTCACGCAAGGATCCGGGATCCGGGACGCCCAGGGCATCGAGCACATTCGCGGCGTCGCTTGCCGATAGGGGAAATCCCGCCTTCATGACCGGGGCCCACTGCTCGAGTCCGTCTTCATTGACCTCCCGCAGGACCTTCACGTCCATAAGGTCGTCGCGGACCTTCACGTTCTCGCCACCGCCGGAAAGGAAATAGATCTCGTCCGTCTCCTTCGGCGCGCTGGGAGCGAACTTGGCGATGCGCTCTTCGGCGACGCCGAACCGATTGCCGAATGAGCGCCACTCCCAGCGAAGAACGATGCCTGGGGTGGGCTTCGTGCCTGTCTCTGCTCCGACGAGAGTTGCCATCGCTTTTTCCGTGCTTTCCGGCCGCGAAGCCAAACTGGCTATCGCGATTCTGGCGTTGCTCCTTCGCCGGGCCGGCGCACAATCGGGAATTGCCCCACCTAGCGGGCGGGACCGTCACGACATGACGGGAAGGTCGAATTAGCCCGGTCCATGAATGAGTGAAAGCCGATGGAGCCGGCCAGTCCGCATGACACGCGTTATTTCGCCGAGGTCAGCCCCTGAGTGACAGCCTGAACCATCTTGACCGCTGCTTCCATCTGTCTGGCGCAGCCATTCATAATCTGTCCGGCGTTGCTCGTACTGATCGATTTTTGTTGAGCCAGCACCTGCGTTTTAAGTTGAGTTGCGTCCAACCGCCCGTGGATGCGGCCGAGATAGAAGAACTTGCTGGCCTCAGCGGACGCGCGGACCTTCGGTTCCTTTGCGGAGTTGGCGAACAGGTTGCTGGCAAGCAAGCACTTCACGTCGTTGCCGACCTGCGCACGCGCGGGACTGCCTAACGCGCTCAATGCGACGATGACCGCGATCGCTGGAATGTTTGATCGATTCATCAGGAGGTCCTTTGGCTCGCCCTCGGGGCGGACAACTTCTTAGCCGAACAAAGGTTCTAATGTCTGCTTTGGGTGGAAAGCGGACATCAGCAAGCTAACCCGAGCCACGTCGCCCGTGCTATGATGACAAGCATCCAGAGGAGGGGCCAATGACCAGATCGCTACTGCTACTTTCTGTCACAGCGCTGCTGCTGCCCGCGTGCCAGGCAAGAGAGAAGCCCGCAAACGACGGCGCCGAAGTGAATAGTGGCGCCGCCGTCGACACTGCCCGGAATGAGCAGGCAATCCGCGGGCAAGTCGATCGTTGGCTTCAGCTCGTGAAAGCCAAGGATGCTGCGGGCATTTCGGCACTCTACGCCGACGACGGCGCGGTGATGCCGCCCAATGCGCCGATCGGCAAAGGACGTGCCGCAATCCAGCAAACTTGGGCATCGATGATGCAGACGCCAGGCTTCGATCTGACCTTCGTTCCGGAACAGATCATTGTGTCGTCGTCGGGTGACATGGCACTCGATCGGGGGACGTATAGGCTGGCGGTTGCGCCCAACGGCACCGCGAAGACCGACACCGGCAAGTACGTGGTCGTCTGGCGTAAGATCGGCAGCGAGTGGAAAGCCGCCGCGGACATCTTCAACAGTGATCTGCCAGCCAGCGGAGGTTAGGCTAGTGTCCGTTATGGGTCGAAAGCCGACCTTCCGCTAATCTCCGGAATGGACCGAAAGCTGGCGTTTAGCTACGGGTGAATTAGGCGTTCGACGGTCTGACGAACCTGGGCGAGACGCTCCGTGAAGGCAGGCGGAACGTGCCCCTGGCTGAGTGCTGCTTCGAACTCCTCGACCAAAGCAACCAACTGATTTGCGACGGTTTCCATGTCGGGTGCCGCAGACTCCCAGGAATGGCGTCTCGGTTCTTGTTGATCTGGGGTCGCGCTCATTGCGCTGGTTTGCCGGAACGGGCAAGTTCGAGTTGCAACATGATATTAGCGCTCAGCTTTCGGCTGAGTTCGGCAGCTCTTCTTAGAACCTGTGCATCGGCTTCCGACACCGCGTGATCTGCGCAATGGTCAAGGTCGCCTGCCTTCGAGTGGAGCTTTTCGACCAGCGCCACCAGCCGATTGGCGGGATCGCACGCCTGTTGATTGTTGTAGACGAGCTTTAGCTTGGCCCCCGACTGATGCCGATCCGGTCGATCGACGGACTGCGGACCACAAAACCACATTATGGCTTCTGCCACGTGCCCGGTGATCAGTTCGATGGCTTCAATCTCTTCATGCGTCGGCATACCCACCGTTCGATGGAGGATGGCAAACGTCCCGATAATCGCGCCGTTTGAGTTTCGGATCGGCGTCGACCAGCACGACCTGTAGCCGTGCTGAAGCGCGACGTCGCGGAAGTCTGCCCATATTGGATCTGTCTCGATGTCGACCGAATAGACGGGACGACCGAGGTAAGCCGCTGCTGCGCAAGACCCATGCGACAGGCCAATCTCAAAGCTGTCCCCGGCGTGGCAATAGGAGGCTGGAATGGACGGAGCGGCTCCAACCGACAGCCGCCTTCCATCAGGACTGAGCAGGAGGATGCATGTAAACACATCATCCCCAGCCATCTGCTCGACGGTCCTGAGATGCCGGTTAAGGACGTCCTCCAGGCTATCCCCACGCGTGAACTCGGCAGCAACTTCGCTGTCGCGGTCTTGGAGCGATTTACGAAGTGCAGCCGCAAAAGGCATCGGCCTCTCCTAGGCAGAACTTTCCAAGGCGCGATAGTGCGCGCTGAATACCGGCATAACCCCGGTCCGCGCGCAATCAACTCCGGTTTGACCCTAGCGAACAAGTCACCCCCACTTTGGCCGCGCTACATCTGGCGACGTGCTAATGTCCGCAATGGGTCGCAAGCGGACATAAGCGCGCACTCTCGCAAACAGCTTTCCTACACGCCGTCTTTTGTGCCCTAAGCTGCCGAGTGCAGCAGTGCCCCCCGACTTCGATTCCGCCCATAGGAATTCAGCGACCCGCTCGCCGCCGCACTCGCCGATGCGCGCGTGTCACTGTGAACTTTCGTGAACATTCGCTTGCTTGGCGGCACGGTTTTCTTGAGCATAGGCTGATCTTATGCGCCGGCTGATCTCGTTCCTGATCGCATGTCTTGTCGCCGGCCCGGCGCTTGCCGCTCCGTCCGGCGCAGGCTCTATCCTCGTCTATTCGGGTACGACCGGCTTTCGCCATGACTCGATCCCGGCAGGGATCAGGGCCGTGAGCGCAATAGCCGCACGGCGCGGGCTTTCGGTCGTCGCCAGCGAGGACCCGGCCGTTTTCTCGAGCAGCAACCTGAGCCGCTTCAAGGCGATCGTGCTTCTAAGCTGCACGACGGACCCGAAGAACCCCTCGTCCGAATGGCTGGTCGGCAATCGCCGCACTGCCCTCCAGCAGTTCGTGCGGAGCGGCGGCGGGATCGTCGCCATCCATGCCGCGGCGGATTCCCATTACCATTGGCCCTGGTACGCGCGCCTGATCGGGGGCCGCTTCACCCGGCATCCGCCGGCGACGCCCAAGGGTCACATCACGGTGGTCGCGCCCGCCGATCCCGCCGTCCAGGGGCTTCCGCGCAGCATCGAGCGCACCGACGAATGGTATTATTTCGAAGATTATGATCCGGTCTCGAAAGTTCTGGTGACGCTCGATCCCTCATCGATCGGAGAGCGGGACACCAACCCGAACCCCGTCGCCTGGACCCGGCAGATCAATGACGGCCGCGTCTTCTACACGGCCATGGGCCACACTACGGAAAGCTATTCCGAGCCCTTCTTCCTGCAGCACGTTGCCAATGGCCTCGACTGGGTGCTGCGGCGCCGATGATCCATCGCCGGACGTTCCTCGGCGGATCGCTGGCCATGCTGGCGGCTTCGACGGCCCAGGCCCAATGGGGCGCGCCACCGACGAACGCTGTGGGCGATCCCGATGCGCCGGCCTGGCCGCCGCCCGAGCGCTTCGCACTGTGGCCGGGCTCGCCGCCCGGAGCACCGCGAACGCCCATCAAGCCGGACTGGACGATGAACGGCCCGAAGGGCGAGCGACAGCTCTGGCTACGAGGAATCGCGGTTCCGGAAGTCAGCGTCTTCCGCCCCGCGAGACCCGACGGTTCCGCGCTCCTCGCCATTCCGGGCGGAGGATACGGCTTCGTGTCGGTCCAGAACGAAGGCCTGGAAGTCGCCCAGCGCTTCAACTCCGACCGGATGACGGTGTTCGTCCTCACCTACCGCCTGCCGGGCGAAGGCTGGTCGAACCGCCATCTCGTCCCGCTCCAGGATGCGCAGCGGGCGATGCGGCTGATCCGGTCGCGGGCGGAGAGCTTCAGGATCGATCCTTCCAGGCTGGGAGCCATCGGCTTCTCGGCCGGCGGCCATCTCGCTGCGGATCTCGCCGTAGCTCATGCCGAGCCAACCTATGCGCGCGTCGACCGGGCCGATGATCTTTCGGCGAGGCCCGCCTACGCCGGGCTCCTCTATCCGGTTACCACCCTGATCGATCCCGGCGGGTCGAGCCAATCGATGAGCACCCTGCTCGGCCCCTCCCCGACGTCCGCGACGCTGAAAGCACGATCGCCGGTGCTTCATGTGACGAAGGATACGCCGCCGACCTTCCTGGCCCACGCGATGGACGATCCCGTCGTCCCGCCCGACCACAGCCTTCGCTGGGCCGAAGCTGCCCGGAAGGCCGGAGCCCCGGTCGACCTTCACATCTTTGCCCAGGGAAACCACGGGTTCGGACTGCTCGCGCCGCGCGACCTTCCGGCGTCCCGCTGGCCAGAAATGTTCAGCCTGTTCCTTCGCCGGCACGGGGGCTAGCTTCAACGGGATGAGCGACAAGAAGCCGATCCATCCGGACACGAAGCTCGTTCAGGGCGGCCGGCGCAAGGAATGGCTTCGCGGAATGGTCAATGTGCCCATTTCACGGACGTCGACGGTGCTCTTCGAAAGCATCGAACAGATGCATGCCGGCTATCCGCCCGAGGATGGTCGGCTCAGCTACGGGCGGAACGGCACCTGGACTCAATGGTCGCTGGCGGAGGCGCTGACCGAGCTGGAGCCCGGCGCCGCGGGAACGCGCCTCTTCCCTTCCGGGTCGGCGGCCGTGTCGATCGCCCTCACCAGCATCCTGTCGCCCGGCGACGAGCTTCTGATGGTCGACAGCGCCTACGCTCCAACTCGTTTGTTCTGCGATCGGGAATTGAAGCGCCTCGGGATCCACACCCGCTACTACGACCCGCTCGCGGCGCCGGATGAGCTGGCGGCGCTGCTGACCGACAAGACCCGCGCCATCTTCATGGAAAGTCCCGGCTCATTGACGTTCGAAGTCCAGGACGTTCCCGGCATCTGTGCAATGGCGAAGGAACGCGGCGTCACAACCTTGCTCGACAACACCTGGGCGACATCCTTCTTCTTCACGGCCATCTCCAAAGGCGTCGATTTGTCGATCGTGGCCTGCACCAAATATGTGTCAGGCCATTCCGACCTGATGATGGGCGCGGTGACGGCGGCGCCCTCGCATTTCGAACGGCTGTCGCGGACGGGGCGTAGCTTCGGGCAATATGTCAGCCCCGACGATGCCTATCTGGCCGCCCGCGGCCTGCGGACGCTCGGCGTGCGCCTTCGCCAGCATGAGCTAGGCGCCGTGAAAGTGGCACACTGGCTGAAGGACCAGCCGCAGGTCGCTCTCATCCTGCATCCCGCATTCGCCGAATGCCCCGGTCACGACCATTGGCGGCGCGACTTTTCGGGGTCGTCGGGCCTCTTCGCGTTCGCACTCAAGGGCGGCGACAAGGACGCTCGCGACCGGCTGGTCGACAGGCTCGAATTGTTCGGCATCGGCTATAGCTGGGGCGGGTTCGAAAGCCTCGCCGTCCCGGCCGATACGGATCAGCTGAGGACGGCCGCGCGACGCGACTATCCCGGCCCGCTGGTACGCCTCCATATCGGCCTCGAAGACCCCGACGATCTGATCGCCGACCTGGCTGCGGCCCTGGCCGACTATCCCGCAAGCTGATGCTCTACCTTGCGATCAAGGCACTGGTCTCCGGCGTGATCGTCGCCGCGGCGTCGGAGATCGCCCGGAAGTGGCCGGGCGTCGGCGGGCTCATCGTCTCGCTCCCGCTCGTCTCCCTGCTGACATTCATCTGGGTCTGGAGGGACACGCGCAGCAGCGAAAAGGTCGCCGAACTCGCCCAGGGAGCCTTCTGGTTCTTCCTGCCATCGATGCCGATGTTCCTGGCGCTTCCGGCGATGCTGAAGGCCGGGATGAACTTCTGGGCAGCGTTCGCGATCTCGGTGACCGGTACGGCCCTGCTCTACCTGCTCATGTTCTGGCTCGCACCCCGCCTTGGGGTGCGGCTCTAGGCATGTCCGTCCCACGGCATGCACAACTCACCAGAGAAAGGCGCAGCCGGGATGGCGCGGGCGCATGCGGCGTGCTCTGTTGCAAGGGTCAAAGGGCCGGGGGGTCCCAGGTGTATTATCGACTGTATCTAATGCGCGGCGATCGCATCCGTGACGCCATCGAAATTCACGCGACGGACGACGAATCCGCGCTGCAGAAAGCCAGGCAAAGCAAAGGCGTTCTGCCGGCGGAGCTGTGGTGCCGCGGCCGGCGGGTTGCCACTTTGCTGGCGGCTTAACCTGAGATTGGCGTGTCGAACGTGCCACTCCGGCACAAACTGTTGAACCGGCGCCGAAACGGAAGGCACCGTCGCAGCCGCTCTTCGTTTGACCTGATGCAGGTTAATTCGGAGCCCCCTTTTGGCAGAAGAGCGCATCGTCGCTGTCGGATTGCTTACCCAGCGGGACGTCGAGCTGTTGGGTCACGGCTTCTCGCGCCTTTGGCCCGTAGATAACACTCCCTGTTTCACCGAATTGATCAAGGCCATCGACGACGCGGATCGGCAGCTCGAGCAAGACCATCAGAACAAGATGACGAGCCAGCCAGTGACCGGCGGCGGCCGTTATTAGGGTCAGTAGGCCCGGCGCTGGGCGGAAATCAGCATCCTCAGCAGCATCGCCACGGGACGCGGCACCCCCACCTTCCCTTCCAGCCACAGGCTGACGGCCGAACGCGAGACCCCGATCGCGTTCGCAAGATCGTTCTGGGTCCTATAGCCGAGCGTGCGCATGGCGCTGCGCAGCTCCTCGGGAGACATTGAGGCGAGCATTTCCCTGTTGGAGACGTCACCGGTCATCGGCCGGTCCTGTAGCTGCTCAGGATCGGGCGGGGAAATCGTGTCAGATGGCGTCTGCGCCACGATCGCCCGTTCGGATGCGCACCGCCTGCTCGATGTCCATGACGAAGATCTTTCCGTCGCCGATCCGGCCGGTGCGGGCGGATTCGGCGATCGCCTCGACGACATTGTCGACCAGGCTGTCCTCCACGACGACCTCGATCTTCACCTTGGGGAGAAAGTCGATGACATATTCGGCACCCCGATAGAGCTCGGTATGCCCCTTCTGGCGGCCGAAGCCCTTCACCTCGGTGACGGTGATTCCGGAAACGCCCGCATCGTGAAGCGCGTCCTTCACGTCGTCGAGCTTGAACGGCTTGATGATCGCTTCGACTTTTTTCACCGAGCCTCCGCAGCAGCGAGTTGAAACATCCCATGCCCAATCAGGGCCGCATTTGGAAGGCAGTGGGCGCGCGAAAGTCGACTGAAAGCCTCAAATGAAAGCCATCATCCTCTCTGCCGGACAAGGCTCGCGCCTCGGACACCTGGTCGACGACCGGCCCAAGTGCCTGATCGAGTTCAGCGGCCGGACCCTGCTCGACCGCCAGCTCGACACGCTCGAGGCCAACGGGGTGCACGAAGTCGTAGTCGTCACCGGCTTCCACGACGAGCTGGTCAACCAGGCGATCGCACGCCGAACCGGCGGGCCGTCCGTCCGGACGATCTTCAACCCCTTCTACAAGGTCGCCGACAACACCGGCTCTCTCTACATGGCGCGCGAGGAATTGAGCGGCGATTGCTTGGTGTGGAACGGCGACACGCTTGTGTCGCGGGAACTGATGACGAAAGTCGTCGGAAATGACCGGTCGGGCATCTGCGTCACCATCGACCGCAAGCCAAGTTACGACGACGACGACATGAAGGTGGTCGCCGCGGACGACGGTCGCCTGCGCGCGATCGGCAAGAGGATCAGCGAAGGCGTGAACGCCGAGTCCATCGGCCTGCTGGCGTTCCGCTCAGGCGGCGCCGAGCAATTCCGCGACGCGATCGAGCGCGCGATGCGCACCAGCGAGGGCACCACCATCTGGTACCTGCGCGTGATCCATCACCTGGCCCAGACCGGCGAAGTGTGGACGCTCGACATCAGCGGCGCGGAATGGGGCGAAGTCGACTTCCCGCCTGATGTTGAAACTGCGCAACTTCTGACCGCGCGATGGGATGCGCACGTCGAGGCAGCGCAACACCTGACCGCACAGTGGGATGGGCGGAGAAGGCGGTCGCGGCTTAGCTAATGTCCGCTTTGGGTGGAAAGCGGACATTAGCGGTTAGAGGCCATAAGCGGCACTAGCCGCGATTTGGATTGGTGTGGAGAACCCTGAGGTTGTGGACGATGCCGGTATAATCGACATTGCAGTGGAAGATGAGGTCACCAACCGGCACGTATCCGCTGTGCTCATATCCACCGGCAACGCCATAGGGCGGTGGCCGAAGCGACTGTCGATTACGCCGGACACACGCAACCTGTTGTCGCGACGCCGCACGTCAGTGATCGCAGTGAGGCGCATCAGTGCCGCCACGTTGTATCCGTGACCATAGGGGTGCGCGTTGCCGGAGCGTGGGGCTGGTATTGGACAGCCGCCATTTGCATCGCCGAGCTGGCTCACCGCTGCACCGCCGTGCGATCGGGTTCGCTGTAGCTGATCGGCGAGCAGATATCCGATGACCGCGCGTAGGCTGATGTCGCTATAGCCGTAGGCCGTTTTGCCGTAGATTGGTTGCGGGTGATGGCATCCGTCTGATGGAACCCATTTGCGATTGGCGGCAGCGAATAGTGGCGCCTGAGCTGCAGCCTGGATGAGCGCTGCCACCGATCACCGCAGCCGCGGTCAAGAACAGGTGCTGATCATCGTCATGACCACGATGCAGTTTAGTTGCAGGACCATAGGAGCGAACTCGTCCGGAATCACCGCGCGTGTCACGCAGCCCCATCAATCAGCTTGGACGGCTTCGGCATGCAGCGAACGTCAGTGACACCGCTCCAGCATCCCCGGGAATCGGAGACATCTCGATGATTGCTAGACAAAAGCGAGCAACCGGCCTAGTGCGGCCTTTCCCGAAGCATCGTCGAAGGCCATCAGTGGACGTATCTGGGCTTCGACAGGGCGAAGCATGCCATGCGACTTTTCACTTAGAACGCCGATCCAGTCTGTCCCCCTCAATGAGCTTGCGTCTACGGCGAGCTAATGTCCGCTAATGGGTCGAAAGCAGACATTAGCGATGGCGCTTAAGGGGCCGGCGGCAGGAACCTGCTGACGACATCCCTCGCTAAGCGCGCGGGGCGCTGGGTCACTGCGTCTAGGCAGCACCAGCAGCTCTTCACTTCGCTGAGAACGTCCTGGCCGCGGCGGACGACGGTCGTGAAATAGGCGCGGGTGCCTTCGACCTTTTCCGCGATCACCTCGGCAACGACATTGTCCTGAAGGAAGGTTGGTTTGCGGTAGGAAATCTCATGCTTGAGAGCGACCCACAGGTGACTGGCGACGGCTTCCGGTGGAGCGACGCTCTGCCAATAGTCGATCACCGCCTCCTGCACCCACTTAAGGTACACCGAATTGTTGACATGACCCATGTGGTCGATGTCGGAGGGGTCGATAGCAACAGCGTGGCGAAACATGGCTTGGCTCGATTCTGTAGGACACGCTGTCAGTAGCTGACAATAGTGTCAATTAGTCGAGCACGACCGCGGCCTATTTATAGGGCGGCCTGTCGAGTTCGGCCGGGCTCTTCGTAAAGATCTCGCATCCATCCTCGGTAATCCCGATCGAATGTTCGAACTGGGCCGAGAGCGAACGGTCGCGAGTGACGGCGGTCCAGCCGTCGTCGAGAAGCTTTACGTCGGGACGGCCGATATTGATCATCGGCTCGACGGTGAAGAACATGCCAGGACGCAGCTCCGGACCTGTTCCCGGACGTCCGGCGTGGACGACCTCGGGACTGTCGTGGAACAGGCGGCCGACGCCGTGGCCGCAGAAGTCGCGGACCACCGTGTAGCGGCTGGCTTCGGCATGGCGCTGGATCGCCGCGGCGACATCGCCAAGCCTATTGCCCGGCTTCGCCTGCTCGAGCCCGAGCATCAGGCATTCGTAGGTGACGTCGACCAGGCGGCGCGCCTTGATTCCGACGTCCCCGACGAGGAACATGCGGCTCGTGTCGCCATGCCAGCCGTCGACGATCGGAGTCACGTCGATATTGACGATATCGCCGTCCTTTAGCGTGCGATCGGCCGGGATGCCGTGGCACACGACATGATTGATCGAAGTGCAGCAGCTCTTCGTATAGCCGCGGTAGCCGAGCGTCGCCGGGATGGCGCCCTCGCGCAGCATGTGCTCGCGGACGATGTCGTCCAGCTCGCCGGTCGTGACTCCCGGCACGACATGCGGAACCAGCGCGTCCAGGATCTCGGCCGCCAGGCGCCCGGCCCTGCGCATTCCGGCAAAGCCTTCCGGGCCGTGAAGCTTGATGACTCCGTTGCGGGCCTCAACCCGATCCTCGACACCGACGGTGATATATTCGGTCATGTCCCTCACATAAGCGCGCCGGCTCGATTTTGCACCCGCTACGCCGCGGATTGCCGCTTTGAACTTGCACCCCGCCTGAGGGTATGGGGCAGGCATGGGCGAGAAGAAGGTCTGGACTGCGGCGCTGCTCGTGATCGGCGACGAGATTCTGTCCGGACGGACGCAGGACAAGAATGTCGGCCAGGTGGCCGTGTGGCTGAATTGCCAGGGGATTCGCCTGGTCGAGGTCCGCATCGTGCCGGACGACCAAGCCAGGATCGCCGAAGCCGTGAACGCCCTTCGGTCGGCCCATGATTACCTATTCACGACCGGCGGCATTGGGCCGACCCATGACGACATCACCGTGGACTCGATCGCGGCGGCGTTCGGTGTGCCGGTGATCGTACATCCGGAAGCCCGGAGGATCCTCGAAGCCTATTACGCCAGTCGCGGCGGTGTGACCGATGCTCGCCTGCGTATGGCTCGGGTCCCGGAAGGCGCCGAGCTCATCCCCAACGATTTTTCCGGCGCGCCGGGGGTCAGGATGGGCAATGTCTACATCCTAGCCGGAGTCCCAAGCATCGCGGCAAATATGCTTGAAGCGCTGGACGGACGCCTCGAGGGAGGACGACCGATGATCTCTCTGACTGTCGGAGCCTATGTCGCGGAAAGCGAGGTTGCCGACCTGCTTCGCGAAGCTGAAGCCGCTCATCCGGGCGTCGCGATCGGCAGTTATCCGTTCATGAGGGACGGCGTGCACGGCGCAAATTTCGTCATGCGGTCGGACGATGCGGACCTAGCGGAACGAACTGCGAAGGAACTTCAGCGGAGGTTATCCGAGGCCGGTTTCGAGCCCGTCCCGGGGGGCATTTGAAGGGGTCGCCCCTTCGCTTTGCTCCAGGCGCTCCAAAATCGAAACATCCCGGAGTTCTGGAGCGGGTAGCGGGAATCGAACCCGCGCGATCAGCTTGGGAAGCTGACAGGCTACCATTACATCATACCCGCATCGGCAGCTCCGAATTAGGTCTTGCCACCGTGAGCGTCAACGCGCTCTACAGCCCTGGCGTGGCGGGGGATCATGAACATCAGCCGGTAAGGGTCGAGGCCGAAGCGCTCGGCGGCCGCCGCCTCCGCGCCTTCGACTTCGTGATGGTCGCTTTCGTGACGATCCTCCTGCTCTCGAATGTGCTGGGAGCAGGCAAGGTCTCCGTCATCGACCTCCCGGGCATTGGCGAGTGGCCCTTCGGCGCGGGAATCCTCTTCTTCCCGCTCTCCTACGTGATCGGGGACGTGCTGACCGAGGTGTATGGCTACGCTCGGGCGCGGCGCTGCATCTGGGCGGGAACAGCCGC
The DNA here is from genome assembly GCA_963829625.1 of uncultured Alphaproteobacteria bacterium. Lineage (GTDB taxonomy): Bacteria > Pseudomonadota > Alphaproteobacteria > Sphingomonadales > Sphingomonadaceae > Sphingomicrobium. The sequence continues at coordinate 43,570 of CAWHJH010000015.1, read as the reverse complement.
TCTCCTTTTCATGGCTTTCATGGCGATGGTCGTCGTCGCCTTGCCCCCTGCCCCAGGCTGGACCGGACAGGCTGCTTACGACCAGGTGTTTGGGCAGGTCCCGCGGATCGTGTTTGCTTCGATCCTCGCTTTCTGGGCCGGCGAATTCGCCAACAGCCTGGTCCTCGCCAAGATGAAGGTCTGGACGCAGGGCAGGCATCTCTGGTCGCGAACGATCGGAAGCACGATCGTCGGTCAGGGCGTCGATAGCCTGATCTTCTATCCGCTGGCCTTCTGGGGCGCGGCTGGATGGACCAACGACCTGGTCGTCAAGGTGCTGCTCACCCAGTGGGTGCTGAAGGTGAGCTGGGAAGCTCTTCTGACGCCCGTCACCTATGCGGTGGTCGGCACCTTGAAACAGCACGAGGGCGTGGATGTCTTCGACGAGCGGACGGACTTCAGCCCCTTCCATGCGAAGATTTAACATTTGTTAGTATCGATACGGGAGCCCGACGCACTCTTCAGCCGATGGAATAGCCAAGAATCCATCTCCCTTTGGGACGGCCGGTCATCGTTTCGGAACCGCACCGAACGAGCAACTGTTTATTCGAGACCCGCGCTCGTCATCCCCTTGGGCGCTGGGCGTTGGCGGCCCGGGACGGACCGGCCTATCCCGGGCCGTTGACAACCTTGCTGGACATCGGAATTAGATTTTCGTTTACTCAACGCTGAGATTCGCCGCTCGGCGGCTCTCACCCTTGCTTGTCACAAGGCCGAAGCGGCCTGAACCGTTCCCAAACCCGGTTCAGGCCGTTTCCTTTTCGAGATCGGGAATTCGGCATAGGCGCCCTTCTAAAAAAGGAGCGGTCCGGTGCCGAGTGGGTGCTCATAGCCGGACCGCCCCTCACCCTTGGTGGCTATTGGGGCGCCAAGTTCCAAGGGTCCGCCCACCCGGTCAGGCGGGCTACTGCAAATCTTGCGAAAACAGATCGAACGGCCCAGCGACCGCCCTGCTCATCAATTGCCTCCCTGGTCCGCTCCTTTCCCAAGGCAAGGAGCGGTTCGACACCCAAGTTGTTGTTTATTTATCATTTACGTCAGTGAACAGTCCACTTTACGCTGACGATTCAAATCAGCCCCTGCCGTGGCGGCCAGGATTCCCGCTCGCTCGATCGCAAAAACCATTTGTTCACTCTCGTCGCGCATGACGGAGAGCGAAGGGTGCGCTCAACATGGCTGAAATCGCGACTCAAGCCGCAGAACAGCAGGATCGCCGACGCTCGAATCGCGCCGCGCTCCGTCTCAGCGCGACCATGCGCGAGGCAGGCCGCGGACGCGTAGGCGTCAGGGTCATCGACATGTCCACGCACGGCTGCCGGATGGAAACGACCTCCAGCATTTCAGCCGAGACATGGGTCTGGCTGAGCATCGCGGGACTGGAGACCCAATATTGCCGCGTCGTATGGCGCTGCCAGGAGTTCGCCGGCCTCGAGTTCGCGACTCCGCTTGCGGACGCAGTCTTCGAGAGGCTTCTGCAGGACCAGCAATATCTCTCGGAAAATACGATCAGCGAGCTTCGCGACATCGCAAAGCGGACGCATCGCCTGGCGTCCAAGGAAAGCGGAGCGGATACCGAGACGCTTGTCGAGCTCTCGCACAAATGCGCCGTGGAAGCCGTCGTCGAAGGCCTCCGCCTGAGCGAATCCAAGCGCGACTCCGGCGCTTCCAATTAGGATTTGAAGTCAGCCGGCCGGCGGGCGCCTGAGCGCCGCCGATCGGTCGAAGGTCAGGCGGCTGCCGCCGTCTGACCGTTGAGGATCGGTCCCAGCCCGCCCTCGGCCTCAATGCGCTCCGCCAGCGAGCCGCGCGGCAGATCATTCTTCAGCGCCCAGGCCAGCACCGCCTCCAACTGGGAGATGGTCGCCTCGTCGCACATGCCATCGAAGGCCAGTTTCACGACCGGCTTCATCGGCGAGCGGAGCTGGATCTTCAGACCCTGGGCCTCCACCAGCTTCAGATAGTCTTCGGCATTTTCCTCGGCATCGAGAGCGAAATCGTAGGCCGCGCTCAAGCCTTCATAAAGTGCAGCGTTCGCACGCAGCTTCGCCGCCCGGGCCTCATCGGCCTTCGAGCGGACTTCCGACAATCTGGTCTGCATAAAGCCCTCCGGTACACGATTTCTTTCTTCGACCTGTTCCACCTGTTCCACTTGGTCGGCCTGTTCCACTTGCTCGGTCTGGTCGACCATTTCGACATCCTCGGCAGCCTCGATTTGGGCGACCTCTTCGGTGTCTTCTGCTGCTTGAGACGGAAGCTTCGGGTCCATCTGGACGACATTGCCGTAGAAGCCGCCGACGCTTGCGATCGTGTCGAGCAGCTTCGAGAATCCTGGCCGCCTTTCGCCTGCGGCAGGCGCCTCGATCTCCGCGGGAGCTTCCTCGAAGATCTCCTCGTCGGGCTCGAGGGCAGCTTCAACGGCTTCGTGCGTCGTTTCGGCCAATTCCTCCACGGCCTGAGCCTGAGCCTGCACTTCCTCTTCCTCGAGTGGCTCGGGAGGGACCTCAGCCGCCTCTTCAGGCGCGGGCGCTTCCTCCAGGACCTCGTCAGCGGAGGCGGTTTCCGCAGGCTCTTCCACAGCCTCTTCGGGCTCCACGGTCTCTTCAACCGCTTCTGCCGGTTCCTCGGCTGCTTCGGAGGCCTCCTCAACGGGCTCCGACGCGGGTTCGGCCTTCGCGTCTTCGGCCAGAGTCACGAGGCCGTAAACGTAATCGACGTAGGTCCCGGTGGAGCTGAACGGGAGCAGGGTCACCCAGCAACGCGTGCTTGCGCCGTCGGCTGAGAATTCGTCCTCGAACGCGAGCGCCTGCCGGCTGTTCGAGATGAGGGGCAGCTGTTTTGCGATGCAGGCCAGCAAAGAGGGTTTCGGCGCTTCGCTGATCCGCTCGACCTTGATGCCGGCCTTGATGGCCTGGCCGAGGTGGCGAATGTCTGCATCCTCGCCGCCGCCGATTAGCTCCAGCAGCACGCTGATTGGGCCGGCATCGGAGATTTCTAGCGGGTCGAGATCGCGGATTGGCGGGAAATGCCGGTCGCCGCGGATGGATAGCCAATAATTGAAGACGGTTGCGTGCTTGCGCCGCTCCGCGGCCGCAATGTCTTCGAACGCGCTCAGCAGTGCTTCAGCCGCCGTCGAGTCGTCGACCGCTTTCATGCCTTTTGCGGGCGCACCCATATTTCACCCTCCGCTAATACCCCGCGCAGGGTTCTGGGCCTTGTTTGTTAGAAAAGGGTAACCACGGGGCTAGGCATGACGAAAATTGCTTGTTCCCGTGAAAAGTTCACCGCCCTCCTGACTCTTGGCGCTCGGGCTGGAATCGATGTGGCCGGGCCGCTGTCTCGCGGCGATTCGCAATTCAGCAGATGGGAACGACGATGAGCGGCGAAGTACTGGATCGGGCCAAGGACGAGGACAAGATGAACAAGCAGGGCGGCACGACGACGAGTGGCGCGGGCCAGATCCTAGCGCAGATCAAGGACGAGGAGATCGACTGGGTCGACCTCCGCTTCACCGATCCGAAGGGCAAGTGGCAGCACCTGACCATGGCCTCGGGGCTGATCGACGAGGATCAGCTGACCGACGGGTTCATGTTCGACGGCTCATCGATCGCCGGCTGGAAGGCGATCAACGAAAGCGACATGATCCTGAAGCCGGACCTGACGCGCGCCTACCTCGATCCGTTCAGCGCGACGCCGATGATGATCCTGTTCTGCAACGTCGTCGAACCGTCGACCGGCGAGCTCTACGGACGCGATCCGCGCTCCACCGCGACGCGCGCGGAAGCCTATCTGCAGGCGAGCGGCATCGCGGACACCGCGTTCGTCGGTCCCGAAGCCGAATTCTTCATGTTCGACGACGTGAAGTTCGAGGACGGCTACAATGCCTCGTCGTACCGGCTCGACGACGTCGAGCTGCCGACCAACACGGGCCGCGACTACGAAGGCGGCAATTTGGGCCACCGCCCGCGCGCGAAGGGCGGCTACTTCCCGGTAGCGCCGGTCGACAGCGCCCAGGACATCCGCGGCGAAATGCTGACGACGATGATCGAGATGGGCCTGCCCTGCGACAAGCATCACCATGAGGTGGCGGCCGCGCAGCACGAGCTCGGCCTGACTTACGGCAAGCTCGTCGAGACCGCCGACCGCATGCAGATCTACAAATATGTCGTGCACATGGTCGCCCAGGCCTACGGCAAGACGGCGACCTTCATGCCCAAGCCGATCGCTCAGGATAACGGCTCGGGAATGCATACCCACATGTCGCTGTGGAAGACGGGCAAGCCCCTCTTCGCCGGCAGTGGCTATGCGGGTCTCAGCGAGACGGCGCTCTACTTCATCGGCGGCGTTATCAAACATGCGCGGGCGCTGAACGCCTTCACGAACCCGACGACCAACAGCTACAAGCGCCTGGTCCCTGGCTTCGAGGCGCCGGTGCTTCTCGCTTATTCCTCGCGCAACCGTTCGGCCTCGTGCCGGATCCCGTACGGTGCCGGCGAAAAGGCGAAGCGCGTCGAGTTCCGCTTCCCCGATGCGATGGCGAACCCCTACCTCGCTTATTCCGCGATCCTGATGGCGGGTCTCGATGGCATCCAGAACCGGATCCATCCGGGCGACCCGATGGACAAGAACCTTTACGACCTGCCGCCGCAGGAACTGGTGAACGTCCCGACGGTGTGCGGCTCGCTCCGCGAGGCGCTGGTCTCGCTTCAGAACGACCGTGCGTTCCTGACCCGCGGCGACGTGTTCAGCGACGACCAGATCGACAGCTACATCGACCTTAAATGGGAAGAGGTGATGCGCTGGGAAACCACGCCGAGCCCCGTCGAGTTCGACATGTACTATTCGTCCTAAGCATCGAACACGGCTTTTTAACTAAGGTCCTGCAAACAGTGGCCGCATGGGTGTTGAGGCCACGCGTAACAGTTTCCGCGCCGCCGTCCTTGGCGGAGAACGCAAGCCGCTGGTCGTCACGGACAAAATTCCGCGCACCGGCGGCGAGCGCAACGCGTTGGACGGCGCGCGCGTGCCGCGATCCGAGTCCCGTCACGGCAATCACCGGGGCGGAGACCGTCATCGTCTGAGCGGCGAGACGGCGACTGTTCTTCACAATGGCAAATCGCACGATGTCGAGTTGGTGAACCTGTCGCGCGGCGGGGCCATGATCCGCTGCGGTTTCGTGCCGCGGCTGTGGGACATCGTGGAGCTCAGGCTTGGCGAAGGACTCGGCCTGGATGCCGCTGTTCGCTGGATCAAGGGCGATGCTCTTGGCCTGGAGTTCGCGCACGAAACGAAGATCGACTGTGAGCCGGCGGAGCGTGCAGCCCTGCTCCTCGAGGTGATCCAGCGCAGCTTCCCCGACCAGAGCGTGAGCTTGGAAGCGGACACGCCGACCGAGCTCGCCGCAGAGCCGGAGGAAGAGGATCTCGGCAACCGCGACCAGAAGCGTCACCCCCTGATCTGGAAGGGCGAAATCCACTTCGCGCATGACAGCAATCCCGTGCGCCTGCGCAATGTCTCGGCGGGCGGGGCGTTGATCGATGTCGCAGTCGACTATCCGCTGGGCGCCGAAGTGATGCTCGACCTTGGCGGTGCCGGCCAGTTCTTTGCATTCGTTCAGTGGATATGCGGCGATCAGGCCGGTCTGAGATTCACTCGACCGTTCGATATCGCCTGCCTCGCCAACGCGCGTCCGGACGTCACTCCGCACAGCTGGACCGCTCCAAGCTTCCTCAGCAGTACCGATGCCGAGGAGGACTCGGCCTGGCACGAAAATTGGAGCCGGAGCTCGATCGCGGAAATCCGCAACGATCTGGAAGGCTATCTTAAGCGCTAATCAGTCTTCGAGGATGAGGCTGCTCGTCTTCGTTTCGCGCATTCGCACGTAGGCAATGAGCGAACAGGCCGCGAGCGCCGAAATGTAGACGTAGAACCAACGTTCGTGCCCGATGTCCTTGAGGTAAAGCGCCACATATTCTGCCGTGCCGCCGAAGATCACGTTCGCGATCGCGAAGGGCAATGCAACGCCCAGCGCCCTTATGTCGGCCGGAAACATCTCCGCTTTGATGATCGCGTTGATCGACGTGTAGCCAGTGACCATGATCAGCGCCGCCAGGACCAAGGCAAAGGCGACCGCGACACTGTTCGTGCCTTCCAAGGTCACGAAGATCGGATAGGTGAATAGAGTCGCCGTGGCGCCGAAGAAGATCATCAGCGGCCGCCTCCCCACCCGATCGGAAAGCCGGCCGGCGAAAGGCTGGATCAGAAGCATGACCGTCAGCGCCACGGTCATGATTTGCGATGCCGTCGCGCGGTCGAAGCCGCTCGTGTTGGCGAGAAACTTCTGCATGTAGATCGTGTAGGCGTAGAAGGACGCCGTCCCGCCCGCCGTGAGCGCCATCACCAGCAGCGCCTCGCGCGGGTGATCGCGGAACAGGTTCATTGCCGTCGAACGGCGACGTTCCTTCTGTGCCGCGACGTTCTCGTAGCTGAGGGTTTCGTCGAGGCCGCGCCGGATAAAGAACACGACAATCGCGAGCAAGGCTCCGGCCCAGAACCCGATGCGCCAGCCCCAGGCCTGCATTGCGTCGTCGCCAAGGATCACCTGCAGCACCACCAGCAGCGCCAGGGCGCTGAGCTGACCGCCGATGATCGTGACGTAGAGGAAGCTCGACCAGAATCCGCGGCGATCGCGATCAGCCATCTCCGACATGTAGGTCGCGCTCGACCCGTATTCGCCGCCAAGGCTGAGCCCCTGGATCATCCGAGCGAGCAGTAGAATGGCCGGCGCCCACGGCCCAACGATCTCGTAAGTCGGCGTCGACCGCGATCATCAGCGATCCGATGCACATGAGGGTCACCGAAAGGGTGAGCCCCGCCTTGCGGCCGCGATGGTCTGCGTAAATCCCCATCAGCCATGCGCCGATCGGCCGCATGACGAAGCCGACGGCAAAGATGGCGGCCGTCTGCAGCAATTGGGCGGTCGGGTCGGCCTTCGGGAAGAAAGCTGGCGCGAAGTAGAGCGCGAAGGCGGAATAGACGTACCAGTCGAACCATTCGACCAGATTGCCGGCCGACCCGCCTACAATGTTCTTCAGTGGTGAGGGCCGCCGCGCGGGGGCCGCGTCAGGCACCGGCTCTCGCCCTCGCCTCCTCGGCCCGGCCGTGGCCGTAAAGCCAATAGAGGACCAGGCCGCCGGCATTCCAGATCAGAAAGTAGGTCTGCGTCTTCACTGGAAGGCTCCAGAACAGATAGGCGCAACCAAGGATCGCGCCGATCCCGACGACCCATGGCAGCGGAGTTGTGAAGCGGCGCTGCACGTTCGGCTCGCGACGGCGCATCACAATCATCGCCGCAGATACGGCGATGAAGGCCGTCAGTGTTCCCGCATTCGCCAGCGCAGCAATCTCGGCCAGCGGGAAGACGCCCGCAATTGCGGCCACTACGAACGCCGTGAACAAGGTGATGCGAACTGGAGTGCCTCGCGAAGACACTCGTGCGAGATTGGTCGGCAGGAGCCCGTCGCGAGCCATGACGAAGAAGATCCGGCTCTGCCCAAAGAAGAAGGCCAGGATGACGGTCGGCAATGCGATCACCGCCGAAACGCCGAGGATCCTGGCCGCCCACCCCTGCCCGATCTCGCGCAAGATCAGTGCCAGTGGCTCGGGGCTGTCGGCAAATTTCGTGTAGACCAGCGCGCCGATCGCGACTGCCGCGACGGCCATGTAGATGATCACGCACAGTATCATCGACCCGACGATCCCGATGGCGAGATCGCGGTCGGGGTTCTTCGCCTCCTCGGCTGCCGTGGCGATCGCGTCGAAGCCATAGAATGCGAAGAAGATGATGGCGGCTGCCGCCATGACGCCGACTTCCGAACCGGACGGTCCGCTGCGTGGGAAACCGTACGGCATGAAGGGCTGGAAGTTGTCGGCGTTGAAGGCCGGAAGCGCGACGATGATGAACATCGCGAGGGCGAGCAGCTTCACCACCACGAGCAAGGCGTTGAGGTTCGCGCTCTCGCGGGTGCCGTAGATCAGAAGGCCCGCGACTACCGCGATGATGAAGATGGCGGGCAGGTTGATGACACCGCCGAGCTCGGGCCCCTGGATGAGCGCTGCGGGAAGCGCAGCGTCGATGCTCGCCAGGAACCCTGCAGCATAGCCGGACCAGCCGACCGCGACGGCGCTGACGACCAGGCTGTATTCAAGGATGAGCGACCAGCCGACGATCCAGGCGATGAGCTCGCCGAAGACGATGTAGCTGTAGGTGTAGGCGCTTCCGGAGGCCGGATACATCGTCGCCATCTCGGCATAAGCGAGCGCCGCAAAGGCGCAGATCACGCCCGCGATGGCGAAGCTCAGGATTACCGCCGGCCCGGCCTTGGCGGCGCCGACGCCGGTCAGCGTCAAGATCCCCGTCCCGACGATCGCTCCCACGCCGAGCGCGATCAGGTGCGGCCAGGAAAGCGACTGATGAAGACGATGCTCTTCCGGCATGTCCTCGCGAGCGATGACCTGCTTGCGGACCTTCCAGTTCTTCATGAAGCCCTCCCCTGCGTCATTGCGAGCGTAGCGAAGCAATCCAGATCGGCGCAACTGGATTGCTTCGTCGCCAAGCTCCTCGCAATGACGAGCTAGTAATCCTTACTGATGCGGACGTTCGCGCTCGTTCGGCCGATGGTCGAAATGGACGACAGGAGCGAGAGCCAGCGCGTCACCTGGAATTCGGCGCGCGTCGCGGAATAGCCTTGCCCGTCCGTGATCACCTCGACGAACAATCTGCGCGTGACGTACTTGCCGGCGGCGACTGCCGTCTTCTGCCCCGTCGCAATGTCGGCTGGAAGGATGCGCAGGCGGTCGAGACCGACTGCGCGCCGCACGCTGTTGATCGGGTCCAGGTTGCCCGAGCCCGACTGAAGTGCTGCAACGGCGCTCGCGAGCTGAAGCGCCTCGGGTGCGGACAGATTGGTGATCGAAGTCCCGAACAGGATGCGCGACAAGAGCTCGTCCTGCGGCAGCTGCGGCACGCTCGCGAAGGTGATTTCAGGTCGCAGCCCTGTTCCGCCGACGATCACCGTCGCGTTCAGCCCCTGGACGTTCGCCTCGGCGCGGATGTCGAGCAGCGGATCGGGCGGAGATTCGCCGCGGAAACGGATGACTCCGCGGTCCAGCCGGAAATTGCGGCCGGCGAAGTCGTAGTCGCCTCGCACCAGGTCCGCGCGGCCGGTGAAGCTGGGCGAATCGGCCGTCCCGCCCACGTTGATGTTGGTCGTCCAGATGCTGTCGATGCCGAGACCGCGCACGCGGACATTGCCGCCCGCCACTTTAAGGTCGAGCTTCCACGGCCGGAGGTCGGCGGACTCGATGACCTCATCCTCTTCCAGCCCGCGATGCCGCACCTGGAGTTGGGGCACGGCCGCGGCAGCGCTGGCGCGGCCGAGCTGGAAGCGCCCGCTGTTCATCCGCAGGTCGCCGCTGATCGTTCCGCTTCGGCCGTCCGAGCGAACCCGGAAAGGACCGGTCACCCGCGCAGCCAGATCGTCGCGGTTGAGCATCAAGGCCTGGCGCGTGTTGAAGGAAAGGTCGAGCGCAGCCGCGCCGCCCGAGAAATCGACGGTGCCGCTGCCTTCAACCGCTCCGCCTCCAGGTGTCGTTCCGGCAAGACGGCTGAAGATGAGGCGCGATCCGTCGAACCGTCCGTCTGCCTGAAGCTGCTCGAGCAAAGTGCCAGTCACCGCGCTCTCGATCCGAGCGCTGCTCGTTCGTACCGACCCGCGGATCGTCGGGTCGACCAGCCGGCCTCCAATGTCGGCGCCGATCGCAACCGGGCCGGTGAGGTCGAAGATTTCCGTACCGGATAGCCGCCACAAAGTGTCCGCCGGCCCGGCGTAGCGAAGCTGCGCGAACAAGGGTGCGTTGAACAATTCGCCAAGCAGCTCGCCATTGCCGATCGGCGCGAAGCGGGCCTGAGCCCGGCCGATCGTCTGTCCGCCGCTGACCGCCACGGCCCGCAACGCTGCCTGGTTGCCGGAGACCACGCCGGCGAGACCGACGTCGATCGGCTTCGATGCAAGCACCAGGCCCGCGCGGCTGAGGCCACGGATCTTGAGGTCGGCGCGTCCGCTGCGATTGCCCTTCCAGGCGTAGTCGAGGCGACCGCTCGCGACGCCGGAAAGGTCGAGGCTCGGCCATCCGAGGTCCAGCACTTCGAGCGGCATGGACTGCAATTGGGCATGCACTTCCGGCCGGGAACCGCTGCGCCCGGAAAGGACCGCTCGCCCGCCAGAAAAGGAGACGCTGGTCGGTGCCAGCGCCCATCCATCGCCGGACCGCGTGAGCACGGCTGCCTGGTTCAGGATCAATGGTCGCCTCTCGACCGAGCCCTTGCCCGTCAACCGGATCTCATCGGGCGAAATGCTGGCCAAGGTGCTGAACTCGAATGCGGCACCGCGGCGTCCCGCCAACAAAGCGCGAACCTGCCCCGTGCCGTTCACCAGCTTTGCATTGGCTGTCAGGCGCGCGAGTGAGATGGCGCTCATCTGCAGTCCTCGCGCATCGATCGATCCGTCGAGCGTCGTCCGACCCTCCGCAAGGATCACATTGCCGTCCACGCGCCCGGCTCGCACGGCGAGCATGGGGAAGCGCAAGTTACTTGCCTGCAAATGGGCTTCGATCTTCTGCGCGTCGCCGATCGGGGCGAAGCCTAACGTCCCGTCCAGGCCGCCCCCTGCCACATCGAGCGTGCCGGTGAAGCCGCCAGGATCTGCCCGCAGGTCTCCGCTCGCCCGCGTTCCACTGACGTCCAGCGCCGCAATCGAGATGACCGCGCGTCCCCCGCGCGGGAGCAGAATGCGGCCATTGCTCGTAAAGGGGCCGAGGCGGGATTGACCGTTGGCGCGATAATCGAACCCCGCCGCGTTCGGATCTAGCAGCAGCGTCATGTCGCGCAGGCCGAGAGTCTCGTTCGGACGTTCGAGGAAGAGCTGAACCCGCGGGCGCTCGATGCGGCCGTCGAGCACCATCCGCAGCGGTCCGTAGGTCGCCTGCCGGCCCCGCGCGACGATGTGAAACGTGCCATCGCGGTTGCGGTGGCCCTCGCCCGTTAGCCTTAGCTTCGGCGAATAGAACTGCATCCCGCTGAACCGGACGATGCCGTCGGGCCCGCGCTCCAGCCGCGTTTCGATGCGCGGAAGGCCGCCGGTGAGTCCGGCAAAAAAGCTGTTGTCCAGGCGCCGGACCCACGCCTTGCCGGTACCCACGACGCGGGAGCCTTTGCCGCCGGGACCCGGCACTACGGTCAGTTCCGACTGGACGTCGACGATCCCCAGCCCATCGATGAAGTAGCGTGTCATTCCGCCCGACAGCACGACCTGGAAGCGACCGGTTATCAGGTCGATCAGCAGGCCCATCTTGGCGTTGAGCTTGGCACTTCTGAGCTGCAGTCCCTCGCCGCGAACGAACTTGGGGGTGATTGTCAGGATTCCGTCGAGGCGAGCGTTTGCGAGGATCGCGCCGGCGACGTCGCCGACACCCGTGATCGCCCGTGCGGCGAGGCGCAACGGCACGCGCATCGGCCATGGCGAAAGCCTGCCGCTGCCCTCCGCGCGCACATCGACAAAGCCAGTGTCGTCGAACTTCAAGGAGGGGGAGGTGAGCCGGTACGAATAGCGCGCGGTCGCGTAAGGGCCGTCGAGCGTCCACAGCATGCGGACGTTCCGCCCGGTCATGTTGGTGAAGAGCGCCGGCGGCCGAAGCAGGTCGACGCCCAGCCGCAGGTCGCGATAACGCCCTTCTGCGAGATCGACCGCACCGCTTGCGACCGCGCGAAGAGCCGCCGAACCGAGCGTGAGTTGGCCGCTCAGGACTCGATCGGCGAGGGTCGCATCGCCGATCACCTTCACAGTCGGCGACGTCAGCCGCATGAGGCGGCCTTTCAGGAATTGCGCAGGCGCAATCGCTCCCGACAAACCATAGCGACCGTCGCGTGCCGTAAGCCGCAGCCGAGCAGTCGGACGGCCGGACATGTTGAGCGCGGCAATGCCTCGCCATGCGCTCCAACTTCCGTCGCCGGTTACCAGCAGATCGATCGCGCGCTTAGAACCGGCCAAGGCGGGCAACATGCCGTTCGCAGGCGACTGCGCGCGGACTTCCAGGTCGAAGCGATCACCGTCCGGCTCCGCGTCTAGCGACAGCGCAAGGCGGTCGCCGCCCCGGTCCATCGCGACCCGCAGGTCGACGACCGCCCTGCCCTGTCGGACGTCCGCCTTGCCGTGCACAACGCCGGATCGCGCGACGCCGGTAACCTGCGGCGCGAGCTCCAGGCGGTGGATCGTGAGTTCGCCGATATGGATGTCGAACCTGGGGAGGATCGGCCCCCGTCGCCCCGTCGGCTTGAGCTGAGGCAGGCGGAGCAGGGTCACGCGCTGAGATTCAATGCGGTCCAGGTAGAGCGAGTTGCGCAGCCACCGGCCCGGTGTCCAGTCGACCTCGATCTCGGGGGAAGTCAGGAAGACTCCGCCCCCGTCGAGAACCGCGACGTTCTTCAGCCGCGTCTCGCCAAAGATGGAGCCTTCGATGCGGCCGATGCGGAAGCGCAGGCCGGACGCGGTCTCGATCTGGGCGATCCGATCGACGATGAATTGATGGCCCGGGGCCGTGTCGAGCACCAGCAACCCGACGACCGCCAGCGCCAAAAGCGCGACGATGAGGACGAGCAGTTCGTTCGCGAGGCGGCGTGGCCAGTCCCGCTTCAGGCGGACGCGGCGCCGCTGGACGGTTTCGCCGGTGGCTAGCTCGACCACTTCAGAAGGCCTGCCCGAGTGAGACGACGACCGCGAGGCGCGCGTCGTTCTTGCGCGGGTTCAATGGTGTGCCGACGTCGAGACGGATCGGCCCAAAGCTGGAATAATAGCGCACACCGAGCCCTGCGCCGAATTGCCAGTTTCCGACGTCCGGAGTCACGTCCGTCGTCAGCGTGCCGCCATCGAGGAACGGCACGATCCCGAAATTCCCACCGAACGCCTTGAGGCGAACGCGGGCTTCCAGCGCGAACTCGGCTAGGCCGCGCCCGCCGATGGGATCGTCGAAGGCGTCGCGCGGGCCGAGCCGCTGGTAGCCGTAGCCGCGAACCGATCCGCCGCCGCCGGAATAGAACCGCCGCGAAGGAGCAATCTCCGACGACTTCGCGCCGATGATAGTGCCGATGCGGATGCGCCCCGCGGCGACCACGCTGTCCGACACCGGATGATAGGCGCTCGCATCGATCTGCACGCGGCCATATTGAAGGCTGCCGCCCTTGGCGGAAATTTCCGGGCTGATGCGCCCGCCGAGACGAAAGCCCGTGGTCGGATCGAGCAGATCGTTGCTGCCGTCGTAGCGAAGGCTGAGCGGAACGGCGGCGATGAAAAAGGTTCGCGTTTCCTTCGTCGTGAGGTCGTCGAAGATGCCGCGCTCGTCGGTGGCGATGAGGTCGACGCCGTAGCTCCAGGTCCACTTCTTGCGCCAGATGATGTTGCTCTGCCGCTCGATCAGCCCGCTCAACTGCAGCGTCTTGGCGCGATAGGCGTCGCGCTCCACGTTGCTCGCAAGCGCCAGGATGTCGAGCACTTGGTCGCGGCGCATGAAGTTGCTTCGGCGGAATTCGGCGGAGACGAGCTGCTCCTGCGTTCCGGCTACGCCGCGAAGCGTGACTGCGCCTTCTGGATTGAAGAGGTTGCGGTGCTGCCAGCTCGCCTCGACGCGAACGCCCTCGCCTGTTCCGTAGCCGACCTCGCCCGCCACCGTGCGCATCGGCGCAGGCTCAAGATGGACACCGACGTTGACCGTCTGCCGGTCGGCCGAAGGAACGAGGCGCACCTCGGCTACCGCCACCAGCCCGGTCGCGATGAGCGCGCGGCGAAGATCGTCGACCTTGGAACGCTTGAACCGGTCACCCGTGTCGAACCGGGCGATGGTCACGATGTGGCTCGGCGGGAACGGCGGCTGGCCGGAGACGCTGATCTGGCCGAAACGGGCTACCGGCCCAGGCTTCACCGGAAGGATCAGGCTGGCGGTCTGGGTCTTATGATCGATTTCGATCTGCTGCTCGCCGATCTCGGCCAGAGCGAAACCTTCCTCGCCGAGTGCGACCTGGAGATCGGTGCCGGCCTTGATGACATTTTCGGCTATGACCGGGTCGCCGGATTTGACGGCGAAGGCCTGGCGCAAACCCGCAGCTTCCTCGCCGGCCGCGTCGAGTCCGGGCAGTTCCACCGACTGGAAGGTATATTGCCGACCAGGCTCAGCCGCGAGGACGACGCTTAGCATGTCGGGCGACGGTTCGATCCGCGGCTGAACAGCGGCGTCGAAATAGCCGCGCGAGCGAAGAAGCTCGGCAAGCAATTCCGCATCGGCGCGAGACCGGCGATCGATCTGGGCGGCGTTGGCCGCGTCGTTGCGGTCCGCCCGGAGCGCCGACTGTTTGTCGAAGGATTCCGCAAGAGCCAGCTCGTCGTCGACGCCTTGCAGTCCCTCGACAACGACCGAGTAACGCCGCTCCTCCGCCGAATCGACCGCGATCGGCGCGGGCATCTCCTCAGTGGGCGCCTCAAGGTTCTCGATAGGATCGGCATCCGGAGCGTTCATGTCCGGCCATTCGACGCCGAGGTCCGGCAGCGGATCGAGCGGCGCGGCCGGGTCGAGATCCGCCGTTTGGGCAAACGCAGGCGTGAGCGGACAGGCCAAGGCCGCAGCCGCACAAGCGGCCGCTCGCACACTTCCCCACGCGCTCATGCTTTGGAGCCTAACCGGCGCTCCTGAACGGCGCCAGTCCGAGGAAGAGCCTAATGGAGGGTTCCGCGCACTTCTTCGTCGGACAAGGTAGCGATCACGCGTTCAATCTGCCGCCAGTGGCAGAAAAGCAGCACATTGCCCGCGTCGCGGCTCCGTTCGGCGCGAGCAGCCGCCTCAAGCCCGGCGTCGTCGCCAAAGCTTTTCATGAGCTCCGAAGCCTCGGCGAGGGCACGGCGGCCGGCGATGTAGGGCGAGTCCATGCACCCTCATTAACCGCGAACCCCTTTCCCGATGCCCGACGAAGCTGGTCAACCGCCGATTCACCATGTTCGGAGTCTGGATTCCTTGCGGGACTGGAGCCTTGCTTCGGCCTCTGCCATGGGCGGCGGATGGCGAAACGAACACCGATGGCTGGCGGCGTCTTCCTGATGGCTGCGATCCTGTGCGGGGCAGTCTGGGGCATTTCGATCGGCAACCCGACGAAGGGCCTGCTGATCGGAACCGCGATCGGGGTCGGGGTCGCAATCCTGGTCTGGCTGCTGGACCGCTCGCGGGCCGGCCGCTAGCCGATCTTCCGCCCGGCCCAGATCACTCGGCCGATGCAATGCAGATCGTCGATGCCGCAGTCGGGCCAATCGGGATAGGCCGGATTGTCGGACTGCACCGTTACCCGGCGGCCCGCGGGATGCAGCGCGAGCCGCTTCACGACCAAGGCATCGTCGGCGCGAAGGACGTAGATGCCGTCACGAAGCCGTTCGTCGCAGTCGCCGAGATCGACGAGGATGTCGTCCCCCGCGTTTAGCGTCGGTGCCATGGAATCGCCTTCGACCCGGATGATCGACAGACGCGCAGCCGGTGAGACCGTGAGGCCCTTCAACCAGCTCTCATCGAAAGCGAAATAGGGCCTGCCGACCTCGTCATTGGGAATGGAGCCGGGCCCCGCAGACGCGCGGACGGGGCTGCGCTTGACGGGCACGAGCCCACCTACCTGCTCGTCCTCCGAGGGTCCCCCCAGCAAAGATTCCGGAATAGAAAAATAGCGCGCAAGCTTGCGCCGTTCCGCCTCGCCCAGCCGTTTCGGCACTCCGCGCCTCACAAATTGCTGAATGTAGGCCGGATTGCGTCCGAGCATCCGCGAAAGGCCCGCAAAGTCCTCCCCGCGGTCGGCGCACAGCCGTTCGAGCACCACGCGCGGGTCGTTCAACATGGTTTCTTCATAGTTATAGGAAAATCCCTAGACAAGTAGGAATTGCATTGGGAGTTGATGGGTTGCCGAGTTGCACCGGGGGAATGAGGAATAGCAAGTGAATCTATTGCGTGAAGTTGAGAAGTTCCTGAATCGGAGCCAAACCGCACCAACCCGTTTTGGGCGGGAGGCCGTGGGCGACCCGCGTTTCGTTTTTGATCTACGTAGAGGCCGAGAACCACGTCCTACGACGGTGCGGCGGGTTCGAGCTTTCCTGGAGACGGTGCAATGAACCGCCTCCCCATGTCCAGCGCCGGCGCGGCTTTGCTGCGCGCCCTCCTCACCCGGGCACTCGTCAATCGTGATAGGATTTTGCTTACGGACTATAGGTCAACTGACTGGCAATCGCTTACATTCGTCGGGGAACGTCACGAATTGCGCTTCCGCGCAACTGGGCCGGATGCGCCGATCATTTATCAAAGGATGACCGACAGGCTCGCCGACACGGAGTTTGCGATCCCGCGGCAGATCGTCGCCGACGTCGTCCTCTTCGGGCAGCCGTCGCGCGAGCCTGATGGCTCGATAAGCTTCACCATCGAAGCGCTCACGGTTCAGGAGTAACTAGCGAAGCGAACGGCGGAGGGCTGCAAGCGCCTCGTGAAGTTCCTGCGCGGCATCCGCGTGAGCCTGGCGGCGTGCCGAATGAAGGTGCCTCTCGATCCGCGCCTGCATCTCTCCTGCCGTGTCATTGGGCTCGAACAGCCGGACGACGCGAGAATCGGATTCGATGGCTTCGAGAACGTCCTCGAGGACCAGCTCTTCCTCGATCTCGCGCTTGGCTGCCGGCGTCGCGCCGAGCTGCTCGACGATGGCGACGACGTCGGCTTGCTCGAGGAGCTCGGAAACGGCGGACAGCTCGAGCGGAGGCTGCTCGAACTCGGGAAGCGGCAGCGCCCTGCCCTGCGATCCGAATCTTGCTCAAGCCCAACCATATACCGCCGAATGCCGCGGCGCCCGCGGCGATCGGCGTCATTCCAAACTGCGGCAATCCCAAGAAAATCGCAGCCGAATAAGCCGTCGCCGACCCGAAGATCGCCGCCGGCGCGAACTCGAAGGCCAATGCCCAGCCGATGCTTTCGCCACCCCTCATGACCGAGGGAATTAAGCGAAAATCCTTTCCAGCCGGTTAGGCGTACATGTCGGCCTGAGCGGAAATGTCCGCTTTCGACCCATTGCGGACATTAGCGACTAGGCCCGCCGTCGGCCGAGCACGCATCTACGTCTGGCCGCTAAAAGTGATCGGAGTTGTCGCGTTAACCCCAATCTTCATCGGTGACGATTTGATCGGCATGCGATGGACAGCCGAATAGATAAAAGCATCCTTCCGCAATTCTCGTTCTGAGCAATGCACCGGGAACTTGAAGAACTAATCGCATTGGTCGGCGACAAACTGGACATTTGTGAAACCTTGGAGCCTGTATCCACGCCGCCGAAAGTCCGCAGCGCATCTGATCAAACGGCTCCGACGAGGGGTGTAGACCATCCACAGATAGGATCTGTGCAAGGAGGAGCTTAGAATTTTTCGGGTACAGCTTGTTCAGCTTGTCCCGGAGCGCGGGAGACAGCCGGATGTAGCGCTCGTGTGAGAACACATTCTGCACTCGCTTCTGCTGTCCCACCGAGATGGCTGGAACCGCAAGCCATCGAATTGTTGGCTCGTCGCCCGCCTCGGCGCGAGCGGTCGGCTCATGAATGTCGAACTCAACCGGCGGCATCGATTTTTTGGCTGCCGCCCTGACTTCCACTGCCTTTCCTCCCCAGGGGAAATCCGCGAGATCATTCGGGAGCATTACTCTTAAGTGCCCATTAGGCTCGCATACGTTGCCGAAAATGCCGATGCATCCCCGACAGGACGTAGTGCCGATCCGCTCAATCAAATCGAATATTTGGTCCAATTCGTCTTTAGAAAGGGTGCTTGCTACAGCACGAACGGCCTTCAGTTCACGAGTGTGGCGAATCATCACAATCGCTAGCCAGCTTAAGCTTGCAGCGAGCAAGATTGCGAAGATGATCCAAAGCATACGTGGGCGCGGTAACTGGACAAGATTAAACTTAGGTAATGGGCGTTCCAACTGCTTTCGCTAAATGTCCGCTTTCCACCCAAAACGGACATTAGAAGGATCGCGAATCGGCGAGGTTAGGCTGTAACGCTCGTCGCACGCGCACGCGCCGGAGCCTGCTCGACCAGTCGAATGACAGCATCGGTGAAGGCCCGCACGTCGTCCGGATTGCGGCTCGTGACAATGTTGCCGTCGGTCACCGCCGGCTGATCGACGACGTTCGCGCCCGCGTTCCTGAGGTCAGTGCGGATCGAGGGCCAGCTCGTCGCCGTCTTTCCGCGCAGCAGGTCCGCCTCCACCAGCAGCCATGGACCGTGGCAGATCGCAGCGACTGGCTTGCCCGCGTCGGCGAAGGCCCGGATCAGGTCAATCGCGGCCCTGTTTGTCCGCAACTGGTCGGGATTGCGCACGCCGCCTGGAAGGATGAGCGCGTCATAGTCCTCGGCGCGCGCCTGATCGACGGTCAGGTCGGGTCGGATGGTCTTGCCGGGATCGTCATGCACCGTTGCCTGGATCGGGTTCAGGTCGGGCGAGGCCAGCTTCACCTCGGCGCCCTTGTCGCGGAGGATCTGGAGCGGCCCGAAGAGCTCCGATTCCTCGAACCCGTCAGTCGCGACGATGAGGATCGTGGAATTTGCGATATCGGCCACAGGCATCTCCTTTGGAGCTAGAGAGGAACCCGCCCGCTCCCCGCTCGCTTAAGCCTGCCAATGAGCGATGAGAAGCGAAACGGCGGCAGGCTGAGGCACAGCAGCGACAGCGAGCCCGGTTACACTCGCCGGAAGCAGGGCCGCTATTGGGCCTATTTCGACGAGGACGGCAAACGCATCACCGATCGGGACACGATTGACCGGCTGAACGCGATCGCCTTGCCCCCCGCCTATGAGAACGCCTGGTTCTGCAAGGACGAGAACGGGCATCTGCAGGCGACGGGCGTCGATGCGCGCGGACGCAAGCAATATCGTTACCACGCCGCCTTCCGCGCTCGGCGGGACAAGAAGAAATATACCGGCACGCTGGAGTTCGGGGCCGCGCTACCCAGGCTGCGGAAGAAGGTCGCGGCGGACCTGCGCAAGCGATCTCTGTGCCGGGAAGCAGTGCTCGCGGCGGTCGTCCGCCTGCTGGACACGCAATATCTGAGGATCGGCAACGAACAATATGCGCGCGACAACAAAAGCTTCGGTGCGACTACGCTGCGATCGCGCCACGTGAAGCGCAAGGGCGGCAAGCTGATGATGCGCTTCGCTGGGAAACACGGGATCGTCCACGAAGTGCCGATCACCGATTCCAACCTCAAGCGGATTGTCGCCAAGTGCGACGACCTGCCCGGCCAGCACCTGTTCCAGTACATCACCGAGGAGGGCGATGCCTGCCCGGTCACCTCCGCGGATGTGAACGATTATATCCGCGAGGCGAGCGGCGGCGATTTCACCGCCAAGAACTTCCGCACCTGGGGCGCAAGCGTCATCGCATTCGACCAGATGCTGACGGCTCAGGAGCATGAGAAAGCGCGGATCAGCCTTAAGACGGTGCTCGAGCCGGTCGCCGAAGCGCTCGGCAATACGGTCGCGATCAGCCGCAAGTCCTACGTCCACCCAAAGCTGATCGATGCCGCCGCGAGACAACCCGCGCAATGCGCTGAACGGAATGGAGCGGCCGCGCGGCCGCAAATGGCTGTCGTCGGAGGAAGTCGGACTGCTCGACTTCCTCGCCGGGCGGAAGCGCCGAAAGCGCAAGGACGCCGAAGCGGTTGAAAAGACGGCGGATGTCGCGATCGAGGCCGCCAAAACCGGACCGGCCAAGGTCCGCCCGGCGGCGGAGTCCGCCTCCGCGACGGCTTGATCAGCGCTGCAGCCGCCGCCAGAAGCTTGCCGATGAAGGCAAACGCCGACCCGATCCGGCCGACGGAAAGCGCGCTGTCGTGGTTCGTGGTCAACCGCGACGGCATGCTCGTCGGGGCTCTCGTCGCGGTTGCGATCGTTGCGCTGATGCTGATCGCGAGGATGATCGGGCATCGCATCGTCGCACGCGAGACCGAGAGCCAGATCATGGGCTGGCGAAACGTGCTTGGGCGCGTGCTTTCCAGGACCACTGTCTTCTTCATGGTCATGGCGGCGATCGACATCGTCGCGACCTATGCCCAGCCTCCCGCGCGGGCGCAGCGGCTGATCGACATCGGCTTCACGGTCGCTTTCGCCTTGCAGGGAGCGATCTGGGCGCGCGAGCTGATCCTCGCCCTGATCGCCCGGCGGGTCGGCAACGGAGCCACGGAATCCACCCTGAGCAATGCGACCGCGATCATCCGGGTCCTCGTCAGCGTCGCACTGTTCGCGCTGGCGATCATCGTCATTCTCGACAATCTCGGGGTCAACGTCACCGCGCTGGTCGCGGGCCTCGGAATTGGCGGCATCGCCATCGGCCTTGCCGCGCAGGGCATTTTCTCCGACCTGTTCGCGGCGCTCGCCATTCTCTTCGACAAACCCTTTCGCAAGGGCGACACGATCCGCTTCGATCAGACCGTCGGCCGCGTCGAGCGGATCGGGCTCAAGACAACCCGCATGCGCTCACTCAGCGGCGAGCAGATCATCATGGCCAATACCAAGCTGCTCGAGCGCGAGATCCACAATCTCGCCGACGGGCGGCTTCGGCGGATGACGATCCCGTTCGGCATCCGCTACGAAACCGACCCGGAGAAGCTTGCGCGGCTGGAGGAGATTGCCGGCGAGGTGGTCGAAAGCGTCAAAGGCTGCAAGCCGCTGCGGTGCACGCTTACCAACTTCGGACCGTCGAGCCTTGATTATCAGCTGGTGATGGAGCTGAAGAGCGTCGACCCGGACAAGCTGGCGCGCGACCGGGCGGCGGTGATGCTGGCTTTGATCGAGCGGTTTGCGCGCGAAGGGATCGGCTTCGCCTACCCGGTGCAGATCGCCTACACGGCCGCTCCTGACGGATCGTTCGTCATGCCCTATGCGGTCGATTGATGCCGGTCGCCTCTCTCGATGAAATCCGCGGACGCGTCGGCGAGGAGGTCGGCGTGTCGAGCTGGCTGACGATCGATCAGCAGCGCATCGACGAATTCGCCGATGCAACCGAGGATCGCCAGTTCATCCACACCGACCCGGATACAGCCGCGCAAACTCCGTTCGGCGGGACCATCGCGCACGGCTTCCTGTCGCTGTCGATGCTGTCGCGCATGGCGGCCGAGGGGATGCTCGTTCCGGACAGCATCAAGATGGCGGTGAACTACGGGCTCGACCGGGTGCGCTTCATCAAGCCGGTGCGGAGCGGGAAACGCATCCGTGGCCGCTTCCGCCTTGACTCGGTCGAAGAGAAAGCGCCGGGACAATTGCTATTGCGTCACACCGTTACCGTCGAAATCGAGGGCGAGGAAAAGCCCGCCCTGACGGCCGAATGGCTCGGCCTTCTGTTCGTTTAAGGAGAAGAGAATGTCCGTCCGCGACGCCGTGATCGTTTCGACCGCGCGAACCCCGATCGGAAGGGCCTATAAGGGCGCGTTCAACGCCACGCCCGGCGCGACGCTTGGCGCCTTGTCGCTTGCTCCGGCGATCGAGCGCGCGGGGATCGAGGCGGGCGAGATCGACGACGTCGTATGGGGCGCCGTCCTGACCCAGGGCACTCAGGCCGGCAATATCGGTCGACAGGTCGCTCTCCGCGCCGGCTGCCCGGTTACCGTAAGCGCTCAGACAATCGACCGTCAGTGCGCCTCGGGTCTGATGGCGATCGCCACGGCAGCGAAGCAGGTGATCATCGACAGGATGGATATCGTGGCTGCGGGCGGCCAGGATTCGATCAGCCTGGTGCAGACCCCGGAAATGCGCGTCGGCGGCGATCCCTCGCTCATCGCGATGCACAAGAACGTTTACATGCCAATGCTGGGCACGGCCGAGACCGTCGCGCAGCGCTACAAGATCAGCCGCGAGGCGCAGGACGAATATGCGCTTCAGTCGCAGCAGCGCACGGCCGCCGCGCAGGCCGAGGGCCGGCTGGACGCAGAGATCGTGCCCGCAACCGTGACGATGACCATCAAGGACAAGGAGACCGGCGAGGTCTCACAAAAGGAACTCACGCTGTCGAAAGACGAGGGCAATCGGGCCGACACGACGCTCGAGGGCCTGGCATCGCTCCAGCCGGTGCTCGGTCCCGGCACGCACATCACTGCAGGCAATGCCAGCCAGCTCAGCGACGGCTCCTCGGCCTGCGTGATCATGGATTCGGCCGTCGCCGAAAAGCGCGGCATCGAGCCCCTCGGCCGCTATATCGGCATGGCGGTCGGTGGGACGGAGCCGGACGAAATGGGTATCGGCCCGGTCTTCGCGGTCCCGAAGCTCCTCGACCGGTTCGGCCTCAAGATGGACGACATCGGGCTTTGGGAGCTGAACGAGGCGTTCGCGGTTCAGGTCCTGTACTGTCGCGATAAACTCGGCATTCCCAACGACCTCCTCAACGTCGACGGCGGCGCGATTTCGATCGGCCACCCGTACGGGATGAGCGGCGCGCGCCTGACCGGCCATGCCTTGATCGAAGGCAAGCGGCGCGGCGCGAAATACGTCGTCGTGACGATGTGTATAGGCGGCGGCATGGGTGCCGCCGGCCTGTTCGAAGTCTTCTAACTCAACCGGTCGCAAACCAAGCACAGGCCAGACTTGGGGTCGGCACCTAGGGATATACCCTGTCGTTCGGGCCGGAATGTCGCTTGATACGGTTGGTTGCGCTTGAGATTCTGGGCCGCTTTCGTTGGCTTCCTCCTTCTGCTTTCCGCCCCGGCGAAGGCCGCGGGCGACCTCCATATCGTGGATCTGACGGATGAGTTCGACCGCTTCGTCATGGCCACCGAGAACATGGCGGACGCTCAGCGCATCAGGGCTTTCGAGACGCAGATCGGCCCGATCGGTAACGGTTTCTATTCTCGAGAGCGCAATCCCGACGGCTACGACTTTCGCGTCCTCCTGCAACTGAAGACCTATCCCCAGCGGCGAAACGCCACGCTCACAGTAAGCCGGCGATTCAATGATCTGTTCGCGCGCGCCCGTCAGAATTTCGAGGCCGTATTCGGGCCGGTCTCTTCCAGGCAGCCGGTCTTCCTTCTCGACAGCATGGGCGAACTGGACGGCGGTACGCGCGATCTGAATGGAGGCCTGACACTGCTCTTCGGGGCCGACGTGATCGCCGAAGTGCACAGTGGGAAGGATATGGCGGCCTTCTTCTATCACGAGCTCTTCCACCTCTATCGTCAGTCGAGGGACATCGACTGCGCCGCCATCTGGTGCTCCTTGTGGGAAGAAGGGCTGGCGACCTACGTGTCTAGCAGGCTGGATCCGAATGCGAACGACGACGAGCTCGTCCTCAACCTTCCCGAGCCGATCCGGCCCGTGGTGGAGGCGAACCGCGGGCGGGCGGTCTGCGAAGTCGTGCGGCGGCTCGACTCCACCGCCGACAGGGATTTCAGCGCCCTTTTCCAGGGCGACGACCGCCTGCCCGGCTTTCCCTCGCGGATGGGCTATTACATCGGCTATCTTGTCGCTGCCGACGCGGGGCGAAGATACGGCCTCCATCGTCTGGCCGACATGAGCGTCGTGGAAGCGCGGCCGCTGATTGACGCAGCGCTGTCCCGAATGGCAACCTGCTCCACGGAAATCGCGGAGGTCCGTGGGCGCAGTCGAACTCATCGCGTTAGCAACTAGCGTCAGCCTGCTTGCGGGGTGGCGGCTCTATCTCGTGGTCTTCGCCACGGGTGTTGCAATGAAATATGGTTGGATTGCTCTGCCGGACCAGCTTCGAGCGTTGGACGTTCTCGCAAACGGCTGGATCATCGGTATCGCGGGTGTCGGCGCACTGGCCGAATTCTTCGCCGACAAGATCGCTTGGGTCGACAGCGCCTGGGACGCGATCCACTCCTTCATCCGACCGCTGGGCGGCGCCTTGCTCAGCCTTGCCATCGTCGATGCCGGCGATCCGGCCTGGCAGGTGGGAAGCTTTCTCCTCGGCGGCGGCGCAGCATTTCTCGCGCATGCCGGAAAGGCGGGCGCACGGACGCTTGTGAACACCAGTCCCGAGCCCCTTTCGAACATCGCCGTATCCACTGCCGAGGACGTCGCCACCGGCGGGCTGCTCGCCCTGGCCATCGCCAATCCGATCGCCGCCGCCTTGATCGCGATCATTCTGGTGGCGATCTCGTTGTGGCTGGTGTTTGCGGCGCGCCGGGCGCTGAAAAGGCTGCTCGATCGCGTCGGCTTGCAACCGAAGCCGCGTGAGACGGGTTGAGTTCGGCAACAAGGGAGGAGAGATCATGCCCGTTTCCGAACAGCCGCTCGTCGAACGCATTGCGCGCGTGCTCGCCGGATCAGCCCTCAGCAGCAATGCCGAAGGCAGCGATCCGTCGGCGGGCGGAAAAGTCGACCTGGTCTGGCGTGAGCACCTGAACAAGGCTCTCGCGGTGCTGCACACGATGCGCGAGCCTGACGATCGCATGGCTGCTGCTGGTGATCCCGACAGCTGGACCCGCATGGTCGAGGCCGCCATCAAGGAGGCGGAAGCGACGGCGGAGTGAACGCCCGAGCGCGCGAGAAACCGCGCGCCGATCCGCGCTGGACGTTGGTCATGTCCGTGGCGGCGTCCTCGTTGAGCTTCATCGACGGGTCGATCCTCAACGTCGGCCTCCCCGCAATCCGAGCCGGCACCGGAGCCGGCGCGGCGGAAGTCCAGTGGGTGGTCAACATCTACACCCTCCCGCTCGCCGCCCTCATACTTCTCGGCGGAGCGCTCGGCGACCACCAGGGACGGCGCCGCTGGCTGGTGATCGGCACAGCATTGTTCGGCGTTGGATCGCTAGTCTGCGCGCTCAGCGGATCGCTCGAGCCGCTGCTCGCCGGTCGTGCGCTACAGGGCATCGGGGCGGGCCTGCTTCTGCCCAACAGCCTGGCCTTGCTGAACGGCGTCTATGAGGGCGAAGCAAGAGGCCGCGCCATCGGAATCTGGGCAGCCGCGGGAGCGATTGCCGCAGCAATCGCGCCGCTCGTCGGCGGCTGGCTGGTCGACAATGTCGGCTGGCAAAGCATCTTCTACATAAATCTGCCGCTGGTTGCGGCAGCGGTCGTGGTCGCGCTGACCCGTGTCGC
This sequence comes from uncultured Alphaproteobacteria bacterium, assembly GCA_963829625.1. Taxonomy (GTDB): domain Bacteria; phylum Pseudomonadota; class Alphaproteobacteria; order Sphingomonadales; family Sphingomonadaceae; genus Sphingomicrobium. Next base: position 18,323 of record CAWHJH010000015.1, on the reverse strand, counting down.
GGAAGTCAAGGAACCGGAAAAAGCCCGGCTGGACATCGGCGGAGCCGCGTTGGTGACGCTTGGCCTGGGCGTAGCGACCTACGGATTGACGCTCTGGTCGCAGCAGTTTTTGCTGACACCTTTAGCCACCGGAGCCATTGCGGCCGGCGCGGCCCTGCTGATCGGATTCCTGTTCTGGGAACGGCGCTTGGGCGACAATGCGATGATCCCGCTAGCGCTGTTCGCGGAGAACCGCTGCTTTTCCGCGCTGAACCTGATGACCTTCCTCCTCTACGGCGCGTTCGGCGGAGCGCTCCTGCTCATACCCTACGTGCTGATCGAAGCTGGCGGCTATTCGCCAGTGCAGGCCGGTCTCGCGCTTCTGCCGCTCTCCATCCTGCTCGGCGCAGCGTCGCCACTGATGGGCAAGCTGGCGGTGAGGATGGGCCCGCGAATCCCACTTACCGCGGGGCCGATCATCGTCGGCCTTGGGCTATTGATTGCGACCCGGATTGCGTCCGACCAGAGCTATTGGACGCACGTCTTTCCCGGCATCCTCCTCATGTCGATCGGCATGTCCCTGGCAGTTGCGCCGCTTACCAGCACCGTCCTTGCCTCGGTCGAAAAGCATCGCATGGGCATGGCTTCGGGCTTCAACAGCGCGGTCGCCCGGGTCGGCGGACTTATTGCAGTCGCGCTGATGGGGGCGGTTCTGGCCGGCTCGGGCGAAGCGATGCTTGCGCCTTTCGCAATCGCTCTGATGGTGATGGGAATCATTGCCGCTTCGGGCGGCGCCGCGGCCTTCTTCGGCTTGCGTGAAGGATGGCGGCGCAGCAGAGGCGACGTCGCCTGAAACACGAAAGGCCGCCCGAGCGATGCCCGGACGGCCTTTCCATTGTCTTGCCGAAAGCGGCCGACGTTAAGCGGAAACCCCCGCGGAGGCTGCGCTCACCAGAACCGCAAACGGCTTATGACAATGAGACATCAGACCACCTCCTTTCGATTGTTGAAACAATGCGCCGAAGATGGTGAAGCGCGTAGCATTTTCAAGTTCATTCAATGACTTGCTATCCGTTAAAGCGCACGAGGAAGTCTGCGACTGCGTACCAGGCTTCAGTCCGGGCAATGAATGGTCGCGATAGATGGACGACAAGGACGGCGCCGAAGCCCCACGCATAGGCCGGATGGAGGCGCCCGCGGGCCCTCCAGTCGTAGAGAACGGCAGCAAGGATGAGCGCGTCGGCGATGAACCCGGGCATCATCGTGAATTCGATCGGAGGCGGAGGCCCAGCCTGCCTGAGGGTCGCTTCGGCCTTGCCATTGAGGACGAAGAAATAGCGAGCGATCGCCGGCTGAAGCAGCGCTCCCGTCGCGACGAGCATTAATCTCTTGTGCCATTCAGGGTTGCGCCAGTTGGCAATGGCAGCAGCGACCAAGACGCCGAACAGCAGAACTGCGGAGACCGGCACGAACGTGAAGGCGCGCGCGGCGTCGCCATAACCCAGATCCAACCGCCGCCCCAGTCCATCGACGGCCACGGTTATGCCGACGAATACCATTGCAGTGGCGAGCGAGATTCCCGCGAGACCCCATGCCTTGTGATGACGGAGCCCGCCGTTCGCGACCAAGATGGCCTGGGAAAGAAAGAACAGCGTCCACAGCGAGAAAAGCAGCCCATGCAGGTGAAGCATTGGCGAACCGCTGAACATTCCGCGGGCTACCGGCACCCAATAGGTCAGGAGGAAACCGCTGAATGCTACGAAGGCGAATATGGCCGCCATCGTGATGTAAAAGCTTCCGACGAATGTACGCGAACGCGGGGTAGCGACCGTCGCCATAGGTCCTCCGGCGTGCCTTTCCGCCGCCTTAGCGCGGCGAAATCGTCTTAGCGCAAAACCGGCAGAGAGCCGACGCTCAACTTCGCCGGAATTCAGGCGTTCTCCGCGATCCAGTCCTCGACGACCGGAGCAATCTTTTCGCGCCACTTGCGGCCGTTGAAGATGCCGTAATGGCCGACTTCCTCGCGCGAGGAAATATTCCTTCTTCGCCTTGGCCGGAAGTGCCGTCGAAATTTCGAGAGCCGCCTTCGTCTGTCCAATGCCGGAGATGTCGTCTCGCTCACCTTCGATAGCGAGCAGCGCCGTGTCCTTGATCGCGCCCGGATCGACCTTTTTGCCGCGGTGCTTGAGCTCGCCCTTCGGAAGCAGGTGACGCTGGAAGACCGCGTCGACCGTCTGGAGATAGAATTCGGCCGTCATGTCGGCGACTGCCCGATACTCGTCGTAGAATTTCTGGGTCGCTGCCGCGCTCTCCTCGTCGCCTTCAACGAGATGCTTGAACATCTCCCAATGGCTGACGAGATGGCTGCCGAGGTTCATGGTCATGAAGCCGGCGAGCTGCAGGAAGCCGGGATAAACCTTCCGTCCGGCCCCAGGATAATAAAGCGGGACGGTCGCAATCGCATTCTTCTGAAACCAGCCCAGCGGCCGTTCAGTCGCGGTGGTGTTGACCACGGTCGGCGCCTCGCGCGTGTCGATCGGCCCGCCCATCATCGTAAGGGTCTTGGGCCGCCATCGATTTCGAGCGGCGTTCATAAGCGCGGTCGCGGCATAGGCAGGCACCGCCGGCTGGCAGACCGCGAGCATGTGGGGACGCTCGCCTCTCTCCTCGCCGATCGTCTCCAGGAACTCGATCAGATAATCGATATAATCGTCGAGATCGAACGTGCCTTCAGTGAGCGGCACCGCCCTCGCGTCGCGCCAGTCGGTGATGTAGACGTCATGCTTCGGCAACATTCGCTCGACCGTGCCGCGAAGCAAAGTGGAGAAGTGTCCGGACATTGGCGCGACGATCAGCAAGGGCGGACCCTTGTCGGCGACGCCCTGGCGGACGAATCGCTTCAGCTGACCGAACGGATTGCGGAGAACGATCTCCTCGTGGACGGCGACCTTCTTGCCGCCGACCAGGGTGTGCGTGATCCCAAACTCGGGCTTGCCTCGCGGCGCTGCAGCATGGGCGAAAACGTCGAGAGCGGCCGCGATCAGCGGGCTCATCGATGCGTAAGCAAAGGGATTCGCTGGATTATTCAGCCACCCCGCACTCATGCCCGCCCATTTGCTGGCGCCCGCGAGAAACGAACGCTGAACTTCATAGGCGTCATACAGCATGTAGGGGTACCCTCATCACCACCGGTACCAACAGATGTGGACCCCATTTGCTCCACCCGCAAGCCATGTTGTTGTGCAGTGCAATGACCGCGGTGCGGTAATTCACAGTCGCCGCTCCGGCTGCTAGGCCATCGGCCCATGGCAACCGCCCCGAACCGGCCTCCCGGCCGCTCCGTCAAAAATCTGGGGATGATCTGGCGCTTCGTGTCGCGCTACCGACCGCAGGTCGCGGGAGCCGCTGCGGCCCTGCTCGTCGCTGCGGCTGCAACCTCGGGCGTTCCCTACGCCTTCAAGCTGATCATCGACAAAGGTTTCGCGCAGGGCGGGTCGACCAGCGATATCGCCCGCTGGTTCGAATATCTGCTGATGCTGGTCGGGATGATGGCCCTGGCAACGGCCGCCCGATATTATTTCGTTTCGTGGCTGGGCGAGCGGACGGTAGCCGACATCCGCCTCGCGGTGCACCGCAACCTGCTGCGACTTTCGCCCGGCTTCTTCGAGGAGAACCGCCCGGCCGAGATTACTTCGCGCATCACAGTGGACACGACGATCATCGAGCAGGTCGTCGGCACCACCGTTTCCGTCGCGCTGCGCAACATCGTGCTTGCCGTCGCCTGCATCATCATCCTGTTCGTCCTCTCGCCAAAGCTCGCGGGGATGATGCTGCTGGGCCTGCCCCTGGTCCTAGGTCCGATCATCCTGCTGGGCCGGCGTGTCCGGCAGATTTCCACACGCAGTCAGGACCGCATCGCCGACGTGGGCGCAGTCACCAGTGAGGTCCTTGGCGCGATGAAGATCGTCCAGGCTTTCGGACAGCAGGGCCGCGAGACGGGCCGGTTTTCCGAGGCAGTCGAGAAGGTCTTCGGGACGGCGAAGAAGCGGATCCTGCTGCGGGCGATCATGACGGCGATCGCAATCTTCCTACTTTTCGGCGCGATCACCATGGTCATCTGGCAAGGCGCCGTAGACGTCGCTGCAGGGCGCATGACGGGCGGCACGATCGCAGCATTCGTGCTCTACGGCGCGCTGCTCGCGGGGGCGTTCGGCGCCTTGTCGGAAGTCTATGGCGACTTCCTGCGTGCGGCCGGCGCGTCGGAACGGCTCGGAGAGCTCCTCGAGGCCAGGCCGGACATCGAGGCCCCCGCCAACCCTAAGCCGCTGCCCGACCCCGCGCGCGGTGAGCTGACGTTCGAGGACGTCACCTTTCACTATCCCACGCGACGGGACGTTTCCGCGCTCGAGGGGTTCAGCCTGGCGGTTAAGCCGCGCGAGCGGCTGGCGGTGGTGGGGCCGTCCGGTGCTGGCAAGACGACAATCTTCCAGCTCGTCGAGCGCTTCTACGATCCGCAGTCGGGACGGGTGCTGATCGACGGCGTGGACCTCAAAGACGCCGATCCGGCGGACATTCGACAGCGCATCGCGTTGGTGCCGCAGGAAACGGTGATGTTCGCCGCCACCGCTCGCGACAACCTCCGCTACGGGAATTGGAACGCGAGCGAGGACGAGATCTGGCAAGCCGCGCGCGATGCGCATGCGGAGGAATTCCTGCGCGCCCTCCCGGAAGGACTCGACACGTTCATGGGCGAAGGTGGCGCTCGCTTGTCGGGCGGTCAGCGACAGCGCATTGCCATCGCGCGCGCACTTCTACGCAACGCGCCGCTTCTCCTTCTCGACGAGGCGACGTCCGCGCTGGACGCCGAAAGTGAGCGGTTGGTGCAGGACGCGCTGGATCGGCTCATGGCCGATCGCACGACGATCGTCATTGCGCACCGCTTGGCGACCGTGCGCGCGGCCGACCGCATCGTGGTCATGGAGCGCGGATCGATTGTCGAAGAAGGCACCCACGCGACGCTGACGCGTCACGGCGGGCTATATGCGCGGCTGGCGCGGCTCCAGTTCGAAGACCGCGCCGCCTGAACCCTTAGCTCTGGCCGCCGCCACCCTCGTTGCCGCCGCCAGTTCCGCGGGTTGAGCCACGGCGGGAGGCGCCGCGACGCGCCGACGTCTTGCGAGCAGCCGGCTTGCGCGTGCCGGCGCTGGTTTTGCGAGCGGTCGTGCCACTGGACTTGCGAGCAGTGGTGCCGGTCGACTTGGCAGCACGTGTCGTGCTGGTTTTGCGCGCACCGGACGACGCACGCTTTGCGGTCGAGCGCTTGGCCGTCGAGCGCTTCGCGCGCGTGCCGCTCGAACGCGTCGCGGCGCCGTCACCAGCGGTTCCAGCACCACCCGATCCATCGTCCCATTTGCCGGACATCACGCGCTGCGCTGCATCGGCGACGGCTTCCGCGATCAGCGAGCCGAGCTTGGATGCGCTTGCAACCATCGTGCTCGCGGCCGCTTGAGCAGTGTCAGCGGCATCGAGGCCCGCGTCGCGAATCTTGCGGCGCGCGGCAGGGCTCGCGCTGATTGCAGCGGCAGCTGCGGCGAGGCCCGCAGCAAGCATCTCGCGGCTCATTGCCGCCTTCGCGATCTTGTCGAGCGTGTCGTTACCCGATCCCTTGCTCTTGGTGGACTTGGCCATCGCAATCCTTCCTTTCGGTCTGTCGCAAAGACACTTCAACGGCTGAACGGTTCCGTTTCGCCAAGCGAACGGTGCATGTAAATCCAACGATTCTCGATTGCCCAGATACGTTAAAGGGGACCGTCGCCGAAGCAACGATCCCCTCGAACATGGTCAGCGGCCGGAAGTGATGGCCGTCCGTCCAGCTCTACGGCCGACAGACACCCCTTTCCGACCTCTGTGCTGAACCATGAGACATCGGATCACCTCCTTTCGCTGCGTTGAAGCTGCAAGGAGAATGATTTGGCGCGGCCAGAATCACAAGTCTTGTAATGCGCTGCAAATCTGCAATTCTCTCAAGCTTCGCGTGCCGACTTTTCAGCTTCGGCAATCCTCGACAACATGATCGACTTCCGCTCCGACCGGCAGCACGAGCGCCGGCGATCCAGGCATCGACACGGCGAATCGGCCACGGCTGAGCGCCATCGCGTCGAGCAGCGCATCATTCGCTCCAACCTGCGCGATCACGCGTCCGGCGGGCTGGTCGAATCGGGACGGAAGGTTGCGCGACAATGAGCTGGTCCAGAACGACAGGCTCGATGCCGGAGCGGAGCTGATCCGCGACAGGGTCACGAGCCGCGTCATCTTGCCACACGCAATCACCATGCGCGCCACTCCGGTGCCATCGATGAAACTCGCTTCGCTTCCACCCGCCACCGCGCGATAGCTCCATGAGCCAGGCGACACGGGCGAATAACTGAAATCCACTGGCGCTTGCGCGGGCGTCAGAACCTGAGCCTGCGCTGGACCAAACGCCAGCGCGCCGGCCATCGCGACAAACGCGATCCTTTTCACTCTCACTCCATTCACTTGGTCAGTCGGTCGACCTTGTCCCGCAACGCGGCGAGCTCTGCGCGCAACTGATCGATTTCGGAATCGTCCGGCTGCGGCTTTTCCGGCTTGGCCTTTGACTTGGCGGAAGAGGCGGTGAATGCGCGGCTCGCCCCCTCGAACATCTCCATGTTCCGCTTGGTGATGTCGGCAAACACCTTACCGCCGAACGCGTCGCGCATCGCGCTCTGGTTCCGCTGGAAGGCGTCCATCGCGGCTTCGAGATATTGCGGGACCATGCCCTGCATCGAGTTTCCGTAGAGGCCGATGAGCTGCTTCAGGAAATTCACCGGAAGCATGGTCGATCCGCGAGCTTCTTCATCGACGATGATCTGGGTCAGCACCTGCCGGGTGATGTCTTCGCCGGTCCTCGCATCGACGACTTCGAACTCGCGGCCTTCGCGAACCATCTCGGCGAGGCGATCAAGCGTGATGTATGCTGAGCTTTCCGTGTCATAGAGACGTCTGTTCGCATACTTCTTGATCGTCACCTTGTCCGAAGACTTGGCCATGAACCGCTCCCGAGACTTCATCAGTCACCTACTACCGGATCATAGTGCGCCGCAACATGAACGCGCGCCACGCCCGCTGCCGCTGTTTCTCGAAATGGTACGGCTGGTGGGGGAGCGCGAGCCGGAGACTGCACGCGCGGCGCTCGACGGGCTTGCGAAATATGCGCGCGCTCCGCGCGACCGGAAGCGTCAACCGAAGCCAATCGCAGCTCGGGTCGGACCGGCCGTGCTGCGCGACCACGGCGGGAGCGGGCCGCCGGTGGTCCTTGTCCCGTCGCTCATCAATCCACCCGACGTGCTGGACCTGGACGAAGACGTGTCGCTGGCCTCGGCGGTGGCCGGAATGGGCAGGCGCAGTCTGTTGCTCGACTGGGGCGCCGCGCGTGATCGCTCGGATTTGGACATCGGCGGGCACGTCGGGAAGTTGCTGGTGCCCTTGCTGACCCAACTGGATGAGCCGCCGGCATTGGTCGGCTATTGTCTGGGCGGCACGATGACGATCGCGGTCGCCAATCTGGCGCCGGTGGATCGCATTGCGACGATCGCGGCGCCTTGGCGCTTCTCGGACTATCCCGAGGATTCACGCAGAGCCCTCCTCGACCTTTGGCGGCATGCTCGGCAGGCGGCCGCTTCGCTGAAAGCCCTTCCGATGGAGGTGCTCCAGGCCGCCTTCTGGTCCCTTGATCCGTCGCGCACGGTGTCGAAGTTCGCGAGCTTCTCCAGGCTTGACGAAAAAGGCGCGGAAGCGCGGCGGTTCGTTGTACTGGAAGACTGGGCCAACGAGGGTGAGGCCCTGCCTCTTCCCGCGGCGCGCGAGTTGATCGAAGATTTCTTCGGCGCCGACCTTCCGGGCAAGGGCGAGTGGCGGATCGGGGAATGCGCCATGACGGACGCGATAACCGTGCCTTTGCTCAACTGCACCGCGTCGAAGGACAGGATTACGCCGGCAGTAAGTGCGCCCTCCGGCCGGCGGGAAGACATTGCTTCGGGACATGTCGGCATGGTGGTCGGGTCGGCGCGCGGCCGCCTGCATGAGGCGCTTCGCACATTCCTTGACCCGGCTTGCCGCTAAGGCCACCTAAGGCTAAGCGCGGCTCCCACGCACCCGTAGCTCAGCTGGATAGAGCGCTGCCCTCCGAAGGCAGAGGCCACAGGTTCGAATCCTGTCGGGTGCGCCATAAAATCAACGACTTAGCTGACGCTCGAAAGGCGAGTACGTAAAAAGTACGTAAACCGGGCTTCGCGATTCGAGAGATCGCAGCCGTGGAAAGACGAACGCGTGCAGGGAGGATGCGCTGGCCTTCAGGCAGGAGTTCGCAGGCCGAAAGTCATTGGCATCTGCGCGCGACGCCGGTTAGACCGGCACAGCTCGGGCTGTGTTGTTTGGGGGGCTCGCGATGCTCGAAGCTGGTTGGCGCAGTATTGGTGGCTAGCGCTCATTCTGCCGCTGCTATTCTGGCGGCAAATCCTAGATGCCGTCACCGCTCCCAGTGAAACGCTTAGGCTTATCCGCCAGTGGCGAGAGCGAACCGAGCCGTTAAGGCCCGTCATAAGCCCACAAAATAAGAAGCGCTTCGTTGGCGCAACGGTGAAGGTCGTCCTCGATAAGGCCTGACGGTCGTCCTAGCCTTTCGACGCCATTTCAGCTCGTCGTTTTTCCATGAGCTTCGCATGGCCCAAGCTGGTGACTGAAAAGAAACCTAAAAGACCCAGACGGCGAAAAACGCCAGTCCAGCACCGACACCTTTGTCCAAGCTGTTGACCCAAAAAAGCAGCTCGATGAACCCGACAACGTAGGCAGCCAGCAGCAACGATCCAAACCAGCCCAGCTTTGGAAAATACCAGCTCATGTCGAGCTTATGATAGCTTCTGACCGATGTGGCCTCATGAACGAATAGCCACGCGAGGACCAGCCACACCAGCCAGCCTGGAATGCCCCAATCGTCGGGCAAGCCAACACCTTGGGTGGCGGCCGTGAACAACAAGACGAAGGCCATGCCGATGCCTAAGCATCCAAGGGTCGACAGCCACGTTTTCAGCATCCCGCCAACATCAGCGAGGCTCACTTCAGCCAGCACTTCTTTGAGCGTCGCTTCCTTGCTAGGTTCCTTTTCCATCCCGCCCCCGGTCAGCCGAACGCAGCGAACTTAAAGCGGGATAAGACCGTGTCCATCCTGACTGGCCAGACCCCTCCCAGTGCTGCGTCTGGCGGCGCGCTGAAAGCCATCGCAATTCGCAGAGGCCAGCCGCTTCCTGGCGCTGGCAGAAGGGGCCGCAGGAAGGATTTGAGCGGGCGCTGGCCATGGTTTTTTTAGATGTTACGTTTGGCCGCTGGGGATTGTTACGATTTAACAGGCGCGCTGGCAGCGATCGGTGTCCAGCAGTCCTCAGCTCTGAACTTTCGCCTTCCCCGGCCGCCGCCGTGTAATGGCAGGTTAGAAGCGGACACTGATTTAGGTGCGGGACTTTGCTCCAACTGGGCGGTAAGGTCTTGTAATCAGGCCGTTACCTTTCCGTAAGCGTTGTCTGACTGAGAGACACGGTTCGAGCTCCCGCTTTCCGTTCAATGGAGCTCAGTCGTGGACCAGCAATCATCCTCTCCGGCACGACTAGAGCGTGCAAGGACGCTCGACACGGAGGCGACCCCGAGTTTGCAGTTGGATTGGGCGGATACCGGTCAAGTGGCTCCGCCGCCCTTGGCATGCCTCGATCTGCCCGCCACACAGCCAGCGGCTCTTCTCGATATGTGGCAGCACGTAGTCGATGGACTAACTGAGCAGATCGCCTTGCTTGATGAGGACTGGACCATCTTGGTCGTCAATCAGTCCTGGGCCAAGGTCGCAGAGCTTTACGGCCATTTCACATTGGTCCCGGGCACCGATTATCTGCAGTTCTGTCGAAAAATGGCCGACAGCGGCTTGGACATCGCGATCGATGTCGTCGCAGGCATCGAGGAGATCATTGCGGGAAAGCGCAATTCATTCCAGCTGGTCTATCGGGCGAGCGATCCTGAGATCGGTCACGATCATCAGCTCTGCGTCAACCGCTTCGAAGTCGGCGGCCGCAAGTTCGCGTCCGTAACGCGCTACGACGTCACGCGGCTTGTCGAACTGCGCAGATTGAGGGAGGATTTCAGCAAATTCGTCCTTTTGAGCCAAGCCGACGAACGGCGGCGGATCGGCCGCGAAATCCACAATTCGACGATGCAGCTGATGGCCTGCCTCGACATGAAGATCGGGCAGTTTGAGCGAAGCGGCCCGACGGATGCACAAGGATCGCTCATTGAAGAGATGCGGGAACTGGTCACAGAAGCGCAGCAGGCAATCCGGTCGATCTCTTACCTAGCCCATCCCCCGCTCCTCGACAAACTGACCCTGCCGGAGGCCTTGAAGGAACTGGTGGAAGGCTTCGGTCGGCGGACGGGGCTCGACGTGAAGTTCGAGAGGATAGGCGACGCGCAGCTATCTTGTCCCGCCGCCGAGGGAGCCGCCTATCGCATCGTGCAAGAGGCGCTTTCGAACGTTCACCGGCACGCGAAGGCAAGGGGCGTGAGCGTGCGTCTGAGCCGCGGCAGATCGTTCACGCACGTCATCATCGTCGACGACGGCATCGGTCTGCCGGATGATGTCAGTTCCGGCGTGGGGCTCGCAGGAATGCGCTCGCGCCTGTCGGAACTGGGCGGGCGGCTGTCCATCCTCTCGCGGTCTAAGGGAGCTGCTGTCATCGCCAGCATCCCCGCAAAAAGGGACGAAACGCGCATCCTTCCCCCGCCCTCGATGACGAGTAGTCCAACAAAATCAAATATTTAAATGAACAAATAAGGCCTCGGGCGGTTAGTTCATGGCAGCAACTGGTTGCGTCGCGTGATGGGGGTTTTGTGGCCGAATATCGACGGGGTCTCGCCGAGCAGAAGCATCAGCCCGTGCAACAGGTATGGGAATATGAAGACGCGACGGGAGCAACGCGACGGGGAGTCATGCTAGGATTCAGCGACCGAGGCGGGTCCGATGTGACTTACAAATTCCACCGACTCGGCAGTGACGGGAAACCGGTTGAATTCCGCAACGGCGGACGCTGTGTCGACTATTGTTCCGGCGAACGTCCTAAGCGCCGCATCCGTCCTCTCAATGGGTGCGAGCCACCGCGCACGGCTAACCTGTCGGCCATCGGTCTCCGTAGAATCACGGACGGGCTTGGATCGGAGCGGCATCCGGTCAGTTTTCGACAGCGGGGGAAATTGGAGTTTCCGCCATGAAATCAAGCATTTTTGCGCTCGCCGTCATCCTGGGTAGCGCAGCTTGCGCGCAGTCAACGCAGGTTCCTGCCAGTTCCGCGGCGCCTCAGGTTAGCGGCGAAGCAACCCCGCCGCCCGCTCAGACCAGCGCAGCGCCAGAGCCGACTTCTTCCAATCCGTTGGAGAGCCTTCCAGCCATGTCAGCGGACCGTTGCGTTGCGGAGGCCATCGGAACCGCAACGGACCCGAAGACCGGTGCACCTGTGAGTGCCACTGTCGACCCCCAGACTGGCAAGCCTGTGTGCCCGCCCGAACTGCCGAATACGACGACGCCGCGCTAATGTCCGCTATGGGTCGAAGGCTGACATTTAGCTAAACTGCGCTCGCGGATCGCACCAAGGCCCATCCGAACAGCTTCTGCCGATCAAGCAAAGGCTCTGGGCGTAACTAAGCGATTTGACGGATTGTCGACCAACTCTGCTTACGGCGCCGCATCGCGAAGCCGATCGCACCGAAGCCGAGCAACATCATGGCCCAGGTTGCGGGTTCCGGAACAACGCCAACGCCATTGGGCGTGTAGAGAACGGCGTCTGAGAATCCCTGCTGGTTGAGATCGATGCTGAGCGTTGGGCTCGCGAAGTCGAACATGTAGAACACCGTGACGCTCTGACCGAACTCACCGGCCCCGCCAAAGTGGATGCCGATGATCTGCTGGCCGAGCAGCGCCTCATCGAATGTGAGGATCTCCCCGCCGATCGAGAAGAAGCTTTTCGTGGCCCCGACGGTTGTCCAGTCAATGTCGGCAAAATCGCCTCCGACGAGCATGTCGAGTGCCTCGTTCTGCAAGTCGATCTTGGGACCACCGCCGAGCAGGTTATCCTCGAAATAGCCAGCACAGGCCGCAGCGCCCGGACTGGGCCTGGTTGGATCACACGGCGAAAACACGTCGATCGCGAAGGCCGGCATTGCGAAGGTGAGCGCGATTGCAGCGACTGCGCTTTTCAGAGCGTATTTCATGGAGGGACACCTCGTTACTCGCGGTTAAGCGTTTGACTCGACAAAGCGGCTTGCAGCCAGTCAGGTGGGTGGCGGAGACACGCAGGTCTAGAAATCCGGGTTCTTCTGCATGCATCCCTAGAATAAGGATGAGACGAACCTTCGGGGCGCTAAGTCGCTGAAAACAGTGCTGCTAATGTCTGCAAGCAGACATTGGAAACGATGTATCGCCGTTAGGGAATGTCTGCTTTGGTCAGCAGACCCTAGCGTAATCTCGCTTTGGGCGTTCGGCGCGGCAGCGAGCGAAGGCCCCACCGCACCTAGAGGCGCAACAGCAACCTGAGACACGCGTTGGCCATCAGCACCAAGGCCTGCGCCCGCCCTCATACCAGCGTGCCAGCCCTTCGCCGACGAGAGTGTCGCCAACGCTGACGCCATTCACTTCGACGATCCCTTGAGGGTCCGCCCCGTGATCCTCCACATTACACGATAACCATCTCCGCAGCTTCGCCAGTTCCGGAGCCAGCGACGTGGGCAATGATGCTGCTGGGCTTCGCAAGCACCGGATTGATCCTGCGTCGAAATCGCAAGATGGTCGGGGGATCAGCTACGCCGTCCTAATGTCCGCTTTCCAGCCATTCCGGACGTTAGCGTAATGTCTAACGCTTCCTTAAAGCTTCGCAGGGACGATGCTACTTCCGATAGAGGGTGTGTCCGTGGTCCCTAGCGTTCATTTTCTTATCCGGCAGGCATCGCGAGAACGACTGGCCGCGGTGAGAGTCATTTCGGAAGAGTCCAGGCAGCGTCATCTGGCAATGGCTGAGATTTACACACGTCGCGCTGAGGAGCTGCGAAACGGCATCTCGGATCCGAGCCAGGCCGGCGCCAGATTCCCTGATTTCAGTCAGAAGCGGACCGCCCTCTAGCGTTGAACCCGGCGCGCACCGGTAACCCGCGACATACCGACGACTCTAAGCCTCGGCTCCACGCGTTAACCCTAGAACGGAACGGGGCCGCAATTTGGTGCGCGCAAAACAGCTAAATCGGAAGAACTGCGGAAAGGTTCGGATATGCGCACGTTTGGACGATTTCAGCCAGGCGGCCGTTCCGTGCCGAGAACGAAAGCGGGGTTGGTTGCGGTTCTGTCGAACGACAGTGGCGAGTATGCTTCTACGCTGCTCGATGTCTCCCGCACGGGCATGCGGCTCCGTGGTGCTCATCTCCCCGCCGAAGGCGAAGATGTGCTCCTTCTGACAGAGGATCTGCGCGCATGGGGCTGGGTCGTCAGGTTGGAAGGCGATGAATGCGCGGTTGAGTTTGACACCCCGATCGCCGCGATCGAGGTTAAGCGGCTGCAGCTCCTTGCTGCCAACATAGGGGTTCGGCACACAATTGAATGAGCCGGCTAATGTCCGCTTTCGACCCAAAGCGGACATTAGTGCGAGCGTCATCGTGTTCGGCCCTAGGGCCGACGAGGCCACGACCGTGCACCGCGCTGCCAGCTCTCTGCTCGGCCCTTCAATCAGAAGAGGAAATCGGACTGCACAGGCGTGGTGCCCAAGACGATGAACGTCAGGTCATCATCTCCTAGCTCGACCGTCACCTGGCTACCGCCAGCGACCGGGACGAAGGAAAGGTCCGCCCACTCGACACCCAATGTGCAAAGGGAGATTTTGTCGCCCTCAGCACTGTTGAAGTCCATGATCGTGTCGATTGACTGATCGTCGAACGTCTGCCCGTCGGGTGTGGTTTGACCTGGGGCCGTGCTGTAGTCAGCGATGATGAAAATATCCGCACCAGCATTACCGGTGAACTGATTATTCACCTGGTTACCGTTGATACGGTCATCCCCGCCCCCGCCAATGGCATTCTCGATCACAGCTCCATATGCGATGCCGATGTTGTTCTCCATCAACCAGTCGTAACCCATGGTCTCTGCCCAAGGGATGCCTTCGTTCACGCCTTCGATTCCGGTGAAGTACAGATCATACTGCGCGTCCGTTCGCGCCGGGAATCCCTGAGCTACATTATTGGCGTTCACATAGGCCATATAGTCAGCCTCGGAGAGCAACGATGGATCCGTGCCGGCGCGAGCAGCGTCATAAGCGCCGTAACCGCCGGCACTGCTGTAAGCGCCTTCCCGAAGGTCGATCACGGAATCGGTTTCGTAGCCGGATAGATCGAGCGTATCGTTCCCCTGCGCATCCCAGATGGTAAAAATGGCGGCCATCTCACCTTCCTCGAAGCGCATCGCTTCATTGGTCACACCCTCAGTAGCATTGAAGCCGTAGGTATCGTCGCCAGTGCGCGTGGTCGTTTCCACGCCGTAAATCTGCTGGATCGCCCAAATGTCATTCACCATCGCAGTCGACGGATAGACGAAGCGCATGAAGTTCCAGTCGACCTGGTTGTTGCCTACTTCGTACATGTCGAAATAGGACATGATCGTGTACTGATGGTTGTCCTGGTAGAAGAACGCGTCCCCATCGTACGTAATCGGGTCGGGCACGCCGTCGCCGTCATTGTCGTCGCCGAAGTTATACAGACCCGGGTGATCGAGGCCGAGCGAGTGCCCGAGTTCGTGGTTCAGTGTCTGAAGGCCGTAAAAACCCGGATCGAGCTGCGAGTTGCTGGTGTTGAACCGCGGATCGGCGACCCACACGTCGCTGGCGATGCGCGTGTACTGGTTGCCGTATCCGGGGAAATAGGCCCAGGCCTGGGCTGGGCCCGTGGAGGTGTTGGCCAGCCAAATGTCAGCCCGGTTTTGCGCCCAGCCGCTAACGCCAGGCCCCATGCTGACTTCTTTGAACTCGGGAGCGATGTACTCATCCCAGTTGTTGATCGCAACCCGCGCGGCTGCCTTCTGAGCTTCCGTAAAACTGGTATAGCCACCGCCTTCGCCGAAGCTAGGATTGTTGACCAAACCGGTCGCGTGTCGGCCCGTCAAGAAGCCGAACGTGATCAGGCTGTCGGAGATGTCGAGCCGCTGGCCGGAATCGAACTGGGTCAAAACATTCTGGTCGCCCGGACGTGTCGGATCCCAGTCGCCAGTAAGCCCGTAGACTGTCTTGCCGCGGATCACTTCGCCTGCAACGGCGAGATCGGGCAAGCAGGTTGAATCATGCGGATCGGGAGCAGTCGCGTTGAAAGTTGCGGCGTCCTGGATGTCTCCGCTTCGTGCGATGTCCTCCCGATCAAAACTCGTGGTGACTTGCCGCGCAGCGGCGTGGCTGGCGATGCGGCTCTCAGTGCTCTGTGCTTGTTCTCGAGGCATACTCAACCTTCCCTCGTAGGAATGCGACGGCCGACAACTTTTTGCCGTCGGATCAAACCTTTAGAGGAGGCCTTGTTCCGACTTGTCATTCTTTTAGATCGATTTTCCGTCCCGGAGGAATCGAGGCGAATAGGTTTTGCTGGCCCCACGCCCGTTCTCCGCCGATCCCGACCCATGGTCGTGAAGGGGGTCAGCGACGTGACGGAAGAATTCGCTTTGTTGCCCCTTCGGCCACATCCCCTCCAAAGAGGGAGACCACCTTGCCCGAGTTGGCAGGTTGGTGAGGGCGGAATGCCCTTCTCTTGATGCTTGGGTACTTCTGGGCTGTGGGGGCGTGGTCAAACATCGGCTGCCGAGCGCAAGGTTGGATCAGCACGGCCCCACTAAATGGAGCAAATCGGGTGGCGTCCTAGTGTCTGCTTTCGACCCATTGCGGACATTAGGCTTGAATGAGCGGTTCAATGGTTACGACTGTCTTGGGCTTGTGACTTATGTTAATCTTTCGCCGCCTATCGCGACTGAGTCGAAACCGCGGACCGAAGCTGGAGGTCCCCTTCGCTCTTCCGACGCCCTCACGAGACAGCAACGGCCGGACGGGCCGACTTCGCTGTGAAGCCGCTTCGAGTGCCGGCGCACGCCATAGGGGGCGGAAATGCTTCATCATAGTGCACGCTTAGCATTCGTCGGCTGGCTTTTGATCGGCACCGCCGCATCGGCCCAGGTCGGACCGGAAATCGCTTACGCCAAGGCAAGTCGCAGCCCCGAAATCCACCTCATCAACCCTGACGGCACCGGTGACAGGCTCTTGTACAGTGCACCGCGCGGCACGGAGATCTTCCATGTCGACATCAGGCCAGGCGGGGGACAGCTTGCGCTTGAGGAGCACACGACGCCCAAGCGAGGCGCAAACCCCACCAACAGCGCCATCAAGATCATCGACTATGATGGAAATGGATTGGTGGTCGGTTCCGTCCGGACGCTACAGCTGACCTGCCTCACAGGCAGCCTCGATTACCATCCTACCGACGGAACGCTTCTGTATCGCAACTGCAGCCCGCAACGAATCTTTCGCCTGAACACGACGACGATGGCGTCTTCCGACCTCGGACTCGGGCACGATGCGTTCATCGCCAGTTGGCTCGACGCGACACACATCCTGTATCACGTGAACGCCACGAACCTCGCCGATCGGAAGCTATGGACGGTATCGACAGCCGACCTGACGGCGCCGACTGAGGTTGTCGCTTCGCCTCCCGGCACGTTGGATACGTCCACATCGGGAGACAAAGCCCTCTTGTCCCCCGGCTCGGACGTACGTCTTGTCGACGTCACGGCCAAGACCATCGGAATGTTCCAGACGGAGGCCCAGAGAGGCCATTTTTCGCGGGATGACCAGAAAGTCATCTACATCACCGGCATCACCTTCGGTAAGCAGGGTCAGTTCATCATTGTCCGCAATTTCGACGGGTCGGGCTCTCCGACGAACCTCGTGGGCCGGGGCAAGTTCACCGCTCTGGATTGGCGTAACTAAAGTAACCCACACAACATAACGGGCCCGGTCGCGCTGGGCCATTCGTGAGCTTTAACGTCCGCTTTCCACCCATTCCGGACATTTGGTGGGAAAGGAACTACCAGCGCAACCGTGTCAGGTTGGCGGCGAATGAGGGAGAGCCACCGGATCCCAGTGCTTCACCATCCGTACTCCGTTGCATAACTCGAGAGTTAGGCTGCCCTGCCATTCCTGCGCAAAATCGATCGCCGTTTCATCGCCCTCCACCTCAAACTGAATGAAGCGATCGATGCGACCGTGGAACGCGTCCAGGAAATACAGGCGATAGTAACCCATCAGTTCCTCCAGAACCCAAGGCCCACCCTGATGAGATGATGGCACGACGTGGTATCTCAATCGTAAATCCACGTCCCGACACTGGGCTAGTTCCTGGATGGCGGGGGCGACAGGACGGTTAGGCTCGCCTCCCTCGCACCGCATCGGGAGCATTTGAACCGATGCCGGAGACGTCGGAGGTCTTGCGTTCCGCAGAGCTTCAAAACGTCGAAGCCGCTCATCGTGCGCGAGTTGCCACAGCTCGTGGCTCAGAGTTCAAGCGCTTCGGAAAGTTCGAGGGCATCGTCTACCTCCACGCCAAGGTAGCGGACAGTGCTCTCCAGCTTCGTATGGCCAAGCAGGAGCTGGCAGGCTCTCAGGTTGCCCGTCTTTTTGTAAAGGAGGGAGACCTTCGTCCGGCGCATGCTGTGCGTGCCGTAAGCGGCTGGATCGAGGCCCACGAGTGAAACCCACTTGTCGACGAGCCTCGCGTACTGCCGGGTGCTTAGATGTGCTCCAAGCTTCATCCGACTGGGGAACAGCCAGTCCTCGGCGGAGAGCGCCTTCAGTTCGATCCAATGCCCGATCGAGCGGCGGGCTTGCTCGGTCACCTCGAACTGAACGGGGCGGCCAGTCTTTCGTTGGAGGATAACCACTCGTCGCTTCACGCCGCCGGCCGACAGGAGATCCCCAACCTTCAAACTGACGAGGTCACAGCCGCGTAGCTTGCTATCGAGCGCCACGTCGAAGAGTGCGAGGTCACGGGCCTTGCAGGCAACTTGAAGCCTTATGCGGATACCCCAGACATGGACTGGCTTGAGCGCCAGCTTCGCGCCAGTCGGCTTCCGGCCGGCGTCGCGGCGAATGGAGGGAATAGCGAGCATGTGAAGCCTCCAGCGATTGCTGGAGTGCTACGTGCGGACGCTATCTAGTGTCCGGAATGGG
>CAWHJH010000014.1:0-33395 GCA_963829625.1 uncultured Alphaproteobacteria bacterium | reverse complement strand
TGCATGGGTTGGATTGGCTTCATTAGCACCGGAGCATCGGGCCGCAGCAGGGTCAGCTCGGCCGGAACCTCGGTGCCGGTATGGATCACATAGGGGACGTTTTTTTCCACCAGTCGCCTCGCGACCGAGGTCACTTGGCTGTCCGCCAACTCGCAATCGAGAATGGCCGCCGAGACGTGTTCGGCGTCGAGGACAAGGTGGGCTTCAGCTACAGTCGAGACAGGCCCGACCACGCGACCGTCCATCTCCTCAACTGCAGCCGATAGATCGATGGAAAGATACAGATTGTCCTCGACGATCAGGACCGCCTTGTCGTTGAGCATGTGAGCCTCCCTCTGAGCGGGAGCGCAATGACTCTCAGGCGTCGGCGGGCTCAAAGAGTACCGGCGATAGCGCAACAACGAGCTTAAAGTGAGTTAGTTGCCTACCCTGATCGAAGTTAATTCACGTTTCGAGCCTTTGGGCGTTGCCACGAGCCATTTCTCAAGAGCCCGGCAAGAGTTCATCGAACTACTCCCAATTTCACGGATTAGGCGGCCCACTATCCCACGCAATCCAACCCAACGAGGCTATCCAGCTGGGGGTTATTGTGGCCGGGTGCAATCATCCGCTTTCCACCCATTCCGGACATTAGCGTAGTGTCTGCTTTCGACCCATTGCGGACATGCCAGCCTTCCCGCAATCAACGGCGGCCAGTCACATTTTCAAATTGGAGGCAAGAAGGTCCGCCGAACACAACAGGGCGGACCTTCGCGACACTGAGCCCCTCCACCCGGTCGTCGAGGGGGCGTTTAGACCGAAATCAAAGAGGCGGTTTCGCATTTCGCGACGATGAGTTCTCTCATCTGGCCATTAGCCGCGCGTCGGTAGCGTCCGCTTTCGACCCATTCCGGACACTAGCGGCTAGTGTCTGCGTTCGACCCCCTTGCGGACATTAGCTCACGAGCACTCGGCCCAAAGAGACCGAGCGCTCGAAGTCGCATTATTTCAGACGCTCTAGTTGTTGTGCGGCGGACAATGGTCCGACGACGAAAGTATCCGTATGTGATGCGACATGCTTGCGAAGTTCTAGACCGACCTTCGGACCGGATGGCAGGCCCATCTTGGCGGCTGCGGCGTCTAACGCCTGATCTTGGGCGGCAGTCGTCTGGGGGGCAATCATGAGATAATCCCAACTATCGCCGTCCGTGTGAGCGTAGATCTGGGTCGCAGGCAATCCCGCTGCTGCGGATATGCGATCTTGCTGAGCCAGCCATTGGAGAAGCGCCTCCTGATGCCCAGGAGCGGCGTGATAAATGGAAATCACCGCTCTCGGCGGACTTGCAGACTGTGCGAACGCAATCGATCCAGCAGCAATCGCTCCGGCAGCCGCCGCGGCGGCATATTTCAAGAATGTCTTCATGATTATCCCCTGCTCTCGAATTAACGCAGGTGGGGAGCACTTCCGGCGCGACAATCCCCCTTCGCGCCGCATTGGGCACTGCGCCTCTACTGCTGTTGAGTCAAAGAGCGCTTATTCATCAGTTGGCAGCCTCTGACAGCGGCTCCCGTTAACGACAATTTAATGGACATATCGGTGCATCGGTCACAGACGTTGCGTTGGGCCAACTCGTCGCGAGGGCGCGAGGCGAAGGAGCGGGACAATGAAACTGATGAAATCGATCATGGCGGCCACGGCATTGCTGGCAGCATCACCGGCGATTGCTCAGGATTCGAGCTACACGCCCGGCACCGTATGGGAATCTAGCTACATCAAGGTCCTTCCGGGACAGTTCGAAAACTACATGGACTATCTCGCTACTACTTGGAAAAGGGTCCAAGAATTAGGCAAAAAGGAAGGGGCCATCGTCAGCTACCACGTGCTGTCGACAAACAATGCTCGACAAGGCGAGCCGGACCTAATCCTCATCGTGGAATACAAGGATTACCGGACCACAGCACAGCAAGAAGCGCTCAGGGCAAAGGTCAATGCGATGCTGGCGCAGGACGACCGAAAGGCGGTTGCGGCCAGCGCCGGACGCGGACCGATGCGCGAACTGCTGGGTTCGCGCGAGTATCAGGAACTCAAACTGAAATAGTTCAGTCGCATCGGATGGCGGCGTGCGGTTGCGTCGCCCGTCCGGGCTGAGACGCGCGAACTTCGCCACGTCCGCTTTCCACCCAAAGCGGACGTGACGAAAGCGCTGTCCTACACATCGCCTTTTGTGCTCCATGATGCCCGGTGAAGCATCCGGAAACTCTGCCCGCTACCTATCGCCGTATCCGTGCCGACGGTTGAGCGCCCCGATCGGCGTGTAACCCTTTGCGTCAACCTTGCAGGCAGCAAGCGCGTTAACTTCCGCTCCGTCAGTGCGAACATTGGGAACATTCGACGAATTTTGCGCGGGCGTAGCTATCCTTCGCCGTCGTCGAAAAAAGCCTGCTCGCCGCATTGTTCCGCAAGCGAATCGGTCCAGCCTCTTGCCAACGCCGAAAAACAGTCCGACGCTGGATGTTTCGAAGAGCGCGTGAGCGCCTTCCGCGACTCGCGCGCCCGCCCAAACGGACGAGGGAGAAACGCATGCCTGGAATCGCTGCCAACGGCACTCGAGCAATCGCGCTGGTCGGACCGGCCGGCGCGGGAAAGACCAGCCTTGCCGAAGCCATGTTGTTCGCGGCCGGCGCAACGGATCGGCTGGGCTCGACGGCAAACGGCAGCAGCATCGGCGACGGCAGTCCGGAAGCAAGGCAGCGCGGCGGCTCCACCGAAATCAACCTCTACAATTTCAAATATCTCGACGATGAGTTCGCGCTGATCGACGTTCCAGGCTCGATCGGATTTTCCGCGGACGGAGCGCGCGCGGTCGCGATTGCGGACCTGGCGATCGTCGTCGTCGACCCGGATCCAGCTCGCGCACCGCTGGCAGCCCCTGCCCTGCGAATGCTCGACGAGCTCGGCGTCCCTCACCTCATCTTCGTCAACCGGATCGACCAGGCGCACGGCCGCATCCGCGATCTGCTGTCGGCACTGCAGCCGATGAGCGTCTCGCCGCTGATCGCCCGACAAATTCCGATCTGGGACGGCGAGAAGGTCAGCGGCTTCGTCGATCTCGCTCTCGAAAGGGCGTTCAAATATCGGGCCGGCCAGGAATCGGAGCGCATCGAAATCCCGGCCGAGCTTCAGGACCGCGAGATCGAGGCCCGAACACACATGCTGGAGCAGCTTGCCGACCATGACGACGAGCTTCTCGAGCAATTGCTGATGGACGAGATGCCGAGCCGCGAGAAAGTGCTTCAGGACCTCGCCCGCGAGACCTGCGGAAACCTCGGAGTGTCCGTCCTGTTCGGCTGCGCGACAAGCTCCTGGGGTGTCCGCCGCCTCCTCAAGGCCCTGCGCCACGAGGCTCCAGACCAGGAATCCGCGGCCACGCGCCTGTCGGTCTCGGATCCGGCAATGTACGCCTTCAAGATCCTGCACGGATCGATCGGCCGGCTGGCGCTCGCCCGAGTGCTCGGCGGCAAGGTCCGGGAGGGGTCCGATCTGAAGACCGACGCTGGTGAACACACGCGCGCCGGCTCCCTTTTCAAGGTGCTGGGCGAGAAAACCACCAAGATCGGCGAAGCCCAGGCGGGCGATATCGTCGCCGTCGCCAAGGTGGATGCGGTGAAAGGCGGACAGTGGCTTGGGTCGGGAAAGGTCCCGGCGCCCATCGAGATAGACTATCCCGCGCGAAACTGCGCGCTCGCGATCGAGCCCGCAGACCGCAAGGACGACGTCAAGCTGTCGGGAGCACTGCAGCGCCTGCTCGAGGAGGACGCGGAACTCATCGTCGAGCATGACGATGCGAACCATGAAATCCGGCTTCGCGGCATCAACGACGAGCATTTGAACACCGTCATCGGCCGCCTGAAGCGCCGGTACGGGGTCGAGGTGAACAGCCACGCTCCGGCGATCGGCTACCGCGAGTCCGTCCGGAAAACGGTCCGCCAGCATGGCCGGCACAAGAAGCAGTCGGGAGGGCACGGCCAGTTCGGCGACGTCATCATCGAAATCCGTCCTGTCGGTCGGGGCGACGGCTTCCAGTTCGAGGAGAAGATCCACGGCGGATCCGTGCCGAAGCAATGGATCCCGGCGGTCGAGGAAGGCGTCCGCGAGGCAATGCAGAAAGGGCCGCTGGGCTTCCAGGTCGTCGACGTCGCCGTGAGCCTGGTCGACGGCAGCTACCATAGCGTCGACAGCTCCGAGCTCGCTTTCCGCCTGGCTGGCCGCATCGCGATGCAGGAAGCCCTCGCCGCCGCGACGCCCCACCTGCTCGAGCCCATGCACCGGCTGACGGTCGTGTGCCCGTCGAGCGCGACGAGCCGCGTCACCTCGGCCGTGGCGGGACGGCGCGGTCAGATGTTGGGAATGGCTCCGCGCGACGGATGGACCGGCTGGGACCGTATCGAAGCTTTGATCCCGGAAGCCGAGCTCAGCGGCCTCGAGGCGGAGCTGCGGTCGCAAAGCCAGGGCCTCGCAACCTATGAGGCCCAGTTCGACCATCTGGCCGAGCTGAACGGGCCGCTGGCGGACAAGGTCATACAGCGGGTGCCCGAGCCCGCCTGACCGCAATTTGCCGACTGACAGCGAACTCCGGGTCGCCTAGACCCGGCGCCGCATGAGGCACTGGTTCAGGGACACGCATTTCCGTTCGCTGCTGAAGAACAGCAGCTATCTCGCACTTTCGAAGGTGGTTGCGGCAATCTGCGGCGTCGCAACGCTCGCGTTCGCGGGGCGCGGACTTGGCGTCATGCTGTTCGGAACCCTGATTCTCATCACCAGCTACGCCAAGGCGGCGAGCGGGCTGAGCAAGTTCCAGTCCTGGCAATTGATCATCCGCTACGGCGGCAAGGCGCTCGTCAACGGCGACCAGGAAGATTTCAAGGCATCGACGGGTTTCGCCTTCGCCCTGGACGTGGTGAGCGGCATCGGCGGAATGATCCTCGCCGTTACCTTGCTTCCGTTCCTTGGGAGCTGGTTCGGCATTCCCGATCAGTACCTCTGGCTCGCCATGCTGTACTGCACCTTGCTCCCGACCATGGGCGCGGCGACGCCTGTGGGCGTGCTTCGCGCTCTGGACCGGTTCGACCTCATCGGCTGGCAGGGAAGCTCTTATCCCATCGCCCGGGCTACCTTGGCGGGCATAGCATTCGCAACGGGCGCACCATTCGAAGTCTATGTTGCCATCTGGTTCGCCACCGATCTCGCCGGCGACCTGCTCCTGTGGTTCTTCGCCTGGCGCGAGCTGCGCCGCCGCGGCATGCTCGACGGCATCCGCCCGACGCTGAAACCCACGACGCTCCCGGGTGCGTGGCGGTTCGCGATTCATGTGAACCTGACTTCCAGCCTCACCACGGCCTGGGGTCCGATCGCGCGGCTTGTCGTGGGTGGCCTGCTGGGTCCGGCATCGGCTGCACTCTTCCGGATCGCCTCCAGCCTTGCCGACAGCGCGCAGAAACCCGCCGACTTCCTTTCGAAAGCCTTCTATCCCGAGGTCGTCCGTATGGATCTTGCCACAAAGCATCCGTGGAAGCTGATGATGCGCAGTGCCTTTTCCGCCGGATTGGCAGCGCTCGCGGCCATCGCTCTGCTTCTCATCGCCGGCCGCCCGCTAATCCAACTCATCTTCGGCGCCGAGTTCGTGGGGGCCTATCCCATCCTTATGGTGCTGATCATTGCGACCGTGATCGCAATCTTCAGCTTTCCCCTGCCCTCCATGCTCTACGCTCTGGATCGCCCGGATGCGCCGCTCAAGGCCCGGCTGGTCGGGACGATCGTCTACTTCGGGATCATCGCACCACTCAGCTGGCGCTTCGGCGTGATGGGCGCCGCGACGGCGTTCGTCCTCGGCTATGCCGCGATGGCCCTGATGCTCGCGCTGCAGGTGCGCAGCGAATATCGGCGGGTCCGCACAAGACCTGCATGACCCGGCAAGGAGCGCGTATCTGGGTGCTGCTCGGCGAGCGGCGCGGTGACAATAACCAGCTGCTAGGGCTCGCCGAGGCGCTTGGCCTGCCGCTGGAAACACGCACGATCACCTATGGATGGTGGTGGTGGCCCATGCTGACCTTGTTCCCGAGGCGGCCCTTTCTTCTGACGAGTAAAGCGAGGAGCACTCTCGGCCCGCCTTGGCCCGACCTCGTGATCGGCATCGGCCGCCGAAGCGTCGCCGTCGCGAGATGGATCAAGAAGCAGAGTGGCGGCCGGACGAAGATCGTTCGTCTCGGCAACCCCAGAGCCGACAACCGGCTGTTCGACCTGGTCGTCACGACGCCGCAATATCCTGTGTCGCGCGACGACAATGTCCTCGCCCTTCCGTTTGCGATCAGCCGCAACTCCAAGCCACCCAAGCCCACGAAGGACGAGGCATACTGGCTTGCCTCGCTGCCGCGGCCTCACCTGCTCGTCTGCCTTGGCGGCCCGACCCGCTACTGGAAACTTAAGGAAGCGGAGGTCTCGCGCGCCGCCCAAATCCTTTCCCGTAAAGCCAGCAAGGCACGCGGCTCCTTGTTGGTCGCGACGAGCCAGCGGACACCAGGCGGCATCGTAAACACGATCGAGCGATCAGCCCCCGGATGCCGCGTGGTAGCCGACAGAAGCATCCGATTCCCCGTACTGCTGGCGGACGCGGATGAGCACTATGTCACCGCGGACAGTGTCTCGCTGATTTCAGAAACTTTGCTCACTGGCCGTCCAGTCGGACTGATCCCGGTCGAGCTGGACGCGGAAGGCAGGCGCACCCTTGGACCAAACGGCCAATCGAGCTCGAAGCGGGACATCCGCCGCTTCTGGTCAGCGCTTGAGACGAAGGGGCTGCGCGGCACCATCGAGGGGCCTGTCAGCGGCAAGATCGCGGACCCAGTCCTGGCGGCCGCCGAAGCCGTGAGGCGGCTGCTATTGAACGGCGTTGAATAGCGCGGGCGTCAAAGGCTCATCTCCTCGAAACCTGTTTCCTTCACGGTCCGGTCAAGGGCCACGAGCGTCGTCAGTAGGCTCTCCATCCGGTCAAGGGGCCAAGCGTTCGGACCATCGGACCTCGCATTGGCCGGGTCGGGATGCGTTTCCATGAAGAGACCGGAGATGCCCGCCGCGACCGCAGCACGCGCAAGGACAGGCACGAATTCGCGCTGACCGCCGGAGCTCGTTCCCTGTCCACCCGGAAGCTGGACGGAATGCGTCGCGTCGAAAACGACTGGGCATCCGGTCTCGCGCATGATCGCGAGGCTACGCATGTCCGAGACCAGATTGTTATACCCGAAGGAGGCGCCGCGTTCGCACACCATGATCGTATCGTCGTTCACGCCGGCTGCCCTGGCGGCATTCCGGGCCTTGTCGACGACGTTGATCATGTCTTGAGGCGCCATAAACTGCGCCTTCTTGATGTTCACCGGCTTGCCGGCTGCCGCGACGGCATGAATGAAATCGGTCTGGCGAGCGAGGAACGCGGGCGTCTGGAGCACATCCACGACCTGAGCGGCAGTTCCGATCTGCGGGACATCGTGGACGTCCGTCAGCACGGGCACGTCGAGCGCCTCGCGAACCTTCTCGAGCACGCGGAGACCTTCATCCATCCCTGGACCGCGGAAACTCCTGTCGGAGGAGCGGTTCGCCTTGTCGAAGCTCGACTTGAAGATGAGCAGGATGCCCAGCTTGTCCGCGATCCGTTTCAGCTCCTCCGCAGTGCGCAGCTGCAGTTCCTCGCTCTCGATGACGCAGGGACCAGCGATGAGGAAAAATGGCTGGTCGAGCCCGATATTCCGTCCGAACAATTGCATGCACGAGCCCTAGCGGAGACCGTCCACCACCGCCACGGGCTCCCAATCGCCAAGCCCGTGGTCGCTGCCGAATCCTGAGGGAAACGGCTCGCCTGCGTGAATTCCACCCGCGACGAATATTGTGTCGAAACCCATGCGCGCGGCGCCTAGCACATCGGTCTGCAGGCCATCGCCAATCGCCAGGACCTCGTCGGTCGGTGGGTTGCCGGCGAGCTTCAGCGCGTGACGATAGATTGCCGGGAACGGCTTGCCATACCATTCCACGCGACCGCCCAGGCCCAGATAGACGTCCGCCAACGCACCAGCGCAGGGTTCGGTGGTCCCGCCGCGCACCACGACGCGGTCCGGATTGAGGCAATGCATTCGCACGTCACGATCCGCCAGCGCTTCGAGCTGCGCGCGGTAATCGTCGACGCGATGCCGCTCATTATCGAGGCCGGTGCACGCGAGTTCATTAAAGTCGCTGCCGTCAGTGATCATGACGTTCCTCGCTTCGAGGATCCTCCGATCTTCATCGGTGCCGATGAACCCGACCGGCGCGCCAACGGAATTCAGGGCCACGATTCCGGCCTCACCGCTAGTCGCTATGCCGTCCCAGGCTTCTCGCGGAAGTCCGAGCCGATCCAGTTGCTGCTCGACGGCCTCCGCCGTACGGGGAGCATTGGTGATGAGGACCAGCGTACGGCCTTCGCGCTTCCACTGAACCAACCGGTCGGCCGCTCCCGGGTATAACTCGACACCATCGTGAACGACTCCCCAGATGTCGCAGAGGATCAGCCGATAGCGCTCCGGAAGCGCGTCGAAATAGTTCATTCCAGCCCTGCTTCGATCAAGGCCTGTTCGATGGGCTCCAGATCCTCGGGATTGTTGAGTTCGCGCAATGCGAAGTGCGGAGGATCGACTTCCACGACGTTGACCGGGACGCCCGCAGTCAGAAAGCGAAGCTGCTCCAGGCCTTCAAGCAATTCGAGTTGAGCCGGCGCCGTGCGTTCGTAAAGCTCCAGCGCGTCGGGGCGATACGCATAAACGCCGACATGCAGCCGGACCGGAGAGAGCAGGTCATCGAGCGCGCCCTTCGGCAGGTGCGGAAGAAGACGCTTCGAGAAATAGAGGGCACGTCCGCGATCGTCGGTAACGACGCTGGTCCCCCCGACGCGGCCTTCGGCCTCCTCGTCCTGGAGCATGCGTACCTCCGCACTGCTCATGCGGATTGCTGGAGTCGCAACCTGCGCTTCGCGGTCTTCATTCATGTGTGCGATCAGGGCTTCTACGAAATGCGCGGGCGTCAGCAAGGCGTCGCCCTGCAAGTTCACCACCAGATCGACGTTGCCCAGCTGCCCTAGCGCCTCCGCGCATCGCTCGGTCCCGTTGCGGCAGTCCGGTGACGTCATGATCACCGGAGCGCCGAACGCCTCGGCAGCCGCTGCGATGCGATCATCGTCCGTCACGACGCAGACATCGCCCGATCCGCCGACGCGACGCGCTGCCTCATAGCTGCGCTGGATGAGAGGCTTTGCCACGCCTGTCGCTCCGCGAAGCTCGACCAGCGGTTTTCCGGGATATCGCGACGACGCGAAGCGCGCCGGGATCAGGATTGCGACATTCATCGTGCCGAAGGGCAATCGTGAATGTGCAGAACCCCGAGGGGCCTTTGCCGATCGCCTTCCCGCCTCACGACGAACAGGCTCGTGATCCGATGCTCGTCGAAAAGGGCCAGGGCATCGTCGACCAGCGTGTCCGGCTCGATGGTCTTGGGATCGCGGGTCATGAACTCGCTTGCGACGTGTTCCAGACCCTCTTCCATGTGACGCCTAAGGTCGCCGTCGGTGATCACTCCGGCGAGATATCCATCATCGTCGACCACTCCCACGATGCCGAGGCGCTTGGCGGTCATTTCGACGATGGTGTCATGCATGGAGCTGCCGGTACCGGTGACCGGCATCCGCGCGCCCGAATGCATGAGATGCTCCACCGGTCTTAAGCGCACGCCGAGCGCCCCGCCGGGATGAAGCCGGCCAAAATCGGCGCGCGAGAAGCCTTTGAGGTGCATCACCGTCATTGCCAGCGCATCACCGAGCGCGAGCGTCATTGTCGTCGAAGTCGTCGGAGCCACGGCCTCCGGCCCAACCTCGCGCCATTGCGGAAGCAAGAGTACCGCCTGGGCGAAGTGGGACAACATCGACTGCGCGTTTGCCGTGATCGCGATGACCGGAATTCTCGCTGCCCGAAAATGCTCGATTACTGGCTGCAACTCGGCTGTCTCGCCGCCGCGCGAAATGAGGATTGCGACATCGCCTTCCGATGCCATCCCGAGGTCGCCGTGAATGGCTTCCGCAAGGTGGAGAAAAACGGCGGTGGTGCCGGTGGATGCAAAGGTGGCGGCGATCTTGCGCCCGACATGGCCTGATTTGCCCAGGCCGCTGACGATCACCTTTCCGCTGCAGCGGACGATGAGGTCCACGGCCTCCTCGAAGCCCGCCCCCAGGCCGTCCGCCAGCGCATCCAGCGCGCGCGCCTCATCATGAAGCACGCCACGCCCGAACGCGAGCACATCAGAACCACCGCCCGCGTCCATCACACTGCCTGAGGCGTCGCATTTGCTTCGTCGGTCTGTTCCTCGAGGGGCTCGCCGGCGGAGATGACCTGCGCCGCCACGAGATCGCCTGTGACGTTGAGGGTCGTCCTGCACATGTCGAGGAAACGATCGACGCCGAGAACGAGCGCAATCGCCTGCGGGTCGATTCCGACCATCGCAAGGATCAGCGCGACGACCGGCAACGATCCAGCGGGAACGCCAGCGGTGCCGATACCGCCCAGGATGCAGACGAGCATAACCGTCAGCTGCTGCCACAAGGTCAGCTCGATGCCGAAGAACTGGGCCAGGAAGATCACCGTCACGCCTTCGAACATGGCCGTGCCGTTCTGATTGGCCGTAGCGCCGATGGTGAGGACGAACCGCGAGACCCGCCGCGGAAGCTTCAGGTTTTCTTCCGAAACGCGCAGCGCCGTCGGCAGGGTCGCGTTAGACGACGCGGTCGAGAAGGCCATCACCATGGCCTCCTGCACGTCGCGAAAGAAGACGATTGGGCTCTTGCCGGCGAGGGTCTTCAGCAGGATCGGATAAACGATGAAGAGCTGGATCCCGAGCGCAAGCAGCACGACGCCGACATAGGCCGACAGCCGAATCAGCAGGTCCCAGCCGAACAGAGCGGCGAGATTGAACATGAAGCAGGCGACGGCGATCGGGGCGAGCCTGATGACAAGCAGGATGAGCCGCATCGTCACGTCGAACAATCCTTCGAAACCGCGCTGCAGTGCACGCGAATTCGGCGTGTCCGTGATCAGAAGGCCGATGCCGAAGAACAATGCGAAGAACATCACAGAGAGGATGGCGCTGTTGCTGCCCATCGCCTCGACGAGGTTGTTCGGAACGATGCTGATGAAGGCGTCGATGCCCGATGGCTGCTCTGAGCCGGCCTTGATGATCTCGCCGGCGCGGCCCGCCGAATCCTGCAACATCTGTGATGCAGCTGCGCGGTCGACGCCGGCGCCTGGCTGCAGCAAATTGACGACCGCAAGGCTGACCGCAACTGCGATCGCCGAAACGATAATCGTGTAAGCGAGCGTCCTCAGCCCAACGCGCTTCAGCGACTTGATCTCGCCCATCTCGGAAATGCCGACGACCAACGCGGAGAACAGGAGCGGAATGACGAGCATGAACAGCAGTCGCAGGAAGATCTGTCCGATCGGCTGCGTCACATAGGTCGTAAACGTCTCGACCCACGCCGCGTCGCGCTGGGTCGAGTAGACGATCAGGCCGAGGGTCAGGCCGACCAGGAAGCCGATCAGCATCTGCCATTGTAACTCCAGGCCCCGCTTTTTCGTCGCCGCTTGCATCAGCACTCCTGTGAATTACGCCGCCGCCGCATCTAGCCGCGCTGCCCCACTGTCAAGCAGAGCCGATCTTCGCCGACCAGATCCAGATGCTGGCCGGGAACCGGACTGCGTCGCTCTCGAAGTAGCTTTCGACGACTTTGCGAAGCCGCTTTAGCGCCGGTTCGCGGTCGCTTTCGTCCATCGCTTTCAACAAGGCCGACGCCGGGCCGATTTCCGTCAGCAGCGATACTGCCTGATCGATAGCGCCGGCGCCCTCTCCCGCCAAATAGTCGAGGGCAACGACGCGCCCTTCCCAGTCGCTCCATCCTGAGGCGCCGAAGATGTCGCGCACATAGTCGGGGTCGGAGAATGCGAAGCCGCTGGGCTCGCGTCCGGGCGAAGGGATCTCGCGCCCAGCCGTCGCTGAAGCCACCTCCGACGCCCAGGCATTTTCCGACCAGTCATGGAAGCACGAGAAGACAAGTGATCCATCGGGCGTCGCCGCATCGTGAAGCGAGCTGAAGGCTCGAACGGGATTCGGAAAGAACATCACACCGTGGCGGGAGAAGAAGAGCTCGAACGGCCCTTCACTGGCCGCGAGCGCTTCTGCATCGCCAAGTAGGACTTGGACTGATTTAAGTCCCCGGGTTCTCTCCTCCGCGATACGCGCGAGCGACGGGGAAAGGTCGCACGCAGCGATCGCCGCGTCCGATCGCTCCTTCGCGACAGCGACGGTCGTCGCTGCGGCGCCACAGCCCACATCGAACGCTCGAAATGGGCCGGGCGGCGCCAGGTCCAACACCGCGGAAACCAGGTGCGGGGTAACGCCCGCCAAAGCCCGGTCGAGGTCCTGCCAGCGCTCAGCCCAGGCGTCTCCCGTCGTCGCAGACCAATCCGGAACGATGGGCATGGTCGTTAACCGAAAGGATTGTCGATCGACGGCGGCGGCACCGTGAACCATTTGGGCCCGCTTGCCGTCATGTAGAAACAATCCTCGAGGCGGATGCCGAACTTGCCCGGCAGGTAGATGCCAGGCTCGTTGGAGAAGCACATGCCCGGCGCTAGCGGCGTCTTTTCGCCATGCACCAGGTTGATCGGCTCATGCCCTTCCATGCCAATGCCGTGGCCGGTGCGATGGGACGTTCCCGGAAGCTTGTAGCGGGGACCATAGCCCCAGCCTTCATAGGCGCTGCGAACTGCGTCATCGACGCTGCCGGCCGGCGCGCCCACTTTCGCTGCCGCCATAGCGATATCCTGGCCGCGACGCATCTGTTCCCAGACCTTTCGCTGCTCTGCCGTGGGCGGAGCGCCGAAGACGAAGGTCCTGGAGATATCGGACTGATAGCCGTGGACCTCGCACCCGCAGTCCAGCAGAACGACCTCACCCTTGCGCACATGCTGCGGCTTTCCGGAACCGTGCGGATAGGCGCTTGCCTCGCCGAGGAGGATCAGGCCGCCGTCCGTTGCCGCGCCCCGCGCCTCGATCGCAGCGACGTAGAGCGCGTTTATGTCCGACGGAGTCATGCCCTCCCGGATCTTCGGATGGATGTCGCGGTAGGCCGCGATCGTGATGTCCGCGGCAGCCTGCATCAGCGCGAGCTCGGCGGGCGACTTCAGCATCCGCTGGGACCGCACCACCGGATTGGCGCTGACGACCTTTACGTCGGGCAACTGTTGCCGGAGGCGATCGAGTATCCAGTAGCGGTTCGTCTCTTCGAACCCGACGGGAGCGCCAGCCACTCCGCGTTCCTTCAGGAATTCGGCGACGACCTTCAGCGGCTCCTCATCCTCCTGCCATACACGGACCTCGGCCGGGATCTTCAGGCTCTCCTCGACGGAAGGCTTTTCGAAAAAAGGCGTGACGACGATCGGGTCGCCCTGGACGGGAATGACGGCCGCCGTCAGACGCTCGGAGCGCCACCATTGGACGCCGGTGAGATAGTCCAAGCTCGCCCCCGGCTCGACGATGAGCGCGCCGATACCATTCTGCTTCATGAGCGTGCGGGCCTTCGCAATCCGCTGCAGGCGTTCCTCGCGGCCGATCGGAGGCGGGATCGGAACGCGTGCGGACTGGGCCGCGATCGCGATGCCGGCCGGTAGCGCGGCGCTGGCCGTCACGGCTCCCGCTGCCTTCAGCATTCCCCGTCGATCGAACCTGGTTCCAAGCATAAGCTGCCCCTTCCAACGTCGTCGACTGTTGCACGAGCAAGAAGCTTAGGCCAGCAGGCGCGAATGCCATTCAGCCTGCACAACTTGCCCGGTTCCGGGCCACGTCCGGGACCGCGGGAAACGATCGCGCTCCTCGCAGGGCTGATGGCGCTCAACGCCTTCGCCATCGATGCCATGATCCCTGCGCTCCCGGCGATCGGCAAGAGCCTCAGTGTGCTGAGCGAAAACGACCGCCAGCTGGTCGTCATCGCCTACATGGTCGGCTTCGGCTCGACCCAGCTCATCTGGGGTCCACTCGCCGACCGTTTCGGCCGCAAGCCGATCCTGGCCGCGGGCGTCGGGCTCTACGCGTTCTTCGCCGTTCTGTGCGGAATCGCGGGCAGCTTCGCCCTGCTCGTAGCCGGCAGGGCCGCGATGGGCGCATCCGCCGCCGTCACCCGCGTGCTCGTCGTCGCGATGGTCCGCGATCTG
Organism: uncultured Alphaproteobacteria bacterium; assembly: GCA_963829625.1. Taxonomy (GTDB): domain Bacteria; phylum Pseudomonadota; class Alphaproteobacteria; order Sphingomonadales; family Sphingomonadaceae; genus Sphingomicrobium. Next base: position 19,085 of record CAWHJH010000014.1, on the reverse strand, counting down.
TTCGAGGGCGAGGCCATGGCGCGGGTCATGAGCCTGGTCTTCATGGTCTTCATGGTCGTACCGGTCCTTGCGCCGAGCGTCGGGCAGGGAATTCTCCTGTTCGGGTCGTGGCGGCTGATCTTCCTCGTGCTCGCGGCCTACGGGCTCGCCATGCTGGTTTGGGGCCTGCTCCGGCTGCCGGAGACCCTGCATCCCGAATATCGGCGGAGCCTTGCCCCGCGTGAGATCCTCGGCGCCGCCGTCCAGACCGTCCGCGAACCGCTGTCGCGCGGCTATACGCTTGCGCTGACGGTCACGTTCGGAGCGCTGATCGCCTACATTTCCTCAATCCAGCAAATCGTATTCGACGTTTTCGAGGCGCCCGGCGCCATCGGTCTCGTATTCGGGGCCGTCGCCGCGCCGATGGCACTGGCATCCTGGACCAATGCGCGGGTCGTGGGCCGGTATGGACTGCGGCGCGTCGGCCATGGCGGAGCGCTTGCCTTCTCGATCGTCGCGATTCTTCACGCGCTGATCGCCACTGCCGGCCTGGAGACGCTCACGGTCTTCATCATCCTTCAGGGGCTGGCGATGGTCTGTTTCGCCTTCACCTCGTCGAACCTCGGCACGCTGGCGATGGAACGAATGGGGCCGATCGCCGGAACTGCGTCCTCGGTCCAGGGCGTGGTCGGGACGATCGGTGGAGCGGCGGTGGGCTACATGATCGGCCAGGCTTACGATGGAACCGCCTTGCCTTTCCTCTGGGGCACTGCTGTTTGCGCCTCTATCACCTTCGTGCTCGCCGCGATGACGGAACCGAAGCGCCTGTTCGCGGGACCCTCGGCCCCCGCCGAACGGTGCGAAACCGTTGCCGAGGATCTTGGCTAGAAGCCAAAAGAAAAGCCCTTCCTCCAATGGCGGAGGAAGGGCTGAGCTTTTTTGAGTTGGTTCGCTGCTATTCCGCAGCGATGTCGTCGTCGGCGCTCGGCCCGACCATCAGGGCCTCACCGACTTCCTCGGTCTTGCCGCGGATCGAGCGCTCGATGCGTTCGGCGACGTCGGGATTCTCCTTGAGGTAGACCTTCGCGTTCTCGCGGCCCTGCCCGATCCGGATGGAGTCGTAGCTGAACCATGCGCCCGACTTTTCGACCAAGCCGGCCTTGACGCCGAGGTCAAGGATCTCACCGACCTTCGACACACCCTCACCGTACATGATGTCGAACTCGACCTGCTTGAATGGCGGAGCAACCTTGTTCTTGACCACCTTCACGCGCGTCGTGTTGCCGACGATATCGTCGCGATCCTTGATCTGGCCCGTCCGTCGGATGTCGAGGCGCACCGAAGCGTAGAACTTGAGCGCGTTGCCGCCAGTGGTCGTCTCCGGATTGCCGTACATGACGCCGATCTTCATGCGGACCTGGTTGATGAAGATCACCAGGCAGCGCGAGCGGCTGATCGAGCCGGTCAGCTTACGCAGCGCCTGGCTCATCAAGCGGGCCTGCAAGCCGACATGGCTATCGCCCATCTCGCCCTCGATTTCCGCCCTCGGGACAAGCGCGGCGACCGAGTCCACGACCAGAACGTCGATGGCGTTCGAGCGGACGAGCGTGTCGACGATCTCGAGGGCCTGTTCGCCCGTGTCGGGCTGCGAGACAATCAACTCGTCGATGTCGACGCCCAGCTTCTTCGCATAGACGGGGTCGAGAGCATGCTCGGCATCGACGAAAGCCGCCGTGCCGCCGATGCGCTGCGCTTCCGCAATCGCATGCAGCGCAAGCGTCGTCTTGCCCGAGCTCTCCGGGCCATAGATTTCGACGACGCGCCCACGCGGCAGGCCGCCGACGCCGAGCGCGATGTCCAACCCGAGGCTGCCGGTCGAGATCGTCTCGATGTCGATCTTCTCGCGGCTGCCGAGCTTCATCGCCGAGCCCTTGCCGAAAGCGCGATCGATTTGCGCGAGCGCTGCTTCGAGGGCCTTTTGCCTGTCCATTCCGGGTACTTCCAATCCGCTTCCGATGACCTTGAGCTGCGCTGCCATGCTACTCATCCCTTCGTCAACGGGCGGCCGAGCCCCGCCCCCATATTCTTTTCGTACACGTTCTGTTCCATGAGAACAAGAGAAGAACATAGCTAGCGTTGAAGTACGGTGATCGCCTCCCGCATCGCCTGCCGAAATTCGGGCCTTTCGTAGATGTCGTTGTGGCCTGCCCCTGCGATGGTGCGGTCGTAAACGAGGTTCGGGACTTTCCTTCGGAGCGCGTCTGTGCGCCGCGTCGGAATGAGCGTGTCCCGTTCGCCGGCGATGAGGGCGACGGGCGTATCCCTGCCCTTCAGGCTCTCGACGGAGTTCATCTCTTCCCGGAAGAAAACGCCGACCGGCAGCCATGGATAATGGCCCTGAGCAACGGCCTTGAGCGAATCGAATGGGGTGACGAGAATCAGCCCGTCCATTTCGGAACGCCGCGCGAGGCTCGCCGCGACTGCGCTCCCGATGCTGAAACCGACCGCTATCGTACGTTGCGGCCGCACGCGCTGGATGGCGGCGTCCAGCACAAGAGGAGCGTCCGCGAGCAAAGCCCCAGCCGACGCCGATCCCGTCGATGGCGCATAGCCCCGATAGTGGAAGACGACGACATCGGCGTCCGGATAGATTTGGCTGAGGTAGGTGGCGACGTCGGCCGAGTTCCAGGCATTGCCGGCGAAGCCCAGCACGAGCAGCCCATTGTCGGAGCCTCGCCGCGGAGGCGCGATGTGCAGCCCCTGCAGTCGATAGCCGTCCGGCGTGTCGAGGCGAAGACGCTGAGCGCCGGCAGGAAGGGGTCCTGCCCGTCCAACGAGATGGGTCGGGAAAACCGCCCGGTTCTGGAACAGGGACATGGTGAGGGTGATGGTGAGGAACAGGACAAGCCCGAGTGCGACGAGCTTGATCACGTTCGAACGCCTATTGTTCGGCGAACGCCGCTTCCAGCGCGGGGGTGACCCGGTCGACGGTGTAGGGCTTCTCGATCACCGGGACGTTGGCGAACTGGGCCGGCGGAGGGTCGACATGGCCGCCGGTCGCAAGCACGAACGGAATCCGCTTTTCGCGGAGCCGCTCCGCAACGGGCCAGACGCTCTCGCCTTTCAGATTCACGTCCAGGATGGCGAGATCGAACCCGCCCTTGTCCGCTTCGGCCATAGCGTCCGATACGGATTCGCACGTCGCCGTGACCGAGTGGCCGAGTGACTCAAGGAAGTCCTCGAGCATCATCGCAATAAGCGGCTCGTCCTCAACAACCAGGATGCTACGCTGCCCCATACACCACCGGATAGTGTCAGCTTTCGCAGCCGCAAAGCCCTAATTCATTTAACCGGCGAAAGGGCCTTTCGGGCCGCCTCGGCGAGCTCCTGGACGGAAAAGGGCTTTGGCAGGAATGCGACATGGTCGAGGTCGATGGACTTGCGGAGCTGCTCCTCGGCGTAGCCTGACATGAACAGGATCGGCAGGTCGGGCCTGCTCTTGCGTGCCTCGCGAACCATCGTCGGTCCGTCCATCTCCGGCATGACGACGTCGCTGATCAGAAGGGCGATCTCCTCCCCCTTGTCGAGGATCTCCAGCGCTTCATAGCCATTGTTTGCCGTGATGACGGTGTAGCCGTGCCGAGTGAGGGCCCGCTCCGCTACGGTGCGAACCATCGGCTCGTCCTCGACCAGAAGGACGGTGCCGCTGCCCCACAGCTCATTGTCACTGCCTTTGGCCACACGCGGCGCCTGAGCGGACACCTCGGCCTTGTGCACCGGAAGGTAGATAATGAAGCGCGTTCCCTCGTCGACCTTCGAATCCGCGAAGATGAAGCCGCCTGACTGCTTCACGATACCGTAGACGGTCGAAAGGCCGAGGCCCGTGCCCTTGCCAACCTCCTTCGTAGTGAAGAACGGCTCGAAGACCTTACCGAGGACGTTCGGCGCGATGCCGCAGCCGGTGTCGCTGACGGACAGGGCCGTATAATCGGCGATGGGGAGGATCTCGGAGCCCAGCTCCGCCACCTGATCGGATCCCACCGCATAGGTCTGGATCGTGAGCGTCCCGCCGCCCTTTGACGCCATGGCGTCGCGCGCGTTCACGGAGAGGTTGATGATCACCTGCTCGAGCTGGCCGGGGTCTGCCCGGATCGAACCGAGATTGCGGCCGTGCTTGACGACCAGCACGACGGTTTCGCCAAGCAGTCGTTTGAGGAGGTGCGAGACTTCCGAGACGACGTCCGGAAGCTGGAGCACCTGCGGTCGAAGCGTCTGCTGGCGCGAGAAGGCCAGAAGCTGGCGCGTCAGACCGGCAGCGCGGTTCGAGTTCGACTTGATCTGCTGGATGTCGTCGTAATCGCTGTCGCCCGGCGTGTGCCGCATCAGCATCAGGTCGCAGTGGCCGATGATGGCGGTCAGGATGTTGTTGAAGTCGTGCGCGACGCCGCCGGCAAGCTGGCCCACGGCCTGCATCTTCGTCGCCTGCGCGATCTGGCGCTTGAGCTTGGCTTCCTCGCTATTGTCCTTGAGCAGGAGGAGGACCGCCGCGTCGCCCAGGCCGCGAAGGCCGGCGATGGTAAGTGCCACCGGCTCCCTGGGATCTCGAGTAAGCCGGACCGCAATATCGCCGGACATGGCCGGGCCACGCGCGTTGCGGCGGACCGAGTCGGCGACGGCGGCCTTGTCCTCCTTCACGACGAGATCGCCCGGGTAAACGAGCTTGGTATTGCCCTTGATGCCCGCGGCGCTTCGGAACGCCTGGTTCATCGTCAGGAAGCGGCCGTCACGGTCGACCAGCGCCAGACCGATCGGGAGCATGTCGAGTAGCGCCTGGAGGTTCGACGAGCTGCCCGCGGCTTCAAATCCATCGAAAAGCAGGAATGTGCCGGTCCCGTTCGGCTGAACCGGGTTCACAGGTACATGCACTGCCCGAAGCCCGACGCCACCGTCTCCCTCGGCCGGCAGATAGAACAGACCGTCCTCGCCGACCTGCACCAGTTCTGAAAAGCGCGGGCTATTTTCATTCTGGCCAGCCGGAATGGCGCGATCGGCGAACAATTTGTTGGCCGCCAGGACCCGACCCTCGCTATCGACCAAAGCTGCGAGAACGCCGGCGCGGGTCAGGCGCTCACCCGTTACTCCGGAAATCCCCTGGACAGCCAGCGCCAGCGGGTCTGCCGAGGGTGGACTTGGATAGCGCCACAACAGCATGTCGTTGCGCAGGCCCGCACGCTGCACCTCCACCGCCGAGGTGCCGGCAAGCGTGGCGACCCCCGCAACGCAGCCGGCTCCGTCGCGCCAGGCCATGGAGACTGCCGTCAGCAGCGACTGGTTCGATTCTTCATCCGCGGGAAGCTTGAGCGGAGGAAGGGCGTCGAAGCGGAGGCGATACGCTTCGTTGGCCGCGAGGAGTGCGCCGTCCGACGACGTGATGGCCGCGGGTTCCTCGCACAGGGCGAGTGCGGCTCCCACGAGGCCGTAGTCCGGGCCGCCATGAACAAGGCTTTCCGGAGCTGCAGCGCTTGCCGGTCGACGCAAGGCCACCGCGGCGGCGATCGCCCCTCCTCCTGCAAGTCCGGCAAGGACCAGCGCCGGGATCGGCCCGACTAGAAACCATAGGGCCGCGAGGCTGAGGACTGCGGCTCCGCCGAGACCCGGAAGCAGCCAGCGACCGCCGCCGTCCAGCGGACGATCAGCGATCGAAGGCAACTCCTGGTGCAGCATCAGGCCTTGGGCCCTCCCCTACCAAATCCTTACACGCGTCTCCGGCGAAAGGTACATCTTCTGACCGGCCTGCACGTTGAAGGCGGGGTACCACGGATCGAGGTTGCGAACGATCCAGGTCCGCTGCTCCGACGGCGAGTGCGGATCAGTAATCAGCCGCTGGCGAAGGTTCGCCTCGCGGTAGTTCCGGCGCCAGACCTGCGCCCAGCCGAGATAGAAGCGCTGGTCGCCGGTCGTCCCGTCGAGAACAGGCGCCTCGGCGCCGCCAAGCGTATGCTTGTAGGCGTCGTAAGCGATCGTCAGGCCGGCGAGATCGCCGATGTTCTCGCCGAGCGTGAACGCGCCCTGGATCTTCGCGCCGGGGAAGATCTCGTACGCATCGTACTGCGCGATGAGCGACTTGCCGGCGGCCTCGAACGCCTTGACGTCCTCGGGCGTCCACCAGTCGGCAAGGCGGCCGTTCTCGTCATATTTGGCGCCCTGGTCGTCGAAGTGATGGCTGATCTCGTGACCGATCACCGCACCAATGCCGCCATAGTTGATCGCCGGGTCGGCATGCGGATCGAAGAAGGGCGGCTGCAGGATGGCCGCCGGGAAGACGATCTCGCTCATGTTGAAGTTGGCGTAGGCGTTGATCGTCATGGGAGTCATGAACCACTCCCACTTGCGGACCGGGCCGCCGAGCTTGCCGTACTGATATTCGTGCTCGAACTCGGACGAGCGCATGGCATTGCCGAGCGCGTCACCGGCGCGGATTTCCAGTCCCGAATAGTCGCGCCACTGTTCCGGATAGCCGATCTTCGTCGTGAAGTTGGCGAGTTTGGCCTTGGCGCGCGCTTTTGTCGCCGGCTGCATCCAGGTCAGCTGGTCGATCCGACGTCCCATGGCTGCAACGACGTTCTTCACGAGCTCGTCGGCGGCGGCCTTGGTCTCCGGCGGGAAGTGCCGCTGGACGTAGATCTTGCTGAGTTCGTCCGCGAGCGCGCCCGACGTGAAGGTCACGCCGCGCTTCCACCGCTCTTCCTGCTGCGGAGTGCCGGAGAGCGTGGTGTTGTAGAACCCGAAGACGGTGTCATCGATCTCCTTGGGCAGGACAGCGCCGTAACCGCTCAGCGAGCGGACGAGCAGCTGGTCCTTGAGCACCTGGAGCGGCGCCGCCTGGATCGCCCTGGCGATGCCGGTGAAGGCGCTCGGCTGGTAGACGATCAGCTGATCAGCCTTCGCGCCGACACCATCCAGATAGGCGCGGAAGTTGAAGCCCGGCGAGCGGCGCTGGAGCTCGGCGATCGTCATCTTGTTATAGGTCTTGGTCGCATCGCGGCTCTCGACCTGAGTCCAGTGGGCGCGGGCGATTTTCGTTTCGAAGTCGAGGATGGCCTTGGCCCGTGCGGGAGCGTTGGGCTCGCCCGCGAGAGTCAGCATCTTCGTCAGGAATTCGAGATACTTCGCGCGGTTCTCCGCGATCTTGGCGTCCGTCTTCAGATAATAATCGCGGTCGGGCATGCCGATGCCGCCCTGAGTGATGTTCAGGATGTACTGGTCGTTCTGCTTGTCATCGAGATTGACGAAGGCAGGGAACGGACCGCCGATGCCGAGGCGGTCGGCGCGGGCCACCAAGGCGGGATAGCCGGCCTTGCTCGACAGCGAGCGAACCTCGTTCAGCCAAGGCTCGAACGGCGCCAGGCCCTTGGCCTCGATTCCCGCGGTGTCCAGATAGGTGTTGTACGCGACGCCTATCTTGCTGTTCGAATCCTTCGCCGCTTCTTCGATGATTGCCCGGGTCCGGCTCTTCGACAGATCGTCGAGCAGGGTGAACATGCCGTAGTTCGACTTGTCGGCCGGGATCGGAGTGGTCCGCGCCCAGGTGCCGTTCGCGTAGGTGTAGAAATTGTCACCCGGAGCAACGGTCGCATCCATCCCCGCCTTGTCGAAGCCGAACGTGCCGATCTCGGGCTTGGGAGCGGCCGGTGCTTCGGCAGCCGGCGGAGCGGTCTCTTCGACCGGCGGCGGCGGGATATCGGCTGCAGGGGTAGCGCAACCGGCGAGCGCGGTGCCCGCCGCGAGAACGGCAATCAATTTCTTCATGTCTTTCGATCCCCTCAGGAAATATCCTCGACCTGCGCGCCCTCCCGCGCAGCGTAACGCCGTTGGCCCCATTTGTGACCGACCCACCAGCGCCATCCGACGAGCGACACCCAATATCCTGCAAACGCGACGATCGCGGCGATCACGGCAAGCCCGGTCACCATCGCCGGAGCCGCATCGGAGAAGAGCCAGGTAAGCCAGCGCCACACGCTTGCATGGGTAGTCGCGAGCACCTGCAAGGTCGTGAGGTCCGCTCGGAAGCCCATCTGGTTCCCCACATTGACTGCCGCGACCAGGAAGAAGGGCGTAGTGGCCGGGTTGGACAGGAAGGTCATGGCGGCGGCGATCGCCACATTGCCGCGAAGCGCCATGCAAGCCAGGGCAGCGCCGACGATCTGGAGCCCCGGAACCATCAGGAAAATGCCGACGAACAGGCCGATGGCGACCCCGCGCGGCACGGAGCGGCGGGTGAAGCGCCAAAGGTCTGATTCGCGGATGCGCTGGCCGAATGGCTTCAACCAGCGGCTGTTCTGGACTTCTTCGCGAGAGGGCGCGTGCCTGGCCATGAAGGCGCGGCACGCAGCGACGAACTTAGCCACGGTTCCTCAGCAGGCGACCCTGCTCGCGCTTCCAGTCGCGCTCCTTCACCGTGTCCCGCTTGTCATGCACTTTCTTGCCTCGGGCCAGAGCAAGCTCGACCTTCGCCCTTCCTCGAGAGTTGAAATATAAGGATAATGGTACGAGCGTCAGCCCCTGACGGGCCACCGCACCCTGCAATTTCGAGATTTCGCGCCCTTTCAGCAACAGCTTGCGCGCGCGCCGCGGCTGGTGATTCAGGCGGTTGCCGTGGCTGTATTCCGGGATGTGGCTGTTGATCAGCCACACTTCCTCCCCCTCGACCGTCGCATAGCTCTCCGCGATCGATCCTTCGCCATGGCGCAGCGACTTCACCTCCGTCCCGGTCAGCGCAATGCCCGCCTCGACCCGTTCGTCGACGAAATAGTCGAAGCGCGCGCGCCGGTTCTCGGCGACGACCTTCTTCTTGTCGAACGGTGCAGGAAGGGGCTTGGACACGAAACTTCCAATTAGAGGAGACCGGCGTGCTCCAGCGCTTGGTCGACAGCCCGCTTCGACGCATCGGACGGTTCGGTCAAGGGCAGCCTCAGCTCCGCCGGGTAGCCCTGTCGGACACGGGTGAGCGCATATTTCGTCGGCCCGGGCGACGCGTCGGAGAACAGCGCCGCGTGCAGCGGGTAGAGACGGTCCTGCAGCTTCAGGGCTTCGTCCCAATTGCTCTCGCGCATGGCCGACTGGAATTCCGCGCAAAGGCGCGGCGCGACGTTAGCTGTTACGGAAATGCAGCCAACTCCACCCATGGCGTTGAAACCCAAGGCCATATCATCGTTGCCGGATAGCTGAACGAAGTCCTCGCCGCACGCGAGCCGCTGGGCGCTGACACGACCCAGATTGCCCGTCGCATCCTTGATGCCGACGATGGTGGGCAGCTTTGAAATCTCCGCAAGCGTTTCGACCGATATGTCGGCAACGGTGCGCGAGGGGACGTTGTAGACGATGATCGGGAGGTCAGAGCTCTCCGCCGCGGCCCTATAATGTGCGGCAAGGCCAGCCTGACTTGGCTTGTTGTAATAAGGAACGACGACGAGCGCGGCGTCCGCGCCGACGTCCTTGGCAACCCGCATCTTCTCGATGGTCGCCGCGGTGGAGTAGCTGCCGCAACCGGCGATCACCGGCACGCGGCCCCTGGACACTTCGACCGCGATCTCGACGACCCGGCGATGCTCGGCTGGATCGAGGGTCGCGACCTCGCCGGTCGTGCCGCACGGGACCAGTCCAGTACTTCCTTCGCCGATTTGCCAATCGATGAAATCCCTTAGTGAGTCTTCATCGACACAGTTGCCGGAAAAAGGTGTCACCAGTGCCGGTATCGACCCGTAAAACATGAACTTTTCGCCTTCACGACAGCTTCGCCGAGGTGGATAATCAACTGCTGTTCAGGGACTGATAAGGACCGGCGAAAGAGAATGTCCAGCATGAGAGGTGTCGCTTTCTTTCTTCCGGCGTTGCTCGTCACGCCGACGGCTGCTTCGACGCAGACTTCCTACCCCGTGCCGCGGCCGGTCTATGCTTCGGCGACCGCCGGCTATAGCGTCGGCTATGCGCTGAACGACTGGCGGCGGCTGCGACAGAGCAGCGGCTACAGCTTCGCCGACTATGCGCGCTTTCTGAACGCGAATCCGGGCTGGCCCGAGGAGTCGAAGCTCCGCCGCTGGGCCGAAAAGGCGATGCGGTCCGGAGAAAATGCAGGGACGGTCCTCGCCTTCTTCGCCAGCAAGCCGCCCGAGACTGGCAACGGCTTTGCCCGGCTGGCCGATGCGCTCAGCGCAGTCGGCCGCCACGCCGAGGCGCTCGTCGCCGTACGCTCCGCCTGGGCGTCCTCAGACCTCAGCGCAAGCGACGAGCAGTCCATATTCGCGCGCTACAGCCAGCAACTCACCTGGGAAGACCACGATCGGCGCACGGACGCCCTTCTCTTCGCCAAGAGTGCGAGCAACGCCGAGCGTTTCCTGCCGATGACGTCGGCAACGAGGCGCGGCGCCTTCACTGCGCGGGTTGCGTTGCAGCGTCGCTGGCCGGACGCCGAGACGCGCTACCAGGCTGTCATGGGCCAGGTCACCACGGACGCCGGCCTGATGATGGACCGCGCGCGCTACCTGCGCGATGCGAATTGGGAGCATTCCGCTCGCCAGCTTTTCGCGCGGGATCATAATTTCCGATATCGCCCCGCCGACGCGGAGCGCTTCCTGGAAATGCAGATCCTGCTTTCCGACAGCGCCGCTGAAAACGGCCAGTGGGCGCTTGCCTATAACATCGCCAGGCAGACGGACGACGTCTTCGCGCCTGGCGTGAACGTATCCGATCAGCATATTGGAATCCGGGATAAGTATACGTCGCTGATGTGGCTTGGCGGGACCGCCGCGTGGAGCGGGCTCAATCGGCCCAACGACGCCGTGGCGATGTTCGACCGCTATTCGCGCGGAGGCAAGTCGCTACAGGTCCAGTCGAAGGGCCTCTACTGGGCCGGTCGGGCCGCGCTGTCTGCACGCCGCGTGACGGAAGGCATGGCCTATTTCCAGCGCGCGTCGGCCTTTCCCGAGCTGTTCTACGGCCAGCTCGCACTTGAGCAGCTTGGCCGCACCATCCCCGCGCCGGGGCCGCTGCCAACCTTCGCAGTCAGTCCGGCACAGCGGGCCGAATTTCCTACGAGGCGTATCGTCCAGGCGACGCAGATCGCGGGCCAGCAGGGTCGCCGGGATGAGCAGACCTTGTTCGTCCGAGCTCTGTCGGAATCGCTCAACAATGATGCCGAGCGTGTCCTGGCAACGCAGTTCGGGCAGCGAATCGGCCGGCAGGACGTCGGCGTCTGGGTCGCGCGCATGGCGCGCGTGAAGGGGAGCGCCTTCTACGTCGAGACTGCCTATCCGCGCCTGCCCGCGAACGTGAATGGCGCGAGGATGTGGTCCCTTGCTCATGGCATCGCTCGCCAGGAAAGCTCGTTCGACCGCGCGGCGGTCAGCCATGCGGGCGCACGCGGAATGATGCAGCTGATGCCGGGAACTGCGCGCGAGCAGGCCGGCAAGATGGGGCTTTCCTACGAGCCCTACAGACTGACGTCAGACCCTTCGTACAATGTCATGCTCGGAACGGCTTACTTCCAGCGGATGCTCAACATCTGGGACGGCAACGTCCCGCTTGCCGTCGCGAGCTACAACGCGGGATCCGGCAACGCCGGAAAGTGGGTCAATCGCTACGGCGACCCCCGTGGCCGAAAGGACGTGCTGCAGTGGATCGAGCAGATCCCGTTCAGCGAGACCAAGGCCTATGTGCAGCGGGTCATCGAGAACAGCGTCGTCTACGACCGGATGAACCCGAGCTCTCCGAACGGGACGGTCCATGTTTCCCGCTATCTCGGAAAGAGCCGTCCGGGCTAGGACGAGCAAATGAGTCAGGGACAACCGCGGTTCATCACCGCCACCGGCTTCGCGAACCTGCGCGCCGAATATGAGGAGCTGTTCTCGATCGAGCGGCCGAAGCTGGTCGAAACGATCGCCTGGGCCGCAGCGAACGGCGACCGGTCTGAGAACGGCGACTACATCTATGGCCGCAAGAAGCTTCGCGAGATCGATCGCAGACTCGCTCATCTGTCGAAGGTGATGAAGGCGGCGAAGGTCGTGGAGCCGGGCGCACAGGGAGCGCGAGACCAGGTTCGGTTCGGAGCGACGGTGGAGCTCGCCGACGACGACGATGCGCGCCGTACATTGACGATCGTCGGCGATGACGAGGCGGACGCGTCCGCCGGGCGGATCGGCTGGAGTGCCCCGCTCGCCCGGGCGCTCGTCGGAGCACGCGTCGGCGACGAACGGATCGTGCGCCTTCCCGCGGGCGAGAAAAGCTACGAGGTCGTGGGAATTCGCTACCCCGGCGGGTAAGCGTCAGGCGAACCGCGCGCGCAGCTGCTGCAGCGAAGGGTCGTGCGTGAGGTCAAGGTGCAGCGGGGTGACCGACACATAGCCGTCCGCGATGACTTCCAGGTCCGTGGAATGGCCGGGAGTCTCCACGACTGGCGCCAGACCGAACCAGAAATAGGTGTAGCCGCGCGGGTCCTGGCGCTCGACGAGCCTCAGGCGACCATAATCTCGAATCCCCTGGCGGCAGATGCGGACGCCCTTGACTTGCTCCGGTGGAAGCGCCGGGAAATTCACATTGATGAGGCTGCCAGGCGCCATTTCCATGTCCATGATCGGCGCCAGCGCTTTCTCGGCCCAGGCTTCCGCCGCGCCGAACGGGACGGTGTCCCCCATGCCCTCGCGGGAATAGGCCTGGCTGAGGGCGATCGACCTCACTCCGGCGAGCGCTCCCTCCATCGCCGCTGAAACCGTGCCTGAATAGGTCACGTCCTCGGCGAGGTTCGCGCCCCGATTGATCCCAGAGAGGATGAGGTCTGGCGGCGAATCCTTCATGATGTGCGCTAGCGCCATCATCACTGCGTCGGTGGGCGTGCCGGTGACGGAGAAACGGCGATTGTCGTGCCGGCGGACCCGCACGGGCTGCGTGAGCGTCAGCGAGTGCCCGGCCCCGGACTGCTCTTCGGTTGGAGCAACCACCCAGATGTCGTCCGAAAACCGCCGTGCGACGGTCTCCAGCAGGTCGAGTCCGCGGGCATTGATGCCGTCGTCGTTGGTTAGAAGAATTCGCATGAAGGGCGCCTATGGGGGAGCCGCGCGCAAGCCGCAACCGGCTGCTAATGCGCTAATTCGGCAACAGAATTGCCATTTATTCACCTGCTGTTTGACAGTCCTTGTTAAGGCGAACCCGCTTATTTATAGCGGCCGGTGGGGGTAAATCGACTGAGTCCGGGTGCTAAGCCCCGGGAAAGTCGACCTAATCCGCCCCGGCTGTACCGGTGGCCCGGCCGCAGTCAGTGGCGGGTGCATACGGGGTGTCCGGCAAGCTCGGGGGAGCATGGCCGGCCGAGCTGGGAGGGGTTCAATGGCTACTGCTCTTGTCGACCTGTACGGCGGTCAACCGGTACCGTTCGATCGCATCATTCTTACCGAAGACTATCGTCCGTCCGAAGACGAAGAGTTCATGTGCGACCTGCACAGGGCCTACTTCCTCAGGAAGCTGAAGGCGTGGAAGGAAGATATCGTCGAGGAATCGCGCCAGACCATGGCGCAGCTCCAGGTCGACTCGCTCCGCGAACCGGACATCGCCGACCGCGCCTCGAGCGAAACGGACTGGGGAATCGAGCTGCGCACCCGCGATCGCCAGCGCAAACTGATCGCCAAGATCGATTCGGCGATGCGCCGCCTCTACGCAGGCGAATATGGCTATTGCGAAGTGACGGGCGACCCGATCTCGCTGGCCCGCCTCGAAGCCCGGCCGATCGCAACGATGACTCTGGAGGCGCAGGAGCGCCACGAACGAATCGAGAAAGTGTCGCGGGACGACTGATTGCCGTCCCGCGGACAGCCGTTCCTAGTGGAAGTGGCCGGCTAGTTCGTCCTTAAGCCTGAGCTTTTCTTTCTTGAGCTCATGAAGCTTGATCATGTCGGGGAGCGGGCGGTGCTCTTCTTCGTCGATCTGTGCGGCGAGAGAAGCGTGCTGAGATGTGAGCTCCTCGACATTTGCCTTGTCCATCGGTGCCATTCCTTTCCTTGAATGCGTCTGAACAGCGTCCGCAGTAAAACATTTTTCTGTCCCTTTGTCGCGTATTCTGGAGGTCCATCCGCCCGACTGGAGTCGCGGCTCATCGCGGCACTTGGGCAATGACGGTGAAGTGCGAGTGGGGTAGTTCAAGACGAAATGATGGACGAAGCGATCCGCGAAGAACTTGATGCGATGAAGGCGGAGCACCGGCGCCTCGACGAGCAGATCACCGCTCTTTCCGCCGAGCCGCTTTACGATCAGCTGGAGATCGCTCGACTCAAGCGCCGGAAGCTCCATTTGAAGGATCACATCCAACTCATGATCGACCGGAACACTCCGGACATCATCGCCTGAAATCCTGTCCCGCGACGGGACTGAAAACGGTAAATAAGGGACCGCCGGAACGTCTCGGACGTTTTCAGAACGCAGGAAGAATGGCACTGGTTAGGCGATGGACGATTCGATCAATCCGCCGTCCGAGGCGCGGATCACCTCCAGGCTGATCGACAGTCTCTATACAGAGGCGATGCTGCTTGCCGACGAGGCGCGATCCTACTTCGATGATGCCGGCCGCGGCGACCGGGTCTCGCTCGAACCGTTCGTCCGCGTCGGGTTTGCCTGCGAATCGCTCAAGGTCACGACCCGGATCATGCATATCGTAGCCTGGCTGCTGACCCAGCGGGCAATCGAGACCGGCGAGATCCCCGGGCAGGAAGGACGGCGTCCCGAGCGCCGGCTGGGTCACGCCGGTGAGAGCGATTCCGAGCTTGTCGCGCAGCTGCCCCCCGCCGCCCAACGCCTGATCGAGGCCAGTGGCGAGCTCTACGCTCGAATCAAGCGCATCGACGAAGGCGTTGTCACGGAGGAACCCGTCGCCAGCCCAGCGCGCGCGCTGATGGGTCGGCTCGAGCGAGGCCTTGGTGGGAATCTCGGCTGACCGACGCTAATCTGCGCGTGATGCGCAGCTTCACTTTCCATCCCGGGCCGCGGCTGATGGCTGGCGCCGGCAAGTCCGAAGCGATTCTCGACCTGTTGCCTGAAGGGCCCGTTCTGTTCGTGACGGACGAACAGCTGGTCGGACTCGGGCTCGTCAACTCCAGCCTCCAGGCGCTCGAAGCATCGGGCCGGCCTGTGACCATATTCGATCAGGTCGAGGCCGACCCGTCCCGGACAACGCTGGAAGCTGCGGTTGAGGCCGGAAGCTCCGCTGGCGCGAGGTCCGTCGTGGGGTTTGGCGGCGGCAGCCCCATGGATGTGGCGAAGCTCGCCGCCTATCTGCTCGGCTCCGGCGACAATCTGGACGAAATCTGGGGCGTGGACGTCGCGAAGGGCGAGCGGCTGCCGCTCGTTCTCGTTCCGACCACCGCTGGGACCGGCTCCGAAGCGACGCCCATTTCGGTGATCACCTGCGAAGGTGGTGTGAAGTTGGCCGTGAACGCCCGGCCGCTGACCGCCGATTGGGCCGTGCTCGACCCAGCGCTGACAGTAGGTCTTCCTCGCGGCGTGACGGCCGCGACCGGCGTGGATGCCATCGTGCACGCGATCGAGGCCTACACCTCGGCAAGATTGAAGAACCCGCTGTCCGACGCGCTCTCACGCGAGGCGCTCCGCCTTCTCACGGCCAATCTCCTCATCGCCTGTACCGAGCCGCAAGACCTGCAAGCGCGCGAGGCGATGCTCCTGGGGGCACATCTGGCAGGCCTGGCCTTCTCCAACGCGCCGGTCGCGGGCGTGCACGCCCTCGCCTACCCGCTTGGCGGGCTGCATCACCTGCCGCATGGAGTGACGAATGCGCTGATGCTTCGGCACGTGCTCCAGCATAATTCGGAGGCCGCGCGTGAGCATTACGCCGAGCTGGCACCGATCGTCGTTCCGGAGTGCGAGGCGGAAGGAAGCCAGGCGCGCGTGGCCCTGCTCATCGATCGCCTTGACCAGCTAGTCCGCGAGAGCGGGATCGCAACCCGCCTCCGCGATTATGAGATCGACATTTCGGAGGCACCGACGCTCGCCCGCGAGGCGATGAAGCAGACGCGGTTGCTGGTGAACAATCCGTGCGAGATCAGCGAAGCGGACGCGCAGCGCCTCTACGAGGCCGCCTGGTGAGCCGAAAGCCGCCGGCCTCCCGGACCGAATTCAGGACTTGGCGTCGGATGACCACTCGCTGGGCCGACAACGATGCCTACGGGCACGTCAACAATACGGTCTTTTATGAATGGTTCGACAGCGCCGTGAACGCCTGGATGGTCGAGCAGGGCATGCTCGACATCGCACAAGGTGATCCGATCGCCCTCGTGGTCGAGACCCACTGTACCTACGCCGCACCGCTCGAATTTCCCCAGCCCGTGGAAGTCGGACTGACCGTCGCGGAGCTTGGCCGATCGAGCATCCGCTATCGCATCGGCATTTTCGCCGAAGGATCGGACAGCGCGGCAGCGGAAGGCGAGTTCGTGCATGTCGTGGTGGACCGCGCCACCCGGCGCCCAGCGGAGATTCCCCCCGACTGGCGAGAGAAGCTGGCGAAGATCAGCTAGCGCAGACCCGCGCTTTCGCCGCCGTATATTCCTCTGCCAGCTTCGCGACGAGCTCACCGGCGGGCATCACGGCGTCGACCGCGCCGACCCCCTGCCCCGATCCCCAAATGTCCCGCCACGCCTTGGCACCCGTCGCAGACTGGAAGTTCATCGCATCCGCGCCGGGCGCCGGCAGATCGTCGGGATCGAGGCCCGCCGCGACGATCGACGCGCGCAAGTAATTTCCATGAATGCCCGTGAAGAGGTTGGAATAGACGATGTCGGCGGCGCTGCTCGTGACGATCGCTTCCTTGTACTCGTCACTCGCGCGAGCCTCGGGCGTCGCGATGAAGGCCGAACCGACATAGGCAAAGTCCGCACCCATCGCCTCGGCGGCGAGCACGGCCTCGCCGGTCGCAATGGCCCCGGACAAGGCCAGGGGCCCGTCGAACCAGCGGCGGATCTCGTGGATCAGGGCGAAGGGCGACCAGCGACCTGCGTGCCCGCCTGCGCCAGCCGCCACCGCGATCAGCCCGTCCGCGCCCTTCTCGATCGCCTTCCGGGCGAAGCGGTCGTCGATGATGTCATGGAGAGTGATCCCGCCCCACGAATGGACCGCATGATTCAACTCCTCGCGAGCCCCGAGCGACGTAATGACGATCGGCACCTTCCATTTCGCACAGACCTGCATGTCATGTTCGAAGCGGTCGTTCGACCGATGCACGATCTGGTTGACCGCGAATGGAGCCGCGGGCGCATCGGGATTCTGCCTGTCATGCTCGGCGAGGGCCTCGGTGATCTCGTGGATCCATTCGTCGAGCTGCGACGCCGGCCTGGCATTCAGTGACGGGAAGCTGCCGACGACGCCCGCCTTGCACTGGGCAATGACGAGCTTCGGGTTCGAGACGATGAAGAGCGGCGCGCCGATGACGGGCAGCCGCAGGCGAGAGAGGATCGGGGGAACCATCAGATCCCGTGATACTCGCGATACCAGTCGACGAAACGCGGAACCCCCTCGTCGATTGTAGTAGTCGGCTTGAAGCCATGATCGCGCTCGATTGCGCTGATGTCGGCAAACGTGTCCTTCACGTCACCGGGCTGCATCGGCTCCGGCGAGCAGAGCGCCTTTCGTCCCGTTGCCTGCTCGAGCAGCTCGACGACCCGCATGAGGTCTTCGCTCCGGCTGTTGCCGATATTGTAGATCGCGTGCGGCCCAGTGCCTCCGCCGGCCTTCACCGAGCCGTCGTCGGCCGGCGGGCTGTCGAGGCAGGAGACGATGCCGGTCACGATGTCGTCGATGTAGGTGAAGTCGCGCCGCATCTCGCCGCCATTGAACATGGGCAGCGGCTCGCCCGCAAGCAGCGCCTTCGTGAAGATCCACATCGCCATGTCCGGGCGGCCCCACGGCCCGTAGACCGTGAAGAAGCGCAGACCCGTGCTCGGAAGCCGGAAAATGTTGGCATAGGACTCGCTCATCAGCTCGTTCGACTTCTTGCTTGCCGCATAAAGCGAGAGCGGATGATCGACCCTGTCCTCTACCCGAAAAGGGAGCGACTTGTTGCCCCCGTAAACGGACGACGAGGACGCGTAGACGAGATGGCTCGAACCTCGGCTTCTTGCCAACTCCAGCATGTTGCCGTGGCCGACCAGGTTCGACTGGAAGTAGGCGGCGGGATTTTCGAGACTGTAGCGAACGCCGGCCTGAGCCCCGAGGTGAACGATCCGATCGAAGTCGGACGCGCTGCCCAACCTTTCCAGGGCGCCGGCATCCGAGAAATCAATCCGTTCGAACCGGAATAGATCGCCGAAGTCCCGCGAGAGCGCGTCGAGACGCGCCTGCTTCAGCGCTGGATCGTAATAAGCGTTGAGATTGTCGATCCCGACGACCTGCTCGCCGCGAGCCAGAAGCGCGCGTGCTGTCGACGCCCCGATGAATCCACCCGCGCCCGTGACTAGTATCGACATGCGCAGTCGCTTAGCCGGACGCGGCGCGACTTAGCTACAGCTAAATCTTCAGGCCGGCAGATCGATCAGATCACGCGACGGCCGTCGACGTTGCCGGGTGGCGAGTAGCGGCAGATGAGATAATCCCAGTTTCGGCTCGGATGGATGGCGCAGCCGACGTGGGTCGTCCCGCGCCAGACTACCTGGGTGTAGTGGGCCACGTCGGACCAGTTGCCAGTTCGGCTGACGTACGGGAATTGGCCGTGCCGGTAATGGGCCTTCTCGGCGATCCAGTTGCCGACCATCTGCTCGGGCGAAAAAGCGCCGCGCGTTCCCATCCAGAGGTTCTCGCGCTGGCCAACCCGTGCCGCCCTCGGCGAATGCCGCAGTCCACCAATCCGCGCGAGTGCCGGGCCGTAAGAAGCAGCAGAGGCCGCCAGCACCGGGTCCCACCGAAGCGGGGCAACACCCACACGTGCACGCTCGCGATTATGGGCTGCCAGGATACGCGCGGACGAGGCGTCCGTCGCAGCCCAATAGCCGGCAGTCTGCGCCGGCGTCGCCGCCGAGACGGTCAAAGCCAGCAATGAGCCGGCAAACAAGGTTCCACGCATT
>CAWHJH010000013.1:0-292729 GCA_963829625.1 uncultured Alphaproteobacteria bacterium | reverse complement strand
GCAACGTCGGGCTCCGTCGTGAGCAGGCTCGGCGCAACGCGCGCCAAGTTGGGCTCGTAGAACCCAGGCGTGACGCTCGCGATGATCCGTTGTTCGTGCAGTTTGCGTACGACCTGCTCCGGCGTCAGACCTGCCACCTCGAACGCGATGATCCCGGCGGACAGTTCGGGACTCATCGGCGTGTGCAGCCGAACCTTGGGGATCTTGGCCATCTCGGCTTTCGCCAGAGTGTTCAGGTTGTGAATGCGCTTGGCGATGCGGCTTTTCCCAATGCCCGCGTGGAACTTGAATGCGTCGGCCACCGCCCACCTGTGCTCGAAGCTGTGGAAGCCGCCCGGCGTGTGCCAGGCTCCGGCCGGCATCTGCTCGACAGGTCCATCTCGCCACATTCGGTCAAAAGTCGGGATGCTAGCACGAACGAACGGCCACGCGTCTTTGCGTCCCCACATTAGCCCTGTGCCGCGGGGGCCGGTCAGCCACTTGTGCGTACCGGCGACGAAGAAGTCTGCACCGAGCGCGGAGATCGCTACGTCTTCGATACCAAAGCCGTGGACTCCGTCGACGGCCAGAAGCGTCCTCTCCTCTGCAGACTTGCCGCGGTTGTGCGCTCGAACCACCTCGGCGACCTGGCTGACGGGCATCTTCACGCCCGTCCCCGAGTGCACCCAGGTCATAGCGACCAGACGCGTGTTGTCGCGGAGGTTACGGCGGACGTTGTTCACGACCTCGTCGACGCTCACCTTGGCGGGATCGGCGTAGAAGGCGGCCTGGCGCAGCGATGCTCCCGCGCGTTCGGCGCCTTCCTGCGCCGCGAGTCTGGTCACGATGTGATCGCGCGTGTCCGTGAGCACTTCCTGCCCCGGCTTGAGCTTCATTCCCGAGTACAAGAGCCCGAGCCCCATCGTCGTGCTGTCCGTGAACGCCAGCTCGTCCGCGTCGACCTGCATGTATTTGGAGGCCTGCTCTCGGACCGCGCGCTCGAGGGGCCCAACATTCTCCTCGATGTAGCTATGGGAGTCTTGGTCGAGGCCGCGGCGGTGTCGCTCGATTGCGTCCCGCACGGGCTTCGGGTGCGAGGCAAGATAGAAGCTCGACATGTTCACAAAGTCGGGCTTGATGTCGAACTGCCGCTTTATCTCGTCCCAAGAACTGCCTGAAGTGGGCGGCGCAAGCGCAGCCTGGCTTTCAGCTTTGCGCGAATAGCCGAGCGTCAACGTCGCAGCGCCCGTAACGGCGGCCGCGCCAATAAATTGCCTACGGTCCATTGTTGATCTCCCCTGAACGGCGAGCATATTCTCAATGCCGGCTATTTACTACCGAACGGGTGTGCAGACGAGCGGTGCGCCGTAGCGTCTTCGGCCCGATCGCGCGTGATGTTCCCCGACACTCATGACTGGCGCAGAGCCGTGTCGGATGCGGCCGAGCTTAAGCATTGCTTCTAGCGTGAGCGGAGATGCCACTGTCCGCTTTCCACCCATTCTGGACATTCGCGTAGTGTCTGCTTTCGACCCAAGCGGACATTACGCGGACGTCAGGTGCGTTCCCGATGCCACGATCCAATTGTCAGGTGTAACGACGTTTCAGAGAAACGCATGACTAACTTACGCCTGCTTATCGTTGGCTCAATCGCAGCCGTCGCCAGTGCTCACGTAATCGCCGGCGGCCAAACCCATGATTGGTCCTACAGCGGGAGCGGAGGTCCGCCGCACTGGGCGAAACTCAATTCCAAATTCGCCGCCTGCGCAGCAAAGAGTCAGTCGCCTATCGAAATTCGCAAGCATGACGTTCGAACGACAGACCTTCCCGCGCTAGAGTTTCATTACCGTCCGGTGCCTCTTCGCATTGTGGACAACGGGCACACCATCCAGGTGAACTATGATCCCGGAAGTTCGCTGACAGTGAGCGGCAAACGCTATGCACTGGTGCAATTTCACTTCCATCGCCCGAGCGAGGAAGTTGTCGACGGGAATCGGTTCGATATGGTTGCGCATCTCGTTCATCGCGACGCTCAAGGCCATCTCGCGGTCGTTGCTGTGCCTCTCAGGATGAGCCGGGAGAATTACCTCATCGAAACTCTCTGGCAGAATTTGCCAAGGGAGAAAGAGAAGGAGGTGGCCAGAGCCGCGGTCAAGATCAACGCCATTTCGCTGCTACCAGCGACGCTCGGATATTATGCATACAGCGGCTCACTAACGACACCCCCCTGCTCGGAAGGAGTGCGCTGGCTGGTGCTCAAGACGCCGTCTTTGATCTCCACTCGCGACGTGGCGATCTTCGCTGCCCGATATCCGAACAACGCGCGTCCCATTCAGCCTCGAAATGGTCGGTTGGTGCTATCGAGCAAATAGCATTCGCCGCTCTCAAGCCGCTTTCCACCCATTGCGGACATTGCCTGGGAATGCACTGACGACTTATCGCAGCGCTCGCTGCACCTGTTCGAGGGGTTCTGCAACAAAGGATACATTGTGAAAGGCTTCGCTTGCGATCGCGTCAGCGACCGCACGTACATCCCTCGCATTTGATCCGAACACGATGATCCTCGTGTTATGGTCGTCCATCGGCAGTCGACCGTCGTCCTTCGCCTGCTTCATCACGCCCTGGTCTTTGCCAGGACGAAGGCCGCTTGGAGCAATATTGCGCGCTCCTCGAACCGTGCCGGCCTTGAAGGCAGCCGGTTCCCGAGCATCAATCCACACTGCTGTCTGGTCGCGACTAATGTAGGGCAAGGCGGCCAATTCGGTTTGCATGGCTTCACCGGCGAGCGTACGCCAGCTTGGGGCTCCAAGCTGATAGCGCCGGACGTTCGTGTACCCCGCTCCCAGAAGCTCGGTCCCGAGCCGTTTCGTCTTTCCGCAGAACGGACCATTGCAGTAAAGAACTAGGGCTTTCTCTTTCGCTCCTCCAAGAAGGCGCCCGACCTCGGCTACGTCTGAGATGTAAAGGTGGGCGGGACGGCCGGGCTGCGGCGCAACGTTGAGCGCTCCCGGTATGTGGCTGATCGCATATTCCATCGGCGGTCGCGCATCCAAGAGAAGGGCGCTTCCGCTTTTGATGATCACTTTCAGCTCATGCGTAGAGACTTCGGCTGTCTTCTGATTGGCCTCACCCAACGTGGTGTCGAACACGGTCTGGGCTGCAGCGGATGGCGCGGCCGCGAGCATGATGATGGCGGCTGCAAGTGCGCGAAGCTGGCGCATGGTTGCCTCATCTTTCGGTCTGACAAATACCATCAGCGAGAGAAGGTCGGCAATGTCCGCTTTCGACCCAAAGCGGAAATTATCCCGAAGCTTCTACGTGGACCTTGAGTTAGCGTCTCCGTCTGAAATCCAGTACAATCGTCTGCCGGCCTATGTAGCACGTGCGAGTGCGAGCAGGCTGCGGGTGGGACGCCTTCTCTCAAGTGAGTCTAGCGGACCAACGAGAAGGATCACTCCATGGACAAGACGATACGCCTAGCCTCGATCATGCCGCTGTTGACCGTCGCTCCGGCAATCCCCATGGCACCAGCACAGGCCAACCCCGGCGTGGTCAACTTCTGCAAGACTGAGATCCTGCCGACAGTCCCGACCGCAAACCTTGGGGAATGCATTTCTTACTACTAACTTCAGCGGAAGGGTTCGCGACCCACTACTGTGACTCTGAGTTGGAGAACAATCCGGACTTCTTTCTTGATTTCGAGTCCTTCGCCGACTGTGTGCGCTGGGCACACGAGCAAGTGAGCTAACTGCCAGAGGGGTCGGGCGGGTCACTCCGACCGGCCCCAGTCACTATGTCCAAGGCCGTCAGCTGACTTTCCAACCACGCGAGCTTTGTGTCTGCTTTCCACCCAAGACAGAGATGAGCCACTCAGATCCTTCTTCGACAAAGAGCGGGCACTCAAGTAACAGCCGCATCGGCCATGCCGGATTGAAAGGATGCCGCTACTCGATGGCGAGCCGCTTCCTTGCTTTCGCGAGCCCCTGACGGAACCTTGGATGATCGCGGATAGGCTCGAAATCGGGATCGGCTTCCAAGTGCTTGATGTGTGCGGCGCTGGCAACCAAATCGAAGAAGGGCTCGAGCACGTCCAGCGCGCCTTCGCTATCGTTGAGTTCGGAGCTCAGAGTGCAAGCAAGGTTGTAGCGCATCGACAGATTATCCGGGTCGAGAAGAAGGCCGCGCTGAATCCATTCTTTTGCCCGCTCTGTTTCTCCAAGGATGGCCAGTGCGCCGACACCCGCTGCTAGCGCGTGGCTGTTGCTCGGGTCTTTCGCTTTCGCGCCTTCGGCTCGCTCCAAGGTCATTCGCGCCGCCGCTTCCATCGCGGCAGTTTGGCCAGTGGAACGGTAGCAGCAGGAGAGCACCGAGGGGCTGTTATGGTCTGAGTTCATCAGCGCTGACGCCGCCTCGTAAAACGGAATGGCTTCCGTCACGCGCCCCTGCCTGAACTTCAGCCTTGCTGCTTCCCGGTTAGCCTCCCAGGAATTTGGATCGAGCTTAAGCGCAATCTCGATCTCTCGGCTGGCCTCCTCAGACTGGCCGGCGTCTTCCAGATAATGTGCTCTGACGCAGTGGGGCTCGGGCAAATCTGACTTGACCGAGAGCGCGCGCTCTGCCGATGCAAGCGCGTCCTCGTCCATCCCGTGCCAGAATCGCAGTTCCGATTGAGCAAGCGCCATCAGTGCCCACGCCTGAGCGTAATCGGGATCCAGCAACGTAGCCTGCCGGCAAGTACGGACAATCGCCTGGCTCCGACCGGCAGAAAACGTGCCGCCGATCCACTGCTGCCTCGCCATCAGGTAAAGATTATACGCATCAACATTGGATGTGCCGCGGTCAGCGATCGCGCTGCTCTCGTTGGGAAGCAGCCTCAGCTTGAGGGCCGCTACGATCGACTTAGAGATTCCGTCTTGGATCTCGAAGATATCGGTTAGCTCGCGATCGTATCGGTCCGCCCACACATGAGTTCCGGAACTGCCGTCGATGAGCTGAGCGGTGATTCGAACTCGATTCCCGGCTTTGCGGACGCTGCCTTCCAGCACGTGAGTGGCGTCCAATTCTCGTGCGACTTCCTTCACATCCAGTGCCCTCTCCTTGTAGGTGAAGGCAGTATTTCGAGAAACGACCGACAGTGCCGAGACCTTGGATAGGTCAGTAGTGATGTCCTCTGTGATTCCGTCGCTGAAATATTCCTGCTCCGTATCTCCGCTCATGTTCACGAACGGCAATACACATACGCAGGCTCCGGTACGAAGGTCGGGGGCGAGGAGCGCTTTGGCGATTGGCTCTGCTGTATGCTCACCGCCCGCGGTCTTATCGATCGCCCACAGCAACTCATCGAGCTGAGGCGGTCGCCCGCGGCCGCCCCACCTCCCTAAGTCGATCGACTGAAACTGCCGGAATCCAAGCGGCGCCTTGCAGCCACCGAATGTCAGTGGAATTAGCCGGCCCGTGTCTCGCCCTTCCGCCGCTTCATCTTGCACCCAGGCTGACCTTATCGAGGTTTCGGACCACAGGACCACGATCGCCTCGGCATCTTTGAGGGCACGATCAATCTCGGTAGCGAAGCGAGAGCCCCCATGGATCTGTCGGTCCCACCAGACCTCATGGCCCGCGCCTGAAACGGCGGCGGCCAATTTCTGAGCGCTGGCGGCATCCTCACGCGAATAACTGAGAAAAACTCGTGCCACCGCGCCTCCAGAAGTCACTGTGCTCCGAAGCGGTAGGGTCAGCAAGTTCTCACGACGATGAGCGGGACCGGTTCTGCGATTGGCATATTGCGGACACCAAGGCTCGGTCGTTCGGTGAGCGGTGAGCAACACCAGGCTGGTGCCGCTTGTCCCCTCGATTGAGATCACCCTGACGAGCAAGGCTCTTCATTAAGCGCATGCCCAAGCTGCCCTTACGTGCCGTCGCGGAAGCTGAGCAGCGTTAGCATTACGAACTAACGTTAATTGACTCACCTTTCCTTCGCGCTCAAAGATTGCCGATTGGGCAAAAGGGGGCGCTCCAATGGCCACCACTGTCACCAGCAACAAAAAATACCTTCTCTCCGGCGCCGCTGTCGCGGTCGTCGCGATCGCCGCATATGGCTTGGGGCGAGTTTATCCGCCGCTAGGCCCTTCAGCGGGTACGGTCACGGCGGCCGATCGGTACGTCTCTCCCCAGGTCCAGGAAGGGGACGTCACGCTTGGCGATACATCCGTTGCCGAACTGATGCAGACCGACGCGTTCGAGTTATTGGTCCGCGATCCGGAGCTTCGCGCTCTGGCGGCCAGCCCGGGGTTCAAGGCTCTTGCCGGGCAACCGCAGGTGTTGGCCGCCTTGCTGTCCAATCCGCAAGCCTTCAGTGCACTGGCAGCGAATCCCAAGGCGTTCGAGGGTCTTGCCAAGGCAGCGCAGAACGCGTCGGCGCTGCGGCCGCAGGCCCGCGAGGCAAACGCGAAGCTGATGAGCGCGATCGCCGCACATCCGGCAGCGATGGAGGCGCTCGCCGCTCATCCTCAGGCCTTGGCGGCGATCGGCAACAACGCTTCCGCATTCGCCAACCTCGCGTCCAACGCCAACGCTTTCCGCGACGCAGTTTCCAAGGCGGCTTCGGATGCTCGAATGGCGCGTAACGCCTCCGCATTCCAACAGCTCGCCGGCGACAATGCGGCCATGAAGGCGCTTGCCGCCGATCCGCAGGTATTCAGCGCGCTGGCTGCCAATGCGGCGGCATTCAAGTCGCTGTCGGGCCAGCCCCAGGGGCTTGCCGCGGCAGTAAAGAACGCGGCGGCCGCCGCTCGCCAATTGCAGTCGGCCGGCGTGTCTAGCTCGGCCGTTGCGGCGATCGCGGCGCATTCGGACGCCTTTGCGGCGCTTGCCGGCCAGCCCAAGGCGCTCGAGGCGATGGCGGCTCACTCCAAGGCCTTCGAGGCGCTTGCCGGGCACCCGCAGGCCCTCGCGGCGATCATGGCCAACGGTTCGGCCTTCAGCAGCTTCGCGAACAACGCCAATGCGTTCCGCGAGGCCACCGCGAAGGCCGCCTCCGATGCGCGCATGGCGCGCTACGCCTCCGCCTTCCAGCAGCTCGGCAGCGACAACCCGGCCATGTCCGCACTCGCCGCCGATCCGCGCGTGTTCTCGGCGATCGGGAACAATGCGCTGTCCTTCGCGGGACTTGCGAGCAATGCGCGGCAGATCAACCCGCAATTGCTCGCAGCGATCGGCAACAATGCGTCGGCATTCTCGAAGCTGGCCAACGCCGCACAGTTGAGTGCGGCGGCGAAGTCGCTGCAGGCGCTCGACGCGCATTCGCTCGCGGCCTCGGCCGCGGCCGCGGGGCGGCTCAACGCCGCTGCGTCCCAGGCTGTGCTCGCCAATCCGCATGCGTTCTCCGCCATGGCTGCCAACCCGAAAGCGTTCGAGGCGGTGAGTCAGCGATCGGCGGCGATGGCGACCTTGGCGGCTAATCAGAAGGCGTTGTCGGCGATTGCCGCCCAGCCCAATCTCGCGGCGCTGATGGCCAATCCGAGCTTCTCGGCGGCGCTCAACCAGGCTGGAGTTTCGTCGGCTCAGGTCAACTGACGCGACGGCGAGGCCGCTAATGGGTGTTGCGTCGTCCAGCGGCCGCCGGCTTGCCCATGGTACGCTGGCTCTTGCGGGGAGCGCGCTAGGAGCGGCTGCCTTCGCTCAGACGCCGACGACGCAGGCACCTCCGCCACCGCCTGCGGACACGACGACCATCGTGGAAGTCCCAGAGGATGTTCCCCCGGAGGCTTCGGATCAGCCTGCTCAGCCGGAGACAATTGAACCCGACGCGCCGGAGCAGAAGAGCCCCGAGCATGTCGAGCAGGACGTCTCTGGCTTCCGACTATCGACGCTTGAAACGAAAAATCTGTCTCTGCTCTACATCGACCCGCTTCAGACCTATTTGACGCCCTATCTCGGTCGATCGTTCGAAAACGGGCTCGCTTTTCACAAGAAGATTTTTCGCTGGGAGCCGTGGGATCGGACCACCGTCCTGCTCAAGGACTTTTCCGATTATGGCAATGCGGCGGCCCTGGCGTCGCCGAGCAATATGGTCCTGCTCGACGTCGCTCCTTTATCACTGTCGATGGAGACCTTCTCGCCAGGCGAGCGCTTTTACACTCTGAACAATCACGAGCTTGCGCATGTCGCCGCGATCGACGTCTGGAACAGCAAGGATGCTTCGTGGCGACGGTTCCTGGGCGGCAAGCCGGCGCCGTTGCAGAAGCACCCTGAATCCATCCTCTACAATTTCCTGACCAGTCCCCGAAACCTGACGCCGCGCTGGTACATGGAAGGAAGCGCCGTCTTCTTCGAAACGTGGATGGCTGGCGGGCTGGGACGAGCCCAGGGCGCTTATGATGAGATGGTGTTCCGCGCCAAGGTGCGTGACAAGATGCGCTTTTTCTCGCCGCTTGGGCTGGAGAGCGAGGGCACCCAGGTCGACTTCCAGGTCGGGGCCAATTCCTACCTCTACGGAACGCGCTTCTTCTCCTATCTCGCGCTGACCTACGGGGTCGAGAAGACCGTAGAATGGCTCCGGCGCTCGGAGGATTCGAAGGCCTTCTACGCAAGCCAATTCAAGCATGTGTTCGGGCGCCCGCTCGACCATGTGTGGGACGACTGGATCGCCTTCGAGCACAAATTCCAGGAAAAAAATCTGGCTGCGCTGGCCCGATACCCGCTGACCGAGGCGCGGCACCTCAGCCCGCGCGGGCTCGGCTCCATGTCCCGCGGGTTCATCGACGAGAAGACGAACAGCCTTATCGCTGCTTTCCGCTATCCCGGAAGGATCGGTTTCCTCGGCCGGATGGATCTTTCGACCGGCAAACTCAGGCCGCTCACCGACCTGGATGGGATGATGCTGTACAAGGTGACTAGCGTCGCGTTCGACCCGTCGACCCGGACGGCCTTCTACACCGACCAGAATTACGCCTATCGCGAGATCAAGGCGATCAACGTCGATACGGGCAAGAAGCACCGGCTCCTGACCGACGCTCGGATCGGCGACCTCGCCTTCAACCATGCCGACAGGAGCCTGTGGGGAATTCGGCACCAGAACGGCTTCGTGACCCTGGTCCGCATCCCTCCGCCCTATACCAGCTTCAACCAGGTCAAGACGTTCCGGTACGGCGAGATCCTCTTCGATCTCGACATCTCGCCCGATGGCGAGCTGGTCGCCGCGTCATATGGAACCGTCGACGGCAAGCAGTCGGTTCGAGTTTGGAAGCGGTCCGACCTGGAACTGGGCGATGCCGACAATCCCGTCGCTACCCTATCGCTTCCGCCCGCCGTGCCGGAGAACTTCACCTTTACCCCGGACAGCAAAGCCCTTCTGGGCAATTCCTATTTCACGGGCGTCTCCAACGTCTTCCGGTTCGACATAGCGAGCGGGAAGCATGAGGTGCTGACGAACGCCGCGACCGGCTTCTTTCGGCCGCAGCTTCGTCCCGACGGCTCGCTGTTCGTCTATGATTATACGGGCGAGGGCTTCAATCCGTCCTTCGTGCGACCGAAGGTGCACGACGACCTGGCGACCGTCCGCTTTCTCGGAACCGAGGTTGTGAAGGCTCGGCCTGAGCTCAAGGACTGGGGCACCGGGTCACCCGCCAAGGTTCCGCTCGACGATCTCATCACCCAGCGCGGGACCTACGAACCCTTCGATCGCATGCGTTTCGATGCGCACTACCCGATCGTCTCGGGCTACGACCGAAAGGTTGCGGTCGGCTACTACGTACATTTGGCCGACCCCCTCCACTTCAGTCAGCTGAACGCGAGTGTCGCCGTATCACCTTACAAGGTTAAGGGCGGGGAGCGGCTGCATCTGGACGTGGAGTATCGGACTCCCAATTGGAGGCTGAGCTACTGGCACAATCTGGCCGACGTGTACGATCTTGCCGGGCCGGTGCTGCGCAGCCGCAAGGGGGACGCCTTCAGCGTCGGCTATACGAGGCCGCTGATCTACGATCCGCCGCGCCAACTCGACATCTTCGGCTCCGTCTCCACCTACTTCGGCCTGGAGCAGCTTCCCGGCGCGCAGAATATCCCGAGCCCGAAGGATCTGCGTTCGGGCGAGTTCGGCCTCCGCTACACGAACACCACAAAGGCGCTCGGCGGCGTCGATCATGAAAAGGGCATCAACGCCCGGATCGTGGCTGCCGCGGACCAGGCCGAGGGCGAATTCTTTCCACGGCTCTACGGCGGGTTCGATATCGGCGCCGCGCTGCCGTGGGGCAACAGCTCGGCATGGCTGTACACGCATGCCGGCATCGTCGGGGGACAACGGCAGAGTCCTCTCGCCGCTTTTTACTTCGGCTCGTTCCGCAACAACTATGTCGATGACCGGTCCGAGAAGCGCTATCGCGAGCTCGAGAGCTTCCCGGGTTTCGACATCGACGAGATCGCCGCGCGCCGCTTCGCGAAGGTGACGGGCGAGATCAACCTGCCGCCCGTCCGCTTCGCCGAAGTGGGTACCGCCGCATTCTACCTGAGCTACATTCGTCCAGCGGTCTTCGCCGGCGCGATGGCGACCGAGGAACCGCAGGGCGGTAGTCGCACCTACGCCAACGTCGGTGCGCAGTTGGACCTCAGCTTCACCGTCGCGATGAGGCTGCCGATGGTCCTTTCAATCGGCGCGGCGGCGGGCTTCCGGGATGGCGATTATCGCAAGTCCGAGCTGCTGGCTTCGCTCAAAATCATGTAGGCTGGGTCAGGAAAGTGGGCGAAATCATCGACTGGTCGCTAGCCCTTCTGCCGGTGCTGTTGCTGACGGCGACCTTCATCTGGCTCGACGTCTTCAAGCTCGTCAGCTTCCGGGAGACGGTCGGACTTCTGATTGTCGGGGGCGTGGCGGCGATCATCGCCTACCCACTGAGCGGATACTTCCTCGATACGCTTCCGATCGGTTTCAGCAATTACAGCCGGTTCGCCGCGCCCTGGATCGAGGAGGCGCTGAAGGCCGTGGTCATCATCGGGCTGTTCAGGATCAACCGGATCGGATTGACGCTCGACGCGGTCATAATGGGCTTCGCGGTCGGCGCCGGTTTTTCAGTTGTCGAAAACGTCTTTTACCTCGTCCGCTTCCCCGACCTTTCGGCGCCGGTGTGGATCGTGCGCGGTCTCGGCACGGCGGTCATGCACGGCACGACGGCCGCAGTCCTCGCGGCAATCGCCCATCGTCTCGCAGTGCGAGAACTCCACCATGAAGCACGGGATTTTCATTTCAGATTGTGGTGGTTCGTACCGGCCTATCTGGCGGCGGTCGCCATCCACACTCTGTTCAACCAGTTTCCGTCGCAGCCACTGCTTGCGATGCTGGTAACGACTCTCGTCGCGCCGTTCGCGCTGATGGCGATTCTTCGCTTCGGCACGACGAAGGCGAGGCAGTGGCTGGCTGCAGAAGAGGAAGCGCATCGAACCCTGCTCGAAAAGCTCAAAGCGGGTGCCTTCCCCGATAGGCCCGGCTGGCGCCGCATCGAAAAATTGGTCGAGCGAGCCGGTCCGCAGACAGGCGCCCTGATCCGAGAATATGTCATCGTTCTCACCGGGCTCATCCTTGCGGAAGAGGAAGTGCTTCTTCAGCAATCGGAAGACACGCACCGCGTCG
Source organism: uncultured Alphaproteobacteria bacterium (assembly GCA_963829625.1). GTDB lineage: Bacteria > Pseudomonadota > Alphaproteobacteria > Sphingomonadales > Sphingomonadaceae > Sphingomicrobium. The sequence goes on along the minus strand of CAWHJH010000013.1, from coordinate 281,133 downwards.
AGACCGACGGCCGGGCGCTATTCAAGCGTTTGCGCGACCTCAGGCGGGAGCTTGGTTCCGTCACCATCCACGCGGTGACTTCACTTCTTCCATTCAGCCGCAGCGACTACTGGGAAGTATGGGAACTGCATCATCACCTGACTCAATCCGGAGAGGCCGGCCAGTCCCGCCAGCGCTAACGTCCGCTTCCCACCCGTTCCGGACATTCGCAATGTCTGCTTTCGACCCATTGCGGACATTAGACGGTCCTCTGAACCGCGAGGATGGCTAGTGGATAAGCAAACGGCTCGGAAAAGAGGGCCGAGCCGTTCGTTGGGGACCAGTTCTGTTTGATCAATGGTGTTCGAGTCCCGCAGTCACTTTACCACAGCCCTATCGGAAAGGCGCGTCCGCTTTCCACCCATTCTGGACATTAGAGCCAATGCGGCCGGCCGATGGGTTCAAGTGGGTCCGCAGGAGGTCGCTTTCGCGCGGAATCACTGGGCCAAAGCGCCTCCGCAAGGAAACGCCGCATAAGTCCCGCTCGGCCGCTTTGGGTGGTGCTTGGGAAGGCCGCGCCGGCCGGTCCAGCACTCGCGCTAAGTCGTTGGTTCCATTAGATTTACAGAACCGCTACCGCTGCCTTCGTAATGATGGGGTCGTGGGTTCGAGTCCCTCAAGCGGCACCACCCCTATTCCAAGGCCCCAAGCTCTCGAGGCCTCAGCGTCAGCGGCGGCGAGTGCTTGCTTCCGGTGGAAGCAGGAAGCGAAGCGGGACCTCAACGCGGGACGCCCAGCTCTTTTCATTATGTGCCTGCCCAGGGAAGTTGCGACTGATCCAGTTCGCGCCCTGCCGATAGCCGCGCCTGGCGACGATCGCGTCCACGCGCTTCTGGTAGCGCGAGTAGACGGCGTCGAGCGTCTCGGTGCCATGATCGAAATAGAGCCGATGGCTGCGCGGGTCCGGCAAAGCGGGGTCGAGATAGCGCTCGAACGCCGAGGACACCGCCGCATATTCTTCATCACTGACCGACTTTCCGCCGTCGGCGGCCAGGAGCAGAGGCCAGTGGGTGGAAACCATGGCGGCGCTTCCAAACACCTGCGGGTATTCATCGATCGCATAGAGCGAGATCAGGGCGCCCATAGACGAACCCATGATGGCCGTGTTCGCCCGGTCGGTCTTCACTCGGAAGCGCTTGTCGATCGCGGGCTTCAACTCGTCGACGATGAACTTCAGATAGCCGTCGGACAGGGGATCGCCGCCGTAGAGGCCGCGCACCTGTTCCATATACTTGCGCGGCAAGTGGGCGAATGCCCTAGACGGGACATATTCCCGCAGGCGCTTGGGCGTGTTCCAGATGCCGACCACGATCGTCGGCCGCACCTTCTTCTCGCGGATCAGGCGGTCGAGCGTCTCGTCGATCTCCCACTCCATTCCGTAGCCCGCCGTCTTCTTGTCGAAGAGGTTCTGGCCGTCGTGCATGTAGAGGACGGCATGACGCGGACCGCCCGGCCGATACGTGGACGGAAGCCAGACGACGACGCGCCTCGGGTCCGCGTGCTCCGACCGCATCTCGCCCAGGTCGACAATCCGGCCAGCCGCCACACGAGGCACGTTCGGAACCGGCGTTTGCGTCTCAGCCCGCGCTCCAGGCCCGGGGAGTACCGCCGCCAGTGCAATGAGCGCGGCAGTGAGCCGCCGCATCAGCGCACCGGAACGAAGCGGACCGCAGCGCCCCCGCCCGGCGCGAGCCGCATCGCGAGCCGATCCGAGGACGTCACAACCTTCTGCTCGATGACGATCGAGCGCGGATTCGTGCGGTAATCGGCATCGTCCCCATCGCGGTAGATCTCGGCTCGGTAACGGCGCCCTTTCGGGAGGAAGTCGAGCGACACGTCGAATCGGCGCTCCTCTTCGTCGCCGACTGCGCCGACGAACCACTCGTCCGATCCCCGCGCCTTGCGTGCGAAGACGGCAAGGTCGCCGACCTCTCCGGCCAGCATGCGCGTGTCGTCCCAGTCCACCGCCACGTCCTTGATGAACTTGAACGTGCGCGGATTGGCCTCGTAATTCTCGATCAGGTCGGGAGCCATCTGGATCGGCGAGTAGATCACCACGTAGAGCGCCAGCTGCTTGGCGAGCGTCGACAGGATCTGCGTGTTGTTCTTGCCGATGAGGCTCAGCACGCCCGGAGTGAAATCCATCGGCCCGGAGATCATTCGCGTGAAGACGAGGTTCGCTTCGTGCTCGGGCGGGTTCTTGGGCTCGCCCCAGGCGTTATATTCCATGCCGCGCTGGCCCTCGCGCGAGACCCAGTTCGGATAGGTTCGGCGAAGCCCCGTGTCCTTCACCGGCTCGTGCGGATTGACCGCGATGCGGCGTTTTGCAGCTTCGGTGACGACCTTCAGATGATGGTTCACCATCGTCTGGCCCTCGTGCCATTCGAACCGCATCTTCCCGTCGGAACCTTCGGCCTGGATGCCCCCGGCGTCGGCGACATAGCCGGTCTTCACCGCGGGAATGCCGAGCCGCTGATAGAGGTCGAGCGCCGGTCCGAGCTGCTTCTCGTAATTGGCGATGTTGCCGGCGGTCTCGTGGTGACCGATGAGAACGACACCCTTCGACCGCGCATGACGCGCAACATCCGCGATATCGAAGTCGGGATAGGCTTCGGTGAAGCTGAACTCGAAGCCGCGCCCGAACCAGTCGCCGTCCCAGCCCTTGTTCCAGCCTTCGACCAGCACGCCTCCGAAGCCATTCTTCGCGGCGAAATCGATCATCTGCTTTGTGTAGGCGGTCGTCGCGCCATGCTTGGGACCGGAATTCCAGGTTTTCCGGTCGAGGTGCATGTCCCACCAGATGCCGACATATTTCATCGGCTTCACCCAGCTCACGTCGCCAAGCTTGTTCGGCTCGTTGAGGTTCAGGATGATCTGTGCGGAGCGGTAGAGCGACGGCGCGTCGGGCGCGATCATGATCACGCGCCACGGGGTCGCGACCGGCGTGTCCCGGCTGACCTTCGGGCCCGTCGGCAGACGGCGTCAGCACCGCTTTCAGGGTCCGTCCGCCGACACGGCGAAGGTTCATCGCCGAATAGTCGACGAGCGCCGCCTCATGGAATGACAGGTGCAACCCGCTGTTCGTGCGGATGGTCAGCGGCGTCTGCGCAGTCCCGATCTGCTCGATCGGCGTCCGGTTGTAGATATACTCCTCGCGATTCCATTCGAAGGCGGGGTCCCACCAGGCCTCGCCCGCCTCCGCGACGTTGAACTCGGTCAGCTCGTCGGCGATGTTCGCATGCGGCAGCTTTTCGTGGCGCGGGATTTCGTAGCGAAAGCCTACGCCGTCATCGTAGACCCGGAACACGACGGTCATCCGCCTCTTGTCCCAGTTCTTCTCATCGAAGCTGACCGTCAGCTCGTTGTAACGGTTGCGGATGGAGCGATACTCGCCCCAAGGCTGCTGCCAAGTCTCGTCGAAGCTGCGCGTCGCCTGTCCTGCCAATGCGAAGTTGCGGAGCATCTCGGGTGCGTCGGTAAAAAGAAAACCGAGGCGGCTTTCCGCGATCACCGGCTTGCCCTCGCGGCTGACCGCATAGCCGATGCGACCTTCCGGATTGAGCGTCACGTCGACCTTCAGCGTCCCGGACGGCGACGTCGCGCTGGCAACGACCTGGGCGGTCGGCGCTGCCTGCGCGATGGTTTGCGCGGCGGCGGGAATGGAGACGAGTGAAAGGACGAAAGCGGCGAGCAAACGATACAGGGTCATGCGATCTCCTCGATCACTGCCGAGTAAGCGCCGAGCATGCCGCCGTCGAGATCGCCAGTGGCAATAATCGTCTTGCCGGACAGGTCGAACTCCGCGGCCTGACTCGAAAGGTTGAAGGCGCAGCGCAGACGTTCGCCATCCGCGGTGCGCTCGAAGACCAGCGTGTGTTCGTCCGCGCGCGTCACCTTGATCGAGCCATGGTGCAGCGCGGGATGCGCCCGGCGCAGCCGGAGGCACTCGCGCGTGAATTGCAGGAGCGAATCCGTGCTCGCGTCCTGCCGGTCGACGGCCAAATATGCGTGACTCTTGCCGACGGGAAGCCAGGGTTCTGTCGTCGAGAAGCCAAACTGCGGTGCATCCGATTGCCACGGCATGGGCGTTCGCGCGCCGTCGCGGCTCAACGTTTGCGGCCAATTCGCAATCGCTTCGGGATCCTTCAGCCGGTCAAAGGGAACGTCGATCTGCGGTAGCCCCAATTCCTCGCCCTGCCAGAGCGTGATCGAGCCGCGAAGACTGCACAACAGAAGCATCTTTGTCCGGCCGAACCTGTCGCGATGTTCTTCCCCGGCCCAGCGCGAGATTGCGCGCGGCGCGTCGTGATTTTCGAATGCCCAGGTCGGCCATCCCGCACCTTCCGGCCATGCCTCAGCGATGCTCGCAACCAGGTTGGGTGTCAGCTGCTCGGCGTAAAGGAAGTCGAAGCCGTACGCGCTGTTCAGCCGTGTATCGCCTTGCGTGAACTCCCTCATCTCCTTCAGGGCATGCTCGCCGCCGACTTCGGCCAGGGTGAAGCGCTCGCCGTAGCTGTCGGTGACCCCCCGAAGCCGTTCCAGGAACTTCACGATGTCCGGATGCGACTGGTTGTAGACATGCTGCTGGAAGTCGAACGGCCGCGTGCGCTTCCCGCCGCTCGGCGCCGGCGGATTGTCCCGAAGATCCGGGTCGTGCATCGCGAAGTTGATCGCGTCGATGCGAAACCCGTCGACGCCCCTGTCCAGCCAGAACCGAGCAGCGCCGAGCAAAGCGTCCTGCACATCGCGATTGTGCAGATTGAGGTCGGGCTGTTCTTTGAGGAAATTGTGCAGGTAATATTGGCCCCGCCGCGCGTCCCAGGTCCAGGCAGGTCCGCCGAATACGGATTGCCAATTATTGGGCGGCGACCCGTCCGGCTTTGCGTCGGCCCAGACGTACCAGTCGGCTCTCGGATTATCGCGATTTGAACGGCTCTCCTGAAACCAGGGATGCTGATCGGAGCTGTGCGAATAAACCTGGTCGATGATGACCTTAAGTCCGAGGGAATGCGCCCGCGCGACGAGCTCATCGAAGTCGGCTACCGTGCCGAAGACCGGATCGACGCCGCAATAGTCCGCGACGTCGTAACCGAAGTCGCGCATCGGCGAGGTGAAGAAGGGCGAGAGCCAGATGCAGTCGACACCCAGGCTGCGCACGTAATCCAGCTTCTGCGTGATTCCGGGCAGATCGCCGATACCGTCGCCGTTCGAGTCCGCGAAGCTGCGCGGATAGATCTGGTAGATTACGGCGCCCCGCCACCACGGCAGCTTTGATGCGACGCGCACATCTCCGCCCGCCTGATCAGCGAGCATCGCACACCGCATAGCCGTGCGGCGGAAGGGTGATGAGCACGCTGCCCGGCGCCGACGCCGTCGCGGGGCAATCGCCCAGAAGAGCCGTGAAGCGCTGCGAGCGCGCCTCGACGAGAACGTTATGTTCGATCGGCTTGGTCGACGTGTTGGCAACGACAAGAACCTCGCGATCCCCGAGGATTCTGGAAAAGGCGAGTATTCCCGGTCCGTCCGCCCCTGCCCTGAAGACAGTGCTTCCCTTGCGCAACACGGGGCTTGCCTTGCGCATATTGGAGAGCTCGCCAATCAACCTGTAGAGCGGGTGATCGGCTCCGAAGTTCGACTGCGCGGTGGTTGCGCTCGACGCGAACAGGTCGTTGTCATTGTAGACCGCCACGCGCGACGCAAACATGTCTTCGCGCGCATCCTGGTCGTTGCCGTCGCCGACAAATCCCTGCTCGTCGCCATAATAGATCGTCGGCACGCCGCGCGCCGTCATCATCAGCACATGCCCGAGCGCGACGCGCTTCAGCATCTCCTCGTCGCTTGCGTTCGGAACTGCCTTGCGGATGAAAGTCGAGAAGCGGCCTGCATCGTGATTTCCGAGAAAGGTCGGAAGCTGCAGGGCGGCGGCATCTCCACCGTCATAGAGGATGTCCTGCGCGAAGAATTCGCGCCAGGACTCAGTTCCCCACTCGCCCGTGACGGTCTTGATCGCGGTCACGCCGAACGCAAAATCGAGCACGCTCGGCAGCTTGTCCCGGCGCGTGTGCTTCGCGAGCTTGCCGGGCTGGCCGGTGTCGTCGGCGACTTCGCCGAAGATGTGGAAATTCGGGATGCCCTTCGCCCGCGCGCGTTCGAGCATTGCCGGCACGAACTTCACCCAGAACTCGGGGTTCACGTGGCGCGCAGTATCGATGCGGAAACCGTCGACCCCGAAACGGTCGATCCACGATCCGTAGATTTCGATCATCCCGTCGACGACGCGCGGATGCTCGGTGAAGAGGTCGTCGAGGCCCACGAAATCGCCCATCGTGCTGGACTCGCCGCGGAACGTCGTGTCGCCGCGGTTGTGATAATAGATCGGCTCGTTGAGCCAGGCGGGAACCTTCACGTTCCGCTCGCCTGGCTTCACCGTCATCGAATAGGCGTAGTTGGGGTCGGTCAGCTTATCGAAGTTGCTGCCGTCGAAGCCCGTGTTGATCGCCGGTCCACCAGTGCCTCCGCGTCGTTGATACGGATAGTCGGCAATGCTTCGATAGAGGCATTGCGCCTTCCCTTCGCATTCCTTCGGATAGAGGACGTCGGCCGTGTGATTGGCGATGATGTCCATGTAGACCTTCATGCCCTTCGCGTGCGCCGCGTCGACGAAGGCCTTGAAGTCGGCGTCGGTCCCGAGATGCGGGTCGACGGTGGTGAAGTCGGTCACCCAATATCCGTGATAGCCCGCGCTCTCCTGCCCCTTTGGACCCTGGACCGGTTTGTTCTTGAAGATGGGCGAAAGCCAGACCGCCGTCGCGCCCATACCCTCGATGTAATCGAGCCGCCTGGTCAGACCCTTGAGGTCCCCGCCGTGGAAATAGCCCTTGTGCGTCGGATCGAACCCCGTCGCGAGCCGGTCGCCGCGGAGTCCGCCTTTGTCGTTCGACGCGTCGCCGTTTTCGAAGCGGTCTGGAAGGAGGAAGTAGATGACCTCGTCTTCCGGCAACCGGGCACGATAGTCCTGCGCCACGGCCGCCGAACCCATCACGCAAGCGATACTCGCAACCAAAAGGCGCAGACTCGTCCTCACGCACTCGCTCCTGCTGCAACGTCCTGGCGCGGCATCGGCGCGAAGCGCGATACGTAGGCGCCGTGATCGGGAAGGCGGGAGCCTCCTGAACATAGGCCTGCTCAGTCATCTCGAGGAAATGACGCAGCCGGCTCTCCTCGATCGTGTCCGCGAGCGGATGCCAGCGCTGTGGCATGATGCCCTGACCGATCATCACCTGCACCCAGCCACGCAGGTCGAACAGTTCGTCCAGGCTTGGGAATACGCCCCCCGTCTCACGGAAAAGCTCGATCCGATGATGCAGCGAGTCCGGGATCTCCATGGTGCGGAGCTCGTCCCAGAAGGCTTCGCCGACGCGCCCATTCGCATGGTAGTGGAGAGTGATGAAGTCGCGCAGCCGCTCCATTTCGAACGCCGCGCGCGCATTGTAGCTCTCGCGCGCGAACTCGCTGATTTCCCCTCTGGGCAGCAGCTCCAGCAGCCTGTTCACCGCCGTCTGAATGAGGTGGATACTGGTCGATTCCAGCGGCTCGATGAACCCTGCTGAAAGGCCGATCGCGACGACGTTGCGGACCCAGGACTTGCGCCGCCGCCCGGTTGTGAACCGAAGCGTGCGCGGGTCGGCCATTCGCTCGCCGTCGAGGTTGGCGAGCAGGATCGAAGTCGCTTCGTCCTCGCTGATGTGGCGCGAGCAATAGACGTGGCCGTTGCCGATCCGATGCTGCAGGGGAATGCGCCATTGCCAGCCTGCCCTGCGAGCAATCGCGCGCGTGTATGGCGTGACCGGTTCGATGCTGGCGCATGGAACCGCGGTCGCTCGATCGCAGGGAAGCCAGTGCGACCAATCCTCGAAGCCGGCTTCCAGCTCCTGCTCGATCAGCAGTCCACGGAAGCCAGAGCAATCGATGAATAACTCCCCGTCGACTTGCGTTCCGTTCGCGAGCGTGACTGACGCGACATCGCCGCTCGTCGGATGACGGTTCACGGCGACGATCCGGCCCTCCTGGCGGACGACTCCGCGCTTTTCCGCGAACCCGCGGAGGAAACGCGCATAGAGCGACGCATCGAAGTGGAAGGCGTAGGGGACCGGCGGAAGCGGATTGTCCGGCTCTCGCTCGATATGCGCGAACCGGTCGCCGGCGAGAATGATCGTGTTGAGAAGATAGTGGCCGAACGGCTTCGCAAAGCCGAGCGATCGCGCGCGCAGCCAGTAGTGATGGAAAGGCAGAAGCCCAATTCCGCGGCCCACCTGCCCGAATGCGTGGACGTAGGACTTCGACAGGTGCTCCCCAGCCCTCGAATGCTATGCCGAGCTTGTAGGTCGCCCCTGTTGCGGCAACGAACTCCGCTTCGTCGATTCCCAGCGCCTGGTTGAAGGTCACGATGTGCGGAATGGTGGCTTCGCCGACGCCGACTGTTCCGATCTCATCGGATTCGACGAGCGTGATGGACGCACCTTCGCAGAAACGGCCAAGTGCAGCAGCGGTCATCCAGCCGGCGGTTCCGCCGCCCACGACGACGATCCGAAGCTTGACTCAGTTCACTCATTCCGATCTCTCATGGTGCGGGCTCCGACGGCGCGCAACCGCCGCCGGAGCCGCTCAAGATCAGCCGCGTTCCGGCGCCGGCGGAGGCGGCGGAGGCGGCGGCGGGACTGGGCAAGCCTCGGTCGCCAGGATTACCGATCCGTCAGCGCAGGTTTGCGTTGCCGGAGGCGGAGGGGGCGGCGGTGGCGGCGGCGGAGGCGGAGCCATCGGAGCGGCGCGAGCGCCGAACCTGTAGGATGCCCCCAACAGGAACCGTCGGCCAAATTCCTGGTGGTCGATGATCTGTTCGGAGAAGCCGGGGTTGTTCGTAATGAACGGCTCATCCGTGAGATTCTGACCCTGCAGATAGATCGAAAGGCCCGCCAGCCAGCTCTCAGGCTGGAAGTCATATCCGATCTGCGCGTCGAAGATCGTCTCGGCCTTCGCGTTGCGACGAGTGCGATTGGCCGCAAACCCCGACACTTCGCCAATGAAGCTCGACCGGTAGCGCATGCTGCCGCGAACGTTGAAGCCGTAACGCTCGTAATAGGCGGTCGTGTTGACCACCCATTTCGAATATCCCGGCAACGAGGACGTCGGAGCACCGGGTGTGGGGCTGATCTTCGACTTGGTATAGCTGACGCCGCCCGTCACACCGAAGCCTTCGAGCGCGCTTGCAAACGTGTCGAACGGCAGCGTGCCCGCGAGCTCGACGCCGTACAGCTTGCCGCCCTTGCCGTTGATCGGGATGTTGATCCGAGCAGTGGGATCAATGACGATGCCGGGGCCGGGATTGGCCAACGCCAACTCGCTCGTCGGAATGAGGACGTCCTCATCATAGACGTAGCTCTTCAAGTCTTTCCAGAAGAACTGGGCCGCGACGTAGCCCTTGATGCCCCAATATTTTTCGAACGTCAGGTCCACGGCGTTCGCCCGCCAGGGCCGAAGCTCGGGATTGCCCGATTCACCGGTGACGAAGGCTACCTGATTCCCCACCGGACCGATGATCGAGTAGCCGTAGCTGAGCGAATTCTTGAGGTCGTCCAGCCTCGATCGGATGATCTCGCGCGCCATGGCGAAGCGGATCACGAAGTCGTTCGGCATCCTGAACGACAGATTCAGGCTTGGCAGGACGTCGACATATTCCTCTTTGTCGTCATTCTCGTTGACACCGATGTTCGGCGAGCCGTTCGGGTTCGTGCCGAGGAAGACGGCGGTGGCGCCCCTGGAGCGCTGCTCCGTGAAGATGGCCTGCACGCCGAAGTTACCGGTCAGTTGTGTCGATCCGAGGTCTGCCCGGATGTTCGCCTGAACATACGGCGTGAGCAGCTTCTCGCTGATCGAGTAGCTCTTCACGACGACGTCACCGTAGGGGTTGGGCACAAGATTGTAGATGCCCGCGTCGATCAGATCGAGCGGATCGTAAGCGATCATCGGGCCGAGTCCGAGGAACGTATCGGCCGTGCCGAGCCGGAATTGATCCGGAACGGGAACGCTGACCGTTCCATCCGTGTTGGCGGCGAGTCCGAGGAAATACTCCTCTGGGACGAGCTTCTTGGACCGGTCCGTATAATTGACGCCGGCCTGGACGCTGCTGAGGAACGAAGAGTCGTCGAATTCCTTCGCGACGTCGCCTCTCACCTGCCACAATTTGTCGTCGATGTGGCGGTCGTTGTAATAGCCGTCCTGGCCACCGACGATCCGCGTTCCGTCTGCTGCAATCTGGGTGCCACCCCACCCTTGCGGCGAGGTCAGCAGGATCAGGTTGTAATCCGAATAATCGAGCGTGTTGGAGAACTCGGTACCGTCGTTTCCGCTGCTGAAGGAGATCTGGTCCAGAGCGCCGACGCCAGCGCGGCCGGTTCCAGCATAGCTTTCGAGCGTGAGCTCGTTCCTCTTCGTTTTCGAATAGGCAATATCGCCCGTAACGCGCCACCCATCGTCGCTGCGCCACTCATTATTCCATCCGAAGGCGTACAGCTTGGCATGGCGCTGAAGGACATCGTTGCGAACGACACCCTTCACGCCCTCAACCGCCGGGGTAAGGGGGTCATCGCCAAACGTGCCGGACGTGACCAGATCTCCGTCGGCGGCCGAGTTGAGGAGCGGAACACCGCCCCAGAACAGCGGCAGCTCAACGCCGCGTTTGATCGAATCGTCTTCGAAGTCGGAATAGAAGGCGTCCAGCGTCGACGTAAAGTTCGGCATCGGGCGCCATTGGAGCGTCCCCATTAGTCCAAGTCTCTTGAGTTCGGTCGAGGTATTGTACGACTTCGACCCGCCGATCACGAACGGCGCGGTTCCGCCGGGTCCGGTGCCAGCGTATCCCCACGAGTTGAACTCTTCAGTCTGAAACGGCTCATCGAGATAGCTCGCCGCTAGCGCGATGCCTAACGTATCGTTCGCGAACTTATCGACGAAGGTGGCGTTGACTCGCCAGCCAGTCCGGTCGACCTCGGGGTTGAGCTTGTCGCCGTCCGTGTAGACGCCCCGCGCGCCGACCGAGATGATCGTGCTGCTGATGTCGAGCGGACGGATGGTCCTGAGATCCACGGTGCCGGACAGGCCCTGCCCTATGAGGCTGGCCATCGGCGTCTTGTAGATATTGACCTGATTGATGATTTCCGCCGGATACTGATCGTATTCAATTGCGCGGTTGTCACCCGTCGAGGTCTGTTCGCGCCCGTTCAGCAGGGTCGTCGAGAAGTCGGGCGAGAAGCCGCGGATGGAGATGACGTTGCTTCGCCCGGAAAGCCGCTGCGAGGTCAGGCCCGGCAGTCGCGAAATGGATTCGGCGATCGACGCGTCCGGAAGCTTGCCGATGTCCTCGGCGGAAATGGACTCGACGACCATGTCCGAGCGCTTCTTCGTGTTGACCGAATTCTGAAGCGCCGCGCGGAACCCGGTGACGACGATCGTCCCCTCCGAAGGCGTGGCTTCCTCGACCTGCTCCTCGGCGGCAGGTGTGTCCTGCGCAGTCGCAGCGGCCGCAGGATCGACAGGCTCCGTGGTTTGTGCCGTCGCCGGCGTTCCGGCCAGGCTCAATGCCAGTGCGAGCGGGCTCGCTGCGGCAGCAAGACGCCAACGCGAAGAAATTCTGCTCATCAATGTACCCCCTGATTCACGGCCTTGCGGCCGCGACGACTTCTGTTGGGCGCGAACGCCCTCTCCCGATGCTGAGGGATATCAGAGGTTTCGGCGCGCGGAACGGGTCCAGCGGCTATACATACGTATTCAGGAGGCTTACCCTCCCGCACGGGGAGAAGATGCAGAGGCGGCCGACCTCGTTCGACATTGCTGCGCTCGCCGGCGTTTCGCAGCCGACGGTTTCGCGCGCCCTCAACAACAGCCCGTCCGTAAGCGCCGAAACGCGGGCGCGCGTCCTCGCCGCCGCCGAGCAGCTCAACTACAAGGTCGACAAGAATGCGTCGGGCCTGCGGCGCAGCAGATCCCGCACGCTTGCCCTGCTGTTCGAGGAGACGACTGTCGAAGGTAATCTCATCAACCCGTTCTATCTGTCGATGCTGGGCGCGATGGTCCGCAAGTGCGCCGACATGGGATACGACCTACTGATCTCCTTCCAACAGCTCTCCAGCGACTGGCACGTCGATTATGCGGACACGCACAAGGCCGATGGCATCATCCTCATGGGCTACGGCGACTATTTCCAGTCCGAGCCCTTGCTGAGGCGCCTGGTCGAGCGCGGAACCCATTTCGTGCGTTGGGGATCGACCGGCGGATCGTCGTTCGGGCGCGACGGTCGGTTCCGACAATGAACAAGGCGGCTTCGATGCCACCGAGCATTTGCTTCAGAGCGGCCGGCGCTCAATCGCCTTCATCGGAACCGACGACCCGGGTTTCCAGGAATTCCACGATCGCTGGCGGGGCTATTGCCGAGCTTTGCGCGCCGCGGGCATCGAACCTGACGAACGCCTCCAAGTAGACGCCGAGCCAAGCGAGCAGGCCGGCCGTGAGGCGGTGGAGGAGCTTCTCCGGCGCGGCGCACAGGTCGATGCCGTCTTCGCCGCGTGCGACGTCACCGCAATCGGGGCGATGCATGCGCTCCAGAACTTCGGCCGTTCCATCCCTAATGAAGTGGGCAATCGTCGGCTTTGACGACATCCCTGCCGCAAGCCTTTCGAGCCCGCCCGTTGAGCACCGTCCGGCAGGACAGTCGCAAGGCGGGCGAGGCATTGGTGGAGGCAGCCGTCGAAGCCGTGGAATACGGGACCGCCCGATCGGAGCTTCTGCCCGTCAAGCTGGTCGTCCGCGAGTTCAGCCGCCCCGCCTGACCGGGCCTCGTTGTCCAACAGCCATTGTTCTGCCAGCTTGCGCGTGGACGCGTGAGGGAGAGACGATGCGCGGCAGTGAAAAACCCCGGCAGAGCTTCGCCGGCCTATGGAATATTTCGTTCGGCTTCTTCGGCATCCAGATCGGCTTTGCGCTTCAAAACGCGAACATGTCGCGCATCTTCCAGTCGCTCGGCTCCAGCCTCGACGACCTGCCGGCGCTGTGGGTCGCCGCGCCGCTGACAGGTCTGCTCGTCCAGCCGATCATCGGACACATGTCGGACAGGACCTGGCTCGGCCGCCTTGGCCGACGTCGTCCGTATTTCGTCCTGGGCGCAGTGCTCGCCGCCCTGTCGCTGTTCCTGATGCCGCTCGCACCGGCGCTCCTGTTCGCGGCGATGCTGCTGTGGATGCTGGACGCCAGCCTGAACATTTCGATGGAGCCGTTCCGCGCTTTCGTCGGCGACATGCTACGCAAGGACCAGCACACCGCCGGCTACGCGGTGCAGACCGCATTTATCGGCGCCGGCGCTGTCCTTGGATCGCTGATCCCGCCAGCGCTCGAAATGTGGGGCGTGTCGAACTTCGCGCCTGATGGCGGCATCCCGGACACGGTCCGCTATGCCTTCTGGATCGGAGGCGCGGCGCTATTCCTCGCGGTGCTCTGGACCGTCGTCACTACCAGGGAATACTCGCCCGAGGAGATGGCGGAGTTCGACGAGACAGCCGATCATCCGGACGGTGAAACGACGCTTCGCGCGCTAGCGTCCCGCAGCTTCGGTTCGAGCCTTGTCTGGATCGCGGCGGGCGCCCTGGTGATCGTCGGGGTCGAGCAATGGTCGCTCGAAAAGGAGATGTACCTGCTCGGTGGACTGCTGATCGGCTACGGGCTCGCCAGCATTACCGGCATCTCGCTTGCGCGCCGCGGAAGCACGACAAACATGCTCGCGCATATCGTCGGCGATTTCTCCGGCATGCCCACGATCATGAAGAAGCTGGCTCTCGTCCAGTTCTTCAGCTGGTCCGCCCTCTTCATCATGTGGATCTACACGACGCCGGTCGTCGCCCAATATTTCTTTGGCTCGGCCGATCCCGCAAGCTCCGGCTACCAGGACGCGGGCAACCGCGTCGGCACTCTGTTCGCGATCTACAACGGTGTCGCTGCGATTGCCGCTTTGACGCTGCTTCCCTGGCTCAGCAACCGCATCGGCAAGGCCCGCACCCATATGATCTGCCTGCTCGCAGGCGCGGCGGCTTATGCGAGCTTCCTGTTCATCCGGGATCCGCAGTGGCTGGTGCTTTCCGAGATCGGCGTCGGCATCGCCTGGGCATCGATCCTGGCCATGCCCTACGCAATCCTCGCGTCGAGCCTGCCGCAGCGGAAGCTCGGAATCTACATGGGTCTGTTCAACATCTTCATCGTTGTCCCACAGCTCCTCGTGGCGACGGTCATGGGTTCGATCATGAAGGCCGCCTTCCCCGACGAGCCGATCTGGACGATGCTCGTCGCGGCGGTGGTCATGGCGCTGGCGGCGCTTGCAATGCTCCGGGTGAATGAGGCGAAAGCATGAGCGACGAAGAACAGATCGGCAAAGTGATCGACGAGATGTACGCGATGATTTCCGGCCCCGCGGGACCCCGCGACTGGTCGCGGCAGCGCAACAGCTTCCTGCCCGAAGCGCGCCAGGTCAGAACCTGGGTCGACGAGCAGGAACGTCCGGCAATGAAGATGATGGGCCTCGCCGAATATGCCGAGAACACGGCGCCCTTCTTCAACGCCAACCCGTTCTACGAGGTGGAGACGGGGCGGCGCATCGACGTGTTCGGAAACATGGCGCACGTGTGGAGCAATTATGAAGCGAGGACGGCGCCTGACGCTTCCAGCGTGGAACGTCGCGGCATCAACTCGATCCAGCTGTTCCGCCACCCCGACGAGGGGTGGAAGATCATCTCGATGATCTGGGACAACGAGCGCTGATCAGCCGAAGGTGAAGGCGAACGCCTCCGCGCCGGGATCGAGGAATTCGATGCGGAACGTGCGGTCGCGCACTTGGCCCCTTTGCCGGACGAGCTGGTACAGGCGCTCGTTCGTCACCATGCCCGATCCGTCCGCCTTCACGTCGACACCCGCATCCGCTCCGGGCGCCTTTCCGTCGATCGTCACGCGAAACCGCACCGGCTTCGAAGCGGACAGAACGAGATGAAGATCGCGGGAGTGGAAGCGATAGGCGATCGCTCCCGGAGCCGAGTTCAGCAATCCGCTCTGGCGCTTGATCGTCCAATTGCCTTCAAGCGCCCAGTCGTTGAGAGCGAGCCGCGCTGATGCGTAAGTTTTGGCCGCATCCCGTGCCTGACCGCCCGGCGAGGCGAACCGGTCCGCGCGCCAGTAGCCGATGTAGGTTTCCGGCGATCGGATGCTTGCAATCGCAGCAGGAATCTCGGCTCCGCGAGTGACCCCCTGAGCCATGCTCGCTGACTTTGGAGCGCGCCCGGCCTCCGCGAGCAGCTGGCGGATCACCATCTCGGAGCGCGCGTAATTGCCCTCGCCGAAATGATGGTAGCGCTGTCGTCCCTGCGCATCGAAGAAGTAGTGCGCAGGCCAGTAATTGTTCTTCAGCGCCGTCCAGACGAGCAGCTTGTTGTCGAGCGCGACCGGGTAGCGGATGCCGAGGTCGGCAACAGCCTTGCGGACGTTGTCCGGGTTGCGCTCGAAGGCGAACTCCGGCGCGTGGATTCCGATGACGACCAGTCCGTCGTCGGCATAGGCGTCGTGCCATGCGCGGACATAGGGGATCGATCGGATGCAGTTGATGCAGCTGTAGGTCCAGAAGTCGACCAGCACGACCTTGCCCTTGAGCTGCTCTGGCTTAAGCCCCGCGCTGTTGATCCAGGGACCGAGCTGGCCGAGCGATGGCAGCTGGCCCTCGACGGGAAGCTCCAGCCGCCCGCCAGCGCCAACCTTCGCCTCGGTCTGTTGCGCTCCACCCAGTCCGAGCTTCCGCGCAATGCCGGATTCCAGCGCGTTGGTCTGCGTGCTCGACAGCTTTGCGAGCACCCTCGTGTCGAGGCCGAGGGCGATCGCCAGCACCCCGCGATGACCAGCGCGCCGAGTACGCGGCGAACCCACTCCGTGGCGTGGAGAGAGCCCTTCATCCGCTGATAAACCTTGCCCCCGACCAGCAAGGCGAGCGCCAACGATGTCGCGGCGCCAAGTGCGTAGGCGAGCAAGAGCAAGGTCGTTCCAAGAGTTGCGCCCTGAATTGCAGCCGCGGTGAAGATGATTCCCAGGATCGGCCCGGCACAGGGCGCCCACAGCAATCCCGTCGCGACGCCAAGCACGAGCGAAGACCAGACCGACTCCTGATCGCCGCGCTCGGACAGTCTCGATCCCAACGCTACCAACGGACGCGTCGCTCGATCCGAAAGCGCGGGGAAAACGAGCGCCAGCCCGAACAGCGCAAGCAGCAGCAGGGCAGCCCACCGGCCGACCTCGTTGGCGCGAACCGCCCAGGCTCCGCCTACCGCGGCAAGCGTAGCGACGACCGCGAAGGTCAGCGCCATGCCCGCAAGCAGTGGGAGTGCGCCGCGCGTGAAGCTGCGGTCGGCCCGCGCGAAAACAAATGGAAGCACGGGCAGGATGCAAGGGCTGACGATCGTCAGCATCCCGCCGAGGAAGGCAAGCAACGCGATCAGCATGCTGTGCTCAAGCCGGTTGGAACCTCAAGGCGAGCCCGTTCATGCAATAGCGCAGGCCGGTCGGCTTCGGACCGTCTTCGAACACGTGGCCGAGGTGCCCGCCGCATCGCCGGCAAAGCACTTCCGTCCGTTCCATTAGCAGGCTGCGGTCGCTTCTCGTGAGCACCGACTTCGGCAAGGGCCGGAAGAAGCTGGGCCAGCCGGTGCCGCTGTCGAACTTGGTCGCCGAACTGAACAGCGGCAGTCCGCAGCCGGCGCAGGCGAAGACCCCGCGCCGATGTTCCTTGTTCAGCGGGCTCGAAAAAGGCGGCTCGGTTCCTGCCTCGCGCAGGACGCGATAGCGCTGCGGGCCAAGCAGCTTCCTCCACTCGGCCGGCGTATGAGCAACGGCGAAGCGAGCGTTCGCTTCGCCGGGCGCCGCGCGCATTGTCATCCATGCTACTGCGCCGATGCCGGCGGTGCCCAAGAGGGCCCTGCGATCCAATTCCCAAGCCACGGGAGTCTCCTAAGGGATCGAGCTAATAGCAGATGGACCTGAACGATGGCTGCCAGTTGGTCTCTTCTAGGCCGAGGCGGTCCTGCTCGGGGAAAGGTTCAACCTGCTGTGGGAACGACGCGCCCGGCGCATTCGCCAAGCCCGATCCGCACGGCGCCGTCGCGCTCGCACCAGGCGCGCAAGGTGATCTCGTCGCCGTCTTCCAGGAAGCTGCGCGTCTCGCCGCTGGGAAGATCGATCGGCTGTTTGCCGCCACGGCTGATTTCCAGAAGTGAGCCAAGTCCCTCTTCGCTGTCCGTCGAGAGAGTGCCCGTGCCGATAAGATCGCCCGGCTGGAGGTTGCAGCCGTTCGACGTATGGTGAGTCACGATCTGCGCGGCGCTCCAGTACATGGCGGCGTCGGCCCGGCCGCGCGACAAGACGTGAGGGGCCTGGCGCTGCTCGCGCATTTTCGCGGTCGACAGCGTAACCTCGAGCTCGATGCTGAGCGCCCCGCTTTCGCGATCCGCGGCATCGTCCAGGTAAGGCAGTGGCGTTGGATCTCCGTCCGGACGGGCCGGCATCGGCGAGCGGAAAGGCGCCAGCGCGTCCGCGCTCACCACCCAAGGCGACACGCTGGTCAGGAAATTCTTCGCGAGGAACGGGCCGAGCGGCTGATATTCCCAGGCCTGCAGGTCGCGCGCCGACCAATCGTTTAGCAGGCAATAACCGGCGATGTGCCCGCCCGCCTCGTCTATCCGAACCGGTTGGCCGAGATCGTTGCCGCGGCCGATCCAGATACCGAGTTCGAGCTCATAATCCAGACGGCGGCTCGGGCCGTACTCGGGAGCCTCGGCGTCGGGTGGCTTGCGCTGCCCCGACGGACGGATCACCGGCTCGCCCGAAGACCGGACCGAGCTCGCCCGGCCGTGGTAGCCGATCGGCACATATTTGTAGTTCGGAAGCAGGGGATTGTCCGGCCGGAACTGCCTGCCGACGTTCGTCGCATGATGAATGCCGACATAGAAATCGGTGTAGTCGCCGATCAGGCAGGGAACGTGCATCCGCACCTCGCTCTGCCCGATGAGCTGCATCTCTACATCGTCGCGATAGCGGTCGTCCGTCAGGATCTCCGACAGGCGAGCACGCAGCGCACGATGCTCTTCGGGACCCCGTGAGAGCCAGGCGTTGAGGATCGGCTGCGACAAATCGTCCCGCCACTCCTCGTCCAGGAGATCGGCGACTGACGTAAGGTCGAGGATGTAATCTCCAATCGCGACGCCCGGACGCCTCAGCCCTTTCGCCTCGGAAAAAATGCCGAGCGGCAGGTTCTGCACCGGGAAGTCAGTGCCCGGTGCAGAACCTTCTACCCAGCTCACGCGCTGCGGATCATGTGTTTCGTCGATCATCGCTATGGAATTTTCGCCTTCGGAAAGCCCGCCCATGCCAGGTCATAATCGGACTGGGCCCGATCGAGCGCGAACTGCGTCGGGCGATACGGCCAACAGGTTTCGACCATGAAGGCGAGCGTGTTCTCGATCCTCGCCGGCTTCAGCTCCGCCTCGCTCGCCTTCTGCCAGCTGTCGAGGTCAGGCCCGTGCCCGCTCATGAGATTGTGGAGGCTGAGGCCGCCGGGCGCAAAACCCTCGGCCTTCGCGTCATAGGCTCCGTAAACAAGGCCCATCGCCTCGCTCATCACGTTGCGGTGGAACCAGGGCGGCCGGAACGTGTCCTCGGCAACCATCCAGCGCGGCGGGAAGATGACGAAGTCCGCATTCGCGCGGCCATGAACGTTGCTCGGGCTCGTCAGCACGGTGAAGATCGACGGGTCGGGATGGTCGAAGCTCACCGTCCCGATCGTGTTGAAATGACTAAGATCGTAGCGAAAGGGCGCGTAATTGCCGTGCCAGGCAACGACATCCAGCGGCGAATGATCGAGCGTCGTCGTCCATAGCTGCCCAAGATATTTTTGGACGACCTCCGTCGGTTCGTCGCGGTCCTCGTACGCGGCGACCGGCACTTCGAAGTCGCGCGGGTTCGCAAGGCCGTTCGACCCAATCGGTCCCAGGTCGGGCAGGCGGAACGGAAGCCCGTAATTTTCGGCAACATAGCCGCGCGCGTCACCGTCGAGCAGGCGCATTCGGAACTTCAGGCCGCGCGGAATCAAGGCGATGTCGCCCGGTCCCGCCTCGATTCGGCCGAGCTCCGTGTGAAGCTCGATCGCACCGTCCTGCGGAATGATCAGCAATTCGCCATCCGCGTCGACGAACACGCGGGACTCCATGCTGCGCTGCGCATGATAGAGATGCACCGCGCAGCCTTCGAGGTCTTCGGGCTGGCGAGCGACGAGCATCGTCGCGAGCCCGTCGACGAAATCCGCTCCGGCCGGCAGGTCGGTAGGCGGGCTCCAGCGCAGCCGGTTCGGTGCGAGCGGCGAGCCCCCCGGTGCGGAGGACAGCAATTTTGCCCCACCATATGCGGTGAAGGGACGATGATCGGCGGTCGGCCGGAGACGATAAAGCCAGCTTCGGCGGTTCTCGTGCCGTGGCGCGGTGAAGGCGCTTCCGGATAGCTGTTCCGCATAAAGGCCGAAGGCCGGCCGCTGCGGGCTGTTCCGCCCCTGTGGGAGCGCTCCTTCGACGGCTTCGCTTTCGAAATGGCCGCCAAAGCCGCTCATGTAACGCAGATCGGTTCCCTGCATGCCGCCCGCGTTAGAGCCTGTGGCGCTCATATTCAAACGGGCGCAGCCCCTGTTGAGACTGCGCCCGCGGCGCGCGGGACTCGCCTACCGCGCGTTCCGTCCCAATCCCTAGTTGACGTTGACCTCGATCTTGTCGGGGACATTCACTTCTGTCGTCTTGGAGCCGAAGCCGAGCTGGTCCCGGAAAAGGAACAGCAGAACGAGGACCACGATGATCAGCAGGACGACGGCAAGAACTCCTCCGCCTCCACCGCCATCGGTCTCGATTACAGTCGTGCGTTCAACTTCGTCACGATCATCCGCCATTACAGACCTCCCTCTCGGACCTGTTATCTTTGCGTAACGAACGAAGCTTGCCGAAGCCGGTTCCCGCGGGAACTCCCATGCCGGCTACGCGATATTGTCATGAAAGGGCGCGGAGACATGACGCCGAGCAGGGCGTATTGTTGCTCCGCCAGTACCGAGTCCCACGTCAAACTAGGAGACGAGCATGAGCAGCCTGGACCAGGTCCGCGAACATATGCAGGTGATCGATGCCGAGGGCACGCCGCTCGGAAAGGTCGACAAGATCGAAGGCGACCGCATCAAGCTGACCCGCGACAGCAGCGGACAAGGCAGCCATGAGGGGCATCACCATTTCATTCCGGCCGGGCTCGTAGCCGACGTCGAAGGCGAAACTGTCCGGCTTTCGGCGCGCATCGACGCGATCGAGAGCATTTTCGAAAGCGAAGAGGGCGGCGAAAACCTCTAGTCGGCACCGGCCGACGCGATTTCGCGGCACGGGAAGCCGTCGCGGATGTATCGGTTGAAGTGCGCGCCTTTCGAAAAGGCGGAGCGGAATGCCTGGACGTCGTCCTCCGATACCTCGGAATAGACGTAGCGGCGTCCGGTCACGAACTCGATCGTGAGTTCTTGCGTACCGGGCGAGTACATGAACCGGCGGATGACTGAGGATGGCATGCGCCGATAACGCACGATCCGCCGACCTTGCCGCATGAAGGCCGCTACCGCTAAGCGCGCATCCATGCCGTCAGCCGTCCTTTACGACTATTATCGGTCGTCCGCCGCCTACCGGGTGCGCATCGCGCTCAACCTCAAGGGCGTCCAGTTCGAAAGCCGCTCGATCAATCTGCTCGAAAGCCAGCAGAAATCGGACGACTACCGGTCGCTGAACCCGCAGGGCTTCGTGCCGATGCTGGAGATCGAGGGCGTTCGGCTCACGCAGAGCATGGCCATCATGGGCTATCTCGATCAGCGAATTCCGACGACGCCCCTGCTCCCAGCGGCCCCCGACGCGCGGTCCCACGTCCTCTCGCTGGCGCTGACCGTCGCGTGCGACATCCATCCGCTGAACAATTTGCGCGTGCTGAAATATCTGAAGGACGAGCTCGGCGTCGAGCAGGACGCGCGGGACGGTTGGTACAGGCACTGGGTCGCCGAGGGCCTGACCGCGCTGGAAGCGCTCGCGGCGCCGCGCTCGGGCAATTTCCTGTTCGGCGACAATCCAACGATGGCCGACATCTGCCTTGTGCCCCAGCTATACAATGCGCGCCGGTTCGATGTGCCCCTCGAAGGCTATCCGACCCTGCTGCGCGCCGACGAGAATGCGAGTAAGCTGGAAGCCTTCGCAGCAGCGCATCCGGACCGTCAGGAGCAACCGAAATGAACCGCGTCGACGCGATCAATCGCGGAATGGCCAAGACGAAGCCGCTGGATTCGGTCGATATCCCGTCGCTCCAGGGCAAGGTCAGCGACGAGGAGTGGGCGATCCGCGTCGATCTGTCTGCGGCCTACCGCATGGTCGCCCATTACGGCTGGGACGACCTCATCTTCACCCATTTGTCGGCACGCATACCGGGACCCGAGCACCACTTCCTTCTCAATCCGTACAATCTGATGTTCGAGGAGGTGACCGCGTCCTCGCTGGTGAAGGTCGACGTGAACGGCAATCCGGTCGAGCAGACGCCGTTCATCACCAATCCGGCCGGCTTCACCATCCATTCGGCCATTCACATGGCTCGGGAAGATGCGCATGCAGTCATGCATCTGCACACGCCCGCGGGTCAGGCGGTCGCCGCGCATTCCGACGGCTTGTTGCCGCTAACGCAGACCGCGATGCTCATCCGCGGCGAGGTTGCGTTCCACGACTACGAGGGCGTGGCCGTGGATCTCAGCGAGCGCGAGCGGCTCGTCGCGGACCTCGGCGCTAAGAACGCGATGATCCTGCGCAACCACGGAACGCTCGCGGTCGGCAAGAACGTGGGCGAATGCTTCATCCGGCTCTATTATTTGGAGCGCGCCTGTCAGGCACAGATCATGGCGCTGTCCGCAGGGAATCAGGTGAGCAATCCGCCCCAAGGGGCACCCGAGATCACCGCTCAACAGGGCGAGGTCGGGCTACCGCTCGCGGCGAACCTGCTCGCCTGGCCCGCGCTCAAGCGGAAGGCGTTTAGGCTGGATCCGAAGTTTGCGAGTTAGGGATCGGTCTCACGACATCCCTCGGATGTCCCGCATGCGGCTATTGGTCGGGGAGAGAGGATTCGAACCTCCGGCCCCTGCCTCCCGAAGACAGTGCTCTACCAGGCTGAGCTACTCCCCGACCGGAACCCGCTTTGAGTGCGACAAGGGGTCGCGGCGGGAGCCAAGGCCGCGGCTAGATAGATGCGGGTTTGCAGGAAGGCAACCGACAATCAGCGCCCGAGCGCCTTCAGCCAATCATCGACCCGAACGAACTTCTCGCGAGGAGCCCCGGGTCGCGCGCGGCCGACCTCCGTTTCCTCGATCTTGCGCCAATCGTCATAGTCGGTCGGCATGACGCCGCGCTCTTCCAGCAGGCGCTTCAGCCCCTCGGCGCCGGGCCGGTCGGATGAACTCCCGGGCGACATGGCTCCGGCAACCTGCTCCGCCACCTCATAACCGTCCGGACGGTTCGTCCCGATGGTGCCGGTCGGCCCCCGCCGGGCCCAGCCGACCGCGTAGAGCCGATCGCCGACGACACCCCCTTCGTTCCGGAACTTGCCGCCCCGCTCGTCATAGGGAACGCCGTCGACCGGCGGAGTTGAATATCCGATCGCGGTGATCACCAGCGAAGCAGGTATTTCGTAGGTTTCGCCAGTACCGCGAGCAGCGCCATTCTCGTCCAGCTCCGTACGCTCGACGAGGATTTTCTGTGCCTTGCCGTCGCCCTCGATCGCGACCGGCCTGGCGAAGAAGTCGAAGACCATGCGCTTCGGCTTGCTGCCGTCCACCGGCGTCGCCGCGAACTGGCGCAGGATATTGATCGACTTGCGATGACCGGGCTCCAAGGCGTCGTCGGCCTCGACCGGCGGGAAATCGGCGGCGTCCACGACGGGCGAGGCTTCCTCGAGATGACCGAGCTCTCCCAGCTCCTTCGGTGTCATGGCGATCTGGTGCGGCCCACGCCGGCCAAGGACGGTGACCGTGCGGATTGCCGATGAGTCGAGCGCATCGAGCGCGTGCCCCACGATATCCGAACCTTCGAACTCATGACCGGTCTTCGACAGGATGCGGGCGCAGTCGAGCGCGACATTGCCGTTGCCGATAACCGCGGCGTGAGTGCCGCCGAGCGGGGGGTCGAGGTCAGTGAAGTCCGGATGGCCATTGTACCAGCCCACGAACTCCGCCGAGCCGACGACTCCCGGCAACTCTTCGCCCGGAATGCCGAGCTTGCGGTCGTGCGGAGCGCCGATCGCAAGGATCACCGCATCATAGAGATCCAGCAGCTCTGCTACGGAAACATCTCGCCCGATGGTGACATTGCCGATGAAGTCCACGCCGGCACTGTCCGCGACCTTGTCGTAGCGCTTCGAGACGGCCTTCAGCGACTGATGGTCCGGCGCGACGCCGAAACGGATAAGGCCGTAGGGGACTGGATAGCGATCGAGGATGTCGATCCGCGCCTGATCCCCGTAGGCCTTCTCCAGGGCCTCGGCCGTGTAGAAGCCGGCGGGTCCCGACCCAACGATCGCGAAATGCCGCATCAGTCCTTCTTGCTCTTGTCTTCGAGCAGCAGGTCGCGTCCCTTGCGGTTGAGCGCTGCCTCGAGCGGTCCCGCGAACAGGGCCAGAATCCCGGGCAGCATCACCCTGCAGCGCACCTTGGTGTCTTCGACGTCGATAAGGGCAGCGACCTTCTGGCCCATGGCCGTGATGTCCAGGTTGAGCTGATCGCCGACCCAGCTGGAATCCACCTGTGCAGCTCCGCCGGGAATGTGGTCGCGCAGCTTGTGGACATTGTTGGCGATGCGTCGCCGGGCCTCGTCGCGGCCCAGCTTGTGCGGCAGCTCGACTTCGACGGGTCGCTCCATTCCTGCGACAGTGGTGCCCCATTCAGCGCTTTGCAAGCCGGCCTCGGCGAGTATCATGCCTGCAATGCGTTGGATTTCGGCCCTGTTGCTGTTCGTCGCGACCCCTGCCCTCGGGCAGGGTCCACTTGTCGTGTACCCGCCGGGGTCGGGGTCCGCACCGGTGGCCGCCGTCTGGAACCCCGCAGCCGACTACATTTCGATCGGCCAGGATGAGCTCGGCTACCGGTCCTGGTACGGCGCAAGCCAGCGCCATTCGGCGCGGGTCAAAGGCTTCAACGATTACCTTGCGCAATGGGGGGTCTCGGCGATCGTTCCCACCTGGCAGCTGCTCCGGACGGCGACCTCGTGGCAGCGCTGCGGCGGAGCGCCGTTCGAGGTGCCCCCGAACAGCGAGTGGCCGCACATCGTCCAGACCCTTCGCTACATCAACGACTACGTCATCCCGACCGTTGGACCGGTCGAAGCCGTTTCCGCGTACCGCAATCCTTCATTGAACGTCTGCGCTGGCGGTGCCCCCGAGAGCGCGCACAAGCATTATTCGGCAGTCGACCTCGTCCCGCTTCGCCAGACCACCCGCGAGGAGCTGATGCGGAAGCTCTGCGCGGTCCATGCCCGCCGCGGCACGGACTATTCGGTGGGGCTGGGTTTCTATGCGTTCATGCGCTTCCACGTGGACACCACCAAGTATCGTCGCTGGGGCGCGGACCCGAACGTCGCCAGCTGCCCGCCGATCGTCCGCCCGGCGGATATTGCTAGTGTCGGCCAGGCAATGCAGTCGCCGACCGTTTCGGTTGTTCCCAGCGCAACTGCTCCTCTCGTTGGTGTAGCGCCGGCCGACCCCGGCCCGAAGGTGGTCTTTGCGCCACCGTCGTCACCATCAGCGCCCGATACCCAACCTCAGCAAGACTGACACACGCCCTTGTGTGGTCTAAGGGCCACACCAATATCGCCCACAGGCAAGAGGGTGATTCATGGACCTTGAGAAACTGACCGATCGTGCGCGCGGGTTCCTGCAAGCGGCCCAGACAATTGCGGTCCGCGAGCATCATCAGCGAATCGCGCCCGCGCATCTGCTGAAGGCTTTGCTCGACGATGAGCAGGGCATGGCGGCCGGCCTGATCCAGGCTGCCGGCGGTGACCCCAAGGCCGCGAAACGCGAAGTCGACGCTTTGGTCTCGAAGATTCCGGCCGTCACCGGCAGCGGTGCGACCCAGGCGCCGGCGCTCGACGGCGACACGATCCGAATCCTCGATCAGGCCGAGCAGGTCGCCCAGAAATCTGGCGACAGCTACGTTACCGTGGAGCGTATCCTGCTCGCGATGGCGCTCGCCAAGGGTACGGATGTCGGCAATGCGCTTCAGAAGGCCGGTCTCACCTCGCAGAATCTCAACGCCGCGATCGACAAACTGCGCGGCGGCCGGACGGCGGACACGCAAGCGGCCGAGGACCGCTACGACGCGCTGAAGAAATATGCGCGCGACCTCACCGAGGCTGCTCGTGAAGGCAAGCTTGATCCGGTGATCGGCCGAGACGAAGAAATCCGCCGCACGATTCAGGTCCTCGCGCGCCGGACCAAGAACAATCCCGTACTGATCGGCGAGCCGGGCGTGGGCAAGACCGCCATCGCCGAGGGCCTCGCGCTGCGCATCACCAACGGCGACGTGCCCGACGGCATCAAGGACAAGCGCCTGCTGTCGCTCGACCTCGGCGCGATGGTCGCCGGGGCGAAATATCGCGGCGAGTTCGAGGAGCGCCTCAAGGGCGTGCTCGACGAGGTGAAGCAGGCCGCGGGCGAGATCATCCTGTTCATCGACGAGATGCACACGCTGGTCGGCGCCGGCAAAGCCGAAGGAGCGATGGACGCCGGCAATCTGTTGAAGCCGTCGCTCGCGCGCGGCGAACTGCACTGCATTGGCGCGACCACTCTCGACGAATATCGCAAATATATCGAGAAGGATGCGGCGCTGGAGCGGCGCTTCCAGCCGGTGTTCGTCGGTGAGCCGAGCGTTCCGGACACCATCTCGATCCTTCGCGGTCTGAAGGAGAAGTACGAGCTTCACCATGGCGTGCGCATCACCGATGGCGCGCTCGTCGCCGCCGCGACGCTCAGCAACCGCTACATCACCGATCGCTTCCTGCCCGACAAGGCCATCGACTTGATGGACGAAGCAGCGAGCCGAATCCGCATGGAGGTCGAGTCCAAGCCCGAGGAGATCGAGAATCTCGACCGGCGTATCATTCAACTCAAGATCGAGCGCGAGGCACTGAAGAAAGAGCAGGACGCGGCTTCGAAGGACCGGCTGGGCAAGCTGGAAGAGGAGCTCGCGAACCTCGAGCAACAGTCGTCCGAGCTGACCCAGCGCTGGCAGGCGGAAAAGGACAAGATCAGCGCAGAGGCGAAGATCAAGGAGCAGCTCGATCAGGCCCGAATCGAGCTCGAGCAGGCGCAGCGCAACGGCGACCTCGCCAAAGCGGGCGAGCTTCAATACGGGCGAATCCCCGAACTGGAGAAGCAGCTTGGCGAAGCTCAGGCGGCCGTGAAGGGCGCAATGCTCCGCGAGGAAGTCACGGCGGAAGACATCGCCTCGGTCGTCAGCCGCTGGACCGGAGTTCCTGTCGAGCGGATGATGGAGGGCGAACGCGAGAAGCTGCTCCAGATGGAAAAGCTGATCGGCGCCCGGGTCATCGGTCAGGAAGAAGCCGTAAAGGCCGTATCCGCCGCGGTTCGCCGCTCACGCGCCGGCCTGCAGGACCCGAACCGCCCACTCGGTTCCTTCCTGTTTCTTGGGCCGACCGGCGTCGGTAAGACGGAGCTGACCAAGGCGCTCGCTGAATTCCTGTTCGATGACGCGCACGCGATGGTCCGCATCGACATGTCGGAATTCATGGAGAAGCATGCTGTGGCGCGGCTGATCGGCGCTCCTCCGGGCTATGTTGGCTATGAAGAAGGCGGCGTACTCACCGAGGCCGTCCGCCGGCGGCCCTACCAGGTTGTCCTGTTCGACGAGGTCGAGAAGGCCCACGGCGACGTGTTCAACGTCCTCCTTCAAGTGCTGGACGACGGACGCCTCACGGACGGCCAAGGCCGCACGGTCGATTTTTCGAACACCATCATCATCCTGACCTCGAACCTCGGTTCGCAATATCTCGCCTCGCTGGGCGAGGATGAACCGGCCGAGAAGGTCGAGCCGCAGGTCATGGAGGTCGTCCGCGCCCACTTCCGGCCGGAATTCCTCAACCGCCTGGACGAGATCATCCTGTTCCACCGCCTGAGCGCGGGGCACATGGGACCGATCGTGAACATCCAGGTCGCGCGGCTTCAGAAGCTGCTGGAGGACCGCAAGATTCGCATCGAGCTCACGGACGCCGCGCGCGCCTGGCTCGGCCGGGTCGGCTACGATCCCGTCTACGGAGCCCGGCCGCTCAAGCGAGCAATCCAGAAGTATCTGCAGGATCCGCTCGCGGACAAGATCCTCGCAGGGGAGATCAAGGACGGCCAGTCGGTTCGCGTCGACGAGGGCGAAGGTGGCCTGATTATCATCCCGGCGGACGAAGCCGTCCGCGAAGCGGCGGAGTAGCTAGAGCACCATTCCGCGCTGCTCGTCCGCCGCTTGGTAGAAACGGCAGATCATCTCGCGCTCGTGCGCGCTGAGGTGCGGATTCCACGTGTCGATGATGAGGACCGCGCGATCCTGATCGCTGCGGTTCCAGGCCTCATGCTCGATCGTGTCGTCAAACACGAACGCCTCGCCCTTTCGCCACAGGCGGGTCTCGCCTCCAACGCGGAATCCGCATTCTCCGGGCACAATCAATGGCAGATGGGCAATGCTTCGGACGTTGGTGACGCCCGTGTGCGGGGGAATATGGCTGCCCGCTTTCAGGATCGAGAAGAAGACCGCGGGAGCTCGGCCCTCGATGCGGCACAAGGGAAGCGATTCGACGAGCGCGGCCGTTCTCGGAGCACGGGCGCAATTCTCATCGATGCGATCGCCTTCCTTCCACAGGTGAAAGGCGCCCCAGTCCAGCGACTTGTCGAGTGCCGACCATTTGCTCGGCGGAGTACCCGGAGCCATCGAAATATACGGTGTCAGCCCGGAGTCAGGGTCTGCAAGCAGCGCTTCCAACTCGGCGAGGATGTCGCCCGTCGCCGCCTCCAGCCGGTCCAGCCAGGGGAAATGCTCGCGGTCGAAGAATTCGTCGGCGGGCAGAAAGGGGTAGTGCAGCCCTTCGCAATGATTGGAATAGATGGGGCGGCGTCCCAGCCAATGGTCCGCGGCCGCCTGCATCCGTCGCCGGTCCCTCACCGTCGAGGAGGTCAGATCGTCGGCGAGCTTCGCTTCTAGAGCGTCGGCAAGTGCTTGCCGCTGCCTTTCAACGTAATGCTTGGCGTGATCGATCAGGCGAACGAACTCCGGCGAGCGATCCTCAATTCCCGCCGAAAGCGCGATGACGGCTCCCCAGCGCGTCGCCGCCAGCGTTTCCTCGCCGAGGCGTTCGTGAAGCTCTGCCAAGCGGGTCAAAGCCAGCAGGTCCCTCTGATCGATTGTGAGGACTTTTTCGAGCGCACGTCGCTCCGCTTCGCTATCGCCAAGGTCCCGGTGCGCCCGGGCGAGGTTCAGCCAGAGCGGAGGCGCCTTCGGGTCACCGCGGCAGGCGACCTCGAAATGCTCGGCTGCTGCGCCCGCGTCACCGCGCTCCAGTGCGTCGAGGCCGAGCGCGTTCCTTGCTGCCGGCTGCTGGCCGTCGATTGCAAGGACGGCTTCCAGATGCCGCCGAGCTACGTCCATCTGCCCGGACTGCCTGGCGCGATGCGCCTCAGCGAGTTGCTGCTGGATGCTTCCGGACATGCCCGCGAATTGAGACTCGCCGGGCGTGCCGGTCAAGCGGCAGATCGGCGACCTAGCAGCCCGCTCGCCTCACGCACGGGTTCAGCTGCGCCTTTTCCAGCTCCTGCTTGTCCTGGAGCTTGCGGTCGGCCCACTCGGCCCGCGTTCCGCAGAAGCGCTTGGTTGCCAGCCGGCTCCCGACCGGCGTGATCGTCTCGCAGATCCGCTCGTTCGGATCGCCAACATTGTGATTGGGGGCGACCTTCTTTTCCGGCGCGGCCGCTGGAGCCGCGCGCTGTGATCGTAAGAGCGAAAATTGGCAAATGCGCGGAACGAGCATTCTTCCTCCCCTAACAGGATGGATGACCGTTTCCATTCGCGCCCTGCGACCATGTGGGTCATCATGCAAGGGCTAAGCTGGGCGCGCTCCAGCGCCTCGCGGTCCTGTCGCTTGCTGTCGGCCCATTCCGCCCGAGTGCCGCAAAACTTCTTGGTCGCCTAGATCCGGCTTCCGATCGGGATGATGGTCTCGCAGATCCGCTCGTTCGGATCGCCGACGTTATGGTTGGGCGCGACCTGTTTCCCGGAATCCACGCCGGCCATCCCAAAGGCAACAAGTATAATACCGCCAATAAACATGTGCGCCTCCTTTTAGCAGGCTGGACGCCCGGTACCTCCTGTCCTGGTGAGCATGCACGGGCCCTTCTGGGCAGCTTCCAAGGCCTCCCGGTCCTGACGCTTGCGATCCGCCCACTCCGCGCGCGTGCCGCAGAATCTCTTCGTCGCGAGGCGGCTGCCTATGGGCGTAATGTTTTCGCAAATCCGCTCGTTCGGATCGCCAACGTTGTGGTTCGGCGCCACCTGCTTTCCCGAAGCTGGAGCTTCTTCAGCAAGCGCGCCGGCCGAAAGCGAGAACGACAGGACCGTTCCGAGAATGACGTGCCTCAACATGCCGTTGGACCTCCATTACGGGCGGATGGCGTGGTCTGGCACGGTCCGCCAATCAGCTTCTGCGCCTGTTCGACAGCTTCTCGATCGAGTCGCCGTCTTTCCTCCCACTCCGCCCGAGTCGCGCAGACTTTTTTCTTGGCCAGACGGCTTCCGAGCTGGACGATGCTTTCGCAAATCTTCTCATTGGGATTTGCCGTGTTCGCGGCGGGTGCCGTCACGGACTCGGCGGACGTGGTCGCAGCCATTGCAAGCGCAACGAGGTACACGAACATAAGCCGCCTCCATGAGAAGCGATCGGGCCACCGCAACATGCGGAGTGGCCAATATCGTTTGTGAACCTGAGTTGCCGTTTACGGCAAGACCGTTTCGACCAACGGCGGCCTCAGGCCTGCGCGGCCTTCTTCTCGGCCTGCAGGCTCGCCTCCGCGTCGACATAGGCTTCCTGCCGGTCGACGCTCCAGTAGCGAAGCTCGTGCAGCGGGATTCGCGCGCCGGTCATGGCGCAGATCACATGATCGCCGTTCGACAGCACCCGAAAGGTCCCCGGAAGGTAGTGAAGGCGCGCTGCGCGGCCGGCTCCACTCATCAGCATGAATCTAGTCCTCAGGCTCATCGAACAGCCCCCGTTGCGGAGCGACATAGGGTGCCCGCTTCGGCCGCTCAACCCGCTGCGGCGTGCTTGAGCCGGGTCCGACCGTCGCGTCGACCGTGCCGTCGCCGAAGTGAAGGGTAAGGTCGCGCGCGGCATTCGCCTCGGCCGCATGGGTGAGAGTCTTGCCAGCTCTGTCGGTGACTCGGGCGAAGCCCCTCTTCAGCGGTCGATCCGGATGCCCCAGCTCGGCCAGCCGCCAAAGCGACCCCAGCCGATCGTGCGCCCGGGCGATCCGGTCCGTGAGCAGCTCACCGCGGAGCCTGGGCGCGACCGCGCTGAGGTCTGCCCGGGCGTGCGCGGCTCGTGCCGCAAGGGCGCGCGGCATCCGCGCAACAAGGTCGTCCACGCGCTGGGCCGTCGGAGCGAACAGCCCCTCGGGCTGCGGCCAGCGATGCATCGTCAGGTCGAGCCGCTCGCGAGCGCGGCGAGCATGAGCCGTCAGGCATGACGCAGAGCGGCGGCCAAGCTCGTCCACCAGCGCCATCAGCTCGGCCTTGACCGGCACGGCAAGCTCCGCCGCGGCCGTTGGCGTCGGCGCACGCATGTCGGAGGCGAAGTCGATCAGCGTCGTGTCGGTCTCGTGTCCGACTGCCGAGATCAACGGAATGGGCGACTCTGCCGCCGCGCGAACCACCTCCTCTTCGTTGAAGGCCCAGAGATCCTCGATCGAGCCGCCACCGCGCGCGACGATCAGCAGATCGGGCCGCGGCACCGGACCGCCGGGTTGAATCTCACCGAACCCGCGAATGGCCTGCGCGATCTTGCTGGAGGCGCCCTCGCCCTGCACTGGCACCGGCCAGACGATGACATGTGTCGGGCAGCGGTCTTCGAGCCGATGAAGGATGTCGCGGATGACGGCGCCGGTCGGTGACGTCACGACGCCGATTATCCGCGGCATGAAGGGCAGCTTGCGCTTGCGATCCGCGCCGAACAGGCCCTCGGCGGCGAGCGCTCGGCGACGCTTGTCGAGCAGCGCCATCAACGCTCCCTCGCCCGCCAACTCCATCCGCTCGATGACGATCTGGTACTTGGACCGGCCCGGATAGGTGGTCAGTTTCCCGGTCGCGATGACCTCGGCTCCATCCTCGGGCCGAAAGGCGAACGCCTGCGCGGAACTGCGCCAGACCACTGCATCCATGCAGGCGCCTTCGTCTTTCAGGGAGAAGTAGCAGTGGCCTGAGGCGTGGCGCTTGAACCCCGAAATCTCGCCACGCACGCGGACACGGCCGTACGACGTCTCGATCGTACGCTTGAGCGACATCGACAGTTCGGTCACGGACAGCGCAGGCGCGTTGTCGCCCGCCTGTGCCTGGGCTAACAGGCCACCGCCGCTGTCTTCGGGGAGATCCATGAACGTCCTGCTTTTGGGTTCGGGTGGACGCGAAGATGCGCTCGCGTGGCGGTTGAGGCAATCGCCGAGCGTCGACGACTTGATCGCCGCGCCGGGTAATCCCGGAATAGCGCGCTGGGCCGAGTGCGTCTCTCTCGACCCCTGCGATCCTGACGGCGTGACCGCCCTCGCGAGAGAGCGCGGCGTCGATCTTGTGGTCGTGGGGCCCGAAGCACCGCTGGTCGCCGGGGTCGCGGACGCTCTTCGAGGTGCGGGCTTCGCGGTTTTCGGGCCCAATGCCGCCGCCGCGCAGCTCGAGGGGTCCAAGGGTTTCACCAAGGACCTTTGCGCGGCTAATGGAATTCCCACCGCCGGCTACGTCCGGGTCGAAACGAGCGCTGCAGCGCGGGACGCTCTGAAGCAATTCTCCATCCCCGTCGTGATCAAGGCGGACGGCCTCGCCGCGGGCAAGGGCGTCACGGTCGCTTTGTCTCGCGAGGAAGCTGAAGCGGCGATCGACGCTGCCGGCGACGGACCGATGGTCATCGAGGAATTCCTCGAAGGCGAGGAGGCCAGCCTGTTCGCGCTGGTCGACGGTGAAACCGCAGTCGCGCTCGCATCGGCACAGGACCATAAGCGCGTCGGGGAAGGCGACACCGGGCCAAACACGGGCGGAATGGGCGCGTACAGCCCGGCACCCGTGCTGACTCCCGAGCTCGAGCAGCAGGCGATGGACGAGATCGTCCGGCCGACGGTCGAGGCTCTCGCGGACACGGGAACGCCTTTCTCGGGGGTGCTCTACGCGGGCCTGATGCTCACGAGCGAGGGCCCGAAGCTCATCGAATATAACGTCCGCTTCGGCGATCCCGAATGCGAAGCGATCATGCCCCGCATTGAAGGCGACTTCGCCGAGCTGCTTCACGCGGTCGCCACGGGCCGGCTGGATCAGGTCCGGGCCGAGCTGTCGCCGCACCATGCCGTCACCGTCATCGTGGCGGCCGAGGGTTATCCCGGAACGCCGAAAGGCGGCGGCCTCATCCGGGAGATCGAGGCAGCCGAGCAGATCCCCGGCGTCACCGTATTCCATGCCGGCACCGCGCGTTCGGGCGAGGGCCTTGTCGCGAAGGGCGGACGCGTGCTGGCCGTCACCGCGGTCGCGGACACCTTCGCCAACGCTCGCGCCCGGGCATATCGCGCCGTCGACCAGATCGATTTCGCTGACGGTTTCCATCGCAAGGACATCGGTTGGCGCGAACTTGAGCGCGCAGGGGTGCTCGCCGACCAATGAGCCTGCTCTGGGATCTGTACTGGCCGGTGATCGTAGCGGCGGCGGTGGCCGGCGTGATGGCGGGCGCATTCGGCTTCCGACGCAAGAAGCGCGGTCGCTTCTCGCTTTCGGTCGGTATTGCGGCGACCATCCTGTTCGCCTGGACCTGGCATGGGCCCGTCGGCACCGGGGACAGGTTCGCATCGGGGGTTGAACGCCAGACCCGGGAGGTTCTCGTAGACTGGGAAATGCCCTCCGTGCGGGCGGTGCTGGCTCGAGACCCCTTGAAGCGAACGCTTATCCTCTCCGGACCGGCTGACGAATTCCAGCGTGCCGAGCTCGTTCGTATCCTCAACTACGTCCCGGGCGTCGGCAACGTCCGCTGGGCGAATGAGCCGAGTACTTTCACGCTCCCGCTGCTCGTGGAGGCGGAACTGGCGGCGCTCATCAGCTTTGGATTAGGGCTCGTGCTGGCCTATCTGCTCGAGCTTCGGCGACGCTCGCGGGCGCAATGGAGTTGGTGATGCACCTTGGCGACAATCTCTGGCTGATCATCATCGCGATGGTCGTAATCGCGATCATTGCCTTTCTACTGCTGAGGCCGCGTCAACGCGTGCAGTTGAGCGAACCCACCCGATTGCGTCCACACATGATCGACCCGAAACCCGAAGCCGAAGGG
The DNA here is from genome assembly GCA_963829625.1 of uncultured Alphaproteobacteria bacterium. Taxonomy (GTDB): domain Bacteria; phylum Pseudomonadota; class Alphaproteobacteria; order Sphingomonadales; family Sphingomonadaceae; genus Sphingomicrobium. The sequence goes on along the minus strand of CAWHJH010000013.1, from coordinate 247,312 downwards.
AGAGGGCTCGATGGCGAGGCCGCCGCAGCGACCAGCGATGTCGTCGGTGAGATCATCCGGGCACCCGTCCACGAAGCGCTTGCGGGCGGCGAGCAGCGCGACGAGCTGACGCAGCTCAAGGGAGTGGGCCCGAAATTCGCTGAGGCGCTCCATGCGCATGGCATCTACCGCTTCGAGCAATTGGCGAGGCTCACGCCCGTCGAGGTCGAGCGACTGGACACGCACCTCGGCCCATTCCGGGGGCGCATCCAGAGCGACCGCGTGGTGGAGCAAGCGGACTATCTGGGCCGCGGCGACCACGAGGGATTCGAAGAGCGGTTCGGGAAGCTCTAGCCCTGCTCGACCGTCGCGGGCTCCTGCTCGCGCGAACGCCGCTTGGGCCGTGAAGCGAGCAGCTTGTCGATCTTCCGCCCGTCCATGTCGACGACCTCGAACTTCCAGCCGTCGTAGCTGAAGGTCTCGCCTGTCTGCGGTAGCCGCTTGAGAACCGAGAGGGCGAAGCCCGCCACTGTCGAATAATCCCGGTCCTGGGGCATGTTCACCCCCAGCCGGTCTTCGAGCAGGTCCGCGCTCGCGGCTCCTGAAACGAGCCAGCTCCCGTCCTCGCGCTCCACCAAGGGAGGCTCGTCCTCCTCGACGTCGTGAGCGAACGCTCCGGCCAATGCCGCCAGCAGGCTTCCCGGGGTCACGATGCCGTCAAAATGGCCGTATTCGTCATGCACCAGCGCGAGCGGGACATCCGCCGAACGCAGAACCGCGAGCGCATCCATCGCGTCCATGAGATCCGGAATGATTGGGGCCGAACGCGCTAGGTCACGCAGGTCGATCTCGCGCCCGTCGAGAAGCGCTTCGACCAGATCGCGAGTCTGGAGCACGCCGACGATATTGTCGGCCGATCCCTCAGCGAGCGGGATCCGGCTGTGCGGAGTCTCGTCTAACGCCGCGCGCAGTTCTTCCAGGGAGGAATTCACGTCGATCCAGTCGACTTCAGGGCGCGGAGTCATCACTTCGCGCACTGGGCGATCGGCAAGGCGGACAATTCCGGAGATGATGGCTCGCTCGCTCTCCTCGAGAACGCCGGCGGTCTGCGCTTCGGCAACCACCAAGTGAAGCTCCTCCGCCGTGACCGTGTTTTCAGACTCGCGGTTGAGGCCGAGCAGCCTGAAGATCAGCTTGCTGGTCTGGTCCAGCAGCCAGACGATCGGCCCGGTCGCAGTCGAAAGCCAGCGCATCGGCCGTGCGACGAGGACCGCGATCGGCTCTGGCGAGCGAAGCGCGAATTGCTTCGGAACGATCTCGCCGATCACCACCGAGGCGAAAGTCGTCAGGACGATGACGATGGCGAACCCGATCGTCTCGGCGGTCTCCGGCTCGAAGCCCAGCAGTGCAATGCGCTCGCCGACCGGCCCACCGAGGGCTGCGCCGGAGTAGGCGCCGGCCAAGATGCCGACGAGCGTGATTCCGATCTGCACCGTGGAGAGGAACCGGCCCGGGTTGGAAGAGAGCTGAAGGGCACATTGCGCGCCGCTGCTGCCGCCTTTGGCCATCGCCTTCAGCCGCGCCTCCCTCGAGGACACGATTGCGAGTTCGCTCATCGACAGCACGCCGTTCAGCGCCACCAGGGCGAGGATGATGATGACATCAAGCCAGGGGATCGGGGAGGGGTCGCTCATTGCGTTCTGTTGATAATTGCCGATGAGCGCCTTGGTTCACAAGCACCGATCGAATCCGTGGCCGAGGGTCAGCGCCGTTCCTCGAAGAATTTCCGCAGCAATTCGGCCGATTCCGCGTCGCCGATGCCACCCAGGACATCCGGCCGATGGTGGCAGGTTGACTGGCTGAACACGCGGGCGCCGTGAACTAGGCCGCCGCCCTTCGGATCCTCGGCCCCGAACCGGACGGCATCGAGCCGCGCCAGTGACATCGCCCCGGCGCACATCGCGCACGGCTCCAGCGTCACCCAGATCGTGCATCCATCCAGCCGCGGCCGCCCCAGCCGGGCCGCTGCCTCGCGAATGGCTACGATCTCGGCATGGGCCGTCGGATCGAGGCTGCCGCGCATGGCATTGCGCGCCTCGGCGATGATTCCTGTCCCCCTGGTTACGACAGCGCCCACCGGCACTTCACCGTCCCTGGCGGCCTCGCGCGCGAGATCGAGTGCTCGGCGCATCGGCGGAGGAAGCGGGAAGCTCACCTGCCGCGGCTACCGCAGGCCTCGCTGCCTGTCGATTCGGGACGGCTATTGCGCGGTGTTGGTCGTCGGCTGCGCCTGATTGCCGTCTGCTTCATTGACACGCACGGTCGGCACGGGAACCGTCACGTTCGTCTGGTTGGCACCGACGCTGACCGTACCGGTCTCCACGTCGAAGGCCGGCGTCTGCCCACCTGTCGCCGTCACGCCATTGCCGGTCACCGAAACGGCGGGGGCTTCGGCCGGACGTGTCTGGTTGATGTCCAGAAGTCCCGTTGCGAAAAGAACGATGAGGGCCACCACGGCCAGTATCAACACTAGAAGAATGGCGCGCATCCGGGGCTCCGTCGCAAGTAAGCTATCCGATATAACGCAATTGCTGTTGTCCGGGTTGCGCCGCAAGTGTTGACGTTCAACCCCCTAGTGGCTATCGGGCTGCGGCTTTCCGGGCCCTCCTTGAGTGGCCCCCTTTCACGAATCAGGATCGAACATCATGTCGCGCGTTTGCGAGCTGACCGGCAAGGGCCGGCAGGTGGGACACAATGTTTCCCACGCCAATAACAAGACCAAGCGGACCTTTCTGCCGAACCTGCAGAACGTGACCTTGCTCTCCGACGCGCTGGGTCAGAGCGTGAAGCTGCGCGTCTCGACGCACGGCCTTCGCTCGGTCGAGCATGTCGGCGGCCTCGACAACTGGCTGCTGAAGACCAGCGACGACAAGCTGTCGCCGAAGGTCCGCAAGCTGAAGCGCGAGATCGCCAAGAAGGCGCAGGCCGCGGCCTGACTTTCCAGCGGCCGCCTCGAGCGGCCGCTAGTTTGCCAGAGCGTCGGCTTCAGAAAGGGCAGCCATGCTGGTCCGGTGCCGTTCGCGGCGCCTGCGCATGCGCAGCCACATCAGGATTCCAGTCGCGGCGAGAAGCGCCGGCAGGATTCCCCCTACGAAAATGATGATCTGCCACACAACCGGCATGCCCGTGCCGTCGTGGATTCGGCGCATCGTCCGCGCAAAGGTCTCGGGCTTGGCCGGAACGAGCGAGGCTTTCGCGTCGAAGTCCGCGACTTTCACCTCCTGAGGCTTACCCTCGCGCCTGATCGTCACGGTCCACGCGGGGTTCCCTTCCATCGGCCAAGCGATCGATTCCACTCGCCCCGACGCCAGCGACTGAGCCGCCGCCACCGTTTGATCTGGCGAGAGATGGGTTTGCTCCAAGACTCGGGGCGCGGTGCCGGACGGACCAGACCGAGTACCGCTGAAGACTTCGGGAAAAGATATCCACACGCCGGTCAGCGAGAGCACGGCAAGCGGGAGTGAAATCCAGAATCCTGCCTGGAAGTGCAGATTGGAATTGAGGTCGGGCCTGCGCTTCCAATGCAATCCGCGGCGGACGCTGCCCTTGAGCGGCCACCACAGCCACAGGCCGGTCAACGACGAGAGCAGCATTGCCACTCCGATAAGACCGACGATCTTTCGTCCCACTCCGGGAACCATCAGGCTGCCGTGAAGGACATGGATGACGCTCAGCACTCCTTCGCGGGAGCCCGCCCGCTCGATTGGCTCGGCAGTCCTCGGGTCGATCCAGACCCTCGCAAATGACTGCCGTCGGCCGTCCGGCAAGGGCTTGGTCAAGGTTACCTGGACCGCGCCCTTCTCTTCGGGAAGGCTGATGGCTCTGACCGCCTCGCCTGGCTTCGCGACCCTTGCGGCTGCCGCGGCATAGGAGCCAGGTTCGAGCAGCGGAGCGGTGACCTGCGGAAAGCGCTGCGGATTGATCTGCTCGTCGAGCCAGTCGTGCCAGACCAAAGCCGCTCCACTCAGGGCAATCGGGATGACCAGGATAGCGAGCGTGATCCCAATCCATTTGTGGACCTGGAACCAGACACTGCGGAGGCGAACTGCGGATGGGTTCATGACTGAGACATAGCTTGTTGCGAACACGTCGCAATATCAATTTCTTCGGCAGTGACCCTGGTTCCTGAACATTCGTTGCGAATTCCGTTCAGCTTCGGTGAAGCCCGACTCACTCATAAGCCCCTCAAGTGACGAGGTTTTCCCCTTTTCCGAGTCACCCGAATGACCGGCAACGGTCGAGTATCCCTCGCGTCGCGTATCGAGGGGGGCCCGGTGCAGAGACTGCGCCGGGCCCAATTCTTTTTGGGTCAGGCCGTCTCGAACAAGCTGGCGAGCTGCTCGATCATCGCGCCGCCCAGCTGCTCCGCATCCATGATCGTGACGGCCCTGCTGTAGTAGCGGGTCACGTCGTGCCCGATTCCGATGGCGACCAGCTCGACGGTCGAGCGCCGCTCTATCCACTCGATGACTTGCCGCAGGTGCCGCTCCAGATAGGCGCCGCCATTTGCCGACGCGGTTGAATCGTCGACCGGCGCGCCATCCGAAATGACCATCAGGATTCGCCGCTCCTCGGCGCGGGCGATCAGGCGATTGTGCGCCCAGAGCAACGCCTCTCCATCGATATTTTCCTTCAGCAAGCCCTCGCGCATCATCAGTCCGAGATGGCGGCGGGCGTGGCGGTAAGGCTCGTCGGCACGCTTGTAGACGATGTGCCTCAGGTCGTTGAGCCGGCCCGGATTGGGCGGACGACCGTCAGCGAGCCACTGCTCGCGGCTCTGCCCGCCTTTCCACGCCCGCGTCGTGAAGCCGAGCACCTCACTGGCAACCCCGACGCGTTCGAGAGTGCGCGCGAGGATATCCGCACAGATGGCCGCAATCGCGATCGGGCGTCCGCGCATCGATCCGCTATTGTCGATGAGCAGACCCACAACCGTGTCCCGGAATTCCGTGTCGCGCTCGATCTTGTAGCTCAGCGAGTGCATCGGATTGACGACGACCCGGGCGAGCCGAGCGGCGTCGAGCAGCCCTTCCTCCTGGTCGAAGTCCCAGCTGCGCGCTTGCTGCGCCATCAGGCGTCGCTGAAGCCGGTTGGCGAGCCGCGTGACAACATTATGTAGCCCGCCCATCTGCTGGTCGAGATAAGCGCGAAGCCGAGTCAGCTCATCGTCGTCGCAGAGATCGTTAGCCTCGACCATCTCGTCGAAGCGCATCGTGAAAGGTTTATAGTCGGTCTCCGGCGAAAGGTCCCAATTGCGGCGCGCAGGAGTGGCATGGGCGTCCTCCGCCGTGTCGTCGCCGTCCGCGAGTTCGTCCTCGCCGAGCTCCATCTCCTGCGGAGCCGTATCGCCCTCGCCCTCTTCCTCGACCTGTTCTGCGCGCATCTCCGTTTTGTCCGCGGAAGCGCCGCCTTCGGTCTCGTCTTCGCCGTCGTCGGCGCCACCGTCTTCGCCCTGCTCATCGTCCCCGGCGTTCTCAGGTGGCTCGTCACTGATCTCCGGGGCGGCAGCGAGATCGAGGTCCTCGAGCAGCTGGCGGGCTATCTTTGCATAGGCCGCCTGGTCGTCGATGGTCAGCGCCAGCGCATCCAGCTCGACGCCTGCCTTCTCCTCGATCCACGGCGCGACCAGGTCGAGTCCCAAGCGGGCCGCCAGCGGCGGAGCGTCCCCCGTCAATCGCTCGCGGGCGAGCAGCCCGATCGCGGTGGCAAGAGGCACTTCATCGGAGCTTCGGGCGCGCAGGATGGCATCGCCGCGGATCCGCGCTTCGGTCAGCTCCGCAAGATTGCCCCGTACGCCATCCATCGTCCGCGCACCGAGTGCCTCGACCCGGGCGATTTCCAGAGCGTCGAACACGGCGCGGGCATCGGGGTCGAGCGGCACCGCTGAAAGGTGCAGCCTCTCGTCGTGATGCCGCAACCGAAGCGCGACGGCATCGGCCGCGCCCCGCGCTTCCGCGACGAGCTTTGGCTGGAATGAAGGGCCTGGCGACGGTACGCGAGCGGTCTTGCCCGTCGCGGGCGTCGGCTCGGAAGCAAATGCCACCTCGACTTCGCGGTCGCGGGCAATGGCCCTCGACGCCGCCGACAAGGCACGGCGAAAATCGTCGAGAGAATTGCGATCGGCCATCACGAAGGCGTTAGGCCCAGTTGCTGCCGCAATCGAGAGGTCGCACGATGCTCAAGCGCGTCAGCGCTAAAAACCCAGCTTTTTTTCCAGTTCGGCGCGGGTGAATGTCTGGCCGGGCGGGGTTTCGTCGCCTCCCGGACCAAGGATCCGCAAGTTGCCGGTGCGGAGCTGGTAGATTCCGGGCCGGATCTCCTCATACCAGGATCCATCCACGGGCTCCTGGGTCTGGCGAAGCCAGGCGAGATAGTCGTCGAGAGACTTGAAGCGCCGGTTGATCGGCGCGTCCGCGGGTTGATCGGCGCTGCCGGATTTCATGGCTGTCCCCTGATTGAGCGAGTTGTCGCTAACCTGTTCAGTCTGCGGCGCGCCGCATGCAGCGACCGCGGCCACGGCACCTACGACTGCAATTGCATTTGGCCGAAACAAGCTGCGTTCTCCTGATGTCGACGCCTGGCAAGTAATAATCGATGCAGTCCTACAAAAACATTTGCAAGCTTTTGTTAACCATGGTCAATTTCCGTGCCCGCCGTGATTCGCACGGCATGAGGTGTCGAGGGGACCCCGCTTATGTATGTGAGAAACTTTGAGGATTTCGTCCGTGTCGGTGAGGATGGCCTCATCGTTCAGCATGACCCGAGGCTCGATGCGAGCGGCATCGACTGGCAGGCTGTCTCCCGTAGCCTGGGCGAGATTTCCGCGACCCCGACACCCATTCCCGGCAATCTCGACGGAACGGAAGACGGCGACCTGATCGCGGTCAACCTTACCGCAGGCCAGACGTACAGCTTCGACTATCGCGGCGCTCCGGGCGGCGTCGTCGATCCTTTCCTCGCGATTTTTGACGGGGCCCTTACGACGGTCCTCGCCCAGGACGACGACGGCGGCCTTGGCCGGGGGTCTTTGATTACCTACACGCCCACCGCAACGCGGCACTTATTATCTCTACGCGACGTCGTTCTACACCGTCGACGGTCAAGCCCCGTCGGTGGACGCCGGCGATTACACCATCAACATGTGGACGCGGGAAGCGGACGTTCCGGGCAGCACCAACGTTCTGGCGTCGCTCCCGACCGCCGCGGCGCTGGGCCTCGGGACCTACTACGGGAACATCGATACGAGCGGGGACAATGACTATTTCGCGGTGAACGTCACAGCCGGACAGGTTTACACCTTCACCTTCGCCGGCGGCGCCGCGAGCAATCCCGAATTCTCGACCCCGGGCACCACGGCGGCGACCCTGACCCTTTACAACGCTGCGGGGCAGTCGTTCGGCTCGAACCTCAATTTCGAAAGCTCGGTCAGCTATTTCGCAACCCAGAACACGACCATCTACCTTCGCGCGGCCGGCCTCGCGGGCACGACGGGCGGCTACACGCTGGACGTGAACGCCGTCGACCCGTCGACGCGCGATCCGCTCGAATCCCTCAACTGGGACAGCGCCGACGATATCGATACCGTCCTCGTTAATGGCGTTCCGACAGCCTACGTCTATTTTGGCGCACCGGGCGAGAACTTCGGTGAGGCCGTCGTCAACCAGGGCTGGCAGCCCCATCAGGTCGCGGCGGTGATGAACGCGCTCGCAGAATATACGCCGATCACCGGCATCCAATACGTTCAGACGACCGACGTGAACCAGGCCGAGTTCCGGATGATCACGGTCTCGACGGCCACCTACGGCGCGCGCTTCTATCCGCAGGATCCCATCTATACCACCCAGCAGGGCATCGGCACGTTCAACCTCGCTAGCGGCGGCTTCGGCCAGTATCCGCAAAGCCTGGAGCGCGGCGGCTATTCCTACGCCGTCATCCTGCACGAGTTCGGCCACGCGCATGGTGTCGCGCACCCGCACGACACTGGTGGCGGGTCGGAGATCATGCTCGGCGTGAACGGCGCAACCGGGAGCCTTGGCGTCTACAATCTCAACCAGGGCGTCTACACGGTAATGTCCTACAACGACGCTTGGCAGCTCCATCCCGATGGCGCATCGGCATTCACGGTCGCGGGGATAGACAATGGCTGGTCGGCGACGCTGGGAGCGTTCGACATCGCTGTCCTGCAAGCACGCTATGGCGTCCATGCCCATAATACCGGCGACAATGTCTACAATCTCACCGACATTACCGACGACGCCTTTTACCAGACCATCTGGGATACCGGCGGCACCGACACCATCGCGTACGGCGGCACTTTCAATGCCCAGATCGACCTGACCGCGGCGACGCTCGACTACACCCCGACCGGCGGTGGCGTCCTTTCGTTCCTGTACAATCCGCAGCCACTCGGCCCGAACTCCACGCTGGTCCGCGGCGGCTATACCATCGCCAATGGCGTGGTGATCGAGAATGCTTCGGGCGGCAGCGGCAACGACGTGCTGATCGGCAACGCCTCCAACAACGTTCTGACCGGCAATGCCGGCAATGACACGCTGATGGGACGCGGCGGTAACGATCGCCTGATTGCCGGCGCCGGCGATGACCGCGTGTCCGGCGGCGACGGCCTCGACGTCATCAGTCTCGGTGCCGGCAACGACGTCTTCGTCGCCGAAATCGGGAGCACGACGGTCCCGCCTCAAGACGGGCACGATGCCGGTCGACATCATCACCGACTTCGACGCACTCGGGGACGATCTGATCGATCTTCGCGGTCTCGGATCGTTCACATTCGACGGCACCAATGCGAACAAGGATGCTGGCGATCTGACGTACAAGATCTACGAGAGCGTTACAGGCGCCGAGAACGCGCTCGGCTTCGACATCGACGGTCAGCCGGGAGCGAGCGGGGTCAGCGGTCCGGTCACGGTGGTCTATGGCAACACCAACGGGGGCGCACCCGACTTCGCGATCGTCCTCCTCAACACGAGGGGTGTGGATGCGAACGACTTCCTCTTTGCCAACGCAGCGACGACGCAGAGCGCCCAGGCGGCAGGAGCGAACCTCTTCCACTCCGACTATTACTTCGCATGATCGAACGAGCGCCCCGGCTTCGGCTGGGGCGCCTACCTTCTTGACCGCCTAGCTGGCCTTGGAAGCCACGCTCTCGGGCAGGTCCGTCCCGAACACGCGCTGATAATATTCGGCGATCAGGGGCCGCTCCGCCTCATCACACTTGTTGAGAAAGGTGACTCGGAAGGCGAAACCCACGTCACCGAAAATGAGCGCATTCTGTGCCCAGCTGATCACCGTGCGCGGGCTCATGACGGTCGAAATGTCGCCGTTGATGAAGCCCTGCCGCGACAGATCCGCGACCTTGATCATTTTCTCGACGGCCGTCTTGCCATCGGGATTGTCGTACTCGCCCGACTTGGCGAGCACGATCTGTGCCTCGACCGCGGCCGGCAAATAGTTGAGCGTCGTGACGATATTCCAGCGGTCCATCTGGCCCTGATTGATCGCCTGCGTGCCGTGATAGAGGCCGGTCGTATCGCCCAGCCCAATGGTGTTCGTCGTCGCGAACAGCCGGAAGAAGGGGTTGGGGCGAATCACCCGGTTCTGGTCGAGCAGGGTCAGCTTGCCCTCGGTCTCCAGAACCCGTTGTATGACGAACATCACGTCCGGCCTGCCCGCATCATATTCGTCGAATACAACCGCAACCGGATGCTGGAGCGCCCAGGGAAGAAGGCCTTCGCGGAATTCCGTCACCTGCTGTCCATCCCGAAGGACAATCGCGTCGCGGCCGATGAGGTCGATGCGGCTGATATGCGCATCGAGGTTGATGCGGATCAGCGGCCAGTTAAGCCGCGCTGCGACCTGTTCGATATGCGTGGACTTGCCGGTGCCGTGATAGCCCTGGACCATCACACGGCGGTTCTTGCCGAAGCCGGCGCAGATCGCGAGCGTCGTGTCCGGATCGAAGACATAAGCGGGGTCGAGATCGGGAACGCGCTCATCCGCCTCCGAAAAGGCGGGCACTTCCATGTCGCTGTCGATCCCGAAGAGCTCGCGGATCTTCACTAGTCTGTCCGGCGCCGCGAGGACAGTCTCGCCGCGATGCTCGGGCTTCACGTTCGAAAGTTCGGTCATTGGCGAACGCCTTACGACAAGGGCACGAGGGCCTCAATAAGAGGGATTAAGCTCCGGCGTCGGCCTTGGGAGGCAGAGGGAAGAGGGTGACGAACCTCCTCGCCAGCCCCTCATTTCCCTCGAATCCCATCGAATTGAGAGGCGCACCGCCGTAAATGACGGCGGCGAGCTGTTGCGGGCCGCCAGTGAAGGTGAAATCCGTGTCCGTTGGCTCGCCGCGGGCGACCTTGAAGCGGCCCTTCCGCATCCGGCCGACAAAGCGCTCTTCGCCGAGGCGGAAACCGATCCTGGCCTCGAAGCCCTTTGCTCTCTTTTCGTCGGCCATGGTCTTGAGACTGAGCATGATCGAGGTCGCGCTGATCGGCATGGTCGGATCGTGCAGAGGCGAGCGCGCCGCCCATCGGCCCAGGACCTGGATGATCGGTTCCGCCTCGAGACCCCACTCCGTCGCTTCATAGACCTGCGTCGCCGCTGGAGGCGGCAACTTCCTTCGGCGAACCAGGCCACGCTCTTCCAGTTCCGTGAGCCGCTGCGTGAGCACATTGGCGCTGATCCCAGGAAGGTCCGCCCTCAGGTCGGAGAAGCGGCGCGGCCCCAGAAGCAGCTCGCGAAGGACCAGGAGCGCCCACCGCTCGCCGATCAGCTCCAGCCCGTGAGCTGTGCCGCAAGCGTCGTCATAACGTCTCTTTGCCTCTGATTTCACCAACTTAGTTACTTTTCCTAACGAGTCAGTTGTAATTTATTACTTCATGGTTCAAAAGACAAGCGAATCGAGTCGCAAGGGAGAGAAAAATGTCGCGTCTGATCTTCGTGAACCTGCCGGTCGAGGACCTTGAGACGTCGAAGCGCTTCTACGAGGCGCTGGGCGCCCGCAACGAACCGAAGTTCAGCAATGAAGCGGCGGCGATGATGGTGCTTTCCGACACCATCCACGTGATGCTGCTGACCAAGCCTTTCTATTCCAGCTTCACCAGCAAGCCGATCGCTGACGCTCACAACAGCAGCCAGGTCCTGCTCGCGATTTCCTGCGACAGCCCGGCGGAAGTCGACAAGCTGGTCGACGCCGCGGCAAGCCACGGCGGCACCGCTGATCCCGGCCCCAAGCAGGAAATGGGCGGCATGATGTACGGCCGCAGCTTCGAGGATCCCGACGGCCACCATTGGGAACCGATGTGGATGGACCAGCAGATGGCCGAACAGGGCGCACACCTTGTCGAATCCGCCACTGCCGCCAGCTGATCTGAGCTAAGGAGCGCACCATGCCGGTCGACTCGACAGCCTCCACGGAGGTAACGGCCTTCCGCTGGGTTCCGGACTTCGCCGCCGGCCTCGTCCGTGACCTGCGCATCCGCTGGGCGCTTGAGGAAATCGAGCGGCCTTACAGGATCCGCCTGCTCGACGCTCTGAACCCCCGTCCGGCGGACTATTTTCACGAACAGCCCTTCGGTCAGGTCCCCGCCTACAAGGACGACCAAGTCCATTTGTTCGAAAGCGGCGCTATCCTGATCCACCTCGGCCTTCAAGACGAGCGCCTGCTCCCCGGCGACCTCAATGCGCGCATGCGGGCGATCGCCTGGCTCATTGCAGCGCTCAACAGCGTCGAACCGATGCTGTTCGAGCTGATCAACATAGACATTTTCAATCGCGACCAGGACTGGACGAAGGAACGCCGGCCGCAGGTCGTCGAGAAGGTCGAAGCACGGTTGAAGTTGCTGTCGGACGCCCTTGGCGATCAGGACTGGTTCGAAGGGCGCTTTTCGATTGGCAATCTGATGATCGTCGCCGTGCTAAGGCAGCTTCGTCACACGGACATCGTCGCCAAGTTCCCAAACCTCGCGGCGCTGGTTGCGCGCGGCGAAACGCGCCCCGCGTTCCGGCGCGCGCTGTCCGACCAGCTCGCCGTCTTCGCCGAAAACAAGCCGGTCGCCGAACCGGCCTGAGTCCAGAGTACCATTTGATCGAAAACCCACCCACTCGGAGGAGAGACAAAATGGCCTATTACGAAGGATTTATCGTCCCCGTGCCGAAAGCGAACCGCGAGGAGTATCGCAAGCATGCCGCTGAAGCCGCGCCGCTGTTTCACGAGTTCGGCGCCACCCGCCATGTCGAGGCATGGGCGAGCGATGTTCCCGACGGCAAAGTCACCGACTTCCGCAAGGCAGTGAACGCCAAGGACGATGAGGACGTCGTTTTCTCCTGGTTCGAATATCCGGACAAGGCGACCCGCGACGCCGCCAATGCGAAGATGATGAGCGATCCGCGCATGAAGGACATGGGCTCCACTATGCCCTTCGACGGCAAACGCATGATCATGGGCGGCTTCGATGGCGTGGTCGAGGAAGGCGACGAGCGCGGCGGATATATCGACGGGTTCGTCACGCCTGTTCCCGAAGGCAAGCTTGACGATTACCGCAAGCTCGCCTCGACCATGGCCGGAAAGTTCCGTGAGTTCGGCGCCGTGCGGGACGTCGAAGCCAAGGCTGACGACGTGCCGAAGGGCGAGGTCACCGACTTCTACCGGGCCGTGAAGTCCGAAGACGGCGAGACCTTCTTCTTCTCCTTCCTGGAATGGCCCGACAAGGCCACGCGGGACGAAGGCTGGAAGAAGATCATGGCCGATGAAAGCATGAAGCCAGAGGGCGACATGCCATTCAACGGCCAGCGCATGTTCTGGGGCGGCTTCGAGCCGATCGTGGACAGCGAACCCGCGAGGACTCGCGAGAACGCCTGAAGGCGCCCGAATTCGCTGAAAGAGAAAGGAAGTCGAGCATGAGCGACGTCCGCACCGAAAGCGCGCCCTCGCAAGAGGCGGGGGCGCCCCGAAGCCAGCAGGGCAGCTTCATCTGGTATGAGCTGATGACCACCGACGCGGCCGCCGCGAAGCGCTTCTACGATCCCGTCGTGGGATGGAGTGTGGGCGCAGACCGGGTCGCGACGGACGTCAACTATCGGATGATCAATCGCGCGGACGGTGGCATGGCCGGCGGCCTCCTCGAGCTGACACAGGAAATGCAGGATGGAGGCGCCCGGCCGATGTGGCTCGGCTACCTGCATGCTGCCGACGTCGATGCGAAGGTCGAGGAGATCAAAGCTGACGGTGGCCAGGTGATGATGGCGCCATGGGACCAGCCGGGTGTCGGCCGGCTGGCTATGGTCACCGGACCGGAAGGCGCGCCCTTCTATCTAATGGACCCGATCCCGCCCGAGGGTAAGCCGGACGCCGTCAGCGACGTCTTTTCAGTCGACCAGCCGCAGCATGTCCGCTGGAACGAGTTGTGGAGCGCCGACCCGGCCAAATCGATCGACTTCTACAAGCGCCGGTTCGGTTGGTCGCAGGAAGGCGACATGGATATGGGCGAAATGGGCAAATACCAGTTCGTCCAGCACAACGGCGTCGGGATTGGCGCGGTCATGCCGACCATGCCCGACATGCCGCAGTCCATGTGGAATTTCTATATCGGCGTTGACGACATCGACCGGGCGACCGACGCGGTGCGCTTCGGCGGCGGGCAGGTCGTCAACGGTCCTCAGGAAATCCCCGGCGGCGAATTTGCCGTCAACGCGGTCGACCCGCAGGGCGCGCTGTTCGGCCTCGTCGGCCCTCGCAAGAAATAAGGAGAGAGAGAAATGTCCAATAAGCTCACGACCTGCTTGTGGTTCGACCATGGCGAGGCGCGCAAGGCCGCGGAATTCTACGCCCAGACCTTTCCCGAAAGCAGCGTCGGGAAGGTGAACGAAGCGCCATCGGACTTCCCCGGCGGATCGAAAGGCGCGGAGCTGACCGTCGAGTTCACGGTTCTCGGACAGTCGTTCGTCGGCCTCAATGGGGGCCCCAACTTCAAGCCCAACGAAGCGGTCAGCTTCATGGTGATCACCGAGAACCAGGAAGAGACGGACCGCTATTGGAATGCCATCGTCCAGAACGGCGGCCAGGAAAGCGAATGCGGCTGGTGCAAGGACAAGTGGGGCTTCTCCTGGCAGATCACTCCGCGCGTCCTGCTCGACGCGACCACGAGCTCCGACGAAGCCGCCGCGAAGCGCGCGTTCGAAGCGATGATGACCATGCGGAAAATCGACGTCGCGAAGATCGAGGCGGCGCTCCGTGGCCAAGCCGTGAATGCGTGACGGAATCGCGCCAGGACACCTCCAGTGGTCCCGACCATAACGGCTTTCGAGGCTTCTCCCGATCGCGGGAGGGGACTGGCGCGGGACATGCCGCTTCGCTGGGCGCTCGAGGAAGTGGGCCAGCCTTACGACGTTCGTCTGGTTTCATTCGCCGAAATGAAAGAACCGGCCCATCGGGCGCTCCAGCCTTTTGGACAGATACCGACCTACGAGGAGGACGACCTGGCCCTGTTCGAGTCCGGGGCAATCGTGCTTCATATTGCCGAGCGCCACGGCGGCTTGCTCCCGGACGACGCCAATGCGCGAGCACGCGCGATTGCGTGGATGTTCGCCGCCAAGAGCACGGTGGAGCCGGTGGTCGTCGAGCGCGAGGTCGCCCGATATCTGGAGGGGGATAAGGAGTGGACCGGGGAGCGAATGCCGATAATCGAGGACCGCATTCGGGGCCGGCTGAAGGACCTTTCCAAGCGGCTTGGCCAAGCCGACTGGCTCGACGGTGAATTCAGCGCCGGTGATCTGCTGATGGTGCTGGTGCTGCGCAGGCTGGAAGGCTCCGGGTTATTGGCGGAGTTTCCAAACCTCGATGCCTACATCGCTCGCGCCGAGGCACGGCCCGCCTATAAGCGTGCCTTCGACGCTCAGCATGCGGTTTTCGCCGCGGCCGCGGACGCCTGATGACGCTCCAGCTCTTCGCGCACCCTTTCTCGTCCTACTGCCAGAAAGTGCTGATCGCGCTTTGGGCGGACGAGACGCCGTTCGAGTATCGCATGCTGGATCCGGATCATCCGGAAAATTTCGCCGAGCTGAAGGAGCGTTGGCCGTTCGGCAAGTTCCCGCTCCTGGTCGACGACGGGGTGTCGGTGATTGAGACGACGCCGATCGTCGAGCATCTTCATGCTTACCATCGCGGGAAGGTCGACTGGATTCCGTCCGGTGACGACGGACGAAGGACCCGCTTCCTCGACCGCTTCTTCGACATCTACGTCATGACCAATATGCAGAAGGCCGGGTTGGACATCCTGCGGCCGGAAGGCTCGCGCGATCCTTACGGAGTTGAGCAGGCCCGCGCGGAACTGCGCCTGGCCTATGACTGGCTGGAGGCCAACCTCGGGGGAGGTCCCTGGGCGATCGGCGAGCGCTTCAGCCTGGCCGACTGTGCCGCCGCTCCGTCCCTGTTCTACGCAGACTGGCTCGAAGAGATTGGGTCAGAACGACCCCGCCTCGCCGCCTACCGGGCACGATTGCTCACCCATCCAGCTGTCGCACGGGCGGTCGAGGAAGGCCGCCCATATCGGAAGTTTTTCCCGATGGGCGCGCCCGACCGCGATTAGTATATATCTACCCTTCAAGCTGGAGTAATCCCACGATGAGGCCGGTCAGATTCCTGCTCGCCCTTTCCATTTTACCGCTGGCAAGCTCGACCGTGGCGCAACCCGCGGGCGAGACGGCTGTGCTTGCGGGCGGCTGCTTCTGGGGCATGGAAGCCGTGTTCGAGCACGTGAAGGGCGTTCAGAACGTGGTCTCGGGATATGCGGGCGGAGCGGCGGAGGACGCTCGCTACGACACGGTCAGCAGCGAGCGAACCGCGCATGCGGAAGCCATCAGGATCAGCTTCGACCCCCGCCAAGTCAGCTATGCTCAGCTCCTGCGCATCTATTTTGCGGTCGCGCACGACCCGACGCAGGTGAACCGGCAGGGCCCGGATGTCGGCCCGAGCTATCGCTCAGCGATCTTCCCGCAGAATGGCGAGCAACGGCGTCTGGCCGCGAGCTTTATCGCCCAACTGCGCGCGGCGAAGAAGCCGATCGCGACGCGGATCGAAAGCGGCCCCTTCTATCCCGCGGAGGCTAGTCATCAGGATTTCGTCCGCCGAAACCCGCTTCATCCCTACGTCCTGGTGAACGACCGACCGAAACTGGCGAAACTGAAGCGCGCCTATCCGCAATATTGGAAGGCGTGACCGGCCCTAGAGCGGCGTCTATTCGCCCTTTGCGCCGCGCTGGACCTGCACGCGCTCAAGCTCTTGCCGATCCTGCAGGCGACGATCGGCCCATTCGGACCGCGTCATGCAGATGCGCTTGGCCCCGAGGCGGCTGCCGGTGATCTCCTGCTTTTGGCAGACCATTTCGTTCGGATCATTCGCCGGCTTCGCGTTGGTATTGGCCTGAGCCTGGGTCGGCGCGGCAGCAGGCGCCTGTGCGAGTGCCGGAACGGGACTTCCCGCCAGCAGAGCTGTGAAAAACGATGCGCAAAACACCTTGAACATCCAGAACCCTCCTCAGGTAGAACGCGGACTATTGGTCCTGTCTCTCTGTTTCGCAAAGCTTTTTCGACAAACGAACCTAGGCTGGCTGAGCGACATCGAAGGCCACCGTAAGGCGCTCTCCGTCAGCAAACGGCACCGTCCCATGCCACATCCAGGAAGGGAACAGCACAAGGCGCGCCGGCTTCGGCTCGAGCTTCCGCCACGGGGGAAGGTCGATCCCAAGGTTCCGGTCGGGCTCTCCCAGCGTAAACCATCCTGAATCTTCCGCCTCAGTCGGTGCCCGGTCGGGAAGTGCGACATAGAGGGCGGAACTGATCCAGCCCAAGGGATGCACATGGTTTGAATGATGCCCTCCCGAACGCAGGCGCACCGACCAGCTTCCCGAGAATCGCACGCGCCTGTCACGGCGTTGACGCAGCAGCGGATGCTTGTCGTCCTGGACAGGAAGCTGAGAGACGTAGCCCTCGACTGCGCCGACGATCGCTCTGCGGAGATGGCGAATGACGGGATCGATCCGGCTTAGAAGCGGACCGTCCGTTTGCGTTCCGCCGCGCACCGACTGGTCGAGATACTCGCCCTTGGCGACATGGAGCGACCTCAGAGTGTCGGCGAGGACGTCCAGGGGCGGAAGCGTGTCCGCAAGGTCGATCGGCTGCACAAGCCGCTCGTCGCCTTCCAGCCACTCGGAACGCGGGTCTTCCGCCAGACGCCACGCGGTCGCCGCATAGGCCCAGAGTTCCGCGCTTTGATCCCGCTGCAACTCGCGATCGACCAAGGTCACCGCGGCCCCGATCTCGCCGACCCGCAGCAAGTGTCGCACCCGCCAGCGGCCAAGCGCCTTGTCGACGTGCGCCGGGGCCTCTCCGAACAAGGCGCGCGGATAGGTCTCCGCATCGAACTCCGCGGCGTGAATGCCCTCGTAGATTGCGAATTCGGGGGAATTGATCCTCGCCGAACGCGCTCGCCCGATAATGTCTTTAAGGGTGTCGTACGCGCCGCGGCGGAGCTGCACATTCAACAGCGTGTCCCAAAGCGGTTGCGCGTTCGGGAAGCGTGCGAGAGCAGCTTCTAGCGAGGAAGTCGCCTCGCTCGATCGGCCCTGAGTAGCAATGAGCTGCGCGAGCTGTTCGTGTCCGTATAGCCAGGCAGGCGCTCTCGCGACGGTCGCCTGCAAGTCCGATATCGCCCGGTCGCCCTCGCCCATCGCAGCGCGTGCCGCGGCCATTCCCACCAGGATCTGTCCGTCGTTCGGAGCAAGAGAGAGCGCGCGTTCATACAGAGGCCGCGCATCGAGGCCGGCTTCCATTGCGGTGCGTGCATGCCCGTGCGCAATGCTGACGTCCGCCGGAGCGAGCCGTGCAGCTTCCTCGAACGAAGCGAGGGAAAGCTCATGCTCGTCGAGCGAACGCTCCAGCAGCGCCTTCCATTGCCAAAGAAGTGCGCTTCGCGATCGGACCGCGCCGCGCTCGACAAGCGGAAGTGCGCGCTCTTCCTCGCCTTCCTCCAGGGCCTTGCCTGCAAGCTCCGCAAGAGCATTGGCGTCGACGGAATTGGACAGCCGCGTCGCCAAGGAGGCCGTGACGCTCAAAGCGCGCCGACTCCGCCCTCGCTCCCGATCAGCGCCGCGACGGCTTCCCGCTCCGCCGCGCTCAGGTCCGGGTGCCAGATGTCGAAGATAAAGACGATGCGCAGCTCGCTGCTGGGGTTGAGCGCCTCATGCTCGATCGTGTCGTCGAACACAAAGGCTTCGCCGCGCTGCCAATAGCGGGTCTCGGCTCCAACCCGGAACCAGCATCCTTCGGGCACGATCAAGGGAAGGTGACAAACGAGCCGGGAATTGCTCACTCCGACATGCGGCGGGATGCGCGTTCCCGGCGCAAGCAGCGAAAACATGGCGTTGGGACCGGAGCCCCGGATTGCAGGCTGCGGAAATCCTTCGAGCAGCCGTAGGGTCCGGGGACAATGGCGGGCGTTGGCCTCGACCCTCTCGCCGTTCCGCCACAGATGGATGGCGGTCCAGTCCGGATTGCGGTTGAGCGGCTTCCATTGCGCGAGCGGAAGATGCTCGTCGTACTGGATGTACGGGACGAGCTCGGTCCGCTCCGCCGCCATGACCGCTCGCAGTTCCTCGGCGATCGTCTCGGTCGCCCTTTCCAGTTCGTCGAGCCAGGGGAAAAGGCGCCGTGGATGAAACTCACGCTGCGCGAGTCCCGGGAAATGGAAATGGGTCGGTGTGCTTGTGGAACGCCTTTGTCCGCCCCACGGCATTGCTTCGGAAGCGCCGGATACGCTGCAATTCCTCGTCGTCAGCCGCGCGCTCGGCCGCGGCCATTGCAGCCTTCAGCCGCTCCTCCCGGGCATCGACCCACGCTTCGTGATGCTTCTCGCCCTCCGCGACGACCGCAGCGATCTGCGGCGGAAGATCGCCCTGCGGCTTCTGCGCCAGCGCGTGGCCCCACGCCTGCCCGGCTTCGGGATGGCCGGCCCTCTGCAACAGGCTCGCCCTCATCAGCAGCATGGTGAAATCGAGCGGCGATATCGCCAGTGCTCGGTGCAGCGCGTCAAGCGCGGCTTGCGAGTTGCCCGAACCACGTTGCAGTGCAGCGACCTTCATCCACAGTTCGGGGTCGCCAGGCCGGCTTTCCGCGACTTCCGTAAGCAAGGCCGCGGCACGCTGAAGGTCCCCCGTTGCGACCGCCCGCTCTGCTTCTTGTTCTAGAGTGGGGGCGTCCATCGGGTCAGAGCGAGTAGCCGAACTTCCGGACCCATGGCTCGAGCACGGGCAGAACGGGTTCAAGGTGCTTTCGGAAATTGGTCCAACGGCCCGCGGATTGGCTGTAGATCGGCTGCGCAACCTGCGCATAGCTCGCGGTCTTGATTCGGCCTCGGTTCATGCCGTGGTTTCCTGATGTCGAGCACGTCGTCGTTCCATTGGATCCCGAGGAATTCAAGCAGCTTCCGCAATTCGCGTTCCTGATCCTCGACCACATCTTCATAGCGGATCTGGCTCACGGGAATCTGGAGCAACGCTCGCGGCGCGCTCAAATTGGCTGAAGCTGAGGTCATACAACTCAGCCGCTGTCTCCAGCCTTATGAAGTTGGCCATGCCGTCGTTCAGCTTGAAGTTCGTGACGTGGCAGCTGAACACGGAATCGCAGGGATGGCGCAGCGCCAGGATGATCTTCGCATCGGGAAAGATCCGGCAGATGTATCGGCAACAGATTCATCGACAGGGGATTCTTGTCGACGAGCAGGTTACCGGGCCTAAGCGGCGTGAGCGACTTGGCGGTTTCGAAATAAGCGTCACGCGCTTCACGGATTTTTTCGTCAGGCAGTCGTCGGCAATGCCGCAAAATCCGCAATCAGGCTCGCGGCCCTGCGGAGCGTGGGCTCCTCCTCCAGAACCTCGATGTTAGGGTGGCCCATCAACATCGTGTCGAGAAGGGTCGTCCCAGAACGCGGAAAGCCGACGAGAAAGACCGGCGTGGAGCGCTCGTCCCGTTTGCGATTCGTGGCGCCACCTGCCAAACCAGTCTTCTGTCAGGCCTTCACGCTGGCTCTTGATGGTCTCTCTGTAATTGCCCGCGCGATCCTCCGGCCGTGTCGGGTCGTCACGCTGGATTTCGTTCATGCGCGAAAAGGCTTCGAACGACTTCTCGTAATTGCCCAGGCCTTCCTGAAGCTGGCCCAGGAGGTGCCAGCGCCGGGGAGTTCTCAATGTCTTCCGGGACGACTTGGCCAGGGCGGCGACGCCCTCGGCGAACCGCTTGGCACGTCGATGGTCGAAGGCGCGGATGAAATTCATGCTCGCGACAGGAACGTCGCGCTGTTCTGCCTCTCCGACTAAGTTTGCCAGGGCCGTCGTCTGGTTCGTCAGCTCGAAGCAGAGGGCGAGGCCGAGGTTCGCCTGGCCATTATTCGGCTGCAGCTCGATCACCTGACGATAAGCCTGCTCGGCCGCATCGCTGCGCAGCATGCTCGAAAGGTGGCTGGCAAGAGCAAGAAGCAGCTCGACGTTCGTGGGGTCGCGCTCAACCGCTTGTTCGATTGCTTCGAGCGCGTCTTCTTCTCGGCCCTGTTCTTTCAGGAAGGCGTGTAATTCCGAAAGCGGTTTTGCATCGCGCGGGAAGTCGTCGGCCAAGCGACGGAATTCATGCTCGGCATCCTGCAGAAAACCCGCGCTTCCAAGCGCGGTCGCGTAGTTGAACCGAACCGGTGCCGCTTCCGGATTAAGCTCAGCGGCACGTTTCAGCGCAGCCACCGCAGCATCGAAATTACCCATCTGGCGATTGGCATTACCGAGATTATTCCAGGTCTCCCAGTCATCCGGCTCCGCCTCGACAACGTGCCCATAGGAAGCGACCGCGGCTGGGTAGTCTTCCGCCGACTGGGCGATGAAATCCGCGAAGGCGTTGAAGCTGAAACGTACTATCGCTTCGGGCGAGGTCCTCGGACAGGACCTCCAGCGCGGAAGCATGCGCGCCCTGTTGTACAAGAGCATTGGCCAGGTTGGTCGCAATGACGGCATCCGCAGGACGAGCCAGATTGGCCACACGCAAATGCCGGATGGCAGCGTCCGTGTTGCGGGAGCGCAGCTGAAGCGTCCCAAGCATCGCGTTCAGCGCGACGGATCATCCCCGCCTGAAGCGAGAGCCCGTTCTCCGATACTGACCGCGTCGCTAATCCTTCCGGCGCTGGCGGCGGCAATCGCCTGTCTGATGGCCGCAACCGTTCCGTCGTCGATCTCTGAAACTCCGCTCATGGCTGACTTTCTAGCGCAATTTTCGAGGTCTAACAGCCTGCGGCGGCTAGGTTTGTCCATAAGAAGAGGGCGGCGGACCTTTCGGCCCACCGCCCAATTCTTCACCAGATGCTACGCCTAGCCGCGCTCGGGCGCCGGAGGCGGAGGCGGAGGCGGAGGCGGCGGGACCGGGCAGGTCTCGGTCGCCAGGATCACCGATCCATCCGGGCACGTCTGCGTTGCAGGCGGCGGCGGAGGCGGCGGCGGCGGCGGCGGTATAACTGCCGGAGCCGGCTTCGGCGGGAGGAAGTCGATCGTCGCTCCAACCCACAGCAGGCGGCCCAGGGCATCCCAGGTGCCCGGGTAGGTATTGCCGTTACACGGGCCAGCCGGGCAGAGGTTCGAACCAGCGCGGCCCGCGTTGCCACCAGTGACCAACGGCGGATCGTTGTCCGTCAGGTTGTTGACACCTGCACGGAGGTTGACCCGATCCCACAGCGTGTAGGTCGCCGCCACGTCGAGGTAGTTCTGAGCCTTGATATGCAGGCCCGGATCGAAATTGAACGCACCTCCAACGGTCTCGTTGTTCTGCAGCGTCTCGGCCTTGACCTTGCCGATATGACGCCACTGCAGCGACAGGCCCAGTCCAAACTCCGACGTCCAGGTCGTCCGCATCTTGTGCCGCCATTTCGGGATCGGAGCCGATGCCGCAACCACGCCAGATGAACAGACCGGACCGTAGTAGCCGACGCAGTCGTACTTCTCGGACAGGCCGTTATCGACTTCAGCCTTCAACATGTGAGTGCCGATGAAGCTGTGCGACAGGCCGCCCAGGTCGAACAACCGGTGGCTGTAGGCCACGTTCAAGTCGATACCGGCGTTCGTCATCTTCGCCGTGTTCAACGGAGTGTCGACCACGAAGCCGCCCGACGTGAGCCAGAGCGAACCGGCTGCGTCGCGGTTGATGAGGGCGCAGGCAGGCGAAACGAAGGTTGCCGTCGTCTGGGCGACGCAGGTGTTCAAGATCGCATCCGCGCCCAGACCCTGGATCGCGTCGTCGAGCTTGATGTTCCACCAGTCGACGGTGACCGCGAGCCTCGGAATGAATTGCGGCTGCAACACTACGCCCAGAGTCTTCGTCGTACCCTTTTCCGGAGTCAGGTTCGGGTTCCCGCCGAGCAGGCCGTTGTATTGGCCGGCCGGGTTCGGCGCAGGTGACTGGCCGACGACCAGGCCCTGTGCGAGACAGCCGAAATCGGTTGCCGTTACAGGCGCCCCTGCGCACGGGTCGTTGCTTCCGTCCAAGCCGACGAACTGGGGAGCGAACAGCTCCTGGATGTTCGGAGCGCGAGCAGCACGGTTATACGCGCCACGGAAGCGGATGTCGCGGATCGGAGCGAACTCCAGCGAGAGCTTGTACGTATCCGTGTCGTAACCGTCGCTACCACCGCTCAGATCATACCAGGACTTGCGGTAACCGAGACCGAGCGTGAGCTCCTCGATCCCCTGGTTCTGGATGATCGGGATCTGCGCTTCGCCGAAGACTTCCCAGACTCGGAAGTGGCCGTCGACCGGGAGAGTAGGCGCGCCCTGGCCGGCAAGATCGCCCGCCTGGAACGCGGTGTCCGGGTTCAACTCCAGCGACTCACGGCGATACTCGACGCCCGCGTTAATGGCGACGCCATCCTCAGCCCACGGAGTCCGCCAGCCGGCCTCGCCGAGCAAGCCCGTGAAGTTCACGTTTCCGATCTGCTCTGATGTAATGCCCTGAACGACGCCGAAGACATTCAGATAGTTGATCGAAGCGGCCGAGGGGGCCGCGCCGAACGGATCGTAGGGCACGCAGGTCGTGTCGCTCTGATCGAGCACCGAACGGCAGACGATCGATGAACCGGGCGTTCCGACCGGCACGACCAAACCGTTTGCATCGACGTTCACGACGTTCAGCGCACGATTCAGACGTGAGATCGAGAACTCGTTCTCATAGACCAGGGTGTAGTTCGTGCGGCCGTACTGGAAGTAGGCGTCGTACGAGAAGATGTTCGACAGATCGCCGCGGGTGCCGAGCACACCGCGCCAGCTTTGGTGCCTCAGGTCGGCAGAACGCGCACCGCCTTCCGTGTTGCGGCGAAGCAACTGGAAGAAGGCCTGGTTGTACGTGTTTCCGCGCGCGTCAAAGAAGTTGATCGGGGCCGCACCCTGGTTCGGGTTGAACGGAGCGCCAATCGCGAGCGGGAAGTTGCCGAGGAAACCGTTGATCACGTTGATCGGGCGGCCCGTGTTGGGCGTGCCGCCAAAGCCGAGATCCGCGCCAAGCGTTCCGCAGATAACACCGACCTGCTGCGCCGACATGAAGGGATTGTCGCAGTTGATGGTCAGCGTGTTGCCGAAGTCGCCCGACGGAGCGATCTGCGCGAACGTCCGGTCGTCCATGAACATGAACTCGAGGTATGGCTTGATCGCAGGATTGATCTCATAATCCGCAAACGCACCGGCGATGTACCGCTCGTCAGGACGCTGGAAGAAGTTCAGCGGCGCGAAGTTGAACAGGTTCTGGGCGAATGGCGTGATCGTTCCCGGACCAAGCGCCGCGACGGTCGACGTCGTGACCGTGACAGTCGCACCGTTCGTCGTCGTCGTCGTCGCCTGTTGGAAGATGACGCCCGTTCCGGGGTTGGCCGTAGCCGAGCCGCCGCAACGGGGAACGCCGCCGCCCGTGTTCTGCAGAACGCAGGCGCTATAGTCGCGATCGCGCTGAAGCACTGGCTTCACGTTGCGATAGCCGAAGTAAGCGACTGCATGGCCGCGACCGTCGTCGAAGCCGGCGCCGATCGTGACGGTTCCGTCGATCTGGCGGCCGTCAGTCGTGCTGCCGGTCGGCAGCGGGAACTCGGCTGCCCCGCGACCGCCTGGCGAGCCGCGATGATGTCGCTCACGTTGAGGCCGCCCGAAACGCTCGGATTGTCCTGGTTGTGCTGCCAGGTGCTGTAGTTGCCGTCGAAGCGGATACCTTCGAAGCTGGTATCCATGATGAAGTTGACGACGCCCGCGACCGCGTCCGCACCGTACACCGACGATGCGCCGCCCGTCAGGACTTCCGCGCGCCGGATGAGCGACGCCGGAATGACGTTAAGGTCGGCAGACTGGTTCGTGCTGTTCGGATCGCCCGGCATGAGGCGGCGGCCGTTGACGAGAACCAGCGAGCGCTTCGCACCCATGTAGCGAAGGTCGACTTCGGCCGTACCCGTCGCGCCGTTCGAGACGCCCGACGCCTGCGCGGCGCCGACGGACGGCAGCGTGTTGAGAACGTCTTCGATCCTCGTCGCGCCGGACAGCTTCACGTCCTGGTCGGAAACGACCGTGACGGGAGCAGCGGACTCGAGGTTCGGCTGCGGAATGCGCGAGCCGGTGACGATGATGTCCTGGCTCGCAGACAACGTCCTCGCCCTCCGCGGAGACCGACGGTGTCGGCGCGGCTTCAACAGGCCCAGTGGGCTGCGATGCGGCGGGATCGGCCGTCTGATTTTCCTGTGCCCAGGCTGGCGTCGCCAGCGCGGACGCACCGACCAGCAAGGTCGTTGCGAGCAGATTTTGACGGAAGCTCGTCTTCATTTTGGTCCCCTTATACGGCCCGAAATCGGGCGCACGCTTCGGCCCATTACTAGGCGCACGTGGCGTTCTCATTGTCCGAGAACCGTAACAGAACAAGACAGGCTGGGGCTTTGGAGCCGCTTTTCCCAATCAGTGTAGCGCCGAAACAACATCTCGAATTAAGACCTTCGCGCCTCGATCGGCGGGCTCCGGCACGTGAAATCAGGCAGTTATGCGGAAACCAGCGAGCCTGCCATGGTTAAGCCACGGGCGACGGTCGGCGTTGGACCCACGCTACGAGCGCAGAGATCAAGACGTTGGTCGGGGCGAACTCAGCGCTCGCCAGGAGCATGACAAGGTTGGGAAAAGTGGTGCCCAGGGACGGAATCGAACCGCCGACACCGTGATTTTCAGTCACGTGCTCTACCAACTGAGCTACCTGGGCTCTCGTGACAGGGCGGCCCGCCCGTCCAAGCGCCGCGCTCCCTACCTGTCGCTTTCCTCGCTGTCCACCCCGGCCGGATCGGCAGCCGGACCGGGAATCCGATAGCCTTCCCCGAGCCAGCGCAGCAGGTCGCGATCCTTGCAGGCGCGGGAGCAGAAAGGAGCATGCTCCGCAGCCGACGGCTTGCGGCAGATGGGACAGGACCTGGAATCAGTCGCCTTGCGCATAGGCCCCATGGATGGGGAGCGAGGCGTCGCTGCGCAAGGTCACCGCGCCGCCGACCTGCCGCGAAAGCTGCTCAATCCACGTCGGACGCTGTTCGAGCACCCGGATGACTGCTGGATGAGCGGCCAGCGCGGTTGCGCCTTGTCGTTCAAGAGCGGCACGGCGCAGGAGTGCGCGAGCCTCGAACGCGGCACGATCCGCTGCGAGCTCGAACAGGGACGCGCGCGTGCGCGCGCGCACGATCTGAAGAAAGCCGAAGCCGTTGACGGCCGTCCGTTCGAAAGGCTGCGGCAGGATCGCGTCGACAGCCGCGCCGATCGCCTGGCGCTCGGCCTTCCCCGATATGGTCGGAAGGTCGATGCCGATCGATCCGGCAATTCCGTGACGAAGGATCGTCCGTGCGGCAGCCTCGGCCCCTGCCATTGTCAGTTTAGCTGGAGGCAGGTGACCGTCGACGTCTATCAGCGTCATCGCGGGAGTGAGGGAAACGCGCAGCTCACCTCCCGGGAAGCGCACGATGCCGCTTCGGGCGTCCTCCAGCAGGTCGGACCACCCCGCCTGCTCCAGGCGGTCGTCGGGAGACGGAAAAGGCAGAACTTCTCCTCCGAGTTCTGTTGCGGGGCGGGGAGTTTCGTCGGTGATCCGAGCAAGCGGGCGTTTCCACGGCTCCGTGCCGGGGATCGCCTCACGCATGACTTCGACGCTGATCTGGGCACCCTGCGTCACCCCGCGAGGTACGACCGGCAGCAAATACTCATGGCCATTGCCATCCCTCGCGACGGCATTGCGCCCACCCGTGCCGATATCCGTCATCCGCGCATGAAGGATTGTGCCGGCGGGCACCGCGCCTTCGAGCTGGATCCGGGCCTCGACGATCTCACCTGCGTCGAGCCGTACTGCGCGGGTCTCGCCGATCCCGCGCTCGATCAGCCAATCAGGCAATCGGATATCCTGCGGACTTCAGCAGCAGCCGTGTCTCCGCGAGCGGGAGGCCGACGACGTTCGAATAGCTACCCGCGATCTGACGCACATAGACCTCGCCATAGCCCTGCAGGGCATAACCGCCGGCCTTGCCACGCCATTCGCCGTGGCTGGCGTAATAGTCGATCTCTTCGTCCGACAGCCGTTTCATTGCGATCATCGTCTCGCCGAGCCGCTCCCGGACTGCTCCGCCAGGGATCGCCAAAGCGACGCCGGTGAGCACCCGGTGGCGCCTGCCGGACAGCAGCTTCATGCACGCGCGAAGCGTCGCCTCATCTTCAACCTTCGGCAGGATGCGTCGTCCGACCGCGACAACCGTGTCCGCCGCAAGCACCAGACCATCCGGACGCAGGGCCGCGACGGCCGCAGCCTTTTCGCGAGCAAGGCGAAGCGCATGGCCGCGTGGAAGCTCGCCCTGCGGGACGCTCTCGTCGATGTCGGCGGGCACGACCTCATCGGGCACCACGCCAATGCGCGCGAGCAGGTCTAGCCTGCGCGGGCTTGCGGAAGCGAGGACGAGCCGCACGCGCGGCGCTCCTTACTTGAACCGGTAGGTGATCCGACCCTTGGTCAGGTCGTAGGGCGTCAGCTCGACGAGCACTTCGTCGCCGGTCAGCACGCGGATGCGGTTCTTGCGCATCTTGCCGGCGGTATGTCCGAGGATCTCATGGCCGTTCTCGAGCCGCACGCGGAACATCGCATTGGGCAGCAGTTCGACGACCTGCCCGCGCATCTCGAGTAGTTCTTCCTTGGCCAAGCGTTCTCTCTTTCTTCGGCAAAAAGTCGCGGAGCCTTACAAGCGCAAAGCTGAAAATGGAAGGCGGACGGTTCAGACCGTGAGGACAGTCGACCCGGTCGTCAGCCGCGCTTCGAGCTGCCTGTGCGCTTCCGCCGCATTCTTGAGCGCGAATCGCTGGCCGATTTCGATCTTGACCTTGCCCGAGCGCACCATGTCGAACAGGTCCCCGGCGGACTGCTCCAGTTCCTCTCGCGTGGCAATGTAGCTGAACAGCGTCGGGCGGGTCAGGAACAACGAGCCCTTCTGGGCAAGAAGGGTCGGCGCGATCGGATCGGGCGGACCGGACGCATTGCCATAGCTGACAATCAGCCCGCGTGGGCGAAGGCAGTCGAGCGACTTCAGGAACGTGTCCTTGCCGACAGAGTCGTAAACGACAGGAAGCTTTGCCCCATTAGTGATCCGATCCACCTCGGCGACGAAATCTTGCCGGGTGTAGACGATCGGGTGGTGGCAGCCATGGGCGCTCGCCATCGCTGCTTTCTCGTCTGTGGACACCGTCCCGATCACCGTTGCGCCGAGAGCATTCGCCCATTGGCAGAGGATCAGGCCGACGCCGCCCGCAGCAGCGTGAATGAGGATCGTTTCGCCCGGCTTCACCTCGTAGACGGCGCGCAACAGCATCCGCGCGGTCATACCCTGGAGCATCATGGCGGCAGCAAGTTCGTCCGAGACATAGTCGGGCAGCTTGACCAGGCGATCCGCGTCGATCAGCCGGGCTTCGGCATAGCTGCCGATGGGACCGGCATAAGCGACGCGATCCCCGACGCTCAGTCCCGTAACACCATCCCCGATCGCCTCGATCACGCCAGCCGCCTCCGTCCCCGGAGTGAAGGGCAGCGGCTGAGGGTAGAGGCCGGTGCGGTGGTAGACGTCGATGTAGTTGAGGCCGACGGCCGTCTGGCGCAGCCGAACCTGCCCCGGTCCGGGCTCGCCGACGTCCGTCATCTTCCCATTGCAGGACGTCGGGACCGCCCGCCTCATGCACCCGGATTGCGTGAACCATGGCCCGCGCATGCGCCCGCGAGCGCGTAAAGAAAAGCCCCGCCGCGGCAGTGCCGGGCGGGGCCGATCTTTCGATTCCGGCGAGGCTTAGTGAGCGCCCGCCGCAAGCGCCGCCAGCAGAAGCAGAGCGACGATGTTGGTGATCTTGATCATCGGGTTCACGGCCGGACCGGCGGTGTCCTTGTAGGGATCGCCGACGGTATCGCCCGTCACGGCCGCCTTGTGAGCCTCCGAGCCCTTGCCGCCGTAATTGCCGTCCTCGATGTACTTCTTGGCATTGTCCCAGGCGCCGCCGCCGCTGGTCATCGAGATGGCGACGAACAGGCCGGACACGATCACGCCGATGAGCAGCGCACCGAGCGCGGCGAACGCATGCTCGGGGCCCGCGACGAGGCGGATGACGAAGAAGACGACGATGGGCGCGAACACCGGAAGAGCGACGGAGCGATCATCTCCTTGATCGCCGACCGGGTCACCAGGTCGACGGTCCGGGCGTAGTCCGGACGCGAAGTTCCCTCCATGATGCCGGGGTTGTCGCGGAACTGGCCGCGGACTTCCTCGACCACCGCTCCGCCTGCGCGGCCGACCGCGGTCATGCCGAGGGCGCCGAACAAGTACGGAAGCAATGCGCCCAGCAGCAGGCCTACGATCACGTACGGGTTGGCCAAGGTGAAATCGATATTCGCGTACGCGACGCCGAGATCACCGGCATAGAGGCGAAGATCGGTCGTGTAGGCCGCGAACAGAACCAGCGCACCGAGGCCCGCCGAACCGATCGCATAGCCCTTGGTCACCGCCTTGGTCGTGTTTCCGACCGCGTCGAGCGCGTCCGTGCGGTGGCGCACGTCGTCCTCGAGCCCCGACATTTCGGCGATCCCGCCGGCATTGTCGGTTACCGGGCCATAAGCGTCGAGGGCGACGACCATGCCGGCAAGCGCAAGCATGGCGGTCGCCGCGAACGCGATGCCGATCAGGCCCGCCAGCTGATACGAGACGATGATGCCGACGCAGATGACGAGCGTCGGAAGCGCCGTCGATTCAAGACTGATGGCGAGGCCCTGGATGACGTTGGTGCCGTGGCCTGTCTGCGAGGCCTTCGCGATGCTCTTGACCGGGCGATAGGGGGTTCCCGTGTAATATTCGGTGATCCAGACGAGGAGGCCGGTCACGCCAAGACCGACCAGCATCGAGAAGAACAGGTCCCAGCCGGTGAAGGCACCGGTGAATTGGCCGACCGAGGCCTCAGCCCCGATGTCCAGACCGGCAGGCTGTGCCGCAGCGCCGATGTTGGCGTTCAGATCGCCGAGCACCAGTTGCGTCACCGCATAGATCGCAGGCACGGACAGGATCGCGGTGATCCAGAAGCCCTTGTAGAGCGCGCCCATGATCGAACCGGACTTGCCGATCCGGACGAAATAAGTGCCGATGATCGAGGTGATGATGCACACGCCGCCGATCAGCAGCGGCAGGCTCATCAGGCCGCGAATCTGCCCCGGAACGCCAGTGATGAGAAGCGCGATCAGGACCATCGTCGCACCGACGGTGACGACATAGGTCTCGAACAGATCGGCTGCCATTCCGGCGCAATCGCCGACATTGTCGCCGACATTGTCCGCGATCACGGCGGGGTTGCGGGGATCGTCCTCGGGGATACCGGCCTCGACCTTGCCGACCAGGTCGGCGCCGACGTCCGCGGCCTTGGTGAAGATGCCGCCGCCGAGACGAGCGAAGATCGAGATCAGCGAAGCGCCGAACGCCAGGGCGACCAGCGCGTCGATCACCTCGCGGTCGTTCGGTGCGAGGCCCTGAACGTCGACGAGCACGTAGAAGAAGACGGAGATGGCGAGCAGCGCGAGACCGGCGACGAGCATGCCCGTGATCGCGCCCGAACGGAACGCGACGGTAAGGCCGCCCTGTAGACTGCTGCGCGCGGCCTCTGCCGTGCGCACGTTGGCACGAACCGAAATGTTCATGCCGATGAAGCCGGCGGCACCGGACAGAAGCGCGCCAAGAACGAAGCCGGCCGCCTGGACCGGTCCAAGCAAGATGCCGACGAGGATTGCGACGACCACTCCGACGATGCCGATGGTGGTGTATTGGCGCCGAAGATAGGCGGACGCGCCTTCCTGGATGGCGCCTGCGACTTCAAGCATGCGCTGGTTGCCGGCGGGCGCATTGAGCACCTGCCGGCTCGTAAAGATGCCGTACAGTACGGCGATGAGGCCGCACGCAATGGCGATTAGAGTGAGGTTCATCGAAAATTCTTCCCCGTTTTCGCGGCTATGCCGAACCGGCTGCAGGTCGCAGCCAGCGAACGGGCGAGATGTTTATGGACCGAATTGGCGGCTGGCAACCGCGTTGCGGCTAACGCTCAGCGGACGAGCAAAGCGGTGGCGATTCCGCAGAACAGGCCGCTAGTCGCGATCAGCCACTGGCGAAGCGGAATTGCTGCGATGTTCATGGCCTAGGCGCTCCGGCAACGGGACCGGGCTTCCGCCGCTGACGAGAGACAAAAGCGGCCCTTCAGCGGACAAAGTCCCGATGCGGACAATGGTCGTCCCGCTAGGTAAAGAAAGGCTTAAGGGATCGGCCTCCGGATCAAGCGCGGCGAGCAGCGCGTAATCGTCACCGCCCGTCGCGGCGAACAATCGCGCCTCCGCGTCCGCGCTCCGCTCTGCGACGAAGGCGCGGGACAAGGGCACGGCATCGAGATCGATCGAGGCGCTAAGGCCGCTCGCCTCGGCGAGGCGCATCGTGTCGATCAAGAGCCCGTCAGAGACGTCCATCATCGCATGCGCATGTGGCGCGAGCGCCTGGCCCGCGGCCAGCAGCGGCACTGGACGACGATACACGTCGACGAGCACGCCAGTCGCGGATGCATCCGCTTCGAGCAAGGCGAGGCCGGCCGCGGAATCTCCCAGCGTGCCAACGAGCCACAAGGCATCGCCGTCCTTCCCGCCCATGCGCAGCGGAACCGCCTCGCCTGCGCGGCCGATCGCAGTCAGCCCGAAGACCCGAGGCGCCCCGGCGGGAAGCGCGATCGTGTCGCCGCCGACCAGCGCAAGGCCGTAGCTCTCGCAGGCTGCCTCGATGCCGTCGAGGAAGCTCATGTCCCAGACATCATCGCCCGACAGAGCGAGGGACAGCAGGGCAGCGGCAGGCGTGGCCCCCTTCGCGGCAAGGTCGGACAAATTCACGGTGACGAGCTTCCAGCCGACGCTTGCAGCAGGATCCGAGGGCAGAAAATGGATCCCCTCCGCGATACTGTCGTGGGTCAGGACCAGGCCGTCGAGAAGCGCCGTGTCGTCGGCGAGCCCGAGCGCGGCGGGGCTCGTCGCAATCCGCCTGAGGCGCTGGATCGCCTGGGATTCCCGCACGCTCTAATCCGCGCGCGCTGTACGCGCCTGCTTGGCCACGGAGTCGAGCAGGCCGTTCACGAAGCCGCTTTCCCGCTTGTCGTAGAAGGCGTGGGCGACATCGACATATTCGGAGATCACCGAGGCCACTGGAACGTCGGGGCGCGCGAGAAGCTCGTAGGCCCCGGCGCGAAGGATCGCCCGCATCGGACGGTCGAGCCGATCGAGGCTCCACCCTTCCGCAAGCTTTGAGGCGATGACCTCATCGATTTCCGCACGGCGAGCGTCGACCCCCGAAACCACGTCGTCGAAAAAGCTCTGCTCCGCCTCGACATACTGGGCATCCTCGATGGTCGCTCCCAGCCGATGCTCGTGAAATTCGCGCAGAAGCCGGGGAAGCGGTGTGCCCTCCATCTCCTGCTGGTAAAGCGCCTGCACCGCGGCAAGGCGGGCGGCGGAACGCGAACGGGATCTGAGCGGCGGTATTCATCGAAAGGGGCTTAGCCGCGTGAGGTCAGGCGAGAAAGTCCCGAAGCGCGTCGGCCACCTGCTCGCCGGCCTCCCACGGAGCGAAATGGCCCGCGTCGGGCAGCTTCACGACGGTGAGATCCTCGACGAGCTGGTCCAGTCCGTCGAGTTGCAAAGGCAGGAGCGCCGGGTCCTTCATCCCCCAAACAACCAGGGTCGGAACCATGACCTTGGGAAAGCTCCGCAGCAGCCAATCGGGAAGCGGCACGGTCATGCCGGAGGGCGGAACGACCAGCTTCGTCGCGCGGTACCAATTGAGCATCGGTTCCATCCCGCCAGGCTGCGACCATTCGGCGATATATTGCTGCTTCTCCGCCTCCGGGATCTTCGCCAGCTCGACATGGCCGGCGAATGTCTTCTGGAAGAAAGCGTCGAAGCCCATCGCCTCGATCGCCTTTTCCGCACCGGGCGTCCTGAACCAGTTGATATATTGCGAAGCCGCGCGCTGGTCCTGATCCTCGATCAGACTTTTCTGGAAGATCAGAGGGTGCGGGGCATTGATGATGGCCAGCTTCGTAAGCCGCGGATCGTTGCGCAGCGCGGCCGGCCATGCGATTGCCCCGCCCCAGTCGTGACCGACGAGCGCAAAGCTCTCCAGGCCCAACGTGTCTGCGAGCGCGAAGATGTCCCCGACCAAAGTCTCCGTCTTGTACTCATTCGCGTCCAGAGGGCGGTCGGACCCGGCAAAGCCGCGCTGGTCGGGCATGATCAGGCGGAAGCGGTCTTCGAGCCGTGGTGCGACCTCCCGCCAGGTGCGGTGCGATTCCGGAAACCCGTGCAGGAGCATGACCGCCGGAGCGTTTTCAGGCCCGGCGAAGGCGACGTTGAGCGTGACCCCGGTCGACAGGCCGACGCGGCGGAAATCGGTCACGGATAGCTGACCGTCAGCGGCACTTCCGGCAGCGGAATGAACTCGTCATGGTCGTCGGGCGGGAGCGCGAACTCGCCGGCCCGCCAGGCGCGCTTGGCCTCGTTGATGCGGTCGCGGCTCGAAGAAACGAAGTTCCACCAGACGTGCCGCTCGCCATCCATCGGGGCGCCTCCGCACAACATGAGCCGCGCACCGCTCTGCGATGAGAGCAGGGGTAAATAGCCCGGCGCGATCAAGGCCATGTGCTGCGGCACGAGTGGCGTTCCATCGACGCTCGCATCGCCTTCCATCAGGTAGAGAGCGCGCTCGTCCGCCTCATGATCGATCACCAGCGCCGCACCCGGCGCAAGCGTGATAGCGGCGTAGATGGTCGGCGAGTGCTGGGTCACCGGCGACCGGACGCTGAAGCCCTCGCCCATGATCAGCTGAAGCCGAACGCCATCACCCTCGACGACCGGCAGATCGCGGTCGGGCACGTGCTCGAAACCCGGAGCGACCTCCTCCTTCGCCTGCGGCAATGCGAGCCAGGTCTGGATACCGTCAAGCTCCGCACCAGCCGCGCGTTCTTCACCCGGCGAGCGTTCCGAATGAGCGATCCCGCTGCCCGCAGTCATCAGGTTCACGGCACCGGGCTCGATGCGCTGGACGGTGCCGAGGCTGTCGCGATGGTCGATCGCGCCCGCGAAGAGATAGGTCACCGTCGCAAGATTGATGTGCGGATGCGGACGGACGTCGATTCCCTCGCCCGGGGAAAGTCGCGCGGGGCCCATCTGGTCGAAAAAGATGAACGGCCCGACCATCGTCCGCGGCTTGCTGGGAAGCGTGCGGTGGACCTTGAATCCGCCAAGGTCGTGGGTGACTGGGGCGATCGTCTGGAAGATTGGGCTTTCGATCGTGGCCATCCTTATTCTCCCGGTGCGGACGCGCGGATCGACAAAGCGTGGACCCGCTCATGCATGAGGTCGCCGAGCGCCTTATATACCAGCCGCTGTCGCTCGACGCGCGACTTGCCCGCGAATTCGGCGCTTTCGATTTCCAGCGAGAAGTGGCTTTCGCCGGCTGGATTGTAGCCGCCGTGCCCGCGATGCTTCTCGCTGTCGTCGACAAGGTTCACGCTGGTCGGCGAAAGCGCCGAGTTGAGCCGCCGCAGCATTTCAGTTGCGATCGGTCCGGTGGCGATGGCGTCCATGGATCCTATATAGACCGGCTGTTCAGGCGAGGAAGTGAGTGGCTTCTAGTAATCCCAAACTGCACGGCCGGGTCGAGGGCGCGAGGGACCGCTGCGCGGTGCCCGGCTGCCGCGAACCTGGAGAGTTCAAGGCTCCGCTGCAGCCGGCCAATTTCGACGGCCCCGGCGTTTGGCGTTTCCTGTGCCTCGAGCATGTCCGCGAGCACAATACGAAGTACAATTTCTTCAACGGAATGAGCCCGGAAGAGATTTCCGAGGCTCAGACCCCTTTGGCCGGCTGGGATCGCGCAACGCGCGCTTTCGCTCATTCCGGCTCCGATCCCGCGCCGACCTGGAGCGACTTCGCGGATCCGCTCGACGCCATTT
The DNA here is from genome assembly GCA_963829625.1 of uncultured Alphaproteobacteria bacterium. GTDB lineage: Bacteria > Pseudomonadota > Alphaproteobacteria > Sphingomonadales > Sphingomonadaceae > Sphingomicrobium. The sequence goes on along the minus strand of CAWHJH010000013.1, from coordinate 212,642 downwards.
CGGGCCGGTTTCGCAGACCTCGCCAGCCGGAAACGTCGCGCTTCACTCGGGCGGAGCAGCGGGCACTGTCCATTCTCGGTCTGGGTGAAGACGCCGACTTGAAGTCGGTCCGGAACAGCTATTCGAAGCTCGTCCGCCGTTTTCACCCGGATCGCAACGGCGGCGACCGTTCGCACGAAGGACGGCTCCGCGAGGTCATCGAAGCCTATCAGACCTTGAGGAAAGCCGCCGCCTTCGTCTGAGTGTCGTTCGACCCGCGCTTCGCGGTCGGGGAGCCTGATACGAGGGACGCCAGGTCGGCCGCAAAGCGCGGGTCGCGCTCGAGAAAATGCGTGGCGGAGTTGAGCGCGGTGTTGACCGGGGTGCAAACGCGCGGCGCAAGGGATGGTTCTCTTCGGGGCTTCATCCGCAATGACGAGCGCTCGCGACGCCGCTAGAGCCGAACGGATGAAATGCTTCTGGGACGAGCGGCAGCGTACGCACGCGCCCTCCGGCGAGTTCTTCAATGGTGCGATGCATCCGCCGGCCGAGCACCCGGGACGAGTCGACGCGATCCTGCAGGCGATCGGGCCGACGCAGGCTCCAACCGATCGCGGCATGGAGCCACTGCTGCGGGTCCACGCGGCCGACTATCTCGACTTCCTGCGCACCGCTCATGACGAGTGGCGAGCGGCAGGGCGCGAAGGCGACGCCTTTCCGTACACATTCCCGATCGTCGGACGCCGGCCGCTGAACCTGAGCCGCATCGACGCACTGCTCGGCCGGTTCAGTTTCGACACCTCCACGCCCATCGCGGCGGGAACCTGGGATGCGGCCTATTGGGCGGCGCAGACCGCGGTTGCGGCAGCGGACTCCGTGATCGGCGGCGAGCGCTCGGCCTTCGCCCTGTGCCGCCCGCCCGGACATCATGCCGGCGCGGACTATCTCGGCGGTTATTCCTACCTCAGCAATGCGGCCATCGCGGCCGAGCATGCCGCCACTGCCGGCCGACGAGTCGCGATCCTCGACGTGGACTATCACCACGGCAACGGCACTCAGGACATCTTCTACGATCGCTCCGACGTCGCCTTTGCCTCGATCCATGCGGACCCGGCGACCGATTATCCCTTCTTCTGGGGGCATTCGGACGAAGCCGGGGCCGGCGAGGGCAAAGGCGCCACGCTTAACCTGCCACTGCCGCGCGGAACCGACTGGACGGGCTATGCTCCCGCGCTTGCGCAGGCGCTCGACTGGATCGAGCGGCATGGGCCGGACCTGCTGGTCGTCTCCTTCGGTGCGGACACCTACGAGGCCGATCCGATCAGCCACTTCAAGCTGAAGACCGAGCGACTATGCGCCGATGGCGCGTCGCATCGCGTCGCTCGGTGTCCCTACGACTGATCGTCATGGAGGGCGGTTATGCGGTGGAGGCGCTGGGCCAGAACGTCGCGGAGTTCCTCGGCGGGTTCTAGAGCTTCTCGGTCAGTTCCGGCACGATCTTGAAGAGGTCGCCGACGAGGCCGATGTCCGCGACCTGGAAGATCGGCGCTTCCTCGTCCTTGTTGATCGCGACGATGACCTTCGAATCCTTCATCCCCGCGAGGTGCTGGATCGCTCCGGAGATGCCGATCGCGATATAGACTTCCGGGGCGACGATCTTGCCGGTCTGGCCAACCTGATAGTCGTTCGGAGCATAGCCCGCATCGACCGCCGCGCGACTGGCGCCGACCGCTGCGCCGAGCTTGTCGGCGAGCGGATCGAGCAGCGAGTGGAACTGGTCCGACGAGCCGAACGCGCGGCCGCCCGACACGATGATCTTGGCGCTGGTCAGCTCCGGACGCTCGCTCTCCGAAGCTTCGAGATTGACGAAGCTGCTGGCGCCGGAATCGCTTCCGGTATCGACCTGCTCGACCGAGCCGCTGCCGCCTTCACGAGCCGCCTTCTCGAACGCCGTACCGCGAACGGTGAGCACCTTCTTCGCGTCGCTCGAGCGCACGGTCGCGATCGCGTTGCCGGCGTAGATCGGACGGGTGAAGGTGTTCTCGTCCTCCACCGAGAGGATCTCCGAGATTTGCATCACGTCGAGCAAAGCCGCGACGCGCGGAGCGATGTTCTTACCGGTGGTCGTGGCCGGAGCGACGAACGCGTCGTGCGTTTCCATCAGCTTCGCTGCGACCGGCGCGACATTCTCGGCGAGGCCGTGGTCGAGGTGGACGGCATCGGCGACATGCACCTTGCCGACCCCGGCGATCTTCGTGGCAGCATCGGCGACTGCACCGACATTGCTGCCTGCGACGAGCGCATGGACCTCGCCCAGCCTGGACGCGGCGGTGACCGCTGCCAGCGTAGCGTCCTTGATCTGGCCGCCTTCGTGCTCGACGTAGACGAGCGTCTTCATTTCGCCACTCCCAGAGCCTTGAGTTTGCCGATCAGCTCATCGACCGAACCGACCTTGTCGCCCGCCTGCCGCTTCGGCGGCTCCGCGACCTTCAGCGTTTCGAGACGGCGCTTGACGTCCACGCCGAGCTCGTCCGGGGTCTTGGTCGCGAGCGGCTTCGACTTGGCCTTCATGATGTTCGGAAGCGAGGCGTAGCGCGGCTCGTTGAGGCGAAGGTCGGTGGTGATGACGGCCGGAAGCTTGAGCTTGTCCGTTTCGAGCCCGCCGTCGACTTCGCGGGTCACGCTGACCTCGCCGCCCGACGGGTCGAGCTTCGATGCGAAGGTGCCCTGCGGCCAGCCGAGCAGAGCCGCGAGCATCTGGCCCGTGGCATTATTGTCGTCGTCGATCGCCTGCTTGCCGAGGATGATCATCTGCGGTTGCTCTTCGCCGGCGATCCTGGCGAGCAGCTTGGCGACTCCGAGCGGCTCCACTTCCTCGTCGGTCTGGACCAGGACGGCGCGGTCGGCGCCCATTGCGAGCGCGGTGCGAAGCGTCTCCTGCGCCTTCGCCGGGCCGATGGACACGGCGACGATCTCGGTCGCGACGCCCTTCTCCTTTAGTCGGATCGCCTCTTCGACGGCGATCTCGTCGAAGGGGTTCATGCTCATCTTGACGTTGGTGAGATCGACGCCCGTGCCGTCCATCTTGACGCGCGGTTTCACATTATAGTCGATCACCCGCTTTACGGCGACCAGCACCTTCATCATTTCGCTCCTGAACCGCTCAGGCGGGAACCGCCTGCTTCACCTCGGCGACGATCTTCTTCGCCGCGTCGCCAAGGTCGTTGGCGGCAATGATCGGAAGCCCGCTCATCGCCAATATATCCTTGCCCTGCTGGACGTTCGTGCCTTCGAGGCGAACCACCAGTGGAACCTTGAGGTCGACCTCGCGGGCCGCTTCGACGATGCCTTCGGCAATGATGTCGCAGCGCATGATCCCGCCGAAGATGTTGACGAGGATGCCCTTCACCGCGGGATCGCTGAGGATGATCTTGAACGCCGCGGTGACCTTCTCCTTGGAAGCGCCTCCGCCGACGTCGAGGAAGTTGGCCGGGAAGGCGCCGTGCAGCTTGATGATGTCCATCGTCGCCATGGCGAGGCCGGCCCCGTTGACCATGCAGCCGATGTCGCCGTCGAGCTTAATGTAGGCGAGGTCGTACTTCGACGCCTCGATCTCCATCGGATCTTCTTCGGTCAGGTCACGCAGCTGTTCGAGCTCGGGATGGCGGAACTCAGCATTGTTGTCGAAGCCGACCTTGGCATCGAGCACCAGCAGCTTGCCGTCGTCCGTCACCGCGAGCGGGTTGATCTCGATCTGCGAAGCGTCGGTGCCGATGAACGCATTGTAGAGCTGCGGCATCAGCTTGCCCGCCTGCTTGGCGAGGTCGCCGGTCAGGCCGAGCGCCGCAGCAACGGCGCGTCCATGGTGCGGCTGGAGGCCGGTCGCCGGATCGATCGTCAGGGTCTGGATCTTCTCAGGCGTGTCATGGGCCACCTTCTCGATGTCCATGCCGCCCTCGGTCGAGGCGACGACCGCGATTCGGCCTGTCTCGCGGTCGACCAGCAGCGCCAGGTAGAATTCCTTCGCGATGTCGACGCCGTCCGTGATGTAGAGGCGCTGGACCTGCTTGCCCTGCGGCCCGGTCTGGATGGTGACCAAGGTCTTGCCGAACATCTCCTCGGCATTGGCACGCACTTCCTCGACCGATTTGGCGAGGCGGACGCCGCCCTTGGCATCGGGGCCAAGCTCGGTGAACTTGCCCTTGCCGCGGCCGCCGGCGTGAATCTGCGCCTTCACGACCCAGAGCGGCCCGGGCAGCTTCTTCGCGGCCTCGACCGCCTCGTCGACATTCATTGCCGCATGGCCCGCCGGAACCGGCACGCCGAACTTCGCAAGCAGCTCTTTGGCTTGATATTCGTGGATGTTCATCGCGGGCCGCCCTTAAGCAGAATGCCCGCGCGGATGCAAAGGCGAGACCCGCGAATGTTCCCAATGTTCGCAGTAACGGCGGTCATTCAGGGAGATGGCTTTCCGCGCGATTTCTTCCGAGATCGATCTGCTAGACTCCGACCGGCCCTGTAGGACAGAGATTTCAGTCGTGGCCGACTCCGACAAGCCTGTCCGCAAGATCATCCATGTCGACATGGACGCCTTCTACGCGTCGGTCGAACAGCGGGATAATCCGGAGCTGAAGGGGAAGCCGGTCGCTGTCGGTGGCGGGCATCGCGGAGTGGTGACCGCCGCGAGCTACGAGGCGCGCCCGTTCGGGGTCCGATCGGCGATGCCGTCGGTTACCGCCAAACGGAAATGCCCCGAGCTGATCTTCGTCAAGCCGCGCTTCGACGTTTACCGGGAGGTTTCGCGCCAGATCCGCGCGATCTTTGCCGACTATACCGACCTCGTCGAGCCCTTGAGCCTCGACGAAGCCTATCTGGACGTGACCGCGGACCGTCGCGGGATTGGAACCGCGCGAGCGACCGCCGAGGAGATTCGCCGGCGGATCCGCGAGGAGACCGGGCTCACCGCCTCCGCCGGCGTTTCCTACTGCAAGTTCGTGGCAAAGCTCGCGTCCGACCAGAACAAGCCGGATGGGCTGTGCGTGATACCGCCGGATCGGGCGCAGGCCTATATCGCCGTGCTTCCAGTCTCGCGCTTCCACGGAATTGGCCCGGTGACCGCGCGCAAGCTCGAGGCCCTTGGCATCCACACCGGAGCGGACCTGCAGGAGCGCAGCCTCGCGGAGCTGGAGGCGCGGTTCGGAAGCTCCGGCCGCTGGTACTGGCGCATCTGCCGCGGGATCGACGAGCGCGAGGTCTGCTCGGACCGGCCGTACAAGTCCGTGAGCGCCGAGCGTACCTTCGACGAGGACCTGCGGGACGCCGAGCGCCTTTCGTCGGAGCTCACGAGGATCGCCGGATATGCCTGGGACCGGATCGAGCGGGCGCAGGTCAGCGGGCGAACCGTCACCCTGAAAGTCAAGTTCGCCGACTTCGAGATCATTACGCGGTCGAAGAGCTTCGGAACCCTGCTGGGCCGTTGCGAGTTTGAAGCTGCGGGCCAAGCCCTCCTTGCGTCGTTACACCCGCTGCCCAAGGGCATAAGATTGCTTGGCCTCGGTCTGCACAACCTTGTCGAGGGAGAGATTGAACAGCCGCGTCAGCTTGGCCTGGCCATCTGAACAGCAATTAGATGGGGATGATCCTGGGGATAGAACCGACTCGGGGTGGTTTTTCGAGATCAGTTGTGATATAAAATTGTAAATACAGAGCTTCCGCGATCGGCGGTGGCTTTTTTTGCAGGAACCGGAAACAGGCACGGAGCCGCGACCGTACGGGTCGTTTTGGGGGACGATACGATGAAGCGTGTCGGCTCTGGATTGCCACAACGGAAAGGATAGCAATGGCTGCGAAGGCGCTCAGCTTCGACGTTGGCGATTATGTGGTGTACCCCAAGCACGGTGTCGGTCGGGTAGTCGAACTGCAAAGCACTGAAATCGCCGGCATGAGCCTCGATCTCTACGTTCTGCGTTTCGAGAAGGAAAAGATGACGCTGCGCGTCCCCGTCCTCAAGGCGGACTCGGTCGGCATGCGCAAGCTTTCGTCCGACAAGACGATGAGGGACGCTCTCGAGACCCTCAAGGGCAAGCCGAAGGTCAAGCGCACCATGTGGTCGCGCCGCGCCCAGGAATATGAGGCGAAGATCAACTCCGGCGACCTGACCTCGATCGCGGAAGTGACGCGCGACCTGTTCCGCCCGGACGATGCTCCGGAGCAGAGCTATTCCGAGCGTCAGATCTTCGAAGCCGCCTCGTCGCGCCTGGCGCGTGAGCTCGGCGCCATGGAGCAGACCGACGAGAAGGCTGCGCTGGCGAAGATCCTCGACATTCTCAACAACGCTGCGGTGATCCACCACAAGCCGAAGGAAGCCGCGAACGCATAAGCGTCAGCGCTTCTGGAAAGAATAAGGGCGTGTCCTTCGGGACGCGCCCTTTTCTTTTGCGCTTGCCCGGCGCAGCTGCCTTGGTGTATTAGCAGCCTAATACGGCTAGGGAGACTGTGATGAAAAGGGCGATCGCACTTGGAATGGCTGCGGCGGTCATGGCGGCGGCTGGCTGCACCGAAGCTCGGAGCGAGAATGGAGGCCCGGTGGTCGACCGCAACTACCAGGTTGGAGAGTTCGACCGCATCGAGCTCGCGGGCTCTTACGACGCGACCGTCCGTACCGGCAGCGCGATCAGCGTTCATGCGCGCGGCAACCAGAAGGCGATCGACAACCTCGAGGTCGTGGTCGAGGACGGCGCGCTGGTCATCCGGCCCAAGAAAAAAATGAACTTCGGCTGGGGCAAGAGCGGCAAGGTCGCACTGACGGTGACGGTCCCCACCCTGCGCGGTGCTGAACTCGCCGGCTCGGGCGACATCCGCATCGACCGCGTGGCGGGCGACAGTTTCGACGGAGGGATCGCCGGCTCCGGCAACCTCACCGTCGGCAGCGTGGAAGTGAACCGGCTCAAGATGTCGATCAGCGGGTCGGGCAATGGCAAGGCCGGCGGCGGCCGCGCCAAGTCGGTCGAGTATAGCATCGCCGGCTCGGGCGGCATCGACGCGAAGGGCGTGGCGGCGGAAACGGCATCCGTGTCGATTGCGGGGTCGGGCAATGTCGACGGGCAGGCCACCAGCACCGCTTCGGTGAACATCATGGGATCGGGCAATGTCGCCCTGACCGGCGGGGCCAAGTGCACGGTGTCCAAGGCGGGGTCCGGCAACGCCCGCTGCTCCTAGTGACATCTTAACCATCCGGGGCGAGAGTGGCGCCATGAACGGAAAAGCCATTCTCTCCCTTTGCGTTGCAGCACTGTGCGCGTCCTCTGCGACGGCGGCGGAGCGGACGCTGAGCGTCACCACCTTCGACAAGGTCCGCATCGACGGCCCGTACAGCGTGCGCCTGACGACGGGTGTATCGCCGTTCGCGAAAATCAGCGGATCATCGGCGGCGATCGATTCGGTCTCGGTGGACCAGCAGGGGCGCACCCTCATCGTCCGCGGCAACCCGTCGTCGTGGGGCGGCAACTACCCGGGCCAGTCGCGCGGTCCGGTCGAGATTTCGGTCGGCACGCAGGATCTCGCCGCCGCATATGTCAACGGACCAGGCTCCCTGCAGGTCAACCGGGTCAAGGGCCTGTCGTTCGACCTTTCCGTCCAGGGATCCGGATCGGCGTCGATCGCCGAGGTCAGGGTGGACCACATGAAGGTTTCGATCAGCGGCGTCGGGACAGCAAGCATCGCGGGGTCGGCGCCCAAGCTGACGGCGCTCGTTCGCGGCACGTCGGCGCTCGATGCCTCGGGGCTCGCGGTGAAGGATGCGACGGTCGGCGCCGAAGGGCCGGCACAAGTGCGGATCACCGCCAGCAACAGCGCCAAGGTCGATGCGCGGGGCGTCTCGAGCGTCGAGGTGGCGGGCGGCGGAGCCTGCACGGTGAAGTCGCAGGGATCGGCCGTCATCACCGGCTGCTGATCGCGGCGATTCGCCGGAACTTCGCGAAGGCTGCAATCGTTACACTCCCCGAACCGAAAACAGTGGGAGCGAAGCGATGTATATCGGTATCGGCGGTCTCATTCTCCTGATCATCCTTTTGGTCATCCTGTTCTAAAGACGGGATTTTTCGCGCCCGGACCGGCGCGATCAAGGCGAACGAAAAAGGCGCGGCCGCCGCAAGGCGGCTGCGCTTCTTCGTCGGAGCAAATTGTGTCACGATGCCTGCCGTGCTGGCGTTGCGGCTCTTTGCGAAACTTACCGCTTATTACCTTGGCGTGACGCTGGTCGTCCTCGCCGGGCTAGGCCTGTTCCCAAATCTCCACCAGTTCATGCCGTTCGGCGGCGTCGAGGCCCTGATGTCGAGTCCCCGAACGGGGCTAGACAGCATGATCGCGTCCAACACGGCCGACATCGGCAATCTGCGCGAAAGCCTGTTCTGGCTGGCCGTGACGGTGACCGGAGCGCTGCTGACCGCCTTGCCGGTCAGCTGGGTCTACATCGCGATCCGCAATTCCAAGGATTACGACCAGTCGCTGGTCGACACGATCATCATCATGCCGATCGTGGTGACGAGCATCATCATCATCGTCCAGAATTCGCTCGCGCTGGCCTTCTCGATCGCGGGCATCGCCGCGGCGGTGCGCTTTCGAAACTCGCTGAAGAGCTCGGGCGATGCGCTGTTCATCCTCTGCGCCGTCGGGATCGGACTGTCCGCGGGCATCGGCGCGCTCGAGCTGGCGATCGTGATGACCGTCATCTTCAACTACACGTTCCTGCTGCTCTGGCTGACCGACTATGGCGACCGTCAGGGAGCCAAGAGGCGCTACATGGCCGACGCCGGCGGTCGCCTCGAGGGAGACAAGCCCGCCAGCGCTGAGGAGCCTCCCCCAGTCAATTGATGCAGGTCCTGAGCACCTTCTTGTTCAGCGCCTCGTCGGTCGCGATGTCGCGGAAGAAGCTGTCGAGATAGGCGGTGGCGCCGGAGCGGCGGCGTTCGTCCAGCCCCGGAATGGTCGAGAGCACGCCGACGATCTGCGACTGCTTCGCCCGGAATTCCGCGGCAGCGCCGAGGGCGTGCGAATTGTGCGCGCAATAGCCGCGGTACCGGCGTTCGCGGACGGAGTTCATGCCCAGGCTTTCCGACGGAACGGCGTAAGGCGCGTCCACCAGGCCCGACGCGTCGAAGTCGTACGGCACCGGTACCATGGCCGACTGCGATGCGGCCGCCGCGCCGAACAGCCGGAAATTATGGCAGCAGATGTCGTTTTGCGGACCGGCACGCATCGACCAGTCGGTGTTGCCGATCATATATTCGAACAGGGCCGCCCGAGCAGCGGCGGCTGAGTCGAGTTGCCCGACCGCGATTTGCGTGTTCGTGCGGATCTCCTTGAGGCCGTTGCGGCCGGCGGCGTCGTCTGGATCCTCCACGAAGAAGCCGATCCGCGATTCGATCACTCGCCCGCCCGTGTCGGCATAGTCGAACGAGCCGAGACGGACGCGAAGGCCCGTCGGGCTCAACAGATTGAGCATCCGGTAGGCGGCATATTCCATCAGGACATGCTGCTGATGACCGGCTGAGTTCCGGCAGTGGGTTGTGAGCTTCAGCCGCTTCTGCCGGTCGAACAGTGAGGACTTGTCGGGCTTGCCGGTGAACTCGACCCTGAGCGGCGGAAAGGTGCAGCGATCCTTCTGACGGCGCGTCAGCCCGCGCGGAGAGAGCTGGATCGCATGCTTTTCCACTGCCGGAACGGTGAGCTCCAGCGTGGCCGGCCGCGCCGTGCGGGCCGGAGCCGGGGTGGAGGCGACTGCCGAGATCGGGCCGCGGATCGTCGCGCGGATAGGCTGGTCTTCGCTGAAGAGTCGTGTCGGCTTCCTTGTCTCCGAGCCGCTGGCGGGCTGCGCCGAAGTGGCCAAGGCAATTATCAGTGCGAGCCATGCCCCCATGTGCCGCTCCCGCTAAAGCTGCGCGAGTGGCCGCTTTTAAGCATCTCTTGTCAAGGTTGAGAGGCTCCGCCGCGCTCGCTACATGCGCGGTGCAATGACCAAGATGTTCAAGATCGCGCTTCCCGACGGTTCGGTGCGGGAGATGCCCGAGGGCTCGACGCCCGCGGATGTCGCCGCCGCAATCGGCCCGGGCCTCGCCAAGGCCGCGCTTGCCGCCAAGGTGGACGGCGAGGTGCGCGACATCATGCGCCCGTTCGAGGGCGATTCGAACCTGGCGCTGATCACTTCGCGCGACGAGAAGGACGCTCTCGAGCTTGTTCGGCACGACTTCGCGCACGTGCTCGCCGAGGCCGTTCAGAACATCTTTCCGGGAACGCAGATCACCTTCGGCCCGGCGACCGAGGACGGCTTCTACTACGACTTCGCGCCGGCGCCCGGCCGGGGCCCTTTCACCGACGAGGACCTGCCGGCGATCGAGGAGGAGATGCGGCGCGTCATCGCCGCCGACAAGCCGCTGGTCCGGGAAGTGTGGGACCGGGAGCGGGTCCGTCAGTTCTTCATCGACCATGGCGAGACGTTCAAGGCCGAATGGGTGATGGAGCTGCCCGAGGGCGAGCCGATCACCATGTACAAGACGGGCCACGGCGAGGCCGACTGGATCGACCTGTGCCGCGGGCCGCACCTCGCCTCGACCGGCAAGCTCGATCCCAATGCCTTCAAGCTGACCCGAGTGTCGGGCGCCTATTGGCGCGGCGACCCCAAGAACCCGATGCTCTCGCGCATCTACGGGACCGCCTGGCTCAACAGGAAGCAGCTCGACGAGCATCTCGTCCGGCTGGAGGAGGCGGCGAAGCGCGACCATCGCAAGATCGGCCAGGAGATGGATCTGTTCCACCTTCAGGCCGAAGCGCACGGAAGCGTCTTCTGGCACCCGAACGGCTACATCATCTGGCGTCAACTGGAGGCGTACATGCGTCGCCGGCTCGACGCGGCGGGCTACGAGGAAGTGAAGACCCCGCAATTGATGGACGCTCGCCAGTGGGAGCGCTCCGGCCACTGGGGCAAGTATCGCGAGAACATGTTCGTCGTGCCGGACGAGATCCCGCACGCGTCGGACGAGGAAGAAGACGATACGCCCGTCCTGTCGGGCGAAGCCGACCTGATGGCGCTGAAGCCGATGAACTGCCCGGCGCACGTCCTGATCTTCAACCAGGGCATCAAGAGCTATCGCGATCTTCCGCTGCGGCTCGCCGAATTCGGCTGCTGCCACCGCAATGAGCCGCACGGCGCGCTGCACGGCATCCTGAGAGTCCGCCAGTTCACCCAGGACGACGCCCACATCTTCGTCCGCGAAGACCAGCTGGTCGAAGAGGTCGTGGCCTTCTGCGACCTGCTCGACAGCGTCTATCGCGATCTTGGCTTCGACCGTTACGCGATCAAGCTCGCGTTGCGGCCGGACAAGCGCTTCGGCACCGACGAGATGTGGGACTGGTCGGAGCAGTCGCTGCGCGACGCGGTCGCCGCAGCGGGCCGCAACACGGAGGAATTCGGCTGGGAGGAATTGCCGGGCGAAGGCGCCTTCTACGCGCCCAAGCTGGAATTCCACCTCTCCGACGCGATCGGACGGACCTGGCAGGTCGGAACCATCCAGACCGACACCGTGCTGCCCGAGCGCCTCGACGCGAGCTACATCGGCGAGGACGGCGCCAAGCATCGACCGATCATGCTTCACCGGGCGATCATCGGCACCTTCGAGCGCTTCATCGGCATCCTGATCGAGCATCACGCGGGCAAGTTCCCGCTGTGGCTCGCCCCGGTCCAGGCGGTGGTCGCGACCATTGTGTCCGACGCCGACGGCTATGCGAAAGAGGTCGCGGCGAAGTTCGCCCAGCGCGGAATCCGCGTCGAGACCGACCTTCGTAACGAGAAGATCAACTACAAGGTGCGCGAGCACTCGCTGAAGAAGGTCCCGCTCCTCCTGGTGGTCGGCAAGCGCGAGGCGGAGGAAGGCACGGTCGCCCTGCGCCGCCTCGGCTCGGAAGAGCGCCAGCTGGTGATGACCGTCGATGAGGCCCTGTCGATGATCGCCGAAGAGGCGGTTCCGCCGGATTTGAGGCACTGAACGCCTGGCGACTCTTCGCCACAGGTTGGAGCAAAAATGACGCGGTTTCGGCGCCCGGACTTTTCAACCGGGCGTGCAGTGCTTACTTCGCTGCCGTTCACAACAGCATATTTGGAGACTCGACTATACCCCCTCCCTATCCGCGCAGAGCGCAGACGCCGCCGCAATTCACCGGCCCACGCTACAACGAATTCATCCAGTCCCAGAAGGTCCGGGTGATCGATGAAAACGGTGAGAACCTGGGCGTGATGTTTACACGCGAAGCGTTCGAACAGGCGCGGGAGGTTGGCCTCGACCTCGTCGAGATTTCCCCCAATTCCGACCCGCCGGTCGCGAAGTTCCTCGATATCGGCCGCTACAAGTACGAGGCCCAGAAGAAGGCCAACGAGCAGCGCAAGCGGCAAAAGACGCAGGAGATCAAGGAGATCAAGATGCGTCCGAACATCGACGACCACGACTATGACACGAAGATGAAGAAGGTCGTCGAGTTCCTCGAGGAAGGCGACAAGGTGAAGGTCACCATGCGCTTCCGCGGCCGCGAGATGGCGCACGGCCAGCTCGGAATGGCAGTGCTCCAGCGCGTCCAGGAACAGACCGCCGAGATCGCCAAGGTCGAGGCCCACCCGCGCATGGAAGGCCGCCAGATGCTGATGGTGCTGGCACCGAAGTAATGACGGCCCACCGGTCCCTGAGTTGCCCGCGCTGCGCCGGGTCGATGGAAGCGGGATATATTATCGACGAGGGCTACGGCACTCGAACGGTCGCCAAATGGATCAAGGGCGAGCCCCAGCGCAGCATCTGGACCGGCCTCAAGCTGCGCGGCAAGGACAAGCTCGACGTCACCACCTACCGCTGCGGGCGCTGCGGCTACCTGGAAAGCTACGCCTGAGCCCTCAGCGGCGTTAAAGCTTACGCTACGGCATCCTTGATAATCGAAAACTGCTGTTGCAAATGTGCAGCAACGGCGCGCGATTGTGTGACTTGTGACGCCCGCGTTGCTTTCCTTGCCAAAGCTGCTGGATTAGCTTCCTGCGTTCACGCCGCAGGGAGAGCGGCGCACAGGGGAGGAATTATGCGCAAGTCCGTGTGGCTGCTTTCGGCAGGCATCGTCGCCCTTTCGTGTCCCGCTTTCGCTCAGGATACTAGCCCGGCCCCGGCCGGAACCGAGCCGTCGCCGACCGAGCAGGCGGCCGTCGAACCGGAGGCGCAGGCCGTGGCCGACGCCGAGCCCGGCGAGATCATCGTCACCGCCCAGGGCCGCCGCCAGGTCCTGCAGGACGTTCCGATCGCCGTCACCGCCATCGGCGGCGACGAAATGAAGAACTCCGGAGTCACCGACATCCGCCAGCTCAACCAGCTGGCCCCGTCGCTGCTGGTCTCCTCCACCGGTACGGAAGCGAACGGCTCCGCCAGAATCCGCGGCATCGGCACGGTCGGTGACAATCCCGGACTCGAAAGCTCGGTCGCGGTGTTCGTCGATGGCGTCTATCGCTCTCGTTCGGGCATCGGCCTCAACGAAATGGGCGAGCTCGACCGGGTAGAGGTCCTTCGCGGACCGCAGGGCACGCTGTTCGGCCGCAACGCGTCGGCCGGCCTCATCAACATCATCAGCAAAAGGCCTTCGTACACTCCGGAAGTATTCGGCGAGCTTACTCTCGGCAATTACGACCTGCGGCGAATCACTGCCGGAGCCGCGGGCGGCTTCTCAGACACCGTCGCCGGTCGAATCGACGTCGTCTACGTTAAGCGGGACGGCTTCTACGACGACGAAGCGAACGACACGACCGTCAACAACCGCAATCGCCTCTTCACCCGTGGCCAGCTCTTGTTCGAGCCGACCGACGACCTCTCGATCCGTCTCATTGGCGACTATACCTGGGCCAAGGAAAAGTGCTGCGGCGCGATCTACGTCGACAACAGTGTCAACTCCGACGTCGGCAATCTCAACGAGCCGGCCAATCCGCTTCTTCAGCCGGGCGCCGTTCCGCCACGCACGAACGATAGCGGAAACAACATCATCAACGTCCTCACTGCCCTTGGGCAGGACATCGATGCACTGCATCCCGGTTACCGGCGCGACCTCTCGGTTACCCCGGGCCGTTCCTACAAGGGCAAGAGGAACGAGTGGGGTCTGTCCGGAGAGGTGAATTACGATTTCGGCGGCGCGGAGCTGACTTCGATCACGGCGTATCGCCACTACGATGCCGACCAGGGCGGCGACATCGACTACAGCACCGTAGACATCCTGTATCGCGAGCCCGGCGGCGCTGGACGGCGGTTCAATACGTTCACCCAGGAGTTCCGGCTCAACGGAAACGCCTTCGATGACAAGCTCGATTGGCTCGTCGGCGCTTACTACGCAGCTGAAGACCTGAAACTCACCGACAATCTGCGCTTTGGCGACCAATATGGTCGCTTCGCGACTTGCCGCATCGTTTCACCCGGCGGTCTGTCGGCAGTCTACAATCCGGCGGCGCCTGCCTGCCTGGCGGCGCGTCCCCCGGCCTTCGGTCCTGCCAGCCCCCTGGTTTTCGCAGCGTTCGACAATCTCGATTCGCTGAACGACCTTGGCTCGACCACGGACACTTACAATCAGAAGAGCAACAACTGGGCGCTATTCACGCACAACATCTTCCACGTGACGCCGCAGTTCGATGTGACCGTTGGTCTTCGCTACACGCATGAGAAGAAGAAGTTCGACGCTACCTTCGGCAACGACAATAACGTTTGCGTTGCCAACCAGGCCCTTCTTTCGCAGTTCGTGGATCCGGCCAGCCCCGCGTTCCAGACGGGCGGCCTGTTTACCGTTGCGCAGGCGCTCCTCAACCTCTCCTGCCAGGGCAACTCGACCGCGGAGCTAAACGGCGTGTCGATCGACGACACTCGTTCCGAGGGCAAGCTGACGGGAACGGGCGTCCTGTCCTACAAGCCGACCGACGACATCCTGCTCTACGGCAGCTTCTCGCGCGGTTACAAAGCGGGGGGCTTCAACCTCGACCGCTCGGCGCTCAAGGCACCGGCCTTGTCGTTCGCACGCGCGGGCGGCGCTCAGGCCCTCGTCGGAAACCTTCAGTTCGATCCTGAAACGGTCGATGCATGGGAGATCGGCGGCAAATATTCTGCCGGCGGAATCCTCTTCAACGTCGCAATCTTCCGTCAGTACTTCCACAACTTCCAGCTGAACACATTCGACGGAACCGTCTTCCTGGTCCAGAACATCAACGGCTGCGAAAACGGTCTGGGTGGTGCCGACCGCGACCAGAGCTTCTTCCCTGGATCGTCGAATTTCATCCCCCCCGTCGTTCAGCCAGGCGCGGCGTTCGATCTCAATCCCGCCGCAAGTACAGGCCAGTGCGACAAGGGCGACGTGGGTTGGGGCGTGCGGTCTCAGGGCGTCGAACTCGAAGCTCAGTACCGTCCGATGCGGGATCTTACTCTCAACGCCGGCTTCACATGGGCTGACACCAAGTACCGCAAGAATCTGGTCGGCAGTGATAATGGTACGCCGTTGAGCCCCGCTCTTCGCATGCTTCCGGGCGACAACGTTTCGAACGCTCCGGAGATTGTTGCAACGGGCGCTCTCGCCTGGAATCCGCCGATCGGCGGGTCAGGGCTTACCGGCCTGTTCTATATCGATGCGCGATACAGCGGCCATTACAACACGGGCTCGGACCTGTTCCCGCAGAAGGAGCAAGAATCCTACACCGTCGTGAACGGCCGAATTGGAATCCAGGGAGCGAACGATACCTGGTCGCTCGAGCTGTGGGCGCAGAACCTGTTCGATAAGAACTATGCGCAGGTCGCCTTCAACTCGCCGTTCCAGGCGGGTGGATCGACGACGCCGCCTTATGCGCCAGGCTTCACCTTCGCGCCGTTCGTGGATCCGCAGTTCCCGGGCGGCCGCCAGATCTTCTCGATGTTCCTTGCCGAACCGAGGACATTCGGCCTGACGTTCCGTGCACGCTGGCGCGGAGACCGCGCGGCACCGGTCGAGGCGGCTCCTCCTCCGCCTCCGCCTCCGCCGCCGCCGGCGACGCAGACATGCCCGGACGGATCGGTGATCCTGGCGACCGAGGCCTGTCCGGTCCCGCCGCCTCCGCCGCCTCCGCCTCCGGCTCCCGAACGCGGCTAATCAGGAGCACCGCTCAATCAGGGGCTCGCCGGAAACGGCGGGCCCCCTTTCCTTTGGGCGTGAAGGCTAGGCGGCCTTCGCCTCGCCGACTTCGCGAGCGGCTTCGAGCAAGGCGGCGCGAAGCCGGTCGATCTCCTCCGGGGCCAGCTTCCAGCCGTCGCTCTGAGTCAGATAGAAGACGTCGACTGCGCGCTCGCCATAGGTCGCGATGTGCGCCGAGTGGATGGTCAGCCCGCAGTCGTGGATCGCCCGCGCCAACCCCGCCAGCAGCGCCGGACGGTCGCGCGCATTGACCTCGACGACCGTGGTCCGGCTCGATGCGCGCTCGGCGATGGCGACGAAGGGGGCGACGCGGAACGCGGCCGTCCGTCCCTGACCCGCCGTGCGCGGCAGCGGCGGCGGAGCATCGGACGTCAGCGCGTTCTCGACCGAGTGGATGAGGCGATTGCGTAGCCGTCGGTCCGCATAGGCCCGGCCCTGCCCATCCTTCACGAGCAGATTGTCGAGCGCCATGCCGTCGCGCGTCGTGTGGATGCGTGCGTCGATGATGTTCGCGCCGGCCGCGGCAAGCCCGGCGCAAATGCGGTAGAAGAGTCCCTCGCGGTCGGGGGTGAAGACGCTGATGCGCGTCGACCCGCTCTCCGGATCATCCTCCGCGACCACGTTCGGTTGCGCCTCGCCGATATGCGCTTCGGCCAGCGCCACCTGGCGGGCATTGGCGAGCTGCCATTCCGCCGGCTCGGCCAGCCAATAGCTGTCGGGGAGCCGCTTCGCATGCGCCCGAGCGGCGCTGGCCTTCCAGCCTAGCGCTTTTGCCAGCTCGTGCTGCCGCTCCTTGACCAGCTCGTGCCGGCCGCGCTGCTTGTGACCGAGGCGGAGCCGTTCCTCCGCCGCTTCGAACAGGGTGCGGAGAAGCATCTTCTTCCACTCGTTCCAGACGCCCGGGCCAACCGCCCGAATGTCGACGACGGTCAGGATCAACAGCAACCGCAGGCGCTCCGGGCTTTGCACCTGCCGGACGAAATCCTCGATGGTCTTCGGGTCGGCCAGGTCGCGCTTGAACGCCGTCGCCGACATCAAAAGGTGATGGCGCACGAGCCAGGCGACCGTCTCGGTTTCCGCCGGCTCGAGACCGAAGCGCGGGCCGAGCTTCATCGCAATCTGCTCGCCGAGCACGCTATGGTCGCCCCCGCGGCCCTTCGCGATGTCGTGCAGCAGCACCGCGACATAGAGAGTCCGCCGCGAAGCGAGCTGCTTGAACAAAGCCGTCGAAAGCGGATGGTCCTGCTTCAGCTCGCCGCGCTCGATCGCGGCGAGCAAGCCGATCGCGCGGATCGAATGCTCGTCGACCGTATAGTGGTGATACATGTCGAACTGCATCTGCGCGACGACTCGGCCGAAGTCGGGAACGAAGCGGCCGAACACACCCGTTTCGTTCATCCAGCGAAGGACAAGCTCGGGCGAGCTGACGCAGGTCAGGACCTCGAGGAACAAGGCGTTGGCCCGCGGGTCCCGCCGGACATTCTCGTCAATGAGCTTCGAATCGCGCGCCGCGACCCGCCTGGCGGTCGGATGGATTTCCAGCGCCTCACGCGCGGCAAGTGCGTAAAGCTCAAGCAGGCGGCACGGATTCTCGACGAAATAGTCGTCGCGCGGGATCGACAGCCGCCCGCGATCGAGGACGAACCCGGACAGGCGCTTGGGCCTCCGCCGGATGGTCGGCAAAGCGAAGCGGAATCCCTTCTTGCCGAGTTGCTCGTCGAGCTGCGCGAGGAAGATGCCGGTGAGGTCGCCGACCGCCTTCGCATTGATGAAGTAGAATTGCATGAAGCGCTCGACGGCCGACTTTCCGGGCCGGTCGGCGTAGCGCATCACTTCGGCGATCTGCTTTTGATGGTCGAAGCCCAGCCGGTCCTCCGCGCGCCCCGCGGCCTGGTGCAGGTGGCAGCGCACCGCCCAGAAGAAGCGCTCGGCGCGCTCGAACTTCCTGAATTCCGCGGCCGTGAACAGCCCGAGGCGAACGAGATCGGCCGGCTTCTCGACGCCATGCACATATTTGCCGATCCAGTAGAGCGCATGGAGGTCGCGAAGGCCGCCCTTGCCGTCCTTCACATTGGGCTCGACCACATATCTCGTGTCGCCCATGCGGCGGTGGCGCTCGTCTCTCTCGGCAAGCTTTGCAGCGACGAACTCGGCCGCGGTCCCGTTGACGATCTTCGCGCGGAAGCGCCGCATCGCCTGATCGAATATTCCCTGCTCGCCCCAGACCAGCCGGGCTTCGAGGAATGCGGTGCGAACGGTCATGTCCGTCTTGGCCAACGCGATCAGCTCGTCCATCGAGCGGACCGAGTGGCCGACCTTTAGCTTCAGCTCCCACATCAGGTGGAGGAAAGCTTCGACGGCTTTCGCCTGAGCTGGCGAGGGCTTGGCCGCGGTGAGGAACATGAGGTCGAGATCGCTGAAGGGCGCCATCTCGCCGCGGCCAGTTCCGCCCAGCGCAACCAGAGCCATCGGCTCCGGAGAATCGCCGGCCGTGACGAAATCATAGGCGAGGCGAACCAGCTGATCATGGAGGTAAGCGGTCGCGCGGGCAGCTGCCCGTCCGCGGTCGGGCTCCAGCGACAGGCGCAAGGCGACTTCCGCTCTGCCCTGTTCCAGCGCCTCGCAAAGGAGCTTCGCCGCGAAGCCTTTCCGGTCGGGTCCGGCCGGAAGCGCAGCGAGCGCGTCGGCGATACCGCGTCGGTCGATAATGGCGCGAGGCCTGTCGACGGATTCAAAAAGCGCTCGGCTCACCGGTCTCTGGCGCTCCACATTCCCATAATCTAAGGCTCGGCGCGGCTGGAAGCCAGCAGATCAGCGGCCTCGGAGGCTCGAATGGAAAAGCCGGCGAAAGAGCGGTTCGAAATTTCCGCGGGGGCGATCGGCGCAGTCGCGATCGGCTCGGCGGCGCTGGGAGCGCTGGCCATAGGTGCAGTAGCGGTCGGAGCTCTCGCGATCGGCCGCCTGTCGATTGGGAAGGCTCGACTAAAACGGCTTGAGGTCGACGAGCTCAAAGTTGCACGCCTGCAGATTTCGGAAGTCGAACCGCCGCGTGGCTTTTTGCAGTTGGACAGGCCCGCCTTGCCACTGGAGCCGTCGACCGACACCATTACTCGCGGGCCATGATTTCCTTCAGGCGGTAAAGCGCTTCGAGTGCTTCGCGCGGGCTCATCGCATCGGCGTCGATTGCGCCGAGCGCATCGCGAAGCCCATCGGATTGACGTTCGTCCAGCTGAGTCGCAGCGCTGAACAGGGGCAAATCGTCGAGGCCAGCCGCAATCCCGCCCGTCGCGTCGCGCCCCGCTTCCAGCTTGGCGAGCACCGACTTAGCCCGCACGACGACTTTTTGCGGAAGGCCCGCGAGCTTGGCGACGGCGATTCCGTAGCTTCGGTCGGCTCCGCCTTCGGCGACCTCATGCAGCAGGACGAGGTCGCCCTTCCATTCGCGTGCGCGGACATGGTGCAGCGACAGGCAGTCGAGGCGCCCAGCGAGGCGCGTCAGCTCATGATAATGCGTGGCGAAGAGCGTCCGGCACTGCACCTGATCGTGCATCGCCTCGACGACCGCCCAGGCAATCGCGAGCCCGTCATAGGTCGATGTGCCGCGCCCGATCTCGTCGAGGATGACCAGGCTCTGCGGTGTCGCCTGCGAAAGGATCGCGGCCGTCTCGACCATCTCCACCATGAAGGTGGAGCGGCCGCGCGCCAGATTGTCGGACGCGCCGACGCGGCTGAACAGTTTGTCGACAATGCCGACCCTGGCGGCGTCCGCGGGGACGAAGCTTCCCGACTGGGCGAGCACCGCGACCAGCGCAGCCTGGCGCAGGAAGGTCGACTTGCCGCCCATGTTGGGGCCGGTGATGAGCCACAGTCGGTCGTCCGAACCGAGCCGGAGATCGTTGGCGACGAAGCGCTCGCCGCTGCCGGACAGCGCCTCTTCGACGACCGGATGCCGGCCCGCCTCGATCTCAAGGCAGGGCTCGTCCGTGACGTGCGGCATGCACCAGCCACCCTCGACGGCACGATGGGCGTTGGCGGCCGCAACGTCGATCCGCGCGATCGCTTCGGCTGTCGCGACGATGCGCGATGCGGATGCAATCGTGAGCTGGGTCAGCTCCTCCATATGCGCGGCCTCCGCCGCAAGCGCGTGGGCGCCCGCCTCGACGACTCGGCCCGCTTCCTCGTGAAGCTCGGGCGAGTTGAAGCGCACCACGCCTGCCAGCGTCTGACGGTGCGTGAAGCCGCTTTCGGGCGCCAGCAATCGGTCCGCGTGCCGGGCCGCGACCTCGACATGATAGCCGAGCACCGCATTGTGCCGGATCTTGAGCGACGGGATTTGCGTCGAATTGCGATACCGGCTTTCGAGCGCGGCGATGGCGCGGCGTCCGTCCGACGCAGCCGAGCGTAACGTGTCGAGCGCCGGATCGTAGCCTTCGGCGATGTAGCCGCCCTTGCTGGCGTCGATGGGCGGCGATTCGACTAGGGCCTGTCCGAGCTTCTCGACCAGCGCCTCGTGGCCGAAGAGACGCGGGAGCAATGCGTCGAGCAGCCCCGGCCGGTCCGGCTCCCCGGCAAGCTCCTGGCGGAGCGCGCCGGCCGCCGCGAGACCGTCCCGCAGCACCGCAAGATCGCGCGGGCTTCCGCGTCCCGCAGTCAGCCGGGCGAGCGCACGCGCGAAGTCGGGCATGGCCTTGAGCGCAATCCGCGTCCTTTCGCGCCGCAGCGCGTCCTCGTGAAGCCATGCGACCAGTGCGAGCCTCTGCTCGATCTGGCCCTTGTTCGTCAGCGGCGCCGAAATGTCGGACGCGAGGAGCCGGCGACCTGCGGCGGTCTGGCAGCGGTCGATCTCGCCGAGCAAGCTGCCGGCAACGATGCCGGAAACCGATCGGCAAAGCTCCAGGCTGTCGCGCGTCGCGGCGTCGATCGCCATGTGCGCCGAGCGCGACACGCGCCGCGGAGCGTCGAGCAGGACGCCCGCACCCTTCTGCGTCGCGTCGAGATAGGCGAGCAGCCCGCCCGCCGCCGCAAGCTCGGCCCGCGTCGGGCCGCCGATCCCGTCGAGAGTCGCCAGGCCGAAGCGCGCCTTGAGAGCGCGCTCCCCTGCGATGCTGTCGAATCCGCCCTTGCCTGCGGTGGTGCGCAGGCCCGGCACGGGAGAATCCGCGATGGTCTCGGCGGGCGCCAGGCGCGCAAGCTCGGCGGCTAGCTCGCCCGTCCCGCACGCGACCAGCTCAAAGCGTCCCGTCGAAATGTCCGCTGCGGCGATCGCCCAATCGTCACCGGCGCGGCCGACTGCCGCGAGCCAGTTCGCGGACGAGGATTCGAGCAATGTCTCCTCGGTCAGAGTGCCCGGGGTGACGAGGCGGATGATCGCGCGCTCGACCAAAGCTTTCGACCCGCGCGCCTTGCGAGCCTCGGCCGGGCTCTCGGTCTGTTCGGCGATAGCCACGCGATGACCGGCGCGGATCAACCGCGCGAGATAGGATTCGGCGGCATGCACCGGAACGCCGCACATCGGGATCGGCTCACCCTCGGTTTCGCCCCGCTTGGTGAGCGCGATGTCGAGGCAGCCAGCAGCGACCTTCGCATCGTCGAAGAAGAGCTCGAAGAAGTCGCCCATCCGGTAGAACAGCAAAGCGTCGCCAGCCTCGGCCTTGAGCCGCTGGTACTGCTGCATCATCGGGGTAGGTCCGTCGGCCCTCGCCATCGGATCAAGGGTAGCGGGAAAGGCCGGGACGAGCGACTAAATTCCTAGCCTGTCAGCCTCGAACGGCTGCCTTCGCCGGTGAATGGCTGCTCGTCGAAGCGTTCCCAATCGGCGGGGCAGATATCGACCTGTTCGGGACTTTTCTTGCTGCTGTCGAACACCCAGCAATCGTCAAAGATCGAACAGTAGCAGGTGCGGACTACGGCCTTCCACCGCTCCGTGTTGAGCTTTTCCCAGATAGCGGCGTTCGCTTCCGTACGAGTTAGACGTATGAACTCGCTTTTCTCCCCTGGACGAAGGACTCCCTCGACTGGGGAGCTCATGAAATCGAACTGAGCATTGCCGGCGCAACATTCGCGCAGGAACTCGCGTGGGTTCCGCATCGGCTTGCCTTTGTAGATGAGCTGCGTCGCTTCGACACGCGCAGGGCCGACGCCATTGTTGGCCAGAACGAGCGAGATTTCCTTGGTCCCGTCGGGGAGCGCGTTGCTTGTCCCGAAGGAAATGTAGGGCCAGGTCCCCGACACCTGCATCTTCCGCGTCGCATCCGCCTGAACGAAGGTCGCGTAGGCGAGCGCGAGCGAGATCACGAAGGTCGGGACGGTCACGAAGATGTGACTGATCACCAGCGCCGGCAGATATTTTAGCAGGCGCTCGGGAAGGCCCTGGTCGGTCTTGGGTCCGGTCTCCATCGGCGCCGGTTAGCAGCAACGGCTGATTTGCGGGAGTGCGCGCACGTGACTCTTTCCGCCGCTCTCCGCTAAGGGCAGGCGCATGTCGGAAAGCAACGTCACCTTTTCGGACGCCGAAGCGCTGGAGTTCCACGCTCGCGGGCGGCCGGGCAAGATCGAGATCATCGCGTCCAAGCCGATGGCGACGCAGCGCGACCTCAGCCTCGCTTATTCGCCGGGCGTCGCGGTGCCGGTCCGCGCGATCGCCGAGAATCCGACCTGCGCCTACGACTTCACGGCGAAGGGCAACCTGGTCGCCGTCATTTCCAACGGCACCGCGATCCTCGGCCTCGGTAATCTCGGCGCGCTCGCGTCGAAGCCGGTGATGGAAGGCAAGGCGGTGCTCTTCAAGCGCTTCGCCGATGTGGACTCCATCGACATCGAGGTCGCGACCGAGGACCCGCAGAGGTTCATCGACGCGGTCGAGCTGCTCGAGCCGAGCTTCGGCGGAATCAACCTGGAGGACATTGCCGCGCCCGACTGCTTCGTCATCGAGCAGACTTTGCGCGAGCGGATGAACATCCCGGTCTTCCACGACGACCAGCACGGCACCGCGATCATCACCGCGGCGGGGCTGATCAATGCCTGCCACCTGACGGACCGCTCCTTCAAGGACATCCGCGTCGTCGTGAACGGCGCCGGCGCGGCAGCGATCGCCTGCACAGAACTGATCAAGGCGATGGGCGTGCGGCACGACCATGTGATCATGTGCGACCGCAAGGGCGTCATTCACAAGGACCGCACCGACCTCGACCAGTGGAAGTCGGCGCACGCGGTGGAGACCGACAAAAGGACGCTCGAGGAGGCGCTGGTCGGAGCCGATGTCTTCCTCGGCCTCTCGGCCGCCGGGGCGCTGAAGCCAGAGATGGTCGAGGAAATGGCCAAGGAGCCGATCATCTTCGCAATGGCCAATCCGGATCCGGAGATCTGGCCGCCCGACGCGAAGGCCGTCCGCCCCGACGCGATCATCGCCACCGGCCGCTCGGACTTCCCGAACCAGGTGAATAACGTGCTGGGCTTCCCTTTCATCTTCCGCGGAGCGCTCGACGTGCGCGCGACGCGCATCAACGAGGAGATGAAGATCGCTGCCGCCGAAGCGCTGGCGGAGCTCGCCCGCGAGCCGGTGCCGGAAGAGGTCGCCGCGGCCTATGGCGGACGAACCCAGAGCTTTGGCCGCGACTACATCATCCCCGCTCCCTTCGATCCGCGCCTCATGGAAGTCGTCGCGTCGGCGGTCGCCGAGGCGGCGGTGAAGACCGGCGTCTCGCTGAAGCCGATTACGGACTTCGACGCCTATCGCGCGCAGCTTCGCGCCCGGCAAAATCCGACCGTGTCGGTTCTCAGTCTTGCGTACGAGGCCGCGAAGGCGAAGCCGAAGCGCGTGCTGTTTGCGGAGGGCGAGGAGCCGAACGTGCTGCGCGCCGCGATCGCCTTCAAGGAAGCGGGATATGGGACGCCCGTTCTGGTTGGCCGCGAGGAAACCTACGATCTCCTGAAGGAGCACGGGGTGGAGGACCCGCGCGAGTATGAAGTGCTGAACAGCCGCAATTCGCCGCTGGTCGGCCGGGCGGTCGAGTACATCTACCAGAAGCACCAGCGCCACGGCATGCTGCGCCGCGAGATCGAGCGGCTGGTCAACCAGGATCGCAACTATTTCGCGGCCGCCATGCTCGCGCTGGGCGAGGCCGACGCGATGATCACCGGCACGACGCGGCCCTTCAGCCAGTCGCTGAAGCAGGTCCGAATGATCATCGACGATGAACCGGGCTCTACGCCGTTCGGAGTCAACGTCGTGGTCGCGCGACACCAGACGGTTCTGATTGCCGACACGGCGGTGACGGAACGCCCGGACGCGGAGCAACTGGCGTCGATCGCGCTTCGCTCCGCCGGCTTCGCGCGCCGAATGGGGCTGGAGCCGCGGATCGCCTTCATCTCCTACACGACCTTCGGCAACCCGCCCGGAGTGCATATCGAGGAGCTTCGCGGTGCCGTGAAGCTGCTCGACGGGATCAAGTGCGACTTCGAATATGAAGGCGAGATGGGCCCGGACGTCGCTCTCAATTTCGAGGCGCAGCGCCGCTTCTACCCATTCAGCCGGCTCTCGGGCCCTGCCAACGTGCTGGTGATGCCGGGGCTCCAGTCGGCCAACCTATCGTCCAAATTGCTCAAGGAACTGGGCGGCGAGAGCCTGCTCGGCCCCTACATCCTGGGGCTGGAGCTTCCGGTCCAGATTGCTCCGATGACGGCGAGCGCCTCGGACCTTGTTACGCTCGCAGTGCTTGCGGCGGTCGGGACGCGGGAGCGGCCGAAGAGCTAGATCCGCTCGACCGAGCTCACCGCGTCGGCTCCGCGGAGCGCCGCGATGATCGCGTGCAGGTGGGCGAGGTCGTGGACTTCGACATCGATGTTGAACGTCTGGAAGCTGCCGTCGCGATGGACGAGCTGAAGGTTCACGATATTGGCGTGCTTCGTGCCGAGGATTCCCGCCATCGAGCCCAGCGCCCCGGGCACGTCGCGGAGGATGACGGCCAGACGCGCGGCGCCGCCGTCCGAACCTTCGCCCCAGGCCAGGTCGAGCCAGTCGGCATCGACTCCGCTCGCCAGCGTGTCGCAGCCGATGACGTGGACCTCGATCTCCTCGTCCTCGCGACGAAGCCCGACGATCCGGTCGCCCGGGATCGGGTGGCAGCATTGCGCGAGATGGTAAGCGACGCCGGCCGTCAGGCCCTTGATCGAAATCGCGGTTTGCTGGGGCAGCGGCCGTGGAGCGACGTCGCCGCCGGCTGAGCCGGGCATCAAAGCTTCCATGACCTGCTCGTCGCTGATGCGCTTGCGCGCGATCGCGATCATGAGTTCGTCTTCGTTCTCGATCTTCAGCCGCTTGAGCGCCTGCTTGATCGCGTCCTTGTCGAGGACCGCGGGCAGCCGCTCGACGATTTCGTCGTAGATCTTGCGGCCTAGTTCGACCGTCTCGTCGCGCTCCTTGTGCCGCACGAAGCGGCGGACGCCGGAGCGCGCCTTGCCGGTGACGACAAAGCGGAGCCAGGAGGGTTGCGGGTGCTGCGCCTCGGATGCGAGGATTTCCACCTGGTCGCCATTTTCCAGGATCGTGCGCAGCGGAACCACCCGACCATTGACCTTGGCTCCGACCGTCCGGTCGCCGAGATCGGTGTGGACCGCGTAGGCGAAGTCGACAGGAGTTGCGCCCTTGGGCAGCTGGATCAACTCGCCTTTCGGTGTGAAGGCGAAAATCCGGTCCTGGTACATCGCCATCCGAGTGTGCTCGAGTAGCTCTTCGGGCGATGCGGCATGGTCGAGGATTTCGACGAGGTCGTCGATCCACGGCACCTTGAGGTCTGCGCCTGGCTTTCCTTCCTTGTATGCCCAGTGGGCGGCGAGGCCCCGCTCAGCCTGCTCGTGCATCTCCCTGGTGCGGATCTGGATCTCGATGCGCATCTTCGAATCGTGGATCACCGACGTGTGCAGCGACCGGTACCCGTTGCGCTTGGGGGTGGAGACATAATCCTTGAAACGCCCCGGGACCATCGGCCAGCGCTGGTGGATCAGTCCGAGGGCCCGATAAACGTCTGCCTCGGTCTCGACGATTACCCGGAACGCCATCACGTCGGACAATTGCTCGAAGCTGATGTGCCGCTCCGCCATCTTCTTCCAGATGGAGAAGGGATGCTTCTGCCGGCCCATCACTTCGGTGTGGAGGCCGTTATCCTCGAGGTAGAGCTGCAGTCCGAGGCCGATTCGGCTGACGAGATCACCGCCCTGCTCCGTCAGCTGCTTGAGGCGACGCGTGATCGAGGCAAAAGCGTCCGGCTCCAGCACCTGGAAGGCCAGCGTCTGCATCTCGTTCATCATCTCGTACATGCCGATCCGCTCGGCGAGCGGCGCATAGATATCCATCGTCTCGCGAGCGATTTGCCGGCGCTTGTCCTCATTCGGGATGTGATGGAGTGTGCGCATGTTGTGCAGGCGGTCGGCCAGCTTCACCAGCAACACGCGGATGTCGCCGCTTAGCGCCAGCAGGAACTTGCGCAGGTTCTCCGCCGCCCGCTCATTTTCCGACTGGGCCTCGATCTTGCTGAGCTTGGTGACACCGTCGACCAGCCGCGCCACATCCTTGCCGAAGAGCTTCTCGATCTCCTCCGGAGTGGCGATCGTATCCTCGATTGTGTCGTGGAGAATCGCGGTCGCGATCGTCTGATCGTCGAGCTTCAGGTCGGTGAGAATGCCGGCGACCTCTATCGGATGGCTGAAATAAGGGTCGCCGCTGGCGCGAGTTTGCGTGCCGTGCGCCTTCATCGAGAAGACGTAGGCGCGATTGATCAGCCCCTCGTCCGCATCGGGATCGTAGGAGCGAACCCTCTCGATGAGCTCATACTGGCGCAGCACTTCCTTAAGATGGGCGACGCTACCCTTATTGTGCAAGCGCGAAAGGACTCCCCCCTGAGTTGGGTGGCGAACTGTTCTTTTGCAAATGTTTGTGCTTACTTCGAGTTGTCGAGGGGAGTGCAGCAGGATTGGCCCAGGGCACGGTCAGGTCCACGGTCGATGAGTTTCGCAAGCAGGCGCTGCAATGCCCATTGCCTGCGGCCGTCGAGCTAATTGGCGAGAAATGGGCCTTCCTGATCCTGCGCGGAGCATTCAATGGTCTCCAGCATTTCGAGGAATTCCAAGCGGGCCTCGGGATCGCGCGCAACATCCTGTCCGACCGGCTGAGCAAGCTGGTGAGCGGCGGGATCCTGCAGCGGACCCCCGACCCTTCGGACAAGCGCAAGGTTGTTTATGCTCTGACGTCGAAGGGCGGGGCCCTGGCGCCGGTCGTGCTCGCGCTTCGACAATGGGGCGAGGACTGGGGAGCCGGGCCGGCCGACGTCGTCCTGGCCGACCGCAGGACCGGCCTTCCGGTTCGCAAGATCTGCGTCGAGGCCCAGGACGGTACCCCGGTCAAGCATGAAGACCTGATCTGGGTGTCGCGGCCGGAACCCGGGTCCGCGCGCAAGGGCGAGGCCGCCTAAAGAAAAAGGGCCGGCGAGCCGGCCCTTCTCTCATCAGCTTTCGCCGAAAGATCTACTCGTAGTCGCCACCGCTCGGGGTTGGGCGGGGCGGGGCGGCCGCCGTGAGGCGCAGCGCCTCCGCGGCGTCGCTGAGCGAGGACAGCTCTTCCGTCTCGTCCTCCTCGTCGATGCGGACCCTCTGCAGGCTGGTGACGATCGATTCCTCGAGCTCGCTCGGCTTCACCGTCGTCTCGGCGATCTCGCGCAGGGCGACGACCGGGTTCTTGTCGCGGTCGCGATCGATCGTCAGGTCGGCACCCGACGAGATCTGGCGAGCGCGCTGCGCTGCAAAAAGGATGAGGTCGAACCGATTCGAGACTTTGTCGACGCAATCTTCGACCGTGACGCGAGCCATGTGCGCTCCGAAATGAGTTAAGCTGGTTGGAAGAGGGGTGCGATTAAGTGGTTGGAGGGTCAAAAGTCAAGGATTCGCGTAGCGCCCAATCCGTGGCGGAGCTTGCACGACCCTTCCTTGAGCGGCACAGCGAGCACATGGCGGACCAGCCGAAATCCGCGAGCCGGCATGGCGATCGCATTCGGGCGACGATCGACGCAAATCGGCTGGACGTACTGGAAAGCGGCGTCGAGCGGCTCGACGCCCTTCTCGACATGATTCACGGCGCACGATCCAGCCTGAGGCTCGTCTTCTACATATTCGCCAATGACGAGGCGGGGCGCGCTGTTCGCGACGCTCTCGCACAGGCGGCCCATCGCGGCGTAGTCGTGCGTCTCCTCCTCGACGGCTACGGGACGTCGGCTGTCGGCGCGGACTTTTTCAAGCCGATCGCGGACGAAGGTGGCGCCTTCTGCCTGTTCCTGCCGAGCTACGGACGGCGTTACCTGATCCGGAACCATCAGAAGCTCGTCATCGCCGACGAGCGGATCGCGATTATCGGCGGCGCCAACATCGAAACCGTCTACCTCAGCGACGAGGGCGACAAATATTGGCGCGACCTGTGGGTTCGAATCGAGGGACCCGCCGCGATTCCGGCAAGCCGCTATTTCGACTCCCTCTTCCTGTGGACGACGACGAAGGGGGCGAAGCTTCGCACCCTGCGCAGGATCGTCACCCGGCACAGCCAGTCGGAAGGTGCGCTGCAGTGGAAATTCAGCGGTCCGCTCAGCCGCAAGAACAGATTGCCCGCTGCGCTCGCGCGCGAGTTGACCACTGCGAGGGAAATCGACCTGATCGCCGCGTATTTCTCACCGCCATGGTCTTTCCTGAGGCGGCTCGGACGGGTCACTCGCACGGGCACCGCCCGCGTCATCACTGCCGCGCGATCCGACAATAATGCCACCATCGCGGCGGCGCGTCACACCTACGCACGCCTGCTTCGGCGCGGCGTCGAGATGTATGAGTACCAGGCGGCGAAGCTGCACACGAAGCTCGCGATCGTGGACAATGTGGTTCACGTGGGCTCGGCCAACCTCGATTTCCGAAGCCTGTTCATCAATATGGAAGTCGTCCTGCGCGTGGACGACGCGACATTCGCCGCACTCATGCGCAGCTATTTCGAACGGGAGATCCGCGAGAGCGAACAGATCACGCCGGAGCTGCATCGGCAGCGGTCCAACCTGTGGCGGCGGATCAAATGGACGATCTCATACTGGTTGGTGACGTCGATGGACTACACCGTCACCCGACGGCTGAACTTCAACGAGCGCTAGTCTCGCGCTTCCCCATTCTTCTTCCACGCCCAAAACAGGGTAGCGGGCGGGACGTTGATCCATTCGAATCCGCGATCGATCTCGTCGAAGTGCGGCTTGATGAAGTCGAGCACCTTCGGGCTGAACTGGTAGACGAGGAACGCGCCGCCCGGGCGAATCACTTGGGCCGTCGCCTTGGCGATCGCGTCGCCCACGCCCGGAGGAAGCGTCGAGAAGGGCAGGCCGGACAGGACGAAGTCGGCGCTGGGCAAGCCGCGATCGACAAGGATCTTCTCGACGTCCGCAGCAGAGCCGGTGACCGGAACCAGCCGCGGATCCTCGATCAACTCGCGCAGATAGTGGGTGAAGTCCGCGTTCGTATCGATCGTGACGAGGGTCGCGTCCGGCCCGAGCTTCTCGAGGATCGGCCGCGTGAACGTGCCGACGCCCGGGCCATATTCGACGAAGAGCCTGGTGTTCTCCCAGTCGACGCGGCCGAGCATCTTCTCGATCAGCACGCGGCTCGACGGAATGATCGAGCCGACCATCACCGGATTCTTCAGGAAGCCCCGCAGGAACTGCCAGCGTGGGCTTGTTCCACGCCGCGCGGAACGGCGAACGAGGCGGCGGGGGCCCTTCAGGGTCCTGGCTGTCGAGGGCGGCAAATCAAGCTCCGTGCGGGAAACGGCGGTTCCGTCGCAAATGCGCCGGGTCTTGGCAAGGTTCCGCGTGCGCTGATGCAGTGACCGAAGAAAGAGACCAGCCGGCTTTTCTCCGGTCCAACCGCCGCCGAACCCGTTGATCTTGCGAACTTTCCCAGAGTAGACCGGACGCCATGCCGCCGCTTCATCTGACCAAGGTCGCCTTCGGCTGCCGCGACCTCGACGCGCTCCGCTTCCGTGTTGCCGCCCGGGCGGAAGGATCGGAGCTTCGCGTGGCGACCCGAATGCGGCCGAAGCGCGCCGCCGAGCTGGTGGGCGGAAATCTCTACTGGATCGTCAAGCACCGCATCGTCGGCTGCAACGAGATCCTCGCCTTCGAAGACCGCGAGGACGGACGAATCAACATCGTCTGCTCCGGTGAACTGATCCCGGTCGCTCCGTTTCCGAAGCGCGCACATCAGGGCTGGCGCTATTTCGAGAGCGACGCTGCCGCGTCTCCGGACGAGTCGGGCGTCGGCGAGCTTCCGCCCCCGCTCTACGGACGGCTGTCGGCCCTCGCCTTGGTCTGAGCCGCCTCGTCGGCTTGCCGACGTTCGGCCCAAAAGCTATCGGCTCGGGTTCAGATATTCAGGAGGGCAGCATGACCACGACTCAAGTTTCGTCGCAGATCGATTCGAAGGTCGCCGAGCGGGCCATGCTCAGCCACCCCTTTTACCAGGCCTGGACCGAAGGCCACCTGCCGCTCGACACGCTGCGCGCCTATGCCCGGCAATATTTCCATCATGTCGAGGCGTTCCCGCGTGCGGTCAGCGCCGTGCACAGCGCCTGCCCGGACAGCGACGGCCGCCGCATGCTCGCCGAGAACCTCGCCGAGGAAGAAGGCATCGAGGGCGGCAAGCAGGACCATGCGACGCTCTGGCTGATGTTCGCCTGCGGGCTCGGCGAGGACGAAGCCGCCGTTCGCAACCAGCAGCTCAACGCCGAGACGCGCGGCCTGATCGAGACCTTCCGCAAGCTGTCGCGCCGGTCCTATGCGTCGGGCCTTGGAGCGCTGTACGCCTACGAGAGCCAGTTTCCGGCAGTCGCCAGCGCGAAGATCGAGGGACTGATCGAGCGCTACGACGTGAAGGACGAGGAGACCCTCCGCTTCTTCCGCGTGCACGAGAGCGCAGACGTCGAGCACAGCCGCGTCTGCCGCGAGTTGCTCGACCGTTTGCCGGAAGGCGAGCGCGAGGAAGCGGTCGCTGCCGGCGCAGAACTGGCGGGAGCTTTGTGGAACTTCTTGTCGGGCGTCGAGCGGGAAGCCGGGCTTACCGTCCAGTAACGCGCGAGCCGGGCTAGACCGGCTCCACCTGCGCCAACGCCTCCTCGATGATTGCTTCGGCGCGCAGGAACAGCTGCGTATCGACGATCACGCCCGACGAATGGGCGTTTTCGCGAACCTGCTCAGGGCGCGACGCGCCGGTGATTGCCGATGCAACATTCGGCTCTCGAAGAACCCAGGCCAAAGCGAATTGCGGCAGCGTGAGGCCGGCCTCCTCCGCAATCGGCTTCAGCCGCTGGACCGCGCGAAGCAGCGACGGCTGCATCAACCGGTCGATGAAGCCGCCCATCTCCGCGCTCGTCGCACGCGTTCCAGGGGGCGGAGGCCGGTCCGGATCGTACTTGCCGGTGAGCACGCCCTGCCCGAGCGGCGACCAGACGATCTGCGATATGCCGTTTGCGGCGCACAGCGGGATCACCTCTTCCTCCGGCTCGCGCCAGACGAGCGAATATTGCGGCTGGCTGGAAACGAACTTCGCATAACCGAGCGAAGCGGAGAGATCGATCGCCTCGCGGATCTTGTCCGCCGGCCATTCCGAGAAGCCGATGTATCTTGCCTTGCCGCTTTCGACCGCTCGGGTGAGCGCCTCCATCGTCTCCTCCAGCGGAGTCCCGCTGTCGTACCGGTGGCATTGGTAGAGATCGACATAATCGGTCTGGAGCCTTTGCAGCGACGCATCGAGCTGCTTTTCTACCTGCTCGCGCGACAGGCCGTAGTCGGTGTCAGTCATCGGAAAGTAGAGCTTGGTCGCAAGGATGTAGCTGTCGCGCGACCGCGACTTCAGCGCGTTCCCGAGGAAGGTCTCCGCCGCTCCGCGACCGTAGATATTGGCGGTGTCGATGAAGTTGATGCCCTCGTCGAACGCAGCGTCGAGGCAGGCGCGCGCCTTGTCCGCTTCCACGCCGACGCCGTAGGTTAGCCAGGAGCCGAGCGAGATCTCGGAGACTTCGAGATCGCTGTCGCCGAGCTTGCGATATTTCATCTGGGCCTCCTCAATGTGGGCGCGGGAGAAAGGATCAAATAATGACCGGCGCCGGGATTCGCGAGGGCAGGAACGCATGAGCATAAGGTTTCTGGAACGAGACGACGGTCCGCGCCTGGCCTATCGCCGGAGCAAGGGACGCGGGCCGACGCTCGTCTTCCTCCCCGGCTATGCGTCGGACATGGACGGAACGAAGGCGGTGGCGCTCGACGCGTTTGCGGCGAAGCGCGGGTTGCCGATGCTTCGCTTCGACTATTCGGGGACCGGATCGTCGGAAGGTGCATTCGAGGACGGCACGCTCGCGCGGTGGACGGATGAGGCGCTGCTCATGCTTGACCAGTTGACCGAGGGCTCGGTCGTCCTGGTCGGTTCGTCGATGGGTGGCTGGGTCGCCTTGCACCTTGCGCTGCGCCGGCCGGAGCGGGTCGCGGCGTTGTTAGGCATCGCCGCCGCGCCCGACTTCACGGAGTGGGGCTTTCCCGATCACCTCAAGGTTCGCCTCGCGGCAGGCGAAACACTTCGGCGTGAGTTTCCAGACGGCGGAGCCCAGATCACGACGAGCGGATTTTGGACTTCAGGCCAGGCGATGCGACTGCTCGAATCGGAAATCCCGATCGACTGCCCCGTGCGCCTGATCCACGGCGACTCCGACGAAGACGTCCCTCTCGACATCGCCTTCCGGCTGAAGGACCGCCTGCATTCAGCCGATGTGCAGGTGACGGTCATCAAAGGCGGCGGTCACCGTCTGTCGGCGCCCCACGAGATCGATGCGATCGGCCGCGCCGTTGCTGCAATCCTGGAGCCCACCCGATGATCCTCGCCCTCGCCGCCGCAATTGCAGCCCAGGCTCCCGCCGCGGTCTGCCCGGACCTGGTGACGCCGCAGGCTTTCGTCTGCCGCGCGCTGCAGTCGAGCAAGGCCGGTGACCCCGAGGCCGCTGCATCGGCCTTCGAGCAGGCGGCGTCGGCGCAGACCAGCGACGAGGTGGAAAAGGCGCGCATGTGGGCGGCCGCCGGCAACATGTGGATTGCGGCCAACCAGCCCGGCAAGGCGGCGCTCGCGCTCGACAAGGCCTTGGCCGGGACCGGCCTGCAGGCGGAGCAGCGGGGCGAGGCCCTGCTCGACCGCGCACGCGCCGCCGAATTGCAAAATGACCTCAGGACCGCGCGATCGAAGGTGAACGAGGCCGCCCGGAGCATCTCCGAGGATCCGTTCCTCTGGTACTTCTCTGCCGCCTTGGCCATTCGCGAAGGCGATGCGGTGACCGCCAGGAACGCGATCAACAAGGCGCTCACGCTGGAGCCGAACAACCCGACCATCTTGTTCGAGGCCGGCCACGTTTATCATTTCGCCGGAGACGAGGCCGCTGCTCGGAGCTACTGGTCGCGCGCTGCCGCGGCGGACCCGAACGGCAAGTCCGGACAGGCGGCGCGGGAAGCGCTGGCGCTGCTGAGCAAGCCCGCCAACGTGCAAAGCGAGCCGGCACCCACTAAGTAGCGCCGATGCGCTACCTCCATACGATGATCCGGGTGTCCGACCCCGATGCAACGGTCCGCTTCTTCAATCTGCTTGGGCTGGAAGAACGACGGAGAATGGAGAATGAGGCAGGTCGCTTCACGCTCATCTTCCTGGGTGTTCCCGGGGACGAGGGCGGCGAGGTCGAACTCACCCACAATTGGGACGAGAGCGACTATGACGGAGGCCGCAATTTCGGCCACCTCGCCTATCAGGTCGACGACATCTACGAGACCTGCCGGCGGCTGATGGACGCGGGCGTCACGATCAACCGCCCGCCGCGCGATGGGCACATGGCGTTCGTCCGCTCGCCCGACAACATCTCGATCGAGCTGCTGCAGAAGGGCGGTTCGCTTGCCCCGGCGGAGCCCTGGACGTCGATGCCGAACACGGGCCAGTGGTGATGGGCCGCCTGACCGTAAGCGCGGTTCCCGTCCTCAACGACAATTACGTCTGGCTGATCCGCGATCCCGACAGCGGCGAAACCGCGGCCGTCGATCCTTCAGTTGCACAGCCCGTCCTGGATGCCGCGGCGGCAGAAGATCTCCGCGTCACGCAGGTGCTGAACACGCACTGGCACCCCGATCATACGGGCGGCAA
Source organism: uncultured Alphaproteobacteria bacterium (assembly GCA_963829625.1). Lineage (GTDB taxonomy): Bacteria > Pseudomonadota > Alphaproteobacteria > Sphingomonadales > Sphingomonadaceae > Sphingomicrobium. Next base: position 178,217 of record CAWHJH010000013.1, on the reverse strand, counting down.
CGACGGGATCAGGGACGCGACGGGCTGCACGATCACTGCACCCGCCGAAGCGGAGCGCGTCAGCCGGATCGACCGCATCGTTTCCGAGGGCGACCGGGTAACGGTCGCGGGCGCGGAAGCCGTCGTCTGGGACATCCCCGCCCACACTTCCGGACACATCGCTTATTATTTCGAGGGCGAGGGCATGATCTTCGTGGGCGACACCATGTTCGCAATGGGGTGCGGCCGGCTGTTCGAGGGAACGGCCGAACAGATGTACGCGAACATGCAGCGGATCGCGGCGCTTCCCGACGATGTGCGCATCTATTGCGGCCACGAATATACGCTGGCGAACGCTCGCTTCGCGGCCCACGCAGAACCGGGAAATCCCGACATCGTTCGCCAACTCGAAGACGCTGCGGAAATGCGCGAACGCGGCCTGATCACGCTTCCGACCACGGTCGCGGAGGAACGGGCGACCAACCCCTTCGTTCGGGCCTCGGACGCCCAGGAGTTCGCGCGCCTGCGGGCGGAAAAAGACAGGTTCCGTTAAGCTGTGCGGGCGCTCTAGGAGGCGCATAACTCTCAATAGGAGTCGTGCCATGCGCGCAATCCCGCTCCTCCTTACGGCGGCCGCATTGACCGGCTGCGCGACGCAGCCTCCGCCCGCCACCCAGATGGCCGAATCCCAGGCAAAGCTTCAGGAGCTGACGGCCGGCAAAGTTGCCGGCCCGGCGATCTCTTGTCTGCCGCCAAGCGCCCGCTCGAGGAACCTGGAGGTGATCGACGACAGGACGTTCGCCTATGTGGACAGCTCTTCACGCGTTTACGTGAATCACGTGCGCGGCGAATGCAGCAATCTAGGGTCGGGCTTCTACACCTTGGTCGTCAGGAGCAGCGGCTCCGGAACATGCAGCGGCGATATTGCCGACGTCGCGGATGTGCGAACCGGCATGACCGCCGGGAGCTGCGCTCTTGGCGAGTTCGTTCCGTACACAAGGCGATAGGAGGCTCGCATGCGCGGGATTCCAATCACTGCATTCGCGATCGCCCTTGCCGGCTGCGCGACGCAACCGCCTGCTCCCACCCGTTCGACGGAAGCACAGGCCGAGCTCAACAAGCTTATCGCCGGGAAGATCGCCGGGGCGCCGCTAACTTGCCTGCAGCATTACCGCGCGAACGACATGGTGCGAATTGACGACAGCACCGTCGCCTTCAAACAGGGCAGGCGGGTGTACGTGAACCACCTGATCGGCGCATGCTCCAACCTCGATAGCAATTTCTATGCTCTCGTCACCCGGAGCAATGGAACGGGCCTCTGCCGAGGCGACATCGCCCATGTTCAGGACGTCTCTACCGGCGCTATCGTCGGCTCGTGCGCAATCGGTGATTTCGTTCCCTACGGGCCGTCCTGATCTCGCCTATTTGCCGTACAGGGCGTCGAGCTTTTCGCCGTAGACCTTCTTGATGACATGACGCCGGATCTTGAGCGACGGGGTGAGTTGCTCGTTCTCGGTCGTGAACGCCTCGTCCGCGACGATGAAACGGCGGATGCGCTCGATCACCGAAACGTCCGAGTTCACCCGGTCGACGGCCTTGGATAGCCGCTGCTGAAGGTCAGGCTTGTTGGCATATTCCGCTTCGGGAACCACCAAAGCGACAAGGTATGGACGGCGGTCGCCGTAGACCATCGCCTGCGCGATTTCCGGCTGCAGGGTAAGCATGCCCTCGACGCGCTGCGGCGAAACATTGTCGCCCTTGTCGTTGACGATCAGGTCTTTCTTGCGGTCGGTGATGACGATCCGCCCCGCCTCGTCGAAATGGCCGACGTCGCCGGTGGCCAGCCAGCCGTCGCTGCTCAGCACCCGCGCCGTCTCTTCGGGATTGTGCCAGTATCCGTGCATCACAAGCTCGCCGCGGACCATGATCTCGCCATCCTCGGCGATGCGCACTTCGCAATCCTTCACCGGCGGTCCGACGCTGTCCATCCGAATGCCCGCCTTCGGGCGGTTGCAGCTTATGACGGGGCCCGCCTCGGTCTGGCCGTAGCCTTGAAGGAAGGTGATCCCGAGCGACTGGAAGAACAGGCCGACTTCGGGATTGAGCGGTGCGCCGCCCGAAACCATCGCCTTCATCCGGCCGCCAAAGCGGGCGCGGACCTTCTTCCTGAGGGTCAGCGACAGAATGCCGTCCATCGGCAAATCGAGCGGGTTGCGGCGATGCTCATACTTCTTCGTGCCGATGGAAAGCGCGCGCCGAAGCAGATATTGCGAAACTCCGCCGCTCGCCTCGATCGTCTTCAGGATGCGAGCACGGAGCATCTCGAACAGCCGCGGCACGACGACCATGATCGTCGGCCGGACCTCCTCGATGTTCGCCGCCAGCTTCTCGAGGCTCTCGGCATAATAGATCTGCGCGCCGAGCCCGATCGGGAAGTGCTGACCGCCGGTATGCTCGTAGGCGTGGCTTGCCGGAAGGAAGGACAGGAAGATCTCGTCGTCCCAGCCGAAGTCGCTTGAAATGACGTCGGCCGCACCGGCGATATTGGCGAGGATCGCTCCATGATGCTGCATGACGCCGCGCGGCGCTCCGCCGGTGCCGCTGGTGTAGATGATGCAGGCGAGGTCCTTCCGACCGACCGGCTGCAATCTCTTCTCGAGAGCCTTTAGGTCGGCGTCCGCGCCCACGAGCTCGTCCCAATGATGGAAGTCGACCGTCCCCGGCGCCTGCCCGGTACGAATGTCCTCGATGCCGATGACGTGATTGCATTCGGAACTGAAGAGGACGGCGGGGATGAGGTTCTTCGCCAGCTTCTGGTTCGAGACGATCACCGCCTTCGCGCCCGAATTGCCGAGGATGTGCGTATGATCGCGCGTCGTGTTGGTAGTGTAAGCGGGGACGGTGATGCAGCCTGCGGCCATGATCCCAAGGTCGGCAATCAGCCACTCTGGACGGTTCTCGCTGACCAGCATGACCCGGTCGCCGGGTTCGATACCGATTGCCTTCAGGCTTTCGGCGAAAGCCGCGACTTGCCGCCGGGCCTCCTTCCAGCTGACGCTTTTCCATACCCCGCCGCGCTTGGCCCAGAGGAAGGGCGCGTCGCCCTTATCGCGGGCGCGGGCAAGGAACATCGTGACCAGGTTCGGGAAATGTTCGAGCTGCCGAGCCATGACTCCCCTTCACGCTAGCGCAGGGCTTCTTAGCCGAAACGGCTGCAAGTGCCAGCGCGTGGACGCTTTGCGCCCGCCACGCTAGGCCGAGGCGATGCGCCTGATTCCCCGATTGATCGCCGTTTTGGCCGCCGTCGGCCTCTCGGCCTGTGCAACTCCAACCGCTTCGCAGCCACAGACATCTCCTCCAGTCGCCGTGGCTCAGCAGGAGGCGTTCGTGATCGCCGCCAATCCGCTGGCGGCGCAGGCGGGTCTGGAAGTGCTCAGGCGCAAGGGCAGCGCGGTCGATGCGGCGATCGCCTTGCAGGCGATGCTGTCGCTGGTTGAGCCGCAGAGCTCCGGCATCGGCGGCGGCGCCTTCATGACCTATTACGATGCTCGCACCGGCAAGGTCTCGATCCTCGACGGACGCGAGGTCGCGCCGGCGCAGGCGGCGTCGACCATGTTCCTGCGCGCAGACGGCACGCCGATGCCATTCCAGGAGGCAGTGCTGAGCGGGCGCGCGACCGGCGTTCCGGGGGTCGTGCGGATGCTTGCCGAAGCGCATTCGGAGCGCGGCAAGCTGCCGTGGAGCAGTCTGTTCGCCGACGCGGAGCGGACCGCGCGCGACGGCTTCATCGTCAGCCCGCGTCTCGCCCGGCTGGTGCGCGGCGACTTTCCCCAAAACAGGGCACCGGACGTCATTGCCTATTTCTCGAAGCCGGACGGAACGCTGGTCCAGGCTGGCGACCGACTCCGCAATCCGGCCTACGCGGACTTCATCCGGCGGCTCGCCGAGCAGGGACCCTCGGCGCTCTACGCCGGATCGACCGCGGCGAGGATCATCGCACGAACCAGCGCCGCACCGCTCAGCGGCTCGATGACTCTTGCCGACCTCGCAGGCTACCGACCGGTGAAGCGGGAGGCGCTGTGTCGGCCCTACCGGGTCTACGTGATGTGCGTTCCACCGCCGCCGTCCAGTGGCGTCGGGCTGATCCAGCTAATGAAACTGCTGGAGCAGACGGACATCGCGGAGCGCGGGCCGAGCGATCCCCAGGCCTGGTACCTGTTCGCCGAGACGAGCCGGCTCATGTACGCCGATCGCGACCGCTATGTCGGGGACGTTCCGAACGTGCCCGTCAACGGCTTGCTGGACCCCGCCTATGTCGCCTCGCGCGCAAGGCTTATTGAAACGGCCGCCGGTCCTCCGCCGGTCGCAGGCGTTCCTGCCGGCGCCCAGGTCGCGGCCGCCGATTCGACGCTCGAGCCGACGGGAACCTCGCACTTCATCGTCGGCGATGCAGATGGGAACGTGGTGTCGATGACGACCACGGTCGAATCGATCTTCGGGTCAGGCCGAATGGTCGACGGCTTTTTCCTCAACAACCAGATGACCGACTTCGCGTTCAGGCCCGTGGACGACCAGGGCCGCCCGGCCGCCAACGCGGTTGCGCCGGGCAAGCGCCCGCGATCGTCCATGACCCCGACCATCCTGCTGGGGCCGGACGGCAAGTTCGCCGGAGCGATCGGTTCGGCGGGCGGCAATGCGATTCTGGCCTTTGTCGCCAAGTCGCTGGTCGCGGCGATCGACTGGGGCCTGCCAATGCAGCAGGCTCTGGCCCAGCCGAACCTCGTCGCGCGCGGGCCGAACTTCCAGGGCGAGGTGGCCAGATTCTCGCCCGAGATCCTGGCGGGGCTTCGCGCGAGGGGCATCGAGCTGAAACCCGGTCAGGGCGAGGATTCAGGCGTACACGGAGTGCTCATCCGCGACGGTCGGGTCGACGGCGGCTTCGACCCGCGCCGCGAAGGTCGCGTTCTTAGGCTGCCCGTAAGGCCCTAGGCCGCCGCGCCGACGGCTTGCGAGATACTGGAATAGCCTTCGCGCTTCAGCCGATCGGCTAGCCCCTGGGCGATGACCTTGCCGATATCAGGGCCCTTGTAGACCATCGCCGAATAAAGCTGGACGAGGCTGGCCCCGGCCTTGATCCGCTCCCAGGCGTCATCGGCATCCGCAATTCCGCCGACACCGATCAGCGGGATCTCGCCGCCGCTCGCGTTTCGGAACGCTTTGAGCGCCTCGAGCGCAAGAGGCTTCAGCGGGCGCCCGGAAAGGCCGCCGGCCTCGCTTGCATGACGCGACGAAAGCGGCGGCCGCGAAACGGTGGTGTTGGCGACGATCAAGGCGTCGATGTGATGGTCGAGGGCGGCCCGGACGATCCGCTCATGGTCGCCGGGCTGAAGGTCCGGCGCGACCTTGAGGAAGATGGGCTTGTCGGTGCGCACCTCCTCGACCGCGGTGAGGAGCGCTTGGAGTTCGCCTTCGTCCTGCAGCCCGCGGAGCCCGGGCGTGTTCGGCGAGCTGATGTTGACGGTCAGGTAGCGCGCGACCGGGGCGAGTCGCCTGATGCCCACGGCATAATCGGAAATGCGGTCGGGGCTATCCTTGTTCGCTCCGACATTGACGCCGATGACACCGTGCAGGTGCGTCGTTCGCCGCAGCCGCTCGAACGCCGCCGAATGCCCCTTGTTGTTGAACCCCATGCGGTTGATCACCGCTTCGTCCTCGACGAGGCGGAACAGCCGGGGCCTGGGGTTGCCCCGTTGTTGCCTTGGCGTGATTGTCCCGACTTCGACGAAGCCGAAGCCGAAGCCCAGCATCTGCTCGGCAACCTCGGCATCCTTGTCGAAACCCGCCGCAAGACCGACTGGCGACGGGAAGTCGATGCCGGCCACCGTCGACCGGAGGGAATCCGGGAATTCCACCGGGTCCAGCCGGGGCATCGCCCTCAGGCCGGCGATGGCCAGTCGATGCGATCGTTCGGCATCGAGCGCGAACGCCAGTGGACGGACCAGCGAATAAATCGGCACGCAACCGGAATAACCTGTCTCGCGAGCGCCGCAAGGTTGAGTTTTGCAGCGCAACGCACTAAATCGGATACAAATAGTCCGAATTACATGCGCCTGACCCACCTCGCCGATTATGCGGTCGTGATCATGACCGCCGCCGCCCGCCGGGAGGCAGGCGCGCGCCTGAGCGCGAGCGAGCTTGCCCAGGAGACCGGAGTTCCGTTGCCGACCACCCAAAAGCTGATGGGCCGCCTGGCTGCCGAGGGCCTGCTGACGAGCGTTCGCGGCGCGTCCGGCGGCTTTGCGCTTGCCCGGCCCGCCGACGCAATCACGCTCGTCGACATCGTCGAAGCGGTCGAAGGCCCAATCGCCATGACCATGTGCGCGGACGGGGTGAACCACGATTGCGTGCTCGACGCGCATTGCCGGGTGAAACCGCACATGGGCGTCGTCGGCAATGCGATCCGCGGCGCGCTTGGCGCGGTCAGCCTCACGGAGCTTGCGCAGTGACCGAGCAGAGCGCCGTCCGGAATCAGCAAGCGCTCGACGCGGCCGAGAAGCTGGCGACCTATGAATGGGGCTTCACCAGCGACATCGAGCAGGAGTTCGCGCCGAAGGGACTGAACGAGGACACGGTCCGGTTCATCTCCGCCAAGAAAGGCGAGCCGGAGTGGATGCTCGACTGGCGGCTGAAGGCCTATCGCGCCTGGCTTGAGATGGAGGAGGTCAGTTGGGCCAAGCTCGACATCCCCGAAATCGATTACCAGGACGCTTATTATTATGCGGCGCCGAAGCAGAAGCCGAAGCTGGCTTCGCTCGACGAACTCGATCCGGAGATTCGCCGTACCTACGAGAAGCTCGGAATCCCGCTCGAGGAGCAGAAGGTCCTCGCCGGCGTCGAAGGCGCGCCGCGCGTGGCCGTCGATGCGGTTTTCGACAGCGTCTCCGTCGCGACCACGTTCCGCGAGGAGCTGAAGAAGGCCGGAGTCATCTTCCTCTCCATCTCCGAGGCGATCCGCGAATATCCGGAGCTCGTGAAGAAGTATCTCGGCTCGGTCGTTCCGCAACGCGACAATTACTTCGCCTGCCTCAACAGCGCGGTCTTTTCCGACGGCACCTTCGTCTACATCCCCGAAGGTGTCCGCTGCCCGATGGAGCTGTCGACCTATTTCCGGATCAATGCGGAAAACACCGGACAGTTCGAGCGGACCCTGATCGTCGCCGAGAAGGGCAGCTACGTGTCCTACCTCGAAGGCTGCACCGCGCCGATGCGCGACGAGAATCAGCTCCACGCGGCGGTCGTCGAGATCTTCGCGCACGAGGACGCCGAGGTGAAATACTCGACGGTCCAGAACTGGTATCCGGGCGACGCAGAAGGCCGCGGCGGAATCTTCAACTTCGTCACCAAGCGCGCATTGTGCTCGGGCGCACGGTCGAAGGTCAGCTGGACGCAGGTCGAGACCGGAAGCGCGATCACCTGGAAGTATCCGAGCTGCATCCTCAAGGGCGAAGGCAGCGTCGGCGAATTCTATTCGGTCGCGCTGACCAACAACCGCCAACAGGCCGACACCGGCACGAAGATGGTGCACATCGGCGCGAACACGCGCTCGACCATCGTCTCGAAGGGCATCAGCGCGGGCAAGTCGAACAACACTTATCGCGGGCTGGTGCGCGTGCTTCCAAATGCGGAGAACGTGCGCAATTTCACGCAGTGCGATTCCCTTCTGCTCGGCGACAAGTGCGGTGCGCACACCGTGCCGTACATCGAGGTGAAGAACCCGACCGCGACGATCGAGCATGAAGCGACGACGTCGAAGATCAGCGAGGACCAGCTTTTCTACGCGATGAGCCGCGGGCTCGACCAGGAAGCGGCGGTCGCGCTGATCGTCAACGGCTTCGCGCGCGAAGTGCTGAAGCAGTTGCCGATGGAGTTCGCGGTCGAGGCGCAGAAATTGCTTGGAATCAGTCTGGAGGGTTCGGTCGGATGATGCCGTTGTTGTTGCTTGCCGCGGCGTCGGCCGATCTCGACGCGCTCGACCAGGCGGTCGCGCGTTGCGATCGCGGCTTTGCCAATCCGGCATTCTCCTCTGAGGCGGCCAAGCGCAGCCAGTTCCTGCTCGACGCTTATCGCGAGCAGGAGGCGATCGTCGCGGCTCGCCTCGATATCGCGCAGCGCCGGCGGGACCTGCGAGAAAGCGCGCGCAAGTCGACTGGCGACGATCAAAAGCTGACGCTTGAAAGCTCGGCGATCGACGACCGCCAGCATGCGCTCAACGATCGCCGGATGCTCGAAGGCATTCGCCAGGACGCGATGGATTCGATGCGCCGCTATTTCCTTCTCAACTGCCCGGCCGGAAGAACCGACAGATAAGATGCTCGAGATTTCGAACCTTCACGCGACCGTCGCCAACAAGCCGATCCTGAACGGCATCTCGCTCTCCGTTCCGGCGGGTGAAGTGCATGCGATCATGGGTCCGAACGGATCGGGCAAGTCGACACTCGGCTACGTGCTGGCGGGACGGCCGGGCTATGAAGTTAACGAAGGGGGCGCGACCTTCGCCGGCCAGGATCTGCTCGCGCTGGAGCCGCACGAGCGCGCCGCGGCGGGCCTGTTCCTCGGCTTCCAGTATCCCGTCGAAATCCCCGGCGTGTCCTATCTGCAATTCGTCCGCGAAGCGCTCAACACGCAGCGCCGCGCACGCGGCGAGCCCGAGCTTACCGGCGGCGAATTCATCAAGCTCGCGCGCGAGCAGGCGGCACTGCTCGGCATGGATGCCGAGATGCTGAAGCGACCGGTCAACGTCGGCTTCTCCGGCGGCGAAAAGAAGCGCGCCGAGATGGTGCAGATGGGAATCATGAACCCGAAGTTCGCGATCCTCGACGAGACCGACAGCGGGCTCGACATCGACGCGCTTCGCGCCGTCGGCGCGGGCATCAATCGCATCATGCGCGCACCCGACAAGGGCGTGCTTCTGATCACGCACTACCAGCGGCTGCTCGACTATGTGACGCCCGACAAGGTGCACGTCCTTTCGCAGGGCCGAATCGTCCGATCGGGCGGACCCGAGCTTGCGCACGAGCTCGAGCGCGAAGGCTATGCGGAGGCTGCCGCGTGAGCACGCTTGCGATCATCCTCGGCTGCATTGTTTTCATGATCGTCGTCGCATCTGTGCGCGGCAATCCGGGCCGGGCGATCGCCGACACCACGATCCTGGTCATCCTGATCGGCGTGATCACCTTGCTCGACCTGGTCGTTCGGCAGTTCGTCGACACTGGGGAGGCCGGGAGTTTGCTGGCTATTGCTTTCGCAGCAGGGTTCGCAATCGACGCGCTTTACGGATTGCTCGCGCCGGAACGACAGAAGCGCCGCGACAAGAAGTTGCGCCGATTGATGAAGAGGCGCGCATGACCGCTCCCTTCCCCACCCGTCGCCAAGAGGAATGGCGCTACGCCGATCTCGATGCGCTGCGGCCCGTCTGGGAGCAGTTCGCCGAGCCGCTGACGCTCACCGTCGCAGCGGGCGAGACGCTTGAAGAAGTGTGGCTTCCGACCGGCGATGACGTGTCCGTGAGGCGCATGCAGGTCGCCCTTGGCGGAGGCGCGAAGGCGCGGCTGTTCGTTCTCAATACTGCGCCCGTCTACGGCCGCATCGAGCTTGACGTCAGCCTCGAAGCCGATGCGGATTTCGAGCTCTATGCAGCGAATATCGGCAACGGCCAGTCGACCAATGAAGTGGTGACGAACGTCAGGCATCTGGGCGAGCGCGGCCGCTCGCGGCAGACGGTGCGCAGCGTGCTCGGCGGCAAGGCCGTCGGCTCCTATCTCGGCAAGGTCGAGGTGGCGCGCGGTGCGCAGCAGACGGACGGCGAGCAGTCTGTGAAAGCGATGCTGCTCGACCGCGGCGCGACCGCCAACTGCAAGCCCGAGCTCGAAATCTTCGCCGATGACGTAAAGTGCGCGCACGGCGCAAGCGTTGGCGAGCTCGATCCCGTGCAGATGTTTTACGCGCAATCGCGCGGGCTCGATCCGGCGAGCGCACGCGCGCTGCTGCTCGAAGGTTTCGTCATGGGACTGTGGGACGCGGTCGGCGACGAAGCGCAGCGCGAACGCATCTGCGTGGCCGCACGCGATTCGTTGCAGAGGGTTGCACGATGACGGCACCCGTGCGCCTCTCCCCCAACAGCGCCCTCGACGTGCGTTCGCAATTCCCCGCGATCGAAAACTGGCACTATCTCGACAGCGCCGCGACGGCGCAGAAACCGCAGGCCGTGATCGACGCGATCACGAACGCCTACGCGCGCGATTACGCAACGGTGCACCGCGGGGTGTACGAGCGGTCGGCGGCCATGACCGCGAGCTACGAAGCGGCGCGCGCGGCCGCCGCCGGACTGATCGGTGGGCAGCCGAACGAGGTCGTCTTCACTCGCGGCGCCACCGAGGCGATCAATCTCGTTGCGCGGACGCTGCCGATGAATGGTCGCACTCGCGTGCTGCTTTCAAATCTCGAGCATCACAGCAACATCGTTCCCTGGCAGCTTGCCGGTTATGAGGTCGACGCGGTTCCGCTGACGAGCGACGGACGAATCGATCTCGATGCGGCCGAGCGCATGATCAGTGAAGAACATCGCGTCGTCGCTTTCGCGCACGTATCGAACGTGCTGGGCTCGATCCTCGACGTAAAGCGCGCCGCCCAGATCGCGCATTCAAATGGCGCGCTGCTGCTGCTCGACGGTTGCCAGGCGGTTCCGCGGCTGCCGGTCGATGTCGGCGCGATCGGCTGCGACTTCTACGCTTTCTCCGGGCACAAGATTTACGGGCCGACCGGTATCGGCTGCCTTTGGGGCCGAGGAGACCTTCTGAACGAATTGCCGCCATGGCAGGGCGGCGGGTCGATGATCGACCGCGTCACCTTTGCCGAAACCACATTTCTCGACGCGCCGATGCGCTTCGAGGCCGGCACTCCGCACATTGTCGGGGCGGTCGGGCTTCGCGCGGCGATCAATTGGGTCGAACGCCTGACGCTCGACGCCGTGCATGCGCACGAATGCGCCCTCGTCGCCGAATGCCGTGCAGCGCTTTCCGGCGTCGGCGGCGTGACGCTTTACGGCCCCGAGGACAGCGCCGGAATAGTCAGCTTCAACGTCGACGGGGTGCATCCGCACGATACCGCCACCATATTGGACGACGTGGGCGTCGCCGTCCGGGCCGGCCATCATTGCGCACAGCCGCTGATGGACGTGCTCGGCGTTCCGGCGACGGCAAGGGCGAGCTTCGCGGCGCACAGCGACAGCTCGGACATCGAGGCCCTCGTGCGCGGGATCGAACAGGTGAAGCGGATCTTCGGATGAACGAGGAACGGAAGATCGAGACGGAGCAGGTGGATGCGGTGAGCCCGCCGCCGCGCGCCCGAGTCGCGCCGGAAACTGCTGCCGATACGTTCGAACGCAAGCGCGACTATCTGGCGGGCTTCCTGTCGGGCGAGACAAAGCCGGCGGACGATGTCCCGGCGAGCGAGGATTTGAAGAATTCGGTGATCGACGCGCTGAAGTCGATCTACGATCCCGAAATCCCGGTCGACATTTACGAGCTCGGGCTGATCTACGACGTCGAAATCAGCGAGGACGGCGACGCCGTCGTGACCATGACGCTGACCACGCCGCACTGTCCCGTCGCGGAATCGCTCCCGAACGAGGTCGAGCTTCGCGTGCTCTCGGTGCCCGGCATCCGCGATTCCGAAGTGAAGCTCGTCTGGGATCCGCCGTGGGACCCGTCGAAGATGAGCGATGAGGCCCGGCTCGAACTGGGGATGCTATGAACAAGGAAGTGAAAGTCCGCGCGCGTCCGGCCGCGATCATGCTGACATCCGCAGCGCAGGACCGCATTACCGAGTTGATGAGCCGCGCTCCGGAAGGCGCGATCGGCGTCAGATTGTCGACGCCAAGGCGCGGCTGCTCCGGCCTCGCTTATTCGGTCGACTATGTCAGCGAGGAGAATGCGCTCGACGAGAAGATCGAGACTCCCGGCGGCACCTTCTATGTCGACGGTGGATCGGTCCTTTACCTGATCGGATCGGTGATGGACTGGAGCGAGGACGATTTCGCGGCGGGCTTCGTCTTCGAAAATCCGAATGCCACCGGTTCCTGCGGCTGCGGCGAGAGCTTCACCGTCTGATCGTCCGCGCAGTTTCGGCGTTCTACCGGGAGACTCGCGAACTCAGGCCGCCGAAACGCTAGGGCTGCACCGCAGTTTCATGGTAATGTGAGCGCGTTGCAGCCGAGGGGAAACGGCATGACACGTGCAGCATCGCTCCTGTTTTCGCTGGTCGCCTATGCGATCTTCTTCGCGACCTTCCTGTATCTGATCGCCTTCGTCGGCGACATTCCGATCGCGGGGCAAACCGTGGATCGCGGGCCCGACGCGCCGCTGGCGACGGCGGTCCTCATCGACGTCGCGCTGATCGCCTTGTTCGGGATTCAGCACAGCGTGATGGCCCGCCAGGGTTTCAAGCGCGCCTGGACGCGCACCGTGCCCGAACATCTCGAACGCAGCGTCTATGTCCTTGCTGCAAGCGCGGCGCTGATCGTCATGTTCCTGGTCTGGCGGCCGATCCCGAACATCGTCTGGGACGTGACCGGCACGGCGCTGGAACTGCCTCTCTGGGTGCTGTTCGCGACCGGCTGGCTCATCGTCCTGCTCAGCACGTTCCTCATCAATCATTTCGAGCTGTTCGGCCTGCAGCAGGCATGGTTTAACATGCGCAGCAGGCAGGCGGCCGCGCCGCAGCTTCGCCACCCATTTTTCTATCGCTGGGTCGCGCATCCGCTGTACGCGGGCTTCTTCCTTGCCTTCTGGGCGACCCCGAAGATGACGCTGGGGCACTTGCTCTTTGCAGCCGGCATGTCGGTCTACATCCTCATAGCCATCCGCTACGAGGAGCGGGATCTCAGAGGCCTCTTCGGCAAGGATTACGAAGATTATCGTGCGAGCGTCGGGATGCTGACTCCGCGGTTCGGACGGCGCAGCGCATAGCGCCTTTGCCCTTTTCATAGGGTACGCGTAGGCGGCGCGGATGGAAGCTCGCGTCGCCCCCGAATTCAGCCATGTGCGCGACTGGATCTTCGATCTCGACAATTGCCTCTACCCGGCATCGAGCGGCCTGTTCGCGCTGATCGACGAGCGGATGACGGCCTACATCCAGCGCCTCCTCAATTGCGACCCCGAGGAAGCGCATCGCGTGCAAAAGGATCATTTCCATACGCACGGCACGACGCTTGCCGGACTCATGCAGAATCTCGAGATCGACCCTCACCACTTCCTCGAGGACGTGCACGACATCCCGCTCGACCGGGTGGAGCGTAACGAGCGCCTGGCCGTAGCGCTTGCACGCCTCCCTGGCCGCCGCTTCGTCTTCACCAACGGCGACGCCCCTTATGCGCGCCGGGTGCTCGAGGCGATCGGTGTCCACGAACGCTTCGACGACCTCCACGACATTCACGCCAGCAGCTATCGCCCGAAGCCCGACCCGCACGGCTACGAACTGATGTGCGAGCGCTTCGGCATCGATCCTGGATCGGGCGCTGCTGGTCGACGACATGGCGCAGAACCTGAAGCCGGCGAAGGTTCTGGGGATGACCACGGTCTGGGTGGACAATGGCTCGGAGCGGGGTAGCCACGGCGCCGAGGACAGCTTCATCGACCACCGCATTTCGGACGTTGGAGAGTGGCTCGAAACGATCTTGAAGGACGATTGATGAGCGACAGCCTGAGCCAAGTGATCGACGCCGCCTGGGAAGACCGCGCCGCCGTGGGCCCGGACACGAAGGGAGAGGTTCGCCACGCCGTCGACAAGGCCATCGCTGCCCTGGACAGCGGCGAGGCGCGCATTGCCGAGAAGATCGGCGGCGAGTGGGTCGTCCACCAATGGCTAAAGAAAGCGGTCCTGCTGTCTTTCCGCCTGAACCCGATGGAGCTCATCTCCGGTGCTCCGGGCGGCGCCCATTGGTGGGACAAGGTCCCCTCCAAGTTCACCGGGCTGGGCGAGAAGGAGTTCGAAGCTGCGGGGTTCCGGGCCGTTCCCGGCGCCATCGTCCGTCGCGGGGCCTATGTCGCTCCCGGCGCGGTCCTGATGCCGAGCTTCGTCAACATCGGCGCGCGCGTCGGCGAAGGGACGATGGTCGATACCTGGGCGACTGTCGGGAGCTGCGCTCAGATCGGCCGCAACGTCCATATCTCGGGCGGCGCCGGAATCGGCGGTGTGCTCGAGCCGCTCCAAGCCGGACCAGTCATCATCGAGGACGATTGCTTCATTGGAGCCCGCTCGGAAGTCGCCGAGGGTGTCATCGTCGAGCAGGGCGCGGTCCTGTCGATGGGCGTATTCCTCGGCGCCTCAACCAAGATCGTCGACCGCGCCACCGGCGAGGTCCATTACGGCCGAGTGCCCGCCTACTCCGTGGTCGTTCCGGGCGCTCTTCCGGGCAAGGACGGTGGCCCGAGCCTCGCCTGTGCGGTCATCGTCAAGCGCGTGGACGAGCGCACCCGGTCCAAGACCAGCATCAACGAGCTGCTGAGGGACTGATAAGCCCCGCTTATGGCCTGAGACCGCCCTTTTGTTGGCGCAAGGGGCGCTCGATCACCAGAATCCGTTAATGGCCCGAGACGATCAGTTTCAAAGCAAGCGGCAGGACGCGCCGGCACCCGTGGGCGACTATGCCCAGCCGATGATCCGCAGCGTCATGAACCGTTCCGACTGGCTGATCCTGCTGGTGCTTGCGCTCATCTGGGGCGGTGCCTTCATGTTCATCGGAGTCGCCGTCCGCCACGTCGCACCGCTGACCTACGTCTGGCTCCGGCTGAGCATTGCCGCCGTCGCGATGCTGCTCTTCATGAAGGTCAGAGGGCAGCCGCTCGGCCTTCCGCGCGAAGTCTGGGGCTCGATGCTACTGCTCGCTTTGCTCAACAATGCCGTGCCGTTCACCCTGTTCGGCTGGGGCCAGACCCACATCGCGAGCGGCCTCGCCTCGATCCTCAATGCGACGACGCCGATCTGGGGCGTGGTGGTCGCGCATCTGTTCACGCAGGACGAGCGCATGACTCCGCGCAAGATCGCAGGCGTGCTGCTCGGTTTCGCGGGTGTCGCGACGATGATCGGTCCGGCGTTGCTCTCGAACATCGGCACCGACGGGCTGGCCCAGCTCGCCTGCATTACCGCGTCGCTGAGCTATGCGCTCGCTGCCGTCTGGGCGCGTCGCTTCCGCCGCATGGGCCTGTCACCCATGTCGGTGACCACTGGACAGCTGACCGCGGGCGCTCTGATGATGCTGCCGCTCGCCTTCCTCGTCGACCAGCCCTGGACCCAGCCCTTCCCGCCGCTGACGGCCGTCGCTTCGATCACCGCGCTGGCACTGCTGTGCACGGCGTTCGGCTACGTCCTCTACTTCCGGCTGATCGATCACGCCGGTGCGACGAACGCTTTGCTCGTGACCCTGCTCGTCCCGCCGGTCGCAATCCTCCTGGGTGCACTGTTCCTTTCCGAACAGCTCGCCGCTCAGGACTTCATCGGGCTGGCACTGATCGCTCTGGGCCTCGCCGCGATCGATGGGCGGCTCCTCAGCCTGCTGAGGAAGCCCCCGCTTCGGCAAGCAGCCTAGCCGCCTCCTCGCGCGTCCAGTCGAGGTCGCCGACGTACCGCCACACCTCCCGGCCCTTCGCATCGTAAAGGATCGTCGTCGGCAGCACTTCGGCTCCCGTGGCCGACGACAAGGCCATCTTTGGGTCGTGCCAGACTTCGAGGTCGGCCAGCTTGTTCTTGTCGAGGAAGGCGTCGACCGATCCCCGCGGCGCCATGTCCTGCGAGACCGCAATGACGCGCGGCGCCCCGGCACGGGCCGCGACTGCCTGAAGCGTCGGAAGCTCCTTCACGCAAGGCGCACACCAGGTCGCCCAGATATTGACCAGCAACGGCTTGCCCTCGGCTTCGGCCAGCGTGGCCGGGTCATCGTCGGCATTGCGAAGCTCGATGTCCGGAGCCGGCTGCCCGGCCTTGTCGCGCAGCAGGCCCTTGGCAGGACCGGCCTCTTGAGCCGCATTCTCACTCGCCGGGTCCTGGCGCTGGCACCCTGCGGCAAAAGCGGCGAGGGCCAGGGAGGCCGCGACAAGTCTGACGAAACGCATGGCCGGGCCGATAGGGCAGCGGAGCGGCTGGCGGAAGGCTTCGCGAGCCGCTAGGCCGTCCGCGATGGCTCGTTGTCTTGCCCTCGTCGCACTCATAGCCCTTGTCGGCGGCTGCGGGCGCATGTCTCCGCTGACTCCGGCGCAGGGTGAGCCGCTCCCGGTGAAGCCATTGATGGCGCGCAACACACCGACCGCGGAGGAACTTCTAACGCCTCCGAGCTACGCGGACCCGGAGCGGGTGGACGAGCTGATCAAGCGTTCCCAGCGTCGCCCTGTCGACCGCTTCGACCTTCCTCCCGCCGGAGGCGGTGCGGTCCTGCCGGTCGGAATGGGCGAGCCCGTAACCAACGAAACAGGACCCGCGGACCCAGAATGACGAAGAAGCTGCGCAAGGCCGTGTTCCCCGTGGCCGGCCTAGGCACCCGCCTGCTGCCCGCAACCAAGGCGATCGCGAAGGAACTGCTGACGGTCGTCGACCGGCCGTTGATCCAATATGCAGTGGACGAGGCGCGCGAGGCCGGCATCGAGCAGATGATCTTTGTCACCGGCCGCGGGAAATCCGCTCTGGTCGACTATTTCGACATGGCGTTCGAGCTCGAGACGACCATGCGAGAGAAGGGCAAGAGCCTCGATCCGCTCGAGCCGTCGCGCGCCCGCTTCGGCGAGCTGGTGTCGGTCCGGCAGCAGCAACCGCTCGGCCTCGGCCATGCGGTCTGGTGCGCACGCCACATCGTCGGCGACGAACCGTTCGCGGTGCTCCTTCCCGACGATTTGATGGCCGGGAAGCCGGGTGCGCTGAAGCAGATGGTCGACGCCTGGGAGAAAGTCGGCGGCGGCAACATGCTCTGCACCGAGGAAGTGCCGCACGAGCGGACCGGCAGCTACGGCGTCATCACGCCCGGAGCGCAGGACGGGGCCGTGACGGAGGTGCTCGGCCTGGTCGAAAAGCCGAAGCCCGAAGAAGCGCCCTCGAACCTCGCCGTCATCGGGCGCTACATCCTTCAGCCCGAAGTCATGCGAATCTTGGACAAGGGCGAGACTGGCGCCGGTGGGGAGATCCAGCTGACCGACGCAATGGCGCAGCTGATCGGCAAGCAGCCTTTCCACGCGACGCGCGTCGACGCGGTCCGCCACGATTGCGGCGACAAGGCCGGCTACGTCATCGCCAATCTGGCGCTGGCGCTGGAGCGCGATGACATCAGCCCCAAGATCCGGGACTATCTCGAACGGCTTTAGGCCGCGGCGTCGCCTGCGATCTGCTTGAGACGACGAAGCTCGGCCTCGCTTGCAAGCCAGCGATCGCGCATTTCGCCGAGCTCGATCGCGCGTCCCACGACTCGCGCGTCGAGCACGGCATTGTCGTTGAGGAGCTTTGCCAGCGAGCGCGACCGTTCGATTTCGCGCCCGATACGGGCGATCAGCACTTCAAAGTGAAACGGCTTGGCGATCACCGTGTCCGCGCCGCTCTTGTAGGCCTGCACCGCCCCGTCCGCGTCCGACTTCCCCGTCAGCAGGAAGATGGGAATCTCACGATGGACGGGATCGTCGCGGACCATCCGCACCAGCTCGACGCCGCCCGACCGCGACATGCGGAGCTCGGAAAGGATCAGGTCGACCTTGACGCGATGAAGTTCGGCCAGCGCCGACTGGGTGCATTCGGCCGTTGCCACGCGATATCCGCCCTCGGTGATGCGCCTTGCCAGGACTGCGAGGTAGCTTCGGTTCGGCTGCACGATAAGGACGCGGGACGCGTCGGCGCCCTGCGTCGAACCCTCAGCGGTGCACGCACTATCCATGGACACGAGGCTAAACAGGAATGGTTAACGGCCCCATAAGCCTGATCAAGGCTCCAGCTCGATGTCCCAGTAGAGATAGTCGCGCCAGCTACGGTGCAGATAATTGGGCGGGAAGCTGCGCCCATGGTCCTGCAGCTGCCAGCTGGTGGGCCGGATCGGCTCGCGTTCGATATGCATGCTGGCCTGACGCGGCGTGCGCCCGCCCTTCTTCAGGTTGCAGGGCGCGCAGGCGGTAGCGACATTCTCCCAGGTCGTGCGCCCGCCCTGGGCGCGCGGCACGACATGGTCGAACGTCAGCTCCCTGCGCGATCCGCAGTAGACGCAGCTGAACTTATCGCGAAGGAACAGATTGAACCGCGTGAAGGCCGGATATTCGGACGGCTTCACGAACTGCCGTAGCGCGATCACCGAGGGCAGCTTTAGCGCCATGCTCGGGCTGTGAACCTCGCGCTCGTAATGAGCGACGACGTCGACGCGCTCCAGGAACATCGCCTTGATCGCCGTCTGCCAGGGCCACAGGCTCAGCGGATAATAGGACAGCGGCGTGTAATCGGCGTTGAGAACGAGCGCCGGGCAGCTTTCGGGATGGCGTATGAGATCGGCGTGATACATGCGCGAACAATGGCCTTTACTGTCCGCCCGCAACGAACAAGTCTCCGGCCCTGTCGCACTCAAGGAGGAGAAGGGTCGCCTTTGGGCCCGTCTTCCCTTGTTCACCGGATGCCAACCCGGTGTGACATCACGATGAATCGAAGATTGCGGATTCCCCGTCAAGAGCCCTTTGAGTCACAGTCGCAATGATTGTGACTCGATTTGCGCCGTCGCCGACCGGCAGGCTGCACCTCGGGCACGCCTTCAGCGCCGTCCTTGGTCATGCCGAAGCGATGAAGAGCGGCGGGCGTTTCCTGCTACGGATCGAGGATCTCGACCAGGGACGCAGCCGCCCCGAGTTCGTCGACGGCATTTATGAGGACCTGCGTTGGCTCGGCCTCGAATGGGACGAGCCGGTGCTGGTTCAGTCGGGCCGGACGCAGGCCTATTCCGATGCGCTCGACACGCTGAGCGACCAAGGACTGGTTTACGCCTGCTTCTGCACCCGCGCGGACATCGCGCAATCGCTTACTGCTCCGCACGGCGACGCGGCCACGTCATATCCCGGGACTTGCCGACCGCTTCCCGACGATCCGAAACGCCGTGCCACGATGCCGCACTGCTGGCGGCTTGATTCCGGAAAAGCGCTCAGAGCCGGGGAACTTCCATCCTGGACGGAGGCCGATGCGGGCGCGCTTCGATGCCCGCGAAGAGCAGATCGGCGACGCCATCCTCGCCCGGAAAGATGCGCCCGCGAGCTACCATCTGTCCTGCGTCGTGGACGATGACACCAGCGGCGTTACCATGGTCGTTCGCGGCGCCGACCTTCGACCCTCCACCCCGATCCAGAGGTTGCTGCAGGTCCTGCTTGGCCTGCCGGAGCCCACCTATCTGCATCATCCGCTCGTCACGCATGAGGACGGTCGGCGCCTGGCCAAGCGCGACCTCGCTCCAACGCTCGAGGCGATGCGGGAGGCGGGCGTCGACGGTCCCCGGCTCGCCTCCGAGCTTCTCGCTGGCAAGCTTCCCCTTGGTTTCGCCTTCTCGGACGCTTAGATCGAACCCATGAACACGATCCTGATCATCCTGCTCCTCCTCGCCATGGGAGCGACCGCCTACGTCCTGGTGCGCGGGGTCATGGCCATGGCTTCGGGCAAGGATCTGAGCGGCGAACGGCAGCAGGATTACATGCGCAAGCGCGTGCTGTTTCAGGCCGTCGCGATCATCATCGTCATCCTGATCCTGATCGTGGCCGGCGCTTCGCGAGGCTGATGGTCCGCCTCAACAAGATCTACACGCGGACCGGCGACACCGGCGAGACCGGCCTCGCCGATGGGTCGCGCATCGCCAAGGACCATCCCCGAGCCTGCGCGGTCGGCGATGTCGACGAAGCGAATTGCGCCATCGGCGTCGCGTTGCTGCACATAAGCGACGAGGGCACGCGCGACATGCTGGGCGCGATCCAGAACGAGATGTTCGATCTCGGCGCCGACCTCGCGACACCGGGCGAGGACTTCGCCCCGACCGAAATGAGCCTGCGCATCGTCCAGTCGCAGATCGACCGGCTGGAGCGTGAGATCGACCGCATGAACGGAGAGCTGGAGCCGCTTCGAAGCTTCATCCTTCCGGGCGGCGGAGCCGGACCGGCTGGGCTTCACGTCGCCCGGGCAATCGTCCGCCGTGCGGAGCGGAGCGCGGTAGCGGCGGCGCGCGACGTTTCCCTCAATCCGCTGGCGCTAATCTATCTCAACCGCCTCTCGGACCATTTGTTCGTAATGGCTCGTTATCTCGCCCGGAAAGAGGGCGGCGACGTCCTCTGGCAGCCGGGCGCAACGCGGGGCGACTAACGCGGGCGAGCGGAACATTTAGGGAACTTCCGCTTGTGCGCGACTGCTGATTTGTGCGAGGGAGCGCCGATGGCCAGGGCGGATTCGGTTGCGAGCCCCCAAGCGGGCACGGCCTCGCTGACTGAGCGGCTGTTCGCAACGCGCCGGCTGACGCTTGATCTCGCCGCGCCCTTGTCCGATGCGGATGCGACCATTCAGCCCTTCCCGGACGCGTCTCCTGCCAAATGGCACCTCGCGCACACCACCTGGTTCTTCGAGACGTTCGTCCTGCGCGACCACGTGCCGGGCTATGAGGCGTTCGATGACCGTTTCGCCTTCCTGTTCAACAGCTATTACGAGGCGGAGGGCGACCGGCACGAGCGGCCCAAGCGCGGGATGCTCAGCCGGCCGACGCTAGATGAGGTGCGCGATTGGCGAGCGAGCGTCGATCAAGCGCTCGACCGTGCGCTGCCGGGGCTTCCGCCCGAGGCCTTGGACTTGGTCGAGCTCGGCATCAATCACGAGCAGCAGCACCAGGAACTGCTGTGCACCGACATCCTCGCGACCTTCGCCGAGAACCCGCTGGAGCCGGCCTATGCCGAGCTAGGCCCTCCGACCTGCTATGCGACGGAGAAGCTTAGCTTCCATCCCGGACGAACCGGGATTGTCGAGATCGGCGCGAGGAACGGGAGTTTCGCTTTCGACTGCGAACGCCCGCGGCACCGCGTATTTCTCCACCCGCATTCCCTTGCGAGCCGGAAGGTCACGAACGGCGAATGGGCCGAGTTCATCGCCGACGGCGGCTATTCGACAGCGACCCTCTGGTTGAGCGAAGGCTGGGACTGGGTGCAGCGGGCGCGCATCGAAGCGCCGCTTTACTGGCACGGCGACGGCAGCGCATTCACGCTCGCGGGACGGCGCGAGATCGACGAAGCGGCGCCGGTCGCCCACGTCAGTTTCTACGAGGCTGACGCTTTTGCCCGCTGGGCCGGGGCGCGGCTTCCGACTGAGGCGGAATGGGAGAGCTTCGCGGAAAGCGCTGACCCCTTCCTCGGCAATCAGCTTGACCGCGCGGAAGCCGTTCTTCCGAAACCCGGCGGCGGAATCTTCGGCGACGCGTGGGAATGGACCGCGAGCGCCTATCTCCCCTACCCCGGCTTCGCGACGGCCGAGGGCGCGGTCGGAGAATATAATGGCAAGTTCATGAGCGGGCAGATGGTTCTGAAGGGTGCGAGCTGCGCTACGCCTCGCGGCCATAGCCGGGCGTCTTATCGCAACTTCTTTCCGCCGAGCGCACGCTGGCAATTCACGGGGCTGAGGCTTGCTCGAGATAACTGACAGGGTCGATCCGGCCTTCCGCGAGGACGTACTGGCGGGCCTTTCCGCCTATATTCCTGCGGTCCCGGCGCGCTGGCTCTACGACCGTCGCGGGTCGGAGCTGTTCGACGAGATCACACGCCTCCCATCCTATTATCCAACGCGGACGGAAACGGCACTTCTCGAACGGATCCTGCCGGAGATTGCGGCTCGCGTTCCTGCCGGCACCGCGGTCGTCGAGTTCGGAGCGGGCTCGGCGACCAAGACGCCGCTGCTGCTCGAGGCGGTGCGGCCCGCGGCCTACGTGCCGGTCGACATTTCGGGCGACTATCTTCGCGATAGCGCGGCGGAGGTCGATGCCCGCTTCCCCTCGCTCAGGGTCGAGCCCGTCGTCGCCGATTTTGCCCGGCCGTTCGAGCTTCCCGCGAGCATCGCGCCAATGCCCAAGCTCGGCTTCTTCCCCGGTTCGACTATCGGTAATTTCGTGCCGCGCACCGCGACCGACCTGCTGCGCAGCTTTCGCGACCTGCTCGGCGACGGAGCGCAGCTGCTCATCGGGATGGACAAGGTGAAGCCGGTCGAGCGGCTCCTCGCGGCCTATGACGATACCCGGGGCGTCACCGCGGCGTTCAACCTCAATCTCCTCGAGCGGATCAACCGCGAGCTCGACGGCGACATCCCGCTGGACGCCTTTCGTCACGAAGCCCGGTGGAACGACATATTGTCGCGCATCGAGATGCACCTGGTCGCGACGCGCGACGTGCGCTTCACCGTTTCAGGCCGGGAGTTCGCCTTTGCTAAAGGCTCATCGATCCACACCGAGAACAGCCACAAATACGGGCATCGCGGGGCGCGCGTGCTGCTGCTTGCCGGAGGCTGGACCCCGCTCGCAGAATGGACAGACCCGGCCGGGGACTTCGCGGTCATCCTGGCCGAAGCGCTTCCGAATCGCTTCGCACCCTAGATTGCGGCGGTGCAGCGCGCCCGCTAAGCCCCGCAAATGCTGATCGCCATATTCAACATCGCCGACCTCCTTCTTCGGGTTCTCGGCTGGGTCATCATCATCCAGGTGATCCTGAGCTGGCTGGTCGCGTTCAACGTGCTCAACACCAGCTCGCAGGGCCTGCGAGCCTTCGTCGGAGCGCTCGAGCGGGTCACCGACCCGCTCTACCGGCCGATCCGCAAGGTCATGCCCGACTTCGGCGGGATCGACTTCTCGCCGCTCGTCCTGCTTCTGTTGATCCAGATCCTGCGCATGCTGCTGAGCGGTCTGGCCGTGGACCTGGCCTATACGGCGGCATGAGCGCGCGGATTATCGACGGAAAGGCCGCTGCTGCCGACGTCCGGACGCGCGTTGCGGAAGTGGCTGCCGATTTCATTCGGCAGACGGCCCGCCCGCCCGGGCTCGCCACCGTCCTGGTTGGCGAGGATCCGGCGAGCGCCGTCTACGTCCGCTCGAAGGGCAAGGCGACCGGCGAAGCGGGAATGGCCAGCTTCGCGCACAAGCTTCCCTACACGGCCTCGGAGGCTGAACTCCTCGACCTCGTCGACCAGCTGAACCGCGACGAGGCGGTCGACGGGATCCTGGTCCAGCTTCCCCTACCGCCGCAGATCGACGCCTCCAGGGTCATCGCCGCCATCGATCCGGCCAAGGACGTCGACGGCTTCCACCCGATGAATGCCGGACGGCTGGCCACGGGTCTCGACGCTTTGGTGCCCTGCACGCCCTACGGCTGCCTTTACCTGCTGAAGCAGGAGCTCGGATCGCTCTCGGGCAAGGAAGCGGTGGTCATCGGCCGATCTAACATCGTCGGGAAGCCCATGGCGTTGCTTCTCATCGGGGAGAGCGCGACCGTGACCGTCGCCCATTCGCGCACGCGC
This sequence comes from uncultured Alphaproteobacteria bacterium, assembly GCA_963829625.1. Lineage (GTDB taxonomy): Bacteria > Pseudomonadota > Alphaproteobacteria > Sphingomonadales > Sphingomonadaceae > Sphingomicrobium. Next base: position 154,661 of record CAWHJH010000013.1, on the reverse strand, counting down.
GACCTGCCCGACGTCGTTCGGCGAGCCGATATCGTGGTGGCCGCCGTCGGACGTCCGGAAATGGTCAAGGGCGATTGGATCAAGCCGGGCGCGGTCGTCATCGACGTGGGCATCAATCGCGTGTCGGCGGAGGACGGGAAGTCGCGGCTGGTCGGCGACGTGGACTTCGCAAGCGCGAGCGAACGTGCGGCCGCGATCACGCCCGTACCCGGGGGCGTGGGCCCGATGACCATCGCCATGCTTTTACGCAACACGATTGTTGCAGCGCACCGGCGGGCGGGGCTTCCTGATCCGGAGGGACTGTAGATGTTGGAACTGGTCATTGCCGCCGCATCCCTGACGGCCGTCGAAGCCGAACGCGCCTTTGCACGCGATGCTCGGCGCATCGGCCAGTGGAGCGCCTTCCGCAAATATGCCGACGACACGGCGGTCATGTTCACGCCGCAGGCAATCTGGGCGCACGAATTCCTCACGGACAAGAAGGACCCTCCGAAGTCCATTGTCTGGGGGCCCTCGCACAGCTGGACGTCCTGCGACGGACGCACCGCAATTACCCGCGGCCCCTGGGCGACCGCCGCCGGCAAGTGGAGCGGCTACTTCACCACCGTCTGGGTGCGTGGACAGGAAGGCTGGAAGTGGACCTATGACGCGGGTGACACCCTCACCGCGCCGACCGCGCTACCGAAACGGCCGCAGGTGCAACGCGCCAGCTGCGCCGGGCGCGAGAAGATCTCCGGGGAGTATCGCCAGGAGGTGAAGCCAACGGCGCGGATCGCCGGCAAGCCGCCAGCCGACGCGGGTCAGGGCCGTTCGGCCGATGGCACCCTCATCTACGAATGGCGGGTCGCCGCGACGGGCGAACGGCGCTTCGAAGCCAAGCTCTGGAACGGACGCGACTACCGCACCATCCTCGATCAGAACGTTCCAGCACCCAAGCCATGATCGAACTGTTCGGCTCGGCCCTCGTCACCTTCCTGGTCATCATCGACCCGCCGGGCTGCGCGCCGATCTTCGCCAGCCTGACGCGCGGCTCGACCCCGGCGCATCGCCGGGCAATGGCGTTGCGCGCGGCGCTGATCGCCTGGGCGATCCTGATGTTCTTCGCCCTCCTCGGTCGGCCGATGCTGCAGGCGCTGGGGATCAGCCTCGCCAGCTTCCGAATCGCGGGCGGGGTGATGCTGTTCATGATCGCGCTCGACATGGTGTTCGAGCGGCGCACCCAGAGGCGAGAGAATCGCGCCAATTCGATCGAGGGCACTCCTGAAGCCGAGGACATCTCGGTCTTCCCGATGGCCATCCCGATGATCGCCGGACCCGGCTCGATCGCCAGCGCAATGCTGTGGGTATCGCGCGCCGATGGGCCGACCGAGGTCGCCGTCGTCCTGTTGGCGATCACCGTCGTCATGGCTCTGACGGCTCTGGCACTGCTCGCGTCGGGGCCGATCATGCGCCTGATCGGCGAGAAGCTGGAGGCGATGATCACGCGGATTCTCGGCGTCATCCTCGCCGCGCTGGCGGCCCAGTTCGTCATCGACGGGCTGAAGCAAAGCTTCCCAGGGCTTTAGCGGCCGAAGGAACCCCGGCGCGCTTCGCGCGCTGTCTCGGCTTGTCGCGTCTTGTGAGGGGAAGATGATGAGGCTCACAATCAGGCTTGGGGTCGCGATTGGCATCGCCGCGCTGGCGGCGTGCGCGCAGAGCGGCCAGGACAATTCGATCGGCACCGATGCCAATGCCGGAATAGCCGCCGACGAAACTGTCCTTCCGCCCAACGACAGCAGCGCCGGCGCCGACACGCTTGGAAACCAGATGAACCAGCTCAACGAGAGCGAGGCGAACGGAAGCAGTACCGACACCGAGAATGCCGTCGAGAACGGCTCCGGCGGCAATTGATATCGGCCCGCCCCAGGCAGTCAGCACACTGAACCAGACTGATTAAGTCGAGCGGCGGCGCCCTTTTTTATGCGCGGTCAAAGGCCGCGAGGATCGGGCAGTCGCCGCCGCGCTGCTTCGAGCAGGCCGTGGCGAGTCCTGACAGCGCCTCGCGCGCCTCTTGAAGCTCGGCGATCCTTGCGTCGAGCGCCTGCACTCGCGCCTGCGCAAGCTCGCGGGCGCGGGCGCGATCGTCGGCGGCGCTCAGCTCGAGAAGTTCGCCAATCTCGGCCAGTGTGAATCCGGCGGCCTGGGCGGAGCGGATGAACTTCAGCCGGCGAACGTCTTCGTCCCCGTAGCGGCGGACTTCGCCCTGCGGGCGCGGCGGCTCCGACAGAAGGCCGCGCCGCTGGTAATATCGGACGGTTTCCACCCCTACTCCGGCTGCTTTCGCGAGCGCTCCGATCGTGTCCGATTTTTTTGCTTGATTCCGTACCATGGTACGGATGCCATATGGGGCAAGCCCACTTCGGGGCAAGAGGAGAATCGACATGACCCATCTGACCGAACAGCAGGTACAGGCCGCCCGGCTCGCTGCTCATCGCGGTTGCACCTGCAAGCCCTGCGCCTGCAAGAACTGCGGCTGCTGACGGCATTGGGGGCCGCATCGGTCAGGCGGTGCGGCCCTCACTTTTGTCTCCCGATCTGCTAATTGCGGATCGCAAGGAGGCATACGATGCTCAAGAAGGTTCTCGTCGCCGCCGCAGTCTTGGCCATTCCGGCCGGTGCGACCGCGCATCATGGCTGGACCAGCTATGACGAGAAGAAGGTCATCAAGGTCCGCACCAGCCTTAGCGACGTGAAATGGGGCAACCCGCATGGGTCGGCCAGCGTCCGCTACAATAACGCTACCTGGCATGTCGTCCTGGCGCCGGTCGCCCGCATGGAGGCGCGCGGGCTGACCAAGGAGATGATCGGACCAAAGAAGCAGGTGGTCTTGGAAGGCTATCCGCGCCGCGACGGCACTCGCGAGATGCGAATTGAGCGGATCACGTCCGCCGGCAAGACGGTCGAGCTGCGCTGATCCACGATGCTTGCCGCGATCGGTGACTGGGTCGCGGCGACCCCCTTCGCGGACTGGGCCGCCAGCAACTCGTACGCCTATCCCGCCGCCAACACGGTTCACGTCCTGGCGCTGGTGCTCCTGCTCGGTGGGATCGGCCTCGTCGACCTGCGCGTGATTGGCATGTTCCGAACTCTCCCGCTGCAGCCATTGTCGCGCGCCCTGGTGCCCATCGCGGCGACCGGAGTCCTGATCCTCGCTGCGAGCGGGAGCATATTGTTCGCGGCCGACGCAGAAGCACTTGCCCGGCAGGACACGTTCCGCCTGAAGCTGATCCTGATCGGCATCGCGCTGGCGAACGTGGCCTTGTTCAGATTGCTCTACGGAGCCGTCGTCCCGGATCCGCCGCCGGCAGGAGCTCGCCTTCTGGCGCTCGCGTCGCTGCTGTTTTGGACTTCCGTCGCGATCTGCGGGCGGATGATCGCCTACAGCTGAAACGTGCCCTCAGGCCGTTACGGTCGGGCCGGGCATCTCCGCTTGCTGCGACACCGGCAGCCGTGCGTCGATCCAGTTGACGATGTCGTCCATCACGCGCTCGCGCCCGATGTCGTTGAGCAGGTCGTGATAGTAGCCATCGTAGAGCTTGAGCGTCTTGTCCGCTGAACCGGCCTCGTCGAAGAATTGCTGGCTCCCGTCGGGCCGCGTCGCCTTGTCCTCGGTGCCGTGCAGGATGAGGACCGGCAATTTGATCCGGCCGAACTCGCGCTCGAACCGCTCGCCGGCGCGGGCGAAGGAGGCGACGGTCTGCACCGGCTGCACCTCGCCATCGGTGAGCGGATCGGCGTTGAGCTGGGCGACCCAATCGGGATCACGCGAAAAATCTTCCATCTTCAGCCGGAGCACATGGGCGTGCGGGGCAAGATGGCTGGCGCCTTCGAGCAACTTCAGCGCGAAGTTGGGCGCGAAAACGCGGAAGGCGAAGCTTTCGCAGATGAGGCCATCGATCCGGTCCTGGTAATCCAGCGCATAGGTGACGGATGTCACTCCGCCCGCACTATGACCAAGCAAATAGAGCGGAAGATCGGTGTGCCTGGAACGCCCGACCTCGATCGCCCGTGAGAGATCGGAAACATAATCGTCGATGCTCTCGACGTAGAAGCGCTCGCCTTCCGACTTGCCGCGACCGCGCAAGTCCAAGGCAGTGACCGCGAAGCCGCGCGCCGCGAACTCTTCGCCTGCGCGGACATACTGGCCGCCGTGCGAATTGACGCCGTGGCAGATCACCAGACTGGCCTTCGCTGGCTCGGCGGGTTCCCAGTGACGGGTGAAGATCCTGCCTCCGGTCCCTTCGATCCATTCTTCAGTCAACGCATCTGTTCGGGTCATGCACGCCTCCTTGGTTCTCGGGTGAGTTGCACGGAAGACGTTACGCCGGTTCAATGACGGACCATAGCATCGGAGGTGAATGGGGCGGGCGCCGCGCGCCCGCCCCGGCAGTTCGGTTAGCCGCGAACCTGGACCCGGACGACCGGGCGCATGGCGACGCGGGCGATGGGCTCGTAGCGCAGCCGCACGCTATCGATGTCGCGGCGGTTGCCGCGAAGGTCCACGGCGCGTGTGCAACGGCCCGCAGGCAGAACGGCGCGAGTGTCGACGTCCTGGCGCGCGCCATTGGCGAAGCGGACATCGAAGTCGCGCAGGCGAAGCGGCGAATTCATGGCGCAGAGACGGATTTCGCGCTGGCGGGTGACGCCTTCCAAGCGGATGGTGTCGCTGTCACGCCCGTCGACGCGGGTGTAACCGACGGTGCGCCAGCCGCTCTCGTTCCAGCGCCATTGCTGGGCACTGGCCGGAGTGACGACGGCGATCGCGGCTGCGGTCGTTGCCGCGGCGAAAAAGAACGTACGCATCATTGCTCGAACTCCTTTCGGTTCCTTCGGACCAGAACGGGGAGCGGCGTTGAACCGTTGCCCGGCTCACCTGTGGTTCCGGCTCACCTCGTCCTTTGTGAATGTCAGCTAAATGAGGCTGCGCGCTCAGTCCGGCTGCACCGGATGAGCGGCAAGTTCGCCTACGACCGTGGTCCATTCGCGGACGTACCAGCGGGTCACGAGCCCGTTCGACACATAAGGATCGGCCTCGGCGAAGCGCTCGGCGACCGAAGGGTCTTCGCCCTGGAACATCAGCACCGCACCGTCCGGGGGATCGGCAAGCGCTCCGGCAACGACAATGTCGCCCCGCCTCTGCGCTTCCCAAGCGAGTTTCAGATGCTCAGCCCGAAACTGCGGGCGCCGTTCGAGATAATCGGAGGAGACTTCGTAGAAGAGGAGGAAGTGCTTCATCGCGCCTCGCGTCACATGCCCGCAGACCAGCCGGGAAGGCCCGAAGCCTGCTCGATCCAGCTCTCCAAAAGCTTCTCGTCGAGCTTCCCGTCCTCATGGACATGCAAGTAGCGTGTGTTCGGGTCCTTTGATTCTTCCGGCGGAAGCGGGTCGAGGCCGGCACCGTTGAAAAAGGTCACCTTCACGTACCTGGTGAAGCAGTGGAAGCTGAGGAACCAACCGAGGCCGTCGACGCCGTAGAAGGGCGAGTTCCACTTCACCGCCTTGCGGACGTTAGGCACGGTCCGTGTCACCAGAGCGTCGAGGCGGCAGCCGACGTCGCTTTTCCAGCCGGGCATTGCGGCGATGTAGGCCTGGACTGGCGCGTCGCCCTCACCCTTCGCGATTTGTGGATTGCCGCCGGAGAGAAGTTTGGGCTTTGACGCAGTCACCCAATTCCTTTGCGAGCGCCCGCGCCCCGGAGCAAGACCGAGGCGCGGACCTGCCCGCCTTACACGGCCGGTTGAGGAATCCTCAGCTCCTGAAACGCCTCGGTGCGGCCGTGGACTTCGGCTTCATGAAGGGTGTCCGCATACTCCTGCACGCGATCGAGCTTCCCGCTCGAGTCGACATGAAGCACGTGGCAGAACTGGGCCGACAGCTCCTTGCCGGTCTGCCTGTTCCGGCCGCGATAGCGGCCAGTGGCGATGACATGGTCGCCGGCATCGAGGAGCTGAGCGACCTCGACGCGGAAATTCTCGTAGTCGCGCTCCGTCGGTGCGAGCACGCCGTCGTGGATCTCCGCGAAGCTGCGATAGGGGTTTCCTGCCGAGTAGAGCGAATTTTCCGCCTCGTTCCAGAGGATGTCGCGGCTCACTCCTCGTTGGAAGGCGTCGAGGTCGCCGCGCGCAAACGCTTCGTAGAGGCCACGCATGGCCAGCACGTTTTCTTGTGACATTTTGGAGCGTCTCCAATGGATCCATGCGGCGCGTCGCGCTGCGTGGACGGCATGTCCGGCAGCGGGCACCGCGGCACGACTCGCCAGGAAAGCTGACGGCGCGGCTTATACCATGACCGGCGCCGACCTTAACGCGCACATGCGTCAGGAGCTGTCGCCGAAATTCGCGTTAAAGTTTCCGGCGAGGTGGCGACGATGATCCCCTGGGACTTGCAGCGCCGGAGCTGGAAGCGGACCTTGCGCGCCCGGAAATCCAGGGAGATCCGCCGGAACGATTCCAGGAGGTCGGTCCCGAGCAGCAGCGCGGGCTGGTCCGACAGGCCGAACATCTTGAAGGGCGGCACGTCGGCGAAGGCCATCGGCACGTCGTTCAGGACTACCGGACCGAGCCGAAGCTCAGCGATCTTCGCCAGCTGCAGCTCGACCGTCGCTCCCGTCACTCCGGTCACGGGAATGGTCACGAACTTCTCTCGGTTCCTGCGGATCAACTTGTCGCGCAAAGCGAGATTGCCGATCGTGATCTGCGTTCCCGTATCGATCACCGCGTCGAGCGTCAGGCCGGCGGCCTGGACCTCGGTCAGGATCAGCTGGCCGCGATAGCGTCGGGCGATGACGACGATCTCGCCCGGAATGCGCTTCCAGGGAATGCGGGCGTCCTCGACCTTGATCAGGCGATTCTCGAAATCCATCATCAGCCGCTGTTCGACGAGGGCATCGATCCCGATCATGCCGTCGCCGCCGACGTCCGATTCCCTCAAGGCGGGAAGCTGCAGATCACGGACGGTTGTCGGGCCGAGGGTCAGATGATCGACCTTCACCCGGTCGACAATGTTGCGGGCGGTCATGCTGTTGAGGATCGCGGGAGTGCCGAGCGGCAGCTGCAGGGAGCGCGCAATGCGAAGTCCGACCACCGACGTATCGGCGCCGCTGTCGACAATGAAATTATAGGGCCCGCTTCCGTTGACCAGGACCTGCACGGTCAGGCGGGTTTCGACCTTGCGCGCCTTCACGTCTTCCCCGCCGACGGCGAGGGCGGGGTCGAAGAATGCGGGGGGGAGCGGCGGCACCTCCGGGGGCGTGTCCGGAGCGGGCTGCGGCTTGCGGATTTTCGGAGGCTCGGCCGCCGCCTGCACGTCGCGCGCCGGACCCGCGAGCAACAGCCCGGCCAGCAAGGCGAGAGCGAGGCGACGCGCGAACAATCGGTCCTCCCATGAGGTGGCCACAGCATACGCCTATTCGCGGCATCGCCCTATTCCACTCGGGAGTTGACGGACGGCCGGTGGGTTCGACTGAACGTCGCGAATTCCGCTCAGCGGCGCCGCGAATGTTCCCAATGTTCACACTGAGGGGACCGTCGACGAAGGCGCGTCCAGAGCGGTTTGGAATGCATCGACCAGTGTGGAGCACAAGCCGGCCGCTGTAGGACAGCAAATTCAGCCCTTCCTCACGTTTCGCTCAGGCACCTCATCCCGGCGCGTGGCAAGGTGGGCCCGCAACCGCCGCAGGACGGCAGGCAGAAGATGGGATCGAACCATATGGCAGGAAAGGACATCCGGAGTGGACGCGGAGCTTACCGTGCGGGAGTTGCCGTCGCGGTGGTGGCCTCGTTCCTGACGGTGTGGACCACCATCGTCCGCGACGATGGCAATGGCATGGGCTTCTTCATGGTGATCATGGCCGTTGCGGTCGGCTGGTTCGCCGCCTCGTTCCGGCCGGCGGGAATGGCCCGGACAATGCTTGGCGTGGCGATCATGCAGACGGTGGTCGGCATCCTGATCGCGACTGCGCCGGTGACTGCAAACGTGCCGGGCGAGTCTTTCAAGGCTTTGGCGTTCAGCGGCTTCTTCGCAATGCTGTGGCTCGTCTCGGGCGCCTTCTTCCGCGCTGCCGCGAAAGGCGAGCGCTAGACGCCCGCGCAACTTCGCCGGCGAGGGCGCCGTCAGGGACCGCGCCGGCATGGACGCGGCCCTGTTGCGCCGCGGATTAGTGCCCGGCCGCCACCGGAGAGAAGTTGGCGTGGACCAGCTTCCACTGGCCGCCCTGCTTCACATAGACCCGCGTCGATTTGGCAAGCGACGGGTTGACCTTGCCATCCGCCCCGCGCCGAAGCCCGGCGAAATTGTAGGTCAGAATGGCGGTGTCGCCATAGACCTGCACGCGCCCGTTCTGCAGCTCGGAGTACATCGCCTTGTCGTTGGGCGTGACCTCCCCCATTCGCGTCGACATCGTCTTGCCGACCAGAAGCGTCGGGAAGTCGCCGTTGAACTCGGTATAGTCGTCGGCCAGCGTCGCGTTCTGCTGCGCCATGGGCTCACCGGCGATCTCGGACGCCCACTGTGCGCGGGCCAGCGCCATCACTTCGGCGGCTACCTGCGGGTTGTCGGCGGCCTGGGCCGGCGCGCCAATCATCAACAACAAAGCGATCGTGCCCGCGGCGGCGCCGCGGGACCAGTCTGTCAGTTGCATCGTGAATTCCTCCGCTTCGAGAAACGCAGAGGGGATTACAGGCGGACGGGACCATGATTTTCCCCTAGGGCCGCCGGCCCGAAGGGCGTCGGCCCATTCGGCGAGAGAGTCAAATGCGGGGCGCACGATTGAGCTCGAGGGTGGATAGCGCCTATGGCATAAAGCGGCGGAGCACCTTCGCCGAAGGAGATGCGCCATGGCCAAGGGACAACAGAGATCCGGCAGGGAAGCTCGCAAGCCGAAGAAGGAAAAGGTGAAGACCATCGCGGCCAACCCATCGCAGAAGGGCGGCGCGCGCGGACTCGAGAGTCTGGAGCATCTGAAGAACAGCTGATCGCGATGGGCGGGGCCGTCCGCATATTCATCGACGCCGACGCCTGCCCGGTGAAGGAAGAGGTTTACCGCGTCGCCTTCCGCCGCGAGGTGCCGGTCAAGGTGGTCAGCAACGCGCGCATCCGATTACCCGACCATCCCCTGATCGGGCGGGTGCTGGTGTCCGACGCGTTCGACGCCGCCGACGACTGGATCGCGGGCGAGGCGGACGCACGGACGGTGGTGATCACCAGCGACATATTGCTCGCCGACCGCTGCCTGAAGGCGGGCGCGACCGTCATCGGCAACAACGGCAAGCCGTTCACCAGCGCGAGCATCGGCTCTGCAATCGCGACGCGGGCGATCATGGCCGACCTGCGAGCGGGCGGCGACGTGGCGGGCGGCCCCGCGCCGTTCGCCAAGGCGGACCGGTCGCGGTTCCTGCAGGCGCTGGATGAGGCGTTGGTGCGGTTGAGCCGGGCCTAGCCCAACCGTCGGCGATTGCCGCGCACGTGCTTCCCGTAGACCGTGAGCGCCTTGCGCGCGGCGGCCTGGGGACTTTTCACCCGCCCGCCCGCAAGCGCTCCGGCAAGCTCGGACCCGGCCTCGACCTTTTCGCCGACCATCCGTTCGAATTCGCGATTGGCGGCGGGGCCGCCGGCCATCATCCGCCACGAGCGGAGCGCGACGACCATCCCGGCCTCGGCCCAGAGGCGTGAAGCATCGAACATCAGGCGCGACCAATCGGCGGTCGAGTTGGAACGGGTCATGGGAATCCTTTGATCGGGGAAGGTGAAGGGGAAAGTGGCGGGAATGAGGAGCGCCGCCCGACTGGCGACGCTCCTCACGTATTACAGCGCCGAGGCCATCCGCGGCTGGGAAGCGCTATGGCCGCCGTTGCGCGAGAGGACTTCGCGCACCGTTTCGGTCGGAACATCGCCCTCGCTGGCGTCGACGGAGACGAAAATCCCGCCGTCGTTGATCCGGCCTTCATAATAGCTTGCGTCGTCGTCACTGACGCCGTGGTCCCTGAGCAGGCCCGTCAGGCCGCCCGCTACTGCGCCTGCGCCCGCGCCGATCGCGGCTGCCCCGGGAATGGCGGAGCTTGCAATTGCGCCGGCCGCAGCCAGGGGGCCAACGCCGGGGATCGCCAGAGCGGCGACGCCGAGGATGGCACCGATTCCGGCCCCGCCAAGCGCGCCCTTGACCGTATCGCCCATGCCTTCTTCGGCCTGTTCGCCCGAACCGTCAGTGACGGTCGTGCCGTCCCCGTCCCGGCCGATGAGCGAAAGCCTGCCGCTATCGATTCCTTGGCTGCGCAGCTCGCTGATCGCGGCTTCCGCTTCCGATCGGCTGTCGAAGACGGCTGAGATGATGTTCTTGTTCATGATAACTCCTGGAAAAGACTAGCCCGCCCAGATGCTTAGCGAAGCAGGGCGAAGGGCGTTCCTCTGTTCGGGGAATAAACTTGGCGGGGGCGGCGATATGGTCGGCGGGCCGGCGCCGTTCGTCGGGGCGGACCCGATTCCCGCAAAGCCCCGGATGTGGCGCTGGTGCGGTTGAGCCGTCAGCGAAAGGCCTACGCGGCCCTAGACGTCGTGCGCTCCGCGAAGGCGAGCACCGCCTGCGGATGGAGGCCGTGGAGGGCGCAGACCAGCTGTCGTCCGAACACTTCGAGGCAATGCAGGCTGCTCCCTTCCTCGCAGCAAAGGTCGAGATCGAAGGCGCGCCAATGCGCGTTCGGATCGCGGGAATGGCGGCCGAGGACGTCGAACTGCTCCTCCCATTCGGCCCGGCCGTATCGGGCGCGGACCGGGTCCGGCAGCGCCCAGTAGAAAGTGTCGCGCCGGGTGATCCCGAACAGTTCGAGAGAAGCGTCGTCGATCAGGTGCGGCAGCTCCTCGATCTCATCGTCGAGAAGGCGGTCGCGGGCGTGAAGGCCGAGCTGGCGCTCGACGGTCGAGACTGCGGGCAAGTCGCGGAAGATGATGCGGGCCATCCCTTGTGAATCAATGAGATTCCTTGCGGTTCCATCGCGAATGTTCACGAATGTTCACAGTGACGTGGGGTTTACGGCGGATCGGCTTTGGGCGTTGAGGGGCGTCCATCGCGCAGTCTGAAGCACAGGAGCCTGCCTGTAGGACAGCGCAAATGCGGTGCTGCTTTTCAGCCCAGAAACAACATGACCAGGTGCGCGAGGATCAGGATCCACAGGGCCGCAAGGATTGCCCGTCGGCCTGGCGCCAATGCCGCCACGAGCAGGAGCGCGAGGAACACGGCATTTCCGGTCCACCACCAGGCGCCGATCGGCTGACGCGTCATCATCGCTATGCGGACGAAATAGACGACATTGCAGGCCGCGATCGCCAGAAGCGCCAGTTTCCGATTGTCCATGAAATGCTGGTCGAGGTCGCGGACGTTTGCGTCCCAGGACGGAAAGGTCAGGGACGCCGCGAGGAAATAGGTTCCCCCCACTGCCAGGACGAGCAGGAAGGACGAGCTGCTGGCCGTCATGCTGTCCCGCATTTCCCACGAGCCCTGCCAGAACATGGCGAGGTTGATGAGGATGAGCGTTCCGAGCAGCGGGGTCAGCCAGCCGACGTGGATGTCCCGCTTGCTCTTGAGCGCGTGGGCGAGCCCGGCCAGCATTTCCGTGACGGACAGCCCGACGAGCAACGCGAACAAAGGAAAGACGAATTCAAATTCGCTCATGCGCGAGCCCCCCGATGCATGGCCGTCAGCAGATCACTCCGACCGCGTCCGGCGCTTGCCGGCGGGCCCGGTGGGCCTGGGGACCGAATGGTCGCGTTCCCAGCCCTCATTCTGGAGCACGATCGATTCGAACGCGAGGACGAGCGCGTTGGCGTCGAGGTCGGGGACCGCAGTGTATTGGGACGGCCAGCAGCCGAAGATCGTGTAGGCGAGCGCCACCTTTCCCGCCTCGTCCATCACCTCCAGCCTGACGTCCTTGCGGAACTTCTTGGGCGAAACCTGTCCGTCGGGCGCGCCGCCGGCCGAGGCCAGGTTCATCCATTGCTCGAACTCGCTGTCGTTGGTGAGCCCGCGTTCCAACGTGATCGGCTCGAAACGGGTCGCACCGGGGAGCTTGCGCGTTCCGGACGGGTCGCCTCCATCGCGATATTCGACGACTTCGGTCGTGCGCGTCAGCGCGCCGACCTTCGAGATTCCGGCGACATAGCGGCCGTCCCATTTGAGGCGGAACTTGAAGTCCTTGTAGGGATCGGAGCGGGTCGCGTTGACGGTGAACCGGGCCATGAGTCGCCCCCCTTGTCGCCTTTGCCGGGACAGGAGGCGGCAGTGCCGTCGCCGAGTCAATCGGGACGCCTGATTCCCTTCAGGCTCTATCCGCGGTGCTTGAAGCCCTGGACCTCTCGCTCGTGCTTCTCCGCTGCGGCGCGGCTGGAGAAGGTGCCGAGGTTCCTGCGCTTTCCGTCGTCGCCCTTCTTGCGGGAATAGAGGCGATACTCGCCCGATTTCAGCTTCCTGATCATGTGGGGCGGAACGCCTGAAGAAGGCGGAAGTGGCGCTGGCGATGTTCCGCGCAGCTTCTGCGGACGTCAGTGCGTCACCGGTCGATCATAGCATTCCGAATGCCAGGCATCGTCCGCATTGCCGTTGCGGCAGCGCTGTTCCCCTGGTGGTTCTCGCAATAGGTGAAGCGGCCCGTTTCCAGCCCGAACAGGAACCCGCCTTCATTGGCGGCGTGAGAGCGTGCGCTGGTCCTCGCGGATGTAGTTGGCGCCCACGCATGGATCGACGAGACGCTGTGCGGCATCGCCTTGACCAGGCGGGCGGGAACGAGGCGATCGTGGCCTTCACCAGCTTGCCGGTCCATAGATGGCGACGACCTTGCCGAAGCCGGCAATGCCAATTGTCGACGGTCGCGAGCCGGCGTCGTCGACACGAAGGGCGCCGGCGCGACCGGGTTGAGCAAGGTCGCTTTGCATCAGCCGGTACGAACGGTCGGGCTGCCGAGCGTATATTCGGCGGCGCATAGGGCCCCTGGTCGATCCGGCGAAGCCGATCGTGTCGCCCAGTCTTGCCGGGCGTGATCCGCACGAAATGGTCGCGCGAGGCGCTGAACACCTCCGTCACCGTGGGCGCCGCCCAGCTGTCGGCGCGCGCGGGGACGGCGAACGCAGGCAAGGAGGAGGGTGAGGAAGCGAAGCGTGCTGCCATTGACGCAGCCTAAGTCATCGGCGGATCATCGATGCGTCGCCGGCCACTCATGGCTAGCTTCATTCCGCATCCGCTTCGACCTCTAGCTTGCCGAGTCGGCGGTCGATCTGACGCTACGCGAGCAGCGCTCGAGACGACATCTACTCCGCCGGTCCAGCACGTGAACGTCGAGGCCGTGGCGATAGCATCAGATTAGCGCTGCCTGCGCATGCATCAGCCGAGTCGCGATTACCGCGCCGAACGTCGTGCCCATCTAGTCGTGCGGAGACGAGTCGTGCTCGATAGAGTTGCATCTAGGTCGATCGGCAGATGTTGCGACGACAGCGTCGAGGTCCTTGCGAGAATCAACGAGCTCGGACGTTGCCGAGCGGCGATGTTGCCGCACTGGAGGTCCATCATGGACGAAATGCTCGCCTCGATACCCGCGGAATATCGGGGAAAAGCACGTGCGCAGGTGAATGCGATTGTCGGCCTCGCCATCGGTCGTGAGCCAAAGGGCGGACAAGTAGAACGCATCTTCAAGCACGGCCTAGAGGCTGCACAGAATCGACAAGGGCATGGCGAGTGGGCGCGGGCAATCTTGGAGCACCCTAGGTTCACTCATTACGTTCTAGCCAGAGCACGCGAGCGCGCTGCGCAGCAGCCGTAAGCAATCTTAGTCGTGCTCGCGGCCTCCGGCGCCGGCACGTAAAGCTCGCCTCCGTCTCGTGGAAGCGCTTGCTCATCTCGGCCATGCCTTCGTCCGCATCGGCTGACGCCGCCTTCTGCTCCTGCATCCGCGCAAATCCCTCACCTCCTGCGTGATCTTCATCGAGCAGAACTTGGGCCCGCACATCGAGCAGAAGTGGGCGGTCTTGGCGCCTTCGGCGGGGAGCGTCTGGTCGTGGTATTGCTCCGCCGTTTCCGGATCGAGCGACAGGTTGAACTGGTCGCGCCAGCGGAATTCGAAGCGGGCGCGGCTCAGCGCGTCGTCGTGCGCCTTGGCCGCCGGGTGGCCCTTCGCCAGGTCCGCCGCGTGGGCGGCGAGCTTGTAGGTGACGACTCCGACCTTCACGTCGTCGCGGTCGGGGAGGCCGAGGTGCTCCTTGGGCGTGACGTAGCAAAGCATCGCCGTTCCGAACCAGCCGATCATCGCCGCGCCGATCGCGCTGGTGATGTGGTCGTAGCCGGGCGCGACGTCGGTGGTCAGCGGGCCCAAGGTGTAGAAGGGCGCCTCGCCGCAGCTTTCCAGCTGCTTGTCCATATTCTCCTTGATCTTGTGCATCGGCACGTGGCCGGGGCCCTCGATCATCACCTGGCAGTCGTGCTCCCACGCCTTCTTCGTCAGCTCGCCAAGCGTGTAGAGCTCCGCGAACTGCGCCTCGTCATTGGCGTCGGCGATGCTTCCGGGGCGGAGGCCGTCGCCCAACGAGAAGGCGATGTCGTACGCCTTCATGATCTCGCAGATCTCGTCGAAGCGTTCGTAGAGGAAGCTCTCCTTGTGGTGGGAGAGGCACCATTTGGCCATGATCGAGCCGCCGCGGCTGACGATTCCGGTGACGCGCTTGGCGGTCAGGGGCACGTAGGGCAGGCGGACGCCGGCGTGGATGGTGAAATAGTCGACGCCCTGCTCGGCCTGCTCGATGAGAGTGTCGCGGTAGATCTCCCACGTCAGGTCCTCGGCGACGCCGCCGACCTTCTCCAGCGCCTGGTAGATGGGGACGGTGCCGATCGGCACGGGCGAGTTGCGGACGATCCATTCGCGCGTGTCGTGGATGTTGCGGCCGGTCGACAGGTCCATGACCGTGTCGGCGCCCCAGCGGATCGCCCACACCATCTTGTCGACCTCCGCAGCGACGTCGGAGGCGACGGCGCTGTTGCCGATATTGGCGTTGATCTTGACCAGGAAGTTGCGGCCGATCGCCATCGGCTCCGATTCCGGGTGGTTGATGTTGTTGGGGATGATCGCGCGGCCGCGGGCGATCTCGTCGCGGACGAACTCGGGGGTGACGAAGTCGGGGATTGCGGCGCCGAAGTCCTCGCCGTCGCGGGTGTGCGGCTAGCGCCTGTTCGCGGCCGAGGTTCTCGCGGATGGCGACATATTCCATCTCGGGCGTGACGATGCCGCGCCTGGCGTAGTGCATCTGGGTTACGTTGGCGCCGGGACGGGCGCGCAGGACGCGCTTGCGGACGTTGGGGAAGGGCTGGACGCCGCCGCTGCGGTCGGGGCCGAGCTGGCCGTTATCCTCGGGACGGACCTCGCGCTGGGCGACTTCCTCGACGTCGCCGCGGGCGCGGATCCACTCGCGGCGGAGCTCGGGCAGGCCGGCCATGATGTCGATTCGGGCGTTCGGGTCCGAATAGGGGCCGCTGGTGTCGTAGAGGACGACCGGCGGCTCGCCGGACGAGGGCTCCAGGTCGACGGCGCGCATGGCGACGTTGCGACTGCCGACGTGGATCTTGCGCGATCCGCGGATCGGGCCGGTGGTGACTTTAAGCTCGGTGCGTGCGGGAATGTCGGCCATTCGGCTCTCTTACAATGCGGTGGGGTCGGCGCGGCCGGTGAGGCCAAGGACGATGAGGATGATCCCGACCACGGCGGCGAACAGCGAAACGGCTCGCTGGCTGCCGATCAGGGGGCGGAAGAAGATGAGCAGCGGCTTTGCGGCGATCATCATCAATATGCCTTCGACCAGGCGATCCAGCCGACGAGCGACACGATGATTGCGAGAAGGTCGGTCCAATGGTGGTGGTTCATGATCATCACGCCGCCGATGGCGAAGACCATGAAGCCGGTGATGAAGCTGAGCGACGGCGACCGCACGAACTCGTCGGTCATGGCCCGCCAGTCGATGCGTCCGGTCAGGCCGGCAATGCCCGCCGCCAGCTCGTAGAGGCCGATGAGCACCAGGAGATGGAGGGTCAGCGGGATCGCGGTCGTCATAAGCCTCTCCCTACGCCGGTGTCAGCCGGATCAGGTTCTATGGGTCGCCAGCTCGTGCTGGCCTCTCAAGCGCCGGTTAGCGCTCCCCCAGGGAAGTCTTGTCCTTAGGCCCGTGTGCGGGCGAACGCCACCCGCCTGGCGGGGCCTGGCCGTCCACTAGCGTTGGGTGGCGGACTTCCTCGCCTCGTCCTGCGTGACGATGCCGTCCTTGTTGGCATCGACCTGGTCGAAAGTGGCGAGCACGGGGGCGCGGAACTCGGTCGCGCTGACCTTGCCGTCCTTGTTCGCGTCGAAGCGCTGCAGCGCCGCTTCCGCGTTGGGCGAGACCTTGGCAGTTGCCGCGGCCTTGAACTCGGCGAGGCTGACCTGGCCGTTCTTGTCCGTATCCATCGCCGTGAATTGCTGCTCCATCTGCGCGACCACCTGCTGAGTTGCCTTGGCGGTCATGCCCTGCAGCTCGTCCCGGCTGAGGAAGCCGTCATTGTTGACGTCGCCCTCCCCGAACCGGCCGTCGGCCATCTTCTGCACCTCGGCCCGCGTGTTCTGCTGTTGTGGAGCGGCGGGCGCCTGGGCGAAAGCGGTGCCGCCGGCAAGGAACGCAAGCGCGAATAATGGGAACTTCAACATGGCGGCCTCCTGAGAAATCATTCCAAGTGCGGTGGATCAGAGCCATCCGCGCCGAGCGGCGAAATGAATCGCCCACTTCCCTATTCTACCTTGTGGCGGCATCAGGCGTCCAATGCCTGCGCTGACGCACCTCGACCGGCTGGAAGCCGAGAGCATCCATATCTTCCGCGAAACGGTCGCGGAGGCCGACCGGCCGGTCATGCTTTATTCGATCGGCAAGGATTCGGCGGTGATGCTGCATCTGGCGAAGAAGGCCTTCTTCCCGGCGCCGCTGCCCTTCCCCCTGCTCCATGTCGATACGGGCTGGAAATTCCGCGACATGTACGCGCTGCGCGACAAGGTCGCGGCCGATCCCTGCGATCGATCTGATCGTCTACAAGAACCCGGAGGCCGAGCGGCTGGGCATCAACCCGTTCGACCATGGCCCGGCGCACACCGACATGTGGAAGACGGAAGGGCTGAAGCAGGCGCTCGACAAATATGGCTTCGACGCCGCCTTCGGCGGAGCCCGGCGCGACGAGGAGAAGAGCCGGGCGAAGGAGCGGATCTTCAGCTTCCGCGACCGCAATCACCGCTGGGACCCGAAGCGGCAGCGGCCCGAGCTGTGGGCGCTCTACAACGTGCGCAAGGCCAAGGGGGAAAGCGTCCGCGTCTTCCCGATCTCGAACTGGACCGAGCTCGACGTCTGGCAATATATCCTGCGCGAGAAGATCGAGATCGTTCCGCTCTATTTCGCTGGCGATCGACCGGTGGTGGAGCGCGACGGTCTTCTGCTCATGGTCGACGACGAGCGAATCCCGCTGAACGGCGAGACGCCGCAGGTGCGGCGCGTGCGGTTCCGGACGCTCGGTTGCTACCCGCTGACGGGCGCCGTCGACAGCAGCGCCTGCACGGTCGAGGAGATCGTCGCGGAGATGCTGGTGACGACCACGTCCGAGCGCCAGGGCCGGGCCATCGACCGCGATGCGGGCGCGGCCAGCATGGAGAAGAAGAAGCAGGAGGGCTACTTTTGAACGCCCCCGCCGACGTCGCGAAATGGCTCGCGGAGCAGGAGCGGAAGGAGCTTCTGCGCTTCATCACGTGCGGCAGCGTGGACGATGGGAAGTCGACGCTGATCGGCCGGCTGCTCTACGACACCAAGCAGATTTTCGACGACCAGCTTTCGACGCTGGAGGCTGACAGCAGGAAGCATGGGACGCAGGGCGAGGGCATCGACTTCGCGCTGCTGGTCGACGGGCTCTCCGCCGAGCGCGAGCAGGGCATCACCATCGACGTCGCCTATCGCTTCTTCGCCAGCGAGAAGCGCAAGTTCATTGTCGCCGATACTCCGGGACACGAGCAGTACACGCGCAACATGGTCACGGGCGCGTCGACGGCGGACCTCGCGGTCCTGCTGGTCGATGCGCGCAAGGGCGTGCTCACCCAAACTCGGCGGCACTCCTACCTCGCGCAGCTGATCGGCATCCGGCACTTCGTCGTCGCGGTGACCAAGATGGACCTGGTCGATTTCGACCAGGTCGCGTTCGATGCGATCACGGCGGACTATCGCGTCTTCGCGGACAAGATCGGCATCGCCGACTGGGCGGCCATCCCAGTGTCCGGGCTCGGCGGCGACAATGTCGGCGGACGGAGCGAGCGCATGCCCTGGTACGGCGGGCCGAGCCTGCTCGAGCATCTCGATACGGTGCCGCTGGACATGACCGCCGACGCCGCCAAGCCGCTGCGGCTGCCGGTGCAGTGGGTCAACCGGCCGGACCAAAGCTTCCGCGGTTTCACGGGGCAGATCGCATCGGGGTCGGTCGCGCGGTCGCAGGACATACGCGTGCTGCCGTCGGGGCGAACGACGCGGATCGAGCGAATTGTGACCGCCGGCGGAGACCTGGAGAAGGCTGTCGCGGGGCAGTCGGTGACAGTGACCTTCACGCACGAAGTGGACTGCTCGCGCGGCGACGTCATTGCCTCCGCGGATGCTCCGCCCGAGGCCGCCGACCAGTTCGAAGCGACCATCGTCTGGATGGACGAGCATGAGATGATTCCCGGCCGCGGCTACTGGCTGAAGCTCGGCACGCAGACGGTGACCGCAACGGTCCAGCACCCGAAATACGAGATCAACGTCAACACGCTGGAGCATCTCGCGGCGCCGACGCTTCACCTCAACTCGATCGGCGTGGCGACAGTCGCGACGGATCGCGAAATCGTCGTTCGAGCCCTACGCCGTGCCGGGCGGCTCACCCAATCGCGCGTTGGGCGGCTTCATCCTGATCGACAAGCTGACCAACGCCACGGTCGCGGCCGGAATGCTCCACTTCGCGCTTCGGCGGGCGCACAACATCCACCGGCAGCCTCTGGAGGTCAGCCGCGAAACGCATGCGGCATTGAAAGGCCAGAAACCGGCAGTGCTTTGGTTCACCGGCCTGTCGGGCTCGGGGAAGTCGACCATCGCCAACCTGGTCGAGAAAAGGCTGGCGGCGCGCGGCCGGCACACCTTCCTGCTCGACGGCGACAATGTCCGCCACGGCCTCAATCGCGACCTCGGGTTCACCGAAGCCGACCGTATCGAGAACGTCCGGCGGGTCGGTGAGGTCGCACGGCTGATGGCCGACGCCGGGCTGATCGTTCTGACCGCTTTCATCTCGCCGTTCCGCGCTGAGCGCGACCTGGTGCGCAAGATGCTGCCCGAAGACGAGTTCATCGAGATCTTCGTCGACACACCCCTCGCCGAAGCCGAGAAGCGCGATCCCAAGGGCCTCTACGCCAAGGCGCGGGCGGGCGAGATCAAGAATTTCACCGGCATCGACAGCCCCTATGAAGTGCCGGACGACGCGGAAATCGTCATCGACACGACCGCCATGTCAGCCGACGAAGCGGCCGACATCATCGTCGCGGAATTGAGCAGACCGTCAGAAGGTGTAGCCCCGGCGCCACTGGATCAATGTGGCGACCGACGACGTGATCCGCGTTGCAACCAAGCGAAGACCGGGCAGTTTCGACGCTCATGAAAGCTCTTCTGCTGGCCGGCGCTGCCTCCCTCATCGCCGCAAGTCCGGCCGCCGCCCAGGACGATAACGACCTTCGCGTTCGGGTTGGGCTCGGCGGTCAGCTCCAACCGGAATTCATCGGTTCGGACGACGCCGAACTGGGTCCGCTCTGGGACATCGATCTCGCCCGCGGCGCCGACCCGTTTCCGTTCGAGTCGCCTGACGACAGCTTCGGAATCCGGCTGTTCTCGGAAGGCGGTTTCACGGCCGGACCGGCGGCCAACGTCGAGTGGAAGCGCAAGGAGTCCGATGTCGGCGCCCCTGTCGGCAAAGTGAAGACGACCGTCGAGGTGGGCGGTTTCGTGGAGTATCTGCCGAGCGAGACGATCCGGTTGCGCGCGGACCTGCGCAAGGGGCTCGGCGGTCACGAAGGGCTTGTCGGATCAATCGGCGCAGACCGCATCTGGCGCGACGGCGACCGCTATGTCTTCTCGATCGGTCCCCGCGTCCTGTTCTCCAATGCCCGCTTCCAGGAAGCTTATTTCGGTGTGGACAGCGCGGCCGCGCTCGCTTCCGGGCTGCCGGCCTACAGGCCGGACGGCGGAGTCTACGCCGTGGCCGCGGCGAGCGGGCTGTCGTACCAATTCAGTCCCCGCTGGGGAGCCTTCGGCTTCGCGCGCTACGAGCGGCTGGTCGGAGATGCCGCGGACTCGCCGATCGTTCGGGACCTGGGGTCCCGTAACCAGCTGTCGGGTGGAATAGGGCTAAGCTACACGTTCACGGTCAAGCGCTGAGCCGACGGCGTCAGTCGCCGGCGCCGGGCTCGGTGCTGAAATATTTGTCGAACTTGCCCTCTTCGCCCTTGTGCTCGTCGGCGTCGGCGGGGCTGTCCTTCTTGCGCGTGATGTTCGGCCATTCGGCGGAATAGGTGGAATTGACCTCGAGCCACTTTTCGAGGCCGCTTTCCGTGTCCGGGAGAATGGCTTCGGCCGGGCATTCGGGCTCGCACACGCCGCAGTCGATGCACTCGTTCGGATTGATGACGAGCATGTTCTCGCCTTCGTAGAAGCAGTCGACCGGACAGACCTCGACGCAATCCATATATTTGCAGCGGATGCATGCGTCGGTGACGACGTAGGTCATGACAGATCGGACTCCCTCGTTCGCTTCGAAGCGCTAGGAGCGAGCGCGAGGCTCGTCAATTGCCCGTGTCAGGACCAAGCTCTTCGTAGCAGCGGCGCGCCTCCGGAGCTGGTCCTCGGCGCGCGGGCAGCGCAAGCACTCTCAGCACCCGAATCTGGCCCTGAAGCGGCAGCGCGACGGTGCTTCCGACCTGCACCTGCTCGCTGGTCTTTTCGATGCGCTTGCCGTCGACGCGGACGTAGCCGGTCTCGATCAAGCCTTGAGCGAGCGTTCGGCTTTTCACCAGCCGGATGCGGTGGAGGTAAAGGTCGAGCCTCACCGCTTGAGCTTCGCGAGCTCCGCAAAGGCGTGGGACCGGCTGCCGCCGCGCTCCTGGCGGGGAGGCCGGCGGCCGCGCCACTTCCACGCCTCGCCCGCGCGGGTAAAGCCCACCTCTTCCATCAGTCGGGCGATAGCCGCTTCGTCGAGACCGACGGAGGTAGCCAGCGCCATGTCGACCGGCTCGTCTCCACCTGCCGAGCGAACCTTGTGCGCGTGTCTCGCGAGCCGGTCGGCAAGGTCGACGCGAAGCCACTGCCGGCCGAGGCGGCGATAGGCGAGCGCCGCCCCGGTCGCTTCGGCGTCGGCGTCGAGAGTCGCCGCGCCTGCCGCCGGCAAAGCGGGAACGGGATGGTTGGCCCGGACCGACTGCAGAATGGCGCGCCATTGCTGGGCGGACGGCTTGAGCAATGCGGGATGGAACACGTCCAGCGGCCCGAGCCTGACGCCGAGCCGGTGCAAGGTCTGTCGGTCGCTCTGTTCCAGGGCCGCGATGGAGCCGACGAGCGACCGGCGCGGGAGAACGCCGCCGGAATCCGTGAGCATTGCGGCGAGCGCGCGAACGCCGGACGAGCTCGAGCGGTCGGTTGCCGCTGCGGCGAGCTTCTTCAACGCACGGAGATTGCGGTCGATCTGCGAATCGACCCACGCCTCGAGCCGGGCGCGAAGCTCCGCTCGGCGAGCCGCCGAAAGCTGGTCGAGCGCCCGGCTGGTACGAAGTGCGGGCTCGAGCAGCGACCGTCCGGCCGCGAGCCGCGCGAGGACATTGCCGTTCCATCCGACCGCAGCCCGGCCGTCGTCCTCGATCACCAGCTCGAAGGTCTGGTCCGGAGCTTCGATCAGCGACCTGGCGCGACGATCGAGCTCGTCGCCCAGGCGGCGCTCGGCAGCGGCGAGGAGCAGGCGCTTGTCGGCGAGCCGAGCGGTAGGATCGACCCGGAAATCGAAGCCGGCGAGGTGGCCGATGGGCTCGGGCCCGACGCTCACCTCGCCGTCGGCCGCCACGGTGACCGGCAAGGCGTCCGCTCCGTGCGAGCCGATGTCGCGGACGAGGACGGCGGTGCGGCGATCGACGAAGCGCTGGGTCAGGCGCTCATGCAGCGCGTCCGAGAGCCGCGCCTCGACTTCGCGCGTACGCTCCGCCCATTTCACGGGCTCGGCCAGCCAGTCGGCGCGGTGAGCGATGTATGCCCAGCTGCGGACCCCCGCGAGCCGGTCTGCCAGAGCTTCGATGTCGCCGTTGACGTTGTCGAGCCGCGACACTTCCGCAGCGAACCATTCGTGCGGGATGTGCCCGGCTTCGCCGATGTAGGAGAAGAGGCGGCGGACCATGCGCGCATGGTGCATCGGCCCGACCTTGCGGAAGTCGGGAAGGCCGCAGGCGGCCCAAAGCCGGCGGGCGACTGCGCCGCGCTTCGCCGCAACGGCCGGATCCTCGGCGATGAGCTTGAGAACGGACAAGTCGATGGCCTCGGGCGCCGGCCGCAGGAGCGGGTCGTCGCTGCGCCGCTCAAGGCTGGCGATCAGTGCGCGAACATCGGTGAAGTCGAGATCGGGGTTGCGCCAGTAGGCGAAGTCGAGGGGTCGGAAACGGTGCTCCTCGATCGCATTGATCTCCTCGTCGCTGAAGACCGCGCCTTCCTTCGTCCCAAGGCCGAGCGTTCCGAAGCTTCCGTCGCGCTGATGACGTCCGGCGCGGCCAGCGATCTGCGCCATTTCGGCGATGGTCAGGCGGCGCTCGCGCCGGCCGTCGAACTTCTCGAGCCCGGCGAAGGCGACGTGGGCGACATCCATGTTGAGGCCCATGCCGATGGCGTCGGTCGCGACCAGATAGTCGACCTCGCCGCGCTGGAACATCGCCACCTGGGCATTGCGGGTCGCTGGCGACAGCGCGCCCATGACCACCGCCGCGCCACCGCGGAAGCGGCGCAGCATTTCGGCCAAAGCGTAGACCTGCTCGGCGGAGAAGGCGACGACCGCGGAGCGGGGCGGAAGGCGCGAAAGCTTGACGTTGCCGGCGTAGCGCAGGGTCGAGAAGCGGGGACGGCGGACGATCTCCGCCTCGGGCAGGAGCTTGCGGATGATCGGCCTCAGCGTGTCGGAGCCGAGGATCAAGGTCTCCTCGCGGCCGCGGGCGCGGAGCATCCGGTCGGTGAAGACGTGGCCGCGCTCGGGATCGATGCCGAGCTGGGCCTCGTCGATCGCGGCGAAGGCGAACTGGTCGGGGAACGGTCCTTCCTTCGGCCGGTCGTCGCGGCCGGTCCGAACCGGCATGCTCTCAGCAGTGCACAGCACGTAGCGGGCATTGGGCGGGACGATCCGCTCCTCGCCGGTCAGCAGCGCGACCTGCTTCTCGCCCTTGATCGCGACGACTCGGTCGTAAACCTCGCGGGCCAGCAGCCGTAGCGGGAAGCCGATGACCCCCGAGGAATGGCCGCACATGCGCTCGATGGCGAGATAGGTCTTGCCGGTATTGGTGGGCCCGAGGATGGCCCGGACCGGAGCGTCAGAACGGCGCGTCACATGCACGAATGTGGCAGCGCGCAAGCGAAGCGCAAGGTTCCTTCGACGGACGGTGCGGTTTTAAATGGTCGTTAACCGTGTTCTGCGCATCACGAATCTGAAAGGGCGGGGATTTCAGATGCTTCAGGCGCGTGAGAAATGGACGAACGACGGCCAAGGCGCCGAAGTCGTCGCATTTCCCCGCGCCACGATCGATGCCCCGCGCGCGTTTGGCCGCAACGAACCCCGCGGACCGATCCGCCTGGTGGTCGACCTCCATTCGGAAGAGATCGGCCCGCGCTGGTTCCGCGGCGTGGCGACGCTCGCTGCGCTGTTCGGCACGGCCTTCTTCCTTGCTCCGGGGTTCGAGCCCTTCCTTGCTTCCAGGGTCGCCGCCACCACGGCGGCTCCGATCAAGAATGCGCAGCTCAGCGATCTCGCGATAGGCGTGCCGGCGAAGATCGAGGAAAATGCGATCCCGAAGCCCGTTGGAGTGCTGGCGGGTGAGCGCGAGGGCGTGCAGCGCGTCAATGGCGATGTCGCCGGCGGCCTCTATTGGTCGCTTCGTGGCGCCGGTGCGAGCCCGCAGATCGCCGCCGATTATCTGAAAGCCATTGCGACGCGCATCGACGTGGGCGAGGTCGCTCCGTTCGACCGCTTCGACTTCGCGGTGGCGAAGGGGAGGCCGGGCGAGCCGGACCGTTTGCTCTACGCTGGGCTGGACCGCGCGCAGTACAGCGACGTGCAGGTTATGCGCTGGACCGCCAACGGGCAGGCTGGCTGGTTCGACGGAAGCACTCAGCCGCAGGCGTCCGGCGGCCTGATGGCCCCGGTCGGCGGCCGGATCACTTCCGGCTTCGGCAATCGCGTCCACCCGATCCTGCGCTTCTCGCGGTTCCATGCGGGCATCGACTTCGGCGCGGCGTGGGGAAGCCCGATCGTCGCCGCCGCGGACGGTCAAGTGGTCGGCGCGAGTTGGGCCGGAGGCTATGGCCGCCAGGTCCGAATCGTCCACGACGGCGGGTTGATGACCACCTATTCGCACATGAGCGCAATGGTCGCGCAGCCCGGTCTGCCCGTGAAGCAGGGGCAAGTGATCGGCTATGTCGGCTCGTCCGGCCTTTCGACCGGACCGCATCTCCACTTCGAGGTCCGCGACCATGGCCGGGCGATCAACCCGCTGACCGCCCGCCTCGTCAGCCGTCCGGTATTCGAAGGTGCGCAGCTCGCCGCGTTCAAGACGCGGCTGAAGCAGCTGACGTCGATCCCGCTGAAGCCGAAGGCGCCGCCGGCAGCCGCATCCTGAAGTTGTGCGCTTGGCGCTTGCCTGTAGAAGGCGCGCCATGACACTTGCACGACGGCTGGCATTCGACCTGGCGACGAGACTCAACCCGCGCGCCAACCTGTTGACTTCACTGGCCAATCTCTACGGCACCGACAAAGGCACCGGACGCCGGGGGCACCATTAC
Source organism: uncultured Alphaproteobacteria bacterium (assembly GCA_963829625.1). Classification (GTDB taxonomy): domain Bacteria; phylum Pseudomonadota; class Alphaproteobacteria; order Sphingomonadales; family Sphingomonadaceae; genus Sphingomicrobium. The sequence goes on along the minus strand of CAWHJH010000013.1, from coordinate 129,512 downwards.
ACACGCATCTATTCCGAGCTTCTGGAGCATCTACGCGACCGCCCGGTCCGGCTGCTGGAGATCGGCCTCTTGGGAACCAGGCGTGGCAAATGGGACGACAAGCAGCTGCGCGACAAGGGCGAGACGCACGGGCGTGACGCGCCGTCGTTGCGCATGTGGGCGCACTATTTCCCCCGAGCCGAAATATTCGGCCTCGACTTCAACGATTTCACGGGCGTCAAGATCGATCGCTGCAAGATCTTCCGCGCCGATGCGTCGCGCCCTGACGAGCTGCGCGCGGTTTGGGACGAGATCGGCGGCGAATTCGATGTCATCATCGACGACGCGAGCCACGCATCGGATCATCAGCAGATCACGCTTGGCGCCCTGTTCGAGGCCGTGAAGCCCGGCGGCGTCTTCATCATCGAGGACCTGTTCTTTCAGCCGGCGGACCGAGAGCCGCCTGACGCGACCAAGACGGTCGATGTCCTGAGGCGGGCGGAGGTCACGGGCGAATTTCGCGGGAGTCATCTGGCACCCGAGGCCTCGGCCTATCTCGAAAAGCACGTCGAACGGGTCGCTCTCTTCGATTCCCTGGTGCGCAAGGGTCCCATCCGGCACCGCGACAGCCTGGGCGTGCTCTGGAAGAAAGCGTAGCGCGGCCGCGGACTGAAGTGCCGAAGACGGTACGCATTCATCGCGGCTCAATGCTCATCCTGCTCAGCTGGGGAGATGGATCTGCCTATCGGCCAACCAACCCGGCGGGAATTCCTCGTCCATGGCTCGGCCGCGCTCGCGCTGGGAGCCGAGGCGCCGGCGCTCGCCTTCCCGGCTGGCGGCAATCCGCTGGAGTTCATGGTCATCGGCGACTGGGGGCGTGACGGGGCCTTCCATCAGCGACAGGTGGCTGCGGCCATGGCTCAATTCCAAGGCAGCCGCTTTGTCGTCACGACCGGAGACAATTTCTACCAGCACGGCATTTCGAGCATCAACGACCGCAAATGGGAGACGTCGTTCCAGCGGATCTATGACGGCGTTCCGCAGCGCTGGTACGCAGTCCTCGGCAATCATGATTACGGCGGTCGTGTCGAGGCGCAGATCGCGAAGACCTTCCACGACGATCGCTGGCGGATGCCGGACTTTTGGTACGATGTGCGGCTGGACGCCTATGGCCGCCGCGACGTGCATTTGTTCTTCATCAACACGGTTGCCTGGCGGGGCAAAGAGAAATTCCCCTACGACTGGCTGGGCAGCTCCGTCAGCAGGCGGGATCAGGAGAACCAGCGCCGCTGGCTGAAGGATCGGTTGGAACGGTCCGATGCTCCGATCAAGATCGTCTTCGGGCACCACCCGATCTATTCGGTCAGGACCCAGGGGAGCTTTTACGGGATGGCCGATCTGGACGCCCTGCTGTTCGATCACGGCGTAACGGCCTACGTCAACGGCCACGACCATTGCATGTACCACATTTCGGCACCCGACTGGCGGGGGCGTTCGAGCGGTCGAATGCACTATATCTGTTCGGGCGCGGGATCGCAGATGCGCGCGGTCTATCCAAGCTGTATCCCCCGTGGCCTTGCGTCCAGGACCGCCTGCGTGACCAAGGATCAGCTCGGTCCGCGCCAGCCGTTCTGGCATGCCTTCTTCACGAAGAGCGACCAGAATCCGGAGCTTGACCTCAAGGGCGGTTTTGCTCTGTTCCAGGTGCAGGATAAGGACATTGGCATTCGCTTCGTCGAAGCGGTACCGGATCCGTCAAAAGGACGGCTTTGGCGGGAGCGATATTCGGCTACCCTGCCATATCCAAAGGTAGAGAAAGGCGCACGTGCTTAGAGCGAGCTTCACCCTGTTGACGGTTCTGACCTGGTCGTCTGCCGTGGCCGCCCAGCCCTATGTCGGGATCGAAGCCGGTAGCGGGAAGGTCCGCTCGAGCGACGTCGACGAGTTGGTCGTTTACCGAACGACCCCGGCGGCGTCGGGGGATGGCGTGCCGCTGAAATATGACGACGTCTTCTCGGCTCGTTGGGATCGGGCAACCGATTTCGGCTTGGTCGGCGGTTTCGATTTCGGCTGGTTCCGGGTCGAAGGCGAACTTGCCCGAAAGCGCGCCTCGATCGACCGTCACGCGAAGGACGATATCGCCGACCAGTTTCTCTCCGAGCTCAACGCAGGCCTCAACCGCCCGTCGCTGGCCCCGGACCCGGGCGCGCCGGGGCTGCCGGCGCTGACCCTCGACGACTTTCAGCCGAATGGAACGGTGCGTGTGGGATCCGCGATGGTCAACGCCTTCCTGGACGTGCCGGTCATCAAGCATCTGAGCATCTACGCGGGCGCCGGCGTAGGGCGCTCGTTCGCCCGTGGCTTCGGCGATAGTGACGGCGCCCTCGCCCGCCAGAAAATGATCGGCGCGCGCTATTCCGTCACGGACCGCTTCGATGTCGGCCTCAAGTACCGGAAGTTCGCATCGGGCATCATCAAGCTCGACCACGACCCGATCGATTACGCCGGCAATCCCGATCAGGGTGCGACCGGCGTTGCGACCAGGACGGCTGCAGTCGCTCCGGACATCGAAGGCGAGTTTCGCACCCGAGGCGTGTCGCTCACTCTGAACTACAACCTTCGATAGACCGGCTGGCCGGTTCCTGAAGCTTGCTTTAGCCTTCAATCCAAGAACCGGATTAGTGGAACAGTCGTGGAAATCGATCTTCGCCATGTATCGCCAGACCTGATCGAGGCAGACATTGCCATCGTCGGGGCGGGAGCGGCCGGGATCACGATGGCCAGACGGCTCGTGGCCGGCGGCCGCCGCGTTGTCCTGCTGGAGAGCGGCGGACTGGATTATGAGAGCGACACTGCAGCCCTGAATGCGGGCTTCAACGTCGGTGAGCCCTATTACGAGCTCGAAAACGCCCGATTGCGCTTCTTCGGCGGGACCACCGCCATTTGGGGCGGGCGCTCCGCCGAACTGGACGCGATCGATTTCGAGAAGCGCTCCTGGGTTCCTTATTCGGGCTGGCCGTTCGGCCTGGAGGAGATCAAGCCCTGGTACTCCGCGGCGTGGAAGCTGCTCGAGGTCGACTCTCCTTCGCAGCAAATATGTGCGAGCGGCCTCGCCACGGCTCCATGGAAAGAACTCGTCGTTCGGCATTGGTCTTTCGACCGGAAGTTCGATCGCTTTGGATATGAGACCAACCGGGACCTAGTCGCGAACCCCGCGCTGACCCTGGTCCTGCACGCCACCGTCCGCGAAATCGTCCTTGCCGCAAGCGGTGGCCAAATCGATTTCCTCGACGTCCGTGGGCCCGGAGAAAAGCGACTGAGGGTCGAAGCGAAGACCTATGTACTCGCGGCCGGCGGGCTGGAAAATCCCCGGCTCCTGCTTGCGTCCAACAGCGTGAGCCCGAAAGGGCTCGGCAACGAACATGATCTCGTCGGGCGTTTCTTCATGGAGCATCCGCATGCCCGCGGCGGGCGCATCGTCGGCGCGCCGGTTTGGCGGTTGCTCCGGAGCTTCCGGCGCAGGCGCGTCGAGGGCGTCGAATATGCACCGCTCCTGACTCCGTCGGCCGAGCTCCAGCGGCGGAACAAGCTGCTGAACAGCGCGGTGAGCCTTGCGGCACGACCGCCCGCGGATGGAAGCCACACCCTCATCAGGCGCGCCTATTTGCACGCCCGCCACAAGATCGATCCCACGCGAGCCGGGCGAGGGCTCTGGAAATCACACCGGCGGATCAGTCGCGCGGCCAAGCAATTGGTCGGTCCGATCAGTCCCTGGCTGAAGGTGAGGCGGGGCCGCATGGAAATGGCGCTCGTGGTTCGGGCCGAACAATCGCCGAATCCCGACAGCCGCGTGACCCTGGATCGCAGCGTCGACGCAGTCGGCATGCCCCGCATCCGACTGAACTGGCGGCTCCAGGACCTGGACGTGCATACCGTGTCCGAAGTGGTGGATGCGCTGGGCCGCGATGCGGAGAAGATGGGCCTGGGCCAGGTGGAAAAGGCCGATTGGCTGAATGGCGGGGCGGGCAAATGGATCAGCGATCGTCAGGTCAGCGCTCATCCCATCGGCGGCTATCATCATATGGGTACCACCAGGATGTCCGACGATCCCAAAAGCGGCGTCACGGACCAATGGGGTCGCGTTCACGGGATTTCCAACCTCTACGTGGCTGGAAGCTCCCTGTTCCCGACAGCTGGCTGGGCAAATCCGACGCTGACGATCCTCGCGCTTGCGCTCAGGACGTCGGACCACCTTCTCGAAGGTTCGTGAAGGCTTAGCGGCCGTGACCGCGCCAGCGCTTGACGGTGCGCTGGATGATGCCTTCCTCGCCGCCGGTCTCGCGCCACAGTGCCGCGAAGCTCGGGTCGGACGAGGCCGGGCGCTTCTCCGGCTCCAGGTCGTCGAAGCGGACTCGGATCGGGATCGCGACGCCCTCGCCGCAGGCGATGCACTCGCGGTTGCGGAGCGCCGGGATGGCGTCGAGGAAGCCGCGCGCGCCTTCCGGCATCGCCGCACGCACGCAGGCCTGGTCTCGTTCGTTGTTCAGACGCATCGCGATGATCGTGCCGCACTGCGAGAGCACGCCTTCCGCAAGGTCGGACGGGCGCTGCGTGATGAGGCCCAGCGAAACGCCGTACTTACGGCCTTCCTTGGCGATACGCTCGAGGATCTTGCGGACTGCCTGAGCGCCACTGTTCTCGTCCTTGGGGACGTAGCGGTGCGCCTCCTCGCAGACGAGCAGGATGGGACGCTGCGGCTCGGTGCGCGACCAGATCGCATAGTCGAAGACCATTCGGGCGAGCACCGACACCACGACAGAGGTGACTTCTGACGGAACGCCCGACACGTCGACGATCGAGATCGGACGGCCATGGCTCGGCAGGCGGAACAGCTTGGCGAGGAAACCGCCCATCGTGTCCGATACGAGCATGCCCGAGAACATGAAGGTGTAGCGCGGGTCGGCGCGGAGCTCCTCGAGCTTCGACTTCAGCCGCTGATAGGGAAGCGTGTCGCCAGCGCGCTCGAGCTTGCCCATCTCGTTGACGAGGACCTGGTTGAGGTCGGCAAGCAGATAGGGAATCGGTGAGTCCACCGTGACCTTGCCGAACTGCTCGACATTCTTGCCCTTCGTCCGCGCGGCAAGAAGGCACTTGGCGAGGATGTCCGCATCGCGCTGACGCTCCGAGCCGTGCGTGGTGAGCATGACCTCGCAATGCTCTTCGAAATTCATCAGCCAGTAGGGAAGCTGCAGATTGTCGACGTTGAACAGCTCGCCGCAGTCCTTGAACGCGGCCGAATATTCGCCGTGCGGGTCGATCATCACGATGTGACCCTCGGGGCTCAGCTCCGAGATTCGGTGGAGGATCAGCGACACCGAGGTCGACTTACCGGTACCCGTCGACCCCAGGATCGCGAAGTGCTTCGACAGCATCGGGTCGACGTAGAGCGCGCCGCGGATGTCGTCGGTCGGGTAGACGGTGCCGATCTCCACGTGCGGGCTGTCGTCGGCGGCGAACACCGAGCGCAGGTCCTCCGTCGAAACTGGGAGCACATGGTCGCCCGGGATCGGATAGCGCGTCACGCCGCGGCGGAAGTTGGACATGCCGCCCCTGGAATTGCGCTTGCCTTCACCGAGGAAGTCGATCGAAGCAATGATCTCGCCATTGTCGTCGCGCCGCATCGTCCGGACGTTGGCGATGAGCCAGCTGTTGGCGACGGCCATCTTCACCTGGCTGCCGACCTGGCCGGACATGGCGACAGACGGATCGGAATGCTCGTGATTGGCGGCGAGAACGTCGCCCTTCATGCGAATGCGCGACCCCGAGCCCGCGATTTCCAGCACTTCGCCGATCGCCTGGAGGTTGAGCGCCGGCGAAGCAGCCTTGACTGGCGTGCTGCCCTCGTCGCTGAAGCTGCTGATTTCGTTTACGAAATTCTGCAGGTTCGGTTGTTCGTCCATGTGCCGCCGTGCTCCGATTTAACGCGTACTCATCAGCGGAGGTAAGCGACGCCGGTTAAGATTGCGCTAAGCACGTCAGAAGCGGCGGCGGAACACCATTGCCGCAGCCCAGCCGAGCCCGACGGACATGATCACCGCGGCAAGTCCGTAGAGGAACTCGTGGCGGCGCGCGACGAGGGAAACCCAGCGCTCGAACCCGCTCTTGCCGATGTCGATGTCGCGCGTAGCGACCGCGAGCACGCGGCCGTCCTGGACGAGGAAGGTCTCGGCCGTGTAGGTCCCGACCGGCACCTGGCTGGGGATCGAGATGCGCGCGCGGTAGAGCACGCCTTCACTGATCTCCACGCCCCGGGGATTTTCGTAATCAACTCCGTCGCGGCGCCTCAGGTCGATCAGGCCCGCCTCGAAGCGCCGGAATTTTTCAGGCTGCGCCCCCGTGCCGGGCGAAAGCTGAAGGTTCTGCAGGCCGATCTCGTAGATCGCCGCCGTCCGTTCATCGAGGAGCTTCGCGAGCGGCTGCGACGAGGCGACTGCGTAGAAGGCCGGCGCCGAACGGAAGCGCTCGGATTCCGCGTTCATCCAGATGCCGGCGATCTTCTGCTTCTCTCGAACCAGGATCGGCTCGACGGGGCCGCGAAGGACGACGGCGATGTCGGGCGCCCTCTCGGGCACTCGCCCGCGCGGGTAGAGGATGGCGCCGAACAGCAGGAGCTGCGCACCGGTGAAGCTGTAGCGGATCTCGATCCGCCGGGCGGACACGTCGGGGACCAGCACCGGCTTGGCCTGCGCCATCAGCGCCAGAGACATCAGGGCCACGGTGGCGGAGGCGCCGCGCCTCACAGATATTCCACCGAGAAGATCTCGTCGGGACGCCAGGCGAGGCCGAGCGCCATCCGCCCCGCGACGATCAGGATGACCACGGCAAGCCCCAGGCGCAGCAGGTCCGGCTTCAAGCGCGTCGCGAGAAGCGCGCCATACTGGGCGCCGACGACGCCGCCGACCAGCAGCAGACCAGCGAGGACGATGTCCACGGCTCGCGTCGTCAGCGCGTGGACGATGGTCGTTCCCGCGGCGATGACCAGGATGATGGCCAGCGACGTTCCGACGACGACGCGTGCAGGCATGCCGAGCAGATAGATCATCGCCGGCACGAGGATGAACCCGCCGCCGATGCCCAGCAGCATGGTGAGGATGCCAGCTCCGAATCCGAGCGCGAAAGGCGCGACGGGCGAAATGTACAAGCCCGACTTGTAGAAGCGCCAGCGGAGCGGAAGGGAGGCGACCCAGCGGTTGTGGCGCGGTCTCTGCTCGGCTTCCCTGGCCGGGACAAACCCCAAAGCGACGAGTGCGTCCTTGAGCATCAGGGCGCCGATGTATCCGAGCAGAAGAACGTAGAGAGAGCCGATCACCACGTCGATCTGGCCGCTCGCCTGAAGCGCGCGGAAGATCGCCGCGCCGACAAGCGAGCCGATGAGGCCACCGACGACCATGACTCCGCCCATCTGCAGGTCCGCACCGCCCTTGCGCAAATGCGCCATGGCGCCCGTCACGCTCGCACCGGTAATCTGGGTTGTTGCCGAAGCGACCGCGACGGTCGGCGGAATGCCGTAGAAGATGAGTAGCGGCGTGGTGAGGAAGCCGCCGCCCACCCCGAACATTCCGGAAAGGATGCCGACAAGCCCGCCAAGCGCGATGATCAGCAGCGCGTTGACCGACTGTCCGGCGATGGGAAGGTAGATGTCCATCGGCAGTAAGGGACTAGCGGCAAAGGCGGGCCGAGGCCAAGCCGCAGCGCGGATTTCTGCGGTTTAGAAGTTTGCGCCGAGTGTCACCGCGGGACCGGAGCCGGGCTCCGCCGCACCCGCGAGGCGCTGGCGCCAGTCGAGATGCACGCTCACGTTCGGCCGGACACGCATCGATATCCGCGGGCCGGCGTCGACGCGATAGAGGCCGGGTTGATAGCCGCCCCACACACCCATTCCCGCGGAGAAGCGCCCCCACACGGGCCGGGACACGGCCAGCCCGCCATCCGCGAAGAAGTCGCGGCTGCGGATTCCCACGACGCCGGCCTGGGCGTAGCCGTCCAGCAGCAGGTTCCAGCCGAGCGGCTTCTGGTAGACTCCGCCCTCGGCAAACAAGGCGAAGTCCGAGCGGCCAGTGCTGAATCGGCCGATCGCCTGCCTCCGTTCGGCAGTGATCGCGAAGGGGAGCGACGGGAAAGGCGTGAGGCGGACGCCCGCCGCGACTTCGCCGCCGCTGCTTCCTCCGATCGGAGTCGTGGTTCGAAGCGATGCCGCGATCCGCGGATCGATGGCGTAGGTAAGGCGCGCGCCGGCCTGGCTTCCTCCGAGCGTCCCCCCGCTGGCGAGAGAGCCCGTGCCGGGACCTCCGCGCCATAGCGCCCAGGCGCTGAGCTGCATCCGGTCGAGATGCTTCCGGGGGATGAAAGACGGCAGACCCGAGGGCGCCGGCGAACTCTGCCGCGGCGGTCCTGGGATGGACCCGCGAGCGATCTGGGCCAGGTCCCATTCCTCGAGCGGTGCAATCGGCGCGTAGAAGTCTGGGCCGCGTTCGCTGACCTGTTCGACGAGCTGCGGCGGCGGGAGCGGCATGGTCACGTGACGTGCCGGGGCGGTCGCCGGATAATAATAGACCGGAACCCGAACCGGCCGAGGCGGAGGATAGGCACCGTACGGCGGATAGGCTCCATAGGCGGCGGCATAGGCCGGATGGACCGGCGGCAGAGCGGCCATCTGCGGCTCGATCGGCTCGATCGGCGCGAACTGGGTCGGGATGATCGGGGGTGAACCGACCTCGGCTTTTGCGATCGAGAAGGCTTCGACGCCGGGCAGCATGCCTGCCGTGGCTCCTCGGAACAGAGCCCAGCTGGCGACGGCAACGAACAGAAAGCGGACGGGCGCGCTCATTGCGCGGCCTCCTTGGGAAAGACGTGCTGGGTCTTGTCCCAGCGCGGAGTCCGTCCGCCGGAGTGCTGAGAAAAGGCGCGGAATGCGGCAAGCACCGCGATCAGGTTTCCGACGAATAGTCGCGGCATTGAAAGCAGACCCTCCTCGAGGCCGTAAGCGGAAGCGGTGAATGCGGCGCGCATCAGCACGCGCCACGCGAGCAGCCAGGCATTGACGGTGAGCAGTGCCGCCAGCGCAGGATCGATCCGCACCTCGACCGGCGCTCCGAGCAGCCTGGCGAGCCAGATCTGGGTCCACAGCAAGGCTGCGAGATAGGCCGCGACAATAAGCAGGGCCGCCAGCGGGCCGCGCCGGTCTCGAAGGCGCATCCAGCGCTCGCCGAGTCCGCCTCCCCAGCCCAGGCGGTCCCATCCGGCGAAAGCGATTCCGCCCAGCCAGCGCGCCTTCTGGCGGACCGCCGCACCGAGCGTCGCCGGGAAATAGCCGCGGCTGCAGACGACGCCCGCCTCGCCCGGCTCTGCGGGGATGCGGACGAACATGGTCTTGAGGCCGAGCGCTCCGATGCGCAGGCCCATTTCATAATCTTCGGTAAGGCTAGTGCCCGCGAACGGCCGGCCTTCGTGCTGGGCGGCAAGCGTCGCCAGGGGCTTGCGGGCTATGGCACAGCCGACGCCAGCGAGCGGGATCGCCGCTCCGACAGCTTCGCGCACAACCAGTTCCTTGATGTGAGCCTCGGCAAACTCGTCGCAATAATGGCCGCTGATCCAGCGCGAGCCTTCATCCACCAGCGGGAGAACGGGAAGCTGGATGACCGCCGCTCGGTCGATCAGACCGTCGAAGATGCGGAGTTCGTAGCGGTGCACGACATCCTCGGCGTCGTGCAGGACGACGGCCTTGGCGCATTTGCCGGTGCGAGTCTCGAAAGCGATCAGCGCGTCGTACAGATGGTTGAGGCAATCGGCCTTGGTCGTCGGCCCGTCCGCTTCGACGCACACGTCTTCCACCCGGTCGTCCGGCACGCCGGCAATCGCCGCAGCGGTCGCCGGGTCGTTCCGGTAGTGCCCGACGAAAATGCGATAGTCGGGATAGTCGAGACGCTTCAACGTCGACCGCAGCATCTGCGCGATGACCGCCGATTCATCCCAGGCGGGGATGAAGATGGCGATGAAGCCCGGGTTCTTGTTGAAGACGTAATAGCTGGCGAATGCACGGCGGTGGCGCTTGTAGACCGTGTGCCTGCGCCAGAAGCGGCGGGTAAAGTAGACGATATCCACAGCGAGGTCGTTGAGCCCGAACAGCAGGAAGCCGACCCCGGCGAACAGGGCGAGCTCCGCGGCTACGCGCGCGAGGAATTCCGCGGCAGGCATGACAGACGAAGCGGAAGTGGCCGCTAAAGCGAGCGCAAAGCTACGGACGAAAAAAAAGCTCGGGCCATGGGCGACACCCCCCAACGAATCACAACCGAGCGCGCTTCGGATTGCACAACATTGGTTGTTTCTCAAGATTGACCCGCTCCGGCGGTTTTCTTGAGGGACCCCGCGGGTCTAGAGGGTGAGCGTGTTCCTGGAATCGACGAAGCCTCGGGTCGGGACGACCGCGCTAACGCGTACGCATTTCCTGCTGCTGTACGCGGCGATGCTCGTCGCTGCGTCGGGCAACACCGCGCTGCAATCGGTCATGCCGGCGATCGGGCGCGAGATCGGCATTTCCGACTTCTGGGTCGCGGTGGCCTACACCTGGTCGGCGGTGTTGTGGGTCGCGCTTGCACCCTATTGGGCGGAGAAGAGCGACCATCACGGGCGCAAGGCGCTGACGCTGCTGGGGCTCAGCGGCTTCATCGTCTCCACTTTTCTCTGCGGCATGGTCCTGCACTTCGGTCTGAAGGGAGCGATCGCCGGCGGAGTGACCTTCATCCTGTTCGGGATATTCCGAGCGATCTACGGCTCGCTCGGCAGTGCCACGCCATCGGCAACGCAGGCCTATCTTGCGGCGAAGACACGGCGCAGCGGCCGGGTCGCGGCTCTTTCCGCACTCTCCTCCTCGTTCGGATTGGGCACGATCATCGGTCCTGCTGTCGCGCCTTTGTTCGTGCTGCCCATCGTCGGGCTCGCGGGACCCTTGTTCGCCTTCTCGCTGATCGCGGTCATCGTATTCACCTCGATCCTGCTGTGGCTCCCGAACGACCGCTATGCCCGGCGGATCGGGCGAGGCGCGGCGATGAGCTATCCGTCCGGCGCGTCGCAGCCGACCGGCGCGAGCGTGCTTGCGGCGACTTCGCCGAAGCGGAAGCGGCTGAGCTGGAAGGATTCGCGCATCCGCTCGTGGATCCTCGCGGGCGTTGCCGCCGGTCACGCGCAGGCCGCGACCCTGACCTGCATTGGCTTCTTCGTGATCGACCGGCTGAGCCTGGAGCCACAGGGGTCCGAAGCGTCAATCGCGATCGTGATGATGGCGGGGGCCTCGGCGACGCTGGCGGCCCAATGGGGCCTGATTCCTCGCCTCAATCTGAAACCACGCGCGCTGATCGTATGGGGATCGCTGATTGCCGCCGCCGGCCTCGCCGGAGCGATGGCGGCGACGGACCTGTACGGAATCACCTTGTCCTTCGCGCTGGCATCGCTCGGGTTCGGCTTCACGCGTCCCGGCTTCACCGGTGGGGCGTCGCTCGCCGTCCCGCTCGTCGAACAAGGCGGCGTCGCAGGCGTCATCACGGCGGCTAACGGCATTAGCTGGGTCGCCGCGCCGGCGGGCGGGATGGCGCTTTACCTGGTTAGCCCGAACCTGCCCTTCGCAATTTCCGCAGCGTTGCTGATCGGCCTCGCGGTCTGGGCCAGGGGACTGCCCGAGCTCTAGCGTTCGGCGCCCTTGCCGTCACCGCCGCGCGAACTGAGCATCCCCGGCAAGACGAAGCCAATGCCGGTCGGGCGCACCGAATCGCTTTTCAGCGTCTTCTGGATGCGCTCATATTCCTCGAGCATTTCGGGCGTGACCGACGCCCGAGTTTCGCCAAGCGCCGATTCAAAGTCTTCCTTGGTGACTTCGTTCGCGTCGAGGCCACGGCGAAGCGCCGTAAGACCCGCGCGGCGCACCAGGTCCTCGAGGTCCGCCCCCGTGAACCGCTCCGTCCGCCGAGCGAGCGATTCGAGGTCCACGTCAGGCGCAAGCGGCATGTCCTTCGTATGGATGGCGAGGATACGCCGGCGGCCCGCGGTGTCGGGCGTTCCGACATAGATCAGCTCGTCGAGCCGACCGGGCCGGAGCAGGGCCGGATCGATCAGGTTCGGCCGGTTGGTCGCTCCGATGACCACGACGTTGTTGAGCTCCTCGAGCCCGTCCATCTCGGCGAGGATCGTGTTGACCACGCGCTCCGTCACCTGCGGCTCGCCGAGGCCGCCGCCGCGCGCAGGCACGAGGCTGTCGAGCTCGTCAATGAAGATGACGGTCGGAGCGACCTGGCGGGCGCGAGCGAACAGGCGGGCGATCTGCTGCTCGCTCTCGCCATACCATTTGCTAAGGAGGTCGGACGACTTGGTGGCGATGAAGTTGGCCTGGCTCTCGCGGGCAGTCGCCTTGGCCAGCAGAGTCTTGCCCGTGCCCGGCGGACCGTAGAGCAGGAAGCCCCGCGCCGGACGGATGCCGAGGCGGCGAAACGCGTCGGGATGCTTGAGCGGAAGCTCGATCCCTTCGCGCAGGCGGTCGCGGGCAGCATCGAGGCCGCCGACGTCGTCCCAGCCGATCGAAGGCGTTTCCACCATCACTTCGCGCATGGCCGAGGGCTGCACGCGCTTCAGCGCATTGATGAAGTCGTGCGGCTCCACCGACAGCGCGTCGAGCACGTCGTTGGGGATCGTGTCCTCGTCGAGGTTGAGGCGCGGCATGATCCGCCGAACGGACTCGAGCGCGGCTTCGCGCGTGAGCGCAGCAAGGTCCGCGCCGACGAAGCCGTAGGTCTGCCTCGACAGCTCATCCAGATCGACGTCCGGGCTGAGCGGCATTCCGCGGGTGTGGATTCCGAGGATCTCGCGACGGCCCTTCTCGTCGGGGACGCCGACGACAATCTCGCGGTCGAAGCGGCCGGGACGGCGAAGCGCCTCGTCGATCGCTTCGGGTCGGTTGGTGGCGGCGATGACGACGAGGTTCTGGCGCGGCTCCAGCCCGTCCATCAGGCTGAGTAGCTGGGCGACGAGGCGTTTTTCGGCCTCGCCCGTGACCTGACTGCGCTTGGGCGCGATCGAATCGATCTCGTCGATGAAGATGATCGACGGCGCGGACGCGGACGCCTGCTCGAACAGCTCGCGGAGCTTTTTCTCGCTCTCGCCATAGGCCGCGCCCATGATCTCCGGCCCGGCGATGTGGAAGAATTGCGCATCGCTTTCGTTGGCCACCGCCCGGGCAAGGCGGGTCTTGCCGGTGCCGGGCGGGCCGTGAAGGAGGACGCCCTTGGGCGGATCGACGCCGAGGCGCTGGAACAGCTCGGGGTGACGAAGCGGAAGCTCGACCATCTCGCGCAAGGCGTCGATCGTCTCGCGCATTCCGCCGAGGTCGTCATAAGTGACGTCCGCGCGGCGCTCGCCATCTTCCTGACGATATTCGGGAAGGAGCTCGATGTCGGTGCTCGGGTCGACCTGGACAACGCCCTTCGGGGTGGTCGACACGACCACCAGGCGAACTTCCTGAAGCGCGAAGGCTGGCGCATTCAGCATGCGCCGCACTTCCTCCGGCATGTTCGAATCGATCCGCTGATGACCGGTCGTCGCGACCACGTCGCCTTCGACGACGGGGCGGCCAGCGAAGCTGCGCTTCAACGCCGTCGCCGATCCTTGCAGGCGGACATTGTCCTGCGCGGGTGCGAAAACAACGCGCGTGGCGGGCTTCCAGTCCGCCTTGCGGATTTCGACATAATCACCCGACCCAATGCGGGCATTTGAGCGCTGCAGGCCGTCGAGGCGGATGATGTCCAGTCCCGTATCGTCGGGATAGGGCCGGAGGACGCGCGCCGTCGTCGTCCGCTTGCCGATGATCTCGATCACCTCGCCTTCGCTGATCGCCAGCGATTTCATCAGGTTGAGGGAAAGCCGGGCGAAGCCGCGCCCGCCGTCCGCCGGCGGCAGGTTGGCGACCTGCACGCGGACGGTCGTCGTCCGCTCAAGGGTATCGGTTTCGGCCACTCAACCTTCCTCCGCTTTCGTGCCGCTACCGTAACCATTGCGGCGTGATTGGGTTCAATGTGGTGCCGGAACGAGCGAAGAAAAGTCCGTCAGAACTTCAGCGAGCCGGCGATCTTCCGCACGAATGAGCGCGGAGCGAAGCGCGTGGACAACGCGCCTGCCTTGTTCGTTGCTCCCGGAATGACGACTGCGCGGTTCTTCCCGAGGCCGTCCAGGCCGGTACGAACCACTGGCCCGGCTTCCATCGACAGGCGGTCGAACTGACCGAGCGACTGGATGCCGGCGACCGCGCCGAACTCGGTCCGGGTCGGACCGGGGCAGAGCGCGCTGACCTTCACGCAGTGCGGCTTAAGCTCCTCGTGAAGCGCCTCCGTGAAGGACAGGACGTAGGCCTTGGTCGCGAAATAGACGCCCATCCACGGCCCGGGCTGGAAAGCGGCGGTGGAGGCGACGTTGAGGATCGCTCCGGAGCGGCGTTCGACCATGGCGGGCGCTACGGCGCGGCAAAGCTCCGTCAGTGCGCCGCAGTTGAGATCGATCATCTCGCGCTGCCGCGCGGCATCAAGCTCCGTGAACGGGCCCCGGAGGCCGAAGCCCGCATTGTTGACGAGGATGTCGACCTGCTCGCCCGCCTTTTCGAGGTCGCGCATGAGCGCGGCCGTCGCGCCGGGCTTGGACAGGTCGATTTCGACCGCCCGGGCATTGCCGAGCTCGGCAACGAGCGCGTCTAGACGGTCCTTGCGGCGCGCCACAAGGACCAGCCGATGACCTTTGCTGGAAAGCTGCCGCGCGAATTCGAGGCCCAGGCCTGCCGAGGCGCCCGTGATCAGCGCGACGCCGGCCACGTCAGGCGGCCGGCCTGATCTCGGCTTTCACGATCTTGCCGGGGTTGGCGGGCGGCTCGCCCCTGGGAAGAGCGTCGACATGCTCCATGCCGCTCTCGACCTCGCCCCAGACGGTGTACTGATTATCGAGGAATCGCGCGTCGTCGAAACAGATGAAGAACTGGCTGTTCGCGCTGTTCGGATCCTGCGTACGGGCCATCGAGCAGACTCCGCGAACATGTGGCTCGCGGCTGAATTCGGCCTTCAGGTCCGGTTGGTCGGAGCCGCCGGTACCGCGACCCGTCGGGTCTCCGCCCTGCGCCATGAAACCGGGAATGACGCGGTGGAACGGGACGCCGTCGTAGAAGCCGCTGCTCGCCAGCTGCTTGATGCGCTCGACATGGCCCGGAGCGAGGTCCGGCCGAAGTTTGATGACGACGTCGCCGCCGCTGGAAAGGTTGAGGACAAGGCGTTCGTCGGCCATCGATCTGCTCCGAAGGTAAAGAGGGTAGTCGGCGGCGATTTAGGCGTCCCAATCGGGTTGCGCCAGTGGAGGCGCGGCAATAGGAGGGCGGCACGGTAGGAGGGGGCAGCATGAGCGAGAGCGAGAACATCGCCGCCGATGCCCTTGGACCCAGGCCGCAGGCGCCAATCGACGAGGAAGACCGTCTCCGTCCCGAGTTTGTGGACGAAGTGCTTGATGCGGTCGAGGCCGGCGAGGATGAAACGGCGCGCAGGCTTGTCCAGCCGCTCCACCCGGCCGACGTCGCCGACCTGATCGAGCTTGCGCGGGGCGACGAGCGCGAGGGGCTGGTCAAGGCGCTTGCCGGGATCATCAGCCCGGACGTGCTCGCCGAGCTCAACGACTTCGTCCGCGAAGACCTGATCGACGAGATGGAGCCGCAGCAGGTCGCCGACCTCGCGGGCCAGATGGAGACCGACGACGCGGTCGCCCTGATCGAGGACCTCGACGAAGACGAGCAGCAGGCCGTCCTCGAGAAGATGGAGCCGGACGACCGCGCCGCGGTCGAGGAGGCGCTCAGCTTTCCGGAGGAATCCGCCGGCCGGCTCATGCAGCGCGACCTGTGCGCTGTGCCCGAGCATTGGAAAGTCGGGCAGGTCATCGATTATCTTCGGTCGGAAGACGACCTGCCGACCGACTTCTGGGAGGTGTTCGTCGTCTCCCCCGAT
Source organism: uncultured Alphaproteobacteria bacterium (assembly GCA_963829625.1). Taxonomy (GTDB): domain Bacteria; phylum Pseudomonadota; class Alphaproteobacteria; order Sphingomonadales; family Sphingomonadaceae; genus Sphingomicrobium. The sequence continues at coordinate 113,463 of CAWHJH010000013.1, read as the reverse complement.
CATCATCCGGTCGGGACGTGCAAGCTGTCGACAATCCTCCGCTCGCCGCGCGCGACCCTGGTCGGTGACATCATGGCGCGGGAACAGACGCTGATCCCCGTCGACATGGATCAGGAAGACGTCGCGCTGCGCTTTCAGAAATATGCGCTGGTCTCGGCCGCGGTCGTCGATAACTCGGGCCGGCTCGTTGGGATGATCACCGTCGACGACGTGATCCATATCATCCAGGAGGAAGCGAGCGAGGACGTCCTCCTGCTGTCGGGCGCGGGCGATGAGGGCGACATCAACGAGCCGGTGAGCGAGAGCTACCGCGCCCGGGTCCGCTGGCTGATCGCCAATTTGCTCACGGCGCTGGTCGCCGCCTTCGTCATCCGCCAGTTCGAGCATTCGATCGAACGGCTGGCGATCCTCGCCGTGCTGATGCCGATCGTCGCGGGCGTGGGCGGAAATGCCGGCACTCAGACGCTCGCGGTGACCGTTCGCGCGCTGGCGACCAACCAGCTTACGGGCTCCAACCGCTGGCGGGCTGTATGGCGCGAGATCCGCGTGGCGCTGCTCAACGGCCTGACCATCGCAGTGCTCATCGGCGTTGGGGTCACGCTGGTGCTAGGGAGCGTTCCGCTGGGCGGAGTCATCGCGGCCGCCATGCTGGTCAACATCATCATCGCCGGATTTGCCGGAGTGCTGGTCCCGCTGACGCTCGAACGGGCCGGCGCCGACCCGGCCGTGGCCTCGTCGGTCTTCGTGACAATGATCACGGACTCGATGGGCTTCCTGCTGTTCCTCGGCCTAGCGACGGCGGTCGGGCTGGTCGGCTAGGCCAGGTGGCCGCTCTTCGATCTTTTGATCGCTAGATAGTCGGCATTGTGCGGGTTGGCAGGCATGTGATGCGCTACGCGCTCGGCGACCTTGATGCCTTCCGCCTCGAGCGCCGCGACCTTGTTCGGATTGTTTGTGAGCAACCGCACTTCCTCGATGCCGAGGGCCCGCAGCATCGCGGCGGCGTGGGCGTAGTCCCGCTCGTCGTCGGAGAAGCCCAGACGCAGGTTCGCGTCGACCGTGTCCAGCCCGCGATCCTGGAGCGCATAGGCGCGCAGCTTGTTGGCGAGACCAATTCCGCGCCCTTCCTGCCTCAGGTAGAGCAGCACGCCGCCGCCAGCCGTTCCGATCAGCCTTAGCGCCTCCTTCAGCTGCGGCCCGCAATCGCACTTTAGAGAGCCGAACACGTCGCCCGTCAGGCATTCACTGTGAAGCCGAACAAGCGGCGGCTTCCCTCCGAACGCCCCCACGAGGAGCGCGACATGGTCCTGCCCGTCGTCGGACCCGCGAAAGGCGAAGATCTGGGTATCGGGCATGTCCTCCAGCGGCAGTCGGGCGCGTGACAGGAGGGTGACTTCCGGCCGGAGTGCTTCCCCCCGTAAAGCATCGGGCTCAACAGAAACCGCTACATCCGCCGTCCCGACGATCCACAAGGCGGGAAGGAGGCCCGCGGCACGCGCGAGCGCCAGGGCGGCCTTCGCGGCATCCTGTGGTTCGAGATGAAGCGGGTGCAATGGGCCGACCGGCGCACGCTCGAAGTCCTGCGCCGGGTCGGCCAGCGTCATTGCTGCAGCGGGTTCGAGCCAGCTTTCGCGAGCGATCAGAACCGGCGACGCCGGATCGGCGGCATCGCGCTCATTGGCGAGCGACAGAGCAGCGGCGCGACGGCCGCTGATGAGCAACGGCGCCGTCGCTTGAGGATCGAGAAGCTGAAGGGTTTCGGGCGTCGCCGTCTCGATCGAGACGAAAGTAAGCTCTCCGACCCTGACGGCACGGCCCGTGCGCAGCGCGGCGATCGCCCGCTCGACCGCGCTCGGGCGGCTCAAACGGCGACCTCGCAGATCAGGGGTACATGGTCGGACGGGCGTTGCCAGCTGCGGCACGGCTCCAGCACGCGGTGGGAAATCACGCGTTCCGACGCATCCGGCGAGACCCACATATGGTCGAGGCGGCGCCCGCGGTCGTTCTTGGTCCAGTCGGGCGAGCGGTAGCTCCACCAGGTGTAGTTGCGCTCGGGGGCCGGCACGAAGTGGCGACCGATGTCGACCCAGTCATGCGCCTGCTGAAGGCGCGTCAAAGCGTCGACCTCGACGGGCGTGTGACTGACGACGTTGAGCAACGCCTTATGGCTCCACACGTCGCATTCGAGCGGAGCGACGTTGAAGTCGCCGACGATGAGTGTCGGCTCGCGCAGGCCTTCCGACCAGCGGGTCATGCGTTCGATGAAGTCGAGCTTCTGCCCGAATTTCGGATTGACCGTGCGGTCGGGGATGTCGCCTCCAGCGGGGACGTAGACGTTTTCGAGACGGAGGCCGCAGGGCAGGCGGACACCGACATGGCGCGCCTCGCCATTGTCCTGCCAGTCGTGACTGCCGGGCTCGCGAAGCTCGATCCTGCTGAGGATCGCAACGCCGTGGTGCATCTTCTGGCCCTTCAGCGCGCGATGCACGTAACCCTGCTTGCGGAAAAGGTCGGCCGGGAAGAGGTCGTCCGTCGCCTTGGTTTCCTGCAGGCAGAGGATATCGGGCTGCTCTTCGAGGAGCAGGCGTTCGACGATGTCGATCCGCGCACGAACCGAATTTACGTTCCAGGAGGCGATCTTGATGGTCTTGGACACGAGTTCAGCGCTTAGCCCGTTCTGCACGCGGCGCAAATGAAAGGCCCCCGCTCCGGGGGCATGGAGCGAGGGCCGACCAAGCGTTCGTCACGCAAGGTGGTTCAGCGGCGCAAGGGTAACAGGGGGAAACCCCTAGCAAATTGCTGAACCAATGCGACGTTTACCAATCCGAACCTGACGCGTCGATGAACAGTTTCATTTGACTACGTTTTTATATCACTTCCGCTTTTTGGGTTCAGCATAAGTGAAGGCGCTTTCAGGCACCGCGACGTTGTAGCGCTGGTTGTTGAGCTTGATCGTCGTCCGCTTGTTCTGGGCGTCGATCGCTGTCCATCCTTCGAGCAGCAGCCCGCCCGGCGACGATGGGCTGCGGACGAAGGCGAGGATCAGAGTCCCGAACTCCGGCCGGCGCGGATCGCGGGCACGTACGAGCAGAACGCGCGGATCGCTCTGCGGCATGATCTTCGTAATCCGGCCGATGTCGGGACGGGCGCCGAGCAGGATGCCGAGCGGCGTCTTGGCAAGGTCCCAGCTGTTCTTCTGGCCGACGGCATAGTCGACGAAGGTCAGCTTTGAACCGTTGCCAACGAGGATAAGGTCGTCGCCCTGGTACTGGAAGCGGATCCGGCCGGGACGCTTCAGCTGCAGCGTTCCGCGCGCAACGCGGTTGCGCGCATCGGTCTGGGTGAAATCCGCCGTCATCGACTGGACGGCGGCGAGATGCGCCTCGACCTTCGCAATGTCGGTCGACTGGGCCTGCGCGGGGACCACGGCGGCAACGATCGCGACCGGCGCAAGGGCGCGCGCAAGATGTGTCGGAAAGCTCATTACCTGACTCCTGGGAATTTGCGGCCGATGTGGCGTCGGCCCATTGAATGCGAACTGAACCCGCCGGTTCCCGGTCGTTCAGGTTCGAAGGACCTCAGAGCGGGTGCCCTTCGGGATCGATCAGCACCTCGCGGCGGCCGACATGGTCGGGCTGGCCGACGAGGCCTTCCTTTTCCATCCGCTCGATCAGGCGCGCGGCGCTGTTGTAGCCGACGCGAAGCTGCCGCTGGAGATAGGAGGTCGAGGCCTTCTGGCTTTCGGCGACGATCTGCACGGCCTTGCGGAACAGCTGTGTCTCGGCGTCGTCCTCGCCGCTTGGCTGTCCGTCGAACAGATAACCGCCGTCTTCCGGCTCCTCGGTGACCGCTTGGTTGTAGTCGGGCACGCCCTGCCGGCGCCAATGCTCCGCGACCGCACGCACTTCCTCGTCGCTGACGAAGGGACCGTGGACGCGGATGATCTGCTTGCCGCCCGGCATGTAGAGCATGTCGCCCTTGCCCAGCAGCTGCTCGGCGCCCTGCTCGCCGAGGATCGTGCGGCTGTCGATCTTGCTCGTGACCTGGAAGCTGATTCGGGTCGGCAAATTGGCTTTGATGACGCCGGTGATGACGTCGACCGAGGGTCGCTGGGTCGCCATGATCAAGTGGATGCCGGCAGCACGCGCCTTCTGCGCGAGGCGCTGGATGAGGAATTCGACCTCCTTGCCGGCGGTCATCATCAAATCGGCAAGCTCGTCGACCACCACCACGATCTGCGGCAGGACCTCGTATTCCAGCTCCTCGACTTCGTAGAGCGGCTGGCCGGTGCTGGCGTCGTAGCCGGTCTGGACCCGCCGTCCGAGCTTGGAACCCTTGGCCTTCGCGTCGCGCACCTTCTGGTTGAAGCTGGGCAGCGCGCGGACTCCAAGGTTCGCCATCATGCGGTAGCGTTCCTCCATCTGTTCGACGGTCCACTTGAGCGCCCGGATCGCTTTGGACGGCTCGGTGACCACCGGCGCCAGCAGGTGGGGAATGTCATCGTACATGCTCAATTCGAGCATTTTCGGGTCGATCATGATCAGCCGGCACTCGTCAGGTGTCATCCGGTAGAGCAGCGAGAGGATCATGCAGTTGAGGCCGACGGACTTGCCGGAGCCGGTGGTGCCCGCGACCAGGAGGTGCGGCATCGGGGCGAGGTCGGCAATGACCGGGTCGCCGGCGATGTTCTTGCCGAGGATCAGCGGCAGCGACATGTTCTGGTCGGCGTAGGCCTGGCTGCCGATCAGCTCGGAGAGTGCCACCGCTTCGCGCTTCGGGTTCGGAAGCTCGATGCCGATCACGCTTCGGCCGGGAATGGTCGCGACCCGGGCGGACAGCGCCGACATGTTGCGGGCGATGTCGTCGGCGAGCTGGATAACGCGGCTCGCCTTGATGCCGCTGGCGGGTTCCAGTTCGTACATGGTGACCACGGGTCCGGGCCGGACCTCGACGATGTCACCGCGAACGTGAAAGTCCTCGAGGACGGATTCGAGCAGGCGCGCGTTGCGCTCGAGGCCGGCGCGGTCGATCTTGGATCCGCCTTTTTCCGGAGCGGCAGCGAGCAGGTCGATCGTCGGGAGCTGGTAGTTGTCGCCAAGCGCGAGGCTTTGCTGGGCAGCGGGGCTCAGCCGCTTGCTTCCGCGCGACTGGGCGGCGGCGATTGGTCTGGCGGGCTCCGTCACGGCGACGGCCGGTCGCGACCTGGGTGGCGCGGCATTTGCTGGCCGGTCGTCCGCGATTTCGGTCGTCCTGCGCGCCGCAGCGACCCGCGGCCGGGGCTCGCGGCGCAAGATTCCGAACACCCACGCCTTCTCGGTCGCCTGCAGACCCAGCGCGATATAACCGAAAAACAAACCTGCAAGCGCGAAGATCACGATGGCGACGAGCCGGACAGGACCGGCGATCGCCTCGTTGCGGATGAGTTCGATCGCCGAGTCCACGCCATATGCGGCGCCGAGCCCAATCGCTCCACCCCAGCCGCCCGGCAGCCCGGATACGGCGGAGGCGCTGGTCAGGCTGAGTGCAATGCCGAGCAGAATGGCGCCGGCCCCTGCGACGAGCAGCGCGCGGACGACCCGGCCGGTCGGCTCGAGACGCATCAGCCTGAGACCCGCGAGAGCGATCACCGGCAGAAAAAGCACGGAGCCCATGCCGAACAGGAGCAGGAGCGCGTCGCTCACATAAGCGCCGAAGCTGCCGATCCAGTTGGTGGGCGGCCCACCTGCGGCAGTGCTGAACGACGGGTCGGTCGTATTGTGGGTCGCAAGCGCAAGCGCGCCGGCGATCGAAAGCCCGAGCAGGAACGCGCCCCACGTCCTCAGCGCGAGCCGCTTGACCGACGCGCGCAATGCGTCGCGCCAATGAGGCTCGAGCTCCCTTTTCTGGGTCCGCACGGCCGCGGTCGCCATTCGATCAACCCCCACCCAAATCCTTGCCTAGAATGCCCCTTGCCGGACTCCGCGGTCAAGCGATGCCTTGGCGTCGATGCGACGGAACGGTAGTGCGCTCAATCATGGACCGCGCGGACGTGATCATCTTCGGGGGCGGCCTTGTCGGGCTGACCCTCGCCTCCGCGCTCGATTCGAGCGGGTTGTCGGCAATCCTGATCGATCCCGCCGATCCGGGCGAGCGCATCAGTCAGGCATTCGACGGCCGCACGAGCGCGGTCTCGTCGAGCTCGATGCGGATGCTGGAAACGATCGGCGTTACCCAGCACCTGCCGGAGCCCGGATGCCCGATCCGAACGATCCAGGTCGCCGATGGACTGAAGCCCGGCGGGCTCGCGTTCGAGCCGGACGATGACGAGCCGCTCGGCGTCATGCATGAGAACCGGCATCTGCGGGCCGCGCTGCAGGCACGCACGGAGTCCGGGCGCAACCTGTGGATGCTGTGGAAGTCCAAGGCGCGATCGGTCGAGCGCGGGATTCACGGCGTGACCGTCGAACTGGAGGACGGGCGAAAGCTCTGCGCACCCGTCCTCGCGGCGGTCGACGGGCGCCATTCGCCCACGCGCGAAGCGGCGGGAATCCCCATCGCCCGCTGGAAATATGAGCATATGGCGGTGGTCTCGACGCTTCGGCACGAGCGGCCCCACGACAACATCGCCTACGAGATCTTCTTCCCGACAGGGCCATTCGCGCTGCTGCCGATGAACGACGATGCGGACGGGCATCGCTCCGCGATCGTCTGGTCGGTGCCGAAGGAGGACGCCGCGGGCTGGATGTCGCTGAGCGACGAGCAATTCGCCGGCGAGGCGCAGGCGGCCATGGGCGGATTCCTCGGCAGGATCGCAATGGCGGCGCCGCGTTCGACCTTTCCGCTGGGCTTCCACCATGCGGCCCGGATCATCGACGATCGCCTGACCCTGGTCGGAGACGCGGCACATGCGATCCATCCAATTGCGGGCCAGGGCCTGAACCTCGGTTTCCGGGACGTCGCCGCGCTGGCGCAGGTGCTCGTCGAAGGCGCGCGGCTCGGCCTCGATCTCGGCGACAGGCAATTGCTCGATCGATACCAGCGCTGGCGCTCGCTCGACGCCTTGTCCGTGGCCTTCGCGACGGACAGCCTGACGCGCATCTACGGAATTCCGGGCAAGACGGCGTCGGCCGTGCGCCGCTTCGGCATGGGTGTGATCGACCGTTTGAGCCCGATCAAGAACCGGCTGATGAGCGAAGCGCGCGGCACGAGCGGCGAGCTTCCGCTGCTTCTCCGCGGCCTGCCGATCTAGTTCATTGTAAGGTCGGCTGGATTTCCGCGCCGTTCACGGCGGCGCGCTGAAACTGCATCAGCTGCACCAACAGGTCTGCGCGATCGTCGAGGGTCGCCGCTTCGAGCAGCGCCTGCTTCGCGCCGACGTCGAAAGGCGCCACCTGGGCGATGGCGTTGACGAGCATCTCGTCGTCGAGCCGCTGGACCGCCTGCCAGTCGACAGAAAGCCGCATCGCGTCGCCGAGGCGGCGCGCCTCGCGCTCGACTTCGGCCCGGAGAGTCAGCGCCAGCGGCGGCGGCTCCTCGTCGTCGAACGCGGCCGTGTCGACGTCGGCATTGCGGTAGGACGTCTCCATGTCGGCCTCGCCGATCATCCGGAAGCGGTTCCAGCCATGCAGTATGATGTTGTAGCGGCCGTCATCCAGCTCCTCGACGCCGACGATCTCGCCGACGCAGCCCACCGCATAGAGGGCGGCTCCCTCCTCTTGGGCGGCTGTCGGCTGGATCATCCCGATCCGCCCCGGCCCGTCGAGAGCGTCGCGGATCATCTCCCGATAACGCGGCTCGAAAATGTGCAGAGGCAGCTGCGAACGAGGGAAGAGGATTGCTCCGGGAAGCGGGAAGATCGGCAACCTGAGCTGGCGACTGCCGCTCATGTGAACAGCAATGCGGAGAGCCGCCGCCTCTGCGAGCGGGCCCACGGGTCCTCCAGGCCCTGCGCCTCGATCAGTTGCAGCAGGCGCTTCCGGGCAGCGCCCTCGTTCCAGTCGCGGTCGCGCGAGATGAGGTCGAGGAGTGTATCGGCGGCCGCATCGCGGTCGCCGGCGGCCATCTTCGCCCCGGCAAGCTCGTAACGGGCTTCGAAGTCGTCCGGGTTCGATGCGATCCGTGATTCGAGGTCCGACGTGTCCGTATCGGGCGCCGCCTCGGCCAGCTCGAGCGCGGCCCGCGCCCGGCCAATCTCGGCATGAGTCGAGGCTTCGGCAGGCGCCGCCTCGAGGATTGCCTGTGCCTCGTCCCGCTGGCCGGCAGCTAGCAGCGCCCGGGCAAGACCGCCGATCACCGAGGGATCGGCGGGCGCCATCTCATGGATCTGCTGGAAGACGGACACCGCGCGCGGCGCGTCGCCATCGGCGAGGATGCCCTCGCCCATCGCGATCAGGGGCTCGATCTCCGCCTGCTGCTCCGCAGCCTCTCCCTCCACGCCGAGCTGGGCGATCAGCTGGTCGAGGATGCGCTTGAGCTGGCCTTCGGTCCGATAATTGGAAATGTCGGCGACGGGTTTCCCGCGGAAGAAGGCGTAGACCGTTGGGATCGATTGGATCTGGAACTGCGACGCGATGAGCTTGTCCTGATCGACGTCGATCTTGACCAGCTTGACGCCTTTGTCGGCATAGTCCGCCGCGATCTTGTCGAGCAGCGGGGAGAGCTGCTTGCAGGGGCCGCACCACTCCGCCCAGAAGTCGAGCACCACCAGGCTACTCATCGACGGTTCTATGACGTCGCGCTGCAGGCGCTCGACCGCTTCTCGCTCCGCCTCGCTCAGGCCAAGGGTCGCCACGCTTCACGCACTCCCGTTGCAGCTTCCAAAGAAGCGCCCCATATGGTCGGACGAGGCGCAGGCCACAAGCATTGCAGATGTCTTGCGGTTCGGCCTTGCGGGAATCGTCCGGCCCATGCTAGGCGCCCGCCACCCTGCCGAGGGAGCAGCCATCCGGCGCACCTGCGGCTCAAGCTCAGAGCGGGCGTAGCTCAGGGGTAGAGCACAACCTTGCCAAGGTTGGGGTCGAGGGTTCGAATCCCTTCGCCCGCTCCAGCATTTCCGCCGAATTGCGAGATGCGTTCGCTCGGCTAGAGCGAGACCATCGGGCTGTAGCGCATTTCGTGCTGGGCGATCGCGGCGCGGACGACGTCGTTCATCAGCTTCATCCGAACGCCAAGGGGCGTCGACGTCTTCTTGATCATCACCGCGACCGAATAGCTGCGGCCGCCCGGCGCGGTCAGGATGCCGATGTCGTTGTAGCCGGCCTGCGTTGCGCCGAGCACCTGGCCGGTCCCGGTCTTATGGCTGAGCGTCCATCCCGCCTTGAGTCCGCCTCGCAGGCGATTCTTGCCCGTCGACGTCTGGCTCATGATCCTCAGGATTCGCGCCGTGGAAGCCGGCGAAAGCAGCTCGCCGCGCTTCAAGGCTGCGAGTGCATTCACGATCGCGTTCGCCGACGCGCCATCGTACGGATCTTCGAGGTAGCGGTTGAAGGCGGCCTTGCGCAGCGACATCGGAAGGGCGTTCCGGGCCTGGTAGAAGCCATTGCCGATCGAATAGCTCGGGCTCCACGTCAGGCCGGCGATCCGGCTCTGGAGCGAGCGCTCGCCGTCATAGAAACGGATGGCGCCCAAGCCCTTAGCGCGGATCATGGCGCGTACGGCCTCCGGCCCTCCGACCGAGCGCATGAGCTTGTCGTTGCACGTATTGTCGCTCTTCGTGAGCGCCTGGTACATCAGTTCGCCGAGCGTGATCGTGGTGCCGCCGCCGAGGACCCGGGCAGCGATCGGCTGATGGAACAGCGTGAGGTCGCTGCGGGTCAGCGTGACCCTGTCGTCAAGCTGGACACGCCCCTTGTCGACGGCGTCGAGTGCCGTGATCGCCACCCATAATTTGCTAACGCTCTGCTGCGGAGCGAGCTCATTGCCGTTCCACGATGTGCTCCAACCCTCGTCGACCGAGCGAACGGCGATGCCGACGCGGCCGTTGAAGCCAGCACCCAGCTTGTCGACCTGATTAGCGAGATAAGTGGGCGACTGCGGCGGGCGGGGCGCCGGCTGCACGCGTTGCGGCGCCGGGACAGGCACGCCCGGAGTTGCGGCCGCGGTCTGGACCATTGCACTGGATCCGGATTGGCCAAGCGCGACCAGGGCCAAGCCAAAGCTGAGCCAATGTGACGTCATGACTGCACGTCTCCCCCCACCAATATCCCACAGCGCCAGCAGCTTAGCGATGTTTGCTGAACGCAGGCTGTTCCACCCGGCGCGTTGTAAGGAATCGCATCCGGCGAACGATTTGCCAACCCCTTTAAGGGGCTTCCGTCGCCGTTCTTGAGAGGAGCGCGCCCGATTCAATTTCGTCGAGGGCGCGGTGAACGGCGACATATTGCCGGGCCCGGCGGACCCAAGGTTGCGCATTGGTGGCGCCAGGAAGGCGCATCGTCTCTGCAAGCGCCGTGTCGACCTCACCGTCTTCCAGCGCGGATAGTGCGCGAAGGTAGCGCGCGTCGGGCTGAGTCGATGGGCGATCCGCCCGGCGGATCTGGACCAGAGAGCTGAGCTCGCGCTTGAACTGGGACCAGGCTCCTTCTTGCGCCGCTCCCGAGCGCAGCTGGGGGCCGAGATCGCGGTACTGGTTGACGAGATCGTTCAGGCGTACGGGCGAATGCGACCCTGTGACGATGGTAGCGACCGAACGGGCGTGCGTCCGCCCGAAGCGGTCGAGCAGCAGAGGCTCGAGATAGCCGAGCGCGACGCCGCGATCGATCGCCCGGCGAGCGGCGAAGGCGACGAGCAAGGCATCGGCCCGCCCCGCTGACCCCTCGACCCGCTGCGTCGTCGTCTCGACCCGGGCCAGGCGGTTCTCGATCTGCATGATATTCTGGGACTCGAGCGCGGGCTCCGTCGCTTCCGGTCGCCGTTCACCGAGCATCTGCGGGACGGGCCTCACGATCTCCGGTTTCGGTGCAACGCCGAAGAAACGGGCCGCTCCTTCATATCGTGCAAGGGCCCAGGCCGCGCCCGCGGCGCCGGCGAGCATCAAGGCGATGCCGAGCAGCAGGCGAGTGCCCCACCCCAGGCCCGTGCGGTTCGTCGCGGTAGCCATTTGCGGGATCATGTCTCGCACAGCCGGGCCGCGAGGGCCAGAAGCTCCGTATCCCGGGGCACGGGAGCGGTGCGAATCTCCTGCCAGCCGTGGCCTGCGGCCTCCGCCGTCGCCTTGCTGATCGCGGCCAGGCGGATCGTCGACCGGGCGTCCGGAGATACGAGCTCCGCAAGCCGCCGAGCCGCTCTTGGCGAGTGCACGACTGCGGTCTGCCCCTCCAGTGCCTGGATGTCTGGCACGTCGTCCTTCTCGTTCGCGCGGTACACTGCGACCGACGCGATCGACCGCCCGCCAGCCATGGGCTCACGCCGATCCTCGCCGCAAAGATGAAGCAGCCGCGTATCGGAAGGAACCTCGGCGAGCAGTTCATCGACCCCGCCATTGCCCACTGTCGCAACGCCGAGCCCGGCAATGCGAGCAGCGACGGCCGTACCCTCGCCCACAGCGTGAACGGGAAGGGCGCGGAGATCGCCCAGCCGCTCTCCGGCCATTCGCACCGTGTTTGCACTGGTGAGCAGGATCGCGTCGAAATCGCCCGGATCCGGCGCGACCCAATCGATCGCCTCAAGCTCGAAGAGCGGGATCGACACTGCCTCGAGGCCGAGCCCCTCTGCCGTCCGGATCGTCTGCCGTGCAGCCGGCTCCGGCCGGAAGACGAAGAGTCGCCTCATCCCGCGCTGAACAGGGAACGGATGGACTCGGGCGCCTTTTCTAGCATGGCAAGCGCGAGGCGCTTCGGAGTTTCATGATCCCCGCATTCGAACAATGCATCGTCGCAGACTTGGTCGCGGCCGTCCTCGGAGAGCAGCTGCGCCCGCAACCTGACCTTGCCTTCCTCGATCTCCGCGTAGGCGGCGACCGGCGAGTGGCAGCTTCCGCCCAGAGCGGCGGTGAAGGCGCGCTCGGCACGGATCAGGGCGTGAGTGGTCGGGTCGTCGACGACTGTCAGGACAGACTGGGTCAGCGTGTCGCTGGAGCGGCACTCGATCGCGATCACGGCCTGCGTCGGCGCCGGAAGCAACTGACCGAAGGGGATGGGCGTCCCGACATTCCCCATGCCGAGACGGCGGAGCCCGGCGCCGGCAAGCAGCGTCGCCTGCACCTCGCCCGCCTTGAGCTTGGCCAGGCGGGTCTGCACGTTTCCGCGCAGCGGCACGACTTTCAGATCGGGACGGATGGAGAGGAGTTGGGCCTTGCGGCGCGGCGACGAGGTGCCGACGATCGCGCCCTCAGGCAACTGGTCGATTGACTCTGCGCCGATCAGCCGGTCCTGCACGTCGCCGCGAGGCCGGACGGCGGCGATAGTGATCTCGCGCGGGCGGATCGCCTCCACGTCCTTCAGGGAATGGACGCAGAAATCGACTTCCTTCTCGATCAGCGCGCGGTCGAGCTCCTTGGTCCAGAGCTGCTTGCCGCCAATCTCCGCGAGCGGGCGGTCCTGGACTCGGTCGCCCGTCGTCTCCACCACCTGGATTTGCACGAAGTCGGCCGGCCAGCGGTTCGCGACCTCCAGCGCCGAGGCGACCTTGTGCGCCTGCGCCAGTGCCAAGGGAGAACCACGCGTACCAAGAATTGGAGACCGCTTCATGAGGGTCCTGCTAGCCGCAAACCGGCCGCCCCACTAGCCGAGCGCCGCCGCCTGCGGCAAAGGCGCCGCAGATGGCGTTGATCCTCGGCCTCGAATCCTCCTGCGACGACACGGCCGCCGCGCTGGTGACCAGCGACCGGCAGATCCTTGCGCAAGCCGTCGTCGGTCAGAACGAGGCGCATCGTCCGTTCGGCGGCGTAGTGCCGGAAATCGCCGCGCGGGCGCATGTCGAGATCCTGCCCGGCCTCGTCCGCGGGGTGCTGGCCGAGGCCGGCAAGAGCATCGCCAACGTTGACGCCATTGCCGCGACGGCTGGCCCCGGTCTGATCGGAGGCGTGATGGTCGCGCTCCTCGCCGGCAAGGGACTGGCGCTCGGGACGGGCAAGCCGCTGATTGCGGTCAATCATCTCGAAGGCCATGCGCTAAGCCCGCGTCTCGTCGATCCAGACCTCGACTTTCCCTATCTCCTGCTGCTCGTGTCGGGCGGACACTGCCAGCTGCTCGAAGTGCGAGCGGTAGGCGAGTATCGCCGGCTTGCGACGACCATCGACGATGCCGCGGGCGAGGCTTTCGATAAGGCCGCCAAGCTGCTCGGCCTTCCCTACCCGGGCGGGCCGGCGATCGAGGCGCTGGCCGCCGAGGGGGATTCCAGCGCCGTGCCTTTGCCCCGGCCGCTGGTCGGATCGGGCGAGCCGCATTTCTCCTTCGCCGGCCTCAAGAGCGCAGTCCAGCGCGCAGCGGCATCCGGCACCTACAAGCCCGCGGACATTGCCGCCTCATTCCAGCAGGCCGTCGTCGACTGCCTCGTCGATCGAACCCGCCTCGCGCTTCAGCGAAGCGATTCTCCGGCGCTGGTCGTCGCGGGAGGCGTCGCGGCCAACCGCGCGGTCCGGACCGCGCTGCAACAACTCGCGGCGGACGAGAGTCGTCAGTTCAGCGTGCCGCCCGGCTGGCTGTGCACGGACAATGCGGCGATGATCGCCTGGGCCGGGGCCGAGCGCCTCGCGCAAGGACTTACGGATGCGCTCGACGCGCCGGCGCGGGCGCGATGGCCGCTCGACCCGGATGCGGAGAAGGTGCGCGGAGCGGGGGTGAAAGCGTGAGCTTCGAACGGCTGGGTGTGATCGGCGGCGGCGCATGGGGCACTGCTTTGGCGCAGGTCGGCGCAAGTGGCGGAGGCGACGTCCTGCTGTGGGCGCGCGAGCCCGAGGTTGTGGAGGCCGTCAACTCCGGGCACGAGAACAAGGTATTCCTTCCGGGGCACCGGCTCGCGGCCAGCGTCCGGGCGACCGGCGACCTCGCGGACCTGGCCGGCTGCGACGCATGGCTCGTCGTAACCCCCGCGCAGCATATGCGCTCGGTGCTCGAAGCCGCCCCGAAGTGCGATAAACCTCTGATCCTGTGCTCGAAGGGCATCGAGGAGCGCAGCGGCTCCCTTCTGCACGATGCCGCGGCCGAAACCTGCCTGGGCGCAGCCATCGCCGTATTGTCGGGCCCGACCTTTGCGCATGAAGTCGCGTCTGGGCTGCCGACCGCGGTAACTTTAGCGGCCGAGGACCAGCAGCTTGCCGAAGCCCTTCGCGAGCGGATCGCCCTGCCGACCTTCCGCATCTACCTCAGCGACGACGTTGCCGGCGCGGAAATCGGCGGCGCGGTGAAGAACGTCCTCGCGATTGCCTGCGGGGTCGTGGACGGCAAAGGCCTTGGCCAGAACGCGCGCGCGGCGCTGATCGCGCGCGGCTTCGCCGAGATGACCCGGTTCGGCCTCGCCTATGGCGCGCGGCGAGAGACGCTTGTTGGACTGTCGGGCCTCGGCGACCTGGTCCTCACCTGCTCCTCGACCAGCTCGCGCAACTTCTCGCTCGGCAAGGGCATTGGCGAAGGGCGTTCGCCCGATGAGCTGATGAGCGATCGCAAGACGGTGGCCGAGGGTGCCTTCACAGCGCCGGTGCTGGCGCGCCTTGCACGCGAAAAGGGCATCGACATGCCCGTCGTCGCGGCGGTCGACAAATTGCTGTCGGGCAGAGCCGGGGTCGACCAGGTGCTGCAGGAGCTCCTTGCCCGGCCGCCGCGACCGGAAGCGAGCTAGAAATCGATCGCGATGCCCTTCTTCTCCCAGTCGCCGTAGCGCGTGGGGTCGAGCCGCTTTTCTTCGCCGTCAGGCGGCACGGTTTCGCTGACCCTTTCGGGCTCCGGCACGGGCGGAGACTTGGACAGATAGTCGGGCGCTTTCGGGCGCTTTGCCTTGGACATGACGGGAAGATGTGCGTTTGGAGCGGCGATGCCAAGCGTTGAGGGCCTTCCCGCGCGCCGCGCCGCGCTGCAGATGCTCGATGCCGTCCTGCGGCGGGGGCGAACGCTCGATTCGGCGGCGCAGGCCTCCCGGGACCTGAAGCCTGCGGACCAGGCACTGGCCGTGGCGATTGCCGGCGAGGCGCTGCGGCGAATCCCCGACTTCGACGCGCTGATTGACGGCGCGACGCGGCAGCGACTCCCGGACGACAGCAAGGCACGAATGGTGCTCCGGGTCGCGCTCGCCCAGAAGGTGGGCCTCGGAACTCCGGAGCATGCTTTGGTCGCAACCGCCTTGCCGCTTGTGGACGGCGGTCCGCGGCGGCTGGTTCACGGGGTACTCGGCACACTCCTGCGCCGCGGCGTTCCGCCGATGGATTCACCGCAGCTTCCGGACGCGGTTGAGCAACGCTGGAGCAAGGCGTGGGGCGAGGAGGTCGTTGCATCGGCGCGGCGGCTGATCGCCAAACGGCCGCCGCTCGATCTCAGCTTTATCGACGATGCGGAAGCGAAAGCCTTCGCCGCGATCACGGGCGGTAGGTCGCTCGCGACGTGCCATGTCCGACTGAATGATGCCGGAGCCGTGTCGCAGCTGCCGGGCTTCGGCGAGGGCCGCTGGTGGGTGCAGGACCTCGCCGCCTCGCTGCCGGCGCGGTTGATTCCAGCGAACGCAGGCGATGTTCTCGACCTATGCGCTGCGCCTGGGGGCAAGACGATGCAGTTGGCCGGAGCCGGGCATCGAGTCACCGCCGTCGATCAGTCCGAGTCGCGGCTGAAGCGCCTGCGCGAGAATCTCGAACGCACCGGGCTCGATGCTCAGCTCGTTACGGCGGATGCGCTGAAGTGGGAGCCTCAGCGAACCTTCGACGCCATCCTTCTCGATGCGCCATGCTCGGCGACCGGCACGTTCCGGCGCCACCCCGAAGTGCTCTACCGAGCCCGTCCCGCGATCATCCGCGACAGTGCTGAGTTGCAGCGGCCGCTGCTCGACCGCGCCGCCGCATGGCTGAAGCCGGGGGGAGCACTGGTTTACTCGGTCTGCTCACTCGAACGCGAAGAGGGCGAAGCGATCATTGCCGCTTTCCTGGACGCCAATCCCGTCTTCGCGATCGACCCGCCCAGAACTGGTGAGCTGCCTGACTTCGTGACGCCAGATGAGCGCGGGTGGGTGCGTATCCTGCCCGGCCTGCTGGAAAGCGACGGCGGACTCGACGGCTTCTTCGTCGCGCGCCTTGTCCGCATGGCAACTTAGCGTTTAATCGGACCCATGACCGCGCCCCTGATTTCCCCGTCGATCCTGTCTGCCGACTTCGCGAAGTTGGGCGAGGAGGTCCGCGCAATCGACGAGGCGGGGGCCGACTGGATCCACGTCGACGTCATGGACGGCCATTTCGTACCCAACATCACTATCGGCCCGGCCGTGGTGAAGGCGCTTCGGCCGCATTCGGACAAGCCGTTCGACGTGCATCTGATGATTTCGCCGATCGACCATTTCCTCGACGCATTTGCCGAGGCGGGAGCGGACGTCATCACGGTCCATCCAGAGGCGGGACCGCATCTCCACCGGACGATCCAGCGCATCAAGGGGCTCGGCAAGAAGGCCGGCGTCTCTCTCAATCCCGCGACGCCCGCGAAGATGCTCGATTATGTGCTGGAGGAGATCGATCTCGTCCTCGTCATGAGCGTCAACCCCGGCTTCGGCGGCCAGAAGTTCATCACCAGCCAGCTCAAGAAGATCGAGGCCCTCGCCAACCGCATCGCCAAGGAGAACCTCGACGTCCAGCTGGAAGTCGACGGCGGGATCGACGCCGCGACCGCACCGCAGGCCGTCGATGCGGGCGCGACTGTGCTCGTCGCAGGAACGGCAGCATTCCGCGGCGGTCCCGGCTCCTACGTATCCAACATCAGGGCGCTCAGGGGAGGCGAATGAGCGCTGACGCCGACGCCCAGAGCGCCGCCGTCCGCAAGCTCGCCAAGCGGCCCCTCATTTCCCGCCTGTTCGCTTCCGGCCGCCAGCCGTTGAAGCTGGTCGCCGTCCCCCGTGACCATGTGCAGGGCGACCGCCAGCGGGGCGAGGCTCTGCTTGCCGGCCGTTTCCAGCTTGGCAGCGATACGGTCTCACTGAACGAGCTCGATTTCGCGAGCCTCGGCGCGGGGAGTCCGGTGGCGGACTCCCTGCAAGGCTTCTCCTGGCTTCGCGATCTTGCGGCGGCCGCGTCGCGCGAAAAGGGTGCGCGGCTTGCGGAAGCCCTGGCCGGACGCTGGCTCCTCGCCCATGGAGCCCGCGTCGACCAGGCATGGCGGCCCGACCTCTGGGGAGTGCGCATCCTCTACTGGACCGCTTATGCGCCCTACATCCTGTCGAGCCGCGATTCAGGTTATCGCTCTGCCTTGCTCAACACGCTCGTGCGCGGTGCCCGGCACCTCGACGCCAATGCGGACAAGGCCTTGCCGGGCCTCGATCGGATCACCGCGTGGGCGGGCCTAGTGACGGCCGGCCTGCTCGTTCAGGGCGGAGTTCCGCGAGTGGCCCGTGGTGAATCGGGACTGGCGAGGGCCCTGTCCACCGCGCAGTTCGAGGATGGCGGGCTGATCAGCCGAACGCCCTACGAGCAGGCATTGCTTGTCGACCGGCTGGCGCTCCTTCGCGGTGCTTATTTCGCGGCAAAGCAAAGTCTGCCCGACGCGATCGAAGCCGCGGCGGCCGCGGCGCTCGCCGCTCTCCACGGCGTGACGATGGGCGATGGAGCCTTGTCGAGCTGGCAGGGGGGCAACCCCGGGGAGGCCGGCCGCCTGCATGCCTTGGTGGAAGGCTGCGGCCTGCGCGCTCGGCCGCTTCGCCAGGCACGCGGCTGGGGCTATCACCGCATGTCGGCGCTCGGCACCGTGCTGGTCATCGACGCAGCGCCGCCGCCCCCACCGAAAATGGCCTCGGCGGGCTGCGCATCGACCCTGGCCTTCGAAATGTCGGACGGTTCGCAACGGCTGATCATCAATTGCGGAGGGCCTGCGCCGCTCCCTACGGGCCTGCCGCCGGACCTGGTCGAGGGCCTTCGCACCACGGCCGGGCACAGCACTCTCATCATTTCGGACACCAACTCGACGGCGATCCTGCCCGACGGCTCGCTTGGAAAGGGCGTGGAGGACGTCCCCATCGAGCGCAGCGAGGACAACGACTGTAGCAGGCTGGAAGCGAGTCACGACGGCTACGTCCGCGGTTTCGGACTGGTGCATAAGCGCAGCCTGATGCTCGGCAATGACGGCAAGGAGCTGCGAGGCGCCGACCAGATGATGCCGAAAGGCCGCCGTCGGATCCGTGACGCCGCGCCTTATGCCATCCGCTTCCATCTGGCGCCCGGCGTGGAACCGACCATCACCGCTGATGGACTGGGCGCGATCCTCCGTTCGGCCGGCGCGCCGCCGTGGAACTTCCGAGTCCGTGGCGCGAACCTCAGTGTCGAGGAAAGCCTGATGATCGACGGTCACGGCCAGCCGGTTCCGACGACTCAATTGGTGATTCAGGGCGAAGTCGCCGCTATCGGCGGCGAAGTGGCCTGGCAGTTCCGCCGTTCGAGCTGAACGACACAAAGGAAATATCGAATGACCGACCTCGTGCCCGTCAAAAGGGCGCTCATCTCGCTTTCGGACAAGACGGGCTTAGATCGCCTTGGGGAGGCATTGGCCAAGCATGGCGTCGAGCTGGTCTCGACCGGCGGGACGGCTGCGAAGCTGCGCGACCTGGGACATGAGGTACGCGACATTTCGGACCTCACCGGCTTTCCGGAGATGATGGACGGCCGCGTGAAGACGCTTCATCCGAAGGTCCACGGCGGCCTCCTCGGCGTGCGGGACAATGCCGAGCATGTCGCGGCCATGGAACAGCATGGCATCGCGCCGATCGACCTGGTCGTGGTGAATCTCTATCCGTTCGAGGCGACTGTCGCGCGTGGGGCGGAGCGCGACGAGATCATCGAGAATATCGACATCGGCGGGCCGTCCATGGTGCGCTCGGCGGCGAAGAACCACGCGCACGTGGCGATCGTCACCGATCCTGCGGACTATGACGAGCTGCTTGGTGAGCTCGATGCGAATGACGGCGCGACGTCATACGAATTCCGCAAGCGGCTGGCGGCCAAGGCCTATTCGCTCACCGCGGCTTATGATTCGATGATCTCGCAATGGTTCGCCTTTGCCGATCAGGGGCAGCGCTGGCCGGAGACCTGGGTGTTCGCCAACCGGATGAAGATGCCGCTGCGCTATGGCGAGAATCCGCACCAGCTGGCGGCGCTCTATGAGCCGATCGGGCCGCACTCGCCGGGGATCGCCCAGGCGAAGCAGGTGCAGGGCAAGGAGCTTAGCTACAACAACCTCAACGACGCCAATGCGGCGCTCGAGCTCGTCGCCGAATTTCGTGACGGCCCTCCCACGATCGTGATCGTCAAGCACGCGAACCCGTGCGGAGTCGCGAGCGCGGATACGTTGCTGGACGCCTGGAACGCTGCGCTTGCGTGCGACAGCGTCTCGGCGTTCGGCGGGATCGTCGCGACGAACCGCTCGCTCGATGCAGCGACTGCGGAAGCGATCACGCAAATCTTCACCGAAGTCGTGGTCGCGCCGGATTCGGACGAGGACGCCAAGACGATCTTCGCGAAGAAGAAGAACCTTCGCCTGCTACTGACCGGCGGCCTTCCGGACCCGAAGCGCCCGGGCCAGACGCTCGCCGTCATCGCCGGCGGGGTCCTGGTGCAGGACCGTGACAATGGCTCGATCACTCGCGACCAGCTCAAGGTCGTGACCAAGCGACAGCCGACCGAGGAGGAAATCCGCGACTGCCTGTTCGCATGGACTGTTGCAAAGCATGTGAAGTCCAACGCCATCGTTTACGCCAAGGACGGAGCGACGGCGGGCATTGGCGCCGGCCAGATGAACCGCCGTGACAGCGCGCGGATTGCCGCCGCCAAGGCGAAGGAAGCGGCCGATACCTACGGCTGGAGTGAGCCGCGCACGGTCGGGTCAGCCGTGGCTTCGGACGCCTTTTTTCCCTTTGCCGACGGGTTGCTCGCGGCCGTCGAGGCGGGCGCTACGGCCGTAATCCAGCCGGGCGGCTCGATCCGCGACGATGAGGTTATTGCCGCGGCGGACGAAGCTGGTCTCGCCATGGTCTTCACCGGGATGCGCCACTTCCGGCACTAGCGGACCGCATCGCCCGTCGTCCCCGGCGCGGGCATCTGAAGCTCCTCGATATCCGCCTTCTTCATGCGGAAGAGCTCGCGGTCCTCGGACTTGAAGCCCTTGGTCCATAGGACGGCCCCGAACGCTAGGATGATGCCGGGAATGCCGAACAACAGCTCGGCCCATTCAGGAAGGAACGTGGCAAGGTAGCCGACCAAAGTCCCTGCGGCCGCGGCCCAGATGAGCGGCCACCGCCAGCCGTTCACCCGCGCACCCAGGATTCGGCAGAGCAATCGCGATTTGGCAACGGCGGCGAAGCCCAGCGCAAGCATCAGCGCGATAGCCGGGCCCGTCGCCTGGAACATTACCGGCAGATCGAACTCGCGCATCCCGACGATGAGTCCGACGGCCAGGCCCGCCTCCAGGACGAGCATGCCGATGCTGAGCAGCATGTTCCGGTGCCGCGCGACGTAGATCAATGCGGCCTCGCTGACCGCAGCCATGGAAGCGACCACTTCGGCGGCAAGCAGGAATGCCAGTGCGGCGGTACCGGCAACGAAGACGGGGCCGACAAGGCCCATCACGGCTTCGCCCGGAATGGCCAGAGCGAGCGCCACGCCAAGCTGTGCCCCGATGACCCAGAAGCCGACCTGACGCACTTGCTTGGCGACCGCCTGCTTGTCGCCGTCTTTCAGGTTGCGGGCGATCACCGGGCCGAGGATCGGATCGAAGCTGGTCTTCAGCTTGGCGGGAAGCGAAGCGACGTTCTGTGCGACGTAATAGATGCCGACGACGTAGGGTGAGAAGAACAGGCCCAGGACGGCAATGTCGACCCGCCGCGAGCCCCACTCGACGGCGTCCGCCGCAGCCACCGGCATGTTTCGACGCGCCATCTTCCACAAGGCGGCAGGCTGGGGTCTCCAGCCGCGAGCGACACCATAGCTTTTCGCAAAGGGAATGATGGACGCGGCCAGGGCCGCAACCATCGAGAGGACGTAGGAGATGATCAGTCCATCGCGAGTGGAGATGAAAGCCCAGGCCAGCGCGGCGACGCTTATAGTGATCGGCTCGACGATCGCCCGCGCGCGAACCGTGGACGTGACGTCGTTCCGATACGCCAGCGCGGCCAGCATGATGTCCGACCATGCAAGCGCGATGATGGTGATCGGAAGCAGCCATTCGAGCCCGGTGATCTCACTGTTCGGGAACATGGCCTGCGGAAAGAGCATCAGGATGCCCATGCAGACGATCGATCCAAGTGCAGCGACCAGCAAGGCGTCCCAGGCCACGCAGACATGAGGCTTGTCGGTATGCGCCAGCTGCTGGGCTAGCCCGCGCTTCAGTCCGAGCGTCGCCAATTGCGCGGCGAACTCGACGATCAGGACCGCATAGGCGAAACGGCCGAGCGCTTCCGCTCCGTAGATCCGGCCCGCGATGAACAGGAACGGCAACCGCGCAGCGAGGCGGATGCAGAAACCAAGGAAGTTAATCCGTCCGCCACGGGCCAGAACCGCGAGGTCCGCGGGGGATGAGGAATGGGCGGGTGCTGCACTACTCAATGGGCGGCGCCCCAATGCTCTCCCCAGCCTACCTCCACGTCGAGCGGGACATCAAGCTTGAGCGCGGGCTCGGCCGCAGTCTCCATGACCCGGCGAACGACCGCTGCCGCTTCCTCCTCGCGGCCGTCGGGCACTTCGAACACCAGCTCGTCATGCACCTGCAAAAGCATGCGCACGCCTTCGAGGCCCGCCTCGGCGAGCGCGGCGTCCATTCGAGCCATCGCGCGCTTGATGAGATCGGCGCTCGTTCCCTGGATCGGGGCGTTGATCGCGGCCCGCTCGGCGCCGCCGCGGATCGACGGATTGGGTGAGCGAATGTTCGGGTAGAAGTGCGTCTTCCGGCCGAACAGAGTCTGGGTATAGCCGTTCTGGCGGACGAAATTCAGCGTCTCGTCCATGTAAGCACGAATCCCGGGGAAGCGCTCGAAATAGCGGGCGATGATCGCCGAGCCCTCTTCCCTCGACACCCCCATTCGCGATGCCAGGCCCCAGGCCGATACGCCGTAGAGGATCGCGAAGTTGACGGTCTTCGCCTTGCCGCGGGTGTCGCGGTCGACGGTACCGAACAGCTCTTCGGCCGTGATGTTGTGGATGTCGTCGCGGTTGCGGAATGCTTCCTTGAGTTGCGGGACATCGGCCATGTGCGCGGCAATGCGCAGCTCGATCTGGCTGTAGTCCGCGCTCATCAGCACGTAGCCGGGCTCTGCTACGAACGCGTCACGAATCTTGCGGCCGAGCTCGGTCCGGATCGGGATGTTCTGCAGGTTGGGGTCGTTCGACGACAGCCGCCCGGTCTGGGCGCCCGTGAGGCTGAAACTGGTGTGGACGCGCCCCGTTTCCGGGTTGATCACCGCCTGCAAAGCGTCAGTGTAGGTCGAGCGGAGCTTGGTCAGCTGGCGCCAGTCGAGCACCAGCCGCGCACATTCGACGCCTTCCCCCGCGAGCCGTTCGAGCTCGTTGACGTCGGTCGAGTAATGGCCGCTCTTGCCCTTGCGGCCGCCCTTCAGGCCGAGCCGTCCGTAGAGGACGTCGCCCAATTGCTGCGGCGACCCGATGGTGAAGGGCCCGCAGGCCGCTTCGTAGATGCGCTCTTCGAGTTTCGTGATCTCTTCGGAAAAGTCGCGGCTGAGCCCGGCGAGATAATCGCGATCGACCTTGACCCCGCGGCGCTCCATGCGCCCGATGACCGGGATCAATGGCTGGTCCACGCGGGCATAGACCCGCGTCGCATGCTCGGCCGTCATCCGCGGCTTGAAGCGATGCCACAGGCGAAGCGTGACGTCGGCGTCCTCCGCTGCATATTCCGTGGCTTCCTTGAGCGGCACCTTGTCGAAGGTGATCTGCTTCGTGCCCGTCCCGCAGAGCGATTTGAAGCTGATGCAATCATGGTCGAACTGCGACTTCGCGAGATCCGTGAGGTTGTGGCCGAAGCTACGCCCCGCATCGAGGCTGAAGCTCATCAGCATCGTGTCGTCGTAGGGGGCGACCTCGATGCCTAGCTTGTCGAACATCACCCAGTCGTACTTCAGATTGTGCCCGATCTTCAGGACCGCGGGGTCTTCGAGCAGTGGCTTGAGCCGGTCGAGCACGAGCTGAAGCGGAAGCTGTTTCGGCGTTTCCGAAAGCAAGTCGCCGCCGACATGACCAACCGGAATGTAGCAGGCGCGGTTAGGACCAGTCGCGAAGCTGATGCCCGCAAGCCTGGCGATGATGCAGTCGATGCAGTCGGTCTCGGTATCGACCGCAACATAACCTTGCGCGCGCGCTTCCTCGATCCAGCGGTCGAGAGCGGCTTCGTCCGTGACCGTTTCATATTTCGAGAAGTCGATCTCGATCTTTTGCGGGCCTTCGGGCTCGGCCGGCTTGGCCGCCGGCTTGCGGTCCAGCGCCGCAATGACGTCATTCCGGACGGTCGCGCCGGTGTTGGGCGAGCCGCCGATCATGCGGTTGAGAAGCGACTTGAAGCCCTGATCCTCGAGGAATTCCTTGAGCGGCTCGGGGGGAATGCCCTTCAGCACCAAGTCCTCCAGCGGCTCCGGCAAGGGCGCGTCGCAGACCAGCCGCACGAGCTCGCGAGAAAGGCGCGCATCGTCGGCATGTTCGATGAGATTCTGCTTCAGCTTGGGCTTCTTGATCTCCTCGACGGCGGCGAGGACTCCTTCGACGGTGCCATAATCCTGGATGAGCTGGGTAGCCGTCTTCGGACCGACGCCGGGAACACCCGGAACGTTGTCGACGCTGTCCCCCATCAGCGCGAGGACCTCGCCGACCTTTTCCGGGCCGACCCCGAACTTCTCGTTCACCGCCGCTTCGTCGATGCGGCGGTCGTTCATCGTGTCGAGCATGTCGACATGGCCGTCCTCGACCAGCTGCATCAGGTCCTTGTCGGAGCTGACGATGGTCACTTTCCAACCAGCACTCTTCGCCGCCATCACGTAGCAGGCGATGATGTCGTCGGCTTCGAGCCCGGCCTTTTCGATGCACGGGATCGAGAAAGCGCGCGTTGCTACACGAATGAGCGGGAATTGCGGAACCAGGTCCTCGGGCGGCGGCGGACGATGCGCCTTGTACTGGTCGTACATCTCGTTTCGGTGGGTGTGCTCCGACGCGTCGAGGATCACCGCCATGTGGGTCGGCCCTTCGGCGTTCTTCAGTCCGTCGGCCAGCTTCCACAGCATGGTGGTGTAGCCGTAGACCGCGCCCACGTTCATGCCGTGCCGGTTCGTCAGCGGCGGGAGCCGGTGATAGGCGCGGAAGATGTAGCTCGACCCGTCGACCAGATAGAGGTGGTTCGCCATACCCTCCTTGGGGGCATCGGCCGCGGGCGCTTCGGTGGTTTCGGTTTCGGACATGAACAATCGGGTTTAGCAGGCTGCCGGTGGGATGCCAGCGGTCGGGAACTCAGCCAACCAGCAAGGGCCACAACACCATGGCGAGGCCGGCAATGCTGATCGTGAAGACGCCTGTTCGAACAACGGGCACGCCAAAGGCGTAGAGCGGTAGATAGGTGGTACGCGCGCCGAGCCAAATCCAGCCGCCGAGCGCGGTCAACGCGCTCGTCCGGCCGGCGATCACTACCCCGAGCAGCGCCACGATCGCGATCGGAAAGGTTTCCTGAAAGTTCGCCTGAGCGCGGGCCAGCCGGCCGGCAACCGGATCGAGCGGCGGCAGGCTCTCGTCGCGTGCACCGACGTTCCACTTGCGCCCGTACTGCTTCGTCTTGAGGTGGACCGCGGCGAAGATGTGAACGAGGAGCAGGAGCGCTCCCAAGGCGGCGATTTTCAGCTCGACGGCCATTTGGATCTCCTTTCGATCATGTTTAGTCAGGCTAACCTAGGCACTTAGGCCGCAACGAGCTCCGCGAATTTCTTCAAATCGATATTGCCGCCGGACACGATGCAGACGATAGGCCCGTCCCCAGCCCTGCCGGTCAGCGCTGCCGCCAAGGCAAGAGCGCCGGCGCCTTCGGATATGGTCCGCGTTTTCTCGGCAATCAGGCGCATCGCATCGCGGGTCTGGTCGAGGGTGACCGTGATCGCGCCGTCGGTAACTGGGCGCATCCGCTGCCACATGCGCTCGGTGACGCTCTTGCCTCCGGCTCCATCGACGAAGCTCGCCTGCCAATCGGGGAATCTGCGCGGGCCGCCCTCCCGCAACGAGAGTGCGTAGGGGGCGGCAGTCTCCGGTTCCGCGCCCAGCACCGTCGTATCCGGACGATGCGTCTTGATCGCGCTTCCAACGCCGGTGATCAGCCCACCGCCACCAATCGCGGCGACGACCGTCTTCACGTCCGGCAGATCTTCAAGGATCTCGAGCCCCATGGTGGCATGGCCGGCGATGAAGTCGTGATTGTCGAAGGGGTGGATGAATGTGCCGTCGACTCCCTCGAAGGCGTGCGTCTCGGCGGCCTTCCACGCGTCGTCATAGGAGACGGGAACGATGATCGCACCGAGCGCGCGCATTCGGTCCAGCTTCGTCTGCGGCGCGGTTTCAATCGCGACGACGCTGCACGGAATGCCGAACTGCCGCGCGGCATAAGCGACGCCCTGCCCTGCATTGCCTGCGCTGATCGTCCATACGCCACGAGCGCGCTCCGCTTCTGACAAGCGCGCAACGGCATTGACCGCACCGCGTATCTTGTAGGCATTGGTCGGCTGAAGATTCTCCAGCTTGAGGTGGATGTCCGGCGCACCGCTTCCGAGG
This sequence comes from uncultured Alphaproteobacteria bacterium, assembly GCA_963829625.1. GTDB lineage: Bacteria > Pseudomonadota > Alphaproteobacteria > Sphingomonadales > Sphingomonadaceae > Sphingomicrobium. The sequence goes on along the minus strand of CAWHJH010000013.1, from coordinate 87,572 downwards.
TCGAGCTTCACCAGAGGCGTGCGGAGCACGGTTCCTGCAATGCGTGTGCGCGCATGGTCGATATCGTCGCTCGCAATTGGCCGGACGGGTTCGATCATCTTGCTGCCCTCAGGGAACGAGGATGGTGTCCTTCGTCTGCGCATCCGTTTCCGGAAAATCGAGCGTGTAATGCAGCCCGCGGCTTTCGTGCCGCGCAAGTGCGCTTCGGATGATGAGGTCCGCGACCTCGACCAGATTGCGGAGCTCGATGAGATCCGGCGTCACCCTGAAATGCTTGTAATAGTCGGCGACTTCCTGGCGAAGCAGGTCGATCCGGTGCTTCGCCCGCTCCAGCCGCTTCGTCGTCCGGACGATCCCGACGTAGTTCCACATGAAGCGGCGGATCTCGCCCCAGGTCTGGGTGATGACGACTTCCTCGTCGCTGTCGGTGACCCGGCTTTCGTCCCAGGCTCGGACCTCGGGCACGTCGGCGAGCGAGTCCCAGTTGGTCGAGATGTGCTTCGCAGCCGCCTCGCCGAAGACCAGGCATTCGAGGAGACTGTTGGAAGCCAGGCGGTTGGCGCCGTGGAGGCCGGACTGGGTGACTTCGCCCGCGGCATAAAGGCCCGGCGCGTCCGTGCAGCCGTGGAGGTCCACCATGACTCCGCCACAGGTATAGTGCTGCGCCGGGACGACGGGGATCGGTTCCTTGGTGATGTCGATGCCGAGGCCGAGCAGTTTTTCGTAGATGTTTGGGAAGTGCCCGCGCACGAAATCCGGGTCGCGGTGCGAGATGTCCAGGTGGACGAAGTCGAGGCCGAGCCGCTTGATCTCATGGTCGATGGCGCGAGCGACGATGTCGCGCGGGGCAAGCTCGGCACGCTCGTCGAAGCGCGGCCATGAAGCGCTCGCCAGTCTCCGGCAGCTTCAGCTGGCCACCCTCGCCACGCACCGCCTCTGTGATCAGGAAGTTCTTGACCTGCAGATTGTAGAGGCAGGTCGGATGAAACTGCATGAACTCCATGTTGGAGATTCGGCAACCCGCCCGCCAGGCCATGGCGATCCCGTCGCCGGTCGCTCCGCGCGGTGCGGTGGAAAAGAGATAGGCCCGTCCCGCGCCGCCGGTCGCAAGGACGGTAGCCCTCGCGGTCAGCGCTTCGACCCTCTTCTTCCGCCGGTTATAGGCATAGAGGCCGTGAACGGCACCGCTCGTCGAGAATTGGGACGCATGGCGCCCGGTGATCAGGTCGACTGCAACCATGTCGGGAATGAGCTCGATATTGGGATGCTTCAGCGCGGCCGTCTCCAGTGCCTGCTGAACGGCCGCCCCGGTCGCATCGGCGACGTGAACGATCCGCCTGTGGCTATGCCCTCCCTCGCGCGTCAGATGCAGTGCGCCGCCTTCATTGGCGAAGGGAACGCCGAGATCGACCAGCCGCTGGATGGCCTTGGGCGCGGACTCGACGACATGCTCGACTACCTCCCGGTCGTTGAGCCCGGCGCCGGCGATCATCGTGTCGTTGATATGCGCTTCGAAGCTGTCCCCTTCCTCGAGCACGGCGGCGATGCCACCCTGCGCCCAGCCCGTCGCGCCCTCGCCCAGCGCGCCCTTGGCGATCACCGCGACCTTGCGGTCCTCGGCGAGGTTGAGCGCAGCGGTCAGCCCGGCCGCGCCGGAGCCGACGACCAGGACGTCCGCGGTGGCGCTCATGCCGCCTTTTCGCTCACCAGGCTGAGGAACACGTCCTCCAGGTCCGGCTCCCGGGTGCGCACGTCGACGATCGCGAAACCGTCGCGTTGAACCGCGGCGAGCACCTGGCCGGCATTCACCTTGTCCTTGCGGAACGTGATCTCGATCGTCCGTTCGTCGAGCAGCCGGATATTCTCGAAGCAGTCGTTGGCGGGAACGGTATCGATCTCATGATCGAAGGTGACGACCACTGCCTTTTCCTGCGCCTTGGCCACGAGGTCCCGCGTCGGTTCGTTGGCAATCACGCGGCCCTGATTGATGATCGCAATCCGGTCGCAGAGCTCTTCCGCTTCTTCGAGATAGTGCGTGGTCAGTACGACCGTGACACCGCCCTTGTTCAGTTCCCGCACATAGGCCCAGAGCTGGCGGCGAAGCTCGATGTCCACGCCAGCCGTCGGCTCGTCGAGCACGAGGATCGGTGGCGCATGGACCATCGCCTTGGCCACCAGCAGGCGGCGCTTCATTCCGCCTGACAAGGTACGCGCATAGGCATCGGCCTTGTCGGTGAGGTGCATCGCTGCGAGCAGCTCCATCGTGCGTCGCTGCTCGGGAGGGATGCCGTAGAGGCCGGCCTGGATCTCCAGCGCTTCGCGAGGAGTGAAGAAGGGGTCGAAGAGAATTTCCTGCGGCACGATACCGATCGAGCGCTTGGCGTTGCGCGGATGCTCGTCGATATCGAAGCCCCAGACGATCGCTTTGCCGCTGCTCTTCACCACCAGCCCGGCCAGAATGTTGATCAGCGTCGATTTGCCGGCACCGTTGGGGCCGAGCAGGCCGAAGATCTGTCCGCGCGGAACATCGAAGCTGACATCGTCAAGCGCGCGCTTCCCGCCGGCATAGGTTTTCGAGAGGGATTCGATCCGGATCGCGGCGTCGGAAAGGCTCATCCAAGCCGCATAGCGGTCGGCGCGCCCTCGCGACAAGCGAAGCGGATAATCTTGACGGTAAACGCACAATTTACCCTGTCTGTCAGACGCATCTTGAGGGAAAAGGGTTACCGCCGGCTTCGTGATGGGCCCGGTGCGTTTCCTGACCTTGCTTGCTGCAGGGCTGCTGTCGGTTGCGACGGCGGCTCCGGCTTTTGCCGCGCCGGTTGGCGCGGTAACGCCCGCGATCAGTCGGGCCGAGATTGCCTACCCCGCCCAGGTAAGACGCCTGCAGGACCTCAATTTCGGCTATTTGAGCGTCACGACTGCCGGCACCGCGGTAATGAATCCGAACACCGATGCGCTGACCACGACGGGCGGAGTCGTGTCGCTGGGTGGATTTCCTTATGCCGCTCTTTTCGAAGCGGTTTCACCGCGAAAGGGTGTCGTGATCGTCCGAATACCGCGCAATCCGATCACGCTTACGCGAGTCGGCGGGACCGAAACAATGACGGTTTCCAGCTGGACGATTTCGGGAGGCGGCAACAGCCGCAACGTTGCCGCTCAAGAGGCTTTCTCGTTCGCAATCGGCGGGACCTTGACGGTCAACGCCAATCAGGCGGAGGGGGCCTATCAAGGCACGTTCGACGTCGAGGTCCAATATCCTTAACGCTCCGCTGGCGGACCTTAACGCGCCGGCAACCTCAGCCATTCAACGCCGCGCGCATTGAAGCGGGGGCGCGCGATTGCTAACCGGGCGCCCATGGAACAGTCCGCCAAAGCCGCGAACGCCTTGCCGCCGCCCGAAGTCTTCAAGGTGAAGACACTGCAGGTCGCTTGCGACGGGTCTGGAGAAGTCTCTCCGGCACTTGGCCATCCACGCGTGTTCCTACGCATGGAACCGGACCTGGGCTTCGTCGAGTGCGGCTATTGCGACCGCCGTTTCGTCCTGGAGGGCGGTCCCGCCGACAAACCGGCCTAGACCGTCGGGGTGGCGCGAAGGGCCACCGCGCCTATATCTGCTGGATGACCCTTCTCACCGACCCGCGGCGATTCCTTTATCGAGACGGCGCGCTGGACCCCGACGAGGCCAAGCGCCTGGCTGCCCGGCATCTCGCGCATTGCGATGACGGCGAGCTCTACCTGCAATATTCGGCGAGCGAGGCTTTCGGCTTTGACGACGGCCGGCTGAAGACGGCCGACTATAATACCGCGTCCGGTTTCGGACTTCGCGGCGTTGCCGGCGAGACGACCGCCTTCGCCCATGCCAACGAGATCAGCGCGGCGGCGATCGACCGAGCCGCGGCGACGCTGAAGCTGCTCGATCCTGCGAAGGGTCGGCCCGCACCGCCCCCGCAACGCACCAACCAGGCGATGTACACGGCGGACGATCCGCTTTCGGCCATTCCGTTCGCCGAGAAGGTGGCGCTTTGCCAGAAGATCGACGCTGCCGCCCGGGCTCGCGACCCTCGCGTCGCGCAGGTCGCCGTTTCATTGGCCGCGAGCTGGAGCGTGATCGATATCGTCCGCGCCGACGGCTTCGTCGCGCACGACATCCGACCGCTGGTTCGACTTAACGTGCAGATCGTCGCCCAAGACGGCGACCGTCGCGAGACCGGCTATCACGGCTTGGGCGGGCGCTATCTCTACGGCCGGCTGTTCGAAGAGGCCGAGTGGAACCGCGCCATCGACGTCGCGCTTGCGCAGGCGCTCACCAACCTGGAGTTGGTGGCCGCGCCGGCCGGCGAAATGCCGGTGGTGCTTGGACCCGGCTGGCCCGGCGTGCTGCTGCACGAGGCGGTCGGTCATGGACTGGAAGGCGACTTCAATCGCAAAGGTACGTCCGCCTTCTCCGGCCGCATCGGCGAGCGGGTCGCCGCGCCGGGCGTGACAGTCGTAGACGACGGAGCGATCGACGACCGCCGCGGCTCGCTGACCATTGACGACGAGGGCACGCCGACGCGCCGTAACGTGCTGATCGAGGACGGCATCCTGAAGGGCTATATCCAGGACCGCCTGAACGCCCGCCTGATGGGCGTCGAGCCGACGGGCAACGGTCGCCGCGAAAGCTTCGCGCATGCGCCAATGCCGCGCATGACCAACACCTTCATGCTCGCGGGCAACGACAATCCCGGCGAGCTGGTCGAGCGGGTGAAGGACGGAATCTACGCCAAGAGCTTCGGTGGCGGTCAGGTCGACATCACCAGCGGCAAGTTCGTCTTCAGCTGCACCGAGGCGTACCGCATCCGAAACGGCCGAATCGCGGAGCCGATCAAGGGCGCGACGCTGATCGGCGACGGCCCCACCGTGCTCACCAAGATCAAGGGCATAGGCAATGACCTCGAGCTTGATCAGGGCGTCGGCATCTGCGGGAAGGGCGGTCAGTCCGTCCCGGCCGGCGTGGGCCAGCCGACGCTGCTGATTGAAGGGCTAACCGTCGGAGGCACGGCGACCGCGTGAACGACTGGCGCCGGGACGTCCTCACTTACTGGTTCGGCCTCGACCCGGAGAACTGGTGGCGCAGGGATCCCTCGGTCGATGAAGCGATCCGCGAGCGCTTCGAGCACCTTTGGTCGCAGAAGCGCCAGCTGCCGGTGAGCGCCTTCCTCGACGATCCGCTGACGGCGCTGGCGGCGGTCATCCTGTTCGACCAGTTCCCTCGCAATATGTTCCGGGGCGATGCGGAGCAGTTCGCGACCGATCATCTCGCGCTCGCCATCGCGAGGGCCGCGGTAGACAGCGGGTTGGACGACAAATTGCAGAGCAAGGAGCGCGGTTTCCTCTACATGCCGTTCGAGCACAGCGAGAGCCTTGCCGACCAGAAAAGGTCGCTCCAGCTCTTCACCGCGCTTGGCGACGATTATCTGCTCGGCTTCGCGAAGAAGCATCACGACGTGATCGAGCGTTTCGGGCGCTTCCCGCATCGGAATGCGATTCTCGGCCGCGCTCCGCGTCCAGCGGAAGTCGCGGCGGGCGACGTGACGCCCTGGTGAGCGGACTGGTCGAGATCGCGCGCTTCGAACGCCCTTATCAGGCCGATCTCGCCCGCTTGTTCATCGAGAGCTGCGGCCTGACTGCCGTCGTTTTCGACACGGAGAACCAGGGCTACTCCGACGGCGCGATCGTCGGCGTCCGCCTGATGGTCCTGGAAGAAGAGCTCGAGGAAGCGCGCGCCGCGCTAGCGGAATACAAAGGCTAGAAAAGGTGTGCGATCGGCGTCGGATCGACGCCGGCCGAGATCAGCCGTCGCTCGATTTCTTCGCGCGCCATTCCTTCGTCATTCCTGGCCAGGGCCCAGACCAGCCCGGATCGAGTGCCGCTCCGGCAGAAGGCGAGCACCTTTCCGTGGCTTGAGGAAATCGCATCCCGCATCGCCTCCACGTCCGCGGGACCGATGCCGCGAATGATCGGGACCGAGCGATAGTCGATGCCGGCTGCCGCCGCGGCTTCCTCAATCTCCACGCCGAGCGGCTGATCCGGTTCTTCGCCGTCGGGCCGATTGTTGACGATCAACGTCACGCCCTGCGTGCGAAGCGCGGCGACTTCGTCCGGGCGGATCTGTCCACTCACCAGCACCTTGTCATCCAGCTCACGCATCCGACCGTTCCTTTTCAGCCGCAACGGCGGCAAGCATGGCTTCCCCGTAGCGAGCAAGCTTCACCGCACCAACTCCCTGGACCGTCCCAAGTTCTCCGAGGCTCCGTGGCCCGCGCGCAGCGATCTCGCGCAAGGTCGAATCGTGGAAGATGACGTAGGGGGGAACGCCCGCCTCCGCCGCAAGCTTTCGGCGCGCTTCACGCAGCGCATCGAACATCGGGTCGGCCGGTCCTTCATAGCGCTGCCGGCTCGTTCGCCTGCGCGGCGGCGGGACCGCAATGGTCAATTCCTGCTCGCCCTTCAGGATCGGCCGCGCGCCCGGTCCGAAGCTCAACCCGCCGTAAGCATCGGTGCGCAGAGCATCGCGGGCGATCAACGCCCGCGCCACCGGCCGCACCAGCGCAAGCTCCTCGGAATCGGCGATCCCGAAAACCGACAGCTTGTCGTGGCCGAAGCTGCGCACCTTCTCATTGTCGTTGCCGGCCAGGACGTCGGCGAGGTGACCGACACCGAAGCGCATCTCCGTTCGGAACGCGGCCGACAATAGTTTGCGCGCGACTTCGGTCGCATCGATCGTCTTGGGCGGGTCGAGGCAATTGTCGCAATTGCCGCAGCTTTCCGGCGGCTCCTCGCCGAAATGGCGAAGCAGGATTGCGCGCCGGCAGTCGGACGTTTCGACGAAGGCCGCGAGCGCATTGAGCCGATCGCGCTCACCGGCTCGCCGCTCCGGCTCGACCTCCTGCTCGATACGACTTCGAGCGCGCGCGAAGTCCTCCGCTCCCCAGAATAGCCATGCCTCGGCGGGATCGCCGTCGCGTCCCGCGCGTCCCGTTTCCTGATAATAGGCTTCGATCGACTTCGGGATGCCGGCATGGGCGACGAAGCGAACGTCGGGCTTGTCGATGCCCATTCCGAAGGCGACGGTCGCAGCCATGATCATCTCCTCGGACTCGACGAACGCCGCCTGGTTTCGCGCTCGAACCGAGGGGTCGAGGCCGGCATGATAGGCGAGCGCACTACGGCCGGTCGCGGAAAGCTGCTCCGCGATGCGCTCCGACTTATCCCGGCTCGGCGCGTAGACGATTCCGGGTCCGGGTCGCGCGGTGAGGAGCAACTTCAGCTGCGCGTTCAAGCCGTCGCGCGGCCGGACGTGATAGCGAATGTTCGGCCGATCGAAGCCGGCGACGATCAACCCCTCCTCGGGAATGCCGAGCTGGCAGAGGATATCGGCCCGGGTGCGCGCATCGGCGGTCGCGGTCAGCGCCAGCCTCGGAACTTCGCGATGCTCGTCGAGCAGGGATTTGAGCTTGCGATAGTCGGGGCGGAAGTCATGGCCCCACTCGCTGACGCAATGCGCCTCGTCGATGGCGATGAGCGAAATGTGGGTACGATCCAGGAGCCTGCGGAAGCCCTCGGTCGTTGCTCGCTCGGGAGCCACGTAAAGCAGATCGAGTTCGCCTGCGCGGAAGCGTTGGATCGTCTGATCACGATTTGAGTCGGCTGATGTCAGAGAGGCAGCTCGAATCCCGATCGCCTCGGCCGAACGGATCTGATCATGCATCAGGGCGATCAGCGGAGAGATCACCAGCGCGGTCCCCTCGCGCGCGACCGCCGGCAGCTGATAGCAGAGAGACTTGCCCGCACCCGTCGGCATGACCGCGAGCGTGTGCCGGCCAGCCATCACGCGGCCGACCACCTCTTCCTGCACGCCGCGAAAATGGTCGAATCCGAAAAGGGTCTTGAGGATGTGCTCGACGCTGCTCACACCGGCACCCTTAATGGCCGGGCTGCTCTTGTCGAAGCTATTCGGCGGCTTCCGCGGCTTCCTCCATCACGCGTTCGGCTGCCTGCCGGTACCAGAGGTCCGCGTAGAGACCGCCCCGCTCGAGCAGCTGCTCATGCGTGCCAAGCTCAGCGACGCGGCCATCGTCGAGCACGGCGATGCGGTCGGCTCCAACCACCGTGGACAGGCGGTGCGCGATGATGATCGTCGTCCGGCTTCGCGCGATACGCTCCAGCGTTTCCTGGATCGCCTGCTCGGTCCTGCTGTCGAGTGCGCTCGTCGCCTCGTCGAGAACGAGAATGGGCGGATTCTTGAGCAAGGTCCGGGCGATCGCCACTCGCTGCTTCTCGCCGCCGGATAGCTTGAGCCCGCGCTCGCCGACCATGGAGTCATAGCCCTGCGGCAAAGCAGACACGAAATCGTGGATCGCCGCGCCTTGCGCCGCGTCCTCGATCTCGCCAGCGCGACGCCCCTCCGCGGCCGTAGGCAATATTGTAGCCGATCGTGTCGTTGAACAGCACGGTGTCCTGCGGGACGATGCCGATGACCGAGCGCAGCGAACGCTGTGCGACGTCCGCGATGGGCTGCCCGTCTATGAGAATGCGGCCGGACGTCGGGTCGTAGAATCGGTACATCAGGCGGGCGAGCGTCGACTTGCCTGCACCAGAGGGGCCAACCACCGCGAGGCTCGTGCCGGCTGGAATGTCGAGGTCGACGCCCTTCAGAATCTCACGGTCCGGCTCGTAGCCGAAGCGCACGTTCTCGAACCGCACATGGCCATTCCTTACTTCGAGCGCCGGAGCGTCCGGCCTGTCCGTCACCTCGGTCGGCGTATCGAGCAGGCCGAACATCGCTTCCATGTCGATCAGGCCCTGGCGAATGGAGCGATAGACCCAACCGAGCATGTCCAGCGGGCGGAACAGCTGCATCAGCAAGGCATTGACCAGCACGACGTCGCCCGGCGTGAACTTGCCTTGGCTCCAGCCCCACACGGTGAAGATCATCGCGCCGGCCATCATTAGGTTGGTGATCAGCGACTGGCCGATGTTGAGCCAGGCGAGCGAAGTCTCGTTGCGGGTGGCCGCCTTGGCGAAGGCGCCGACCGCTTCGTCGTAACGCCTCGCCTCTCGCTCCTCCGCACCGAAATATTTGACCGTCTCGTAGTTCAGAAGCGAGTCGACGGCGCGACCGATCGCCTTGTTGTCGACCTCGTTCATGTCGCGCTGGATCTGCGCGCGCCAGTCGGTGACCTTGCGCGTGAAGATGATGTAGATGGCGACCATCGCCAATGTCGCGGCGACCAGCCCCGCTCCGAACTTCACGAAGAAAGATTGCGCAGATCGCGACCAACTCGATGATCGTCGGCGCAATGTTGAAACAGCAGGAAGTAGAGCATCATGTCGATGCTCTTCGTTCCACGCTCGACGATCTTCGTCAGCGATCCTGTGCGCCGTTCCAGATGGAAGCGCAGCGACAGGTCGTGGATGTGGCGGAAAACCTGGCCCGCGAGCCTGCGCGCCGCATTCTGCCCGACCTTCTCGAACAAGGCGTTGCGAAGATTGTCGGCAAGGACCCCGGCGAAGCGCGCCGTCGCATAAGCGGCAACCAGCGAAGCGACGATGCCGAAGGCGACCGCCGGGCCGGACATTCGGTCGATGACCGCCTTGTAGGCGAAGGGCATGGCCAGAACGACGGCCTTCCCGGCAAGGACCAGCAGGACCGCAGCGACGACCCGGGCTTTCAGCTCGGCTTCGCCCTTCGGCCAGAGCATCGGAAGGAAACGAAGCAGCGTCTGCACTCCGCCCCGCCCTTGATTCTCCTGTTCCGCGTGACACCGCCATGCCCGCCTAGGTAGGTTCCCCAATGACGACCCGCAAACGACGCGTGCGAAACAACTGGAACCGCGACGTCCGTCGCCTGTTCTGCCGATGAATCTTGAAGCGGATTTTTCCGAATGGAACCAGTCTATTACGTGATCGCGATCCTGGGCTGCACAGACGGCTCGACGCAATGCACGCCGGTCGCCACCGTGCCCACGCAATATGCGTCGCAGCAGGCCTGCTCGGCTGGCACGCAGCAGGCGCTTCTGGCCCGCAGCGATTTCGATTTCCCGACCCTCGTCGCCGAATGCCGCGCAACCCATCCGCGCGCGACAGCGGCGCAAGACAAGGCGGAGAAGCTTCCAGCCGTCGCACTTCGCGGCTGACCTTCCGAAGCCGGAGGAACCTGCCGCGAACAGGCCGGTTCATTGCGGCAAAGGAGTTCAATTATGGGGCAGCGCAGCCACACCGCGGAATTAGTCGATACGCAGGATCCGAACGAAGCCGGGGCCGACACCCTGAGTGCGCCGGCTGAAGACTCACCACCGAGCCATGGTTGGGGCCAGACCACCATCGAGGATTTCTACCGCGAAGGCATGGGCGTAGCAGGCAAGGAGTAATCAGGTGTCCGATGTGATGGAGCCGATGGTCCATGAAGACCAGCTGCCGGGCCACGAAAGCCAACTCGAGCCGAAGCCCCACTGGGAGCCGCGCTATCCGGGATCAGGGCGCTTGAAGGACAAGGTTGCGCTGATCACCGGCGCGGACAGCGGCATCGGCCGCGCCGTCGCTGCGCTCTTCGCGCGCGAGGGCGCCGACGTAGCGGTTCTCTATCTTTGCGAGCATGACGACGCGAAGAAGACGAAGGAGATCGTCGAGAAGGAAGGCCGCAAGGCGATCCTCATCGCCGGTGACGTCGGCGACAAGGACTTCTGCGACCGCGCCGTCAAGCAGACCGTCGATGAGCTCGGCGGCCTCGATGTGCTGGTCAACAATGCCGGCGAGCAGCATCCCGACGAGAATATCGGCGATATCACCGAGGAGCAGCTTCGCCGGACGTTCCAGACGAACATTTTCGGCATGTTCTATCTTACCCAAGCCGCGGAGCCGCACCTGAAGAAGGGCTCGGCGGTCATCAACTGCACGTCGGTCACGATGTACAAGGGCTCGCCGCAGCTGCTTGACTACAGCTCGACCAAGGGGGCGATCACCGCCTTCACGCGCTCCTACGCGAAGAACGCGATCGAAAAGGGCATTCGGGTCAACGGCGTCGCGCCGGGACCGATCTGGACTCCGCTCAATCCGTTCGGCGGACAGAAGCCCGAGGACATCCCCGAGTTCGGGAAGGACACGCCTATGGGCCGACCGGGCCAGCCCAACGAGGTTGCGCCGAGCTTCCTGTTCCTCGCCTGCGAGGACAGCAGCTACATGATCGGGCAGATCCTGCACCCGAACGGCGGAGATTTCACCTCGAGCTGATTTACTGTTGGCTAAAAATCCCAACAGTCAGCGTGAAATCCGCCAAAGCTGCGACCCCTTCCGTACGTCCCCACTGAAAAATAACGATAATTTGCATTTGGCACGCTCCCTGCATTGAACATGGCGTGGCCCAATCGGGGGCCGCGACATGAAAAAGGGAAATGCCATGTTCGTTCTTAGCTCTGCTCGCGACACCGCCACTGCTTTCGCAGCCGCCTTCGTCACCGCGATGCTCTTCGTCAGCACTGCCACCAGCGCGCTGCCGATCGCCTGAACCCGAACTCTTTCAAGGATATGCAAGTGAACAACAGTCGTTTTCTTCTCAACCGGTCCCAGGGCAAGATCATGGGCGTTGCCGCAGGTCTTGCCGACTGGACCGGGGTCGATGCCTTGCTGATCCGACTCGGCCTCGTCGCGGCGCTGCTGCTGACCGGCCCCGTGGTGATCCTGTTCTACGTTCTAACCGGCTGGCTCGCCTCCGACCGTTGAGGTGGGCCATGGCCGTTTGGCGGCCATCACGTTATTGCTGAGACCAGCCGAATCGAACGAAGCCGGGTGTCGGGCGGGAGACGATCATGGCAGGTGAACTCGCAATCGTATTGAGCGGTGGTGGCGCGAAAGGCGCTTTCCAGGTCGGCGTCCTCGACGAGCTCATTACCAACAGAGGCGTGAAGATCGACATTGCCGTGGGAACGTCCACCGGCTCTATCCAGGCCTTGGCGGTAGCGCAGGACGAGATACCGAAGCTCCTGCAGCTCTGGCTCGGCCTCAAGAACAATTCCGACATTTACGTGAAGAAGCCGCTCGGCGTGGCCGGCGGCATCCTTGGCGCTGATTCCATCTATGACGCAAAGGGCCTGCGGAAGCTTCTGAAGCAGAATTCCGACGACGCAAAGCTGCGTTCCACGGGCAAGAAGCTTCGCCTCGGGGTCGTCAACCTCGGCACTGGCGAATTCCGCTCGATCGACGAGCGCGTCGCCGGCATTCACAACTGGGTTTATGCCAGCTGCGCAATGCCTGTCTTCTTCGACCCATTGAAAACCAGCGACGGCGCTCAGTGGGTCGATGGCGGGGTTCGCGATGTCACGCCTTTGTCTACGGCTCTCGAGCTGAACCCCAGGGGAGTGATCGTCGTCCGAGCAGGCGCGAAGGCGACTCCAACGGCTCCAAGAACCTACGGTAATCTGATCGAGATTGGCCTCCGGGCGGTCGACATCCTTCAGAAGGAAGTGTCCGCCAACGATCTCGCCAACGCCGCCCTGATCAACGACCTGATCGCAGCCCGGGAGGCGCAGCTGAGAGCCTTGCAGGCCGCGAACGTGGACCCGGCGAATCGGACGGCCGTGCTCCGGCCGCTGGACGTGAAGCTCGCGGAATATCGCTTCGCGCCCATCCGCGTGATCGAGCCCGAGAGAGACTATCTCGACACGTTGGAGTTCAAGCCGGCCAAGATTCAGGAGGCAATCGAGGCCGGCCGCCGCGCCGTCGACCGCGAATGGCACGCGATCGAGCCCTTGCTGTCCTGATGAACGACGCCGACCCGTTTCAACTCCAGCGGTTCGTGGACGCGCAGGAAGGTGTGTTCGACACAGCGCTGCTGGAAATTCAGAACGGCCGAAAGCAGAACCACTGGATCTGGTTCATCTTCCCGCAGCTTGCGGAGCTCGGCCGAAGCCCGACATCTCAATTTTACGGAATCAGGAGCCTGCACGAGGCGCGAGCCTATTTCGCGCACCCACTGCTGGGCGACCGTTACCGCCAGTGCGTTGAAGCGGTTCACGCCTGGACGGGAAAGAAAAGCGCCGCCGAAATCCTCGGCGACCTCGACGCAATGAAATTGCGATCCAGCCTCACCCTGTTCGAAGTCGCGTCAGGCGACCCGCTGCTGGCCGAAATGCTGGGGACTTTCTTTCGAGGGCCGGACGAAGCGACCCTCCAGATCCTCAAGCGATCCTAGTCGAACAGGTCTTCCAGGAACGACTTGCGCCTCTTGTACGGCTTGTGGCCGTAACCGTGCCCGTATTGCTCGGGCGGAGCCCCCCAGGGGCCGGACTGCGGATGCTGCGGCGCTTGCTGCTGCTGGGGCGGAGGCGAAGCCGGCTGCTGCTGAGCCTGGCCCGCATTGTTCCGTTCAATGATCTTGTCGAGCTCGCCACGGTCGAGCCAGACGCCGCGGCAGGTCGGACAATAATCGATTTCGATCCCCGATCGTTCGCTCATCACCAGCGTCGCACCGTCGACCGGACAGGCCATCGGGCCTTCATGATTTGCCATCTGTTCCTCTTACCAAATCCCTGTTCCGCCGACTTAGGGAGGCGAAGTGCGGCTTTCCAGTTCAATCCGGCGCGGCGCAGCCACGCCGTTCCTCGCCGCGGACGGTCAGCAACGCGTCCAGGGGATAGCTCCGGTCGGACATTCCGTCAGAACAGCCCTGGCGAAGGCGCGTGACGAGCTTGAAGGGCTTGCCATCGAACGACCCTACCCAGACCCCACCATCCGGGCCGGGATTGAAGCGCGTCCAGATCCGCGTGCCCTTCTGGTCCTCCGGCGTGGAATAAATGACGCAGCGGCCTTCCACTTGGGCATTCCAGAACGGCTCGGTGCCGAGCGCGCGGACGGGGGTGATGCGAAGCTGTTCGCCGTCCTGGATGAGGCAAGCGCTCACATCGCCTGGTGATGCGACGTTCGTTGCTTCTTCTGCCCGGTTCCCGTCAGGCGCTTGGGACGGGGCATGTTCGCTCGCCTTGGCCTCCTCTGCCTTCGTCGCCTCATTGGGAATGGTGGTGGCGGTCTCGCTGCACCCGACCAGCAGAAGCCCGTTCGCCGCAATGACCGTCAGTCGCATGCATGTCCCCTTTTCAGGAAATAACCGTTCGCACGTGCCGGAGTTGCCCGCTTGGCGATCAAGGCGTTGCCGCGCTAGGTTCCAGTATCCGAAGAAGGAGAGTCGCATGCGCAGGTGGCTGATTGGACTTGTGGCCGCGGCGGCGGCTGCAACACCAACCGCGGCGGCACTCCCAACCGGTGCCGCGGCACCCGACTTCGTCACGACAGGCGCCGTGGGCGGCAAGGCGTTTCGCCTTCATCTCGCCGAGCAGCTGCGCAAAGGCCCGGTCGTCCTCTACTTCTTCCCCAAGGCGTTCACCAAGGGCTGCACGCTCGAGGCGCATGCGTTCAGCGAGGCCGCGAAGGACTTCCGCAAGGCCGGCGCCCGGGTCATCGGAATGTCGGCGGACGACCTGCCGACGCTCAAGCGCTTCTCGGTCGAGGCCTGCCGCAACGCCTTCCCGGTCGCGATCGCCACGCCGGACGTGATCAAATCCTACGACGTCTCGTTGAAACAGAAACCGGTACTGACGGACCGGACGTCCTACGTGATCGATCGCAAGGGCCGGATCGCTTTCGTTCACTCGGACCTCGAGTGGAGCGAGCATGTGTCGAAGACCCTCGCGGCCGTGCGAGCGCTCAAGCGCTAGCGCTGGACCCGCCACATCCTGAATGGCGAGTCCTTGGGGAGCGGCACCGGCGTCAGCCAGCCGGGTACGCGTCCCCTCGTCAGCTGGACGTAGAATCCCTTCGGCGCTTCAGCCCTAAAAATGGTCGCCGTCGACATGTTGGGACAAATGAGGACATAGTCCGACCGGTACTTGGCGATGATTGTGCGTGCATGGGCCTCGTTACCGCGAAATGCCTTCATGACGTCAGCGATCTGCTCGCCATTGCGGTGATAAGGGCCGGCGACGGCGCTATGATGCGTGACGGTGATCAGCCTCGGGCCGAGGTCCACGAACGTGAACACCATGCCCTTCGGCTGCTGGGCGACAGGTTTCAGTCCCCATAGCGACGCGCACTGGCGGTTCGCCTTGTCGACGGCTCGCATTGCGGGCGTCTTCTTTTCCTTCGGAAAGAAATTGCTCGCGAAGGGTACTGCCGCGCCCATGCCTAGCACTACGAGCGCGGCCGTGCCGAAAGTCCGCAGAACGGCATTCCTCGATTTCTGGACCCAGGGAACGCTGATCCAAAGAAGGGCCGTCGCCCCCGTCGCGCTGAGCATCTGAGCGGCGGGACCGGTGCGCGTCTGCCAAAGGAGCAGGAGCATTGCGGCGGCTAGCGGCGCCGTCGCAGCCAAGGTCCGCCGCAGCTTGTCGGGATCGCGGCGATTGAACCAGACGAGCAACAGCCAGCCGATCAGGCCGGTCAGCGGAAGCGAGACGATGGCCAGCACGGTCCGCCAGCCATGCCGGTAGATCGGGCGGGCCTCGCGGACGTGGCTCAGCCACAGGTCGACCACTTCCTGCGACACACCTTCGGGACGCGACAGGCATTGCGGCCAGGCAAGGCCGTGGAAGGCGACCACCGCGATTCCAGCGCCGGCGGCAAGCGCCAGGCGGTGCTTCCAGTCGGCGGGCGAAAGCAGTGCTGCACCGAACAACAGAGCGCCGCCCAATACCGCATCCGAAAACCACACCGGGGAAAGTGCATCGCAGATCGGAAGGCGGTTGGCATAGGAGGTGAAGAGGAGGAAGCCGATTGCAGTGCCGCCGCCCAGCGCCACCGCATAGGCTGACATTCGCCGCCGTTGAGCGCCGTCGATCACCCAGAACAGGGTCACAGCCGCGGCCATGATCCCCAGGTAGATCAGCATTTCCAGGCCGATCCACAGCGACATGGCCGACGCGATGCCCGTCACTGCGCCGCCTCGCGCGCGTTTCGGGTCGGCGATTCCGGCAACCCCGAGCGCGAGCAAGGCAAGCTGCCAGCCGTGGTGATCGATCCGCGTCGGCATGAACATTCCGCCCGCCGATCCGGCGAAGAACAAGGCGACGAAGACGAGCGGATAGGCACGGCGGTCGATCAGCCGCCGCGCGGTCAGCGCCAGCGAGAAGAGCAGCAGGAGCAGCGGAAGCATCGGCGCGATGGCGACCGCGGCGCGTTCCGCCTCCGCTCCTCCGACGAACGGGCGGAGAGCAAGGATAATGGCGGCGAGCGGCAGGTCGACGAACCGCGACCAATGGATGTTGGCGCCAGTGGGCGGATCCAGCCGGTACTGGCGAAGGTCGAACCAGTCCTGGCCCGCGAGCAACGCGCGAACCTGGCTCATCCGCAGATTGTCGTCCGTGTCGCCGAGGGCGAAGAAGCGGATTGCGTTCCAGCGCTCGACGACGAAGTAGAGGCAAAAGGCTATCCACACGCCGACCACGATCCATTTCCAATGGCGGTCGACGAAATTGAGAACGCGATCCAAGCAATGCCTCGTTTTAAAGGGTTCCCTGCTGTAGCGGCGCGCGGCTACAGAGCAAGCGGACGACCTTCCATGCTTTCCACACTTCACCCAGACCGCCGGCGATTGCTCGGCCAGCTTGCCCGCTTCGTTGTCAGCGGCGCCTTCGTCACGGCCATCGGGGTGGGCGTTTATGCCATCGTCGCCCTGCTGCTCCGCTGGCACCCGCAGATCGGCAACTTCATGGCCTATGTCGTCGCGGTCGCGCTCGGCTATTTCATGCACAGCACATGGAGCTTCCGCGGCCACGGTTCCGAACGGAACCACGTCACGAAGCTGCGTTACACGATTGTCTCCGTCATCAGTTACGTGCTCAACACCTTCTGGGTCTGGCTTATCTTCACGCGCCTTGAGCTTGGACCGGAGGTACCGATCATTCCGATGCTGTTCGTGACGCCCGCCGTGACATTCATCCTCAACCGGCAGTGGGTTTTCCGCTGATGGAGCGCGCCGTCTACGAGGCCATGGCCGAGCATGACGAACAGCACTGGTGGTACCGGGCCCGCCGCGAAGTCGTCGCCGCCTTGATCCGTCGCACGGTGCATCCGCCGGAAGGCGCGCAGATCCTCGAGATCGGCTGCGGCACGGGTCACAACCTTCCGATGCTCGGCGAGTTCGGCTCGGTGGACGCCCTGGAGATCGATGAGATCGCACGTAGCATGGCCGAAGAGCGGCTCGGCCGCCCGGTCTTGTCCTCGCCGCTGCCGGATCTCGCCGGCCTGGCCGACGACCGGTACGACTTGGTCGCGGCGCTCGACGTGATCGAGCACATTCCGGACGACAAGTCCGCGCTGGAAGGGGTTGCGCGCGTGCTGAAGCCCGGCGGCAAGCTGGTGATGACGGTCCCAGCCCACCAGTGGATGTGGTCGGCGCACGACGTCGTGAACCATCACCAGCGACGCTATTCCAAGGCGTCGCTCAAGCGGCTGATCGAAGGATCGCCGCTGGGGCTGGAAGCGATTGGCTATCTCAACAGCCTGCTGTTCCCGGTGGCGGTCGCACAACGGCTCGCTTCGAAGATTTCCGGCAAGGACGACGCGAATCTGGCGCCGCCGGTCGAGCCGATCAATCAGGTGCTCGAGCGGGTTTTCGCCGCGGAGCGCCGGGTGATCGGGCGGATTCCGCTGCCCCCCGGGCTTTCGCTCTTCGCCGTCGCCTCGGCGAGATAGCCGAGCTTGCCGGCGCGCGGTTCGCGGCCGGCGACTTCCTGCACGATGTAAAGCGGTCGGCCTTTCACCTCGTTGTAGAGGCGGCCGATATATTCGCCCATCAGCGCGAGAACGAACATCTGCACCGCCCCGAGGACCACGACCACCAGCATCAGCGATGTCCAGCCCTGGATGTTGCGGCCGGTGAAGAAGGCGAATCCGATATAGGCGACGATCAGCACCGAGCCGAGCGACAGCGCGAGACCCGCGTGGCTGGCGAGCTTCAACGGTGCAGATGAGAAACCGGTCAGCGCGTCGAACGCAAAGCGCATCATCTTGCCGAACGGATACTTGGTGGCCCCCGCGAACCTTTCCTCGCGGTCGTAGGGGAATGGCACCTGACGGAACCCGATCCAGGCGACCATGCCGCGGATGAACCGCGACTGCTCCGGCATCGCCAGAAAGGCCTCGAGCGCCCGTCGGCTGATCAGGCGGAAGTCGCCCGTGTCGAGAGGGATTTCGATCTCCGTCGCCCGCGAAAGAAGGCGGTAGAATCCATGGGCGGTGGCGCGTTTGAAAGGCGTTTCACCGGCGCGGCTGCGGCGCACGCCATAGACCACGTCGGCGTCCTGGCTTCGCATCTCATCCAGCATTCCGGACAGCAGCTCGGGTGGATCCTGCAGATCCGCGTCGATGATCAGGATCCTGTCGCCACGGCAGAGGTCGAGGCCGGCCGTCAGCGCCAGCTGGTGTCCGTGATTGCGCGACAGGTTGACCGCGAGCACACGCCCATCGCTTTCGGCGATCCGCCGCATGGCCGGCCATGTCCCATCGCCGGAGCCGTCGTTGACAAGGACGAGCTCATAATCGTCGCCGGCCGCGGCGGTCGCCGACGCGGTAAGTCGCCGGTAGAGCTCTGCAATACAGGCTTCCTCGTTGAAGCACGGAACGACGATCGACAGCGTTGGCATTCAGAGACGATAGAGCATCGACCCCGGTCCTTGCCAGACGGGTGTCAATCCGCGAGTCAATTCAGGATTGTAAGCGGGAACGTCGACTATCCAGAGATAGTCGAACTTGTCGCGCGGGATCGCCCTGAGCGCCCTGTTTACCGTCCAGAGCTGCCGCCGACCGCCGCACCATTCCGGGAACACCATCTGCGACGGGTCCTTACGGAACACGCCGGCGTCGAAATAGACGACCTTCATCAGGTTGGTGCCGTCGATCTGCCACTGGTCGTTGGAAAAACCCTGCCGGCGAGCGATAATCATCCCCGGCAGATGGCTGTTGCGCGGAAGCTCCCACACGCGGCGGCATTCACGACCGACCAGGGAAACGACTGCGGCGCCTTCGGGGACGTGATTCAGCGCCTCAAGCTTGGCCTCCTGGTCCCGCGCCGCGATCGCCATGCTCCAAGCCGTCGCGCCCATTCGGACGACCACCAGCGTAAGGCCGATGACCGCAAGCGCGCGAGCTATCGGGACGTGGGTCTCTTCGCGGAAGCGGATGGCCAGCGGGACGAGCGCAAGCACGTACGGCGCGAGCCGCATGTCGGCATAGGCCGAGCCGAACACGGTCCAGGGGAGAAACACGAAGCAGATGAGCAGGACCAATGCCGAAAAGGCGAGGTTACGCGAGAAGGCCAGCTGCCGACTCGCAAGCGTGAACAGGGCCAGCAAAGGAATGGTCGCGACGGTCGCAATGTCGAACCAGCGCCAGCGATCACGCACGGCCGAGTAGATCCATTCCCATTTCAGCTTCCAGTAAAACCAGGCGCGGGTCATCGCCCCGGCGCTTTCGCCACGCCACGCAAGGACGATGATGATCGGGAGCGCCATGACCGAGGCGTGGAGCGCCGCGTTGATGCCGGAGCGGAACCAGCCACGGCCTTGGTCATGCTGCCGGACCGCTTCCGCCGAAAAGGCGAGCAGCCCGAGCGTTCCCCAGCCGAACGTATGGGCGAAGAAGATGACGAAGGAGATGGGCACGAACAGAATGGCGCGAAGCCTGAACCGGCCCTGCCGCGCGAGCCTCAGCCAGAGGCCGAAGGCAAGAAAGGCCAGCGCCATCGACAAGGAAAAATTGACGAAGCCGTAAAGGAACGGGTGATTGTAGACGAAGAGCAGCGAAAAGATCGCCGTGGGCGGAAGCCGGTGGTGAACCTCGCGCGCGACCAGCAGGAATCCCGCGACGGTCAGAACCGGGATCGACATGATGATCAGCTTGACGGCTGTTTCGAGACCAAGGATCGGCCCAAGAAGCTGCACAAGTCCATCGACGCCGAGATTGCCGATCGGCGCCCAGTCATATTCGTAGTAGCGCTGAAGATACGCGGAACTGGCGACGTCCAGCTGTACCCGATACCGGCCGACATGCCCGAACAGATCCACCAGGGGTGCGACGCGCGGGTAGAACAGCGGCACGACCGAGAGCAGCATCAGCAACAACACGAACGAGCGCGTTTCCCACCACCGGCGGGGAGCCGTTGGCGGCGGCTCGACGGCAGCATGAAGTGCGAACGTGCTCATACGGGCAGCTCTTCGAGACCCCCTGTTGCGAAAGGGGGCCTAGTAGTGGACGCGTCCGCTTTGTCCACGCCGCCCTGCGCGTTCAACGGCGATACAGCTTCAACAGTTTAATAAAACGCGACTATTTTCGAGGAGGCAGTTCGATGAAGAAGCTTTTGATCGGCGGTGCAGCTCTGCTCGTATCCGCCGCGGCGATTGCCCAGGTCGCGCCGGCCCCTGTCGCGGCATCACAGACGAAGGCCGCCAAGGTTCATACGCGCGCCGAAGTTCAGGCGAAGGTGACCGAGCATTTTGCAAAGGTCGACACGAACCGCGACGGTGCGGTGACCAAAGCGGAGGCTGAGGCCGCACGCACGGCGCTCCGCTCCCAGTTCGTCGAACGCCGCGAGGACCGGCGCGAGCAGGCGTTCGAGCGGATCGACGGCAACCGCGACGGTGCGATCAGCCGCGCTGAGTGGGATGCCCAGGCAGCGCAGCGCCAGCAGCGCGTCGCCGCGCGCGATCGCGACGGGGACGGGCGGCGCGACGGCGGCCGGTTCCACGGCGGCGGCATGCACAATCTCGGCGGCCACATGTTCGAGATGGCAGACGCCAATAAGGACGGTCGAGTGACGCTGCAGGAAGCTCAGGCCGCCGCGCTCCGGCACTTCGATACGGCCGATGCGAATCGCGACGGACAGATCACGCCGGAAGAGCGACAGCAGCTCCGCCAGCGGATGCGGACGCAGCACCGCGGCTAGGCCGATCAGAATGACAAGCGAAGGCCCGGCGGCCCTCACCGCCGGGCCTTTTCATTTCACGGGTTCGGGAGCCGTCGCTTTCTTGCGGGCCGCAGCTTTTTGCGCAGGTGCAGCGCCGAGCTTGCGGTAACGTTCCTCCGCCTCGGTCATGTAATCGCGCGTAATCGGCAAGGTGTTACGGTCGCGGACATACTGCAGCTGGTAATTGCACATCGACCCGGACTCGAAGGCGACGACGCCGCCAGCGAGATAGAATTCCCACATCCGAAAGAAGCGCTCGTCGTACAAGGCGACGATCTTGGCCTTCGCCTTGCGTGTCCGCTCCAGCCAGTGCCGCAGCGTGTATGCGTAATGCAGCCGAAGAGTCTCGATGTCGGTCGTGATCAGCCGCACCTTCTCGCTGGCCGCGGCCATCTGCGAAATCGACGGCAGGTGGTAACCGGGAAAGACATATTTGTCGGTGAAAGGGTCAGGCGCCGACGGCTTGCCAAGCTTTCCGATAGTGTGGAGCAGCATCACGCCGCCGGGTTTCAGCAATTCACGGCACTTGGCGAAGAATTCGTCATAGTGGGCGGCTCCGACATGCTCGAACATGCCGATCGAGACGATGCGGTCGAACTGTTCCTCCACATGGCGGTAATCGATCAGCTCGAACTTCACCTGGTCGGCGACGCCGGCGGACTCCGCGCGCTCGCGGGCGACCTTCAGTTGCTCCTCTGACAGCGTCACGCCGGTGACTCGGACGCCCGCCACGCGATTCAGGAAAAGCGCTGTCCCGCCCCAGCCGCAGCCGATGTCCAGCACATGCTGTCCCGGCTCCAGCGCGAGCTTGGCCGCGATGTGCGCCTTCTTGTCGAGTTGCGCCTGCTCGAGACTGTTATTCGGGTTGGTGAAGTACGCGCAGCTGTACTGCAGATCGTCGTCGAGGAAGAGGCGGTAAAGCTCGTTGCCGATGTCGTAATGGTGGGCGACATTCCTGCGAGCCCGCTTCGCGACATTCTTCGCGCGAAAAAGCGCCTTGAGTGGGCTCTTGCCCTTGCCGAGCGCCTTGCGGCCGGCGCCGCCGTCCTCCCAGCGGTTCGCTCCGGTAACGAGTTGCATCAGGTCGAGGATGTCGCCGTCCTCGATGACTATGCGCCCGTCCATATAGGCTTCGCCCACGCCGAGACGTGGATTTCGGGCGATGGCGAAAGCCGCCTTATTGTCGGTGAGACGGATGGTCAGCGACTTGCCGCCGCCCGGACCGAATTCGAGCTTGCGGCTGTCGGGCATGATGAGGTTGAGCCGCCCTTTGCGGATGACCTTACCGACGAGTTTCTCGATCAGCGCCATGCGCACCTCCATCCAGGTGAGGATTTGCCACGCAGCGCGCTGCTCCGCAAACCTATCCTTGTTCCAGGAAAAGCTAGGCGGCTTCCGCGTCTTGCTGCGAGCGGCGCTTGCGCTCCGCGGCCGTTTTCAGCTGGCCGCAGGCCGCGTCGATGTCGCGGCCGCGGGGAGTGCGGACGGGAGCAGAGATGCCGGCTTCGAACACGATATTGCTGAACGCCTTGATTCGCTCGTCGGTCGAGCATTCGTAGGGCGCGCCCGGCCACGGATTGAACGGGATCAGGTTCACCTTCGCGGGAAGCCTGTACTTGCGAATGAGCCGGACAAGCTCGCGCGCATCCTCGTCGCTATCGTTCTTGTCCTTCAGCATCACATATTCGAACGTAATGCGCCGCGCGTTGTTGGCCCCAGGATAGGCAGCGCAGGCTTCCAGCAGCTGCTCGATGCCGTACTTGCGGTTGAGGGGCACGATCTCGTCGCGGATTTCCTTGGTCACCGCGTGCAGGGACACGGCGAGGTTTACGCCGATCTCCTCGCCTGCGCGGTCCATCATCGGCACGACGCCGCTGGTCGACAGAGTGATCCGGCGCTTCGAAAGGCCCAGGCCGTCACCGTCCATGACGATCTTCAGCGCGTCGCGGACGTTGTCGAAATTGTACAGCGGCTCGCCCATGCCCATCATGACGATGTTGGTCAGCATCCGGCCTTCGGGCTGGCTTGGCCATTCGCCCAGAGCGTCGCGGGCCAGCATGACCTGTCCGACGATCTCCGAGGGCTCCAGGTTGCGCACCAGCTGCATCGTCCCGGTGTGGCAGAAGCGGCAGTTCAGCGTGCAGCCGACCTGGCTCGATACGCACAGCGTCCCGCGATCCGCATCCGGGATAAACACCATCTCGAAGTCGTGGCCGTCATGGGTCCTGAGCAGCCACTTGCGCGTGCCGTCCGAAGAGACCTGCGCTTCGACCACGTCCGGCCGGGCAATGACGAAGCGTTCGGCGAACCAGCCACGCTGCGCCTTCGCAATGTCGCTCATCGCCGAGAAGTCGGTCACGCCGCGATTGTAGATCCAGTGCCAGATCTGCTTGGCGCGGAGCTTCGCCTGTTTCGGCTCCAATCCGGCCCCTTCGAGCGCGGTGCGGATCTGCTCCTTCGAAAGGCCCACCAGCTCGATCTTGCCGTCGGCGCGCGGCTTGGAGGTCCGTGGCACGGGCACAGGATCGATGGGGCCGGGAATCGGCATGATGGCGGTGTCGGCACTCATGGCAGGCCGCCTATCTAGTTATTGCGGCGAGATTTTGCCAGCTTGGCCGAGGCGCAGCGCGCCGCCGCAGCGTCGATCGCCGTCGGAGCGCCGTCGAGCAGGTAGCGGTCGATGATGCGCCGGCCGGATGCATCGCGCGAATCGACGCGCATCCCGCTCGCCGCGCGCACCGCCGCAATGATCGCGACCTCCTGCTGGGAATCGCGGCTCCAGGCCCATCGCCCAGTCGTTGCCAGCATGAACGGCTGGGTTCCGACGGTGAGGATCACGGTGGAGTTCACACGTGGGACTCGGCTCATCTCCGCGAAGAACTGGCCGTGCCTTGCCCCGTTCGCGTCGAAGGCGAATCCGGCCCTCGCCTGCACCTTGCCCTTCTGCGCGATCCGCAAGGATCGGCTCGCGGCCTCGCAGGTTCCGCCGCGATCGAGCGCCACCCACTGGCCGCCAGCGAAAAGCAATTGGGCCGCAGCGGCGGGCGCGGACAGGATCAGTGCAAGAGCCGGGAGCCAGCGCATGGCGCAGAGCCTAGCCGCCCTCAATCTTCGAACAAGGCGGTTCCGATCCGGACCGCCGTCGCACCCATCATCACCGCAGGCCTAAAGTCGCCGGACATGCCCATGCTCAGTCCCGTCAGGCCGTTGTCCCCCGCAAGCTTCGCCAGCAGGGCGAAATATGGACCCGGCTCGATTCCCAGCGGCGGGATGGCCATCAGCCCGGCGAGCGGCAGCAACGATGCGCGAACCATCTGGACCAGGTCGCCCACTTCGGAAATCGCGCAGCCGCCCTTCTGCTCCTCCTCTCCGATGTTTACCTGGACATAGACGGTGGGAGAGCGGTCAGCTTTCTCAGCTTCCTTGACGAGCGCATCGAGCAGCGACGGCCGGTCGACCGAATGGATGACGTCGAACAGCTTCACGGCCTCCTCCGCCTTGTTCGACTGGAGGCGGCCGATGCAGTGCAGCCGAACGCCGGGATTGCGCTCTAGCAGGGACGGCCATTTCTCGAGCGCCTCCTGCACCCGGCTCTCGCCGAAGTCCTGCTGACCGGCGGCGATCAAGTCTTCGATCTCGGCCACGGACCGCGTCTTGCTGACCCCGATGAGCTCGACGCCCGCGGGGTCCCGACGGGCAAGCTTTGCCGCGGCCGCGATCTCGTCGAGGATTTTCAGGCGTCGGTCGGCAGCGCTGCTCATCGGCCGGCGCTATAGGAAGCGCCATGACTGGCCGCCAGAGAGATTGGCCCCGCGCCTGGCTGATGACCGACGAGCGCTTGGGCGACAGGCTGTGGACCGCGATCGACCGACTGCCGATCAAGCATTCGGGGATCGTCTTCCGCCACTACTCGCTGGCGAAGGACATGCGGGCGGTCCTTGCTCGACGCATCGCGGACATTTGCCATCGCAGAAGTATCGCCCTGGCCGTCGCGGGGGATGAAGACTTTGCAGCAACTGTCGGTGCGGACCTTGTCCACAACCCGCCCGAGGCCCCGCGACGTCTACCCTTCTCGCGATCAGTACATTCCATCGATGAAGCGGAAGCCGCGCGCGCGGCCAACGCGGCAATCGTATTCGTCTCGCCCATCTACCCCACGCAATCGCACCCGGATGAGAAGGGTCTCGGCCGACCGCTTGCAGCGCGAATCGCGCAGGCCGCAGGCGTGCCTGCAATCGCTCTCGGCGGGATGGATGCATTGAAATTCGCGCGTTTGCAGCGCGACGGTTTCTACGGCTGGGCCGGGATCGACGCCTGGTTAGGCGACGCGGTCAGAATTTGAACGCGGTGCCGACGTAGACCGCCTGGCTGTCGCGGCGGTTGTCGGCGACGACGGCATTGCGCTCACGCTCGACATTGTAGCGAACGCCACCAGTGACGGCGATGCTGCGAGTGATGTTGTAGGCGCCGCCCAGGTCGACCGAGTAGTTCTCACGGTCGCGGAGCACTGGCAGGCGATCGTCACGCTCGGCTCCGACCGCAACGCGGCCGGTGAAGCGCTTGAGCGAATAGCTGACTCCGACGACTGCGCTTTCCTTGCTGCCGATCGCGGGATTGCGCGAATCGGTCTTCGCAACATCGCCCGATATGGCGAAGCGGCGCCAGCCGACGGCCGCGCCCAGATTATAGGTGGCTGGCGTCAGCACCATGACTGGCGAGGCCGAATCCATATTTGCGGCCTTGGCGCGAAGCGCCGCATCCGGACGGGCGCGGATCGCGACCCGGACCTGCGACGGCCGGCTCTTGGCTGCGGCGGGCGTGAACTTGAAATCCGTCAGGGAAAGGCCGCGGCTTGCGACCGAGGCGGCGAGCTTGGGGTCCGCACCCCCAGGAGTGAAGGTCGAAAGAGGGTCGAAGCTAACCGCAACCGCGGGCGCTTTCCTCTTCACCGGAGCCGCGACGGCCGGAGACAGCAAGAGACCCACCGCGGAAACCGCGGCGAGCATCAGCGCGCTCCTGGAACGTCCGAGACTCGGCAATCAATCCTCCTGTTTCGAGTCCGATATAGTCGGGGGAGCCTGAAGGTTCCACAACTGGAATCGATTCCGTGCCGTTCTGTTGCAGGCGCAACACAGAATCCTCGTTCCCGCGCTGCTTGCCCCTTCTTCCCCAGTATCTATAACGCCCTTCGTTCCCGAGTTTGCCCCAAGAGGATTGCCGATGCTCCGCCTGAAGACCGCTGCTGCCGCGCTCGTAGTCATTGCCGTGGCCGCGCCGGGCTGTTCGCGCAACCGCGACGTCCCCGTCGAGCTCGCGCCCTCGCGCATGACGACCATCGGCGTGAACGCCTATCTGTGGCGCGCCGCGCTCGACACCTTGTCCTTCGCGCCTTTGCTCCAGGCCGATGCCAACACCGGCGTAATCATCACAGACTGGTACTCCAACCCGCAGTCGCCGACGGAGCGGGTCAAGGTCACCGCCGCGATCCTGGACCAGGAATTGCGCGCCGACGCCCTGCGCGTCACCGCCTCGCGCCAGGTGAACCAGAACGGCGCCTGGGTAAACGCGCCCGTGTCCGCCGCGACGGTCCAGAAGCTGGAGGACATCATTCTCACCCGTGCCCGCGACATTCGCCGCACCACAGTCAGAGGCTAGGCTGACCGAATGACCGGCCGTTTCGATCCGGCCGTTGCGGACGTCCGCTGGCAGGCCCGGTGGGAGGAGGCGCGCAGCTTCGTCGCCGACTCGGCGAGCCCCAAGCCCAAGACCTACGTCCTGGAGATGTTTCCCTATCCGTCGGGGCGCATCCACATGGGCCACGTTCGCAACTACACGATGGGTGACGTACTCGCCCGCTTCCGCCGGATGCAGGGGCGCGAGGTGCTGCACCCGATGGGCTGGGATGCGTTCGGCATGCCGGCCGAGAACGCGGCGATGGAGCGCAAGGTCCACCCCGGCGAATGGACCCGGCAGAACATCGCCACGATGCGGGAGCAGCTCAAACGGCTGGGCTTCGCGCTCGACTGGAGCCGTGAACTCGCGACCTGCGAGCCCGATTACTACGGTCACGAGCAGGAGCTGTTCCTCGATCTGTTCGAGGCCGGGCTGGTCTACCGCAAGGAGAGCGAGGTCAACTGGGACCCGGTCGACCTGACTGTGCTCGCCAACGAGCAGGTGATCGACGGCAAGGGCTGGCGCTCGGGCGCACCCGTCGAGCGGAGGCGCCTTTCTCAATGGTTTCTGAAGATCACCGATTTCGCCGAGGAGCTCCTCGACGGGCTCGGCGAGCTCGAGAATTGGCCCGACAAGGTCAAGCTTATGCAGGAGAACTGGATCGGCAAGAGCCGCGGCCTGCAGTTCCGCTTCCGCCTGGCGAACGCCGAGGGACCCGACCAGGTCGAGGTCTTCACCACCCGCCCCGACACGATCTTCGGAGCGAGCTTCGTGGCGATCGCCCCGACTCACCCGATCGCCGAGTTTTTGGGCGCGCGCGATCCCAAGACCGCCGAGTTCATTGCCGAATGCCGCCGCGGCGGCACCAGCGCGGCGGAGATCCAGACTGCTGAGAAGAAGGGCTACCGCACCGCCATAGAGGCGATTCACCCGTTCGACCCCGACTGGCGCCTACCCGTCTACATCGCGAACTTCGTGCTGATGGAATATGGCACCGGAGCGATCTTCGGCGTGCCGGCACACGACCAGCGCGATTTCGAGTTCGCAAGCAAATACAAGCTGCCGATCAAGCGCGTGGTCGCGAATACCGCCGAGGAAGCCGGGCAGCCGATTGTAGGCGAGGCCGAATCGATGGACGGAATCGCGGTCAACTCGAAGTTCCTCGACGGCATGACAACGGAGCAGGCGACAGCGGAGGTCATTCGCCGCGCCGAAGCCGAGGGCTGGGGCGAAGGAACGACCGCCTGGCGCCTGCGCGACTGGGGGGTCTCCCGACAACGCTACTGGGGCACGCCGATCCCCATCATCCACTGCGACGCGTGCGGCGCGGTTCCCGTTCCCCGCGCTGAGCTGCCCGTCGTCCTTCCGGAGGACGTGAGCTTCGACAAGCCGGGCAACCCGCTCGACCGGCACGTTAGCTGGCGGAACGTCAGTTGCCCTTCATGCGGCGGCTCCGCCCTTCGCGAGACCGACACGCTCGACACGTTCGTGGATTCGAGCTGGTATTTCATGCGCTTCGCAAGCCAGCCGGACGACAAGCCGTTCGACCGCGCCGAGGCCGAGCAATGGCTTCCAGTCGACCAGTATATCGGCGGCGTCGAGCATGCGATTCTCCACCTGCTCTACGCGCGATTCTGGACGCGGGCGCTCAACCGCATCGGCCGGATCGGGATGAGCGAGCCGTTCCGCGGCCTCTTCACCCAGGGCATGGTCACGCATGAGACCTACCGTGCAGGCGACGGCAGCTGGCTGAGCCCGGACGAGGTCCGGCGCGACGGCGACGACTGGGTCCACTTCGAAAGCGGCGCTCCGGTGACGCTCGGCCGCGTCGAGAAGATGTCCAAGTCGAAGCGGAACACGATCGACCCGGAGCCGATCATCGCCCGTTACGGCGCTGACGCGGTGCGCTGGTTCATGCTTTCCGATAGCCCGCCCGAGCGCGATCTCGAATGGTCGGATGCGGCAATCGAGGGCGCTGCGCGTTTCGTACAGCGTGTCTGGCGGCTCGCGTCCACGGACGTTCCGGCTGAAGGCGATGACGAAGTTCTTGAGCGCAAGCTCCACCGCACGATCGCGGCGGTCACCGACGCTCTGGATGGCCTACAATTCAACAAGGCCGTCGCGCAGCTCTACGAGCTCACCTCGGCTATCGAAAAGGCAAAGCCTTCGAGAACGCGGTCCCGGTCCATTCGCGCTCTCGTCCAGTTGGCAGCCCCTGCCGCTCCGCATCTCGCGGAGGAAGCATGGGCCACGCTCGGTGAAACGGGGATGGTGGTGGACGCTGCCTGGCCGGTTTTCGACCCCGCCATGCTCGTCGAGGACCAGGTCACACTGGCGATCCAGGTAAACGGCAAGCTGCGCGATACGTTAAATGCTCCGCGCGGCCTGGACCGGGCGGCTGCCGAGGAGCTCGCGCTCGGGTCCGAGAAGGTGCAGCGCCTGCTCGAGGGAAATGCTCCCCGGAAGGTGATCGTCGTTCCCGACCGGCTGGTGAACATCGTCGCATGAGGAATAAGTTCGCCTTGATCGCGGCGGCGCTTTTCCTTGCCGGCTGCCAGCTGCGTCCGCTCTACTCAGGCGGATCTAGCGGACCGGTTGCGGCCACTCTTTCGTCGGTTGCGATCGCGCCGATCGAGGGGCAGGTCGGTTGGCTCGTCTTCAACGAGCTGAGAGATCGTCTTGCGGCGAACGGGAACGGTGAGGCGCGCTACCGCCTCGAGGTTGAGCTGGACGACGACATTGTGGGGCTCGGCATCCGCGGCGACCGAGCCGTTACTCGCGAGCGGCGTTCGCTGCGCGCGCGCTATCAATTGGTCGACTTGTCCAACGGGTCGGTCGTGCTCGATGCTACGGCGGGATCGGACGCGGGAATCGACGTGGTCAGTTCCGAATATGCGACCGTCGCGGCCGAGCAGACCGCCGCCGAGCGCCTGTCCGAAGCGGTCGCCGACCAGATCGTCGCCAGGCTTAGCCTTTATGCGGCGCGAACGCCTGCAGCCCGGTGAAGTCGGTCAAAGGCAGCATCGACCGCTCGGTCGACCAGCCCGATCCCAAGGTTCGATTTTACCTTTTCCACGGCCCCGACGAGGCGCAGTCCAGCACGCTGGGCGATCGTCTCGCGGCGGCCCTCAAGGCGGCGAAGCTGCCCGTTCCTTCCGGCTCGCTTCGCGGCGATCCGGCCCTCCTTGCAGACCAGGCCGGAGCGATCGACATGTTCGGCGGCGCTAAGCTGATCTGGATCCAGCCGGCGGGCGAGGAAATCGTCCCGGCGGTCGACGCGCTGCTAGCGGCCTCTGCGACCGAGAACCCGGTCGTGGCCATCACCGGGAGGCTGGGCAAGACTTCCGCGCTGCTCAAACTGGCGGAATCCCACGCCCTCGCCCTGGCGCACGTTTCCTACGAACTCGATGCACGGGACGCGGAGCGCCTTGTCGAGCAACTGGCCAGAACGGAGGGCCTGAGACCGCAGCCCGGCGTAGCCGCGCGCATTGCCGAAAGCTGCGCCAACGACCGTCGGATGATGGCTCAGGAGCTCGCGAAGATGGCGCTCTATCTCAATGCCTCTCCGGTTTCGCCCAAGGATCTCGGTCTGGAGGCGTTGGATGCTGTCGGCGCCGACATGGGCGGCGATTTCCTCGGGATTGCGGACCTTGCCCTGACCGGCGACATTCGTTCGGTCGCCGATGCGCTTTCGGGCATCGATTCGAGCGGGAAAGAGGCGATCCCGATCATTCGCTCGCTTCAGCGACGGCTGCTGATGCTCGCTCCGATCCGCTCTCGCATCGACGCCGGCGAGCGGCCCCAAGCCGTCATGACGTCACTAGGCAAGTCTCTGTTCTGGAAGGACAAGCCTATAGTGGAGAAGATGCTGGCGATGTGGGATTCGGCTAGCCTGGCGCGGGTTTCGGACCGGACGGGCTCGCTGGAGAGGCGACTGATGCGCGGCGATTCGCCGCCAGCCGCAGAGGCCCTTGGCGAGGAGTTGGTCGCAATCGCTCGTCAGGCGCGGCGACGGTAGAGCGGTTTGTGAGTCGGGAAGGTCGCCCGCTAACTTCGCAGCGACTGTGGGATTCGTCGCGGGGACGATCTAGATCGGTTCACCACTGAGGCGCTGGCAGACCAGGTCGAGCTGGTCGAGGCTGCTGTAGTGCAGCGTCACCGTCCCCTTGCTGCCGTTGTTGGCGATGGCGACCTTCAGGCCCAGCGTGTCGCCGAGTTGGCGCTCGAGCGCGACAACGTCCGCGTCGACGGGCTTCGACACGCCGGAGCGCGCGACATCCGCGCCAGCAGTCGGCTTGACTGAGCGGGCGCGCTCTTCCGTCTGGCGAACGGACAGGCCCTTGGCGATCACGTCCCTGATCAGCGCCTCGGGATCAGGAGCGGTCAGCACCGCCCTCGCGTGACCCATGCTGATATCGCCTCGCAGTAGCGATTGCCTGACGAAATCTGGAAGATCGAGTAATCTCAATAGGTTAGCGACATGGCTGCGCGATTTATGGACCAGTTTGGCAATATTGTCCTGCGTATGGCCGTGACGCTCGACGAGCTGGCGATAGCCCTCCGCCTCTTCGATCGCGTTCAGGTCCTCGCGCTGTACGTTCTCGATCAGCGCAATCTCGGCCGCAGTCGAATCGTCAATCTCACGAACGATCGCAGGAATGGTGTGCAGGCGGGCGCGCTGCGCTGCGCGCCACCGGCGTTCGCCCGCGACGATCTCGAACCCATCACCATGGGGACGAAGGAGGATCGGCTGAAGAACACCGCGTTCGGCGATCGAATCGGCGAGCTCGTCGATCGTTTCTTCCTTGAACTGCACCCGCGGCTGTTCAGGGTTGGGGCGGATGCGCCCAATCTCGATCTCTCGCACGCCGCCCGAACGCGCCGGTGCGGCATCGCCGGTGGATGCGACGGGAACGGCGGCCTGCTCGCCGAGAAGCGCCTGAAGGCCGCGACCGAGCCCGGAAGCCGGCTTGTTGGCGCTCATGCGGCCTCTGCGTGCCGAGGCAGGCGTCCCATCAGTTCCCGCGCGAGGTGCACATACGCCTCGGAGCCGGAGCATTTGAGATCGTAGATAAGCGCAGGAAGCCCATGGCTCGGCGCCTCCGACAACCGGACGTTACGCGGGACGACCGTATCGAACACTGCAGCACCAAGGCAGGCACGAACGTCGTCGGCTACCTGCTGCGAAAGCTTGTTGCGGCGGTCGAACATGGTCAGCGCGATGCCGAGAATCTGCAGCTCGGGATTGAACGCCTGGCGGATACGCTCGACGGTCTGGAGGAGCTGGCTGAGTCCCTCCAGAGCAAAGAACTCGCACTGCAGCGGCACGAGGAGATGGCGCGCAGCCACGAGGCCATTGACCGTAAGCAGGCCAAGGGAAGGAGGGCAGTCGATCAGGCAGATATCCCATCGGCCCGGCGGAACATCGTCCAGAGCGCGCTCAAGCCGGCGGGCACGATCCTCCAGGGCGACGAGCTCCACTTCCGCGCCTGAGAGGTCCATCGTGGCCGGCAGGAGTTCAAGCCGGGGGACCCGCGTGGAGACTACGCTCTCGACAACGCGGGAATTGCCGATCAGCACGTCGTAGCTCGACAGCTCTCGCCCGGCCTGCCCAACGCCGAGCCCGGTCGACGCATTGCCCTGCGGATCGAGGTCGATCAGCAACACCTTCCAGCCGACGGCCGCAAGCGCGGTTGCAAGGTTGATTGCCGTGGTGGTCTTGCCGACCCCACCCTTCTGGTTCGCGACAGCGACCTTGATCATCGCGTCTTTTTCGCCCCCACCCGTGTCAGCACCAGGATCTGGGATTCCGGATCTGTGCAACTCTGCTCCACCAATGCGTCACAGTGCCAGTTTCGTCGCGCCTGCGCCAGTTCCGATTGCGCATTTCTGCCCTTGGGAAGAACCCAGACCGTCCCAGGCTTGGATAGGTGCTGAGCTAAGGCAAGCAGACGGTCCAGCGCCGCGACTGCGCGTGCCGTGACCACATCGAACCGGCCCTCGGCGCGTTCCACCTTTGCGCATTCGATAGTGACCCGTTTCGATAGTCCGAGGGTGTGCACGGCTTCACGGAGGAACTCGGCGCGGAGACGGCGAGGCTCGATCAGAGTGATCGACCCTTCCGTCAAAAGCGCTACGACGAGGCCAGGAAGCCCCGCCCCTGAACCGATATCTGCCCAAGAGGCTCCGGCGAACGGCTCGAAGCGCACCAACTGGGCCGAATCCATGACATGCCGATCCCAGACTGTCTCGATCGTAGAGGGCGCAATGAGATTTTGCTGTTCCGTCGCGCTCGTCAAAAGGTCCACATAAGCGACGATCCGGTCGAATGTTTCACGTGAAACATCGCGACCTGCGACCGCGGCCAAGCGATCGATCAGGCCGCTCGGCGGCATGCGGCAACGTAAAGCGCGGACAGAGCGGCGGGCGTGACGCCACGGATGCGGGAGGCCTGGTCGAGGGTCTCGGGACGCGCAGCTTCCAGGCGCTCGGCCATTTCCGTCGATATTCCGGGAATGGACGCGAAGCTGAGTTGCGCGGGAATTGCGACGCGGACGTCACGCTGGACGGCCTCCCACTCCCGCTGCTGACGCTCGAGGTAAGGCGCGTATAGGGCGTCCGACTTGCCTTCCTCAGTCTCGCTCCACGTGGCGCTGGCGCGGCTATCCAAGTGCTCGACGATCTGCGCCCGCCGTCGATCGCTCACGCAGCTGGCAGCGAGAGCCGCGTCTCCGAGCCGCGTGGTGGCGTTGTCGGCGCGCAGAGCGAGGCGATACTCGGCTCGCGCGGTCATCATGCGGTACGGCTCGCTGACGCCCTGGATGGTCAGATCATCGATCATCACACCTACATAGCTCGTGCGACGATCGAAGCGGACCGTCTCCAGATCCAGGGCATGTGCTGCCGCATTAAGCCCGGCTGCGAGTCCCTGCGCCGCAGCCTCCTCGTAGCCCGTGGTTCCGTTGATCTGACCGGCGAGGAAAAGGCCGCCGACGTCGCGCGTTTCCAGTGTGGACCTCAGCCGGCGCGGGTCCACGAACTCATACTCGACCGCATATCCCGGGCGGACGATCTCGACCCGTTCCAGGCCGCTGATGCTTCGCATGAAGTCGCGCTGGACCTCCGCAGGGAGCGACGTCGATACTCCGTTCGGGTAAACCAGCGGATCGTCCAGGCCCTCCGGTTCAAGGAAGATCTGGTGGGAGTCGCGGTCGGAGAAGCGCTTCACCTTGTCCTCGATGGAGGGACAATATCGCGGCCCTCTGCCCTCGATCGTGCCGGCAAACAGCGGAGAACGATCGAAAGCTGAGCGAATGATGTCGTGCGTTCGCTCGTTGGTGCGTCCGAGCGCACAAGCGAGCTGTGGCAAGCGAACGTCATCGTCAAGCGCGGACATGGTCCACTCGTCTCGATCGCTTGGCTGCGGCTCGAGGCGCGCCCAATCGATCGTTCGCCCGTCGAGCCGAGGCGGAGTGCCTGTCTTGAGGCGGCCCTGGGCGAGTCCGACCTCGCGGACCTGATCAGCCAAAACCACGGACGCGCGTTCGCCGCGCCGCCCACCTTGCCTCACGTCTTCGCCGACAAAGATTCGAGCGTCGAGAAACGTGCCGGTCGCAATGACCAGCGCTCGGCATTCGATCAGGCCCGCGTCTGTTTGCAAACCAGTCACGCGCCCACCCTCAAGACGAAGTGACTGTGCCTCGGTCACGATGAGCTCGGCTCCACTCTCCCTGAGGAGCTCGGTCATCGCCGCTCGGTAAAGCTTTCGATCCGCCTGGAAGCGCGGACCGTGGACGGCGGGGCCCTTGCTCCGATTGAGCATGCGCCGGTGGATCGCCGCCCTGTCAGCCGCGCGCGCCATGAGTCCGTCAAAAACGTCGAGTTCGCGGACCAGATGACCCTTGCCGACACCCCCGATCGAGGGGTTGCACGACATCTGGCCGACGTCCTCGGCACGGAAGGTGGCAAGTCCGACGCGCGCGCCACGGCGAGCCGCGGCGGCCGCAGCTTCGCACCCGGCATGGCCGGCACCAATGACCAGGACGTCGAACATGCTGAAGCGCTTAGCGAATTAGGCCGAATTCGGAAATCGTCTGAGACGACAACGTCGGTGTTTCACGTGAAACACTACTTGCCGAGGCAAAATCGCCCGAACAGTGCATCCAACACATCGTCCATCCCAGCGCGACCGGTGAGACGGTCGAAAGCCGTGCGGGCAGCACGAAAGTGCTCTGCGATCAAAACCGCGTCGTTGGACCGTGGGACGCACTCCAGTTCGCAGGAAGCCTCCGCGAGATGCGCCGCCTGACGGCGATTGAGTGCAATCGCATCCTCCGCCGGTATTACGGAGCTTGCGAGCTCGGCCACTCGCTCGAGAAGTCCTTTCAGGCCGTCACCCGTAAGCGAGGACACGGCGAAAGACCGAGGCGGAGGAGTCCCTCGCTCAGGAAGATCCGCACGCGGATGAACCTGAACCAACCGCGGATGTGGCGGCGCTTCGGCCGGCTCACCGAGCCAGAGCAGCACGTCAGCACCCTCGACCAGAGATCGGGCGCGATCGACGCCAATGCGCTCCACCACCTCGTCCGTCTCCCGGAGTCCGGCGGTATCGGTCAGCAGAATCGCGACGCCGCCGAGAGAGAGGGGGACTTCAATATGGTCGCGGGTCGTTCCGGGGATGTCCGTGACGATCGCTCGCTCCTGCCCGGCGATGGCATTGATCAGGCTCGATTTGCCCGCGTTGGGCGGGCCGGCGACCACCACGCGGACGCCGTCCCTCAACGGCTCCACGCGAGGACGCTCCAGCCAGGAAGAAAGCTCCGCGGCGAGCGCTGCCGCATCTTCAAGAAGACCGGGATCGGGGCCAACGTCGTCCTCGTCGACATAATCGATGGCCGCTTCGGCCCGGGCGGAGAGTGCGAGTAGCTGCCTCTGCCATTGCTCCACCTGACGCCTGAGGCCGCCCTCGGCCATCGCAAGTGCTGCCTTGCGCTGCGTTTCCGTCTCCGCCTCAATGAGGTCTGCGAGGCCCTCGGCTTCGGTCAGGTCGATACGCCCATTTTCGAAGGCTCGCCGCGTGAACTCACCTGGCTCGGCAAGCCGCAATCCTTGGACCTGGCTCAGCGCCGCGAGCACCGCGTCGACGACGGCACGGCCGCCATGACATTGGAATTCCACGATATTCTGGCCTGTGGCGCTCGCTGGCCCATCGAAGCGAAGGACCAGCGCCTCATCGAGCACTTCACCTCCAGCGTCCCGCAACGTCCGTACCGCCGCCCTCCGCGCATTCGGGAAGTGAACCGGCAAGGTATCGGCCGGCGTCATGCGCGTGCGGCCCGCTGACGCGGATGACGCTGACCGCTGCGGGTGGCCGACCGCTCGACAATGCGTAAATGGTGTCGCTGCTCACGGGCGAGCCCTAAACGGCACGCCCGCGAGCTTCAAATGCGTCAGGCGAAAAGCTTGCCGAGACCGACGTGAGGGTCGACCCAGCCGTCGTAGACCATCTTCACGGCAACATAGAGCACGACGAGCAGACCCAGGTAGGCGATCCAGCGGTAACGCTCGATGTACCGGGCGATGACATTGGCCGCGATGCCCATCAAGATAACGGCGAAGATCAGGCCTACGATCAGGATGCCGGGATGCTCTCGAGCCGCTCCGGCGACGGCCAGCACATTGTCCAGGCTCATCGACACGTCGGCGACGGCAACTCCCCAAGCGGCGCCTGCGAAGCTCTTGGCGGGCCTCAGGCCACTATGCTCGTCGCCGTGGATTTCCTCGGAGCCAGGGCTCTCGCCGGCATGGCGAAGCTCGCGCCACATCTTCCACGCCACCCAGAGCAGAAGAAGGCCGCCGATCAGGATCAGCCCGATGATCTGGAGTAGCTGCGTGACGATAAGCGCGAAGGCGATGCGCAGGACGAGCGCAGCCAGCACGCCGATCATGATCACCTTGCGGCGTTGCTCCGGCGGCAGGCCTGCAGCGAGCGCACCGACGACGATCGCATTGTCGCCGGCGAGCACCAGGTCGATCATCAGCACCTGGAGGAAGGCGGTGAAGGCCGCCGGCTCCGTGATGTTCGAGAAGTCCGTGACGATCGAATTCCAGATGTCGGCGGGCGAGCCGAAGCCGGCCGGGGCCCCGTGGGCGGCGGCGGCAATCAGCAACTCGAACATTTAGTGATTTCCCTGTTGTTGTAGGATGCGAAGGCCGAAAGCCCGTGGCGGGCCTTCGGTTCCCACGGACGTTACTGGTTCATCGAGGCGAAGAAATCCTCGTTGGACTTCGCGTCCTTCATCTTGTCGAGAAGGAACTGCATCGCATCGACGGTGCCCATCTGCATGAGGATCCGGCGAAGGACCCACATCTTCGACAGGACGCCCTGGTCGACCAGCAGCTCTTCCTTGCGGGTGCCGGACTTGCCGACGTCCAGCGAGGGGAAAATGCGCTTGTCGGCGACCTTGCGGTCGAGCACGATTTCGCTGTTGCCGGTGCCCTTGAACTCTTCGAAGATGACCTCGTCCATCTTGGAGCCGGTGTCGATCAGCGCGGTGGCGATGATGGAGAGCGAGCCACCTTCCTCGATGTTGCGCGCCGCTCCGAAGAAGCGCTTCGGACGCTGAAGCGCATTGGCGTCGACACCGCCCGTGAGCACCTTGCCCGAGCTCGGAACGACCGTGTTGT
The DNA here is from genome assembly GCA_963829625.1 of uncultured Alphaproteobacteria bacterium. Taxonomy (GTDB): domain Bacteria; phylum Pseudomonadota; class Alphaproteobacteria; order Sphingomonadales; family Sphingomonadaceae; genus Sphingomicrobium. Next base: position 50,221 of record CAWHJH010000013.1, on the reverse strand, counting down.
AGGCGCGGCCCAGGCGGGTGATGGAGTCGAGAAGGATCACGACGTCCTTCTTGTGCTCGACCAGTCGCTTGGCTTTTTCAATAACCATTTCAGCGACTTGCACGTGGCGTGACGCCGGCTCGTCAAAGGTCGAGCTGATGACCTCGCCCTGGACCGAGCGCTGCATGTCGGTGACCTCTTCCGGGCGTTCGTCGATCAACAGCACGATCAGGAACACTTCCGGATGATTGGCAGTGATCGACCGGGCAATGTTCTGAAGAAGTACCGTCTTGCCGGTGCGCGGCGGGGCCACGATCAGCGCGCGCTGACCCTTGCCGAGCGGCGCGACGATGTCGATCACCCTGGCGGACTTGTCCTTGACGGTCGGGTCCTTGGGATCGAGCTCGATCTTTGAAGTCGGATAGAGCGGCGTCAGATTGTCGAAGTTGACGCGGTGGCGGACAGCCTCCGGATCGTCGAAATTGATTTGGGTGACCTTGGTCAGCGCAAAATAACGCTCGCCTTCCTTGGGGGCGCGGATCTCGCCTTCGACCGTGTCGCCGGTGCGCAGGCCGAAACGGCGGACGACGCTCGGCGCGACATAAATGTCGTCGGGGCCGGCAAGATAGTTCGCTTCGGGCGAACGGAGGAAGCCGAATCCGTCGTTGAGGACCTCGATTGTCCCTGATCCCATAATCTCGGCGCCAGTTTCAGCGCGGACCTTGAGGATGGAGAACATGATGTCCTGCTTGCGCAGGGTGGATGCGCCCTCGACGCCGAGTTCTTCGGCCATCGTGACGAGTTCGGCGGGGGGGAGTTTCTTGAGATCTTTGAGATGCATGAGATGGGTGCTTCGGACGAAGGTGGGGAAAACGGCTTTATCAAAAAGCGCAAGATGGGCAGGACGCCTCATCCGGGACAAACGGTTCGTCGGCAAAGGAAGTGAACTGGCCGATTCAGCCGTCGCAATCGAGGTATGTCTGGCGGTGCTCTAAGTCAATGCTCCCGGAAAGGGATCGAACTAAAAGGGTTTTACGATCACCAGGACGACGATGATCGCGGTGGCGACTCCGGGGATCTCGTTCATGATCCGCAGCGTCCGGTTGTCGAGCGGGCGTTTTCCGGCCGCGAGGCGCTTGCCGTAGCTGCCGAGCCAACCCTGGTAAGCGGACAGGCCGACAACCATCAGCAGCTTGGCCAGGAACCAGCCCTGCATCCAGGCATCGGTGATATAGGCCAGCATCAGGCCGAGCAGCCACACGACGGCAATGGCCGGAGCGAGAATGATGGTGCGGACGCGGTCCTCTCGCTCGATCCACGCACGGTCCTCGGCGGATCCCGGCGTGGTCTCATGATGATAAACATAGAAGCGCGGCAGGATGAAAAGTCCTGCGATCCAGAAGATGACGAAGGTGAGGTGAGCCGCCTTCACCCAGGGGTAAGCGACCGCGAGGATCGCACTCAGATCGTTCATGCGCGCTTCTTCACTTCTGCAAGCATCTGCTCGACATGCGCGATCGGTGTTTCCTGGAGAATGCCGTGACCGAGATTGAAGATGTGCGGCCGTCCGGCAAAGGCGTCAAGCACGCTGTTGACGGCCTTCGTCAGCCCCTCCCCGCCTGACAGCAAGGCGAGCGGATCGAGGTTGCCCTGGACCGGAAGGCCAGCGGGCAGCTCCTTGTCGGCCCAGACCGGATCGACGGTCTCGTCGAGACCCACCGCATCAACCTCCGTCTCGCGGGCGTAGGCGGCAAGCTTTCCACCGGCGCCCTTGGGAAAACCGATGAAGCGCACATGCGGATGACGCTGGCGGATCGCCGCGGCGATGCGCGCCGTGGGGCCTATCACCCAGCGCTCGAACTCCGATGGGGCCAGGCTCCCTGCCCAGCTGTCGAACAGTTGCACGACTTCCGCGCCGGCCTCGATCTGGCCCGAGAGGTAATCGAGCGTGATCTCCTCGATACGATCGATGATCGCCTGGAACGCCGAGGCGTCCGAGTAAGCGAGACGCCGCGTCTCGGACTGGTCGCGACTCCCCTGGCCTGCAACCATGTACGTAGCGACCGTCCAGGGCGCTCCGGCGAAGCCGATGAGGGTCTTCGACGGGTCGAGCTGGGCCTTCACCTTGCGGACCGTCTCGTAGATCGGCTCCAGCCGCGCAGGGAACGGCTTCAGCTCTTCGAGCGCCGCTGAAACCAGAGGCGGCGTCAGTCGAGGGCCTTCGCCGGCCACGAAGCTCAGGTTCTGGCCGATGGCGAACGGAACGATCAGGATGTCGGAAAAGAGGATCGCGGCATCGAGATCGGGGAAGCGGTGAAGCGGCTGGAGAGTCACGTCCGCCGCAGCGTCGCTGTCATAGACAAGGTCGAGAAAGCTTCCCTTGTCGGCGCGCAGCTGGCGATATTCCGGAAGGTAACGCCCGGCCTGGCGCATCATCCACACGGGCGGAGGGCTCAGCTTCTCGCCGTTCAGGACGGCAAGCAAAGGCTTGTGCGCCGACACGGCTTCGGAGCTCTTGTTCGGGCTCGAGGCCACCCTCTTTCCTTTCTTATATATAAGAATCTTAGAAGACTGATGTTGTTGTTGGCGCTGGGGACGCGGGGTTTAGGCGCGGCTCCCACATTTGCCAACAAGCTGTGCGATCCGAGTCTCCTGCTGAATCGGCGAGTCGCAACGGCTGTTTCCCGTGATTCACAGGCTGGGGACGGAATCTGTCGCCCGTGGATGAATCTCGGGAAGGACCGAAACGGAACTTGGACAAGGCATCCGTTGAGCCCGTCCCCAACTCCGCGCTAGGACGCCGCACCCTCTTTTCCACAAGGTTGTTCATGCCCGCTCTCATTCTTGCTTCCGGAAGCTCCATTCGCCGCAAGATGCTCGAAGATGCGGGGGTCGAATTCGAAGTGCTTCCTGCGGACATCGACGAGGAAGCCCACAAGGAGGGTCTGACCGATCCAGCGACGATCGCCACAACGCTCGCCGAAGAAAAGGCCGTCTCGGTGAGCGAGACCAACGGGGATGCTTGGGTGATCGGCAGCGATTCCGTAGTCTCGGTCGATGGACGCCTGTTCAACAAGCCGCGCAGCCGGGAGGAGGCCGCGGAACATCTTCGCTTCTTTTCCGGCAAGAAGTTGTCGTTGGTAAGCGCGGCCGCGTTGGCGCGCCACGGAACAACCGACTGGAGTCTCGCGGGGCAGGCCGAGCTTCAGGTTCGTGTACTGACCGAGGACTTCATCCAGGCCTATCTCGATGTCGAATGGCCGGAAGTCGCTAACACTGTGGGAGTCTTCCGTATCGAGGGCCCGGGCATTCAATTGTTCGATGCCATTTCCGGCGGGCATTTCACGATCCTTGGAATGCCGCTGCTCCCGCTGCTCCGGCAGCTGCGCATTCGGAACCTGCTGCCGTCATGACGTCACGAGGTCATGACGTCATTCTGCGCGCGCGACGCCCCTCGTGATCCGGCTCGCGATCACCGGGTCGATCGGCATGGGCAAATCGACCGTTGCCGAGATGTTCGAGCGCGCCGGCGTTCCCCTCTTCGATGCGGACGCGGTCGTCCGCGACCTTCAGGCCAATGATCCGGAACTGATCGCCGCGATCGGCCGGCGCTTCCCGGGAACGGTCGCTGGGGGCGTGCTCGATCGCGACAGGCTTTCGCGATTGGTGCTCGGATATCCTGCGGAGCTCGAGGCGCTCGAAGCCATCGTCCATCCTGAAGTCCAGGAGGCCAGGGCGAAGTTCCTTAAGGAGAACGAGGACGCGCCGGCCCTTCTGTTCGACATTCCACTGCTGTTCGAGACCGGTGGCGAAAAGGCGTTCGACAAGATCATCGTCGTCTCCGCCCCCGACACCATTCAGCGGCAGCGCGTGCTCGCCCGACCCGGGATGACGGAAGAGAAGCTCGACGCGATCCTCGAGCGCCAGACGCCGGATGAAGAGAAAAGGCGTCGCGCCGATTTCGTGGTCGATACGGGCACCGACTTATCCACGACTGAGCGGCAGGTCGGCGACATTCTGTATTGTCTCGGAATTTCGGCGGGCCGATAGAGACATTGTGCGTGAAATTGTCTTCGATACCGAAACCACCGGCCTGAACCCGGCCGGCGGCGACCGGATGGTCGAAATCGGCTGCATCGAGATGATCAATCGCGTCGAGACGGGCCGCCACTTCCACGCTTATTTCAACCCGTTGCGCGTCATGCCGGCCGAAGCCGAAGCCGTGCACGGCCTCTCGAACCTATTCCTGTCCAACCAGCCATTGTTCGAGGACCGGGTCGAGGACCTGATCGCGTTCCTCGGCGAGGCACCGCTCGTCGCTCACAATGCGTCGTTCGACTTCGGATTTCTCAATCACGAGCTGCAGCGCTGCGGCCGACCGATCGTCTGCATGAGCCGGATGGTCGACACCCTGATCCTTGCCCGCGCCCGGCATCCGGGCGCGAAACACAGTCTCGACGCGCTTTGCGCACGCTTCGGCGTAGATCGAAGCATGCGCGTGAAGCATGGCGCGCTTCTCGACGCGCAGCTACTTGCTCAGGTATATGTAGAACTGACGGGCGGCCGGCAGATCGGCCTCGGCCTTGTTGCCGATACGGACGCCAGGGATGTGAACGTCAGCGGACCGACGGTAACGGTCCGCGAGCCCCGCGTTCCGCGTCCGCACTTTGCGAGCGCGGAGGAACTGGAGCGGCATCGTGCGTTTATCGCACGGATGGCGAGCCCGCTCTGGGATCGCTTCGCGTCAGCAGCCTGAAGCTCTGACGCTTGTCGGATGCGTGCCGCAGGGCGCGCCGCGCGAGAAAGGAGGGCTGTTTAGGTGGACGTACGGGTGACGGGCCATCAGGTCGACATCGGAGATTTGCTGCGGGACCAGGCGGTCGGACGCATGCAATCCCTGGCTGAAAAATATTTCTCTCGTGCCGTCGCGGCGAACGTGACGGTCAGTCCGGGTCCGCACAACGACTTCGTCTGCGACATCGTCGCTCCTGTCGCGAACGGCGTGGTGCTGAAGGCGCATCATCGAGCGCCCGAGGCGAACATCGCGTTCGAAGGCGCGGGCGACAAGATCGAGACTCAGCTTCGCCGCTATGCGAAGCGGCTTCGCGAGCACAAAGGGAACGGCGTCGACGAATTCGTCGAGGCTGCCGGCTACACGATTTTCGCACCGGTTGCAGACACGAGCGAGGAGGAGGGCTCCGACCATCCCGCGATCGTGGCGGAGACGAAAGTGGACATCCCCGAAGCCAGCGTTTCCGACGCGGTGATGCTGCTCGATCTTCGGAACACCAATGCGCTGATGTTCAAGAATAGGGCATCCGGAGAATTGAACATGATCTACCGCCGCGACGACGGTAATATCGGCTGGGTTGAACCGCCCGCCCGCTGACAACATCTGGATTCCGTGCAATCGGTGGCGGGCGCGGCGTCCCGGCCGTGGTCGTGAGTAGAGTATGCAGCTTTCCGAATTCCTCGATTTCGATGCCATCAAGCCGTCCTTGTCGGGCGGCAACAAGCGCGCGCTTCTGCAGCAGATGGCGCAGTTTGCCGCCGGCCGGCTCCAGGCCGACGCGGCCGAGATTCTGTCGAGCATCGGCGAGCGAGAGCGGCTCGGCTCGACCGGCTTCGGCCAGGGCGTGGCGATCCCGCACGGCAAGATCGAGGGCCTGGCACGCATCTACTGCATGTTCGCGAGGCTGTCGGACCCGGTGGACTACAAGGCGATCGACGGGCAGCCGGTCGACCTTATCTTCCTGCTGCTTTCGCCACCTGACGCGGGCGCTGAGCATCTGAAGGCGCTCGCTGCGATCAGCCGGGTGACCAGGCACGCGCCGACGCTCGAGAAGATGCGCGGCGCACGGAGCCGCGACGCCCTCGCGGCGGTACTCATGGGGGCAGATGAGCGAGACGCTGCCTGAGACCTCTGAGCTGACAGCGACCGGCGCGGAGGCGCATTTCCGGCGTCTCGAAGCGCTCTATCGGTCGGCTCCGGTCAACCGGCAGTTCCAATCCGAGATCGAGATCACGGCTCCGGGACATGCGCGGATCCGCTTCAACGTCGATGAGTTCGAGCTTTCATGCCGCCGGCGCGGCGCACGGCACGCTTTACTTCAAGATGCTGGACGACGCGGCTTTCTATGCGGCGAACAGCCTCATCAGTGACAGATTCCTGCTGACGACGGCCTTCAACCTGCATTTTACGCGGCCGATGAAACCAGGCCAGGCCATCGCCGAAGGGCGCTGGATCAGCGGCCGGCGGCGCGTGCTGATCGCCGATGCCCACATCGTCGGGCCGGACGGCGAAGAAGCCGCTCGCGGGACCGGCACGTTCCTTCGCTCTCACATCTCCCTGAGCAGCCTCGCGGGCTATTCCGGCTGATGGCCGAACGGCTGCCGGCGCACGTTGAGGCGGCAGCGATCATGAGGCGCGTCGAAGCGGGTGGCGGGTTCGCCACGGTGCTCCGCAAGGGTGACCCCGACCGGGGCGCGCTGACCCTCGTCCTTCAGGAAAGGGGAGAATTCCGCGGGATCCTGGAGCGTGAGCTGGGTCCGAACTTCACTTACGAGTGGATCTTCAAGCCTGCGGGTTCCGAATCCCTGAAAGAACTCGTCGCCCGCCGGGAGCGGTTCGACACGGATTCTTGGTTAATTGAACTGGACATCGCGGAGCCGGAACGATTCGTCGCTGAAACGACCGGTTCGGGTTGACCCCTAGGGATTGGCCCGGGAGAACGGGGTCAACAAAGAGCGGGGGGCACCATCTGTTCGGAAAGAGCCGACGGCAGGTGCCACGCAAGACGGGGAACAACAGACAGGCACGGTGTACGTTTTCGAACGTGAGTTTCGCGCGCCTGTGATGGAGTTGACCGCACTGAATTTCGGTAAAAATGGTGATTTCGTTCCGGTCAGCGATGCTGATCCTTGCAGCCGCAAGCGGAAGCTCGGTTGCTCCGGCCCAGGTCGGCCCGACTTCTTCCGAGGCATCGGTCGTCACGACCTCGCTTCCGAAGATCGTGGTTCCCGGAGCCGATCGATACTCCGACTTACTCGATGGACGCCGAAGAAGCGTCCGCACCGATCACCCCAGAGGCGACGGTCCAAAGCGGCGCCGATCTGGCTCCCGTACCGGTGAAGCCGACCGGCGATCTCACCTCCCTCGTGGCACAGCTCCGCAGCTCCGATGCCGGCAGCCGCGATCTCGAGTGCCTTGCCGTCGGCATCTACTTCGAATCCAAGAGCGAACCGCTCGCCGGTCAGCTCGCCGTTGGCGAAGTCATCGCCAATCGCGCCAATTCGAACGGCCGCTTCCCGTCGACCTATTGCGGCGTGCTGTTCCAGCGCGGCCAGTTCAGCTTTGTTCGCGGCCGGTCATGGCCGGCGGTCAACAAGTCCGGCCGCCAGTGGCAGAACGCCGTCGCGATCGCCAAGATCGTCGATCAGGACCTCAAGGATTCCGCGGTCGGCAACGCCTTGTTCTTCCACGCGAAGCACGTGTCCCCGAGGTGGCGGCTGAAGCGCGTCGCGTCGGTCGGCAATCACGTCTTCTACCGCTAGAGCGGTTTTAGATATTCCTGTTTCGTTCTAGGGTGGCCAGCGATGGCCACCCTTATCGATTCGTGCTTTGCCGATGCCCCACCGATTGCCGCGGAGGTGGCGCGCGGGGTCACGCGCCTGTTCTGCCGGCAGGACCTTTTCGCTATCTGCGAAGTGCCGCTTCCGAACGGGCGCCGGGCCGACATGATGGCCATCGACGCAAAAGGCGCCCTAACCATCGTCGAGATCAAGGTCGCCAAAGCGGACCTGCTCGGTGACTCGAAATGGACTGACTATCTGGAATATTGCGACCGCTTCTTCTGGGCGGTGCCGCCCGGCCTGGCGTCCATCTGCGACGGCGAGCGCTTCCTTCCGAACGAGGCAGGGCTGATCGTCGCCGACCGCTATGACGCGGTCTTCACGCGAGAAGCGCTGAATTGGCCGCTCGCGCCTGCGCGGAGGAAGGCAGAGTTACTGCGATTTGCACGACGCGCCGCCCGCAGGCTGTCGGCGCAGATCGACCCCAGTCTGGGCGACGACTTCTAGGCTGCGCTATTTCAGCTTGAAGCTGTCGAGATCTTCCTTCTTGGCCGGCGTTGGCTTTTTACCGGCGCCTTCGATCGCGGCCAGGATCTCCCGGTTGCGCGTGTCGCGCTTCGCATAATCGCGCGCCGAATAGCCCGCCGCGGTGTCTTTCCTGTCGGGATCCGCGCCCTTGACGAGGAGCAGCTTCACCGCGTCGAGCTGGCGCTGCTGGACGGCAAGGATGAGCGCGGTTTCACCCATTTTGTTCGAAGCATCGACCTTGGCGCCAAGCTGGAGGAGCAGGTCGATTGCATCGGTGAAGCCGACGCGGGCGGCGGTGATCAACGGAGTGTCGCCGTTCGATGCCGCGAGGTTCACGTTGGCGCCCTTGCCGATGAGGAACCTGGTCCAGTTGTCGTCACTACGCCCGACGACGATGTTCAAAGCCGTTTCGCCTTTGGCATTGCGGGAGTTGACCAACGCAGGCCGGCTCCCGATCATTTCCGTCGCTTTGTTGCCGTCGCGGCTCTTGACCGCCGTAAGGAACGGCTCCGCGTCCGACACATATTGCGCCGCCGAAGGCGACGAGGCCGCAAGAAGCGCGAGTGCGATCAAAGCCAACCGATTCATAATCCTTGCCCTTTTGTCCCCGGCTCCTTGAATGCGCCTCGATAGCAAAGCATGTCTGAACCTGTAATGGCCCCCGCGCACGATTCCTCCACTCCGTTCTGGGAAAAGCCGCTCGCCGGGCTTGATCGCGGGCAATGGGAGGCGCTGTGCGACGGATGCGGTCGCTGTTGCCTGCACAAGCTGGAGGATGAGGAGACGGGACTCATCTATCCGACCAACGTCGCCTGCGCTCTGCTCGACCGCAAGAACGGGCTGTGCATCGACTATGCGCATCGCAAGAAAAGGGTGGCCGACTGCGTGGTGCTCAGTCGCAAAAGCGTCGGGACGCTCGACTGGCTGCCGGAAAGCTGCGCCTATCGCCTGCGTTCGGAAAATAAGCCGTTGCCGCAATGGCACTATCTGATTTCGGGAAGCCGAGAGACGGTCCATGAGGCGGGTCAGTCGACGCGGGGCTGGACGGTGAGCGAGACGGACGTCGAAGACCTCGAAGATCATGTCATCGATCGACCGCTCTGAGGCCCTCTTCCGGCACGAGGATCTGCCGCTGCCGGTGGAAATCAGAGGCGTTCGTGGGGCCAGGCGCATGCGGCTGCGGCTCGACGAGAAGCGCGGAGTCCTGAAATTGACCGGCCCGCTGCGAATGAATCGCAGGGCCGCGCTCGCTTGGGCAGTCGAGCAGCGCGAGTGGGTCGCTGCGCAGCTGGGGGCAATGCTGCCGGCAGAGCCCTTCGTCCCGGGTTCGACGATTCCGCTGGAGGGCCGCGACGTGCGGCTTGAGTGGGACGCGGCTGCTCGTCGCTCACCAATCCTCGATGGCGATCGGCTGACGAGCGGCGGACCACAAGATGGTTTCGCTCGCAGGATTGAAACCTTCCTGAAGAGGCGAGCGCTCGAGACGTTGTCGGAAGAGACGGCGGAGATTGCGAGGCGCGCAGGAGTGACGCTTCGCGCGGTCGCGGTCGGCGATGCCGACACGCGCTGGGGAAGCTGCTCCTCGTCAGGCAGGATCCGGTACAGCTGGCGGCTGATCCTCGCACCGCCGGAAGTCCGTCGCTATGTCGTCGCGCATGAAGTCGCGCACCTCGTGCACATGGACCATGGGCCGAAGTTCAAGGCGCTGGAACGTGAGCTGTTCGAAGCCGACGCGGACTCCGCGCGTTTATTGCTGCGACGGATCGGGAGCAGGCTGAAGCGGATCGGCCGGACGCGGTGAGGTCGGCGGCGGAGGCCTGACGACCTGCGGCCGCTGCGGCGGCTGGCGCTGAGGCTGTGGCGGCTGTCGGGCACCGCCTGGGGGAAGCACCTGGTCGAGCCATTGCTGATCCAGCTGGCCGGTCGTCGGCTGCCCCTGTGCCGGCTGTTGCGGTTGCTGGTCCGGTGTCTGCGGCATCGTGTCGACCGGCTGGCCCGGAAGGGGATTCCCGAATTCGTCGACCAGCGGATCGAGCGCGACCTCGTTGCCATAGAGATCTTCCTCGGCGCCGATGTCCCAGTCGGGCGTGGGTACTTCGGTTTGGAAGTTCTCGACCGGGCGGCGCGCGACGGCGACGGTCATGAAATCGTGAAAGGCTCGTGCCGGGGCAGTGCCGCCTTGCAGTCCGGCGATCGTCCGGGCGTCGTCGCGGCCCATCCACACGCCAGTAGTGAGGCCGCTCGAGAAGCCGATGAACCAGCCGTCCTTGTTGGAGCTGGTGGTGCCTGTCTTGCCCGCCACCGGACGGCCGATCTGCGCGGCGCGGCCGGTGCCGGTCATGACAGCCGCCTGGAGCAAATCGGTCATTTCCGCAGCGACCCAGGGCGCGACGAGCACGCGGCCCTCCTCGCTTTCCTTCTGATACAGTAGCTGCCCATCGGCGGTGACCACTCGGCGGATTGCATAGGGAACGACGGACACGCCCTGGTTGCCGACGGATGCGAAGGCGCGGGTCATGTCGATCAGGCGGACGTCGCTCGTGCCGAGCACCATCGATGGGTAAGTCGAAAGCTTGCTGCTGATTCCGAAGCGACGAGCCATGTCCGCGATCGTCCCGAATCCAAGCTGAGCGCCGATCTTTGCGCTGACCGTGTTGATCGACCGGGCGAAGGCTTCTCGCAGGCTGACCGGGCCGACATGAGTCCGGGTCGAGTTGCGCGGAGTCCAGCCATCGATCGTCACCGGCTCGTCGACGATCGTGTCGGTCGGTTTCATCCCCGACTCGAGTGCTGCGAGGTAGACGAACAATTTGAATGAGGAGCCTGGCTGGCGCTCGGCCTGCGTCGCCCGGTTGTAGATGGAATCGACGTAATCGCGGCCGCCGATCATGGCCCGCACGGCGCCGTCGCGATCGAGCGACACAAGCGCGCCCTGCGCATTCCCGGGAGTGTTCGCGGCGATGGCACGTTCAGCGGCGCTCTGCATCGTCGGGTCGAGCGTCGTCCACACCTCGATCGGCTCGCTGCTCTCGTCGATCAAGGTATCGAGCTGTGGAAGTGCCCAGTCGGTGAAGTAGCGGACGCTGTTCTGCTTGGTCGTCGGCTGGATCTTGATCGCGGCCGGATCGACCTGAGCCGCGCGTCCCGGTGTGACGAAGCCGTTTGCCACCATTGTCCGCAGAACAACTTCCGATCGATCGCGCGCCGCCTCGACATCCGCCGTCGGCGAATAGTTGGAAGGCGCCTTCACCAGGCCTGCGATGATCGCCGCCTCTCCGAGCGAGAGCGTGCGCGCGCTATGACCGAAGAAGCGGCGCGATGCAGCGTCGATGCCGTAGGCCCCGCCGCCGAAATAGACGCGGTTGAGGTACAGCTCGAGGATCTGGTTCTTCGAGAATTTACGCTCGATCGCCAGCGCCAGCACGGCTTCCTTCACCTTACGGCCGAAAGTCCGGCTGTTGGTCAGGAAGATGTTGCGCGCGAGCTGCTGGGTGATGGTCGAGCCGCCCTGCGCCCAGCGGCCCGTGTCGACACGCACTTTCGCGGCGCGGGCGACGCCGACCGGATCGACACCCAGATGCGAACGGAAGCGCTTGTCCTCAACTGCGATCATCGCGGCGCGCATTTCTGGCGGGATCTGCTCGTAAGGCAGCCACTGGCCGAAGCTAGGCCCGATATTGACCAGCAGAGCGCCGTTGGCGGCGCGCACGCGGATCATCTGGCCGAGGTCCGAACGCTTCGACAGGTCCGAATAGCTCGGAAGGTTCGCATAGGCGACGGCCACGGCCACGATCAGCGCCAGCAGCGCGACGAGCGCGACGTAGATGGATGCCTTGAGCGCGGTGGCCAGCGGTCTGCGGGCGGGCTTGGGATCGGCGCGGGCCATCTTGGCTCGACGGATAGGAACTCGTGGGTCGGGGGACAAGCGTGCGCCTTTGCCGAGTGGCAGGTTGACGCCGGATTAACCCCGTTTTGAGGTTTGCCCAATAGCAGTCGGCACATGGTTGCGCGCTCTGCGCTCTTGGCGTTCGGACTTGCTGCCGCGGCATTGCTGGCGGCCACCCCTTCCGCGCGCGCTCAGTGCCGGTTGTGCGAAACGCCGACGACCGCTCCCGTGCAGGACAGCGCAGAGGGCAAGATCGACCTGCAGATCGAGGCCGCGCTCGACTTCGACCGATTGATCGTCAGCGGTGCGGGAGAAGGAAGCGCTACCCTGCTTCCGGATGGAACGCGGCAGGTCAGCGGATCTGTCGAAGCCCTCGGGCTGCGCGCAATGGTCGGCGAGGCGTCCGTCCGCGGCGAGCCGGGCCGCTCCGTAAGAATTGATCTTCCCGCCCGCATAGAGCTTTATTCGATGGAGGGCGGCCGAATCACGATCGACGAAGTAGTCGCCGACATCCCTGCCGTGCCAAAGCTCGATTCGGCGGGGAACCTGAAGTTCCGCTTCGGCGGCCGAATCCGCCTTAGCGGTAACAGCGACGGAGATTTCCGCGGCGATCTTCCCATCACCGTCGAGTACCTCTGAAACATCTCCAGAACGGACCAAATCCTTTCCGTTTCAGTAACCATGCCCCTGAAGCAACCCGTAATCGGGAGGGGTTAATGGGGCAGTCACGGGTGAGCGGACCAGCGGTTCTGCCAGCCGGCAGATCTAAGGTTTGGAACAAGTGGGGATATCATAATGACGAAACTCCTTCGTATGACGTGCCTGGCCGCGTCCGTTGCGGCTACGGCCATCATCGCCACGCCGGCCGCTGCTGCGCCGGTTGGCGCAACCACGCCCGCCACGGCGCGCGCTCGTATCGTGAAGCCGCTCAGCCTTACGGCGACGGGCATTCTCGATTTCGGTGTGATCGTGATCCCGGCCGCGGGCGTCACCGGAACGCGCACCGTCACCCTGAGCGACCTGAATGCACGTGACTGCACCACTCTGGGTGGCGGCGAGCTGACGTGCGGCACCGACGTGACTTCGGTTCCGTCGTACAACGTCAGGGGCACGAACGGCCAGGTCGTGCGGGTCATCAAGACCGCCAGCGCTCTGACCGGATCGAACGGCGGCCCCACCATGGCGTTCCGCCCGACGGGTCCTAACACGGTGACGCTGCCCAATTCGGGAACGAACGGCTTCGACTTCACCATCGGCGGCGAAATCGACATCGTCCCGGGTACGGTCGATGGCACCTTCACCGGAAGCATCGACGTCACCGTCGATTATTGATCAATCCGACCCGGCCCAGTGCCGGTCGTTGAAGAGGGGTCGCGGTTCGCCGCGGCCCCTTTTTGTTATCCGGCCGCAGCAAAGCGGGATGGTTAGCCGAATATCAACCAAATTGGGTGAATTCTCCTCCACGAACCCGTGGGGAGTCATCATCGATGTCGTTTTACCGTCTTGCGGCCCGCGCCGCATTGGTCGTTCCACTCCTGCTCGCCGCCCCTGTTGCCCAGGCCGGCGTCGGCGATCTGCTGGTCGCTCCGACGCGCGTCGTGCTCAACGGGAGCCGCGGCACCGAGATCATCCTCAACAATATCGGGGAGGAGGTCGCGACCTACCGCGTCTCCGTCGAGTTGCGGCGGATGACCCCGGACGGAATGCTGAACGATGTCGCGGATCCGAGCGCGGCAGAGCAGCTGGCCCAGTCGCTCATCATGTATGCGCCGCGGCGAGTGACGCTTGCTCCGCGTGAACCGCAATCGATCCGCATCTCCGCCCGGGCGCCGAAGGATCTGCCAGACGGCGAATATCGCGTTCACCTGCTCTTCCGCGCCGTTCCGCCGCCCACGCCCGTGGAGGCGGCGCCCAAGGAGCAGAAAGGCATCTCGTTCAAGCTGACCACGATCTACGGTGTCACCATTCCGGTCATCGCACGCTTTGGAAACCTCGAGGCCAAGGCCGCGATCGCGAACGTCAAGCTGGCGCGCCAGGACGGCAAGCCCGCCATCAGCCTGCAGCTGACCCGCAGCGGAGCTCGCTCGACCTATGGCGAGGTTCGCGTGATGAAGGCGGGAATCAAGGACCCGATCGCAGTGCAGCGCGGGGTCGCCGTCTATACCGAGGTCGGCGAGCGCGCGGTCACGATCCCGGTGGAAGACCAATATGCGTCTGCCGCGACCGGCCGGGTCACGGTTCAGTATGTGGAACCGAGCGAAAACGGACCGCTGACGATCGCCGAGACGGACGCGGTCCTCAACTAGGCCACGGGAGCTCTGGCGGGACAGTCCGATGCTCGGCGCGAGCAAAAAGCTCGGGGCCATCGCCCTGCTCGGCCTCTGTTGCGCCGGCGCGGTCAGCGCGCCCGCGGCCACGCCTGTTGCTGACAATTGGGTCGCCGACCCGGAGACGCAGTTCCTCCTCGACGTTCGCCTGCGCAGCCTCCGCCTCGGGGACGGCGTGCGCGCCTATCAGACCCCCGAGGGCACCTGCGTCGTCTTCGGCGATTTCCTCAACGCCCTCGACGTGCCGTTGAAGATCGACCTGGCGGCGAAAAAAGCCGTCGGCTGGGCCTTCAAGGAAGAGCACAACATATCGATCGATGCCTCTGTTGGTGTCGTAACATATGGAAAAACCACGGAAAGCATTCCGAAGGGAGCCATTCGGGAAACGGCGGAGGGATGGTGCGTCGAGAGCGCATCGCTCGCGAAATGGTTCGGAATTGGGGTCAAGCCGAAGACGAATGCGTCGGCCCTGATGCTTGAATCCGAAGCAAAGCTGCCGGTGGAGCTGGCGATCGAGCGGGAGAAGAGGGCGGCAAAGATCAAGCCTGCCAAGTTCGACCTCGGCACCCTGCCGCAGATCAGATTGCCCTACCGGATGTGGCGGGCGCCTGCGCTCGACTTCGTGGTCAGCGGCGGCCTGACGTACCGCGCTCGCGATGGCGTGAGGGTCGATCGAAGCTCGTCCGTCTATGCCGCTGGCGAGATCGCGCGCCTTTCATACGACGCGCAAGTCTCGACCGACAGCAAGGGCGTGCCGAACCAGCTGAGGCTGCACGCCTACCGGTCCGACCCGGAAGCAGGACTCCTCGGTCCACTTCGGGCCACGCACTTCGGCGTGGGAGACGTTGAGGGCCTTGACCTCGGCCTTGGCGGCACCGGCGTTAGCGGCCGCGGCGCCGTGGTCACCAATAGGCCGCTGTTCAATCCGACTGCTTTCGACAAGACGCGGTTCGAAGGCGACCTGCCCGTTGGCTGGGAGGCCGAACTCTACCGCAACGGGGAACTGCTGGCTTTCGCGCGCCCGACGTCGGGGCGCTATGCCTTTGAAGACGTGCAACTTCTGTACGGTGAGAATCAGATCAGCATCATCCTCTATGGCCCGCAAGGCCAAATTCGCACGCGCGAAGAGATGATCAATGTCGGCCAGGAAAACGTTCCGCCGGGGAAGACCTGGTACTGGGCGGGCGCGAACCAGCCGGAGCGTGATGTCGTCGCGTTCCGCGAGTTTGTCGAGGCCCTCCTTCTGCCGAAGGTTCAGGCGGCGGTCTCGCTCGAGCACGGTCTCGACGAGAGGACATCCGTAGGCGCCATCGCTCGCGCAATGCTCGTCGGGGATGAACGCGTCACCTTCGTCGAGGGCTCGGTGCGCCGGTCGATCGGTCCGGCTCTCGTCGAAGTCGCCGGTGGCTGGGAAAGCGGAGGCGGCCGAGCGGCCCGCGCGCAGTTCGCAGCGAAGTTCGGGAAGGTAAATGTGAATGGAGAAGCTGTTGTCGCCAGCAATTTCCATCTCGATGGCCAGCCGCGGAGGTCGGTGAAGGACTTCCGGCTTTCGGCCGACGCCCCGATCACCATTGGGCGAACGTTCGTCGCCGCACATTCCGATGTGAGGCTCACGAAATATTCCAATTCGTCGACCCAGCTCGAGGCGGCTGCGCGCCTCTCCACGACGCTTCGGCGGTTCAACCTCGCGACTGACCTTCGGTACCGACGCCAATTCGCCAGCGGACTTTCGCCCCCAGGGCAGATGGAGGTTTCCCTCATCGGATCCGGCGGGATCGGTAACGTGCGCCTGCGAGGCTCCAGCACCATGGAGGTGGTGCCGGAGGCTCGCTTCCGCGCTGCGGAGCTCAGCGCTTACTGGTCCGCAAGCGAACGTGTCGATTGGGAAGGCGCCATTGCTTACGAGGCAGGCGCGAAGCGCGCTCGCGCGCGGATCTCGCACGTCCGGCGAATCGACACGATGGCGCTGTCCGTCACCGGTGAGGCTGCGACCGACGGCTCGGTCGCGGTCGGATTCAACCTGAACTTCTCGCTAGACCCAGGAGCAGGATTGAGCCTGTCGCGTCAACCGCTTGCGGCTGCGGGCGCAGTGCGGGCGCGGGTCTATCGCGATCGCAACGACAATGGTGTCCGCGATCCGACGGAGCCCTTCGAAAAGGGCACCCTCGTCACGACCGGCACCCGGGTCTCAGCGAAGCCGACCGACGACCGGGGAACCGTGTTGGTCGGAGGGCTCGCGACGTTCACGCCTGTGGCGGTCGGAATCGACGCAGGCAGCCTCAACGACCCCAATCTGGTGCCCAGGAAGGCGCTTCAGGTCGTCGTTCCGCGGCCTGGCGTGCCTGCAGAGGTGGAAATCGCCCTGGTCGGCGGCGGGGAGATCGAGGGCGCCGTGGTGAAAAGCGGCGGGATCGGGTTCGAAGGCCTGACGCTCGAACTCATCGACGAAGCCGGCAGGGTCGTGGCGACCACCCAGACCGACTATGACGGTTACTTCCTGTTCGAGCGGGCCGCTTACGGCCGTTACAGCATCCGAGTGGCGGAGGGGTCCGCCATCGCTGCCAAGATCCTGCCGAATCTGAACGCGAAGGCGGAGGTCAACGAAGACCGGTCAACGGCCCGGTTGGGAGCGATTCCCGTCACTTCAATTCCCCAGATCGCCTCCGCCGACTAAGGGAAGTCGTCTCGGGCGACTTCCCTCGCTCTTCGCTATTGATTCGCAAAAACAGAACGGTTGCGAGGTGCCGCGACTTTTCGGGATTTCAAATGGTGCGGTCGAGAAGACTCGAACTTCCACGGCCTTTCGGCCACAGCGACCTCAACGCTGCGCGTCTACCAGTTCCGCCACGACCGCACGTCATGAAGATGGGGAGGCGGTCGGCGACCGCTCTCCCGGTAGGCGCGCGCCTCTAGCAAGTCATTCGAGGCGGTGCAACGGCGGCGTTCCGTCCCGCGGCGGGACGAATTCTTAAGTGACTGTTTACCATGAGGCGGTCCTGCGTTTAGCAATGCAGAATGCTGCCGCTTTTCCTCGCTGTTGCGCTCGCTGGAGCACCAGCCGAGACAACGCGCGTGTCGGCCGCGCAACCCGCTTTGGCGATGGTGCGGATCGTCCGGGGCACCGAAATCCGCTTCCAGGAGCAAAGGCGCTTCGAGGCGAGCCTAAGCCGTCAAACGTATGTGCGTGAGCGGGACGGCGCGCTCCGCCGCGCGTCACTGATCGAATTCTACTGAAGCGTCAGGCCTTCGGCTCGCCCAGCGTGACGGTGAGTTCCTGCGCGGCCGGCGGGATGTTCAGCTCCGCACTGTTGAAGCTTGCGCTTCCGCCCGGCGGAATCGTCTTCATCGGCGGCGGGATCGTCCATTTGTAGACGACCTTTCCGGATCCATCGTGAAGCTGCGCATGGATCGGCGGCACCTTCTGCTGCTCATCGGTCGGGTTGATGATCCGCCCGCTGATGTTGAGAAACTCGTTGCCGCTGGCCAGCTGCGTGCGGTCGCTGTGAGTCATCATCAGCTGCAGCGGGGTCTCGCCCGCTTCGGCGATCCCCAGGCGTTGACGCCACTCGACCGGCGCCAGGAACCAGAGGCCCGCGACGATCGCGGCAATGACAAGCACGACGACGGCCGCGAGGATGATTCCGCTCCGGGACCTGGTCTCTTCCGGTTCACGAGGCGCGAACGGGCTGAAATCGTCGTCCTCCTCGACCCACTCGAGACGGTGCGACGGCGCCGCCTCCGCAAGTCCGACCACGTCCGCTTCGGGCGGGATCGGGGACTGGCTCGGCTCCCCGTCGAGCGGCTCATCGCGCTCATAGGCGGTCGTCGGCTCCACCTCCTCAGGCAGCTCATCCGCATATTCGTCAGCTGGCTCGTTGGGCGCGGCGAACTCTTCCGGCAGATCCTCGATCGGTTCGGCTGCAGGCTGCGCTTCGACGGCTTCCGCGGGTGAACCTTCAGCGGCCAGTTCCTGCACCTGTTCTTCTGCCGGCGGGAATTCGCGCCAGCTGTGCTGGCAGGCCTTGCATCGGACCTGACGCCCGGACGGCGGGATGGCCCCGTCCTTCACGACATATTGTGTCCCGCAAGAGGGGCAGGTCAGGATCATTTGCAACGCTCTTCCGTCGTTTTCAAAGGGTAAACAGGAATGCGCGACCATTGGCAAGGCGGCGAGCGCATGCAAGAAGCTGCCGGACAAGGAGGGGCGGGCCTCTGTCGGCTATCGTCGAATTCGACAGCGTTGGTTTGCGTTACGGCACGGGTGCCGAGGTCCTTCGCGACCTCGATTTCCGGCTCGCAAAGGGCGGCTTCTATTTCCTGACCGGCCCGTCCGGAGCAGGCAAGACGTCACTTCTGCAGCTTCTGTACCTCGCTCGCCGACCGACCCGAGGTCGGATCCAGCTGTTCGGGCAGGACCTGACCGACGCTTCGCGCGACGTCCTTCCCGATTATCGACGCAGGATCGGCGTCGTCTTCCAGGACTTCCGCCTGATCCGCCATCTTTCGGCGTTCGACAATGTCGCGCTGCCTTTGCGGATTACGGGGAAGAGCGATGCCGAGCTTGAGGGACCCGTGCGGGAAATGCTTGCCTGGGTCGGGCTCGCCGACCGGGCGAGCGCGCGCCCTCCCACCTTGTCGGGCGGCGAACAGCAGCGCGTAGCGATTGCGAGGGCGGTGATCAGCCAGCCTGAGCTGCTTGTCGCCGACGAGCCGACCGGAAACGTCGATGCCGAAATGGCGGCGCGTCTTCTCCACCTGTTCACGGCGCTGAACCGGCTCGGCACGACCATTGTGGTCGCGACCCACGACGTTGGGCTGATCGCCCGTACGCCGGGAGCGCAGCTGATCCGGCTGGAGAAGGGCTCGCTGACGGATCCGACGGGAAGCCTGCGCAATCCGCCGCTTGGGACGGCGCAGGTGCGATGAACGCGCTTTTCCTTGCGGGCACGGAGGCCGAGCGGCGCCTGCTTCCGGGCGGGACGCTGCGCGGACCAACGCCCTATGTGATCGCGATCATGACCTTCGCGATGATGATCGTCGCGGCGGCGGGCCTGGCGTTGGCCAATGCCGCAGGCGTGGTCGCCGGCGCAGTAGAGCACCGCTACGTACTCCAGTTGCCTGATGGAGGCGCAGGAAACCTGGAGGCCGCGCTGCGCACTTCGCGATCGATGCCGGGCGTGACCAGTGCAGAGGCGGTTCCCGAAAGCGAGATGCGCGCGACGCTGGAGAAATGGCTCGGGCCCGGCGGTCTGGGCGACGACCTGCCCGTCCCGGCGCTCATCCACCTGGAGCTGGCGCCGGATGCTGATTCCGGCCGTCTTGGCGGACTGCTCAGCCGCGGAATGCCCGGGGCTCGGTTCATCGCGGAGCGGGCGACGGTCCAGCCCCTGCTCGTATCGCTACGCGCCCTGCGCTGGCTGGCCGTTGCGCTCGTTCTATTGATGGCCGCAGCGACCTCGGCCGCGGTCGTCCTCGCAGCGAGGGGGGCGCTCGATACCCACCGATCGACGATCGAGGTCATGCACGGCATCGGTGCCACGGACGAGCAGATCGCCTTGCTGTTCCAGCGCAAGATCGCACTCGATGCGATGGTGGGCGCGCTCGTCGGAGGAGCGCTTGCCGCTGCGGCTCTGCTCCTCATCGGCGTGGGTGGTCTGGCAATGGCGAGCGAACTGGCCGGTGGCCCGCCTCTGCGCGGCACGGATTTCATCCTGCTCGCCTTGTTGCCGGTCGCCGCGGTCGTGCTTGCGACGCTTGTTGCACGCTTCGCCGTGCTCAGTGCATTGCACAAGGTTGTATGATCGCCCGCTTCTTCTCCTTCCTGATCCTCCTCTACGCGCTTGGTTTCATCCTTTTCGGCGTGACCCTGGGCCGGCCGGCGAAGGCGGAGGTGCGAACGGATGCGGCCGTGGTGATCACCGGCGGCTCCGGTCGGATCGAACATGCGATGAAGGTGCTTGAAAGCGGCAATGCCAAGCGGATGTTGATCGCCGGGGCCGATCCTTTGGTCACCAAGAAGGACTTGATCGACAGGTTCGATGCCAAGGGACGGCTGGTGCGCTGTTGCGTCGATCTTGGCAGCGAATCCGTCGACACCCGCTCCAATGCAGAAGAGGCTCAGCGCTGGTTGGCGCGGCACAGGTACAAATCCGTGCGGCTGATCACCAACGACTGGCATATGCGACGGGCCGCCTATGAGTTCGACAGAGCGATAGGCGGCAAATATGAGATCGTGCACGACGCGGTGCGGACGGAGCCCGGCTTCATGACGCTGTTCTCCGAATACAACAAATATCTGCTTCGCCGCGCGGCCGTCTGGCTCGACGTCTGATGGCTGCGCTCCGCTCGGGCGTCTACGCGCTGGTCTTTTATCCGGCGACTTTTGTGTTTGTGGTGGGGTGCTTCGTTGCGAGCCTGTTCGGATCGAAGCCGGTGCGATCGGTCGTCCATGCCTGGACCGACTTCCATCACGCATTCGTCCGGCTTCTGGGAACGCGCGTAGCTGTCGAGGGCAAAATCCCGCGCGGCAGCTACCTGATTGCCGTCAAGCATCAGTCGATGTTCGAAACGCTGGAGATGATGCGTATCGCCCGAACGCCGATCGTGGTGATCAAGCGCGAGCTGAGTTGGATGCCGGCCTTCGGCTGGGCTACGCGCCGCTATGGCGTCATTCCGGTCGACCGCAAGTCCGGCGCCAAGGCGCTTCGTGAAATGCTCGCAGGGGCCAAAGAAGCCGTTGCTACAGGACGACCGGTCCTCATCTATCCGGAGGGCACGCGGGTCAGGCCCGGTGAGACGCCGCCGCTGCAGGCCGGGTTCGCCGGGCTCTACAAGGCCCTTGGCCTGCCCGTGGTGCCGGTTGCAATGGACAGCGGGCGGTTCTGGGGCCCCAATTTGCCGAAAGGCAGCGGAACCGTTCACTTTCTGATCGGCGAGCCGATTCCGCCTGGGCTGAAGCGTGAAGAAATCGAGGCGCGCGTCCACGCCGGGATCAATGCGCTGGAGCTAGCTCCGGAGCTTCGCGCCTAGCTTCTCGGCGGCAGCAACGATCCTCTTCGAGATCTCGGCGAGCTCTGTCTCGGTGAAGCTCTTTTCGCCCGGCTGCAGAGTGACCTCCGCAGCGAGGCTGAGGCCGTCCGGCGCTTCGAAGCGATCGAACAGGCGTGCGGCGATGATCGCTTGCTTGTCGGCACTTCGGATGGCCCGGACGAGATTGTCGGCCGGCACGTCTGACGGGACGATGAAGGCGAAGTCCCGCGTCACGGGCTGGAGCGCCGGTGGCGTATAGTTCGCGCGGGCATGTCCGCTGGAGCGCGGGGCTGGAATGGCGTCGAGATAGACTTCGGCGGCAACGGCGCGTTCCGGAGCGTCGAGCCGCTTCTCGAGCCGCGGGTGCAACTCGCCGAAGGCTGCGACAATCGTCTTCGGGCCCAAACGCAGCGTTGCCGATCGGCCCGGATGCCAGGTGGAGCCTGCATCCGGATAGAGCTGCAAGTTCGCGACCGGCGCTCCGGCCGCTTCCAGAAGCGCGATCGCCTCGGCCTTCGCGTCGAAGGCGTCGAAGGTCTTTGCCTTGCCGGACTGCCAGCCGCGCGGCTGCTTGTCGCCGGCAAGGAGCAGCGTCGCCGTCGGTCGCTCGCTGTCTTCGAGATAGCGTCGGCCGATCTCGAACAGGCGCACGGACGGCGCTCCGCGGTCGAGGTTCCGGCGAGCGGCCGCGATCAGCCCCGGCAGAAGCGAGGGCCGCATCACCTTCATATCTTCGCTGATCGGGTTTGCGAGCCGCCACGGCCCGCCACCGAAGGCCTCGGCCTCACTTTCGGAGATGAAGCTCCAAGTTACGGCTTCGTCGAGGCCGCGCGCAGCGGCGGTGCGGCGGACCTGGCGCTCGATTAGCTGCGAACGCGTGGCGGTCGGCCTGGCCACGCCTGCGGTGCGGGGCAAAGGCGTGGAGACGACGTGATCGTAGCCGGTGATCCGCGCAACTTCCTCGACCAGGTCCGCGGTGCCGACGACGTCACGCCGCCACGTTGGGACACGGACGTTTGTCGCGTCGGCGAACTCGAACCCCAGGGATTCGAGGATCGCACGCTGGCGGTCTTCGGGCACTTCGACGCCGCCGAGCGCGAATGCGCGATCAGCATCGAAGCGGACGGTGCGGTCCTCGATCGGAGGAGTGCCGGCGTGGATCGCGTTCGAAGCCTCGCCGCCGCAAATGTCGAGGATCAGGCCGGTGAGGATGTCGAGACCGTTGCCGAGGAACGCCGGATCGACGCCGCGTTCGAAGCGCGTGCGCGCATCGCTGGTCAGCGCTCAGCTTCTGCCCGGTCCGCGCGATCCGGTCCGGTGTGAAGTAAGCGATCTCCAGCATCACGTCGGTCGTGACCTCGGTAACGCCCGAATCCTCGCCTCCCATGATCCCGCCGATGTCGTGGACCTGCCGCTCGTCGGCGATCACCGTCATCGACGGATCGAGCACATATTCCTTCTCGTTGAGCGCGAGCACCTTCTCGCCGTCGCGAGCCGCACGCGCGATCAGCGCTCCGTCCAGCTTGGCGATGTCATAGGCGTGCGCCGGGCGGCCGAGGTCGAGCATTAGATAGTTGGTGAGGTCGACGACCGCCGAGATTGGGCGCTGCCCGGCGCTCTTCAGGCGGCGCTGAAGCCACTCGGGGCTGGGCCCGTTGCGGATGCCCCGGATCGCTCGTCCGAAGAAAGCAGGGCAGCCGCCCTCGTCCTCTATGCGGATGTCGATCGGCGACTTGAAGCTGCCCTCGACCTGCGGGATCCCGAGCGGCTTCAGCGTTCCGACGCCTGCGGCGGCGAGGTCGCGGGCGATTCCTCGCACGCCCATGCAATCCTGGCGGTTCGGCGTGACGTTCACATCGAAGACGGGATCGTTGAGGCCCGCATATTCCGCAAATGCCGCGCCGACGGGCGCGTCTCCGGCGAGCTCGATGATACCGTCATGCTCTTCGCCGATCTGCAGCTCGCGGACCGAACACATCATTCCGCGGCTCTCGATGCCGCGGATTGCCGCGACCTTCAGCGTCAGGTCGGAACCGGGAACGTAGGCGCCCGGAGGCCCGAATACGCCGAGCATTCCGGCGCGCGCGTTGGGCGCGCCGCACACGACCTGCACCGCGCCTTCGCCCGCATCGACGGTCAGCACCTGCAGCTTGTCGGCCTGCGGATGCTTCTCGGCGGTGAGCACTTTGGCCACACGGAATGGCGCCAGCGCTTCGGCCGGGTTTTCTACGCCTTCGACCTCAAGGCCGATCGCGGTCAGCTTTTCGGCGATGGTCGCCGCATCGGCATCCGTATCCAGGTGCTGCTTGAGCCAACTCAGCGAAAACTTCATGCGCCCACTCCTCCGCTGAGCGTGGGCACGTCGAGCGCTCGGAAGCCGTAATGTTTCAGCCAGCGGATATCGCCGTCGAAGAAGGCGCGGAGATCGTCCATCCCGTATTTGAGCATCGCCAGGCGATCGATGCCGCAACCGAATGCGAAGCCTTGCCATTCGTCAGGGTCGAGCCCGCAATTGGCGATTACGCTCGGGTGGACCATTCCGGACCCGAGCACTTCCATGAAGCCGTCACTGCCGCCGATGACGCGCTTGCCCTTGTCCAGCGTGTAGCCGACGTCGACTTCGGCCGACGGCTCGGTGAACGGGAAATAGGATGGGCGCATTCGCAAGACGACGTCGTCGCGCTCGAAGAAGGCCTTGAGGAAGGTCTCCAGCGTCCACTTGAGATGTCCCATGTGGATGGCGCGGTCGATGACGAGCCCCTCCACCTGGTGGAACATGGGCGTGTGGGTCGCATCGCTGTCCGAGCGGTACACCCGGCCCGGGGCAATCACATAAAGCGGCGCGCCCTGCGCCTGCATTGCGCGGATCTGCACCGGCGATGTGTGGGTGCGCAGGACCTTCGCCTCCTTCTCGCCCTCATGCCGTTCAAGATAGAAAGTATCCTGCATCGCCCGCGCCGGATGGAATTCCGGCATGTTGAGCGCTGTGAAATTATGCCACTGGTCCTCGATCTCCGGCCCCTCGGCGACGGCGAAACCCAGGTCGGCGAAGATTTCGGCCAGTTCGTCCATCACCTGGCTGACTGGATGCACGGTACCTTGCGGCTGCTCCGGGGTGGGAAGCGACAGGTCGGTCGTCTCGGTCGCGAGCTTCCGGTCGAGCTCGGCGTTCTCGAGCGCCGCCTTGCGGTCGGCGATCGCGGCCGTGACCTGTTCGCGTAGAGCATGGATTTTCGGGGCCTCAGCGGCCCGCGCGTCCGGATCCATCGAGCCGAGCGATTTCAGGCGGGCAGTGATGCTGCCGGACTTGCCGAGCACCGCGACGCGCAGCTGATCGAGCGCACCGAGGTCGGGCGCGCTGCGGATTTGATCGAGGAGGTCAGTGTCTGACGCCATGGCGCGGCCTTAGCTGCACCGCAGCGCAAAATGCAAAGGCGCGTGCTACAGGGCCGCTATGAGCAGCTGGCCGAAGCTCGACTCCGCGCGAGATCAATGAAACGCTCGCGGTCATCCATCTCGCCTCGCAGATGCTCGGCAAGATCCGCGTCCGCCACGCGCCCTGGACCAACCATGGCTGGCACGTCGCACTTCAGCCGAACGCGCGGGGCCTTGCGACATTGCCAACGGCGGCCGGCGACGGACGAACCTTCACGCTGGCGCTCGACCTGTGCCGGCATGCAATCGTGCTGACGACGAGCGCGGAGGAGCGTGAGGAACTCTCGCTGGATGCCGGAACCATCGCGGCCTTGCATTCGGCTCTGGTCGTCATGCTTGGAAAGCTCGGGCTTCCCTCGGATTTCCACGGCGTGCCGAACGAAGTTGCCGATCCGGTACCCTTTGGTCAGGACATGGTGAAGCGGTCGTACGACGCCGATTCCGCGACGCGATTCCGCGAGGCGATGGCGGCCATGCTCCCGGTGTTCGAGCGCTTCCGCGCGGGTTTCACCGGCAAGTCGAGCCCGCTGCACTTCTGGTGGGGCAGCTTCGATCTTGCGGTAACGCGCTTTTCCGGCCGGACTGCGCCGAAGCATCCTGGCGGAGTTCCTGGGCTTCCCGACCGGATCACTCGCGAAGCTTACAGCCAGGAAGTGTCCAGCGCGGGTTTCTGGGCGGGCGGGGTCACGCAAGCCGACGCCTTCTTCTACAGCTATGCCTATCCAGAGCCCGCCGGTTTCCGGGACCATCCTGTCTCCGCGGGCGGCTGGAACGGAGACTGGCAGGAATTCATCCTGCCGTACGAGGAAGTGCGCTCCGCTGCGGACCCGGATGCACTGTTGGCCGGTTTCCTCCAGTCGACTTACGATGCAGCGGCCGACCTTGCCGACTGGGATCGGGTCAGGCTGGAACGGGAGCCGGTCGCGCCCTAGCCGGGCAGGAACGGGAAAGGCGAGATCGTCTTCCTGTTCTCGTGGACCGCGAGCATCCGCCCGGCCGGCGGCATCGCGCGATAGGCGCACTCCATCCTCGGACAGACCGAGCAAGCGGGACCAACGGGCGTTGCCGGCGTGTTCGCGAGATCCAGACCGTCGGCGTAGGCGATGCGCGGCGCGTAGCGGACGTCGCAGCCGAGGCCGATGGCAAGCAGGGCATCGTCGCGAAGCTCGGGCCGGATCGGGCGCTCGATCGTACGGCTGATCGTGAAGAAGCGCTGGCCGTCGGGAGTCTCGATCAGCTGGCGGATGGTCTGGCCGGGCGTCTGGAACGCCGCGTGGAGGTGCCAGCGCGGGCAGGTCCCACCGAAGTGGGAGAAGGGGAAGTTCTCACCCGCATAGCGCTTCGAGATGTTCCCGGCTGGGTCGACTCGAAGCATGAAGAAGGGAACGCCGCGCGCGCCGGAGCGGCCCAGCGTCGTCATCCGGTGCGCGATCTGCTCGACGTTGGCGCCGAACTGTCCGCACAGGCGGTCCATCGCGTAGCGATGCTCCTCGGCGGCCCGCAGGAAGCGGCCGTAGGGCATCATGATCGCGCCGGCCGCATAATTGGCGAAGCTCATGTGAAGCAGTGCGCGGGTTCCTGCGTCGGGCGGTCGGGCCACGTCCGACATGTGCTGAAGCAGCGGCGCGAGTTCCAGCAGAGCAAGCTGATAAGCGAGGCCGAACGTGCGATTCTCGGCCCGGAGCAGCGCCGAGATCATGAATGTCCGCCGTTGCGCATCGTAATGCTGGCTGAAATTCTCAAGCAGCTCGGGCGAAACGACCTGGGCCTCGACCCCGAACGCATCCTTGAGACGGCGCCGGAGCGCTTCGGACACCGAAAGCGGGTCGTTCAGCGCCTCACCCAGCGTTTCGCAGCGCTCCTCCAGCTCCGGATAATGGTTGCGCTGCGCCTGGATGTAGTCACGGACCCAGGTTTCCGGAGTAATCAAGGTGCGCGGGTCGACACCGGACTCCTCGTCCGCCGCGCCGAGGGGGCGCCGCTGAAGCTCGCGCAGAGCGGTGTAGAGGCGGACGACGCCCTCCGAGACCGCCGGCGCGTTGTCGGCGAGTTCGATCAGTTCGGCACGCCCGATCCCGAGGTCGGCGAGCATCGCGTCGGAGAAAATCTCGGCGAGCTGGTCGGCGCCGGCCGTATCGCCGCCTTCCGACGCGAACGCCTTCATGTCGATGTCGAAGGCTTCGGCAAGCCGAAGGAGGATGCCGGCGGTCACCGGCCTTTGGTTCCGCTCGAGATGGTTGAGGTAGGAGGCAGAGATGCCGATCTCGTCGGCCATGGCCGCCTGGTTGAGGCCCCGGTCGCGCCGAAGCCTTCGCAGCCTTGCCCCCAGGAACAGCTTCCGCTGTGCAACCATGGTCAGATTGTGAACGAATTTACAAAGTACACAAGTCTAGTTCTGTCACCTTAGCCCTTATCTGTGCATCATTTACCACGATGCCGTGTTTCCCTTCGTCCAGATCACAGGGGATTCGCAATGACTGACTTTGGTGTCGTGGTTTCCGCTCCTCCCGGCCGCTTCGACGGGATCGAGCGTCCGTATAGCGTCGAAGACGTGTTGCGCCTCCGCGGCTCGCTGCCGATCGAGCACACGCTCGCCCGGCGCGGCGCGTTTCGGCTGTGGGAGCTTCTGCAGCAAGACGAGCCGGTCCGCGCGCTCGGCGCCGTAACGGGCAATCAGGCGATGCAGATGGTCCGCGCGGGCCTGAAGGCGATTTATCTGTCCGGCTGGCAGGCTGCGGCCGACGCCAACACCGCCTGCTCCATGTATCCCGACCAGTCGCTCTATCCTGCGAACACGGGTCCCGAGCTGGCCAAGCGAATCAACCGCGCGCTGCAGCGCGCCGACCAGGTCGAACACAGCGAGGGCGGAGCCAAGCGCGACTGGTTCGCGCCGATCGTCGCCGACGCGGAGGCGGGCTTTGGGGGCCCCCTCAACTGCTTCGAGATCATGAAGGCCTATATCGAAGCGGGCGTCGGCGGCGTTCATTTCGAAGACCAGCTTGCGTCCGAGAAGAAGTGCGGCCACCTCGGCGGCAAGGTTCTGATTCCAACCCAGGCGGCTGTCCGCAACCTCGACGCTGCGCGGCTAGCAGCCGACATTTGCGGTGTGCCGACTCTGCTCGTCGCCCGCACGGACGCGGAAAGCGCGAAGCTGATCACGTCCGACGTCGATGAGCGCGACCAGCCTTTCCTGACGGGGGAGCGGACGCCCGAGGGCTTCTTCCGCCTCAAGGACGGCACCGGCCTCGACCATTGCATTTCGCGCGGGCTCGCCTTCGCGGCGCATGCCGATTTGCTCTGGTTCGAGACGAGCCACCCGAACCTCGACGAGGCGCGGATCTTCGCGGAAGGCATCCACGCGCGCTTCCCGGGCAAGCTGCTCGCCTACAATTGCTCGCCCAGCTTCAACTGGCGGGCCAAGCTCGACGAGCAGACTATCGCCAACTTCCAGCGCGAGCTGGGAGCGATGGGCTACAAGTTCCAGTTCGTCACCTTGGCCGGCTTCCACAGCCTCAACCACGGCATGTTCGAGCTGGCGAGCGGCTACCGCGATCGCGCCATGGCGGCCTATTCGGAGCTTCAGCAGGCGGAATTCGCCAGCGAGGCCAAGGGCTACACCGCGACCCGCCACCAGCGCGAGGTCGGCACCGGCTATTTCGATGCGGTCGCTACCGCCATATCGGGCGGCCAGTCCTCCACGGTCGCTCTCAAGGAATCCACCGAAGCCGCTCAGTTCGTCGCGGCCGAGTAGGGAGATACAGGATGTCGCAAAGATATTGGGTGATTGGCGGCGAGTATAACGACTGCCAGTTCAAGGACATTCAGCCCGGG
The DNA here is from genome assembly GCA_963829625.1 of uncultured Alphaproteobacteria bacterium. Lineage (GTDB taxonomy): Bacteria > Pseudomonadota > Alphaproteobacteria > Sphingomonadales > Sphingomonadaceae > Sphingomicrobium. The sequence goes on along the minus strand of CAWHJH010000013.1, from coordinate 21,634 downwards.
ACCGAGCTCGTCCACGGACCCTATGAGGACGAATTGAAGGCGCGCATGGAATGGCAGCGGCTCACTTTTCGGGATCATTGCGGGGCGACGACGCGCTATTCGATCTGCGTGGAGCCGACTCGCGCATGAACTCAGTGATCGACCGGCCGCGCATCGTGGCCGAGGCCAGCCGAGTGCCCGGGGCGGGTGCTGTCCTGACCCCGGATGCGCTCGACCTCGTTGCCGAACTGCACGAGCGATTCGATGGTCGGCGGCGCGCGCTTCTCGACAGGAGGCTTGACCGGCAAAAGAGGTTCGACGCGGGCGATCTTCCCGACTTCCGCGAGGACACGCGCGACATCCGCGAGGCGGACTGGACGGTCGGAATCGATCCCCGCCGACCTGCAGGACCGCCGTGTCGAGATCACCGGGCCGACCAACGCCAAGATGCTGATCAACGCGCTCAATTCCGGCGCGCGCACGTTCATGGCCGACTTCGAGGACGCCACCTCGCCGACCTGGGACGAGCTGGTCCAGGGGCAGGCCAACCTCAAGGCCTATTGGCTCGGCCGCCTCCACTATCGCGACCCCGACAGCGACAAGCATTACGACGTGGGCGACGATCCCGCGGTGCTGATGGTCCGTCCGCGCGGGCTGCATCTGCCCGAGGACCATGTGACGGTCGACGGCGACCCGGTCGCGGGCGCCTTCTTCGATTTCGCTCTCTACGTCTGGCACAATGCGCGGGCGGCGCTGGCCAGGGGCTCCGGCCCCTATCTCTACATTCCCAAGCTCGAAAGCATGGAGGAGGCCGCGCTGTGGAGCGACGTCTTCGCGCTGACAGAGAACCGGCTTCGGCTCGAGCGCGGAACGATCAAGGCGACGATCCTGATCGAGACCATCCCGGCGGCGTTCGAGATGGACGAGATCCTCTACGCGCTCAAAGAGAATATCGTCGGCCTGAACTGCGGCCGCTGGGACTATATCTTCTCCACGATCAAGCGGCTCGGCCGAAGCGCCGATCGGCTAACTCCAGACCGGTCGGCGATGACCATGGATAAGGCGTTCCTCGCCGCCTACTCGCTACGGCTGATCGACACCTGCCACCGCCGCGGCGCCTTCGCCATGGGCGGAATGTCGGCCTTCATCCCGGTCAAGGGCGATGAGGAGGCGAACCGCGCCGCGATGGACAAGGTCCGCGCCGACAAGCTGCGCGAAGTGACCAACGGCCATGACGGAACCTGGGTCGCTCACCCGGCGCTGGTACCGATCGCGCTGGAGGCGTTCGAGGCGATGCAGGGGCCCAACCAGCTATCGAAGAGGCCGGATCGCGTGCCGGGCCGCGACGAGATGCTGGAGCTGCACAAGGGTCCGCGCACTGAAGCCGGCGCCCGCGAGAACATCCGCGTCGGTGTCCAATATCTCGCCGCCTGGCTCGGCGGGAAAGGCGCGGTGCCCCTCTACAATCTGATGGAGGATGCGGCGACGGCGGAGATCAGTCGTGCCCAGCTCTGGCAGTGGCTGCACTTCGAAGCACCGCTCGATGACGGCCGCGCCTTCACTCGCGAGCTGTTCGACGCGCTCTACGAGGAAGAGATCGGCCTGCTCCAGGAAGTCCCGAACATCGCTGACGCGTCCGAGCTGTTCCGCGAAATGGTCGTCTCAGGCGACTTCACCGAGTTCCTCACCCTGCCCGCGTACGAGCTGCTCGACTGACACAGTGTCCGCTTTCGACCCATTTCGGCTATAAGGAAGCGGACACCTGGTTACAGCCAGTGGCCGCCAAATTGCCGCCCTATCCTAAGTCTCACGAGAAGACATTGCGACGACCCGCCACTCGCTGCGGGGGATAACCCGCTTCCGCATCCGGGATTCGCCCCATTGCTCCACCCTTCGATAGCTGTTGTTGCGATGTCATCGCGCGGACGTGCGGAGCTCCAACGGCGAAGGGGAATTCGAATGAGCCGCAAAGACCTGCATAAAATTCGAGGGCCTCTTCTTTCGGCTGCGGCATTGGCCTTGATCATGGGGCTTGGGCTCACGTCGTGCTCGAAGCCGGCCGAGAATAATGCGGCCGAGCAAAATACGGTTGAGCCAGCCGCGACTGCACCGGCCGCGACCGAGCAGGAATCCAATACGCAGGACCAGAGCGCGCAGAACGCGAAAGCCCTGGTGAAGGCCATGTCGGACTATCTCGCCGCCCAGAAGGCCATATCGCTGAGCTACGACACGGTATTCGAGGTGGTCACCAAGGAGAAGCAGAAGCTCCAGCTCGCGACCTCGGGAACTGCTGTCCTCGAACGCCCGGACAAGATCCGCACCACTCGCAAGTCTGGGTTCTCGGATACGGTGATGGTCTTTGACGGGAAAACCTTGTCGTTCCTGGGCACTGGCCAGAATGCCTACATCCAGACCGAGGCGCCCGGCACGATCGATACCGTGATCGACCAGTTGAGGGACAAGTTCCACCGGCAGCTCCCGGGTGCCGATCTGCTGCAATCGAATGTCTACGACACGCTGATGACCGACGTTACGGACATCAAGGATCTCGGCAGCGGCATAATCGGTGGGAAGGAGTGCGATCATCTCGCCTTCCGCGCCAAGGATACCGACTGGCAGATCTGGATCGCGCAGGGCAAGGAACCATACCCCTGCCGCTATGTGATCACCAGCAAGGGCGTAGACCAGGCCCCGCAATTCACAATGGAAATTCGGGACTGGAAGAGTGGCACCGGCGTTGCGGGAGCCGACTTCACCTTCAAGCCGCCGCCAGGCGCCAAGCAGTTGGATGTGAAGGATCTCAAGGCCCTCAAGGAAACGAGCGACCTGCCCGAAAATTACAGGACTGGAGAAGCCGAATGACCGCGAGCGGTACACTGAAGATCGTCTTGCTGGCCGGACTTGTCAGCCTCGTCGATCCACAAACGGTAATCGAAAGCGCAAACACGGCGGAGTTCAGCGCCGTTCCCTCTGCCGAAGCGAGGGTTGGGCGTCCTTTGACGCCGGTCAGCGTGGCGGGCGTCGCACGGCGGACGACACGGCGCTGCGCGGCCGGCGTGTACAACTGCTGACAACAATAGTGCGATCGGTGCGCCCATAAAAAAGGGTTAGGCCGCGCGTCACTTAGTCCCGCTCGCCGGAGTTGATGCGCAAGGGCGCGGGGGGCCGCCGATCTGCTTGTCGATTATACGGACAACCGCATTGCTCTTTCGACGGCACCTGAAGATCGTCAGCAGCTGCTCGCCAGAAACGATCGGCTCCTCACCGATATCTGGGCAGCTGTACTCGCTGCAACCGAATCCGCCCGCGACAAAAGCGTCAGCTCGCCCTTGAATCCTTCGAATAGCGTCCACGTGCGCATCCATACGTGCGGCAAGAGCCGCTGCGGGACGGTGGTGTGGGCAAATGATAAAGCCAAGGCCGATTCAGCACGCGGCGGCACCCGCAACCTCGTCGGCACCGAGCTTTTCCGAGAGTTCCGCGAGGTGAGTCCGAAAGTTTGGAAGGGGAGGGTTTTCGTCCCCGATCTCAACAAGGTCTTCACCGGACCGGCACCGTTAAGGATCAGAACGTGGTGGTCGCTCGGGGCTGCCTAATCGGAAACATCGGATGCAAGTCGCAGACCTGGACGCGAGTTTGTTAGCGGTAGATGCTAATGTTCGCTTTCCACCCATTGCGGACATTACTGTCGAGGTTTGCTTTCGACCTGACAGGACAGCAGAGCTAAGGCCTGGTCCCTGCGGATGTTTTGCGTTCTGAATTTGCCGAGCCAGTACAATCGCCCTGATCGCCAGCTCTTTCGCTTCTCGAACCCGGTCGCCTTCTGGATGACTCGCGTGTAATGTCAGATGCAGCTGATCGAGGCGGGTTCCTAACGCCTCCATGATCGCGACCAGATTCTCCACCCTCTCTCCCCCGCGTCGGTGCGGGCGACGCTAGTTGATTCCAAGGCGAAGGGTTTGACGAAAGGCGACGCGCCTTTCCTGATTGACGACACGTCTGATCGAAATGCCTGGAAGTGCCTGCTTTCGACCCGAAACGGACATTCGGCGAATTTCGGTTCTCGACCCGATTGCAAGTTCACGGATTGCGGGCGAGCTAGGCCCTCTTGAAGCCGCTCAGAGAGAGGTCGCCCATGGCCGAGGTCCGCCGCGAACCCATTCTTCGCCTGATGCCCGGTCCTGGCGACATCAACGCGAATGGCCACATCTTCGGCGGCTGGGTCTTGAGCCAGATGGACAAGGCGGGCGGCATCATCGCTCGGCTCCATTCCGGCGGTCCGGTTGCGACAATCGCAATCGATCGGATGGAGTTCATTGCGCCCATCCACCTGCGCGATCTGATCTCCGTCTACGCCGAGATCGAAGGCGTCGGCCGGACCTCGATGAAGGTCCGGATCGAGGTGATGGCCTGGCGCGACAGCGGAGCGATCCGGATCAAGGTCACCGAAGGCCTGTTCACCTTCGTGGCGATTGACGACGAAGCTCGCCCGCGGCTCGTTGTTGGTACGATGGTCAAAACTCGATCCTGAGAACTAATATCGGCTTTCGACCCAAAACGGACACTAGCGTCGCCGGGTTGACCTGACGCCCTTCCCCAATTCGTCCCGTCGGGGTGACGGCTCAGAAAGTGCCTAGGCCAGTCGCAACGGTGGAGCATGGCCCAAGGCCACGGCGCGAAAGACAGCCAGAGTCGCAACATCCATCGCGGCATTTGGCGCTCGCTCCAGCACCAATTGAGCGAAGTCGCGCAGTCCGTGGAGTCCGAACGATACCCGGATCACGCTTCCGGACCGGGCTTCAAGCCGAAACCACGCTTTTGGGTATTGGCAGTATTTCACCGATTGAAGATCACGCCAGGCGATCGTCTTCCAAAGCCCGAACACGTTGCGGGAGGCGAGGCCGTCTTGCGAGAGCTCGTGACGCTCCATGAAAAACGACGCTGCCAAGTATGCGCCCAGGAGTGTGAACGCCACGAATGTCCCGACCACCAGAAGCGCCTCAACCGTAGCTACCGGGCGGCCAACGCAGCCTGAAATGGTGTCGGGATGCAGGGCAGAGAAGAGCGCAAGAGTGCCGAAAAAAAGGAGGCCTGTCCCTCCCGCTAGAAGTATCGTGCGAGGGTAACGCAGGACGGACGTCGCGCTCGAACCCATGACAGTAGCTTCCGATGCTGGGGATGCTCGCATCTGGGCAGGAATAGGGTGGATTCGTTAATGTCCGTTTTCCCCTAAAGCAGACATTCGGTTGCCTAAGGTTCAAAAAAAGGGCGCGGAACCGTTGTTCCGACGCCCTCTCATTTTCTTTAAGCGCTTCAGGCTCAGGCTGCGGCCTGGCTGCCCTCGAGCGCCTTCTTCGCCTGGGCGATGATGGCGCTGAACGTTTCGCCTTCGTGCATCGCAATGTCGGCCAGGACCTTCCGGTCGAGGTCGATGTTCGCGAGCTTCAGGGCGTGGATGAACTGCCCGTAGGTCAGGCCTTCCGCGCGGACCGCGGCGTTGATGCGCTGGATCCAGAGGGCGCGGAAGCTCCGCTTCTTAACCTTGCGGTCGCGGTAGGCGTACTGGCCTGCCTTTTCCACCGCTTGGCGGGCGATTCGGATCGTGTTCTTGCGCCGGCCGTAATAGCCCTTCGCATTGTCCAGGATCCGCTTGTGCTTGGCGCGCGTGGTTACGCCGCGTTTGATGCGTGGCATGTCATCCGCTCCTTACTTGAGGCCGTAGGGCGCCCAGAGCTTCACGCGCGCTGTATCGGCGTCGGCGAGAACATCTGTGCCCCGGTTCTGGCGGATGTACTTGGCGTTGTGGCTGATCAGCCGGTGGCGCTTTCCAGCGACCCCATGCTTGATCTTGCCGGTCGCCGTGAGCTTGAAGCGCTTCTTCACGCCGCTCTTGGTCTTCAGCTTGGGCATTTCGTCTCCTTTGCGCCACTGGAGGCGCGACGTTATCCAACCGCCACGGCATGCCTTTTGGCCGGGCCATTGGTTTTCCAATGATCTGGAAAGCGCGGGCCTATAGAGGCGGCGGCGGTTTAAGGCAAGTTACGCCCGTTCGTTCACGTTGATGAAGCCGAGCGCGGCGGCGATCATCAGCCCGGATACGAACAGGCCCGCGGCGAGGAAGAAGCCCGCGACGATCACCGCCGGCCAGCGGATCCAGCCGATCGGGATCAACCAGGCCGCATAGGTCAAAGCGAGCAGGACCGCCGGGATGGCCAGGCTCTTGAACCATTCCCACGCGGTTGGCGGCGGACTCTCCGTCACCTCCTCTATCGGGTCGGTCGAGAGGAAAACGTCGGGACCTTGCGGGTCGTACAGCACCAGGCCGAACTTGCGGGCCAGCGCCGTGATGTCGGCAAGCACCCGGCTCTGCGTGCCCCACCGGATACCGAGGACCAGCAGCCGATCCGTCACCTGCGGCGGGTCCGCCCAAGGGTCCGATGCTCGCTCCCAATCGAATGGATATTGCTTGAGCAGGATGTCGTAGACGGTCTTGAGGTCATTGCTGGGCTCGAACGCCGATTCATCGTCCGTCGCGTACCAGGGCGTCAGAAGCGCCTTCGCCTCGTCGGGATCGTCGACGACCGGCGCCTTCCAGAGGATGAGCGTCATGCTCATCCCGTTAAATTAACATGTTTGACTCACCATGGAACTGTTGTTCCGTCATAGCTGAAAAAGCCGCCGGACTGCTCGAGGCCGATCCCGTCGATGACCCTGCGCATGCCGGCGATGCTGTCCTTCGGCTCCAGTGGAGCGGAGGATCCGCCCATGCGAGTTTTCACCCAGCCGGGGTGAAGCACCGCCGCAGCCACGCCCCGGTTGCGCGCTTCGATAGCGAGGCTTCGCCAGGCCGCATTCAGCGCGGCCTTGGACGAGCGATAGGCGATGAAGCCGCCGGACGTATTGTCCTCGATGCTCCCCATTTTCGTGCTGACCGCGATCACCTTTCCGCTGCTGGCTTCGACGAGCGGCAGCACGGACTGGGCGAGCAGGAATGGCGCGATGGTATTGGTGACGAACGTCTCGCCCCATTGGCGAGCCTCGGCGGCGCTGGTCGCTGCGCGCGGACCGTAGGTGCCGGCATTGGCGATCAGCAGGTCGAGCCGATCGAGGCGATCGCCGAACTTCTCGACGGCTTCGAGGTCCTGCATGTCGAGCGTTTCGACACGAACGTCCAGCGCGTCCAGCTCGGGCCCCGATTGACGCGCGGTGGCGACGACGTCCCAGCCGGCCTGCTTGTACTGGCGGACGAATTCGAGGCCGAGACCGCGATTGGCTCCGGTGATCAGGACGTGTCGGCATGCGGCATCAACGCAAGCGGGCGGCTTGTTCCTTTAGTCGTGCGAAGCGTAATCCTCGGCGCCCAGGAAGTGCAGCGAGACGTAGGGCTCGTGGCCTACGACCCAGCTGTCGTGGCCCGGCGGGATGTAGAAAATGTCGCCCGCGCGCATCTCGATCACCTCGCCATCGTCCATCGATGCCGTGGCCCGGCCGGAGACGACCATTCCCACATGCTCGACATGGCACGATGCCTGGCCGAGCGGCGCTCCGACGTGGACCGACCATTTCCAACCCGGCTGGTAGGTCGCGCGGCCGATCGTCATTCCGCCGAGCGTCACCAGCTCGAACCGACCAAGTTCGAACTCGCGGACCTCGTCGGGCCGGTCGAAGCGCTTCAGGATGACGTCTGTGTCCATCCTCTTCTCCTTCAGGCCGCGGCTTTCACTGAAAGGCCGCCGGCCGGCGCGGGGCGCAACATTTCCTTCGAACTGGCCGAACCGTCGAGCCAGCTTCGCCACTGCGGTGGGGTTAGCAAGGCGATCTGCCGGTCGTGATAGGGCTCGATGTCGGGTCCCGGCGGTACCGTAAGCAGGGTGAATGCCTCGCCGATGTCCGCGCTGTCACGGACGACCCCGGCAATCGCGAAGGGCTCGCCATTGCCGGGGCGAAAGAGCCAGCAGTCCTTCCGTTTCTGCTTCGGGTCAGCGGGTTTGGTGAACTCGTAAAATCCGTCGGCCACGACCAGGCAGCGGTCGCGTGCAAACTCGCGCCCATCGGACCGCATGTTGAACACTGGCTTCCCGTGCGGACCGGGCCATGACCAACGGCGCTCGACCAGCTCCGCCGAGCCGCTGTCGCGATTGAAACGGACGATCGGGGCACGATCGGTGATCCGCACGTCGCGCTGTTCGAAGTTGGGGATGCCCTCCGGAAAGGTCAGCGGGATCTGCGCCGTCTCGAAGATCTTCCGGATCGCGTCGGGACCTTTCTCCAGCGTGTAGAGATTGCACACGGTCCCGCCGGCCGCTCAATCGAACAGGCTGGAGACGGAGCTTTCGTCGGCGATTCGCCGGACCGCCTCGGCCAGCAGCGGGGCCATGGTCAGGCGCCGGATCTTCCCGCCCTCGCCGTCGGGCTCGCCGCTGTAGATGGAATCGGTGACGACCAGCTCTTTCAGCTCGGACGCGCCGACGCGCGCCGCCGCTCCCCCCGACAGGACGCCGTGGGTGCAATAAGCGAAAACCTCCTCCGCGCCCTGCTGCCTGAGCGCGGCGGCGGCGTTGCAGAGCGTTCCCGCGCTGTCGACGATGTCGTCGACGAGGACGCAGGTGCGGCCGTCGACGTCGCCGATGATATTCATCACCTCGGATTCGCCGGCACGTTCGCGGCGCTTGTCGACGATCGCCAGCGGGGCATTGTCGAGACGCTTGGCGAGGCCCCGCGCGCGGACCACTCCGCCGACGTCGGGCGATACGATCATCAGGTTCCTGTTCGACAGGCGCGCCTTGATGTCCGCAGCGATGACCGGCGCGGCGAAGAGGTTGTCGGTGGGGATGTCGAAGAAACCCTGGATCTGTCCGGCGTGCAGGTCGACCGACAGCACGCGGTTGGCTCCGGCGGTGGTGATCAGGTTTGCGACCAGCTTTGCGGAGATGGGCGTGCGCGGCCCCGGCTTCCGGTCCTGCCGCGCATAGCCGAAATAGGGGACGACGGCGGTGATCCGCTTGGCCGACGCTCGACGTAGCGCGTCGATGCAGATCAGCAGCTCCATCAGGTTGTCGTTCGCCGGATAGCTGGTCGACTGGACGACGAACACGTCCTCGCCGCGCACGTTCTCGTGGATCTCGACGAAAATCTCCTCGTCGGCGAAGCGACGCACGCTCGCTTCGGTCAGGGGGATCTCGAGATAATCGGCAATCGATCGGGCCAGCGGCGCATTGCTGTTCCCGGCGAGGAGTTTCATCGGCGTAGGTCCCCTGCGGAGCCTTGCCTTAGCGAGAGAGTTGCACGTCCGTAAAGGTTGCCGGGAACGTCGCTTGCGCTAAATCGCCCGCATGACCGACCGGCTGACGATCGCCCTCGCCCAGATGAACCAGCGTGTCGGCGACCTCGACGGCAATGCGCAGGCGATCCTCGACATGCGCGCGAAGGCGGCCGGAGCGGACCTGCTGATGGTCCCCGAGCTGCAGCTGACCGGCTACCCGCCCGAGGATCTGGTGCTGAAGCCCGAGTTCGTTCGACGGACGATGGAGGCGGCCGAGCGGCTGATCGACGCGACCGTGGCGCCTGGCCCGGCTTTGCTGTTCGGCTCGATCCATCACGAGGGCGGCCTTAACTACAATGTGATGATTCTCGCGGACGGCGGCCGGATGGTTGCGCGCACGCTCAAGCGCGAGCTGCCGAACTACGGCACGTTCGACGAGAAGCGAGTCTTTGCGTCCGGTCCGTTGCCCGAGCCGATCGAGTTTCGCGGCGTGAAGATCGGAGTGCCGATCTGCGAGGACATTTGGCAGGAAGTGGTCTGCTCGCACCTCGCCGATGCCGGCGCGGAGTTCCTGCTGGTGCCGAACGGCAGCCCGTATGAGCTCGACAAGGACGACAAGCGCGCCCTCCTCGTCCGGTCGCGCGTGACCACCACCGGGATTCCGCTCGCCTATCTCAACCGCGTCGGCGGCCAGGACGAGCTGGTCTTCGACGGATCGTCCTTCATCATGCATCCCGACGGCGAAAGGGTAGTGCAATTCCCCGACTGGGACGAAAAGCTGCTGCTCACCGAATGGCAGCGCGAGGCTGACGGCTGGCGTTGCACGAGCCGCGAGAACCATCAGCTCGATCCCTTCCCGGAGGACGTCTATCGCGCGATGATCGAGGCCTTGCGCGACTATGTGACGCGCAACGGATTTCCCGGCGTGGTTCTTGGCCTGTCAGGCGGGATCGACAGCGCCCTTTCGGCCGCGGTTGCAGTGGATGCGCTTGGCCCTGAGAAGGTCTGGGGCGTGATGCTTCCTTCGAAATACACGAGCGAGGAGAGCCTCGAGGACGCGCGGGGGTGTGCGCGGCTGCTCGGATGTCGTCATGACGTCATCTCGATCGCTCCGGCGGTGGGCGCCTTCGACGAGGCGCTCGCCGACGCATTCGCCGGGAAAGAGCCGGGGCTGGCCGAGGAGAACATCCAGGCGCGGTTGCGCATGGTCGCGCTCATGGCTTTGTCGAACAAGTTTGGGCCGATGCTGCTGACCACCGGCAACAAGAGCGAGATGAGCGTCGGCTATGCCACGCTCTACGGCGACATGGCCGGCGGGTACAACGTGCTGAAGGACGCCTACAAGTCGACGGTGTTCGCGCTTTCGCGCTGGCGCAACCGCAACAGGCCGGAGGGAGCGCTCGGTCCGGACGGGCCGGTTATGCCGGCGAACGTCATCACCAAGCCTCCCACGGCGGAGCTTCGTCCCGGGCAGAAGGACGAGGACAGCCTTCCGCCTTATTCCGACCTCGACCGCATCCTCGAGGCGCTGATCGACAAGGAGATGTCGGTCCGCGAAGTGGCGCTGGCGACCGGCGAGCCGGAAGAGCTGGTCGCCAGGATGGAACAGCTGGTGCTGAAAGCCGAATACAAGCGCCGCCAGGCGCCCCCGGGCGTGAAGATCGGCGCTCGCAACTTCGGCCGCGACCGCCGCTACCCGATCAGCAATTTCTTCCACACTGGCCCACAGGTGAGGCTTCCGCGATGAAAAGAATCCTCCTGTCCATTGCCGCCTTGTCGCTTGCGGCTTGCTCCCAGCCCGCCGAGCAGCAGGCGGCCGCGAACGACGCGGCGGCCGTCGAGGCAAATGAGGCGGCGCAGGCGCCGGTCCCCTCGCTGGAAGGCGAATGGGTGGTCGAGCAGGCCAACAGCAAGGCGCCGGATCAAATCTGGCCGATGACGGCGCAGGCCACCAAGGACCACTTCACCATCGTCTCCGAATGCCGAAAGATGAGCTGGACGTTTAAACAGGACCGAAACTTCGTTCAGTTCACACCGGCTGCAGGAGTTGAATGCGCCCGCGTCCGTTCGCCGGCCGAAAATCTCGCCAACGCGACGGTGAAGCTCGCAAATACGGTCGTTTTTTCGGATGAGGGCCGCACGGTGCAGATTTCGGGCTCCGGCGGGACCATCACCATGGCGCGCAGGTAGGATTCTGGCCCCGACATGAGCGTCGTCACCCGCTTTGCCCCATCCCCAACCGGACGCCTGCACGTCGGAAACATCCGCACTGCCCTGCACAACTTCCTTTTCGCGAGGAAGCATAAAGGTCGATTCATCCTCCGCATCGACGACACCGACCAAGAGCGCAGCCGCGAGGAGTTCGTCGAGGCGATCCGCGACGATCTCGGCTGGATGAGCCTCAACCCCGGCGGTGAAGTGCGCCAGTCGGAGCGGTTCGGCCTGTACGAACGGGAATTCGAGCGGCTGAAAACGGCCGGCCGCGTCTACGCATGCTACGAGACGCCCGAGGAGCTCGATCTTCGCCGCAAGGTGCTGCTGGGGCGAGGCTTGCCGCCGGTGTACGAACGCAAGGCCGCTGACGTGCCGGCTCCCGAGGGCCTCCGACCACATTGGCGCTTCCGCCTGGACCATGACGCGCCGATCGAGTGGAATGACCTGATCCGTGGGCCGCAGCGGTTCGACCCGAAGCTGCTCTCCGATCCCGTCGTCCGCCGCGAGGACGGCAGCTGGCTCTATCTGCTGCCGAGCGTGATCGACGACGTCGACCTAAAGATCACGCACATCGTTCGCGGCGAAGATCATGTCACCAACAGCGCGACACAGATCCAGATGTTCGAGGCGCTTGGAGCGAAGCCGCCGTCGTTCGCTCATGAGGCCCTGCTCGTCGCGGCGGAGGGCAAATTGTCGAAGCGGCTCGGGTCTTACGGCGCCGAGCACCTCCGGGAGGAAGGCGTGGAGCCGATGGCGATGCTGTCGCTGCTCGCCCGCATCGGGACGTCTCAGCCGGTGGAGCCGATCGCCAGTCTCGACGAGCTGGCGCGGGATTTCGACTTTGCCCATTTCGGCCGCGCGCCCGCGCATTTCGATCCGCACGATGTCGAGCTCCTGAACGCGCGCCTGCTTCACAGGCTCGACCACGCGAGTGTCGCGGAAAACCTTCCCGACGGTGCGACCGAAGAGGACTGGCTGCTGCTGCGACCGAACCTTGAGCGCCTGTCCGATTTCGGCCCTTGGTTCGAAGTCCTGCACGGAGAGGTGGAAGCGCCCGAGCTCGCGCACGACGAGCGCCTGCTCCTGCGTGACGCCGCGGCGATCGCGGAAGGTCTCGACTGGAAGGCTGAGCCCTGGCGCAGCCTTACGGGCGAGTTGAAGACGGTGTCCGGAAAGAAGGGGCGGGAGCTTTTCCATCCGCTTCGCCTCGCTCTGACGGGCAAGGAGAGCGGACCGGAAATGGCCGGAATCGTCGCGCGGATGGGCAAGGACCGCGCCGTCCAGCGGTTGAAGGCCGCCGCAAAGCGCTAGCTTCTGCTTCGTTCGAACCTGCAGCCTTTTATCGCGGGCTCATCAAGGCGGTGCCGCTGAAGACGCCTCATCCCACTTCGCGACGGAGCGGGTGAAGGCAACCACAACCTATCCGATCGACACGGCCTGAGCTGCGACTGGCACTCGTTCCCTCCAGAGCCTACATTCGAGTCATGTTTTCCTGGTTTCCCAAGCCGGTCGGACCGCGTGCGGCCTTTGCGGATCTGCGCGCCTTCATGCGCCAGCGCAGCCGCGAAAAGGTGATCGGCGCCATGCTTGCGGTTCTCGTGACGACGATCATCGTCATTGAATTCCTGGTCGATTCCAAGATCAACACCGCGCCTCCGCCGACGGTCGTCTATGCCGACAGCTGGTCCGTGAACCGCACGGATGCGGAGATCGTCGCCCAGCAGAAGGTCGACCAGGCGAAGAGGGACGCCGCCGCGAAAGAGAAGCGGCGGCAATTCCAGAAACTGGAAAAGCAGCTGGGAATGTGAGCGCGGCGAGGGGTACGCCAGACGCGAAATTCATGGCTGAGGCGCTCCGGCTCGGCGAGTCCGCGCGCGGCCGGAGCGCGCCTAATCCCAATGTGGGCTGCGTGATCGTCTCGGCAAAGGGCGAAATCGTCGGGCGCGGAGCAACCGCTGCAGGCGGCCGTCCGCATGCCGAGGCTGTTGCGCTCGAACAGGTCGGCGGCAGTGCGAAGGGCTTGTCGGTCTATGTCACGCTTGAGCCCTGCGCCCATCAGAGCCCGCGCGGCCCAGCCTGCACCGACCTGCTCATCGAGGCGAGGCCCGCGCGCGTGGTCATAGCGCTCAAGGACCCCGATCTGCGCACTTCGGGCAAGGGCATCAGACGGCTCCGTGACGCCGGCATTGAAGTGAAGCTCGGCGTCGGCCGGAAGGCGGCGGCGGAATCCTTGGCCGGTTGGCTGACCCGGCTGGAACTCGGCCGGCCACGCGTCACGCTGAAGTTGGCGTTGTCGATCGACGGAAAGATCGCGCTGCCTTCGGGCGAGAGCAAATGGATCACTGGCGAGGATGCGCGCAGACACGTCCATCTGGAGCGCGCGCATTCGGACATGATCCTCGTCGGCCACGGCACCTATCTGGCGGACGCGCCGCGGCTCGACGTGCGTCTGCCGGGGCTCGGAAGACTGGTCGCCGCGCCGGGCGCTGCTGACTCGTGGCGAGAAGGTCGATGGATGGGAAATCCTGCAATCTCCGGAGGATGTGTACCGGCTTCATGACGTCAACGACTTGCTCGTCGAGGGCGGATCCGCGACCGCCACGGCCTTCCTTTCGGCGGATCTCGTCGACCGGATCCTCATCTATCGCGCGCCCGATCATCGTTGGAGAGGGCAAGTCGTCCTTCGGCTATGTCGGTCTCGACGCGATTGCCGATGCGCACGGCTTATGGGTGTCGAGCGACGGTCGGCGACTGGGCGTCGACCGGCTCGAAGTTTACGAGCGGGTGCGCGGGGCCTAAGCGGCGGACATGTTCACGGGCATCGTCACCGACGTCGGCGAAGTGGTCAGCGCGGAGCAGCGCGGCGATCTCCGCCTGCGCATCCGTACCGGCTACGACCTCTCGACGATCGAGCTGGGCGCCTCGATCGCCTGCTCGGGCGTGTGCCTCACCGTCGTCGACAAGGGTGGCGACTGGTTCGCGGTCGACGTTTCCGCAGAAACGGTTTCGCGGACTGCAAAGGACATGTGGCGCGAAGGCGCGCGACTGAACCTGGAGCGTCCGCTGCGCATGGGCGACGAGCTGGGTGGTCATATCGTGACCGGCCACGTCGATGCGGTCGGCGAGGTGATCGGAGTCTGCGCCGAAGGCGATTCAAGCCGGATCGGAATTCGCGTCGACCACACGCTTGCGCCGGCAATCGCGCAGAAGGGCTCGATCACGCTCGACGGCGTGTCGCTTACCGTCAACGACGTTCGTGATGCCGATGACGGGACGCACTTCGCGGTGAACATCATCCCGCACACGGCACGGGAGACGACATTGGGCGACCTCGCCCAAGGCCGACAGCTCAATGTCGAGATCGACGTGATCGCGCGCTATATCGACCGGATGCTGGCTACGCGCGCACAGTAGGAACACCGTTGTTCCTTCTTTCCATCACATTGCAATGTGATTATGTGAATGCGCCATGAGCACGACTCTCATCGATCGGCTGAACGCCATCATCGAAACTGGCGAGGTCAGCCGCGCCGCCTTGGCCCGGGCGGCGGGCCTTCATCCCAATTCGTTGCGCAAGCTCGGCTCGTCGGGATGGAATCCGACGGCTGACACCCTCGTGCGGCTCGAAAAGCTGCTTCAGCGCGGCAACACCGAAGTGCTGGTCGGCACGGAAGCGATCATCGACGAGGCGCGCAACGGCCGGATGTTCATCCTGGTCGACGACGACGACCGGGAGAATGAGGGCGATCTCGTCATTCCGGCGCAGATGGCGACGCCCGAGGCAATCAACTTCATGGCGCGCCACGGGCGCGGGCTCATTTGCCTCGCGCTGACCAAGGATCGGGCAGACACGCTCGGCCTGCAGCCGATGGTCAACAACAACCGCAGCCGCAACGAAACGGCATTCACCGTTTCCATCGAAGCGAAGGAAGGTATTTCGACCGGGATCAGCGCCGCCGACCGGGCGCGGACGATCGCAGTCGCGATCGATGCGTCGCACGGGCCGGACGAGCTGGTTTCGCCGGGGCATGTCTTCCCGCTGGTCGCCAAGCCGGGCGGAACGTTGGTCCGGGCGGGTCACACGGAAGCCGGCGTCGACATTTCGCGCCTGGCCGGCCTCAACCCCAGCGCCGTCATCTGCGAAATCATGCGCGACGACGGCAGCATGGCGCGCCTCGACGATCTGATGGACTTCGCGCGCACGCACGGCCTCAAGATCGGCACCATCCGCGACCTCATCGCCTACCGGCTGAAGAAGGACCATATGGTCGAACG
Source organism: uncultured Alphaproteobacteria bacterium (assembly GCA_963829625.1). Classification (GTDB taxonomy): domain Bacteria; phylum Pseudomonadota; class Alphaproteobacteria; order Sphingomonadales; family Sphingomonadaceae; genus Sphingomicrobium. Next base: position 5,904 of record CAWHJH010000013.1, on the reverse strand, counting down.
GGCCGCGTCGACGGCCTTCATGTCGAACGGCGGCGCGGAATGGCAGGCGCAGGTCTTCCGCGACAAGGCGACGGGTGAGGAGCAGCTTGCGCTGGTCCACGGCGCACTCGATGTGACCCGGCCGGTGCTGGTGCGGATGCACAGCCTCGACCTGTTCGCCGACGTTCTCGGAGAAGCGAGCCCGCGCTCGGGCCTGCTCCAGGGGTCAATGCGGATGATCGAGAAAGAAGGCTCCGGCGTGATCGTCGCCCTGCACGCGGCGGCGCCCGGTTCGTTGTCGCGCTCGGCCGATCTGCGCGCCGGCAAGCCGGCCGAGGGGCCCGCGCTCCGGAGTTACGGTATCGGCGCGCAAATCCTTGCGGCGCTCGGCATCCACCAGATGGTTCTGCTCACCAACACGCATCACGCCCCGGTCGCGCTTTCGGGCTACGGGCTGGAAATCGTCGAAGAGCGCGCGATCGAGGGGGCGAACTGACGTCATGGCAACAGTATTGATTGCCGAGGCGCGCTTCTATCCGCACCTCAACGACATGCTGCTTGAAGGCGCCCGCAACGCGATCGAAGCTGCCGGCCACACGCATGAGACCATTACAGTGCCGGGCGCGCTGGAATTGCCTGCGGCCATCTCGCTCGCCGCGAAGAGCGGGCGCTTCTGCGCTTTCGTCGCGCTGGGGGTCGTCATCCGTGGCGAGACCTATCATTTCGAGGTGGTCGCCGAGGAAAGCGCCCGCGCCCTCATGGACCTGACGCTCGACGGCTTCGCCATCGGCAATGGCGTGCTCACCGTCGAGAACGAGGAGCAGGCGATCGTTCGCGCGGATCCGAAGCAGCTCGACAAGGGCGGCCACGCCGCGCGGGCCGCCCTTTCGCTGCTCGACATTCGCGAGACGTACGGAGCCTAGGCGGCCTCGGCCTCGTCGAGGACCGGATAGTCGAGATATCCCTCCGCTCCGCCTGAGTAGAAGGTGGCCACGTCGCCGGGGCTTAGGGGCGCGCCAATCGCCAGCCGATGCACCAGGTCCGGGTTGGAGATGAAGGGCCGGCCGAAGCTAATGCCGTCGGCAATACCTTCTCCCAAACGCTCGCGGGCGCTTGGCCCGTCATAGTCGCTGTTGAGCAGGATCTTGCCGGAATAGAGCGCGCGCATCGCCGGGCTCACCGGCTCGGTCGGGACCGCGCCTGCCGAAGTCGGCTGGTGCGCCTCGCGAAGCTCGATCCACGGCACTTTCAACTCCTCCAGCCGCCTGGCGAGCGCGATGAACAAGGGGATGGGATCGGAATCCTCAACGCCCTGAGAGTAGATGTTCGGTGAGAAGCGTATGCCCACGCGCTCCATGCCGATTGCCCCGCCGACGGCCTCGAGCACCTCCGTCACGAAGCGCAGGCGATTTTCGATCGAGCCGCCATATTCGTCGGTGCGCAAATTGACTCCGTCGCGGAGGAATTGATCGACGAGATAGCCGTTGGCGCCATGCACCTGCACGCCATCGAACCCTGCCGCGATCGCGTTGCGGGCGGCGGCCGCATAGTCGGCGACAATCCGCTTGATGTGCTCGCGGGTCAGTTCGCGCGCTTCCACATAGGGCTTCTTGCCCTCGTAGGTGTAGGCGAAGTCCGGCGCCGTGGTCGCTGACGAGCTGACCGGCTGACCGCCACCGAGATCCGGATGGACGAGCCGTCCCATGTGCCACAGCTGTGCGACGATCCTGCCGCCGGAATGATGGACGGCATCGGTCACCTGCTTCCAGCCCTTCACCTGCTCGTCGTTCCAGAGGCCGGGCGCGTTCGGCCAGCCGAGACCTTGGCGGCTGATCCCCGTCGCTTCAGAGATGATGAGGCCGGCGCTCGCGCGCTGGGCGTAATAAGCGGCCATCAGCTCGTTGGGCACTGCCTCGCGACCGGCGCGCGCCCGAGTCAGCGGGGCCATCGCAATTCTATTAGGAAGCTCTATGGCGCCAAGCGCAAGGGAGTCGAACAGGGTGGGCATTCAAAGACCTTTCAATGTGACGGAACCCCCCTCGTTCCACGCCGTCGCAGATCGGTTTTCGCCGATTGAACTTTCAACTCAAATCCAGCCGGTACCTTATAAGTCAGCTTTATGGAGTAGCCGGCGCGTTCGGGCTTTCACCACGGTCCGCAAGGCCCTAAGCGCGACCCGTGGATCGCCCCCGCCATCATCCCTTCGCCTTCCCGGCCCTATTGCTTGGAAGCAGCGCCCTCGCGCTCGGGCCCTGGCTCGTACGGCTGGCGGGCGTCGGCCCCGTCGCCGCGGGCTTCTGGCGGCTTTTTCTCGCCTTGCCGTTCCTGTTCGTGATCGCGAGGCTTGCCGGACAGCCCGTGCACTGGCCGGGTCGCGTGCTCGGCATGATCATCGCCTTCGCAGGCCTCTTCTTCGCCGCCGACCTCGCCGCCTGGCACGTCGGGATTCACATGACGAAACTCGGCAACGCGACCTTGTTCGGCAATGTCGCGAGCTTCGCTTTTGCCGCCTGGGGCCTGTGGCTTGTGCGCAGCTGGCCGTCGCCGGTGCAGGCCGCTTCCCTTATCCTGGCGGCGGTCGGGGCGGCACTCCTGATGAGCAGCAGCGCGGAGCTATCTCTGCGCAACCTGCATGGGGACATGCTAGCGCTGTTCGCGGGCCTGCTCTACGCGGGCTATCTCATTTCGGTCGAGCGCGCCCGCGAGAAGCTCGCCCCGCTCCCTCTTCTGTTCCTCGCCAGCGCGTTCGGGGCAGCGATGCTTTTGCCTTTCTCGATCGCGCTCGGAGAAACGCTGGTTCCCGCTGACTGGACCTTCGTGGTCGTGCTCGCGATCAGCAGCCAGGTGATCGGGCAGGGCTTGCTAGTCTACGCGATCGGGGCGCTGCCGCCGCTGGTCGTGGGATTGGCGCTGCTGACGCAGCCGGCAATCTCGGCGCTGGTCGGCTGGCTTGCCTATGGTGAAACCCTGCGGCCTCTCGACTGGGTCGGCGCGGCCGCCATCGCTGCGGCTCTGGTGTTGGTGAGGCTTCCGCAGCGGGGCTTGCAACCGGCGCCCCAAGCGACGAGTTGAGCGCGCATGGACGAGCAACCGAGTCCGCTTCAGGAAATCCGCGAAAAGCTGGCCCTGGCCGTTGGCGAGAATGCGGTCTTTGACGGCTGGACCCACACGGCAGTCGATGCGGCTGCCGACCAACTGGGCGTCGACCGAGCGCAGGCGCGGCTGGCCATGCCCAAGGATCAGGCCGGCAAGATCGACCTCTATATTCGCGCGGTCGATCGCGAGTTGCAGTTGTGGTTCACGCCCGAGCGGCTCGGAAGTCTTAAGATCCGCGAGAAGATCCGCGCACTCGTGTGGAAGCGGCTCGAGATCATGGGGCCTGCACGAGAGGCGGTCCGGCGGGCGCTGTCGATCCTCGCCATGCCGCAGAACGTGCCGACCGGGCTCAAGGCGGGTTGGCGCACCGCGGACGTCATGTGGCGCATCGCCGGCGACACCAGCACCGATTTCAACCATTACACCAAGCGCGTGACGCTCGGCGGCGTCTATGCCTCCACCCTGCTCGTCTGGCTCGACGACCAGACCGAGGGCTGGACCGAGACCGCCGCCTTCCTCGACCGACGCATCGACGATGTGATGCAGTTCGAGAAGTTCAAGGCGCAATGGAAGGGGCAGGAGCATTTCAGCGTATCCCGGTTTCTCGGACGTCTACGCTACCCGGCGCGCTAGGCCGCTATTCCCAAGGCGCGTCGTTATTGATAATCAGTTGCAACATGAACGCGCCGTTCCAGCCGGAGTTGATTTCGCTCGACCAGCTCAAGGTCGGCACGCGCGCGTCCATTGCCTCCATCGACTGGGCTTCGCTCGAGGAGAGCGAGGCGGCCCGTCTTCGTCATTTCGGTTTCGATGAGGGCGTGAACGTCGAACCGCTCCACTTCGGCCCGTTCGGACGCGATCCGCTCGCGATCCGCGTCGGTCGAATGACGGTCGCCATCCGCCGCAGTCATGCCCGCGCAGTGCGCGTGAACCTCTCCGCCTAGGTCGATCATGAACCCCCTTCCGCTGGTGGCGGTGGCCGGTAGCCCGAATGCCGGCAAGAGCGCCCTGTTCAACGCGCTCACCGGCGCTCGTCAGAAGGTCGGAAACTATCCGGGCGTCACGGTCGAGCGCCACTCCGGACGCCTGACGCTTGCAGACGGACGGCCGCTGGAGCTTGTCGACCTGCCCGGCGCGTACAGCCTTGACCCTGCAAGCCCCGACGAGGCCGTCACGCGCGATGTGCTCCTGGGCAAGCAGAAGGGCGAGCGCCATCCCGACGCGTTGGTCATCGTCGTCGATGCGTCGAACCTCGACAATCATCTGCGCTTCGCGCTCCAGCTGATCGAGCTCGGCCTACCGACCATCGTCGCTCTCAACATGATCGACCTCGCCAAGCGCGACGGCCTGGAACTCGACGCCAGGCGCCTTGAGGCTGAGCTTGGCGTTCCGGTGATTGAGACGGTCGCGGTCCGCAAGCGCGGCATCGCTGAGCTTCGATCCGCGCTCGACGACATGCTTTCCGCGCCCGCTTGTGCGCTCACGGAGCACGTACCTTCGGAGCTCGTCCAGCTTCAGCGCCGCGCCCGCGACGTAGCCAAGGCGGCGGTGATCAGCGAAAGCCCGGTCCGGCGCTGGACGCACCTGCTGGACAGCGTGCTGCTGCACCCGGTCGTCGGTCCTTTGATTCTCGCGGCCGTGCTGTTCATCATGTTCCAGGCCGTGTTCGCCTGGAGCGAAGTCCCGATTGGCTGGATCGAAAGCGGAATGGCCTTGCTCGCGGAAGCGGCAACGAACGTCATTCCCGATGGTCCGCTCCGCTCGCTGGTCGTAGACGGAGTGATCGGCGGGGTCGGTGCCGTGGTGGTGTTCCTCCCGCAGATCCTGATCCTCTTCCTTTTCATCCTGTTGCTGGAGGCGAGCGGCTACATGGTTCGTGCCGCCTTCCTCATGGACAAATTGATGCACGGCGCCGGCCTTTCCGGACGCGCCTTCATTCCTTTGCTCTCGAGTTTCGCCTGTGCCGTGCCGGGCATCATGGCGACGCGCACCATCGACAATCCCAAGGACCGGCTGACGACCATCCTCGTCGCTCCGCTGATGACCTGCTCGGCGCGGCTTCCGGTCTACACTTTGATCATCGCCGCTTTCATTCCCGACCGCAGCGTGGGTCCGGGCATCGGCCTGCAGGGCCTGGTGATGTTCGGCCTCTACGTCGCCGGCGTGGCCGGGGCGCTTCTTGCCGCGCTGACGCTTCGCCGAACGATCACCAGGGGCGGCGGCGGCGGCTTCATGATGGAGCTGCCGAAGTATCAGATGCCGCAGGTGAAGGACGTCGTGATCGGCCTTTTCCAGCGCGCGATGATCTTCCTGAAGCGGGCCGGCACGATCATCCTCGGCACCACGATCCTGCTCTGGGCGCTAGCCAGCTTCCCGCAGGCGAAGCCCGGTGAAAGCCAGGTCGAGGCCTCGATCGCCGGCAAGATTGCGAACGGGATCGAGGTCGTCGTGCGGCCGATCGGGTTCAACCGCGACATCTCGCTGGCCTTGCTCCCCGCGATGGCGGCGCGCGAAGTCGCGGTGAGCGCGATCGCTACCGTTTATTCGATCGACGCGAGCGATGAGGAAGCAGCACAAGCGCCGCTAGCCGAACGCCTTCGAGGACGCTGGTCGCTGGCGACCGCACTCGCCTTCCTCGCCTGGTTCGTGTTCGCCCCGCAATGCATTTCGACCATCGCGGTCACCCGGCGAGAAACGAACAGCTGGCGCTGGCCGCTTTTCATGGTCGGCTATCTGTTCGCCCTCGCCTACATCGCGGCGGGCGCAACCTACTGGACGGCTGTCGCGCTGGGATTATAGCGACTCTCCAAGCACGAAGGAGAGTGACAT
>CAWHJH010000012.1:0-232591 GCA_963829625.1 uncultured Alphaproteobacteria bacterium | reverse complement strand
GCTTCGGCGTCGTCGTCGAGGCAATCCGCGCGCCTGAGAAGGTGCGCTGGACAAGCTCGTGGAGCGTCCATCCCCGATAGAGATAATGTCCGCTTTCGACCAAAAGCGGACATTAGCAACTCCTTAGGCTTCGCGCGCCACCCTCGGCGCAGCATGGCTCGACTCCCTGTCGCTGACCAGCTTCGTCATGGAGCACCGCCTGCCATGGGCCGAGGGGAACTCGGCGGCGCCCGCTGGGGCGGGGCGGTTCGACCGGGCTCTCATCATCGATGCAGGTGAGCAGCGCGCATGCACAATCCGGAGCGTATCACCGCTCGGCGCAACCCTGACGGGTGAGATCGCCACTCGAGAAGGCGAGGAGCTAGCGCTCGAGCTCGTCACCGGGCAGCGGCCGGCGGTGACGGTGGAGTGGGTAGGCGGCGGCGAAGTTGGTGTCCGCTTCAAGCAGCCGATCGACGTCCTCGCTCTCATCAACCGGACGCTTATCAGCCAGCCCACTGAACGGCGCAGCATGCCGCGCGTCGAGCTGCGCTGCGGAGTTCGCGTGAAATGGGGCGCGAGTATCTGCGACGCGGTCCTGCGCAACATCTCGGCCCGCGGGATGCAGGTGGAAGCCGACGGACTGCCGCCAAGAGGTACCTACGTCTCCATTCAGATCGATGGGCTCAACGTCCCGTCCGGCGAGGTCATGTGGCGGAAGGAGACTGTCGTCGGCATCCAGTTGATCGAAGAGCTGGGCTGGACCTCTCTCATGCCGTGGATTCGGAAGGCCAGCAGTGCTGGAGCTGCGGCGTAGGCCAAGGCTGCACCGACGTCATCCGCGGCACGTGCCGAAAGCCGCCGCGAGGGCGGTCCGAAAGGAATCGGCCACCAGCGCGCACGTAACGTCATCGTTCGGAAAAGGCGCCTGGGCGGCAGAGGCCAACCGTTCGGGCTGAGCGGGATAAAGCAAAGGCGGCCCCAAGACCGCCTTTGCGCTCGACGCCTCCGCTTGCAGGCCGCGGGTCGAGAGAACTCCTTGGCGGAGTTTGATAGATGTATGGGGCTCAATATCCCAAATTATTAATCGGGGTTTTCCCGGATGGCGGGCTTAAACGTCGCCCGGCCAAGATGAGCTTACTCCCGTTCCTCCCCTCATCCCCAAGATCGGAAGTCCTGAGCCCGCTCGCGAGTCCGCAAACTGCGAGCGGGTCTCCGACAGCCGCCTTATATCCGCAATGGGTGGAAAGCGGACGTTAGCGTTCAGGCGGCCGATGGCGTGACGATGCGGAGCGTGGGACGATGCTCCGTCCGCTCGAGCGCGGCCTCGTATCGTTCCGCCAGCTCCTTGTGGATCTGCCCGGCGATGGTGTCGCCGGCATCCTGTGCCAGCGAGCGTTCCACTGCTGCACGGTTCCGAAAATAGTCCAGCTGTTCCTCGGGTGACATGTCGGAACTCCTACACTGAAAGGCTCCGATCGGCCTTCCGTGCGACACTCGTCCCTGCGGTCGATGTTTGTCCCTAACTTAGGTCAGCCCAAACCGAATGGCTAACAGAAGTTATTCAAATTTATGCCGAATTGGCCTGAACCGGCCCGGCCAACACGCGTTCCAACGGTCGCATACAACTCCGAGGACGAGCGTGAATGTCGAGCAGGATGCCGAGTGGAGCCGTGCGAGACAGCGCTGGAAATTCAATGAGTTCCGATAATCTCGTTTGCGCGTGATGGCTCGATGTTCCGATTCTTTCGGTGGAACGGGCCCGTCTGATAAGTTCTGCGAGTCCAACTATTGGAGTAAATTGTCGTGAAAAATCTTGCGTTTACAGCAATGGGAGCAGTACTGGTTCTTGGTGCGTGCAGCAAGACCGACACTTACGAGCCCAATGTCGACGAAGCGATCGCCGTCGAAGATACGACCAATGCCGTGACGCCTGGCACCACAGCGGCGGGCACGATCGACTCCGCGTTCATCACCGAAGCGATGCAGGGCGACAACGCCGAGGTCGCGATTGGCCAGCTCGCGCAGGCGGAGGGATCGAGCCAAAAGGTGAAAGACTTTGGCCGGCTTTTGGTTGACGATCATGGGTCTCACAAACAGGAATTGATAACGCTCGCGGGAACGGCGGGTGTGCCGGTTACCGACGAACCGAGTGCCGAAGGTAAAGCCAATCTCGAGAAGCTGAAGGCGTTGAGCGGAGCTGAGTTCGACAAGCAGTTCAAAGCAATGATGATCGAGGATCACACCAAGGACATCGCAAAGTACGAGAGGCAGACCGCGTCAAGCGACGCGCAAACCGCCGCTCTGGCTCGGAAGACCCTGCCCACCCTTCGGAAGCATCTCGATGCGGCGAACGGGCTTTAGCCTGGAGTAGCAAGCCGGGCGCCTTTGGGCCGGCGGAAGCCCCATTCTCGGACGATTGCGCTGGTGAGCGCGTTTCCGCAACCCAGCAACGTCCAACTGTAGATAGTAGCCGACCCGCGCCTGTTTGCGGCGGGAGCTCGCCGAGTTTCGTCTGATTACAATGCTGGGCGGCGGAGCGCGCGGACTTTGAATCTTGCTTCGCCCACTATCGCGTCGGCCGAAGCAACCGGCTCATGCATGTGCATGAGTGAACTGACCAACGCCTCGTCGTCGCTCGAGCAGACGCCGAGGACGAGTGCCTCGTCGCAACCATCGGCCGCGACATAGGCGTGGCCCATCTGCGAATCGATGTAGATCGCTTCGCCGCGCCTTGAGCGTGACCGGGTCGTAGAATTCGCGTGTGAACCACGATCGTCCCTTCGAGCACGTGGATATATTCCTCGCCCGAATGGGAGACGAGATCGCCGAACTCGCTCGAGCGATTTGGCGCGGATCCTCGTTAGGACCGGCACCATGCGCTTCCGCCGAAGCTCCGTGCAGAGATAATAATAGTCGTAATTCGGAGTAGTGACCCGAATGGCGTCGTCGAGCCTGCCGATGCTCCGGCGCGCCGTGACGCGACTCGTCCGGCTCCGATCTCGGCGAAAAGCTCGGAAATGGGAATCTCGAGGTTCTCGCTGAGCTGCGCAAGCTTGTCGTAGGTCAGGGTCAGGCGGTCATTCTCGACCTTCGAAAGCGTCGAAACCGGAATCCCGCTGCGCTCGCTCATTTCCCGCAGCGTCCAGTTCCTGTGCGCTTCTCAGCTCCTTGAGGATGCGACCCAAGGTCGGTCGGTTGCTCAATTCACGCTCCAGCAAAGATGCGTTTGACAATTTTCTGATCAGGCTCATTATGGCCTGATCAGACACAGAACTGCGATGATAAGGCGATTTGCTCCGGATGAGCAAATCGCACCGGCAGGGGAGAGAGACATGCGGAAGTTGGCTGCTTTCGTGGCGACAATTGTCGGGGCTGCGTTCCTGTCGGGCGCGATAGCACAGACGCCGCCGAGCCGCCGTACCGCCGACCCCGCAGGTGCAGCCGCGCAGTCAGGCGGAGCTATTCCGCGCTCCCCAGGAGGCCGGCGGGCCGCGAACTGACCGCGCAGGACGTCGAATGCCTGGCTGGACGGCTTCCTGCCCTACGCGCTGGGCAAGGGCGATATCGCCGGCGCCGTGGTGACGGTGGTGAAGGACGGCCAAGTCCTTACCGAACCGCGGCTTCGGCTATGCCGACGTCGAGAAGCGCACGCCGGTCGATCCCGACCGGACCCTGTTCCGGCCCGGCTCCGTTTCCAAGCTGATCACCTGGACCGCGGTGATGCAGCAGGTCGAGCAGGGCAAGATCGACCTCGACGCCGACGTCAACCAGCTACCTCGACTTCAAGATCCCGCCGTACGAGGGCAAGCCGGTGACGATGCGTCAGATCATGACGCACACCGCCGGCTTCGAGGAGCAGCTCAAGGATCTGATCGGCACCAACCGCGCCAACGTTCCCCCCTACGGCGAGCTGCTGAAGCGATGGGTGCCCAAGCGCATCTTCGCGCCGGGCACGACGCCGGCTTATTCGAACTATGCGACGTCGCTCGCCGGCTATGTCGTCGAGCGCGTCTCCGGCGAGCCGTTCGACGCTTACGTCGAGCAGCAGATCTTCGCGCCTCTGCGGATGACCCACTCGTCGATGCGGCAGCCGCTCCCCGCCGCGCTGCAAGCCGCTCATGGCAACCGGGCTACCGCAAGGCTTCGGGCGAGACGGTCGAATTCGAGATCGTCGGCCCGGCCCCGGCTGGATCGATGTCTTCGACCGGCTCCGACATGGCGCGCTTCATGATGGCCCACCTGAACGGCGGCGAGCTCGACGGCGCGCGCATCCTCAAGCCCGAGACGGCCAGGATGATGCACACGAGCATCAAGAAGTACGTGCCTCCGCTCGACGGCATGGCGCTCGGCTTCTTCGAGACCGACATCAACGGCCGCGAAGTCATCGCTCATCTTGGCGACACCGGCGCCTTTCACACCTCGCTTCACTCTGTTCCTCAACGACGGGATCGGGCTCTACGCGTCGTTCAACAGCGGCGGGAGAGCAAGGCGCCGTCAACGGCGTCCGGATCTCGCTCTTCGAGCAGTTCGCCGACCGTTATTTCCCCCAGAAGCCGGACACCAGGCGCGTTCCCAAGGAGGACGCGCAAGAAGCATGCGCAGATGATGGCGGGCAACTGGATCGGCGTCGCGGCGCGCCGATTCCACCTTCCTCAACATCACGCAGCTGATCGGCCAGACGAAGTCTCCGTCGGCGAAGGACGGCGAGCTCGTCCTGCCGGCAGGATTGTCGCTTTCCGGCAGCGCCGGCGAAATGGGTCGAGGTCGAGCCGTTCGTCTGGCACGACCTCAACAGCGACCAGCGCGCCGCGGCGGTCGTCGAGAATGGCGAGGTCAAGCGGTTCAGCCTCTCCATCCTCTCGGCCTTCACGGTGTTCGAGCGGCCTCCGCTCTACAAGAACTCGGCCCTGCTCATCCCGCTGCTGCTGGCTGAGCATCGGCATCCTGCTTGCTCACGGCCCTTTTCTGGCCGGTGCGCTGGGCGATCCGCCGCTACCACGGCGCGACTCTCGCGCTGACCGGGCGCGACCTGCTCGGCTATCGCCTGTCGCGTTTCGCCGGCGCTGTCGATCCTGCTGATCCTCGTCGGTTGGGCGGTGCTCATCTCGATGATGTTCGGCGATCTCGAGAACCTCGGCGGCGCGTTCGATCCGTTCCTGCTCATCGTGCAGGTGCTGACCTTCGTCGTCTTCTTCGGCGGCCTGGCGGTCTTCTGCTGGTACCTTTGGCAGGTGTGGGCCGGGAAACGGCGCTGGACGGCCAAGGTCTGGAGCGTGGCCCTGGTCGTCGCCGGCGCGGTCATGGTGTGGATGGGCCTCGCCTTTCACCTTCTGAGCATCGGCACCAACTACTGATGGCCCAGAGGCTCTAGCCTATCGCATCGAGACCCATCGTCTCGCGGCGCCATTCCGGATCTCGGGCTACGTGTTCGAGGCTTCGGACGCTGGTCTTCGTCGAGCTCGCCGACGGACCGGTTTCGAGGTCGGGGCGAAGCAGGCGGCGTCTATTACCTCGGCGATGAGGCGCCTCGGATCGTCGAGCAGCTGGAAGCCAACCGCTCGGCGATCGAGGCTCTGTTCCAGCCGGGAGGAACTTCGGACTATCCTTCCGATCGGCGGCGCCCGCAACGCGGTCGACTGCGCTTTCTGGGAGCTGGAAGCCAATCGCACAGGAATCGCGGCCCACCGCCTCGCCGGATTCGAGACGCTCGCGTCCGCTAGTCACGACCTTCACGCTAGGAGCGGACGAGCCATCGAAGATGGCGGAAGGCGCCCGCAAATATGCTGCATGCGCGCGCGATCAAGATCAAGCTGACCGGAAGCTTTGAACTCGACGTGGAGCGGGTTCGCGCCGTGAGGGAGGCGCGGCCCGACGTCTGGCTCGGCGTCGACGCCAACCAGGGCTTCGATCGATCAGGCGCTGACCGCGCTGGTTCAGGCCATGGCCCGCCAGAATGTCTCATTGATCGAACAGCCGCTGCCTCGCGGCAGCGAAGCAGACCTCGACGGTTTCGTAAGTCCAATCCCGATCGCCGCCGATGAGAGCGTCCTTGGCCTGGCCGACGTGCCCGGCCTGGTCGGCCGCTTCCAGGTCGTGAACATCAAGCTCGACAAGTGCGGCGGCCTCACCGAGGCCTTGATGATGGCGGCGGAAGCGCGCCGCCTCGGCCTCGGCGTGATGGTCGGCAACATGGTCGGCACCAGCCTCGCGATGGCGCCGGCGTTCATCCTTGGGCAGCTGTGCGACTTCGTCGATCTCGACGGTCCGACCTTCCTCGAAGAGGACCGGGTGCCCGGTGTCGTCTACAAAGACGGCACGATCTGGTGCCCAGAAGAGGTGTGGGGCACGTCGGCCGCGGTGGCGATCGCCGAATGAGCCGGGAGAAAGCCTGGTTCGGTCAGCCCCCGGGCCTGACCATCCTCTTCCTTACGAACATGTGGGAGCAATTCTCCTACTTCGGAATGCGGGCGCTGCTCGTCTACTACATGACGACGACGCTCCTGTTCGATCAGGAGAAGGCGTCGAGCATCTACGGCTTCTACACCGCCTTCGCCTATTTCACGCCGATCATCGGCGGCACAATCGCTGACCGCTGGCTGGGCAAGCGCCGTGCCGTGATCATCGGCGCGAGCGTGATGGCCGCAGGCCATTTCATGATGGCGTTCGAGCCGGCATTCTATTTCGCGCTGGCGACGATCGCGCTCGGGAACGGGCTGTTCCTGCCGACGCTCCCAAGCCAGATCAACGACCTTTACGAGGCAAACGACCCCCGGCGCCCTTGGGCCTACAACGTCTATTATGTGGGCGTGAACTTCGGCGGCTTTCCTAGCGCCCCTGGTCTGCGGCTTCCTGGGCGAAACCTACGGCTGGCATTACGGCTTCGGCGCTGCCGGCGTCGGGATGCTGGCCGGCCTTCTGATCTATTTGTGGGGGCAGCCGCATCTGCCGCGCGAGCGGCACTTTTGCCGCGCCGGTTCTGCCGCAGCCCGTCACTGGGGAACCGCGGCCGCGACACGTTCCTGCTGCTGCTCGGCATCGGGCTCGCGGTCACCGTTTTCCGCGGCGCCTACGAGCAGATCGGGAATACGTTCGCACTGTGGATGCGCGACGACGTCGACCGCGTAATCGGCGGCGTCGAGATCGGCGCGGCGATGTTCTTTTCGCTCAACCCGCTCCTCGTCATGCTGATGACGCCGTTGCTTCTCGCGCGGTGGAAGCGTCAGGCCGAGCGAGGGCGCGAGCCGTCGGTCATGCAGAAGATGGCGGCAGGCGCATTGATCGTCGGCGCGTCGTACCTCCTCGTCGCCGCGGCAGAGACGGTTAGCGGCGACAGGCCGGCACACTGGCTGTGGCTTCTCTCCTACTTCCTGATGTTCACGCTCGGCGAACTTTACATCCTGCCCAACGGGCTCGGGATCTTCGCACGGCTTGCACCACCGAAGCTCGGCGCGAGCACGGTTGCTGCATGGTACCTTGCGATCTTCGCCGGCAGCCTCGCCGCCGGCCAGGTCGGTCGGCTCTGGAGCCGGCTCGATCATGCCAGCTTCTTCGTGCTGCTCGCTGGAATCGCGAGCCTGTCAGCAGTGCTGCTGTTCCTGTTGGACCGGCCTGCGAGGCGCGTCCTTGCGCGCACGGCAGAGGGAAATGGCGGCGATCTCACCGACGTGCCCGAGGGGCTGGCGAGGCCGCAGAATGCGTGAGGCGACTTCTTACTCGTGGACTCAAATTCCGGCGCCGGGGCGCCGACTGGGCCTGACCGTGGGGACGGCAGGCAATCAATAAAGGGGAGTGACAATGATCAGGCTCGGTTTGAATTCAAGGAACACATTGCTGGCTTCGGTAGGCTTGATCGGGCTCGCGCTGGGTAGCACTGCAAATGCGCAGGTCCAGGAGCAACAAACCCCTCCGCAGGAGGATCAAAGCGCGACTGACGCGGATGGCGGCGAAATCATCATCACCGCGCAGAAGCGCGAAGAAGCGATCCTCGACATCCCGCAGTCCGTTACTGTCGTAGGGGGTGACACCCTGGAACGGACGCACGCGGTCACCTTTCAGGACTATCTTAGCCAGGTTCCGGGGCTAAGCATGGAGCAGAGCACCCCCGGAGTAGGACGCCTCGTGCTTCGCGGCGTCAACACGGGCGGTGTCAGTTCCACAGTCGCCGTTTATGTCGACGAAACGCCGTTCGGGTCGAGCACCGGCCTCGTCAACGGCGCAGTCCTCGCCGGCGATTTCGACACGTTCGATATCTCGCGGATCGAGGTGCTTCGCGGCCCGCAGGGCACCCTCTACGGCGCCAGCTCGCTGGGCGGCGTTCTAAAGTTCGTGACCAACACGCCGCAGCTTGGCCAGTTCGGGGCGCGCGGGCGCGCCGGCCTGGAGTTCGTCGACGGTGGCGGCACCGGATTCAATGTCAACGGCGTCGTCAATGCGCCTCTGGGCGACATTGCTGCTTTCCGCGCGTCAGGATTCTACCGCAAGAATGCGGGCTGGATCGATGCCAACGGTGCGGACGCCAATTTCCTTGGAATTCCGACACTCGAAGGCAAGGATATCAATGAAGGCGAGGTATGGGGCGGACGCGGCTCCGTCCTGTTTAAGCCGACCACAGAACTGACTGTTCGGCTGACAGCAATCGCACAACAGATTGAGTCTGACGCTCCCAGCAGTGTCGAAGTCGATCAGGATGATTATGATCCGATCAACGGCGACCTGAGGCAGACGGTTTTTTTCCGTCAGCCGAACGAATTGAAATACCGGCTCTACAACGGCGTCATCGAATATGACTTCGGCTTTGCCAGCTTGTTGTCATCGACGAGTTTCGGATCGTCCGACCAAACGTCTGTCCTCGACGTCGTGCCGATCCTCGGAACCGGCTTGAACTTCTTGTTCGGCCCGCTAAATCCTGGTGGCCCCTTCGCGGGTCTGAAGCTGACGAACAACGTAATTGGTCCGTTCCAGAATCAGCAGACTGACGTCAGCAAGTTCACTCAGGAGGTTAGGCTTGCGTCACCGTCGAGCGACACACTGGAGTGGATGATCGGCGCCTACTACACGCATGAAGAAGGCAAGATCGACCAATTCATTGGTTCGGTGGACTTCGCGACCCGCCAACCGTTCGGCATCGCCGCGCTCGACGATCTGGCGACGGCGCAGATCGATTCCGACTACAAGGAGCTTGCGGGTTTCGCGAACGCAACCTGGCACATCAACGACCGATTCGATGTCACCGCAGGCGCACGCCTGGCGAAGAACGAGCAATCGGCGCACCAGATAACAGCCGGTAATCCGATAATCGTCGGAACCAGCGACTTTGTGACCGAGTCCGATGAGAGCGTTTTCACTTACTCGATCTCGCCGCGGTACGATGTCAGTGACACCACTGCGGTCTATGCACGGATTGCGAAGGGCTATCGTCCCGGCGGGCCGAACGTCGTTTCTCCGCTTTCACCGCCGACTGTTCCCCGTACGTTCGATTCGGATAGTCTGACGAGCTACGAGATTGGTTTGAAGACCGACCTTGGAAGGCGCGTTTCTTTCGATATCGCGGCCTATCATCTCGATTGGAAAGACATCCAACTGCTCACGGTCGTCGACAGCGTCGGCGTGAATATCAACGGCGGATCGGCAGTGAGCAACGGCATTGAGGGGTCAATCATCTTGCGGCCGGTGACCGGCTTGCAGTTGGCCGTGAACGGCGCGTGGATCGACGCGCATCTTACGTCCGATACGCCGCCGCTGGCTGGAGGCTTCGACGGGGACAGGCTGCCGTTCGTCCCGAAGGTCAGCTTCAGCCTCAACACCGATTATGAGTGGAAGCTCTCGAACTCCACCACGGCCTACGTTGGTGGCACGATCGCGTACACTGGAAGCCAGCGCGATAACTTCAACGTCAGCGATATCGTGGGTGTCGACCCTGTGACGGGTGATTTCATCTTTGCGTTCACTCCGCAGCGGCGGATTTCCGACTATGCGATTATCGACCTGCGGGCGGGTGTCGAGTTCGATCGGTTCACGCTTGAAGCCTATGTGAAGAACCTTACGAACACGGAAGGCGTCAACTCACTGACGGTCCTCACGGATGACGTTCTTGGCAACAACGTGCTTCCAGGCAATGCCATCCGGGCTGCGCTGACGCGCCCGCGGACGATCGGTCTTTCGCTCAGTGCCGGCTTCTAGGACGTCCATGATCGACGATCAGGGGAGACCGTCGTCGACGCCGCGAGCAGGGCCCGGGCGGGAGACCGCCCGGCTCGCATTGCCGCAGCCCTATCTTTTGTTCCTTGGCGACACGGTCGAGGCCGGCTTTGCGAAGACGGCCTTCGGTCTTCGCGACTGGGCACCGGAGCTTTGTGTCGGGGAGTTCGCGCTGGAGAGCGCTACGATCAGTCTCGGACTGCCGAAGCTGCGCCCCGCGGACGCGGTAGATCGCGGCGCCCGCGCTCTCGTAATCGGCGTTGCCAATTCGGGTGGCTTCATCGCGGATACCTGGATTCCTGCCCTCGTCGAGGCGCTCGAGGCCGGCCTCGACATCGTTAGCGGAATGCATGCGAGGCTTACCGGCATTCCCGAGCTTCGCTACGGCGCCGAACGGGTCAACCGCAAGCTGATCGACGTCCGTCAGCCGCCGCCCAACATCCCTATCGCAAGCGGTCGAAGACGCCCGGGCAAGCGCCTCCTCACCGTCGGGACCGACTGCGCGCTAGGGAAGAAATATTCGGCGCTCTCGATCGCGCGCGCGTTCAAACTTCGGGGCGTCGACGCGGACTTTCGGGCGACCGGTCAGACGGGGATCATGATTTCGGGCGGCGGAATTCCGATGGACGCGGTCGTGTCGGATTTTGCCGCAGGTGCAGCGGAGATGCTGACGCCGGACGCTCCGGACGATCACTGGGACGTAATAGAAGGTCAGGGCTCGCTGCTTCATCCGGCTTTTGCTGGAGTGTCGCTTGCGCTCCTTCATGGCAGCCAACCCGACGTGATCATCGTTTGTCACCAGCCTGGCCGGACCAAGATCCTGGGTCATGAAGAATATGCGCTGCCGACCATCGAGGAGACGATCGAGACCAACCTCCTGCTCGGCCGCCGGACCAATCCGATGATCCGTTGCGGCGGCGTTTGCCTGAACACGGCCCATCTCGACCAGGGCGAGGCGGAAGCCCTGATCGCGGCCGAAAGCCAGCGGCTCGATCTTCCCGTGGCGGACCCGCTTCGCGGCGGACCGGCGTTCGACCGGCTCATCGACTTCTGCCTGACCGCATGACGACCCAAGCTCAGCACGGCTGGTTCAAGCGCCTCGTCCTTCCGGGGCTGGCGTTCAAGGCGGTGGTGATCGGCGGCGGTTATGCGACCGGCCGGGAACTGGCAGAATTCTTCCTGTCGCTCGGACCTCGCGGCGGCCTGCTCGCAATCCTGCTGGCGACAATTCTGTTCAGCCTGTTGTGCGCTCTGACGTTCCTCGTCGCGCGGCGTCTGCACACCTACGACTATCGCAGCTTCTTCAGGCAGCTGCTCGGGCCCGCATGGCCTCTGTTCGAGCTGACCTACATTCTCTTCGTCGTTCTGATCCTCGCGGTTTATGGGGCCGCCGCGGGAGAAATTGTCGCGGCAGTATTCGGGGCGCCGGGATGGGTCGGCACCGTGGCGCTAATGGCCTCCATTGCCACTGTCGTGGCCTTCGGGAATGACGCCGTAGAGCGGCTCTTCCGGGACGTTTCCTACCTTCTCTACGGTGTCTACGCGCTGTTCATCGTCATCGCGCTCATCAGCTTCGGCGATCGCGTGCCCGGCGCTTTCGCAGCCAATCCGCAAACCGACGGCTGGGTGCTGAACGGCATTACCTATGTCAGCTACAACATCATCGGCGCAGTCGTGATCCTGCCGGTTCTCCGCCACCTTATCAGTGACCGGGACGCCATCGTTTCAGGCGTCATCGCGGGGCCGCTGGCCATGCTTCCCGCCGTGCTGTTCTTCATTCCGATGGTGGCTTTCTATCCCGAGATTCAAGACGCCGCGCTTCCGTCGGACGTTCTGCTTCAGCAGATCGGCATCGTCGCATTCCACCTGCTCTTCCAGGCGATGATCTTTTCGGCCCTGCTCGAAAGTGGGACCAGCGCAGTGCATGCGATCAACGAGCGCATCGATCACGCTTGGGAAATGCGGCGTGGAACGCGCCTGTCGCATCGGGCGCGCCTGGCGATTGCACTAGCGCTGCTGGTCGGCTGCATGTTCGTCGCGAGCCGCTTTGGTCTCGTGGCTCTCATCGCCAACGGGTACCGGGCGCTCGCCTACATCCTCCTCGCAGTCTTCGTGCTGCCCCTTCTGACCGTCGGTCTCTGGCGCCTCCGGCAGCCAGCGCCCGAACCACTTCCCGCGTCATCGCAGGAGATTTCAAGATGAAGTCGATCAAGTTCCGAGTTGCTCTGAGTGGATTGCTCGCGTCCACCATCTGGTCGACTCCGTCGCTAGCCGCGCCGCCAACGGGGTTCGAGCAGCGCGTGGAAGAGCTGCGGACAAAATTCGAAGTGCCGGGCGTGACGGTCGCCATCGTCGAGAATGGGCAGCCGACCTTGGCGAAGGGCTGGGGCGTCCGCGAGATCGGGACCGACAAGCCGGTGAACGCCGACACGATCTTCGCAACCGGATCGACTGGTAAGGCTTTCACGGCAGCAGCGCTCGCGGTGCTTGTCGACCAGGGGAAGATCAAGTGGGACGACAAGGTCATCGACCACATGCCCTATTTCCGCATGTACGATCCGTGGGTCACGCGCGAGATGACGATCCGCGACCTGCTGGTGCACCGCAGCGGTCTTGGCCTCGGCGCCGGCGACCTCCTGTTCGTTCCGAACAGCGACCGTTCGCGCAAGGAAATCACGCAGGCGCTGCAGCACATCAAGCCGGCGACCAGCTTCCGCTCCGCGTACGCCTACGACAACATTCTGTATATCACCGCCGGGCAGCTCATCCATGAAGTGAGCGGCATGACCTGGGAACAGTTCATGCAGCGGCACATCTTCCAGCCGCTCGGCATGAACAACTCGACCGCAAGTCAAAGCCAGCTGGCCGCGAGCCCCAACCGTGCCGAACCCCATGCGCGTATCGACGGACCGATCCGAGGGCTTGGAACGCAGGTGAAGCTCGGCGCAGAAGCCGACCTCGCACCCGCCGCTGCCCCCGCCGGGGGATTAGCGATCAGCGCCAACGACATGACCAAATGGCTTCAGGCGCAGCTTGGGCGCGGAAAGATCGCGAGCACTGGCCAGACCCTGATCAGCGCCCGCAACGTCGAGGAAATGTGGTCTCCGGTGACGCTGACGCCCAAGGACAGGTTCCCTGCGGAGTTCAAGGCTGTCGCACCGACCTCGCAATCCTATGCGCTCGGCTGGACGGTGCAGGACTACCGAGGCACGCAGCTCATCTGGCATCGGGGCGCCGTGTTCGGGTCGCTAGCTGCGGTCGCGCTCGTTCCGGATCGCAACATCGGCATCTACGTTGCCGTGAACAGCGAGGAAGGGGAGATGATCCGCGGCCTCGTCTACGAGCTGCTCGATCATTATCTCGACCAGCCGCGGGCAGGCTGGCCCGAGCGCCTTCGGGAATTCCGGCTGGCGCGCTCAAACGAGGCGGCGAAAGCCCTCGCCGCGCCGGCCGCCAAGCCGGTGAAGGCCGGCCCATCCTTGCCCCTGTCGCGTTACGCCGGGGATTATGTCGATCCCTGGTACGGCAAGATCAGCGTCCGGCAGGCTGGAAAGACCCTCGCCATCGACTTCCCGCGCTCCAAGGGAATGAACGGCACGCTGCAGCATTGGCAGTACGATACGTTCAAGACCAACTTCGTGGACAAGCAGATCGAGCCGGCCTTCGTGACCTTCTCCATCGGCGCCGAAGGGCAGGTGGACCGCGTGACCATGAAGGCCGTCTCGCCGATCGCCGACTTCAGCTACGACTATCAGGACCTGAACTTCGTGCCCGCGGCGGCGGTGAAGCCGTGATCGGAGAGCGGACCGTCCACGGGATTCGAACTCGGCGCGGCCGCCGCTCTGATCGCGATCGTTTGCGCCGGTGCCGCCGCGCAACCGTTGCCGGCCTATGACGTGCTGATCCGCGGCGGGACCGTCTATGACGGCAACGGCGGAGCACCCTTCGTCGGCGACGTCGCGATCGAGGATGACCGCATCGTCTACGTGGGTCCGAAAGCGCCCGGAACGGCCGCCAGGACAGTAGACGCGAAGGGGCTCGCCGTCTCCCCCGGCTTCATCAACATGCTGAGCTGGGCAACGGAATCCCTGCTGGTCGACCCAAGGGGCCTCAGCGATCTTCGACAGGGCGTGACCCTTGAGGTCATGGGCGAGGGCTGGTCCATGGGCCCGCTGAGCGACGAGATGAAGACGCTCGCCGTACAGCGCCAGGGCGACATCAAATATCCGATCCAGTGGACGACCTTGGGTGAGTATCTCGGCTTCCTCGAGCGCAAGGGGATTGCGCCGAATGTCGCTTCGTTTGTCGGCGCGACCACGGTTCGCCAGAACGTCCTCGGCGAGAAAGACGTCGACCCCAACCCAGACCAGCTACGGCGGATGCGGGGGCTCGTGCGCGAGGCGATGCAGGAGGGCGCGCTCGGGGTCGGCTCGTCCCTGATCTATCCGCCTGCCGCTTTCGCCGAGACCGACGAACTGGTGAACCTCGTCGAGGAGGCGGGGAAATGCGGCGGCATGTACATCAGCCACATGCGCTCGGAAGGCGACCGCCTGCTGGAGAGCGTGGATGAGCTGATCGAGATTGCGCGGCGTTCAGGCGCCCCGGCCGAGATCTATCACCTCAAGCAGGCCGGACGCGGCAACTGGAACAAGCTGGATCAGGTGATTGCCAAGGTCGAAGCGGCTCGCGCGGAGGGGCTGCGGATCACGGCGGACATGTACACCTACACCGCCGGAGGCACGAACCTTGCCGCGTCCATGCCCCCATGGGTTCAGGACGGCGGCACCGAGGCCATGCTCGAGCGCCTGCGCGATCCCGCCATCGTGGCTCGGGTGAAGCGCGAGATGCTTCAGCCCGGCAAGGACTGGGAGAACCTCTATTTTCACGCCGGTCCGGAGGGCGTGCTGCTGGCGAGCCTGACGGAGCCTTCGCTGAAGCCGCTCATCGGAAGGACGATCGCAGAAGCGGCCAGGATACGTGGGGTCACGCCTGAGCAATTGGTCATCGATCTCACCCTCGCCGACCAGGGTCGCGGAGGTGCTCTCTATTTCCTGATGAGTGAAGACAATGTGCGACGGCAGACGGCAATCCCGTGGATGAGCTTCGGTTCCGATGCCGAGGCTGCGGCGCCCGAGGGTGTTTTCCTGAAATCCAGCACGCATCCGCGCGCGTATGGAAACTTCGCTCGCCTGCTCGGGAAATATATCCGGGACGGAAAGACCGCGCCGCTTGCCGACGCGGTGCGTCGCCTGACCTCGCTGCCCGCCCAGAACCTGGGTCTGAAGGATCGCGGCATGCTCCGAGCGGGTATGATCGCGGACGTGGTTCTGTTCGATCCGGCTACGATCGGCGACCGTGCCACGTTCGAAAAGCCGATGCAGTTTGCCACCGGTGTTAGCGACGTCTTCGTCAACGGCACGCACGTCCTGCAAGGTGGCGAGCCTACGGGCGCCACGCCGGGACGTTTTGTGAAGGGGCCAGGCTGGACCGGTTGGCCTGGCGGCGGAGCCTGTGCGCAAGGAGGACGCCGCGCACAACCCTAGTTCCTCTAGTATGGGTCGAAAGCAGACGGTACGCTAATGTCCGCAACATTGAACAGCTTGGCTGGCCCGGTAGACCCTTTGTTAGTATCGCGGACCGAATGAACGAAGAACTGGCAAACCGCATCATCGATCTGCAAGCGGAGATCACCGCGCTGCGGGGAGCAGTGCGAATGCTTCTCCATAATGCGTACAATGCGGATGACACGGCCTTGGCAATCATCCGCGAGAAGGCCTTCCAGGATGACCGCTTCGAAAGCGGGATTCCAAATGAACGCTCGAACTCGGTACCGGGAAGGCGTGCGCGAGGCAGTCGCTAGTCTGCTTGACCCGTTTCAGCCAGACAGTGACGAAGCCAGCCGCCTTCACAGTCGCGCACCTGCAAGAACAACTTCGCCAGTTCAGTCGTCCAAGAACGACGCACCCTGATCTCAGTCTTCATTGTCTAGCGGCGGACATCTCGGGCTCTCGGTCCAAGAGCCGCGCAAGACCTGCTTACTCGCACTATTGCTTCTTGCGGGGCGTTTTCATGCGTTTTGGGTGACGCGAAGAAATTCGCCGGCGGGTCGTCTTCCTACGACCCACGCGGCGGTATTCTCTATGCTGTAGCGATAGCGATTGCCGCCGGAGCGCTCATTGCCATGGCGCTCCAGCGGCAGGTGCTTATGCGCCCGCGATCTCTGCGGTGTCGATCTTGACGCCGGGGCCCATGGTCGAGCTCACGGCGACTTTCTTGACGTACTTGCCCTTTGCGCCCGACGGCTTCGCCTTGACGATGGCGTCGAGGAACGCGTCGAAATTCTCCTTGAGGTCGCCCTCGGTGAAGCTCGCCTTGCCAATGCCGGCGTGGATGATACCCGCCTTCTCGACACGGAACTCGATCTGACCCGACTTCGCGTCGGTGACCGCCTTGGTGACGTCCATGGTGACGGTGCCGAGCTTCGGGTTCGGCATCAGGCCCTTGGGACCCAGTACCTTACCGAGGCGACCGACGACGCCCATCATGTCCGGGGTCGCGATGACGCGGTCGAAGTCGATCTGGCCGCCCTGGATGGTCTCCATCAGGTCTTCCGCACCGACCACGTCGGCGCCGGCCTTCGTCGCTTCCTCCGCCTTCGCGCCCTTGGCGAACACCGCGACGCGCACGGTCTTGCCGGAGCCCTTCGGCAGGTTGACCACGCCGCGAACCATCTGGTCCGCGTGGCGCGGGTCGACGCCGAGGTTGAGCGCGATCTCGACGGTCTCGTCGAATTTCGAGGTCGCATTCTTCTTCACGATCGAGATCGCCTCATCCACCGGATAGAAGCGGTTGCGATCGACGGTGCCCTCCTGGGCCTTCTGCTTCTTCGTCAGCTTCGTCATGGCTTAGCCCTCCACAACCTGGAGGCCCATCGCGCGAGCGGAGCCTTCAATGATCTTCGTTGCCGCCTCGATGTCGTTGGCGTTGAGGTCCTTCATCTTGGCCTCGGCGATCTCTGCCAGCTTCGAGCGCTTGATCGTGCCCGCGCTGACCTTGCCCGGCTCCTTCGAGCCCGACTTGAGGTTGGCGGCCTTCTTCAGGAGGAAGCTCGCCGGCGGCGTCTTGGTGGTGAAGGAGAAGCTGCGGTCCGCATAGACGGTGATGACCGTCGGGATCGGAGCGCCCTTTTCCAGTTCCTGCGTGGAGGCGTTGAACGCCTTGCAGAATTCCATGATGTTGACGCCGCGCTGACCCAGCGCCGGGCCGATCGGCGGCGACGGGTTGGCGATGCCCGCGGGCACCTGCAGCTTGATATAGCCTGTGATTTTCTTTGCCATGTCACTCTCGTTTCAAGTTTAGCGGTCCAAGCGGCGAGCCCGAGGGCCAGCCTCCCGCAGCATTTCCAAGATGCTTGGAAGCCGCGGCCCATAGCCGATGCGGTCGGCTAAGGAAAGCCGCGTGATTGTGGTATGTTACAGATTAGGTGGAGCGACCACGGAGGCAAGAGCCATGAGAAGGCTTGTACTTGTCGGTGTCGTTGTATTGCTTGCCGGATTCGCGGCGCAGACTGCGGCCAAGCCCGGGCTGAATTGGGGTCCGGCACCGCCCAGCTTGCCGAAAGGCGCGAAGATCGCGGTCGTCTCTGGCAATCCTGAGCAACCGGGTCCGTTCGTCATTCGCTTGAGGTTTCCGCCTGGATACGCCGTGCCTCCGCACAGCCATCCGGTCGACGAGCATGTCACCGTTGTCGACGGCGTCGTCTCTATCGGGATGGGTTCGATTGCGGATCGCGATCTGATGAAGGTCATCCCCAAGGGCAGGTCGATCATCGCACCCGCGAACATGGCGCATTTCGCATCCACGACCCAGGGCGCGACGCTGCAGATCAGCTCGCGGGGGCCGTTTCAGGTGACGTACGTGAACCGCGAGGACGATCCGCGGAACCCGGGTTAAACCCGTCACGGGAGTAAATCCCGTGACGTCGATCCGGTCGCTTCGCGCCGGTCGGCCGGACTGGTTGCTGTCTCTCGCCCAACTAACAATCGCTGCGCGATTGCTTCGTTAGGCTCGGCGGCGCCGTCTTACTTGACCCGCTCGACCTGCTCGAACTCCAGCTCGACCGGTGTTGCGCGACCGAAGATGGAGACGCTGACCTTCACTCGGCCGCGATCGAAGTCGAGCTCCTCCACGACGCCGTTGAAGCTGGCGAACGGACCATCGAGGACCTTCACCGCATCGCCGATCTCGTAGTCGACCTTGACCTGCGCCTTGGGCGCGGCAGCAGCGGCCTCTTCCTTCGTCGACAGGATGCGCGCGGCCTCGGCCTCGGTGATCGGCTGCGGCTTTCCGCCTGGGCCGAGGAAGCCGGTGACCTTCGGCGTGTTCTTCACCAGGTGATAGACCTGGTCGTTCATCGCGAGCTTCGCGAGGACGTATCCGGGGAAGAACTTGCGGTCCGACGTGACCTTCTTGCCGCGGCGGATTTCGGTGACTTTCTCGGTCGGGACCTCGACGGCCTCGACCTGAGTCTCCAGCCCGAGGCGCGTTGCCTCGGACAGGATCGCGTCCTTCACCTTGTTCTCGAAGCCCGAGTAAGCGTGGATGATGTACCAGCGGGACATGTTTTCTTGTCGTTCCCTGTTGAATGCTAGCCGATCAGGCCGAGCAGGAAGCGGACGATCGCGCTGAAGAACGAATTGACCGCGAAGAAGAAGAGCGCCAGCAATGCGGTCATGATCAAAACCATGATGCCGGTGCGGACCGTCTCGTTCCACGTCGGCCAGACGACCTTCGACGCTTCGCTTCGGACCTGACGGATGAATTCGCCTGGGGAGGTCTTCGCCACCTGCATTGCCTCTTCGAGATAGAAAAAAGGCTCCGCGGACACGCTCTGATAAGAGGCGGCCGGCGGAGCTAGAAGCGACTTAGCGATAAGGCCGCGAGTTTTCAAGGCTGGCAGGAGTGGAGGGACTCGAACCCACGGCCCTCGGTTTTGGAGACCGATGCTCTACCAACTGAGCTACACTCCTGCGGCCGGGCTGCGACTTATGCGGCGAACGGCGGCGGCGCAAGGGCGCTTGGATCAGTCGATGATCTTCCGAAGCGTGCGCACCATGAAAGCGGTCGACCAGCCGATTAGCACGAAGCCGATCAGCGCCTCGAGAGCGCCGACCAATCGCCATTCGTTGGGGAAATTGGCCGCAGCGTCGCCCAGCGTCGCGTAGCAGGATGCTGAATAGTAGAGCGCTTGTTCGAGCGAATGCATGGCTCCGACTGCCCAATAAAAGACGGCGAAGATGAAGATTTCCATGAAGTGGAGGGCCATCAAGAGCAGTCCATAGCTGCCCATGAGCGCCGAGGCGCGCAGGCCGAATTCATTCGGGATGTTTCGTTCGTCATGCAGGCGGAGCGCACGCGATATGCCGACGAGTCCGGCACTGTGGATCAGGACCATCAGCAGCACGAAGGCGGTCACGATTCCCAGCTGTAGGCCGAGATGGGCGACTTCAAGCTCGTTCGACAAGTAAGCGCTCCTGCAGCCGTCGCCGCTCAACGCGAAGCGCTAACTTATGTGCCAGATTTCCCTGGAGCGCCGCGCCTAGGCGGCGATATCGAACGGCTGGATCTCGCCTGACAAGTAGAGATTGCGCGCCTTGGTCCGTGACAGCTTGCCCGAGCTGGTACGGGGCAGCGACCGCGGCGGGACCAGCTCTACGATGGGCGTGATGCCGGTGATCGCACGGACGCGCTCGCGGATATCGTCGCGGAGCCTTCCACGCTCTAGCGGGTCCGACACGCGGCAGTGCACGAGCACGGCCGGCGTCTCCTCCCCCGACGGGCCGGTGATCGCAAAGGCCGCAATGTCGCCGGACTTGAAGCCCGGGAGCTGCTCGACCGCCCACTCGATGTCCTGCGGCCAGTGGTTGCGGCCGTTGATGATGATCATGTCCTTGGCGCGGCCGACAATGAAGATGTAGCCGCCCGACAAGTACCCCATGTCGCCGGTGTCGAGCCAACCGTCGTCGGACAGGCAGGCCGCTGTCGATTCCGGATCGCGGAAATAGCTGTGCATGACGGAGCTGCCGCGCACGAACACGCGTCCAATCCCGCGATCGGGGAGCGCGGAGCCATCGTCGCCGCGGATCTCGATTTGCATTTCGTGCACCGGCTTGCCGCAGTTCACGACCGCGCGATAGCGGCGCGGACGGCCGTCGGCACCGCTGCTTCCGCCACCCAGGACAGCCTCCTCGACCAGTTCGAGGCGGATGCCTTCGCCCGGAGGCATGAGAGAGACTGCGAGCGTCGCTTCGGCGAGGCCGTAGCTCGGGCAGAATGCCGTAGCCTGGAAGCCGGCGTCGGCGAAGGCGTCGACGAACGCCTGCATTACGTCCGGCCGGATCATGTCCGCTCCATTGCCGGCGATCCGCCAGCGGGACAGGTCGAAGCGGTCCTCGGCCCGGGTCTGCGACGACATGCGGCGCGCGCAGATGTCATAGCCGAAGGTCGGCGAATAGCTGACGCTGTTGCCCGGATTGCGCGTAATCATGTCGAGCCAGGCGAGCGGCCGCCGGGCGAAATCCTCGGTCTTCATGTAATCGACCGAAAATTGCAGGGCCATCGGTGACAGCATGCAGCCGACGAGGCCCATGTCGTGATACCAGGGCAGCCACGAAATGCAGCGGTCGGAGTCCGCAACGCGCAGGCCAAGGCCATGGGCGCGCAGGTTCGACAGCAGCTGACGGTGGGTCACGGCGACGCCGTGCGGGAAGCGCGTAGAGCCGCTCGAATATTGCAGATAGGCGATTTCGTCGGCCTCGGGCGTCGGAAGCGCGCCGGTGGCGGGCTCAAGCTCACGGAGGCTGTCCCAGTCCCGGGCAGGCACGGCGCGGTCGGCGCCGGCTGCTTGCGCGTAGGAAAGTAGCTCGGGCGGGCAGAGAAACAGGGACGGATCGCTGCTTTTCAGCATCACGCGGAGCTGCTCGACATAAGCCTCGCGCCCGCCGAAGCTCGTCGGAAGTGGAAGGGGAACGGGCCACAGCCCGGCATACACTGCGCCGAAGAAGCAGGCGGCGAACTCGGCGCCCGTCTCGGCGATCATGGCGACCCGGTCGCCCGGCTTCAGCCCCATCGCGACGAAACGCTGAGCATGAACGAGAGCATCCTCGCGGAGCTCCGCAAAGGGATAGGCCCTGACAAGCTGCCCCCGCGCGTCATGGAAATTCATGCCGCGGCGGCCTTGACCCGCATAATCGAGCGCCTCACCCAGCGTCGCGAAGTCAGCGAAGCGCCGCGGCTGAGCGTCGAGAGTAGGAGTAGCGCCGGCGGGAGCGAGGTCGGCTACGATCGTGTTGTTCCGGTCGAGCAAGCCTTCACCCTGATCACTAGAAGCCGCCCTAAAAGGCGCGGCAGAAATGCCCGCTCTGTTCGGGCCGGGTTGTGATGGTGTGCGAGTGTGGCACAATTTGGGCCAATGCCCGGCCAAAGGACTTCCCGACAGCGCAAGCCGCTCAACGAGGAGCGACTGCACGAGCTTGCACTTTTCTACGTGGGGAAGTTCGCGACCACTCGTTCGAAGCTCAAGGACTATCTCAACCGCAAGCTGCGCGAGCGTGGCTGGGAAGGAGATTCTCCGCCCGAGACAGAGCGTCTCGTCGAGCGGATGGCCTCCAGCGGGGTAATCGACGACGCTCTCTACGCATTATCGAAGTCGAGATCTCTTTCGGAGCGCGGCTATGGGGCGGCGCGAGTGCGCCAGACCCTGCGTGCCGCCGGAATCGAAGAGGAGGATGGCGTCGCCGCGCATGAGCTCGCGGCCGAGGAAGCCACGTCCGCTGCACTGCGGTACGCCCGGCGTCGCCGCATCGGGCCTTATGCTGATTTCGCTCCCGACAGGGCCGGTAGAGAACGGGCGCTAGCGGCAATGATACGGGCAGGCCATGGCTTTGAATTGGCAAGAACCATCGTGGATGCGGAGCCGGGAAGCGACCTGGATCCCGAGGAACTGCAAGAGAAAGGTCGTTAAGTCGGTTTCACGACACACTGACTTTTGTTAGTGGGGTTTTGTGCAGCGCAAGACATCCATGACGGCACCTGAGCCGGAGTTAACGCCGGTGGCCATTCCCGAGCCGCCGACCGAAGCCGTGCCTGAAGCCGTGACTGACGCCGTGTCCGACATGGATCCCGTCGTTGGTCGGGTAAAATGGTTCGACGCGACAAGAGGCTTCGGTTTCGTGGTGAGCGACGCCCTGGACGGCGACATATTGGTCCACTTCAGTGTTCTTCGTGAGCATGGGCGCAGGAGCTTGCCCGAAGGTGCGCTCATCGAGTGCATACCGATGAGGCTTGACCGTGGCCTGCAGGCGAAGAAGATCATCTCCATCGATGTCGGGCCGGCCGTGGCCGCCCAGCCGCGCGTGCCCCGCTCGACGAGCAAGGACGTTGACCGTAAGGCTTTGTCGGAAACGGCCGGCGAGTACGAGCCTGTAGAGGTGAAATGGTTCAATCGCGTGAAGGGATACGGCTTCGTCAATCGGATCGGCGACGCTCAGGACGTCTTCGTTCACATGGAGACGGTCCGGAACTCGGATCTCGTGGATCTCCAGCCGGGCCAAAGGCTGTTGGCGCGGATCGCGGAGGGAAAGAAGGGCCTTACCGCAGTCGAACTGCACTCGGACTCGCCGGCCGAGTAGCCGCGGTAATGGGGATCGCGGCCACGAGCGCCTGCGGCTCCGCAACGACGCCGCCCGCTCCCGTCGCACGCTCCTCCGCCGGGCTTGAGCAAGTGCCGCTCACGATCGAGTTGTCGGGCAAGACCCATCGTTTCATCGTCGAGCTGGCGGCATACTGGCGAACAGCAGGCGCAGGGGCTGATGTTCCGCAAGACGCTGGAGCCCGACCGCGGGATGGTATTCCCGAGGGATCCGCCCGGCGACGCAAGCTTCTGGATGAAGAACACCCTCATTCCGCTCGATATTATCTTCATCCGGCCGGACGGGACGATTGCGCGGATCGCCGAGAATACCGTCCCGATGTCCCTCGACCCGATTCCGTCGCTCGAACCCGTGGGAGCCGTTCTGGAAATCGCGGGCGGCCGGTCGGCAGAGTTGGGCATCAAGGCGGGCGACAGGGTCCGCTGGAGCCGCTGACCCGGCTTGCGTAAGCCGCGTCGAGAGGGCAGATGCGCGGGCCATGGGTTTCTGGTCTCGGACATTCACCTGGTGGAACGGCGCGACGTGGGGAACGGGCCTCTGGACCCGCCTGCATGGCGAGAAGGTCGGCAGCGACGATGCCGGGAACGTCTACTATCGGGCCAAGAAGAACCCGGCGTCGCGCTGGGTGATCTACGACGGCTCGAACGATGGAAGCCGTGTGCCGCCTGACTGGCAGGCTTGGCTCAGGGGCACGATCGACGAGCTCCCGGACGAGGTACTCCCACCGAAGCGCAAGTTCGAACAGCCGCCCTCGGTCAACCTGACAGGCACCATGGCTGCTTTTCGGCCGGACGGGTCGCTGGCGAAGGGCAAGATCAGGCCGGCCTCGACGGGCGATTACCAGCCCTGGACCCCCGACTGAGCGTGAACCGGCTCGTCGCGACCGTCGCCGCAGCTTCGCTGATCGCCGTCGCTGGCTGCGGCCGCCAGAACGAGGGCGCCGGGCAAGGGAATGGCGCGCAGGCCCGCCGCGCGAACATCGGACCAGGACAACAGGCAGGCGTCACTCCGATGGCGGAGCGCGTCGCGGTCCTCGGCCTTCTCAACAAGCGCAACGGGATTGTCCGCGACGTACGGCTAAGGCCGGGCCAGTCGGTCCGCTGGACCAACGCGATCGTGCGTCTTCGCGCATGCGAGACGACCGCGCCGTGGGAAAATGAGAAACTCACCGGCGCATTCCTTCAGCTGGACGTGCAGCAGCCGGATTCAAGCTGGCGCCGGGTTTTCTCGGGTTGGGTCTACAAGGAATTGCCGTCGCTCAACGCCGTAGAGCACGCCGTCTACGACGTCTGGCCCAAGAGCTGCGCGATGACATATCCTTCGGCGGTCGCGGAACCCGCCGCGCCCGTAGCCTCCAGCAGGCGGTCGAGCGCGAGGAGGTCCGGCGGTGAGGAGCGGGAAGCGCCCGCCGCCGCTCTCTCGACCGAGCCGCCTGCTCCGGACGCGCCTGTTCCGGAAGCTCCGCCAGCTCCGTCGCCCGTTCCGCCGAGCGCCCCCGAGAGCAACGACACATAGGCCCTGCGGCTGATGTTGATCGCGCCGAGCGAGGCGAGGTGAGGGGTCATGAACTGGCAGTCGAGCAGGGTATATCCGCCGGACTTCAACCTTGCGACCAGCCAGGCCAGGGCGACCTTTGAAGCATCGGTCCTTCGGCTGAACATGCTTTCGCCGAAGAATGCCCGTCCGAGCTTTACGCCATAGAGCCCGCCCGCAAGTTCCCCGTCGACCCAGGCCTCGATCGAATGCGCATGACCGGTCGAATGCAGAGCGAGCATCGCCCGTTCGATATCGGCATTGATCCACGTCTCCTCGCGGTCCGCGCAGGCGCTGATTACCGCAGGAAAGTCACGGTCCATCGTAACCGAGAAATAACCATCCCGGAGCGTTCGCCGCAGCGATCGCGATAGGTGGAATTTGTCCAGCGGGATAATCGCCCGGGACCGCGGCTCTACCCAGAATAGCTCGGATGCCTCGCGGCTGTCGGCCATGGGAAAGATGCCGGCCGCATATCCCTGGAGCAGCAGACGCGGGTCGAGGCGACTCATCGCGCCGGAATATGGGCTGGTTTCAGCGGCTTGTCAGCGGTCGTCGAACTACAGGATCTCGCGCACAACGTCCTGGGGACGGCACAGGCGAACGCCCTTGTCCGTCTCGACCAGCGGGCGATTGATCAGGATGGGATGCTCCATCATCGCATCGAGGATCTCGTCCTCACTGACGTCGGGCCGATTCAGGCCAAGGTCCTCCGCGATCGCCTCTTTTGCGCGCAAGCCCTCGCGCGGGCTGATCCCGGCGCGGTCGTACAGCCGCTTGAGCTCGTCGCGGCTCGGAGGCGCTTTCAGATATTCGATCACCCTGGGCTCGGTGCCGCCCTCGCGGAGGATTTCGAGCGTCTTGCGCGAAGTCCCGCAGAGCGGATTATGGTAGATCGTTACGTTCATGTTACGGAAATTTCCTGATCCGTAGGCGCGGTTTCGTTAAGCGTGGACCGTCAATCTGGTCAATTCTCGGGTCGAAGCATTGTCGCGTTGCCGGAACGATGTTGCGTAATCGTCGTTTCCTCGCGCGTGACATGCACCGTTTGCCGGGGAACCCGGGATCCCGGGGCATGGTCCGGAAGATCAACAATCGGGAGAAAGACGATGCAAAAATCATTCCTGGCAGTCGTACTTGCCAGCTCGGTTGCCCTGAGCGCTTGCGCGACGGACAGCCAGACGTCCGGCGATATTGCGCAGGGCGCAGCGATCGGCGCAGCCGGCGGCGTTGCCGCTGGTGCGGTGATTCCGGGCGTGAGCGTCATCGAGGGCGCAGCTGTCGGCGCAGCGATCGGCGGTCTCGCCGGCGCCGTTTGGGCCGACCAGAACAATGACGGCTATGTCGACGGCTACGTTTCGAACGGCCAGTATTACACGGGCACCCCGCAGGGCTATGATCCGACGCTTCGCCGCGTCGCGACCGGCGCTCTGGGCGGTGCGGCCCTCGGCGCTGCCGCCGGTGCGGTCATTCCGGGCGTCAGCCTGCTTGAAGGCGCGGTGATCGGTGCCGCTGTCGGCGGTCTCGCCGGCGCGATCTGGGCCGACCGCGACAATGACGGCCGCGTCGACGGCTATGTCCAGAACGGTCAGTATTATGCTGGTGCACCGTCCTCGACGGCCCCGGCTCCGACCTACACGGCTCCGGCACGCTCGGGTGAGCGCGGCTAATCGCCGGAGCAACAGTGACGAGTATGCGTGACGTGCGCACCGGCCCCAAGCGGCCGGTGCGCACTTTTTCGATCTTCGCTGGCGCTGTAGCGGTATTTGCATTCGCGGCGACCGGCGCAGCTTCCCCCGCATTTGCAGCGACCGACGCGGCCGTTTCGCTTGCTGTCGGCGGCGCGAAAAGCGTGTCCGACTTCTACAAAACTCGCGGCAAGCGCCCGCTCTGGTTGTCGCAACAGGGCAGGCAAGCCGCGCTTCTGATCGATTTGCTCGAAAGTGCGCAGCTCGATGGGCTGCGCCCCGACAAATATCGGCCTGATGCCCTCCGGAACGCCGTGAGCGCGGCGCAATCGGGCAATTCCAAGGCGGTTAGGCGCGCTGACATGATGCTCAGCGAGGCGTTCGTGGATTATGTCCGCGACCTTCGCCAGCCGGCCGACGTCGGAACAATCTACGTCGACCGGGAGCTTCGACCCTCCGCGCCGTCCGATGGATCCATTCTCCAGGCGGCAGCCAGGGCACCGTCGCTTGAACGCCATGTTGCGGAAATGCGGTGGATGCACCCGGTCTATGGTGCGCTTCGCAATGCGCTTGCGGCCGGCGTGATGTCGGCAGAGCAGCGCCGGCAGGTCAGGATCAACTTGGAACGCGCGCGGGAGCTTCCGGCGGGGAACGGACGCCACATCGTCGTGAATTCCGCGGCGCAGCGTCTCTTCATGTACGAAGACGGCGAAGTCGTGGATTCCATGCGCGTGGTGGTCGGCAAACCCGTCTACCCGACGCCGATGATGGCCGCCTATGTTCGGTTCGCGAGCCTCAATCCTTATTGGTACGTGCCGCCCGACCTTGCCGCTGAGCGCATCGCGCCGAACGTGCTGAAGCAGGGTGGAAGCTATCTCGATCGGCTGGGCTATCAGGTCGTGTCGGACTTCGTTGACGACCCCAAGATCTTCGACCCGTCCGTGATCGACTGGCAGGCGGTTGCCGATGGCCGGCAGAAGGTGCTGATCCGTCAGCAGCCGGGCGCCCACAACAGCATGGGCCGGATCAAGTTCATGTTTCCCAACGAGCAGGGGGTGTACCTGCACGACAACCCGGATCGCCAGTTGTTCGAGGAGGCGTCCCGTCTCTACAGCGGCGGTTGCGTGCGGCTGGAGTCTGCATGGCGCCTGAGCCGGTGGTTGTTCGGCCGGGATCTCACCTGGAAGGGCGCCGGCGCCGAGGAGAAAGTGCCGCTCGACAAGCCGGTCCCTGTATACCTGACCTATATGACGGCTGTCCCGAACGGGTCGGACATCACGTTCCTCGATGACGTTTACGGTCGGGATGCGGCGCGCATTGCCAAGGCCGAGGATGCCGAGGCGCTAGCTGCTGCACGCTAGCGCGGCGACCAATCCGGGTACCAGGTGATGTCCTGCGCCACGGGCCTGCCATCCGCATCGGTCGCAGGCCGGAAGCGCACATAGTCCACCGCAAGCTCGCAAAAGAGCGCATCCGCGACCGGATTGCCGCTGGTGCGTACGATCCGGCAGTTGGACGGGCGCCCGTCGGTATTGACCTTCAGCGTGATCCCTATGCTTCCGCTGCTCTGGCCGCTGGCCGCTCGGATGCGGCGGTATTGGCTGTCGGGGATTTTCGAGATGCGCCGCGCCGGCGTGTAGCCCGAGAAATCGCCTGTCCCGCCGCCGCCGCGGCCCGTTCCGCTCCCGCCCGCGCCGGGCCCGGTGCCGTAGTTTGCTGCGCCGGACGTGGTAGCGCTTCCAGTGCCGGCGACGGGCGCTGCAGCCACGGGCGGCTTGGCCGGAAGCTCGATCTTCGGTTTGGGCACGACCACGGGTGAAGGTTCGGCTTTCTTCCCGGCCGCACCTTCCTCTTCCTTCGCCCGCTGCGCTTGTTCGCTCGGTGGTGGCGGCTGCAGGGGAGGGGGCGGTGGCGGTTCGTCGATGTCGAAGGTCTTCAGGCTTTCAACGACCCGTCGGACGTTCTGCACGTTGAGGCCGGTCAGGATCACGGCTCCGAGGACGACATGGACCAGCAAGACGCCCGCAAGCGCCTTGGCACGCTCGTTCCTCTCCGTTCCGCGATAGTAAGCCATCGCACTCTTCCCGCGTGAGCAACGCGCATCACGGCTGAAAGTTTGCGGGCCTAGCCCCCGATATCAAGTCGGATGGATGGCGTGGCGGCGCTGAAGGTTACTCGGCGGCGAGGCGCTGCTTCTCCAGCCACTGCTCGAGCCACTTGATCGTATACTCGCCGCGCAGGAACTCCTCGTCGCGCACGAGCGACTGGTGCAGCGGGATGGTCGTCTTCATTCCTTCGACGACGAACTCCTCCAGCGCTCGACGGAGGCGCATGATGCAGCGCTCGCGTGTGGTGCCGTAGACGATCAGCTTGCCGATCATGCTGTCGTAATAGGGCGGCACCTTATAGCCGGTGTAGAGGCCGCTATCGACGCGCACGTGCATTCCGCCCGGAGCGACGAAGTTCTTCACCGTGCCCGGCGAGGGCGCGAAGGTCATCGGGTCCTCGGCGTTGATGCGGCACTCGATCGCATGGCCGTGGAAGGTGAGCTGCTCCTGGGTGCAGGAGAGGCCTTCGCCCTGCGCAATCCGGATCTGCTCGCGAACGAGGTCGAGGCCGGTGATCATCTCGGTGACCGGATGCTCGACCTGCAGGCGCGTGTTCATCTCGATGAAATAGAACTCGCCGTTCTCGTAGAGGAACTCGATGGTGCCCGCGCCGCGATAGCTCATGTCGCTCATCGCTTTGCGGACGATTTCTCCCATCCGCTCGCGCTCTTCGGGCGTTATTACGGGCGAGGGCGCTTCTTCGAGCACCTTCTGGTGGCGGCGCTGAAGCGAGCAGTCGCGCTCGCCGAGGTGGATCGCCGCGCCATTGCCGTCGCCGAACACCTGGAATTCGATGTGGCGCGGGTCGGCGAGATACTTCTCCATGTAGACGGTATCGTCGCCGAAGGCGGAGCGCGCTTCCGAAGCCGCCTGGCTCATCAGGCTTTCGAGCTGGTCGTCGGACTGGACGACCTTCATGCCCCTGCCGCCGCCCCCCGAGGCTGCCTTGATCAGGACTGGATAGCCGATCTCCGCAGCGAGTTTGTGAGCTTCCGCGACACTGGTCAGAGCGCCCGCGGAGCCGGGTACCAGGGGGAGGCCGAGCTTGGCGGCGGTCCGCTTTGCCTCGATCTTGTCGCCCATGATGCGGATATGCTCAGGCTTCGGGCCGACCCAGATGATGCCATGGCTTTCGACGATCTCCGCGAACTGCGCGTTCTCGGACAGGAAGCCGTAACCGGGGTGGATCGCGTCGGCGTGGACGATCTCGGCGGCCGAGATGATGTTGGGGATGTTGAGGTAGGAGTCGGTCGCCGGCGGGGGGCCGATGCAGACTGTCTCGTCGGCGAGCCGGACGTGCATGGCGTCGGCGTCGGCGGTCGAATGCACGGCTACCGTCTTGATGCCCATCTCATGGCACGCACGATGGATCCGCAGCGCGATCTCGCCGCGGTTGGCAATCAGAAGCTTCTGGATCGCCATCTCTCTATCCGAGGATCACGAGCGGCTGGTCGAACTCCACCGGCTGTCCGTCCGAGACGTTGATCTTCTTCACGGTTCCGGCCTTGGGCGCGGTGATCGGGTTCATCACCTTCATCGCCTCGACGATCAGCAACGTGTCGCCGGCCTTCACCGACTGACCAACGGTGATGAACGGTTTCGAGCCCGGCTCGGGCGACATGTAGGCGGTGCCGACCATCGGCGACTTCACGGCCTCGCCGCCGACCTCTTCTTCCTGTGCCTGTGCGACCGGGGCGGCAGCGACCGGAGCAGCAGCGGCGCCGGCCAGCTGGGCCGGAGCGGCTACGAATGCCGTAGGCGCGTCGCGGCGTACCTTGATCTTCCGTTCGCCGTCCTCAACCTCGATTTCGTTCAGGTCGTTCGCGCTCAGCAGTTCAGCCAGCTCACGCACGAGGGCGGTATCGACACGCATCGACGCGCCTCCTTCGGCCCTGCTCAGCGCAGGCTTGTCGGCGCCACCCTTGCCGGTCTCGGCCATTCCGAATCCCCTATTCACGCCCATCAGGGCTGTTTCGGGCCGCGTCTTACCGCCTCTCGCGGCGGCGTCCAGTGGAAGGACGCCTGTCATCAATTGCGCGCGAGGCCGGACGTTCCTATCTGCCCCGTCACAAATGACGGTCGATCATACAGTCCAGGTCCGCATCAACGGCGAGCATCGCCGGGTGGTGGAAGGCATCAGCATAGCCGCGCTCGTCAGCGAGCTGGGCTTCGACCCGGTGCGCGTGGCGGTCGAGCGCAATCTCGAAGTCGTCCCGCGCTCCACGCTCGGCGACGTGAAAGTTGAAGACGGCGACGATTTCGAGATCGTGCGCTTCGTGGGAGGTGGCTGAGTGAACGTGCAAAGCCCGGTCGGTGCGGACAGCTGGACGGTCGCCGGCCGTACGTTCACGTCGCGGCTGATCGTCGGCACCGGCAAGTACAAGAATCTCGAGGAGAATGCGGCGGCGGTCGAAGCGTCGGGCGCTCAGATCGTCACCGTTGCGGTTCGGCGGGTGAACGTCTCCAACCCGAACGAGCCGATGCTCACCGACTTCATCGACCCGAAAAAGATAACCTATCTGCCGAACACGGCCGGCTGCTTTACCGCGGACGACGCGATCCGCACCCTTCGCCTTGCTCGCGAGGCAGGCGGCTGGAACCTCGTGAAGCTTGAAGTGCTCGGTGAGGCCAAGACGCTCTACCCCGACATGCGCGAGACGCTCCGGGCGACCGAGGTCCTCGTGAAGGAGGGCTTCGAGCCGATGGTCTATTGCGTCGACGATCCCATCGCCGCGAAGCAGCTCGAAGAAGCCGGCGCGGTCGCGATCATGCCTCTTGGCGCGCCGATCGGCTCCGGCCTCGGCATCCAGAACCGCGTGACCATCCGCCTGATCGTCGAGGGCGCGAATGTTCCGGTGCTGGTCGACGCCGGCGTCGGCACCGCCAGCGATGCTGCCCAGGCGATGGAGCTGGGCTGCGACGGCGTACTGATGAACACGGCCATTGCGGAGGCAAAGGAGCCGGTGATGATGGCCCGGGCGATGAAAGCTGCGGTCGAAGCGGGACGCTTGGCCTATCTCGCCGGCCGCATGCAGAAGCGCCGCTACGCCGACCCCAGCAGCCCGCTCGCTGGTCTCATCTAAAGGAACGCTCGCCCCGCATCTCGGTTTTCAAACCGGGAGGCGAGCCGATGAGCGACTTCGCCGATCTTCGCGGGCAGATGGTTCGGCGCCAGATCGAGGCGCGGGGGATCTTGGATGCCTTGATCCTTGACGCCTTCCGTGAAGTACCGCGCGAAGAGTTCGTCGACGAAGAGCATCGGCAATTCGCCTACGATGATCATCCGCTGCCCATCGAAGCGGGGCAAACCATCTCCCAGCCCTATATCGTCGCCTTGATGATCGAAGCGGCCGCGATTGGGCCAGGCGACAAGGTTTTGGAGGTTGGCACGGGCTCAGGATACGCAGCGGCGGTCATCAGCCGCATCGCCGGGCGTGTCGTGACGATCGAGCGCCACGGCGAGCTTGTCGAGGTCGCCCGGGAGCGGATGGAGCGGCTCGGCTACGACAACGTCCGGATCCTCCAGGGCGATGGCACGCGCGGCTGTCCGGACGAGGCGCCCTTCGACGCGATCCTGGCTGCGGCGAGCGGAAGCCATATCCCGAAGCCCCTCCTGGACCAGCTTTCGCCCGGCGGGCGGCTGGTCATGCCTGTTGGCGATCCGGGCTGGGTGCAGGAGCTCGTCAAGGTTACGAAGCGGCCCGACGGCACGACGAGCCAGGAGAACCTCGGCGGAGTCCGCTTCGTTCCCCTCATCGGTGAGGAGGGATGGCGTGACGATTGATATCGAACTCGAGTTTCACCCGGAACTGACCTTAGCCACCGGAATGGACGAGGACGCTGCAGCAAAACGGCAATGTCGGGCGTTACTCCCTTGTGCCGATATCAGGCAGCGGAGGTAAGGATGCCGCATCCCCGGGAGAAATCCCCGGGTAGTTTCCGGGACGAATTGGGCGGAGTCATCGAGCGCGTCGCGCCGAACGCGAAGACCGCTCCCAAGAAGCCAGGCAAGTCACGCGAAAAGCGGGTGAGTGATACGGCGGAGCTTAACGACCGCCTGTTCGAGCAGGTCTGGAAGAAGAGCGATTTTTAGCTAGCGCTTACGGGCGCGGATGGCGTCGATCGTCGTCGCGTTGGTGATCTGCTCGACGTCGGTCCTGCAATGGATGAGGCGAATGCCTTTCTGGCCGAGCGCACGGTCGAGCGCGGGCGCGAAATCCTCGGTCTTGTCGACTGTTTCCGCGCTCCCGCCGAACGCACGGGCCAGGGCTGCAAAGTCCGGGTTCACCAGCTGGGTACCCGAGATCCGCTTCGGATATTCGCGCTCCTGGTGCATTCGGATGGTGCCGTAGGAGCTGTTGTCGACAATAATCACGAGCAGGTCGGCGCCGTACTGCGCAGCGGTTGCCAGCTCCTGGCCGTTCATCAGGAAATCGCCGTCGCCCGCGACGCAAACGACCGGGCGGTCCCTGAAGCGGATCGCGGCAGCGACGGCGGCGGGCAGGCCGTACCCCATGGTCCCCGATGTCGGCGCGAGCTGGGTCGGAAGGCAGCCGTAGCGCCAGTAGCGGTGCCACCAGCCCGAGAAATTGCCGGCGCCGTTGCAGACGATCGTGTTTTCCGGGAGCCGCTCGCGCATTGCCGCGACGCATGGACCGAGGTCGAGCTTCACGCCTTCGCGCGCCTTCGGCTCCGACCATTCCAGCCATTCCGCGTGCGCCTGTTCCCCGCAGGAAAAGCGCACCAGGTCCGGGTCCTGCCAGTCGTCCACCATCTCGGCGAACTCACCCATGTCCGCGCAGATCGGCAGGTCCGCGTGGTAGACATGACCCAGTTCGTTCGGGTCGGGGTGGACGTGCACCAAAGTCTGGCCGGGATGGTCCGGCGTGAGCAGCGAGTAGCCGTCGGTCGTCGACTCCCCGAGGCGAGCCCCAATCGCGAGAATCAGGTCCGCCTCACGGATGCGCTGCTGCAGCTTAGGGTTGGGCCCATAGCCGAGCTGGCCGGCATAGACGCCGCACTTGTTGTCGATCGCGTCCTGGCGCCGAAAAGCGGCGGCGACAGGGATACCGTGGCGGAACGCGAAGTTGGCGAAGTGGTGGGCCGCGCGTGGGCTCCAGTCGGCGCCGCCGACGATTGCAACAGGCGCGGCGGCTTCCTTCAGAAGCTCGAACATGGCCTGGATCGCGCCGGGATCCGGTTCCTCCGCTAACGGGGGAACCATTGGACGGTCCACGGCCTCGACCTCGTCCGTGAGCATGTCCTCGGGCAGCGCCAGCACCACGGGCCCGGGCCGGCCGGCGGTCGCGACTCGATAGGCGCGATAGATGTATTCGGGGATCCGGCGAGCATCCTCGATCCGCGCCGCCCACTTGCAGATCGGACCGAAAAAGGCCGGGAAGTCGATTTCCTGGAAGCCCTCCCGGTCGCGGTCGCCGCGGGCGACATCGCCGATGAAGAGGATCATCGGAGTCGAATCCTGGAAAGCGACGTGGACGCCGGCGCTGGCGTTGGTCGCGCCGGGGCCGCGCGTGACGAAGGCGATCCCGGGACGTCCCGTCATCTTCCCGTCGGCGTCCGCCATGTAGGCGACGCCGCCCTCCTGCCGGCAGGCAGTGAGGTCAATCTCGGGCGTGTCGTGCAGCGCGTCGAGGACGGCGAGAAAGCTTTCGCCTGGGACCGTGAAGATGCGATCGCACCCCTGGATCCGGAGCTGATCGACGAGGATTCGTCCGCCTGTTCGGGCGCCCGTGCGCTTGGTCATGGCGCGCCCGTTAGCCGCTTGGCCGCTCATCGGCAAAGAGTCATGAGTTCGAGCCGTCGCGCGACTCACCGGACAGTGTTACTGCGCTGCCGTCTTCGCGATTGAGTCGGACCTGTTCGACGGACGCGTAAGTGCCCGCCCTTCGGCCCTCACGAGACGGCGTTGCCGGTCCTTCAGCCGGCCTGTCTTTGTCATCTGTGGCG
Organism: uncultured Alphaproteobacteria bacterium; assembly: GCA_963829625.1. GTDB lineage: Bacteria > Pseudomonadota > Alphaproteobacteria > Sphingomonadales > Sphingomonadaceae > Sphingomicrobium. The sequence continues at coordinate 198,406 of CAWHJH010000012.1, read as the reverse complement.
TTGCGTACGCCTTCGAACCCCTAGGACGTGGAGAAAAGACCATGACCGCAACGACGCCGCCGTCTGGCGGTGGCGATACCCTCGCGCCCAAGCCCGCAACGACCACTGAAGAGATTCCGGAAGAAACCTTCATCCTCGGAGGACAAACTATCGAAGCCGCTACGATCCGGCCGTTTGCGTATCGTGCGTCCGACGAGGATCTCGCGGACCTTAAGCGGCGCATCGCGGCAACGCGATGGCCGGACAAGGAAACTGTCGCCGACGACAGCCAGGGCGTGCAGCTGGCGACGATGCGCAAGCTCGCCGATTATTGGGCGACCCAGTACGACTGGCGCAAATGCGAGGCGCGGTTGAACGCCTATCCAAATTTCCTGACCAGGATCGACGGTCTCGACATTCATTTCATCCATGTCCGGTCGCGGCACGAGAATGCTCTGCCGGTCATCGTCACGCATGGCTGGCCGGGCTCGATCGTCGAGCAGCTCAAGATCGTTGAACCGCTGACTGATCCGACAGCTTACGGGGGCACTGCGGAGGACGCCTTCCACGTCGTGATCCCATCGATTCCGGGTTACGGCTTCTCGGAGCGGCCGACGCAAGCCGGCTGGAATCCACCGCGGATCGTCAACGCCTGGATCACGCTGATGAAGCGGCTGGGCTATGAGCGCTTCGTCGCGCAGGGCGGCGACTGGGGCGCGCTGATCACCGAGATCATGGGTGCGGTAGCGCCTCCGGAGCTGATCGCGATCCACACCAACATGCCGTCCACGGCGCCGCCGGAGATCTTCCAGGCGCTGCGGGATGGAGAAGGGCCGCCGGCGAACCTCACGCCCGAGGAACGGCGCGCCTTCGAGCGGCTCGATCTCTTCTTCACTCACGGCCTCGCCTATGCGCAGCAGATGGGCCACCGTCCGCAGACCCTGTACGGGATCGCGGACTCACCGGTCGGTCTCGCGGCCTGGTTCCTCGACCACGACCAGGAAAGCTACCGCATGATCGCCCGGGCGTTCGATGGCGAGCAAGAAGGCCTGACGCGCGACGACGTGCTCGACAACATCACCATCGCCTGGCTCACCAACACGGCGATTTCCGGAGCGCGGCTCTATTGGGAAGCGCTTCCGCGCACCTCCTCGGGCTTCGGGATCGAGAAGAACAACGTGCATTTCTTCGAACCGATCGGGCCTACCGTTCCGATCGCGGTGAGCCAGTTCCCGGACGAGCTCTATCCGGTGCCGGAAAGCTGGGCGAAACGGACCTATCCCAAGCTCATCCACTACAATCAGCTGCCGAAGGGCGGTCACTTCGCCGCCTTCGAGCAGCCGGAATATCTGGTGCAGGAGCTTCGGGCGGCGTTCCGGTCGGTCCGCTGAGCTGAACGACGGGGCGGCGTCATGCGGCGCCGCCCCCCTCACGCTAGGGGGATGCCATGGTCCTGACCGCGATGCTTTCTGCCGTAGCATTGGCGGCACAGGCCGCCCCTCAACCCATGCCAAGGCCCGCTGGGACAGCCCGAACGGACCTGCAGCGCCACGACCTTAGCGTCCCCGGCTGGGAGAGTATTCAGGCGCTCGTGTCATTCGCTCCGGGATCGTCCTTCCCCAGACACAAGCACCCGGGCGAGGAGATCATTTACGTCACCCAGGGAACGATCGAATATGAGGTCGCGGGTAAGCCGGTTATCGTGAAAGCCGGGGAAGTCCTGTTCGTCCCGCATGGCATCGTGCACGCGGCACGGAATGTCGGCGAGGGACCCGCCGCCGAGCTTGCCACCTATGTGGTTGAAAAGAACAAGCCCCTGACCGAATTCGTCGAGTGACCGTCAGCGGACGAACCCAAGCTGTGATATTGCGATGGACTCGAAGGAGACGCGCATGGAAGACACGACCACGATCCAGTTCGACCTTGCTCCGCCGAGCGACGTGCAGCGGCATGAACTCGAAACCGATCTGACCGAACAGGAACGCCATGTTCTCCTCGAGCACGGAACCGAAGCGCCGTTTTGCGGCGTCTTCCTCGATGAGAAGAGGGAGGGGCTCTTCACCTGCCGGCTCTGCGGCCTGCCCTTGTTCAAGGGCGGATCCAAGTTCGAGAGCGGCACCGGCTGGCCGAGCTTCACCCAACCGTTCAACCCGGATCACCTGCAGTACATCCGCGACACTAGCTACGGCATGGTTCGTACCGAGATCGTCTGCGCGCGTTGCGGTTCGCATCAGGGCCACGTCTTCCCCGACGGCCCGCCGCCCACCGGCGAGCGCTATTGCATCAATTCGGTGAGCCTCGATTTCACGCCCAAGGGCGAGCCGCTGCCTGACAAGCTAGGAAGAGGTGCGCCTGAGGGAGAAGCGTGGGAAGCCTAGCTCAGTAGCGTTGGGGAACGAGTGTATGGGAGCGTGGGGAAGCGGGAGCTTCGAAAATGACATTGCGATGGACTGGGCCGCGGAAATCCAATCGGTCGCTGACGTCCGCAAGCCGTTCGACCGGCTGAAGCAGGATACGGACGCGGCGGAGGAGGGGCCCAACCTCATCGTCGATGCCGACTTCGCTTGCGAGCTGGTCGCAGCGGCCGAGACGGTCGCGATGATGATGGGCAGGCGCAGCCGCGACTTTCCCGAGGATTTGGCTCAGCGGCTCGCCGGCGTCGGCGAGCCCGACGACTTGCTTTTCCACCAAGCGCGCAATGGCGCCCTTTACGCCATGCGCAATTCCGAGCTCGCCGAGCTTTGGGAGGAGGCGGCCGAGGAAGGTGGGACCAACCCCTGGCTCGAAGAGATGACGCGCCTTTTTGACCGGTTGAATCCGGACATCGAATTCGAGCCTTGGGATCCGGAGGAGATCGAACAGCAGGGTGGCGGGCCGGTCGGGCTTTGCGCCTTCTGCGACCGGCCGGTGAACCGCGATGAGCTCTTCGGGATGAACCTCCACGATTACACCGATCGGATGAGTTTCTCGCAGGGCCTATGGCTTCACTTGCCGTGCCTGAACGCTCGGCTGCACCACAAGCACGCGGTCGCAAATCTCAAGTTTGACCCGGACAATCTGCCGGATCTGGACAAGCTCTAGGCGGTCCTCAGGCCTGGTGGATCGCCTTGACCACCTGGTAGCTTTCCAGCCCTTCCTTGCCGCCCTCCGAGCCGAAGCCTGAATCCTTCACGCCGCCGAACGGCGCATCGGCGACGGAGATGGCGAAGGTGTTGATGCCGACCATTCCGCTTTCGAGGAGATCGCCGATCAGGTTGGCTCGGCGGCCGTTCTCGGTGAAGGCGAAGGCGGCGAGGCCGTAGGGCAGGCGGTTGGCCTGCTCGATCACTTCCTCGAACGTGTCGAACGGGCGCGAGACGGCGACGGGGCCGAACGGCTCCTCGTTCATGATCTCGGCTTCGTTTGGCACGTCAGCCAGAAGGGTTGGCTGGAAAAAGTATCCACCATCCCCGCGTTCGCCGCCGGCGAGCACTCGCGCGCCCTTGGCCTTGGCGTCCTGCACCAAAGCGTCGACCGCGTCCGGGCGGCGGCTGTTCGCCAGCGGGCCCATCTTCGTGTCGGCTTCGAGGCCGTTGCCGACCTTCACCTTGGCGGTGCGCTCGGCGAAGCCCTTGAGGAAGGCGTCGTAGATGCCGCTCTGCACGTAGAACCGCGTCGGTGAGACGCAGACCTGGCCGGCGTTCCGGAACTTCTGCGGGACGACCATGTCGAGCGTCTTCTCGAGGTCGCAATCGTCGAAGATCAGCACGGGGGCATGACCGCCGAGCTCCATCGTGACGCGAGTCATGCTGTCGGCGCAAAGCTTCATCAGATGCTTGCCGACCCCGGTCGAACCGGTGAAGCTGACCTTGCGGATGACCCGGCTGGCAATCAGCGTGCTGCTGATCATGTTGGCATCACCGTGGACGAGCTGCGCCACGCCCTTCGGAATTCCTGCATCGGCGAGGGCCCGGAACAGCTCGGTGGCCACGCCGGGAGTTTCGTGCGGCGGGCGGGAGATGACGGTGCAGCCTGCGGCGAGCGCGGCCGAAACCTTCTTGGCGAGTAGGTAGATCGGGAAATTCCACGGAGTGAAGGTTGCCGTGGGACCGACCGGTTGGCGGATCACCCGGCTAAGCTGGCCCGCGGGACGGACGAGAGTACGGCCGTAGTCGCGCTTGATCTCCTCCGCATACCAATCGAACAGTCCGGCGGACCCGAGCACTTCGGCCTTGGCCTCGGCCAGGATCTTTCCCTGCTCCTGCGTCATCGTTGCTGCGATCACGTCAATGCGTTCGCGCATCAGGGCCGCGGCCTTGTGCAGGATCGCGCCGCGCTTCTCGACGTCGGTCGAGCGCCATTCTGGCCAGGCCCGATTCGAGGCTTCGAGCGCCTCTTCGAGGTCCGCCGCCGTCGCATAGGGGACTTCGGCAATCGGGCTCGCGTTGACCGGATTGAGGACCGTGTGGGCATCGCGGCCTTCGCCCGATTTCCAGACACCGTCGATGAAGAGCTTGAGGTCGGTTTCGTATCCCATGCGGGGCCATGTACGCTTGCCTTGAAGCGGCTTCAACGGGCCGCTAGTCGTTACTGACAAGGGAGAAAGCAGCGATGACGAAGCAGGAACTTGTTGCCCGCATGCAGGAAGGGCAGGCCTGGATACCCGGCAAGCGCGTGAAGCTCGACTTCGGCGATCAGGGAGTGGTCCTGCTCGACGGCGCCGCCAGCCAGGTCTCCGAAGAGGACGGAGCGGCCGACACGACGATCAAGGTTGCCTGGGACGACTGGCAGGCGATGGCCGCCGGCCAGCTCGACGGCATGACGGCGTTCATGACCGGCAAGCTCAAGATCGAGGGCGACATGTCCAATGCCATGCAGCTGCAGGGCGTGCTGGCGAAGCTTCGGAGCTAGGCCACGCCTGACGAAGGCGAACGCGACCTTTCGCGACTTTTGAGCGGTCTGAAGCCGCGCCTTTATTCCGAGCGCTACGCGTTCGAGGCGACGGCCGATCAATCGCTGGGCGACGCCTTCGCTTTGATCCGCGAGGATGAAGGCCTCACCGCGATCCGTCGCGATCCGGAAGGCGATTGGGCGCGCATCAGCCTCGGCGTGCTCTCCAGCCTTGATGCCGTCGGACTGACCTCCGCCTTGTCCAATGCGCTCGCCGAAGCGGGCATCGGCACGAACATCATCGCCGCTCTGCGCCACGATCATCTGTTCGTGCCATGGAGCCGGCGCGAGGAAGCGCTGCGCTGTATCGAAGCCTTGGGCTCTTAGCGGATGCGAACGGCCCGTTCATCGAACGGCCGTTGATCCCGAGCATCCGCAAGCTGAAACCTTGGGGACAAGGGGGCCAACATGCGAACCATCGCCTTCATCGCCCTGATCGGGATTTTGCCCTCGCCGGCCTTCGCTCAATCGTTCGATGCACGCGCGGCTCAGGCCATCGTCGCAGGGTGCGCGGCGCATGCGAGCGCCAAGCAGCAGAGCCACGCCATCGCCGTCGTCGATCTCGGGGGCAACCTGGTCGCTGCGCTGCGCATGGACGGCAACGGCAGCGGGATCATGGATTTCTCGCTCGCCAAGGCGAAGGCGGTGGCGGCCTGGGGCTTTTCGACCGCGCAGATGGAAGAGAATGCGAAGGGCACGCCCGGCTTCGCCAACGCGCCGCATGTGGTGACGGTCGCCGGCGGCGTCCCGGTCTGGTCGGCCGATGGCAAGACGAGGATCGGAGGCGTGGGCGCTTCCGGCGAAGCGCCCGAAGACGATGCCGCCTGCGCCGAAGCCGGAATCCGGGCGGCGGGCCTCAGAAGCAGCCGAGCCCGGTGACTGCTTGACCCTTGCCAGCGCGGACGGCAGAGCCGCGCGCAAGGAGTGAGGCATGCAGAAAATCCATCCCAATGCCGAGGCCGCGCTCGAAGGCCTGCTGTTCGATGGAATGACCATCGCCGCGGGCGGCTTCGGCCTGTGCGGCATCCCCGAGCGGCTGATCGACGCTATCCAGGCGAGCGGGGTGAAGGACCTCACCGTCGCTTCGAATAATGCCGGCATCGACAATGAGGGGCTCGGCAAGCTGCTGCGCACCCGCCAAGTGAAGAAGATGATCTCGTCCTATGTCGGCGAGAACAAGGAGTTCGAACGGCAATTCCTTGCCGGAGAGCTCGAGGTCGAGTTCAATCCGCAGGGGACTCTCGCCGAGCGCATGCGGGCTGGAGGCGCGGGCATCGCGGGATTCTACACGAAGACCGGCGTCGGAACCGTCGTTGCCGAGGGCAAGGAGATCCAGGTCTTCGACGGCGAGGAATATGTGCTCGAGCGCGGCATCCGCGCTGACCTCAGCATCATCAAGGGATGGAAGGCGGACGAGAGCGGCAACCTCATCTTCCGCAAGACCTCCCGCAACTTCAACCAGCCCGCGGCGACCTGCGGAAAGGTCTGCGTCGCGGAGGTCGAGGAGATCGTGCCGGTCGGCTCGCTCGATCCGGACTGCATCCATTTGCCGTCGATCTTCGTGAAGCGGATGATCCTCGGCGCGCCCTACGACAAGAAGATCGAGTTCCGCACTGTGCGGCAGCGGGAGGCGGCATGATGGCGACGGCGGTTGAGACCAAGGGCTGGACCCGCGACCAGATGGCGGCCCGCGCGGCGCGCGAGCTGCGCGACGGCTATTACGTGAACCTCGGCATCGGAATCCCGACGCTGGTGGCGAACAACATCCCCGAAGGCATGACGGTCACGCTGCAGAGCGAGAACGGCATGCTCGGCATCGGCCCGTTTCCGTACGACGACGAGGTCGACCCCGACCTGATCAACGCGGGCAAGCAGACAGTCAGCGAGCTTCGGGAGACCAGCTATTTCGACAGCGCGACCAGCTTCGGAATGATCCGCGGCGGGCATATCGATCTCGCCGTCCTGGGTGCTATGGAGATCAGCCAGGGTGGCGACATCGCCAACTGGATGATCCCGGGCAAGATGATCAAGGGCATGGGCGGTGCGATGGACCTCGTCGCCGGCGTGAAGAAGATCATCGTCGTCATGGAGCACACGTCCAAGAACGGCGATCCGAAGTTCATCCCCCACTGCACGCTTCCGCTCACGGGCAAGAACGTCGTCGACATGATCATCACCGATCTCGCCGTTTTCCAGCGGCCCGACCATGAGAGTCCGTTCAAGCTGATCGAGATCGCGCCCGGCGTGACCCGCGAGGAAGTGCGCAAAAAGACGACCGCGAATTACGTGGAGTAGCGCGAAGGAGGCGAGGATGACGAAGCTTCACTGGCTCGTGGCGAGCCTGTTGCTCGGCGCATGCAATCAGACGCAACCGGACAACACCGCCGAACCCGCCAATACCGCAAAATCGCCAGCCGTGGGGATGGCGCTGTCCCGGATCGACTGCGGGCGCGTCGATGCCCCGGACTTCACCGGGCTGTTTTCAGACACGAAGGCCTATCCGGCCGGTCCCCGGCAGCTTGCGTCCAGCTGCTACTTCATCCGCCATGGCGAGACGATCATGATCTGGGACACCGGATTCTCGGTGGATCTCAAGGGAAAAAGACAGGACATGGGCGGCCTGATCGCGTCGCTCGACCGGACCGTCGTCGAGCAGCTGGCCGACGGCGGATTGAAGCCGGCGGACGTCGATGTCCTGGGCATCAGCCACTCGCATGCCGACCATACCGGCCAGGCCGAACTGTTTCCAACGGCCCGGCTGATCATCGGCAAAGCCGACTTCGATGCGATGAAGGGCAAGGACGACCCGTTCGGACCGTGGCGAAAGGCGGGCGCAAGCGTCACCACCACCGAGGGCGATCTGGACGTTTTCGGAGACGGCACGGTTATCGCCTACTTCCTGCCTGGCCATACGCCCGGCCACATGGCGCTGCTGGTGCGGCTGAAATCGGGACCGGTGCTTCTCAGCGGCGACGTGGTCCATGGCCATGATACGTTGGCGCTGAAGGCCGTGCCGACGTTCAATAGCGATCGCGCGCAGTCCATCGCCTCGATGGAGCGGTTTGAGAGGTTGGCGAAAGAGACCGGCGCCAAGGTGATTATCCAGCACGAGCTACAGGACATCGCAAAGCTGCCGGCTTTCCCGCAAGAGGCGGAGTAAGTGCGCGCGCTTCTCAGCCACGAGCCGGGCGGGCCGGATTCGCTTCGGCTGGACGAAGTCCCGGACCCGCAGGCGGGACCAGGCGAGCTACTGGTCCGCGTCCGCGCGGCGGCAATCAATTATCCCGACGTCCTCATCATCGAGGACCGTTACCAACTGAAGCCTCCGCGGCCTTTCGCGCCGGGAGGAGAAATCGCGGGCGAGGTCGAAGCGGTCGGGGAGGGCGTCGAAGGCTGGAGCCGAGGCGACCGCGTGATTGCCGTCACCGGCTTCGGCGGACTGGCCGAGAAGGTCGTGATCCCGGCCAAGTCGGCCTTCCGTCTGCCAGAGGAGCGCAGCTTCGAAGAGGGCGCCGCGCTTCTTCTCACTTATGCGACGTCCATTCACGCGCTCCTCGATCGCGGCAAGCTCCAGGCCGGGCAGACGCTGCTCGTACTCGGCGCCGCCGGCGGCGTAGGCCTTGCCGCCGTCGAGCTCGGCAAGGCGTACGAGGCGCGGGTGATCGCCGCCGTATCCTCCGAGGAGAAGGCCATAGCGGCGCTGGATTCAGGCGCCGACCAGGCGATCGTCTATCCGCAGGGTCCCTTCGACAAGGATGGGCAGAAGGCTCTGACGCAGCTCTTCAAGGAGGCGGTCGGACCCGCCGGCGCGGATGTCGTCTTCGATCCTGTGGGCGGCGACTATACCGAGGCGGCGCTGCGCAGCATCGCCTGGGAGGGGCGCTTCCTCGTCGTCGGATTTCCGGCAGGGATCGCGAGGCTCCCGCTCAACCTCACGCTCCTGAAGAGCTGCGATGTGTGCGGAGTCTTCTGGGGCGCATTCGCCGCACGCGACCCGAAGGCTAATGCGGCGCACGTCGACACCCTGTTCAAGCTGTGGCGCCAGGGCATGATCTCGCCGAAGATCAGCAGCACGTATCCGCTCGAGCGCGCCGGCGAGGCAATCCGTGCGATCGCGGAGCGCCGCGTGATCGGAAAGCTGGTCATAACGCTCGGCTAGCCGGGAATTGAATTCGGCCCTTCGGTCGAGATCTGGCCTCGGTCGACTAAGGTTGGCCCGAAGCATATAGATGCCGAAAATCCGTTCGCGGATCGCAGATGATGCACCGGGCCCAAAAACAGGGCGAAGTTGAGCTCAAATCTGAGCTGGACGGCGAACCAGCCAGGACCGTTCGGCGCGGCGCTCTCCTGTCCAAAGCGGATCGTAACGTCCTTTCTCAAAGGTCAGGAGCCCTAGGCCACGAACAGAAGGCGTCGGCCGTCGACATCAGCAAGAAAATGGATGTGGGGCAGGTCTTCGTGATGATCGTTCGCGAATGCGTGCGGCATTTCCGGCTAAACGAGGCGCTGATCGTTGAGCAACGCGATCCTGCCGCGCTTCACCAGGCGCGCGTCGCGATGCGGCGGCTCCGGACTGCATTCACGCTGTTTGCGCCGGCGATCCGCAAGGGCTCGCTCAAACCCTTGCGCAAGGAATTGCGGGCGTTCGTCGCTTCCTTCGGAGATGCCCGCAACCTCGACGTCTTCCTGGCTACCCACGGGCGCGACCTGAAGGCCGGCGACCGCCGGAAGGTGATGGCGGCCCGTGCCAAGGCGTACGACCGGGTCATCGAAAAGCTGGAGGCGCAGAGTTCTCGCGAATTGCTTTTGAATCTCGTCGAATGGACCGCTTCCGGTGACTGGCGAAAGCGCGCCGCGTCGGCTCCTATCGAAAAGTTTGCGGCGCGGCGGTTGGATGCCGCCTGGCGAAAGGTCAGGCGAAATCACAGGGGACTCCGCGATCTCCAAGAGCAGCACCTTCATCAGCTCCGGATCAGCGTCAAGAAGCTGCGCTATGCCATCGACTTCCTGACGCCCCTTTATGCGAAGAAGAGGGTTCGCAAATTCGCGTCGGCGCTGGAAAACGTGCAGGATTGTCTGGGTCTGATCCACGACGACACGACAGGCCGACAAATCGTTAGCGCCCTCGGCCTGGGCGGCGTCGAGCTGACCGGCGCAAAGGGCCGCTCGCGGCAGCTCCGAACGATCGCCAAGGGCTTCAGGCATTCGAAGCGCGTCGGGCGCTTCTGGAGAAGCTGAAGTTCCGCCATGCGCGTTGCCTCTGGCGCGCGTCCGTCTTATCTGCCGGGCAAACAGACAAGGGATCAAGATGACCCAGTTCAACGATCGTGAGCGCGCATTCGAGAGCAAGTTCGCGCACGACGAGGAAATGAAGTTCCGTATGATCGCCCGCCGCAACCGCCTGCTTGGCGAGTGGGCGGCACGCAAGATGGGCCTCTCGGAAGAGGAAACGGTGACCTATGCCAAGGACGTCATTCGCGCCGACTTCGAGGAAGCGGGCGACGAGGACGTCATCCGCAAGGTCTTGGGCGACCTGACCTCGGCAGGCATCGATACCAGCGACACGGAGATCCGCCAGACGCTGGAGCACAAGACGGCGGAAGCGAAGCGCCAGCTGATCGAAGCACAAAGCGGCGGCGCCTGAGATGCCCATGGCCGCCAGCGAGATCGAGCAGCTTATCCGCGAGGCGATACCCGACGCGGAAGTGACGATCCGCGATCTTGCGGGAGACGGCGATCATTATGCTGCGAAGGTCGTCAGCGCGACCTTCGCGGGAATGCCCCGCGTCAAGCAGCACCAACGCGTCTATGCGGCGCTGGGCGGCCGGATGGGCGGCGAATTGCACGCTCTGCAGCTGGAAACGGCAGAGCCGACAGGAGACGAAACATGAGCGATGCAGAAGGTCGCATCGGCGAGATCGTGAAGGCCAATGAGGTCGTGCTGTTCATGAAGGGCACGCCTTTGTTCCCGCAGTGCGGCTTTTCGAGCCGTGCCATTACCATTCTCGAGCATCTCGGCGTTCCGTTCGAGAGCGTGGATGTGCTACAGGACCCGGAGATCCGTCAGGGCATCAAGGAATATTCCGATTGGCCGACGATCCCGCAGCTCTACGTCAAGGGCGAGTTCGTCGGGGGGTCCGACATCATGATGGAAATGTTCAAGAGCGGGGAGCTTCAGCAGCTCGTCGGTGCGGAAGCGAGCTGATCCGCAAACAAAAAGGGACGGTGGAGCGGGACCAGAATAACCGCTGCACCGTCCCTTTCGTTGGCGTGGGACCAAGTGGACGCTCATAGTATAGCAATGGGCGTGCCAATTCTTAGAAACGGCAGAAAATAGCCATTTTCTCTGGCGCGACGGGAGAGCAAGCTCGACAATGTGTAAAAAGTGCCGACATTTTCGTGGCCAAATGGCCGATGGCACTTTGTCGGGCCATCGGGGTTGGGCCATCGCATGAGCCGTAATGATCCTGACATGACCGGCCCGATGGCGGCCGCGCGGTTGATCTGCGACCTCACGCAGAGCTGGTCGGACGTCGGGGGCGGTGTCGGGACCTATCTTCGCCACAAGCGCAACCACATCCTCGAGCGGACGCCGCATCGGCATTTGCTCATCGTACCTGGGCCCGAAGACACGGTCGTCGAGGAAGGCCGGGCCATCACCGCGACCGTCCGGTCACCGCGCGTGCCGGGAAGCCCGCACTATCGCCTGATGCTGCGTAACGGTGCGGTGCGGGACCTGCTCGAACGGTTCCGGCCGGACCTGATCGAGTGCCAGGACAGCTACAATCTGCCCTGGGCGGCGATCGGCCACCGCAAGCGCTATCCGGAGACGGCGCTCGTCGGAGGTTATTTCACGGATTTCCCGACAGTGTATGTCGAGCGACCCTTCTCCAAGGTGATGGGTGGTGCCCTCGCCGGGGCGGCGGGACGCATTTGCTATCGCTATTGCGGGCAGCTGTACCGCAAGTTCGATGCGGTCTTCGCGCTCAGCGAAAACGGTGGAGCCACCAAGCTCCGCTCCTACGGCGTCGAGGACATCGGGACAGTGCCTCTCGGCGTTGAGCTGGGTGACTTCGGACCCTCACGCCGTGACGAAAAGCTGCGCCGCTCGCTGGGTGTCGCGGAGGGGCAGCCGCTGCTGATCTACGTTGGCCGGCTTGACGCGGAGAAGAAGCCGCACATCGTCGCCGATGCTTTTCGCAAGCTTCCCGACAGTCTGGGCGCGCGTCTCGTGCTTCTGGGCGAGGGGCCGCTTCGCGACGAAATCGCGGCGCTCAAGGATCCGCGGATCCACACGCCCGGCTTTGTCCGCGATCGTCAGGACCTCGCGCGATGGCTGGCGAGCGCCGATGTCTACGTGTCCGCAATGGCCGACGAAACCTTCGGAGTATCAATCGTCGAGGCGCAAGCTTCGGGCCTTCCCGTCGTCGGGGTCGCAGCCGGCGCAATGGTTGATCGGGTAACGGACGCCATCGGCCGCCTCGGACCTGTCGACGATTCCGACGCAATGGCGGCGAACATTCTGTCGGTTTGGAATTCCGACCGAGGCAGGATGGGCGAGATCGCCCAGGCCGAAGCACGTCAATATAGCTGGGCCCGCAGTATGGATGCGCTGTTCGGCCAGCTTTACCGCAAGGCCTTCAACGCGCGCACGAAGCGTCTGGCTGAATCTTCCGCGCAGCCGCATCAGGCGCTCGCCGGCGTTCCGGCGGAGTAACATCACTTGCCGTCATAAGCGCGTCCACAGTGCTGCCGGGGACGCCCTTTTGATTTACGCGCTTCGGACCGGGGTCCAGTAATCGCGCCAAATCACACCGGGGCAATTTGCAGGGATTTTATAGGCGCGGCCAGTCGTGCATGAGTGACCGCGTGGATGCCCCTTACGAATTGCTGGAAACGCTCGAACCCGGAATCGCCCGGGTGCTCGCGCGCAATCCGTCGGCGTTCACCTATTACGGTACCCAGACCTACCTGATCGGCGAGAGGGAGGTTGCGGTCGTCGATCCCGGGCCCGATCTTCCCGAGCATGTCGAGGGGCTGATTCGGGCGATCGGCGGACGGCGCGTCGCGGCGATCATGTGCACACACACCCATCGCGATCACAGTCCGGCGGCGCGGCCGCTTGCGAACGTGACCGGCGCGCCGATCGTCGGCTGCGCCCCGCTCGCGCTGGAGACGGTAGGCCCGCGCGCTGATGCTGCGTTCGACGGGGCCTACTCGCCGGACCGCATCCTCGAGGACGGCGACAGCGTCGAGGTCGAGGGGCGCAGCGTCGTCGCGGTGGCGACGCCTGGGCATACCTCCAACCATCTCTGCTTCGCCGCCGGCGACGCTTTGATGACCGGCGACCATGTGATGGGCTGGTCGACGACCGTTGTCGTTCCGCCGGACGGTGAAATGGCGGCCTACATGGCCAGCCTCGACAAGCTTCGCCAGCGCAAGGACCGCGTCTTCTATCCCGCGCACGGCCCTCCCGTGACCAACCCGCAGCAATATGTTCGCGGGCTCATGGGGCACCGCATGCAGCGCGAGAAGCAAATTCTTCGGCTCGTCGGCGAGCAGCCGCGCGACATCCCCGACATCGTCGCCAATGCCTATCCCGGGCTCGACCCGCGTCTCGTCAATGCGGCGGGCGGATCGGTTCTCGCGCATTTGCTGGACCTCGAAAAGCGCGGGCTCGTTATGTCCGAGGAGAATCGATGGCTCAGAAACTGAAGGTCACGCCCAAGCAGATCCTGATCGCAGTCGCAGTCATCGTGCTCGTCATCTGGGTCGCAACCTGCCAATGGCGCGCCGCAGAGGAGCGCAGGCGCGACGAGGAGATTGCAACTGCCGAGGGGCTCGCGCAGGTTGTTTCGACGACTTTCGCCGGGCGGACGGATCTGAAGGTTTCCAACGTCAGCGGAACCATCGATGTGACGAGTGTCGATCGCGGGACGATTTTCGCCTCCGAGTTGAAGGCGACCTTGCCCTATTCCGTCGACTATTTCGTAGACCTATCTGGCCTCGGGACGGAGGACGCTCGCTATGACCCGGCATCTCGAACCTTGGTCGTCGAAATCCCCGACGTGCGCATTGCACAGCCCAACATCGATCTAACGAAGGGAAGAGTTGGACAGGCCGAGGGCTTTTGGGTTTCCAGGCGGGCCAGCGCGAACCTCGTTAACCGGGCCCTAAGGCTGACCAACGAAAAGGCCAATCAGAACGCCCGCAAGCCGGAGTACGTGGAGCGAGCGAGACAAGAGGCGCGGAACCGCATCGGCGCTTTGCTGGAAACGCCCCTGAAAGCGGCGGGCTTTGAAAATGTGAAGGTCGTCGCGCGTTTCGCCGGCGAGGAGGACGGTGCCGACCCTTCCTACATCGACCTTTCGACACCATATAATGAAGCGATTGAAGGCGCGGCGTCGAAGGGCCGCTCAGGGACAGTAGATGACCGTTCAAACGCAAAGCCTGAAAGGGCTCGACCTCCTCGCCGAGATCGAGCGGCTGAAGCGCGAGCGCAACGCCGTGATCCTCGCGCATTACTATCAGAAGCCGGAGATCCAGGACCTCGCGGACTTCGTTGGCGACAGCCTCGATCTATCTCGCAAAGCCGCCGCGACGGATGCAGACGTCATTGCCTTTTGCGGCGTCCGCTTCATGGCCGAGACGGCGAAGATACTGTCTCCACAGAAAGACGGTGATCCTGCCCGACATGGACGCGGGCTGCAGCCTCGAGGACAGCTGCCCGCCGGACCAGTTCGCGGCGTTCCGTGCCGCGCACCCGGATCATATCGCGCTGACCTACATCAACTGCTCGGCGGCGGTGAAAGCGCTGAGCGACATCATCGTCACCAGCTCCTCCGCTGCGGTGATCCTCGACCAGATCCCGAAGGACCAGAAGATCATCTTCGGTCCCGACCGGCATCTCGGCGGATATCTCGCCCGCAAGTTCGACCGCGACATGCTGCTGTGGCCCGGCATCTGCATCGTCCACCAGGCTTTCAGCGAGACCGAGCTCCTGAAGCTCAAGGCGGAGCATCCCGATGCTCCGGTCGCGGCGCATCCTGAATGTCCGCCGCACATCATCGACCATGCGGAGCATGTGGGCTCCACCAAGTCGATCCTCGACTTCGCCCTGACATCGCCGGCGCAGACGATCCTCGTCGCGACCGAGCCGCACATCATCCACCAGATGGAGAAGGCGGCACCGCAGAAGACCTTCATCGGCGTCCCGGGCGGCGACGGGAACTGCAACTGCAACATGTGCCCGTACATGGCGCTCAACACGCTTGAGAAGCTCTACGTCGCACTGCGCGATCTCGAGCCGCGCATAGAGCTCTCGGCCGAAGTCATGGACCGCGCCCGAGTGCCGCTGGAGCGAATGCTGGAGATGGCGGGGCGTACGGTCGGGCAGGGCGACGTCGGCAGGCCGATCATCGACCCCAGGATCAGCGGCGACTAGGTCAGCCGCAGCCAGAACACCGCAATGTACATGAACAGGTTCATGTAGGCGGTCGAGGAGAAGCCCGGCGCGCGGTACAGCGGGTGGATGCGGTAGCCGATCCAGAAGACGATCCGGCAAATGACGAAGGTGATCGCGACCCCCGGGATGACGCTGATCCAGCCGATCGGCACGCTGACCGACAGCGCCGTGATCCCGACCAGGAAGCAGACGAATTGCTGCAGCGTATTGTCGGCCACGCGCCCATCGACGACCATCGACTGGCTTTCCTTGCCGAGCGTCGGATCGATTGCCTCGCTGAGGAAGCGCGCATTGCCGACCGCGACGAGCATCGCGAACAGCGGGAGCACGGCAACGACCGACCAGCGGGCGGCATAGGCCAGCCTGTTTCCCGGAGCATCGATGACTTGCGGCTGCGGCATCAAGGTCGAGATCACCCACACCAGGATCACCATGCCGGCAATTCCGCTCGCCGCCCCGATCGCGACGATTTTCTGGTCCTTGGTCACCTGTCCGCCCCGCAGCCGCGGTGGCCTATAGCACAACGGCTGTTGGCTCAGCGCACAACCTTGCCATCTACGGTGGCGCCGGCGGGATGATGTTTGTCGAGGTGCCGCTTGATGATCCTGAGGTTCCGCGAGTTGGACCGGAAGAAGAGGTCAGGGACGGCGCCGATCCAGGGGATGAGGCCCAGCGCCCAGTCCACTCCGACATTCCCCGCCATCCTCGCCATGGCGCTTTTCGACATGCCGAGGTTGCGCGCTTCCCACGCCATGTAGGCGCCGAGCACCGCTCCCGCAGTGCTTCCGGCAAACGGAACGAGGTCGAGGATCACGTCGAGGCCGACGGCGCGATTGGTTCCGGGGATTACGAACAGCCGTTCCATGATCTTCTCGAGCGCTTCAACGCGCTGGCGAACGGATGCGGGGTCGCTACCCAGACCTGGCAATGGCGTTCTCCTGTCGGTCAATCGGCCCGCTCCCGGTCGAGGCGCTGACGCAGGGACGTCAACGTATGCCGGCCGAAGCGGTTGGTTGCGAAACCTTGCACGCGGTCGGAAACGAGCGACCAGCGGATCGGAGCCGTCAGCGCGATAAACAACTCCTGGTCGTCGATTCTCTGCGCCGCCTGAGCGAGAAGGCCGTTGCGCTGGACGGTCACGGTCGCCGACCTGGCCCCGTCCATCAATTCGTCGGCTTCCGGGTCGCAGACCGGCACTTCGCCGCAGCGGAAGGAGCGCACGAACCAGGCCGGAGAAGTGGACGGAGCGACCTTGTCGATCAGGACGAAGTCGGCCGCCTCGCCCCGTTTGACGGCTTCCACGGTGATGCCGATCGCGCCCCAGTCGCTCGCGAGGCGGTTACGCAGGATCCTCGCTCCCGGAGCATCGGGAAATGCGATCCGCAATGTCGGCTTTTCCAGGTCGCCGAATTGTCGCTTTGCGGCCGCGGCGAGCTGCGCCCGGCGTTCTTCTATTGGTATCGCCATCCAGGGCGGCGACGCGGGCGGCTGCAGGCCATCCAGCCCAGGTTCGATCAGTGTCGCCCTGGGCAAGAGGCCCGGCACGTTCAGCGCATCGATCAGCGCCTGCCGGTCGATGGCCTGGCTCAGCAGGCGGCGAAGCTCAAGGTTTGCTGCGGGTCCGTCCGCCCGGGCCGGAGCGAGCCCGAAGAGCCCGGCTGCGGGGTCGAAGCGCAGCGCATTTCTCGGCATTTGATCGGATCGCGCGAAGGGGAGGTCGGCGTAGGTGCCTCCAAGCACGAGATCGGCCTCCTCCTTTAGGAAAGCCGTGACGGCCGCTTGCGCGGGCCTGCCGCCCAGCACCACTTCCTCGCGCTCGACCAATTCCTCGTCGAGGTCCTCGACCGTCCTTTCGAGATTCAGGGTATTCGGCTTGCTGTCCTTCGCGACGACGAACGGGCCGGTGCCTTGGCCCTCGCGCAAGATCGAGAATTCCGGCTGGGCGAGCAGTTGGAGCAAATGCGGACGGGAAGCCTTCAGGCTGATTTCGAGCACCCGTTCCGTCATCGGCACGATCTCGTCGATCGCGCCGAGCGTGTCCTTCAGCCGATTGTCGCTGCGCGAAGCGATCTGTCGCTTGAGCAGCCGCGCAACCTGCTGCGCGGTGAGCTTCCGGCCGTCCGGCCACTCGATGGATTGCAGCCGGAATATGTAGCTCAGGCCGTCGTCCGTAACGTTCCAGCGTTCCGCAAGACCCGGCACGATCTGGCCCGACGCATCGAATCGGACGAGTCCTTGCCCGATGTTGGACAGAAGGACGGCCTGGCCCTGGTCCAGAGGTCCTGCGGCGGGATCTGCGATCTTGGGCGGCTCGCCGATGACGAGCACGGTCGTTTCGCCCTGGTCTGCCTTTTGGCAGCCGACGGAAACGAATGCTGCCATGATCAGGCCTGCCGCAGCACAGGTGCGGCGAGTTACCAGCGACTGCATTGCGGGTGTTTAGTCATAAGCCGACGTTCAGCAAATCTCTGGATATATCAAACCAAGTGTTTTACTGACGTAAGGCACCTGTCATCGCAAGTCCAGGAACGAGCTTGGTCGACAACGAGGGGATCTGGAGCCGCGGCGGCTCCAATGTGGAGGAACTGCCGGACCCGTTCGAACCGGCAAGACCGACGCCCGGTTTCGGCCCGGACGGCGCGCCCCTCGAAGAGCAGCCGAAGCGCCGTCGCAAGCGCTGGCCACTCGTCCTGTACGCCGTCTTCGCCGTCTTCTTCGTCACCCTCATCTGGCTGATCGTAACCGCGCCTTTGTCGCGCGCTCTCGAGCCGCTGGACGACCCGGCGATCCTGCTGGTGTCGCAGGAGGGCAGGGCGATCGCCCGCCGCGGCGCGATCAAGGAAGCGCCGGTCGACGTCGGCGGCCTCGATCCTGTCACGCCCGCCGCCTTCGTGGCGATCGAAGACCGCCGCTTCTACCGGCATTGGGGCGTCGACCCGCGCGGCATCGGGCGCGCTATGGTCGCCAACATGCGCGCAGGCGGCGTGCGCCAGGGCGGCAGCACGATCACGCAGCAGCTTGCGAAAACGAGCTTCCTCTCGTCCGACCGCAGCCTGAAGCGGAAAGCTCAGGAAGTGATCATCGCCTTCTGGCTAGAGGCCTGGTTGACGAAGGACGAGATCCTCTCCCGCTATCTCTCGAGCGTCTATTTCGGCGACGGCGTGTACGGCTTGCGGGCCGCCTCGAAGCATTACTTCGGAAGGGAACCGGAGAACCTCAATCTGGCGCAATCGGCCATGCTTGCGGGCGTCGTTCAGGCGCCTTCGCGGCTTGCGCCGACGAACAATCTCAAGCTCGCGCAGGCACGCGGCAAGCTGGTGCTCCGGGCCATGGCGGACACGGGTGCCATCAGCCAGCGCCGTGCCTCTGCTGCCCACGCAGCACGGCCCGTCTATCGTTCATCGAAAATTCCGACCGGCACCTATTTCGCGGATTGGGTCGCGCCCCAGGCGCGCGACGCGTTCGAGGCTGAGTTCGGTGAGGTGAAGGTGAACACGACGCTCGATGCCGATCTTCAGCGGCTGGCCGTTCGCGCTGTCTCACGCGCGGCCGCAGGCGATATGCAGGCCGCCTTGGTGGCCATGCGCCCGGACGGCCGCGTCGTCGCGATGGTCGGCGGCAAGAGCTACAAGGACAGCCCGTTCAACCGCGCCACCCAGGCTCGCCGCCAGCCCGGATCGGCTTTCAAGCTGTTCGTCTTTCTCGCCGCCCTGCGCGCGGGATGGACACCCGACAGCATGGTCGAGGACCGCCCGATCACCATCGACGGCTGGACGCCCGCGAACAACGACGGCGTCTATCGGGGTGAAATCACGCTGCGGGAGGCATTCGCCCGGTCGAGCAATGCCGCCACGGTCCGGCTTTCCGAAAGCGTCGGCCGGCCAAACGTGCTTCGCACCGCTCGCGAGCTTGGCATTACAACTTCGCTTCCCAACTCACCCAGCGTCGCACTTGGCACCGCCGGAGTCAGTCTGTTGGAGTTGACCTCCGCCTATGCCGCCGTGGCGAGCGGCCGCTATCCGATCCGCGCGCGCGGGCTCCCGCAGAAGGATGCGGCGGGCCGCTTCGGTGGGCTTGCTCCAGTCGGGAGGCAGCATGGACTCCCGACGCGACTGGGCGCCCATGCTCGACCTGCTCTACGCGGCGGCGAACAATGGGACGGGCAGGCGAGCCGCCCTGGCCGTGCCGACGTTCGGCAAGACGGGAACCAGCCAGGATAATCGCGACGCGCTCTTCATCGGCTTCGCCGGCAATCTGGTCGTCGGCGTGTGGGTCGGGCGAGACGACGATAAGCCGCTCGGTCGCAAGGTCAGCGGGGGCACCGTACCCGCGCAGATCTGGCGCAACTTCATGATCCCTGCTCTAGCCGTTGACGGACGCGCCGGGCCCGACCTGCCGGCGGAGTTCCGGATTCCGGAGCGCACGCAGCCGCGCAGGGATCGCCAAAGCCCGCTGCCCGAGGAGTGGAGCGAAGGCGCGGAGCCGCTTCGCGAGATCATCCGCCAGCTGGAGAAGCTGTTCGAATGATCGGAAATAATTAATGTTCGTAAACCTGCCCCTTTAAACATTTCTCAATTCACGACTCCTATTTCCAGATGGACCTGCACGGATTTGGGCAGGGACTAGTGGGGGAGCACGCTCCCGACTTCGAGGACAGGAGATCAGAAATGTTCAAGCGGTTCGTCAAGCTGATGAACGACAGCAAGGGCGCGACGGCCATCGAGTATGGTCTGATTGCGGCTCTCATCGCCGTTGCGGCGATTGGTGCGATGCGCGGCATCGGCACCAAGCTGGGCACGACTTTCAATAACGTTTCGAGCGCTCTCTAAACGCTTGATCCGTCGAATACAGGGCGGCGGGGCCGGAGACGGCGCCGCCGCCTTTGTTTGTGCCGCGGCCGCGTGGTTAATCTTTGTGAACCTGTCGGCTTAGGAAATTCGAAACCAGTTTCGGCGCAAAACTCCAATCGCGCGGTTCGGCCTAGTGTCGGAGTGTAATCATGTCCTTCGCGCGGAACAGACTGGGAGATCAGAAATGATCAAGCGTTTCGTCAAGCTGATGAATGACAGCCGCGGCGCTACCGCGATTGAATATGGGCTGATTGCTGCTCTGATCGCAGTTGCTGCCATTGGCGCCATGACGAGTGTGGGCAGCAAGCTCGGCACTACGTTCAACAACGTTGCGAGCGCGCTGTAAGGCTCAAAGTTCGCGAGTTTTAAAGGGAGGCGGCGGGGCTGTGAGGCGCCGCCGCCTTCTTTTTTGCCCGCTGCGGAACGTAGCAGGCGACCAGGGCAATTAGCGCTCCGAGCGAGAGCATGTTCGGAAGGTCGTAAAGCCCCGCGACGGCAACGACCGACAGAAGCGACAATCCCCAGATCAGAAGGGCGGCGACCGCGCGATTCCCCGTGAACATGAGCCAGGCAACGGGCAAGCCCAAGAGCACCCCGTCGTAAGTGAGCAGGTAGGGCGTTGCCAGTAGAGTCGCAGCGGCGAGCACGGCCTCCTTGCCGGGCCTGTCCTGGCGCCACGATTGCCACACCATAACCGCCGCGGCCGCCGCGACCGCAACATGGACCGCCATGGCGATTCCGGCAGCAAGCCCGAAATAACGAAGCAAGGCGTAGATGCTGGCGAGCTCGCGCCAGGGCCAGCGGCTTTGCGCGACGAATCCCGTGTAGGTCGAGAGCATATCGAAGAAGGCTGCGTAGGATGCGCTCCCTAGCGTCGCGAGGCCCACGAGCAGCAGCAGCAATGCCGAAAGCGCGCCTCCGGCGATGGCCCGCCAATGCCGGCCGGCGATCATCGCGATCGGCAACATCACGGCAAGCTGCGGCTTTATGGCGAGCAGCCCGAGGACGGCCCCAGCAATTAGCGGACGAGTCTTGAGCAGATGCAGTCCGGCAAGGAAAAAGCCGGAGGTGAGGAACGCGTTCTGGCCGATGAAGCCGTTCACGAGCACGCTTGGCTGAGCGAGCGCTAGGCGATCCTGCATCCAAGGACGGGCTGCGAACACATAGAAGACGCCGGTCAGCGCGACCCAGGCGGCAAATCCCAGTCCGAACGGCAGCAAACCGAAGGGCGAGAGCATCAGCGCGAACGGCGGGGGGTAGGGGAAGGGGAGTATGCCGACCGCCGATACGGTCCGTTCGACCGCGCGATGCGCCTCGATATCGTAGATCTGCGCTCCGGCACCTTCCGCGACCATCCTGCCGGCGGCCCAGAAGCTGAGAAAATCCACCGGCTTGGGATCGGTCAGCATGATCCAGCAGGTCGCCGCGATGATCCCACAGAACAAAGCGGCCACTGCGACCGTCAGCCGCGCAAGAATGCCATTGCTCAAGCGGCGCTCACCCCCCAATGCCCGGACAATAGAGGCGCTTCGTCCGACGCGGCAAGCACATGAAAACGGCGGCGTCTTACGGCGCCGCCGCAATCCTGGCTTGAGCAGAAAAGCCTATCAGAACTCGCGCATCGGCGCGCGATCGTAGTCGCGGTCGCGGCTGTACTCTCTTCTCCGTTCGAAATCGCCATCTCGGTCGAATCGCTGCCGGTCGGACTGCAGCCGACCCCAGCGCTCGTTCCTGTCCCAGCTTCCGGACTGCTTGAGCTGATCCTCGGTCATGTCGATGTGATAGCCGCCGAGACGCTCATCGAAGCGTAGCTGGTCCCAATCGAGCGGATAATAACGCTCGTCGAGGCCAAGGAAGCCGCTGCTGTGCTTCAGCACGGCATAGACGACCTTCCCGCGGAACTTGTCGACCATGAAGTTGTGGATGGACCCGAGCCGCTCGCCATTGCGATCATATACCGGCGTACCCTCGACCTTGTTGGACGAGATCAAGCGCTCGGTCTCGTCGGTCGGGATCCGGTCGCGATTGTAATCGTCCGGCCCGTAGCCGCGTTCGCGGCCTTCGGAACGGGACCGCATCTCGCGTTCGCGGCCGCCCGAACTTTCGTCGTTGAGCAGACTGCCCCAGCCGCCCATGCGACCGCGGCGCATGCTCATCTCTCCGCGGTCGCCGCCGAACAACGCGCGTCGATCATTGCCGTAGTCCCTGTCGTCGAAGTCGCGGTAGCCGCGCTCGCGGTCCCGCGTCATGAATTCGTCGCCATGATGCCAGTCCTGACGAGGCATTTTCATTCTCCTTTCGTCGTGCTGGTTCGAGCGCGGCTCTAGGCGTCGCGCTGCTACGGCTTCAATGGGCGGGCAGGCACGCCGTTCCCCCGCTGGTCGCGGCCCTGAGGCCTACCGTCGAATGGCAGCCGGCAGGGCTCGAAAAGCGCAAAAAAGAAGCGGCCCAACCGAATGGTCGAGCCGCTTTAAATCCAGTCAAATCAGGCGGATGGTGGAGCCGAGGGGGATCGAACCCCTGACCTTCGCAATGCCATTGCGACGCTCTCCCAGCTGAGCTACGGCCCCGTTTCTTTTCGCGCCTTAGGCGAAGTTTCCCCGCCTGCAAACGGGGAATTTTAAGAACTCCGCCTCGGCTTTTTAGCCTTCGTCGTCTTCGCCGCTCTTCGCGACGCCCAGGTCGTCATCGCCTGTCGCCAGATCGACCTCCTCGTCCGCGCTCGGCTCCTCTTCCTCGTCGATTGCCAGTTCCTCGGCCTCGAGGTCTGCGTCGGCCGCTGGTTCCTTCACTGGCGCCGCTACCTCGAACGGCATCGGCTGTTTCGACTTCAGGACCGGCTCCGGATTGAAGTCCGTGCCGCATTCGATGCAGTGTACCGGATCGTCGTTGCCGAGATCGTAAAATCGGGTCGAGCACTTGGGGCAAGTGCGCTTGGTGCCCCATTCGGGCTTCACCATGTGGGTCTAACTCCAGTCTGAATCGGGCGTCCGCACTCACGAGGCGGCGTTCGGCGGCGCGCCTTGCCATAGGCTATCCCCCCTGTCAAAGCGCCTCGCTTGAACAGGAATTTCGGAACGGACATGGCGCGGCGCAAGGGGTTCGTAATCGCCGTCGACGGGCCCGCGGCCAGCGGCAAGGGCACGATCGCTCGTGCGCTCGCTCGACATTACGGCCTGCCGCACATGGACACAGGGCTGCTCTATCGCGCCGTCGCCCTGAAGCTCTGGCGCTGGGGAGGCGATGCGTCGAACGAGTTCGAGGCGCTTCGGGCGTGCGACGACCTCGGCTTCGACCCCAGCGACGAGGAGCTTCGAAGCGAGCCGGTGTCGCGCATCGCCTCCAGGGTCTCGTCCTATTCGTCCGTCCGGGACGCATTGCTTCAGCGCCAGCGGGACTTCGCGACCCAGGAGGGTGGGGCAGTTCTCGACGGCCGCGACATCGGCACCATCATTGCCCCGGATGCCGACGCCAAGCTGTTCGTCACTGCGAGCCCGGAAGTGCGGGCGCAGCGGCGGGTCCGCGAACTGCTCGAGCGGGGAATGCCCGGGCATTACGATGATGTCCTGCTCGACATTCGGGCCCGCGATGAACGCGACGCCAATCGCGATGTCGCGCCGCTTCGACGGGCGGACGATGCCGAATTGCTGGATACGAGCCACCTCGATGTCGAACAGGCCATTGCCGAGGCGATCAGGCTGGTGGAAGCGCGGGTAAGGGTCGGCTCCTAGCGCCCGATGGGCGGCGCTTAGAACTTCATCGACAGGCCGACGGCGGCCCGACGCGACTTTCTAGGCGCCATATTCTGCGGGACGTCTCCGACATAGCCGCGCATCTTCGGCGCGGTCTCGTAGATTCCGATGCCCAGCACCGTCCCCGGCGCTACTGTCGTTCCAGCGATGATCCCGCGCCGCTTCTGCACGACGCCGTCAGGGCCGCGGTATTCCACGACCGGGAAGGAGAAACCGCGGCGCTCCACCGGGGTCGGGGGTTCGCCGATGATGCGCGAGATTGAAGAGAGGGTGTTCGCGGAGGCCTCGCTGTCGGGTTCCGCAGCGGCCGGCGTGGCCATGACCGCAATTGGCACAAATGCCAGAACACTCAGACGCGTCATGCGCGAGCCTCCGAACAACCGCGAAGATAAACCGTTCGTCCGGTTTTGAAGTTCCACGCACGTTGCGGGTGCAACATTGCGGGACGGATGTGCGGCGTCGAGGTCACGTTCGCGTCCATTTCCCCTCTGTTCCGGATTCTCGCAAGTCCGGCTCCCTGCGCAGAGAGCAGCACCTGGCGGCCGCCCTGGCAAGCCCTCCGAGGGTCAGCGGACGATTCCGGCACACATGGGCTTGCCTTAATCGTCCAGCGCGCCACTAATCGGGGCGAACAGGGTAGGCGGTTGGCGGCGAAGGCCGTGAAAAAGGATCATTATTCAGTCCTGGGCGTGACCCCCGCATCCGAGGATGTGGTGATCCGTGCTGCCTATCACGCGCTGATGCGGCGCTATCATCCCGACGCGGACCCGAGCGACGAGGCCGCCGAACGTTCGCGGGTCATCAACGAAGCCTATGCGGTCCTTCGCGACCCGGCGAAACGCGCGCGCTACGACGAGTCCCTCGGATCCCGCGACCTGAAGTTCGAACCGGGTTCCCGTCCGGTTCAGCCGAAGCCGCTCCGTTCCCGCCTCGCCCCGGCCGCGGCCATCGGAGTGACTCTGCTTGCCGTGGGCATGGTCGTGTTCGCCATCTCGCCGTCCACCGGCCCGTCGCCGGCGTCGAGGTCACGGCCGCCTGCCGAACATTCTAACGCAGGCGCGGCGAAACCGGTGCAGGCAAAAGCCGCGGAGCGCCCGGCGCAGCCAACGGCAGCCGCCTGCGAGGATTCCTCGGCGGGCAGGCTGATCAAGGATGAGCTGTTCCGTCGGGCCGGGGGGCTTCGCGGTGCCGACCAGGCCCAGTTGGGCCAGGTCGCCGGCAATGCCTCGGTCCGTATCGACTCCGCTCGACCGAAAACGGGCCAGGACGGAATTGTCGGCTGCAGCGGCTGGATTGCGCTCAATCTCCCGCCGGGTCTGGTGGTGGACGGTGGGCGCACCAATTTGAACGCCGAGCTTTCCTACGCGCTGGCGCACGATCGCGGACGAATGAGGATTGCGAGCCTCTCTGGCGAAGGCCGGCTCGTTCGGACGCTGGCAACGCTCGGACCTGCTCCCAGGGAGCCGGACCAGGACAAGCCGGTTGAACCCAAGGAAGTTGCTTCCTCCGCCCCCGCTCGGAAGACTCCGCTTTTGGTCGGAGAGATCACGCGGGCGACGACGGCGGCCTCACCGGTTCGAGCGCCGCGCCCGGCGACAAAATCGCCGACTGTGCCAGCCGTGGCTTCGGCCTGCAGCGGCAGCCGTGCCGAGCAGATCGTCTGCTCCAGCACCAACCTGTCATCGCTCGACCGGCAGCTTTCGCTGCTTTACCGCCAGTCGTGGAACCAGGCCGACGACAAGAGGCGGGCCGCACTCCTCGGTACCCGCCAGCGCTTCAATGATCGCCGCGAGGCTTGCGGATCGTCCAATTGCATGACCACCGCTTATCTCTCTCGACTGAAGGAGATCAGCGACATAATGGCGGGCCGCAAGCAATAGGAACGCTGCGGGTGCCAGCAGATCGAGGGCTCATGTCTGACGAGCGCCAGAGCGCGCGCGCCGACTTCAGGCGGATGATGAAATGGATCGTCGTTGCGGCAGTGGCGATGGTGATCGCTGCGCTGCTCTACCTCCGGGCGACGGGCGATCTGACCCCTCACATGGTCCTTGCCACGGTCCTCGGCGTCTTCCTGTCGGTGCTGCTTGGGTCGGGGCTCATGGCTGCATCCTATTTCAGCAACAAGAGCGGCCATGACAGCGACGTCCGCGACGCGACCAGTCGGAGCGACGGCGAGCCCTAAGGCTTTCGGCGCACGGCCCAGACGAGCGCCGAGACGCTGCTGATCAGGGCGGCGATCGCGAACAGCGCGGCGGGATCAAGAACAAGCACGATGAGCCTCCTCAGCGGAGCCGAACTCCGACTCGACAAGTTCTTGTTCCCTATCTGTTCCCTACAATCAATAGGAAAATGCCTATCCGCTAAGTAGCAGATTTTTCACATATGTTTGTTAGCTCTTCGACGGACCAAGCGAGAAAGATCAACCGTGGGGGAAGCAAGGAGCAAGGCTGTCAGGATCGCGAGCAGCCATCTGATCACCAGCTGCGCGACTGCCGCAGCGATCATCCTCTTTGTCGCGCTGGGGAGCCAGGTGCTGCCGACGGCGTTTGCCGGCGTGCCTGTCGAAGCGGACGACCGCACCCTGACGGTCGCGTTCCTGCTCAACATTGCGATCATCCTGTTCGGATGGCGCCGCTCGAAGGATTTGAAGGACGCGCTCGAGGCCTATGACAAAGCCGAACGTCTTGCCGAGCGCAATGCGAACACCGATCCTTCTACCGGCCTCGCCAATCGCCGTGAGCTGATGCGTGCGCTGGGCCAGGCCCTGGAATCGAAGAGCTCGGGAGCGTTGCTTCTCGTCGACCTCGACCATTTTAAGCGCGTGAACGATCTCCATGGCCATCTCGCTGGCGACATGCTGCTGAAGCAGGTCGCCGACGCGCTTGTGGAGCACGCCCCGCAAGGAAGCTGCTGCGCACGCATCGGGGGCGACGAGTTCGCCGTTCTGCTCGAAGGCGCTTCGACGAAGGAAGTCGAGGCGTTCGCCCAGACGATCCTGTCGAAACTTTCCAAGCCGGTCGAGATCGGCAACGTTCAGGCTTTCATTTCCGCGTCGATCGGCCTCGCCAATGTCCGACGCCTGCAGAAGGAGGAGGACGTCCTTCGCGAGAGTGATTTCGCGCTCTACGCCGCCAAGCGGACCGGACGGAACTGCTTCGCCTGGTTCGATCCGGAGCTGGAGCGGGAGATGACGGACCGCGTGCAGCTTGAGGAGGATATCCGCCGCGGCGTCGAGAATGGCGAGTTCATCCCCTTCTTCCAGCCGCTGATCGATCTCGCCTCGCGTGAACTGGTCGGCTTCGAGGCGCTTGCCCGCTGGCGCTCGCCGACTCGCGGCTTCCTGGAGGCGGAGTTGTTCATCGAAGCTGCGGAAAAGACGGGACTCATCGGACCGCTGACCATCAGCGTGGTCGAGCAGGCGCTTAAGGAAGCGAAGGCCTGGCCATCGCACCTCAAGCTCGCGATCAATGTCTCGCCGGTCCAGTTCCGCGACCCGCAGCTGGCGCAGCACATCATGAAGCTCGTCACCGAAGCCGGCTTTCCGCCGAATCGCCTGGAGGTCGAGATCACCGAGGCGTCGCTGCTGGAGGATCGCGAGCAGGTGCTGGCGACGATCGGCAGCCTGAAGAATGTCGGGATCAGCATTTCGCTCGACGACTTCGGAACCGGCTACGCGTCGCTTTCGCAAGTGAATTCGCTTCCGATCGACCGCATCAAGATCGATCGCAGCTTCATCAGCACCATCGTCAAGAGCGAGCAGACCGCCGCGATCGTCAACACGATCACCAACCTCGGCCATACGCTCAACGTGCCGATCACCGCGGAGGGCATCGAGTCCGAGCAGGTGCGCAACGAGCTCGGCAAATATGGCTGCGCGGAGGGGCAGGGGTGGCTGTTCGGACGGCCGCTGTCCGCCGACACCGTGCGCACCTTCCTCGAGATGAAGCAGCGCGACGGCTCCAACAGTCAGACGCCGTCCTCGACGTCGGCGGACGGTGACGCGGGCGCTCGTCCGCGGATCCGCCGCAGCTGGTAAGGCGCGCCGCGCTCAGGCGGCCTTGCCTTCGCTCCAC
This sequence comes from uncultured Alphaproteobacteria bacterium, assembly GCA_963829625.1. GTDB lineage: Bacteria > Pseudomonadota > Alphaproteobacteria > Sphingomonadales > Sphingomonadaceae > Sphingomicrobium. The sequence goes on along the minus strand of CAWHJH010000012.1, from coordinate 170,358 downwards.
TGCTTCACGCGGCGTCCGCCGCACCACAATTCCTTCACGGAATCGCCATGCTTTTCGGCCTGGCGGATGGCGAAATCGTCATTTTCGGCGGCAAAGCCTTCTACACCGCCGAAACGACCCCGGCGATCGAGGAAATATAGCCTGTAATAGGGCACGGAACTTCTCCAGAGCCCGGTGCGGAGGTCATCCCGTCCCGGACCCCTAAAGAATTGGTCCGAAATGGTTAACGATTTCTTGCGATCGCCGCCATCTATCTGACTTATCCACCGTTTTAGCGCCGGGTCCGCGAAGAGGAGGCCGCGCCCGCGATCTTGGCATTGCTGATGCAGTGATAGTAGCTGATCCAGTCGACCCGGCCCGTCCGGCGGAAGCTCGCGCGGCGGTTGCATAGCTGGACCTGCCACGATGCCGGCTTGTGCTTCTTCATATAGGACACCGACCTTTTGTGGGCCTTCTGCTGCTTGGCGATGCACTCGTCCTGCCACTGGCAGACGAAGCCGATGTTGAGGAAGACGGGGTCGTGCAGCGGCGGCAGCTTGGCGGCGGACGGAGCGCCAGCGGCACCCACCGCGATGGCCACGGCAACGATCGGCAACTTCAAGCCAGTTCCCCTCGAACCAACCGGCACGACACAGGTGCGTAACGCACGATCCCGTTGAATTGGTTAATCCGTGTTTTGGCAAGCCCTGCCGCCCCGTTGCGGAGTGAATGAGACGGGGTCGATGTGGCCTCATTCCGCCGTGGCTGCAGGATTTTTCCCGAGCGGAAGTTGACCAAATTGACTGTGCCGAGCGTCAACGCCGGCCCGCGAATGTTCACAATGTTCACACTGACGGCGCCGGAAAAGTGGTTGCGGTCGTGCTTCCTGCTCATCCGGCAGCATAAGCCACAAAAAGGGGGTTGTAGGACAGCACGAAGTGCCGAGCGCAGCGACGCCGACGCGCAGCGTCGCCGGAGCAGCGCGAGAGACACGAAGTGCCGGCCGGCGCGCGAGCAAGCGGCCTAAGCCGCGCTGCGAGACGCGTCCGACGTCACGGGATTTACTCCCGTGACGGACTCAGGCGCAGGGTCAAATCGAACTCCGAATTCTGAAGTGCGCCGAAAGTGTTTCCTGCCACTGGTTCACTTCGGAAAATCTACGGATGAAATCGCCTTTGGGCTCGACTGAGCAGCGATCCGGAGGCCTTCTCAGTTCGCGAAAACCGACGAACTCATGCCAGCAGTGGTCAACTGCTATCGTGTCGGTGACTTCACCTGACGCTCCATTCCGCGTAAAGTCGGGTCGAGCTTAAAGAGGCAGAATGCCGTTTTCAGCGTAGGGCGTGAAAAGCACTCTCCGCTTGATCGAGATCGACTACCGCAGTGTCGATGTGTTCGTGAGTATCATCTGCTCCGCGTGACTACGCCAGTGGTGCCGGCGAAATAACACGGAGCATCTTCCAAACGCTTTGAAGTTGTCCGCGTCGCGATACATGTTGATTCGAAAACTGACCCACATCGGCCCGGTTTCCGCCATTACCACCTGTTTCGAACGTGGTTCGGTGGTCGATAGTTGAGCAAAAGCTGGGCCTGCGGCCATGAGGTCTTGGCCTTAGTGGTATCCTCGAGTCGCAGCCGTTCTCGTCGGCAGGCAATAGGCGAGCAATTGGCTCTGGTACAGAACTTCTCGGCCACTTCAGCAGGTGGTAGTCATCATCGATGTACAGCATGCTCTCGATCGAAGTGCATTGCCGATAGTGAATAGCGTGTCTCTGACCGGCATGGTCAAGGCTATCGCCATTTCCTGACGCTGCGTTCGTTCTCGGTCCCAATTTCTAGATCGAGGCACGCCACTGCGACCGGATGTGTCGCAGCTTGGACCTCCGAACGACCGCCACCATTGATCATGTTTCAGGCTCTTCGAGGACGGACGCATATGCTCGGCATTATCTGCTTCTTTTACTGCATGTCGAGAACGCTCGGTCTCGAAACGGCCGAGATACAAGCTGCTCTACGATTTTCCGCTCTTCCGTGAGTTGTACCTGTTCAAAAGCGAATGGGGCTCGCTCCTCTGCGACTAAAGAGCAGAGGCTCAGGTACGACTGGCCCGCCCAACGCCGGCTCGTCGCGACGTTTGGTCGAGATGCAAGTCCAGCAATCTCTTGTCCTCGCGTTTCAATGCGGGGTCCTCCGTCTGGATCGGCATGTCCAGGTGGCGTCTGTCGCGACCGTGAATGAGCTTCCTGTGTGAATTCACTGGCATTCCCTAGCACACTGCGCTGCACGTCCAATTGCAGCTGGACGTGAGTGAACGTGATGCCTAGCGGCCTGAAGTTGTCGCGGCTCAGACTTGCAGCGTCCGAAGACCGATGCCGGTCGACATTTCGACCGGCTGGCGCCAGACGCGATGGCGCTGCATGTTCACACTCAGGTGCAGCAGCGCGAACTCGCCTGCATCCTCGAGCCGCACTTCCATTCCTGCGTTTTGCAGCCGCATGTATCGGATGCGGATGCAGCGCCGCGCGACTCGGATCGTCCCGAACCCTGCGCGCCAAATCAGGTCATATTCGTGCTCGGGAAGAACCCGGACCGCACGTCCGAAGGCCCCCTTGTTCGTAGACCCATCTGCTTTTTGCAGAGCGCTCTCGTAATAGAACGTGTCTTGTTTGAAAGGGACGGGTCGGGCGAACTCTAGATAGCCCGAAACTTCGGCATAGAAGTGCTCGGCGAATGTCGGGTCAGGGATAATCCGATCAACTCGTGCCGTTGCAAAGTATGCTTGCCGACCACCCGTCTTCATTAAGTCTGCGGAAGGGCGTCGGGGCTCGTAGTAGATGATCCAGTCGCCAACGGACTGTTCTGCCTATTCAGATATGCGCGAGGAAAGTGATATCGGAACTCTGGAATATCGTCATAGGTCGGAATGACCTTGGTAGTGAAGATTGCCTTCGCCATACGCCGCATGTGTATGCTTACGTATGCGGCTCGTTATAGCAATACCACTTACTGATCGGGGCCGATGCTCCTGCGTGGCGACGGAGTGAAGCTAGCTAGAGGACCGCTGGCGCCAGATTATGAATGAGGCTGACCGGGTGCAGGAAAAGCACTTGCTCACACTTCAAGAAGGCGTTTCTGAAAACCAGTTTCGCGAAATGGTAGAAGCCAAGGTTCAATTGGTTGTTCCGGCTAAGCTTGCTTACTCTTCTCCCCTCAAATCCGTTCGACCTCATTTGCAAACGCTCGAAAGCTTCATCGGAGACGTACGTCTCCTAGCAAGTTAGTTTGAGAGTGCCGAAGCCACGCTGGCGATCTACAGCTTCAGCTTCCGGCGTGCAGTCTCTCGGGTCGGAGAGGGGACTAGGCTCCTGCATCTGCAGGGGCGCGATGCTGCACCTTGCCCCGACGCCCCCTCTAGACTAAAGCCCCCACCGTCCAGCAGGCGGCATATCCCCTCTGGACAGCCCGTCTCTTTGGCGAGCGCGTACGGTCGGCTGGATTAGCTTATCGACCATCCCCCGGATGGTCTGCACGCTAATCGGCACCGGAACGCGCTTTTTGTCATGGGGGGCTGTTCGCGAGGAGACCCACCTTAAGGACGCCGCTTCGGCATGGTGCCGCGGCGGCAGTGCATGTGACCAGGTCCGCATGTGAAGGCTCGCCATGGTGGCGGCCACGCGGCAGGCCGATTGAGAATTAGAGAGACTACAGACTTTATGGCAACCACGACATTTCCGACCCGCGACGATTTCGCGGAGCTCCTCAACAAGTCGCTCGGCGGAGAGAACGAGGCTTTCGAGGGCAAGGTCGTCAAGGGCACGGTGACCGCGATCGAGAACGACCTTGCGGTGATCGACGTGGGCCTGAAGTCCGAAGGCCGAGTGCCGCTGCGCGAGTTCGCAGCGCCGGGCCAGAAAGCTGAGATTTCCGTCGGCGACACGGTCGAGGTCTATGTCGACCGCGTCGAGAATTCGCATGGCGAGGCGATGCTGTCGCGCGACCGCGCCCGCCGCGAAGCCGCATGGGACAGCCTCGAAAAGGAATTTTCCGCCGGCAACCGCGTCGAAGGCGTGATCTTCGGCCGGGTGAAGGGCGGCTTCACCGTCGACCTCGGCGGCGCCGTGGCATTCCTTCCCGGTTCGCAGGTGGACATCCGTCCGGTCCGCGACGTCGGCCCGCTGATGGAAATCCCGCAGCCGTTCCAGGTGCTCAAGATGGACCGCCGCCGCGGCAATATCGTCGTATCGCGCCGCGCCATCCTCGAAGAGACCCGCGCCGAGCAGCGCAGCGGCCTCATCCAGTCGCTGGCCGAGGGCCAGGTCATCGACGGCGTGGTCAAGAACATCACCGATTACGGTGCGTTCGTCGACCTCGGCGGGATCGACGGCCTGCTGCACGTCACGGACATCAGCTACAAGCGCGTCAACCACCCGAGCGAGGTGCTGAACATCGGCGACACGGTGAAGGTGCAGATCATCCGCATCAACCGTGAGACGCAGCGCATCAGCCTCGGCATGAAGCAGCTCGAGACCGATCCATGGGAAGGCGCGGCGGCCAAGTATCCGGTCGACGGCACCTTCCAGGGCCGAGTGACGAACATCACCGAATATGGCGCCTTCGTGGAGCTGGAAGCGGGCATCGAGGGCCTCGTCCACGTGTCCGAGATGAGCTGGACGAAGAAGAACGTCCACCCGGGCAAGATCGTCTCCACTTCGCAGGAAGTCGAAGTGAAGGTGCTCGAGGTCGACGAGGAGAAGCGCCGGATTTCGCTCGGCCTCAAGCAGGCTCAGTCGAACCCGTGGGAGGCCTTCGCCGAAGCTCACCCGGTCGGGTCGACCGTCGAGGGCGAGGTCAAGAACTCGACCGAGTTCGGCCTGTTCATCGGCCTCGAGGGCGACGTCGACGGAATGGTCCACATGTCGGACATCGCCTGGGGCGTTTCCGGCGAAGAAGCTCTCCAGCTGCACCGCAAGGGCGAGACCGTCCAGGCGCAGGTGCTCGACGTGGACGTCGAGAAGGAGCGCATCAGCCTCGGCATGAAGCAGCTCGAGCGCGGCGGCGTTTCGGCCGCGGGTGCGGCGGGCGGAGCCAAGAAGGGCGAGACGGTCACTGTCACCGTTCTCGAGGTGAAGGACGGCGGGCTCGAGGTTCAGGTGGGCGACGATGGCCCGACCGGCTTCCTCAAGCGCACCGACCTTGGCCGCGACCGCGACGAGCAGCGTCCGGAGCGCTTCCAGGTCGGCCAGAAGTTCGATGCGATGGTCACCGGCCTCGACCGCTCGAAGAAGCCGAACTTCTCCATCAAGGCGCTGCAGATCGCCGAGGAGAAGCAGGCGGTTGCGCAGTACGGATCTTCGGATAGCGGCGCGTCGCTCGGCGATATCCTTGGCGCGGCTCTAAAGGAGAAGCAGGCCGCTTCGGAAAAGAAGTCCAAGAAGTAAGCGATTGTAAGGTACGGCGGCACTTGCGCCGCCGTACCCTTTCTGACAGCTTGGCCGGGCTTCTTGGGGGAGAGGCACCACCATAATGAGTTTGATCTGCGGGGATGAGATGATCCGTTCGGAACTGGTGCAGAAGCTTTGCGGCGATTTCCCCGACCTGACGCAGCGAGAGGTCGAGGGCGTGGTCGGAGCCCTGTTCGATTCCATCACTGAGCAGCTGGCCCAGGGAGGCCGTGTCGAGCTTCGCGGCTTCGGCGCCTTTTCGACGCGGCAGCGCGACGCCCGCGTCGGGCGCAATCCGCGTACGGGCGATCCGGTTTCGGTGAACGCCAAGCGCGTGCCCTATTTCAAGCCGGGCAAGGAAATGCGCGAGCGGTTGAACTTAGGCGAGGTCACCGCCGAGTAAGCCGGGGCGCCCTACCGTACCCGCGGCTGGATAAGCGGACGTGGCGGAACGGTAGACGCTGGGGACTTAAAATCCTCTTCCCGTAACGGGAGTGTGGGTTCGATTCCCACCGTCCGCACCAGCATCACGCGCAGCCGGTCCGGGGGACTGGCGAGCATGGTGCTCCGTAGCGAAGCGGAGGGCCGTGCGCAGGCCAAAACGCGACCTCCCGCCAAACGCAAATTATTAATCTTGTGCGTGTAATTCACCCTTTGTGTTCACGCGCCGTTTCACATTCCGAAGCCGAGCGCCGCTCGACAGCGCCCAGCACGACTGGGTCGTTCTCGGAACCGTCGTGGCCGCCGTCGTTCTGCTCATCGGAAACGGCACCGACTTCTTCCGCGAACTCGGGCGCGCCGAAGTCATCCTCGGTCCGGGAGCTCAGGTCGCAGCCATTGCGCTGACTCTCAACGTTGCGCTCATCCTCTTCGGCTGGCGCAGGTACGTCGACCTTCAGCACGAAACGGAGCGTCGGCTCGAGGGTGAGCGCCGGGCGGCCATTGCGGCCTCGACCGATCCGGTCACCGGCCTGCTCAACCGCAAGGGTTTTGCCGACTGCGCCGAAACCTTGCGCCTGCAGGCGGTCCAGGACGCAGGCGCGCTGCTGATCGTCTCGCTCCAGCTTCATCGCTTTCGCTCCGTCTACGATCGCCACGGCTATGACGTCGGCGACGCTTTGCTGCGGGGTGTCGCGGTCACGATCCTCGAACAGGCGGGCGAGGGCGCGATCGTCGCGAGGATGGGCGGCGACGAGTTCGCCATGGCCGCCACCTTGGCGGATGACGGCCGCGAGGCGCTGGAGAAGCACATCGAGGCGATGCTGAGGTCGGTCACGCGGCCTTTCGAGATCGAGGAGAAGATGATCCAGGTCGGCGCCTTCGCCGGCATGGCCTCCGCTCCGGCGGGCGAAATTCGAGTGCCCGATTTGCTTCGCCGAGCGGACATTGCATTGGACCATGCCAAGTCCGGCCGAGTCGTTCGACCGATCTGGTTCGACGACGCCATGGAGCGTGCGCTGCTTATGCATGGCGAGATCGAGCAGGGCATCCGCTTCGGGCTGGAGCATGAGCAGTTCGTGCCGTTCTTCGAGCCTCAGGTGGACCTCCGCAGCGGCAAGATCCTGGGCTTCGAGGTGCTCGCTCGCTGGCGGCACCCGCTCGCGGGTATCATCCCGCCCGATCGGTTTATCCCGATCGCGGAGGAAATCGGAGTCATCGACCGGCTGTCGGAGCAGGTGATCCGCTCCGCTCTTCTGGCGTCGCGGGACTGGGACCCCTCGATCAAGGTCTCGGTCAACATCTCGCCCTCCCAGTTTTCGGACGGATGGCTGGCGGAGCGCATCGTCAGGATCCTGACCGAGACGTCCTTCCCAGCGGAACGGCTAGTAATCGAGATTACCGAGAGCTCGCTGTTCGGCGACATCGACCTTGCACGAAACATCATCACCAGCCTGAAGAACCAGGGCATTCGGCTGGCACTCGACGATTTCGGCACCGGCTTCTCGTCGCTGTCGCACCTGCGCTCGCTGCCGTTCGACCTGATCAAAATCGACCGGTCGTTCGTCACCAACATCCATGAAGGCGGGCAGAGCGCGGCGATCGTCCGCGCCGTCGCGACGCTTGCGGATGCTCTCGAAGTCCCGATCCTGGTCGAGGGCATCGAGACCGAGGCCGCCCACGCTGCGGTGCTGGCCATCGGCTGCTCGAGCGGGCAGGGCTGGTATTTCGGCAAGCCCATGGAGGCGGACCAGGCCGAGCAATTGCTCGGGCGCCGTCGCCCGATTCCCGAGGCATCGTCCGGGTCGAAGAGCCCTTCGCAAGCCGCCTGACGATTAGTTCCAGAACCCGACGCCGCGTCCCGTTTCGAAACGGCGGGAGCGCGCATACGTGTGGGCACGTTGTAAGCATGGTTAAAAACATCTTAAGAAGTGCCCATGCGAATGTTGCGTCCTGCGATTGCAATCGACCCCCGCCTCTTCGGAAGGCGGATGCCCGGGTTCATCCTCGGCAACAGCGAAGAACTCGGCTGGACGGTCGGTGAAGACCTCAAGCTGTTCGCGACGACGTTCGCGGTCGGCTTCCTGTTCGTTTCCGTCCTGATTTTCTGATCTGATCGGACTTGTAGAAGGCCGTCACGCGAGTGAATCGCGTGACGTCGGACGGGCTCGGCTGTGCCGACCCGCCGGCCGGCATTCGGCATCTCTCGCCGAAGATCGCATTTGCTGCGCAAACCCGTGCTTCGGCTCGGTGCCTTCTGCTCAGTCGCAGGCCAGGTGGAGCTTCCATCCCAGCCATGCCGCAACGACGCTTCCCAACGCCACGAGGAACAGCGTCTCGGCCACCGACACGCCGACGAGGACCAGGCCCGTCAGCATCAACGTAGCGACGACCATCGCACCTGAATTGACGATGTTGTTGGCGGCGACCGTTCGTGCCGTTTCGGACTTGGGAACGGTCGTCGTCAGGAAGGCATAGAGCGGGACTACGAACATGCCGCCGGCGATCGCCACGCCGAGCAGGTCGAGCACGACCGCCCAGCCGAGCGGGTGGCGCAGGAACTCCCCGATATCGACGAGCTCCGGCGACGGCGCCCAGTCCTTGGTCATGACGTAGAGCAGCAGGACGAAGATCCCCATCATCAGCGCGGAGGCGGGCGCGAAGCGGGCGGAAACCTTGCCCTTGAGCATTCGGTTGATCGCCACCGACCCAATGGCCACGCCCACGGAGAAGACGGCAAGGAACAGGGTGGCGACGCTCTGGTCGGCGTAGAGCGTGTTCTTCACCAGCGGCGGGAATTGCGCAGCCAGCACCGCCCCCATCGCCCAGAAGAAGCTGATCGACAGGATGGCGAGAAACAGACGCTTGATGTGCAGTGTCGCGCTGACCAGCGTGATCGATGCCCGGACGATGTGCCAGTCCATCCCGCGATGCGGATAGCCCGGGATCTCGGCGTCCTGGGCTGCCAGCGCCGGCGGCACGAAGCCTCCGGCGACGCGGCCGATCAAGGCGATGACCAGAACTCCGATTGCCGCCAGCTCGGCATGGAAGCTGCCGTCCGGCCGCTGCAGGACGAGAAGACCGCCAAGGATCGTCCCGGTAAGGATGCCGATGTAGGTGCCAGCCTCGACCAGTCCCGTGCCCGCCAGCACCTCGTCCTTGCCCAGATGCTGCGGCAGGATCGCATATTTGATCGGGCCGAAGAAGGTCGAGTGAACGCCCATGGCCGTCAGCGCGACGAGCAGGAGCGGCACGTTGTGCAGCACCAGTCCGGCAGCGCCGAAGACCATGATGACGATCTCGGCCGTCTTCACGATGCGCACGATCTTCGCCTTGTCGAGCGCGTCCGCGAGCTGCCCCGCGAGCGCCGACAGGAGGAAGAAGGGCAGGATGAAGAGCCCGCCCGCAATCGCGCTGAACGCAGCCTCCTGCTCCGCGTCGCGGTAGATGCCGTAGATCACGAGCATCACCATCGAGGTGCGGAACAGATTGTCGTTGAACGCGCCGAGGAACTGCGTGACGAAGATCGGCCAGAATCGCCGCGTGCGGAGAAGGTGGAGGGAGTCCTGCATCAGCTTGTGGTCAGCCGATTGGCCTCGTCCGCGTATCCATCTCCCCCGGCTGTAGCGGGTCCACCGCTAGGGGCAAGGCGTTCCCCCGGGTGCGGCATCTACCAGCATCCGAGGAAGACGTGGCGCTCACTGTCCTCGATGCACTCGATGAAGCGGGTTTCGATGTGGTCAGCCGAACGAAACAGCCTTCTTCCTAATGTTCGGCATTGGCCGGAAGCGGACATTGAACAGCCCTATGTCGCTTTCTAGGCTGCCGGGATGCCCAAAGCCTTCACCCGCGCTATCAGTCCAAGATTATCCGACTGCGAACTCACTCACCTTGAGCGTCAGCAGATCGACGTCGAGCAAGCCCGTTCACAGCACTTGGCTTATGAACAGGTCCTCGAGCAGAGCGGCTTGGATGTCATTCGTCTGCCTGACCTCCCGACGCACCCGGACGGAGTGTTCGTCGAGGACACGGCACTTTTGCTGGACGAGCATGCAATCATCACTCGACCGGGCGCAGCATCGCGCCTTGCGGAGACTGACTCAACTGAAGCGGGCCTCGCGGGACATTTCAATCTTCACCGCATCGGCAACGGTTTTGTAGACGGCGGAGACGTTCTTCGCATCGGGCAGACACTCTATGTGGGGTTGTCGAGCCGAACGGATGAAGGCGGCATAAGGGATCTCCGCGCAATCGCCGCACGAATTGGCTTCGATGTCGTTCGGGCCGAGCTGGCTGGGTGCCTGCACTTGAAGACCGGTGCGACATTTGCCGGCCTCGATGGAGCTGGCAATCCCGTCCTCATTTATCATCCGGGCAGCGTCGATTCCTCTCAGTTTGCGTCTGTCGAAGCCATGGCCGTTCATGAGAGCGAGCCTGCTGCGGCGAACTGTCTGAGCATCGGCGGTCGTCTGGTCCTTTCCGCCGGCAATCCGAGAACGGCCGAAATGCTCCGTCAGCGTGGGTTTGACCTGGTCGAAGTTGATGTTTCGGAGCTTCAGAAGGCCGAAGCCGGGCTGACCTGCATGAGCCTGATCGATCAATAGAGAGCGGGCACGCCAGCTAACGGCAGGAATGGCTCGAAAGAGGACCTAAGCCGCTAGTGTCCGCAGACGTTGGAACGGCGAGCCGGACTTGTGACGAAACGGCCCGGTGCAAGGGCAAACCTGAACCGGGCCGTTTGCAGGAACCGGACGGACCCCTTCGGCATCGCGCCCGGAGAGGCCTGACGCGACACAAGCAGGCCCGCTAGCTCATTAGGCAAATGAGAAGCGTCCCGGCATCGGGCCAAATCCTGATGCGGCAACATCCGCAATCGGTCGAAAGAAGATAATCCGCTAATGTCCGCAATGGGTCGAAAGCGGACATTCAATGCCGGGTAGGTGATCGTGGAGCAACCGGTTCGTCGTGGCGACAGACAACGCCGGCAAATCGTTGGTCGAAATTCCGATTGAAGTAAGCTCGCGCCGTGCGCCGCCCCTTTCCCTTAGGTGTTTGCCCGGATTGCTACTGACCATGCGACCGGCCTAATGGCGACTCCTACCTCCAAGTCGACCAGCGTAGCCGAACTTCCATCCAGGAAAGGCGGAAGCATGAAGCACGGCACTTTTGCCGGACGCGTTCGCGCGCCCCCGTAACGGGAACGTCACTTGCTCTTTCACCCCCGAAAAAGGAATTGAAGAATGACTCCCCTCCCATCCAACATCGCGGAATTGCAGGACCTTGTGAAGCGCATCCAAGAAGATGCCGAAGCGGTCCGGACCGAAGCTCGGGAAAAGCTCGATGCTCGCCGCGAAGGAATCCGCACGCACCTCACCGAGCGGATGGAGCGGCTGGAATCCAATCTGCAGAAAGCTGCCGAAAAGGGCGGTCCGGATTTCATTGCCTTCCGCGAGAAGGTCAAAGGCGATCGCCAGCGGCTGAAGGACAAGCTCAGCGAGCGCAAGGAGGCTTATAGTGCCTTCTTCGCCGATGCGAACGACGAGGAGCGGCAACTCGGCGCTGCCATCGCCATCGATTATGCGATCGCGACGGTTCAGCAGGCGAGGCTCGCCGTCCTGGATGCCGTCTCCGACCGAGCCGAGGCCAGGAGCGGGAACGCCCAGCCAGTCGCCTAAACAGCGTCAACGATGAATTGGGGCAGGCCGACACGCCTGCCCCAATTTGCCCCAATGCGCGCAAGCCGCCCGGAACGGCGTACGTCTTTGCTCGATCGAATCCAGGCGCGCTTTCGACCACTTGTCACGACGATCAGATCACGCGGTCATTGCCTCCATCGACTGGGATCTGCGCGCCAGTCGTTTTTGCAAAAAGGGGGCCGCACAATTCCGCCGCCAATTCCGCCACGTCCTGGCTGGTGACCTCGACCTTCAGGACATTGTTGGTCTTGTAAGCCTCGACGCTCAAGCCGTACGACGCCGCGCGCTGATCGAGGACCTCCGGCGTCCAGATACCGGTGTCGAACACGGCGTTGGGATGGAGCGTATTGACGCGAATTCCGTCGGCCCCCCATTCGAGAGCGGCGACGCGGGCAAGTTGCTGGAGGGCTGCCTTCGACGCCGAGTAGGCAGCCTGTCCGGGGCCCGGCGCCGGAACATTCTTGGAGCCGATGATGACGACGCGCCCGCCGCGGGGGCTGAGCTTTAGGAGCGGATGGCAGGCGCGCAGGAGGTCGGCGTTCGCATCGAGATTGATGCGCATGGTTCGCCGCCAGTCATCGGGCGACAGCGAGGCAATGGGTGCGCTCGTCGGGAAGATGCCGGCGTTCAGAACCAGCATGTCGATCCCGCCGTAGGATTTGACGGCCTGGTCCAATGCGGCCTCGACCTGGGAATCGTCAGTCAGGTCGCAGGCGATGCCAAGGTAGTCCTTGCGCGTGTGGAGACCGGTCACGTCGTCTGACAGGTCCAGACCGACGACTGCGGCCCCGCGCTTCAACAGCGCCGTCACGCACGCCTTGCCGATGCCTGAGGCCGCCCCGGTCACGAGGCAGACCTCGCCGGCGAATGCTGGGGGGCTGCCAGCCTTGCGGAGCTTCGCCTGCTCGAGGTCCCAATATTCGACCTCGAAGATGTCGCCGGCGTCGAGCGCCCGCCACCCCCCAAGGTCCGTGGCGGCACGGATGATCTCCATCGTGTGGCGGTAAATGTCCTCGACGATTGCCGCGTCCTTCGCCGTCCGCCCGACCGTGCACAGCCCGAAGTCCCTGTCGAGGATGACGCGCGGCGCGGGGTCGAGCATGGTGAGCGAAGCGTCGCCATGCTCGTCGAAGTAGCCGGCATAGGACGCCGCATAGCCCTCGACGTCGCGCCCGATCATCGGCACCCGCTTGGTGCGGATTACATGGTCAGGGGTTGCAGGGCCCCTGGTGGCGATGTCGGCGACGTCCGGCCGAGCGGCGAAGGCACGCGCCGCATCGTCGTCATTGACCCGCAGGATCATCGGCGCACGGGCGGCGCCGGAGACGGCTCGGCGAAGCTCTGCCAGCTCCAGACGCCGGTCAGCGCATCCGAGCGACCGCTCGCCGCCGGCCGGCGCGATGCTCTTCCCAATCCTGGCCCCGTGCTTTGCCAGGTAAGCCTCGGCGAGGCCCACGAGCTCGATCATCCGCTCGTAGGATTCTCGTGCGGTCCCGCCGAAGCTGAACATGCCATGGTTCATGAGCAGCATCCCGATCGTCTGCGGACCGGCCTGCTCGGGGTAGAGCTCGGCGCACAGCCGGGCGAGCTTGAAGCCCGGCATGACGTAAGGAACCACAACGACTCGGTCGCCGTAGATTTCGGATACGCGTTCGCGCCCGTCGGCGGTGTTGGTGACGGCCAGCACTGCATTGGCGTGAGTATGGTCCACGAACTTGGCGGGCAGGATCGCGTGTAGAATCGCCTCGACGGAAGGCGGGGGCGCCGAAGGGTCGATTTTGCTCTTTTGCAGCTCGACGGCCATCTGCGGGTCCGAGAGGGTCTCGAGCTCCGCGAGGCGCAAGAGGTCCTTCATTCGGCAGGGCGCAAAACCTTCCGCCTCGATCGTCTCCAGGTCCCACCCGCTACCTTTGACGAAGATTACCTCTTCGTCCTCTCCGAAGATGTTGGTGACCCGCGTCTTGACGGACGTGTTGCCTCCGCCGTGGAGGACAAGCGACGTATCCTGGCCGAGAAGTCGCGACGAGTAGACGCGCTGCGCCAGATCGCCCGAGAATTGATGTGAAATTTCCTCATTCCAACGGCTGTGCATGTTCATCCTTTGAGGAGGCGTCGCGTCGGCGAAGGCGTGCCCGTGCCATGAGAAAGTGATCCCACACTCGGGCTCCTGTCCGCAATGGGTCGAAAGCGGACATGAGCCGCGGTCCCGGCTGTCCCGTCTTTTTCTGGAGGCAGGCTTTGCGTACAGCAGTCCACGCATGCTGACCTTGCCGAACCTGCTCACCCTCTCGCGCATCCTGGCAGTACCGCTGCTGGTCTTCCTGCTGTGGAAGCCGGCGCCTTACGATTATCTCATCACGTTCGTGCTCTACTGCATCGTCGGGATCACCGATTATTTCGACGGATACCTGGCGCGGGCGCAGGGGCAGATTTCGCGGCTTGGCCAATTCCTCGATCCGATCGCGGACAAGATCATGATCGCGGCGGTGCTCGTCATGCTCATGGCCAGCCGCAAGGCGGACGGCGACGTGCCGATCATCCAGGACTGGAGCGTCATCCCCGCGCTCATCATCCTGCTGCGCGAGATCATGGTGTCGGGGCTGCGCGAGTTCCTTGCGGAGTTGAAGGTGCTCGTGCCGGTCAGCGCGCTCGCGAAGTGGAAGACGACCTTTCAGCTGGTCGCGCTCGGGGCGCTCATCCTCGGTGGGGCCTTCCCGTCGCAGCAGTGGATTCATCTTACGGGGATCGGGAGCCTGTGGGCCGCTGCCCTGCTGACCCTGACCACCGGCTGGGACTATTTGCGCGTCGGCCTCAAGCACATGGATTGAGCAGCTGCGCGATTAATCGATTTTCCCGTAGTCACTGACGAAGATTCATCGTTTCCGTCGCTCAGCGGCGAGGCCTAGCGTGCGCGCTTATCCGAACGTGGGAGAGGAAGACGATGGACGCGAAGACCGGCGAACCGATGGGCTGCCCTGTGGACCGTCCGAGCACCGTGCGCTCGCTGCTCGGGAGGCAGAACCGCGACTGGTGGCCTGAATCTCTCCCTCTGGAAATCCTCCACCAAGGCGGTGCGTCGCCCGACCCGATGGGCGAGGAGTTCGACTATGCAGAGGCGTTCAACAAGCTCGACTACCAGGCGATCAAGCGCGACCTGACTGCGCTGATGACCGACAGCAAGCCGTGGTGGCCAGCGGATTACGGGCATTACGGTCCCTTCATGATCCGCATGGCCTGGCACGCGGCGGGCACATATCGCACTGCCGACGGGCGCGGCGGCGCCAATTCGGGCAACCAGCGCTTCGCTCCGCTCAACAGCTGGCCGGACAACGGCAATCTCGACAAGGCTCGGCGCCTGCTGTGGCCGATAAAGCAGAAGTACGGACAGAACATCAGCTGGGCCGACCTGTTCATCCTCGCCGGCAATGTCGCCATCGAGTTGATGGGGGGCCCGATCTTCGGCTTCGGCGGCGGCCGCCAGGACATTTTCGAGCCAGAGCGCGACGTCTACTGGGGCGCCGAGGAGAAATGGGTCAGCGAGGGCGCAGAAACGCGCCACCAGCCCGAGCGCGAGCTGGAGCTCGAGCATCCGCTGGCGGCGGTCCAGATGGGCCTCATCTACGTCAATCCGGAAGGTCCGGGCGGCAATCCCGACCCGCTGCAGTCGGCACGCGACATCAAGATCACGTTCGAGCGCATGGCGATGAACCATGAGGAGACGGTGGCGCTGACCGCCGGCGGCCATACCTTCGGCAAGGCGCATGGCGCCGGCGATCCGAGCTTGGTGGACGCGGCTCCCGAAGGCGCGGACATCGCGTTGCAGGGCCTCGGCTGGGCGAGCGCGCACGAAAGCGGCCTCGGCGAGCACACGATAACCAGCGGCATCGAAGGCTCCTGGGTGAACACGCCGACCCAATGGTCGGAAAACTATTTCCGGCTGCTGCTCGACTATGAATATGAGCTGGTGAAGTCACCCGCCGGCGCCCAGCAGTGGCAGCCGATCAACCAGAAGGACGAGGACAAGGCGCCTTCAGCGCACGACCCCAGCAAGCTCGTCCCGACGATGATGACGACGGCCGACATGGCGCTTCGCGAGGACCCCGAGTTCCGCAAGATCTCGGAGAAGTTCCGCAACGATCATGAAGCGTTCAAGGACGCCTTCGCACGGGCCTGGTTCAAGCTGACCCACCGCGACATGGGTCCGAAGGTCCGTTACCTCGGTCCGGAAGTCCCGGGCGAGGATCTGATCTGGCAGGACCCGGTCCCGGCCGGTACCAAGCCGTCCGACGGCGACGTCTCCGCCTTCAGATCGAAGATCCTCGATTCCGGGCTGAGCATTGGCCAGCTGGTCAAGACCGCATGGGCGTCGGCTTCGACCTATCGCCGCTCCGATCATCGCGGCGGCGCCAACGGCGCGCGCATCCGGCTTGCTCCGCAGAAGGACTGGGCGGTCAACGAGCCGGAGCAGTTGGGCAGGGTGCTCGCGAAGATCGACGAGCTGCGCGGCGGCCTGTCGATGGCGGACGCGATCGTCCTCGCCGGAACAGCGGCGGTCGAGAAGGCCGCGAGGGACGCCGGTTTCAACGTGACCGTTCCTTTCGTCGGAGGACGCGGCGATGCGACGCAGGAATGGACCGACGTCGAAAGCTTCGACGTGATGGAACCTGCAGCGGACGGCTTCCGCAACTACCTCAAGACCAAGCATTCGGTGCGGACCGAGGAGCTGTTGCTCGATAGGGCGTCGCTGCTCGGACTGTCGGCGCCGGAGATGACGGTTCTGCTCGGTGGGCTGCGAGTGCTCGGCGCCAACGTCAACGATCGGCCGGAGGGCGTCTTCACCAAGCGCAAGGGCCAGCTGACCAACGACTTCTTCGTCAACCTGCTCGACAATGACACCTTCTGGGAGGTGATCGACACCAGCGGCGACGAGGAATTCGTCGGCTATGATCGCGGCGGCAGGCAGGAGAAGTGGCGCGCGACGCGGACCGACCTGATCTTCGGGTCGAACAGCCAGCTTCGAGCAACGGCCGAGGTCTATGCCGAGCGCGGCAATGAGGAGAAGTTCGTCCGCGACTTCATCAAGGCCTGGACCAAGGTGATGAACGCCGACCGCTTCGACGTTCGGCAGAAGACGGACAGCGTAGAGCCGGTCGGAATCGCCGAGCCGGCGCTGGCGAAGTAAGCGTAAGCGGTCGCTGCGGCGGGATCCCCCCTCACTCCCCGCCCGCCGCAGTCGGCCGCCAGTATTGGGAGGAAGAGACCCAATGCACCGTTCGGAGATTCACCGCCTCGATCAGAGGCGGGCCTATTGGGTGCCCGCGGTCGTCGCGCCGCATCGGGACTGGGCGGGCGCTCCGGGCTGCCGATCGGGTGCGCGCTTCCTGGTCGACCGGCGGACGTTCCGCGCGAACCGGGAGCGCTTCCCGGCCTTCGACAGTCAGCTCGATTGCCTGCGCTGGATCATGCGCAACCGGCCTATCTCAACCGGACGCTTCCGCAGGCGCGCGTGCGCGCCGTTGCTCTGGATCGCTGGCTGTTAGGCCTGGAATGATGTCCGTTGCGATCTGACGGAGGGTTTCGGCGAGCAGCTGGAATTCCTCCTCGCGCGGACTGCTTCGGCGCCAGATCAATGCGACGCTGCGGAAGCCATGGTCCGACTTCAGCGGCCGGGCATCGACGGCCGTGCCTTCCAGGATGCCTGCCTCGATCGCCATGCCCGGCACGAACGTCACGCCAAGGCCATTGTCGACCATCTGCACGAGCGTGTGCAGCGACGTGCCCATCATCGTCGCTTCGGCGCGCATTTCCGGCCGATTGCAGGCGGCGAGGGCGTGGTCCTTCAGGCAATGCCCGTCCTCGAGCATCAGGAGCCGGTGCTCATCGATCGCGCCGGGCTCGACGATCGCTTCGGGCGGCGCCTCGCCGCGCGGAAAGGCGACGAACAGGCGGTCGTCGAACAGGGGCGCCTTGTCCACGTCGCCGCAGCTGTAGGGCATGGCGAGAAGCACGCAGTCGAGCTGGCCGCGGTGGAGCGCGTCGCAGGCCGCTTGGCTCGTCTCCTCCCGCAGGAAGAGCTTGAGGTTCGGCCATTCCCCGCGAAGTCGCGGAAGCATCGAGGGCAGAAGGAAGGGGGCGATGGTCGGAATGACGCCCAGCCGAAGCTCGCCGTGCAGCGGCTTGCCCTCGGCCCGCGCCATGTCGGTCAGTTCCTCGCTTTCCCGAAGGACGCGCAGTGCCTTTTCCGCGATCTTCGACCCGAGCGGCGTGAAACGGACCACCCGGCGGGTCCGTTCGACGAGCACCACGCCCAGCAGGTTCTCGAGCTCCCGTAAGCCCGCCGAAAGGGTGGACTGCGTGACGAAACTGGCCTCCGCCGCGCGGCCGAAATGTCCGTGCTGGCGAAGGGCGACCAGATACTGAAGCTGCTTGACGGTGGGCAGATGCGCAATCATCGACTGATCCAATCAATCCAATCGATATAATCGACTTGAACGATTTAGGCCAGCTTCCTAGATGCTGCACCGCAACACGAACTCACTGCAATGCAACAAGCGTAAGGGAGAATATAATGCTGACCGTTGGTGACAAGCTTCCGGCGATCAAGGTGCCCGTTCAGCAGGGCACGTCCGCTCTGCCCGCCGGCGAGACGATCGACCTCGGCCAGAGCAACGGCAGGTGGAAGATCATCTTCTACTGGCCGAAGGACTTCACCTTCGTCTGCCCGACCGAGATCGAGGGCTACGGCGAACTGAAGAGCGAGTTCGCGGACCGCGACGCCGACCTCATCGGCGCATCGACCGACACCGATTTCGTCCACTTCGCGTGGCGCAAGTCGGACGAGCGGCTGGCCGCCGCGGACTTTCCGTGGATCGCGGACAACAAGAAGGAGCTCGCCGAGGCTCTGGGCATCCTGGCGAGGGACGAGGGCGTCGCCTTCCGCGCGACCTTCATCGTCGATCCCGACAACATCATCCAGCACGTGACGGTCAACGGCCTCAACGTCGGCCGCAACCCGCAGGAGACGCTTCGAATTCTCGACGCGCTCCAGACGGACGAGCTGTGCCCGTGCAACTGGAGTCAGGGTGAAGAGGTGCTGCGCCCGGCGGCATAGGGTCCCATCAAAATAGTACTTTGATGGGTGCCCTTTAGCCCCCTTTCCGCCGCACGTAGAACCTCTCGGGGGCGCGGGGACTCGCCGTTTCCGCGCCCCTTCCTTCATCTTCAGGAGATTGATTCATGTCGCTCAAGACGTTTGTCGAGGCGCTCCCCGACTACGCCAAGGACCTGAGGCTCAATGCTTCGTCCATTCTCAACGACCAGACGCTGGGTGAAGAGCGCAAGAACGGACTGCTGCTCGCATGCGCGCATGGCTCCGGTCACAAGCCGTTGGTCGATGCGGTCGAGGCGGAAGTCGTGGGCAAGCTGCCCGAGCAGTTCGCCAATGCCGCGCGAGGCGCCGCTGCGCTGATGGCGATGAACAACGTCTATTATCGCTTCGTCCACCTGGTCGCCAACCCGGAGTATGGGACGATGCCGGCCAAGTTAAGAATGAACCTCATCGGGTCTCACGGCATCGCCAAGGAAGACTTCGAGCTATTCAGCATCGCCGTGTCGGCCATGAACGGCTGCGGCATGTGCATGGAAAGCCATGAGCGAGTTCTTCTGCAGCATGGCGTCAAGCCCGAAACGATCCAGTCCGCGGTGCGCATTGCCGCGGTCCTGAAGGCCGTCGCGACGGTTCACGCGACGCTCTAGCTCGGGCGGGCCATGTTTCCCGAACCTGGGTGCTGCGCTTGCGTGTCCCTGATGAACCAGAAGGCGGACAGTGCCACGATGAAGAGAAGCAGCGCCTCTATGAACCGGCTCACGGTCAGCGGCCCTGCCTGCGTTTGCAGGAACACGGTCGGCCAATAGAGCGAAAGGCTGTGGGCGAGCGCAAGCAGCACGAGGAGGGCGATTGCGGTCGCGGCCCAAAGGACCGATCGGTGAAGGGCCCGAAGGAGGAAGACGAACAATCCCGCGCCGGCCACTCCGAACGCCAGGACCGCGCCGATCATGATGTACGGACCGGGACGCTCCCAGTCGGTCAGCCCGGCTGAGCGGGAGATGTCGGTGAAAGCGTCGTTGACCGCCAATTGTGCGCCGAAGAAACGGAGCAGCGCGAACAGGGCACAGATGATTGCTATGCGCAACCAGAAGGGGGCGGTACCGACTGTGGCGGAATCCGCGCGCTTCCTGGACGCCCTCAGCGCAATCAGCGCGCAAACCGCATAGGCGGCTGAATAGACGTACTCGGCTCTCGTCTCACCCTCCCCGACAACTGACATTGACTGGATATACGGCAGGCTTGCCCGCGCCAAGTGCCTGGCCTGCGATAATCCGTCGCCAACCCAACGCAGGCATGAGGAGCGCGCCTCAGGTCAGCGCCCGGTACAGCGCGAAGGTGCTGGTGACGGTAACGAGGACGCCGACGAAGGTCAGGAGAGTGTCGGGATTTACGCGCTTGGCGATCATCGCTCCGAACGGCGCGGCGAGCACGCCCCCGATCAGCAGGCCTGCCGTGGCGATAGTGAACGCTTCCCATCCCAGAGCCGCGATGAAAGTCGCCGAGATGGTGACCGTGAGGAAGAATTCCGCCGTATTGACCGTTCCGATCGTCTTGCGCGGATTGCTTCCCTGAACGAGCAGGTTCGACGTCACGATCGCGCCCCAGCCGCCGCCGCCAGCCGCGTCGAGGAAGCCGCCGACGAGGCCAAGCGGGGACACGACCTTTGGTTGCCTTTCCGTGTGCTTGTGCATCACGCCTCGATAGAAAAGGTAGATGCCGAGAGCAGTGAGATAGGAGAGGACGAAGGGCCTGGCCGTGCCCGCGCTGATTTGCGTAAGGACATAGGCGCCGAGGACGCCGCCGATCACTCCCGGGATGACAATGCGGAAGAACAGCCGCCAATCCACGTTCTTGTGCGCCACGTGACTGACGCCCGAAACAGCCGTGGTGAACGTTTCCGCCGTGTGGACCCCCGCTGACGCGGCTGCGGGCGGAACGCCAATGCTGATCAGGATGGTGCTCGATATCTGACCGAACGCCATGCCGAGTGCGCCGTCCACGAGCTGGGCAGCAAAGCCGATAAGGGCGAAGATGAGGAGCGCTGAAGGATCAGCGAAAATGGTCTCGAGGATATTGTCCTCCTCCTCAGCGGTAGCGCGGCGTTTGCCCAACAGTTTCGGAGACCGCAAGCGGCTGTTGCAGTGCGGCAACTCGGTCCGGCTTTTATTTAAGGCGTGTCGCACTTAGATTGTGGGGCGTGGTGGAAGAGACGAAGCAGTCGAGTTCGGGCCTCACGGCCTACCTGGACTCCGTAAAGGCTCGGGACCCGGCGGCCCGGTCCCGGTGGGAGGTCCTGCTCTATCCTGGGGTCATCGCGCTCGGTTTTCACCGTATCGGCCACTGGCTGTGGGAAGGCCAGCTCTACTTCCCCGCGCGCCTCGTGAACCATGTCGCGCGCTTCCTGACCGCGATCGACATTCACCCGGGCGCGAAGATCGGCCGCAACTTCTTCATCGACCACGGCTTCACGGTGATCGGCGAGACTTCGGAGGTCGGCGACGACGTGACCATCTACCAGAACGTCACGCTGGGCGGCACCAATCCGTCGACGGGCGTTGGCGGAAAGCGTCACCCGACCATTCGCGACCGCGTCGTCATCGGCTCGGGCGCGCAGGTGCTCGGGCCCATCGAAGTTGGGGAGGGTGCCAAGATCGGCGCGAATTCGGTCGTCACGAAGGACGTTCCCACCGGCGCGACGGTCGTCGGCATCCCCGCGAGGCCCGTGCCCGGTAGATACCGTCCACTACAGCCCCGGCTTCGTGGCTTACGGAACCCCTTGCGGCGAGGACTGTGATCCCGGCAGGGCAAAGCTGGCCGAGCTCGAGCAGGAGATCGAGGAGCTGCGGAAGGACGTGGCTGCGCTGAAGGCCGCGCGGCAGCCCGCACCGAAGGTGAAGAGCGCTTGAGCGTCATTTCGCCGTTCCCGCATCCTCGGGACCGGCGGCCAATTGCCACGTTCGACCGTCTCGAGATCAAGCGGATCCTCGACCTTTACGGCCGGATGGTCGCGGCGGGGCACTGGCGCGACTATGCCATTCACATCGGCCCCGACGTGGCGGTCTTCGCGGCGTACCGGCGCACGTCCGAGCGGCCTGAAGTCCGCATAGAAAAACACCCCGCGCTTCGGTTGAAGCAGGGAGCGTTCGCATTGGTCAGCGAGCATGGGCTGGTGCTCAAGCGGGGCCAGGAGCTTCACGGCGTCCTGGCCCCGATCGAGCGCCGGCTTATGCGGCTGGTTGGGGAGTAGGCGCCGCCCGTTCGATCAGCGGCAGGCGTTCGCGCAGACTTTCCGGCAGAGGCCTGACGACCATGAAGCGGGCCTGGTGCCAGAATGCCGAAAGCATCAGCAGGGCCGACCCGATCACCAGCGCCGTTAGCGCAACGTTGAGCTCGACGGCGCCGAACTGCTCGAACAGCTTGTTGAGCGCGTAGAGCACGTACGCCAGCGCGGAGACGAGCAGCGCGCGACGGTCGATCGCCAGCGCGGTGAGGCCGATCACGACGTAGAGCAGGATCACGACGAGTCCTTCGCCGACCGTGGCCGTGCCGTCGTTGAGGCCTAGCAGCGTGAACACCGGGTGCACGATCATCGGCGCCGCGAGCAGGTGAAGCCAGAAGGCGACGTCCGAGCGGCGGGTGATGCGCGCGCGATCGGAGCTGTCCCACCACATGGCGAACAGGAACGTGCCGACCCCGAGCAGCAGAACGAAGCCGAGGATGATGTTCTCGGGTGTCTCCGAGTCCGGCCCCGGGTTGAGCGCCGCAACCAGAAGCGCGACGGCGATACCCGCGACGGAGGCCGCGCCGGCCGCAACGGTGATCGGAACGCGGAAGCGCCTCCAATGCAGCCAGGCCGCACCCGCAGCAATTGCGGCCGCAAGAGCGGCGAGGACGCTGGCGAGCTGCGGATTGTTGTCGAGCGCGTCCGGCCCGACGGTGAGGACTAGCGCCATCCCGACTGTCGCGAAGACGCTAATCACGAAGCTCAGGAGCAACAGGATGGAGGGAAGGGCCATGCGCCTTTTGGCGGTGAAGAAGAGCGCGAGGCCCCAGCTGGTCGCCGCGATGAGCAGTGGGCCGAGATAGGAGGGCCCTTCGCCGTCGATGGCCGAGCCGGTGCGCTGGCCGATCCACTGGCCGATGAACCCCACCGCAAACAGGAGGATTGCGGCGGCGATCGCCACGAAAATATCGTTGAAGCCGGTAATGAGCCGGAACTGCTCCTCGTCCGGCGTCGGCAAAGCCCGCTGCCCTTCGACAAAGGCGCGCAATGCCGTCGCCGAATTGGCGCTGATCGCACCAGAAGCGACCGCCTCGTCGATCTCGTTTTGGCTGTACATGTCTGTCCTCCCTGTGCGGACAGACTAAGCTTAGTGTGTTACTGTGTCAATACAGCGAAGGGGTTGGCCAGCATCCGTCGGGAAATCAAATGCCGGCCGAACGGATCAGCGGCAGTGAACCCGGTTGCGGTCGATACTGCGCCCGAGGAGCGCACCCGCGGCGGCGCCGAGGATAGTGCCGGTCGCCCGCTCGCCCTTGGTGTCGATCGCTCGGCCGAGGAGAGCGCCACCTGCAGCGCCGACGATCAGGCCGGTCGTGCCGTTCGGGCGCTTGCAGCGGTAGCGGCCCTGGGAATCCTGCCAAATCTTACCGCGGTACCCATCGCGAGCCAGCGCGGGCATGACGGGAACGACCATCGACGCAGCCGCCGCCGCCATGAAAAACTTACGCATCAACAACCCCTCCAGTTTCTTATGGCGCATATCGCGGCGCTACATTGCTGAACGCATCGCAGCGGGCGAGACCCGATTCAACTCCGCCTAGTCAGTTAACGACGAAATGTGGCACGCCGCCGGTACGGCGCTGAAACGGTATGGCAGCAGGATCTCGGTCGTGGTTAGAACGCCCTCCGGACGCAGCGCGGCCCCCTTCTTTGCGATCCGGAAAAGGAACAACAAGGAACCCGAATCGGCAGCGGTGCATTAACGCCGCAAAAGTCAATATAAAAAGAGCAGGATATGAGTAAGCTAGCGTACGCGCTTGCGGCTGCGGCCGCCTGCGCTTTCAGCGTCCCCGCGGCGAGTGCATCGGTCGAAACAGTAGAAGCGCAGATGACGGCCGCCAGTGCGGCGTCCATTGCGCGGCAGGACATGTATGACGCGTTCGGCGAGACCGATCTCGCGCCAGGCAAGTATCTGTGGCGCGACGTTCCGGCGAGCGCCGGCGCCGAGCGGCTGGTGATCGGGCTGTCGGACCAACTCGCCTATCTTTATCGCGGCACCACGCTGATGGCGGTTGCGACGATCTCGAGCGGCGAGCCCGGGCGTGACACTCCGACCGGGATATTCTCCGTCCTCGACAAAAAGACGATGCACCGGTCGCAAAAGTACGACGATGCGCCGATGCCCTTCGCGCAGTTCATCGACACGTACGGCATCGCCCTTCACGCGGGCCACAATCCGGGCCACCCAGCCAGCCATGGCTGTATCCGGCTGCCGGCCAAGTTCGCAGCAAAACTCTACCAGGTGACCGAGCTTGGCACGCCCGTACTGATCGGCGCCTGATGGTTCCAGCGGCCTCGTCGATCTCCGGCGGGGCCGCAAACTGGCGGCAAGCAACCGCTTCGCGAGCGCAACAAGGGAAACGGCGTGGCGGTCTGACCGTTTGAAGATCGCCCTTCAACAAGCCGAAGAGGGATCATGCCGGACAAAAGGATTTACGACGAAGCCAGCGACATCGACGCGGAAGACGGTGTCGTCTCTCTCAAGGGACCCGACGCCGTCGACGTTCGCCTGACGCCCGACGCGGCGGAAGAGACCTCGGAGCGGCTCAACACCGGCGCGATGAAGGCTCGCGGCCAACTCTACTTCACCGATCGGGACAAATAAAAAGGGCCGCGACCGCGGCCCAAGTTGGATTCGGAAGGTGACGAAACGAAAGCCGTCCGGGTGGAGGGTGGGGTGTCAGGCCCTCGCCCCATCACCTTCCGATGCCTGCGCCACGAACCCGTGAGGGCTGTAACGCCGGTCAGCGCGGAAAGCCTTCAAAAGCGGCGCACGCAGACGGGTTCGGTTGAAAACTTCCCCCACCTACGACTGGCCGACCCTTCAACGCCCCGAGTTGCGCGTACCGAAACCGCAGATTAGCATGAATTTATCGGGAGTCGGACTCTTCTGTGTGTAAGTTTGTGGATCGGCGTCATTTCTGCCCATCCGCGGCTCAGGAGATGCGAGCGCCTTGCTTCAATCGGACCGGGATTTGCAGGTAGGACACGCCATTTTCCTCGGCCGGAGGAAGGCGCCCGGCGCGGATGTTCACCTGGATCGAAGGAAGCAGAAGCTTTGGCGTGGACAACGTCGCGTCGCGCGCCTCGCGCATCCGCACGAACTCGTCCTCGCCGACGCACGCCGCCAAGTGGACGTTGCGCCGTTCCTCCGCGACCGACGTCTCCCAGCGATACTCGTCGCGGCCGGGCGCCTTATAGTCGTGGCACATGAACAGGCGTGTCTCGGCGGGCAGGGCTAGGAGCTTCTGGATCGACCGGTAGAGCTGGCGCGCGTCGCCGCCCGGGAAGTCCGTCCTCGCGGTGCCGTAGTCCGGCATGAACAAAGTGTCGCCGACGAAGACGGCATCGCCGACGCGGTAGCTGACGTCCGCCGCGGTATGGCCGGGGGTCCCGATGACCTCGATCTCAAGGCCGCCCACGGCGATTCGATCGCCGTCGTTGAACAGCAGGTCGAAATCGCTCCCGTCGACCTTCAGATCGTCCGCGCAGAACATGGGCCGGAAGACCTTCTGCACATCGCGGATCTTCGCGCCGATCCCGATCTTCGCGCCCGTTTTCGCCTTGAAGAGGGGAGCGGCGGACAGATGATCCGCATGGGCATGGGTCTCGAGCACGTGGGTGATCGACAGGCCGTTCTCGGCAGCGGCGCCGAGCACCCGCTCCGCCGACCTCGTGTCGACGGTCCCGTCCGCCGGGTCATAGTCGAGGACGGGATCAATCACGGCGGCCTCGCGGCTGTCCGGATCCCAGACCAGATAGGTGATCGTATTCGTCTGGTCGTCGAAAAAGCCGCGGATTTTCGGCGCCTGTGTCATGCAGGATTAGAGGCCCGCCCGGGCCGCGAAATCAAGGCCGCGAATCGAAATCCTCGTGCGCCGTGCTCGCATGCGGTCTCGGGAGGTATTGGTTTAAAGCTGAACCTCTTCCAGAGTCGTGGTCTCAGGCCCCGGGAGCCCTTGTGCCTCGATTTCCTTCTGGAGCGCCTCCTTGCGCATCGCGATCCGCTCGCCGAGTGCTTTAAGGTCGACATCCGCCTCGCGGGTCTGGGCGAACAGGCCTTCCTTCGGCTTCTCCTCTTCCTCGACGTGGTGCTCGATCTCTTCCTTCAGCACCTTCACCTTGGCGTCGTAGAATTCGTCCGAAGGTTCGCCGGCCTCGATCTCGGCGATGAGCACTTTGGCCGCGTCATGCTCGACGAAGCTTTCCTTGAGGAGGTCCTCGTCCACCTTGCCTTCGATCGAGGGGTAGAAAATCTCTTCCTCGATGATCGTGTGGATCGTCAGCTCCTTACAGATCTCGAGCGCAAGCTTTTCCTTGCGGCCGTCGCCCTTCGCTTTCTCGAACTGCTCGAAGAGATCTTCGACCTTCCTGTGATCTTCCTTCAGAAGCGCGATGGCATCCTGCGACTTGGTACTGGCCATGGGTCCAATCTCCCTGTTCTGGAGGTGGAAACCACGCGGGATGCGGGATGTTCCTGCGAGCCGCCTAGCTGCGGGAACGCTTACGCGAAGCGGCGTCGCCGTCGCCGCTGGAAATGTCCTCGTCGCTCTCGTTACGAGCTATTGAGCGCGTGTCGGGGCGTTTGGATCGCTGCAGCTCCAGCCAGTCGCGGAACTCAAGGCCGTAGATCATGTCCATGACTTCGAACTCGAGGCCCCCGGGCTGGTTCGTATTGCTGTTCCACAGGGCGACCACGCCGCTCTTCTTCTTGGGATCGAACAGGATCAGCGAGCGATAGCCGGCAACGCCGCCGCGATGACCGACGATGCGATGGCCGGCGTAGTCATAGCTGCGCCAACCGTAGCCATAGTCGGCATCGCCCAGGCGCTCGAGGAACTTGCGAAGCCGCCCACGCTCGCCCGGGGTCTTTACCAGTGGCGCATGGATGGTGTTGAGGACCTGCGGCGACAGCACGTCGGGCATCTCGCCCATCTGCGCGATCATCCACAGCGACATCTCCTTGATGTTGCTGTTGACGCCGCCGGCCGCCGGCACGCGATAGTAATTGTCGTTGAGCTCCAGCGGGCGCCGTCCTGCATTGTGCGGACGCGCCCAGCTCTTGGAGCCCGTCAGGCCCTGCATCGAAATGGTCGCCTGCGTCATCCCGATGGGGTTGAACAGCATCTGCTTCACCGCCCTTTCGTAGGGCTGATGCGTGATGTTCTCGACCAGTTCGGAGGCGCCGTCATAGGCGACGTTCTGGTAGCTCCAGCAGGTACCCGGCGGACAGATGAGGTTCAGCTGCCCAAGCGTCTGGCGGAGGAGCTTCGTGTCCTGTCCCTCCTCCAGTTTGTTGTCGTAGGCGTTGCGATAGAGGCCGAGCCGATGGCTCAGCATGTCGCCCACCGTCGCCCGATTTTCGGCGCCGGCCGGAAGCTTCAGCGTCGGCACATAACCGGAGACGGGGCCATGCAGGTTTACCTTCCCCTGCTCGGCGAGCTTCGCCACCATCGTCCCGGCGACGCCCTTCGAAACCGACGCCCAGCGGAATACGGTTTCCGGAGTGACGGGATCGCCCGATCCGGCCTCCGTTTCGCCATAGCCCTTGAGGAAGGTGATCCGGCCGTTCTCGACGATGCCGACGGCGAGGCCGACGACGGCGCGCTGCTCGCTCAGTTGCTGAAGGCGGCGGTCGATGGCGGCATAATCGACGTCCTGACGAGCCGCCGTCGATAGGGCTGCCAGGCGGATATGCGAATTCGGAACAGCGGGAGCGGGCTTCGGCTCGTCCGCCGGGCGCATGGCGAGAGCGGTCATGGCGAGCAAGGCGAAGGCACCGAGGCCCAGAGCGTGCGGCTTTTCCAACGAACTTTCCCCTTACCCCAACGCCGGTGTGACCCCAGGGGCCACTCCGCTCAACGTTCGTCCGCCCATGCTGCGGCGAAACGGGCGCGTCTCACGACGAATGCCGTGCTGGCCTTGGCCGCGCGCCTCGCCTAAAGCGCCGTTCAATGCAGTTCCTGAAGACATTGTTCTGGGTCGTGGTTGCCGTTTTCCTGGCGATCCTGGCCAGCCGAAACTGGCACGACGTCACTCTGAACCTGTGGGGCGACATCCAGGTCGACATCAAGGCGCCGGTGCTGATCGGCGCAATGTTCCTCCTGGGCTGGCTTCCGACCTACCTGATCTACCGGGCCCGGCTTTGGCGGCAGCGCCAGCGTCTCGGGCATTTCGAGCGGCAGCAGGCGCCCCCGCGGACCGAGCCGACCGTCGAAGACGTTCCAGCCGAATGAACCCGATCTTCGTCGCCATCGACACGCCCAGCCTGGAGCGTGCGAAGCTCCTCGCCGAGCAGGTGCGCGCAAATGCCGGCGGCGTGAAGCTCGGCCTGGAATTTTTCTCCGCCAACGGACCGGCCGGCGTTGCCGCCATCCTCGAGCTTGGCCTCCCGGTTTTCCTGGACGTGAAGCTCCATGACATTCCGAACACCGTCGCCAAGGCTGTCGAGGCGCTCGCTCCGCTGGAGCCGGCCATACTGACCGTCCACGCCGCCGGAGGGCGGGCGATGCTCGAAGCCGCAAAGGCTGCAGCACCGGCGAGCACGAAGGTCGTGGCGGTGACTGTCCTCACCAGCCTCGATGCGGACGACCTGCGTTCCATCGGCGTACCGTCCGAGCCGCGCGCTCAGGTCGAACGTCTTGCCGGCCTAGCGCAATCGGCGGGCCTGGACGGCATCGTCTGCTCCGGCGCAGAAGTTGCGGCGGCGCGTGCGGCATGGGCCGACGGCTTCTTCGTTGTTCCGGGCGTCCGGCCCGCGGGAGGCGACGTGTCGGACCAGAAGAGAGTCGTGACACCGCGCCAAGCGCTGGACGACGGTGCGTCGATCCTCGTCATAGGGCGCCCGATCACGGCCGCCGAAGACCCCGCGACTGCGCTGCGCGACATTGCGGCGGCGCTCTAGGGACTGGACAAGCGCGCCACCGCAGGCCTAGCCGCGGGCGCCAAGGCAAACGAGGCAGCAATGAGCTGGTTGAGCAGGGTCCGCAGCGGAATCCCCTTCCTGCCGAAGAGGCAGACGGTCGAGAACCTGTGGCACAAGTGCAAGAAGTGCGGGACGATGGTCTTCACCAAGGAGTGGGAGGACAATCTCAACGTCTGCCCGCGCTGCGACCATCATGATCGCATTGGCTGGCGCACGCGCTTCGAGCAGCTGTTCGACGACGATGACTATGAGCTTCTGCCGACGCCTGAAGTGCGCGAGGACCCGCTGCGCTTCCGCGACAGCAAGCGCTACACAGACCGGATCAAGACAGCGCGTTCCTCGACCGAGATGCGGGACGCGCTGACGAACGCGCGCGGCGAGATCGAGGGTCGTGGCGCGGTCGTCGGTGTGCAGGATTTCGCCTTCATGGGCGGATCGATGGGCATCGCCGTGGGCGCGGCGTTTGTCGCCGGGGTCCGCCGCGCGATCGCTGACAAAGTTCCCTATGTCATCTTCACCGCGGCTGGCGGTGCGCGCATGCAGGAGGGCATATTGTCGCTGATGCAGATGCCGAAGACCACCGTCGCGTTGGCCGAGCTGCGCGATGCAGGTCTGCCCTACATCGTCATTCTCACCGATCCGACGACCGGCGGCGTGACCGCTTCCTATGCGATGCTGGGCGACGTCCAGCTTGCCGAGCCCGGCGCTCTCATCGGCTTCGCCGGGCAGCGCGTCATCGAACAGACCATTCGCGAAAAGCTGCCCGAAGGCTTCCAGCGCGCCGAATATCTGCTCGACCACGGCATGGTCGACATGGTCGTGCCGCGGCACGAACTTAAGCAGACTCTCGCCAGAGCTGATCGGCTATCTGTCGCCGGAGAAGAAGGCGGCCTGATGCCGGACTTCGCGCGGTCGGACGATCCGGCCGTCCAGGCGCAGCTCGACCGGCTGGCGCTGCTCTCTCCCGGCGGCGACCGGCTCGGCCTCGATCGCATCACCCGCCTGCTCGATCGGCTCGGCCGTCCACAGGATCGCCTTCCGCCGGCTTTCCACGTCGCGGGCACGAACGGGAAGGGCTCGACCTGCGCCTTTCTACGCGCCGCGCTGGAGGCCAGCGGCCGAAAGGTCCACGCCTTCACCAGCCCGCATCTCGTCCGCTTCAACGAGCGGATCCGGATCGCCGGAAAGCTGATTGAAGACGAAGCGCTGGCGGACCTTCTTGGGGAGGTCCTCGATGCCGGCGATGGCATCGACGGCAGTTTCTTCGAGGTGACGACGGCGGTCGCCTTCCTCGCCTTTGCGAGAACGCCAGCTGACGCTGCGATCATCGAGGTAGGGCTGGGCGGCAGGCTCGACGCAACGAACGTGATCGAGCGGCCGCTTGTCGGAGGCATCGCAGCGCTCGGCATTGACCATCAGCAATTCCTGGGCGCGAGCCTCGTGGAGATTGCGGGTGAGAAGGCCGGGATTGCAAAGGCCGGACTTCCACTTGTCGTTCTCGCGCAGGCGGGCGAGGCCGAGGATGCGATCCAGCGCGCCGCCGAAGAGCGCGGAGCCGCCGTCTATCTGGAAGGTCGCGACTGGGCGATAGATTCCACGCTGCGATCGTCATTGCTGGGCGAGCATCAGGTCCGGAACGCGAACCTCGCCTGGCAGATGCTCCAGCGCCAGGCTGCGCTTCCGGTGGGCCGTGCCTCGTTCTTGAGCGGACTCGCCTCCGCACAATGGCCGGGGCGTTTCCAGGAGCTTGCGCCGGGTCCCTTGAGCGGCACAACGCAGACCTGGGTCGACGGAGCGCACAATGTGGAGGCGGCGAGGGCGCTGGCCGCCTTGCTCGACGACCATGGTCCGAAGCACATCGTTCTCGGCATCCTGGCCAACAAGGATGCGGATGCGATCGTCGCCGCGCTTGGGCCGCATGCTTTATCCTTCACCTTCGTCCCGGTCGCCGACCATGCCCATCACGATCCCGCAGAGCTGGCCGAGCGCTTCGGCGGCAAGGCTGCGGCTTCACTGGAAGAGGCCCTGCGCGACTTGCCGGAGCCGCGCTTGATTGCCGGATCGCTCTATCTGGCGGGTGACGCCCTTCGACTGAACGGCCAGCTGCCGGATTAGGCGGTGTCGCCTTCGGCTGAACGCGCCGCGTCGGATGCGGGCACTGGACCATCGGCGGCCAGGCGTCGATCACGCCAGGCCACGCGGATCCATTCGAACACGACGAAGGCGACCGCGATGAGACCGATTGCGGCGGTGAACCGGAAGACGGGGGCGTAGCCGATATTGTCGATCGCCTCGCCGATGGCGGCGCGGCCGAGCGAGCCGACGAGGAAGGTCAGCGACGAAAGCAACGCATATTGCACCGCGCTGAACTCGCGCGACGTGATCGACGAGAGGTAGGCGACGAAGGCCGCGCCCGCGAGGCCGCCCGCGATGTTCTCGCCCGAAATCGCGATCAGCAGGCGCACCATCCGCAGGTCATGGCCGAAGGCGTCGAGCCCGAACGTCCGCGCGAAGGCGTCGATGTTGGCGGCTCCGGCGGCAAGGTCGGCGTAGAGCAGGTTGCTCGCGGCGGCGACCAGCGCGCCGATCAGCAGGGTCGGCATCCGTCCGATCGTGGCGAACAGGAAGGCGCCGATGGCGATTCCCGCCATGGTCATGAAAACGCCGAAGATCTTCGACGCGAAGGCCACTTCGTCGCCCGTGTACTGCAGCTCCTGAAGGTAGAAGGGGAAGGCGAACGACCCCCAGATATTGTCGGTGATGCGGTAGCTGAGGATCAGGCCGAGAACGATGATCACACCCCAGCCGATGCGCCGCACCAGCTCGGCAAGCGGGAGGATCAGGGCCGAAAAGGCATGGTCGGCCGTGCGCTCCCCAGCCGTCACAGCCGGATCATCGGCCCGAAGGACGTATTCGCCCCGTTCCTGCATCCAGTTGAGCACCGCAGCCACGATCGCGGGCAGGATGACTGTCGCGACGACGATCCACGGACCATAGACCTTGGTGAAGTCCCCGACCGAAGGCGGCTTGCCGGTGGCCGGGTCGACCGCGCCGCTCAACATGGTGACCATGAAGCTGCCGACCATCCAGATGGCCCACGCCCAGCCGATCGCGACTATCGTAAGCCCCGCCAAGCGATATTTCGGGTCGAGCGCACCCCGGCTGCGAAGCGCACTTTGTTCACTTTCGGAAGCGGTGCGGGGCGTATCGGGCGCGATCAGGGTGGCAATGATCGTGAAAGCCATGAATATGCCCATGATCGCGTAGACCGTCGGCCAGGGCACGCGCTCGGAAAGGACAAGCGCCAGTGCTCCGCCGATGAGCGCCGCGATACGATAACCGAACTGATAGATGGACGAGAGGATCTCGACGGGAGCCTTGTCGTCGGCCACGTCGATGCGCCAGGCATCGATCACCACGTCCTGTGTCGCGGAGGAAAAGGCGCCGATCACCGCGATCAGCGCGAAGGAGCCCAGCGCCAGCCGCGGGTCGGACATGGAAAGGCCGAAGAAGGTGAGCGTCAAAAGCACCTGGCAGAGCAGGAGCCAGCTCCGTCTCCGCCCGAGCTTCTCGAGGCCCGGCAGCCGGACGCGATCCACCAATGGCGACCACAGGAACTTGAAGGCATAGGCGAGGCCGATCCACGACAGGACGCCGATGGTGGCGAGGTCGATCTCCCACTCACCGAGCCAGGCGTTCAAAGTGCCGATCAGCAAGGTGTAGGGAAGGCCCGCCGCAAAGCCGAAGATCAGCATGATCGCCGTCTTCCGGTTGCCGAGCGCAGTCCGCAGCAGCCGCATGCCCTTCGGATGCTCGCCGATCGCCGCTGTCGCCATCAATCCCCTCCTCGATTGGTCTCCTGCTTAACAGCCCGTGCGCGGCTGAACAGTGGGTGAGCGATTGGGCTTGCGCGTGCGTCCGGGGGAGCGCACTTCTCGCCGCATGGACATGCCCGCAAAGTCCTCGCGACCGAGCGAGGGGCAACGCGCACTGGCCGACGCGATCGTCCGCGGCGAGAGGCCGCCCGCTCACGATGTCGTGGAGCTCGATGCGTCGGTCTATATCGATCCGCTTCGGTTCGAGCGCGAGCGGCGCAAGCTATTCGACAAGCTGCCGCTGCTGCTTTGCCCGTCGGCACTTCTGCCCGACAACAACACGGCAATTGCACACGACGGCTATGGCGTTCCACTGATCGTCTCGCGCGACAGCGAGGGGCGGGTGCATGTGATGGCGAACGTCTGCCGCCATCGCGGAACCCGGCTGATCGAAAGCGACGAGGTCGTCCCGGCGAAGCGGATCGTCTGCCCGTACCATGCCTGGACCTACGGCTCGAACGGCGACCTGCTCGCCATTCCGCGAGCCGAATGTTTTCCCGGCGTCGAGAAAGGCGACCGGCCGCTGATGCATTTCACGGCCGTCGAGAGCGGCGGCTTCATCTGGTTCTCGCGCGATCCGGACGCGGATTTCGGAAACGTCTTCGCGCTTGCCGAGGACATGGAGGCGTTCGGCATGTCCGGGCTCCACCTTTACCGCCGCCGAACCCACGAGGTCGCGTCCAACTGGAAGCAGGTGATGGACGCTTTCCTCGAGAGCTATCACGTGCAGCGGCTGCACGCGGAGACGATCGCGCAATTCTTTACCGACGGAATTGCCGTCGCCGACCTCGTCGGTCCGCACCAACGCGCAGTCGTCGGCCGTGCCGATTATCTGTCGGAGGTCGACCCGGACGACTGGGCCGCCGTCCGCCGAGTGCTGACCTACACTTATGCCTTCTTTCCGACGTCGATCCTCATCGTCAGCCCGGACTACATCAATTTGCTGGTGGTCATGCCCCGGACGGTCGGCACCTGCCTGGTCGAGGACTTCATGCTGATCCCTGAGGCGCCCCGGACGCCCGAGGCTGAAGCGCATTGGGAGAGAAGCTGGACCTTGCTCGACGGCGGGACATTCGCAGGCGAGGATTTTCGCGCGGCAGCCCTGTGCCAGCGAGGCATCGAATCCGGGATGGTGCAGACCGTCACCGTCGGCGCCCTCGAAGAAGGGATTGCCGCCTTCCACCAGAGGCTAGAAAAGCTCCTCTAGCCTTCGTCGGGGACGAACAGATCGACGCCCTTGGGAGGCTTTGCGCTCTTCCCCGAAAGACGCTTGTCCACGGCGTTGAGGGCAAGCTTCAGCGTTCGCTCGCTGTACGGCTTGTTGATGCAGCCGAGCGCGAGCTGCATCGATTCAGGGGGCAATGCATGGCCCGTTGAGAATATGATCGCGACGCCACGATTCTTGGCCGCCCGGGCGAGGTCCAACCCGGTGCGCTGGCTAGAGAGACGGTAGTCACTAAGAATGAGGTCGATCTTCTCGCGGTCGAGAAGCTCGATCGCGTCCTCGAAGCTGTCGAGCGTCGCGACGACCTCGTAACCGAGGTCGCCAAGCGTAACTTCATTGTCGAACGCGGTCAGCGGCTCGTCCTCGACGATGAGAATTCGATTGACGATGCGCTTGCGCTTCCCGAACAGCATCCGGACCCCTGTACAATGGCTTCGCCCCCGCAACGAACGAAACGAAAACCTGTGCCGCGGTCTCGGCCGCGTGGGCACGGTTTTGCGTCCGCTCCCGCTCCGCGTGAGGACGGGCCGCAGCGTATCGCCAAGTTGCTCGCCCGGGCCGGCGTGGCTTCGCGCCGCGATGTCGAGCGGATGATCGCCGATGGGCGCATCGCGCTGAACGGCGAAAAGCTGACGACGCCGGCGACGCTCCTGACCGATTTGTCCGGGGTCACCGTCGACGGCAAGCCCGTCCGCCCTGCCGCCGCGACGCGCCTGTTCCGCTTCTACAAGCCGCAGGGCACGATCACTGCGGCGCGCGATCCGAAGGGCCGCGCGACCATCTACGACCGACTTCCGCCGGGGCTTCCCCGAGTGATGCCCGTGGGCCGCCTGGACTTCATGACCGAAGGCCTGCTGCTCCTCACCAACGACGGCGAGCTGAAGCGCAAGCTGGAGCTGCCGAGCACGGCGGTCGTCCGGCAATATCGCGCCCGCGCGTTTGGCCATGTGACTCAGGATCAGCTCGAGCGGCTTGCCGAGGGCGTGACGATCGACGGCGTCCGCTACGGCTCGATCAACGCCAACCTGGAACGGCGCACCGGCCGCAATTGCTGGATCGAGATGAGCCTTACCGAAGGCAAGAACCGCGAGGTCCGCAACGTCCTCGCATTTCTCGGCCTGCAGGTCTCGCGCCTGATCCGCACGGCCTACGGGCCGGTCGACATCCACGGCATGGAGCCAGGGGACGCCGACGAGGTGCTGCAGCGTGAGCTCGACGCCTTCCGGGCGTCGCTCAGGTGAGGATC
The DNA here is from genome assembly GCA_963829625.1 of uncultured Alphaproteobacteria bacterium. Taxonomy (GTDB): domain Bacteria; phylum Pseudomonadota; class Alphaproteobacteria; order Sphingomonadales; family Sphingomonadaceae; genus Sphingomicrobium. The sequence continues at coordinate 135,142 of CAWHJH010000012.1, read as the reverse complement.
ATCGCCGGCCAGTTCCGCGGCCGGATGCTCGAAGCTCCCAGCGGCCTTGCCACGCGCCCGACGGGCGACCGCGTTCGCGAAGCCCTTTTCTCAATGCTCGCCAGCCGCGTGGGACCGTTCGAGGGATTGCGCGTTGCCGATCTTTACGCCGGCAGCGGTGCGCTGGGTTTCGAGGCGCTCTCCCGGGGCGCCGTCTTTGCCACCTTCGTCGAAACCGACGGGTCCGCGCAGGCGGCGATCAAGGGGAACGCGGTCAGGCTCGGCGTGGCCGAGCGCGTCCGCATCCTTGGCGGTTCAGCTCTCGCCCTGCCGCGATCCGAGCCGTTCGACCTGATCTTCGCCGATCCGCCTTACGCCCCCGGATCGGGGTCCGGGATCGTCAAGGCGGTTTCGGACGCGGGGTGGCTCGCCGCCGGCGGCTGGATGTCGGTCGAGACCGACCGCCGCGACGCGGTGGAGCCAGGCAGCTACGAGATCGAAGTCGAACGCGAGATCGGTCGAGCCCGGATCACGCTGCTGCGCCGGCCTTAGAGTCCTTCGATTCCCGCGCCTTCTTCGAGGCGGTGCGGATCTCGTCGAACTCGTTCGCAATCCTCCGCCCGACGGCTGCGGCGGCCGCCTTGCCGGCTGCCTTCAGCGCCTTCTTGGACCCGCGTGCGTCGATGGCCCCTTGGGCGCGGCTGGAACGATGCTCGGTAATCGCGGCCAGCGCAGCCGTTGCTCCCACGGCGAGCAGGTCGATGACCAGCGGGCTCTGGAGAAGCTTGATGAGAGCGTCGACAGGATCGCTCTGGCTCGACCGTCCCTGAGATCCGGACGCGCGAGAGCCGCTCGACCGCGATCCGCCGGACCCGCTGCTCTTCTTCGCTACTTTCTTGGTGGATCCGCCTTCCGTCTTCGTCGCCCTTTTGGCCATCGACTCGATCTCCTTTCGGTCGGCTCAACCCATAGGCCGCGACAAAGTATCCTCGAAGGACGCGTGACCTTTCAGGCCGCCGTTGAATCCTCGCGCTCGCAGGCCTCGATCGGCGCAGCGGCGATGAGGAAGGCCCCCGTCGCGACGAAGCTCGCCGCCAGGATCCAGGAAAAGGTGTCGACGATCTCGCTCGTGGGCCCGAACAAGCCCGCGACGACCAGTGCGACCGGCAGGCCGGCCAGCAGCATTACGGCCAGCAGGAAATCCGTTGCCGCCGTCAGGATGAACCAGCCTTGCAGCGGCGGACGGCAACGGCTCGCAGCAAAGGCGAGGGCGGCCGCGCGAACCACCAGCCACAGGATCACCATGTTGAGCACTGGGAAGAAGCCGGCGTTGGGATCGACGACCAGGCGGATGCCGGCGAGCACGGTCGCTGCACCGGCAATGGCGGCGCTCGGCTTGTGGATCCGGCGGGCAGCCGTTGCGGCAAGCTCGATCGCTCCTGCCGCCAGCAGCAGTGCGCCGACGATGATTCGTCCGGGCATTTCTCGTTCTGCCGGAAGGATGGCAGCCACTACGGCGAGCAGGAGGATCAGGAAGCCTGCAATGCGGATGATGTGCTTTCGAGCCTGATCGGACACTTCAGCCCTCCGTCGCACCCGAAACTAGCTTGTTACGGCGGCGGTTCCGTCAGGCGGCTCTGTCCAGCGAAGCTCGCTCGTCCTTGTTGCCGAGCCAATGGCTGAGGTCGCGGCCGATCAGCTGCCCCAGCTTCGCGACGTCGTCGCTCAGCGTTTCGCGGATCTCCTCGACGAAAGCAGGGCGAAGCTGGACCTTGGGCGCGGGCGCGCGGTTCCATTTGAGCAGGGCCTTTCGGGCGGCCATGATCTTGCGCGAAAGGAACGAGGGTTCCTTGTTCGGGGCAGAGGCAACCCGTTTGCGAAACTTCTCGCCGGCCAGGACGGTCCGGGCCACGGGCGGGCGCTTCAAGAGGCGCTGAAGCCAGCCGAAGCGATAGCCGTGGCGCGCCCTGTAGGCGCGCGTCCTGTTGAGCGGGGCAAAAGGAAGGCCGAGGAAGTCCAGCATGCCCTCATAGGCTTTCGCCGGATCGGCTTGGAGATCGTCGAATACGACCACGTGGCAACGCTCGTGGCCGACGACATCGAAGAAGCGGCCGACATGTTTGCCGAGGCTCGCCACCTCATCGTAGATCAGCTGCCTCGACTCCACGCAGGAACGCGGGATCTTCCGGCCAGCGCGGCGGTCCTCGATCAGCCTCCAGGCCGTTTCGAGATCGCGGGCCGTTTCGTCGCCCTGGTAGCTAAGGCGCTGATGTAGCGACGGGAGCAGCTCGATTGGGTCCCGCACCCCGATGACGAACTTCGCGTCCGGCCACAGGCGAAGCAGGGGCAGGAGCCGCTCGGGCGTGTAGAGATAGGAAACGGAGCCGTCGGCGATCATGTCCGTGGCGGGGTCGATCTCGGCGAAATAGCGGCCGAGATATTCGTGCCCGACCGTCTCCCGAAGCTCGTCCATGTCGAGACCGTTGAGATCGAACTGCGAGAAGTAGTGCGGCTCCTTCACGCTCGACAGCTGCACGGACGGATGGTCGCGGAGCCATCGCGCGAGAGTGGTCGTGCCGCAGCGCGGGGCGCCGACGACACAGACGAGGTTCTGTGCGGGCCAGTCGCCTGCCAGGGAGGATTTCGCAGCGGAGTGCATGGGCGTCCGCTAACAGCCGTTTTGGGCAGAAAAAAGGTCGCCTAGAGCGCTTCGATATTGTCGGGCTGGCGATCGAAGCGATCATGCCGGCCATCGACATAATGGATGCTCTTCGCGAGCATTTCCGGGTCGGCGCCTTCCAGCGTTGCAAGCTGCACCGCAACCGTGTGCTGGCCCTTTGGGTCCATGCCTTCCGCATGGGTGCGGACGCCGCACGTGGAGCAGATGTAATAGGTGAGGTTGGGCTCAGGCTTACCGGGCGGAGTCCAGCGGTAGCGTATGAGATCGCCCCCTCCGCTCTTCAGGTGGAACTTGTCGGCGGTCGTGAAGGCGAACCAGGCGCGCGACTTGCTGCACAAAGAGCAGTTGCAGCGGACGGAGCCCTTGTCGAGGTCGAGATCGACCCCGTAGCGGACGGCTCCGCAGTGGCATCCCCCTTCATAATGCTGTTCGGCCATGTTTCCTCTCCAACAATGAGGCTTCGTCAGTCTTCCAGCCCGAACTTCTTGCGCCAGGCCGGGTCGAGAAGATCCTGAACCTCCGCATGCTTCTGCATGTAGGCGGCGAAGAAAGGGCAGATCGGGATGACCTCCAGCCCGCGTTTTCGCGCCGCGTCCAGCGCGTGGCGGATTAGAGTCGAGCCGATGCCCTTGCCTTCGTGCGCTTCGGGAACCTCGGTGTGCGTGAACATGATCTTGCCCGCGGGGAGCGTGTATTCGGCGATCGCGGTGCTGCCGTCGCCGAGGTCGATCTCGAAGCGATGACGGTCCGGATTGTCGCGGACCATGAGGGGTTCGGTTGCCATGAGGTCCGCTTAGCCTGCATCCCAGAGGTTCGATAGGCCAAGCGAAGCCGCTGAGATTCGGCCTGTTAAATTTACATTAAATCACATACTGTCCTATAATGGGACAGGGTGGTTCGTGCGCTGAGTTGTCGCCTGTGTCGGGAGGTGTCGCATGTCGAGATATCGGATCACCGCCATCAAACGGGATCAGAACCAGCCGTACTGTCTCATCGATGCCGTCGAGTTTGCCGGCCGCGTGCACAAGGTCGAGGAAGCCATGCGCTGGCTGGACGCCTCGCCCGACAACGCGCTGTGGGTCCTCGACGATGCTGGCGAGGCCGTCTGGGTCAGCGCTCGGCAGCACGCACGTACGGGACGCTATTTCTTCACCACCGAGCGGGACGGCAAACCGCTGAACCAGCTCCTGGGGCTGCCGGAGTGCCGTGAGAGGGAGGAGCGGAGCGTCTTTCGCTTTGCTCGGGGACCGCTGAGGCAAAGTGTCTCGATGGCGGCGGAATGAACTTCGCCTAGATCGCCAAAGTCCGCGCAAGACAGGCATTGCGTCGGACTCGCGACAGACAATTAATCCACTGTTCATTGCATTGCGACGTCCTGACGTTTGCTTGCGATGAACCTTGGCTCCGAATGGCCATGACTGTTCGTTTATCTCCCCGAAGACTCCTGTGTCTGAAAGGAGAGACGAGTCATGAAACGCTTTACGAAGATTCTTGCCGGCAGCGCCGGTCTTGCAGCCCTTGCGACCGCGGCCCCGGCCGCTGCGCAGTACTACGGCGCGCCTTATGGCAACGCCTATGGCTACAATAACAACGTCACGAACATGGCGGCGCAGCGGTGCGCGGCGGCCGTTCAGAGCAGGCTTCACACCCGCGTGAACTCGGGCGGCCTCCTCGGCGCCATCCTGGGCGTCAACACGGCGACCAGCGGCCGCGTTCTGAACGTCACCCAGGTCACTCCGCGACGCAACAGCGTTCTCGTGCGTGGCCTTGCCAGCAGCGGCATGAACAACGGCTATGGCCCCTACGGCTACGGCGCTTACGGCGCGGCCGGCTACGCCTATCAGCCGGACCTGACGTTCCGCTGCTCGGTCGACTATCGCGGCTACATCCGCGACGTCGACGTCAACCGCCGATAGGTCGGAAATCAAGAATGAGGGAGCGCCGGTCGAAAGGCCGGCGCTTTCTTTTGGCTACCTCGCCGTGCTCGTTCCCGCGCGGGGCGCCGGGGCCACGGCCGGGAGATCGATGAGAAGCGTGCCGTGATTGTCCGCCAGCACCGGGCGTTCGATCTTTGGTTTCGCGTCGACGGCCTTGCCCGGCCTGCCCGGAGCGAGGGAGGCCACGTAAGCATTGGCGGAGGCGGGGCCGAAGGCGAAGTGGCTGTGGTCGCCTTCGTCCAGGGATTCGACGAGGTTGTAGCCGGCGCGGCGAAGCGCGGTCGCAATCTGGTCGTGGGTGACGCCAGGCCTTCGGGCGATGTCGATCGCGCGGCCGGCCAAATGATAGCTGTTGGGAACGCCGCCCACCAGCCGGTTGCGCTCCACGGTGCGATGGATGCTGGTGACGGTGCCGAACACGGCCGCCAGGCGAGCGGCCGATCCCGGCATCTCCCGCGACGGCGACGACGCCCGCATCACGGGCGGCCGCGCCGGAGCCGGCGAGCAGGATCAGCGACATGGCAATGGACAGTAAGCGCAAGTGCATGACCCCGCGTCATTAACTGATCGTTTAATTGTATCACGACAAGGGAAGTTCCGCCTGTCACAATTCGGGACGCGACTCCTGAGGAAATTGACCAGATCGACTGTCCCGCGCGCAGGCGAATGTTCACAAAGTTCGCACTGACGACGGGTCATGCCGCCTCCCGCGAATCGGAACGTGGCTGCCGCGCCGGCGAAGTTCGTTCGAACCCGGAACCCGTTCGAAGACGTGCATCGCGGCGGAGACATTTTCCCGGAGGGACGTTGCTGTTGCGGCCCTGAAGGAGGCGGCAATGGGTGTGACTTTCCCCAACGAATCTTCGGAATATCGCGCGGCCCGCAATGCGCTGCTCAAGCGCGAGGTGGCGCTTCGCAAGGAGATGGAATCCGTCGCCGAGCAGCGCCGCGCGCTGCCGCCGGGACCTGTCGTCAGCGACGACTATCTGTTTGATGCCTGGGACGACGACGGCAAGCTGATCAAGGTCCGGCTTTCGGAGCTGTTCCGTCAGGGCAGCGATACCCTGTTCTTCTACCATTACATGTTCCCCCGGAATTCGGAGGACGATCGGCCCCGAATGGCGGGTTCGGCGGTCGCCGAGCTGCCGCGCGAGGAGGGGCCGTGCCCGTCCTGCACCCTGCTGCTCGACCAGTGGGACTGCGTGATCCCGTACCTGGAAGGCGCGGACATCAGCTTCGCGACCGTGACCAAGGCGCCGATCGAGCGCGTCATGGCCTTCGCCCGCGACCGCGGCTGGCGCAACGTGACCCTGGTTTCCGCCGCGAACAACAGCTTCAAGCGCGACTTCCACGGCGAGGATACGGACGGCGAGCAGCAGCCGATCATGACCGTGTTCCACCGCGACAAGGACGGGACGATCCGGCTGACCTGGGCGTCCGAGCTTCTGTACGAGCCCTTGATGGCGCCGGACCTGGATCCGCGGCATGTCGGCACGATCGAGCCGTACTGGGGATTCCTTGATCTGACGCCGCAAGGCCGCCCGAAAACCGACCGCTATCGCGACCATGCGCATTGCGACGCGGGGAAGGCCGCCCCGGCGCGGGCCGCCGCGAAGCCGGAGGCGGTTCCGGTCGCCTGAAACGGCTGCGAATGTTCACAAAGTTCGCACTGACGGGGGGCATGCCGAATGGCTGGAAGTTGACCAAATCGACCGTTTCGCGGGGGGCGGGAGTGTGACCTTCGTCAACTTCGGTAACTGGCGGTCGTCGCGGTTGTGCTTCCTGCTCATCCGGCAGGGTAAGCCACAAAGAGGGGGTTGTAGGACAGCGAAATCCGCCGAGCGCAGCGCCGCCGACGCGAAGCGTCGCCGAAGCAGCGCGAAGAGACGGAGTTTCGCTCGGCCGGCGCGCGAGCGAGCGGCCTAAGCCGCGCTGCGAGACGTGTCCGACGTCACGGGATTTACTCCCGTGACGGGCTGCCCTCGTCGAACAGCCATCGCGCGAGCAACGCGGCCGCAGCCGCACCCATGAGTTGAGCGACAATGAAGAGCGGCACATCGCGAGGGGCGATGCCGGCGAATGTGTCGGAAAGGCTGCGGGCGATCGTGATCGCCGGGTTGGCGAAGCTGGTCGAGGAGGTGAACCAGTAAGCGGCGGTGATGTAGAGCCCGACGGAGGCCGGCACCGACTGGGGGCGAAAGCGGACCGTCCCGAGGATGGTGAGGATCAACCCGAAGGTCGCAATCGCTTCGCCGATCCACTGGCCCAGGCCCGTCCGCGCCTTCACCGACAGTTGCAGCGCGGGGAGCTCGAACATCAGATGGGCGGCCCAGGCGCCGAGGATGCCGAAGCACAGCTGGGCAAGGATGTAGGCCGCAGCGTCCGGCCAGGAGAGTTCCCGGCGCGACGCGGCGACGAGGCTGACCGCCGGGTTCATGTGCGCGCCGGATATCGGGCCAAGCATGGTGATGAGGACAAAGAGGATCGCCCCCGTCGCCAGCGTATTGCCAAGCAAGGCGACGGCGTCGTTCCCGCCCGACAGATGCTCGGCCATGATGCCCGACCCGATGACGCAGGCGAACAGGAAGAAGGAGCCGAGACCCTCCGCGACAATGCGGCGGGCGAGCGGCGGCTGATCGGTTTTCGCTGCGGTCATGTGCCCCGGCATTCGATTACGCAGCGAATGTGACAGTTTCGGGACTGCGGCCGAGTAGGGGCGCGTGCTAGCGCCTGAGCCGTGCTAACCGGGTCGGTGTCGAAGCGCCTCAACCAGCAGGCTGAACGCCGGAGTTGGTTGGCGCCTGCTCGGATAATAAAGGTGGTAGCCGTCGAACCACGGGCACCAGTCCTCCAGCACCCGTGCGACAAGGCCTGCCTTGAGGAGCGGCTCGGCGCGGTCCTCCATCACGTAAGCGATTCCGTGACTGTCGCGGACGGCATCCATGATGAGCGGCGCGCTGTTCAGCGTGAGTTGGCCGTCGACGCGCACGTTTAACGCCTTCCCGCTTTTCTCGAATTCCCAAACATATAGCGCGCCAGAAGACCGCATCCGCAGGTTGATGCAGGTGTGACTGGTCAGATCGTGCGGCGTCTTCGGCCTGCCGTGCGCCGCGAGGTAGGACGGAGCAGCAATCACCGCCATTCGCAGTTTGGGCCCAATACGCACTGCGATCATGTCCTTGGCCACCTGTTCACCAAGGCGGACACCAGCATCGAAGCGCTCTGAAACGATGTCGGTCAGACTCAACTCCGCGCTGAGCTCGATGTGAACGTCGGGATAATCGTCGAGGAACCTGTCGATCACCGGCCAGAGAACCGTCTGCGCCGCGTGCTCGGAGGTGGTAATCCGGATCGTGCCGGAAGGTCGGTCACGAAACTCGCTGAGATATTCCAGCTGACGCTCGATCCTTTGCAGTGCTGGCCCGACTGCATCGAGCAGCTGCTTGCCCGCTTCGGTGGTCGAAACGCTTCGAGTGGTACGGGTAAGCAGGCGTACTCCGAGCCGCTCCTCCAATCGCCTTATGGTGTGGCTGAGTGCCGATTGCGACGTTCCAAGTCTGGCGGCTGCGCGGGTAAAGCTCCGCTCCTCCGCGACCGCTAGAAACGCCACGAGATCGCCAAGTTCCTCGCGCCTCATTCATGATCCTCGAACATAACTTCATGCGGATTATATCGTCTAATCAGCAGAAGTAGCACGGCCTAAATGGCTCGGATGGACGCGGAGAGCGAACCGGCTTCTCGCGCGATAGGAGACGCACATGCAGCAGCGGGAACTCGACCGAAGGGGCCTTCAAGTCTCGGCAATTGGACTCGGGTGCATGGGTCCGGTTGGACGATGACGTCAGGGGGATCCAACATGCAAAGCAAGAATGAATGGGGACGCCGTGGTTTCCTGATCGGTGCTGGAACGCTGGCGGCGGCGCCGCTGATGGGGACACCGTCCGTGCAGGCTCAAGGTCCGTCTACGAACGTGAGCAGCCGGACCGTTTCTCGGGTGGCTGGGCGGCGAAAGCTGGGCGCGCTGGAAGTCTCCAGCATCGGGCTCGGGGTCCAGAACATGAGCCGCACCTATCAGACGACGATCCCGACACGTTCGGAGATGCACGACATCATCCGGGCCGCCTTCGACCGCGGCGTCACCTTCTTCGACGCCGCCGAAGCCTACGGTCCTCACGAGGTCGAGCGCATCCTAGGCGAAGCTGTCGGGTCTTTCCGGAACAAGGTCGTCATCGCGACCAAGTTCGGGTGGAACATTGATCAGCAGACAGGCGAGCGCAGGCCGGGGCTGAACAGCCGTCCCGATCACATCAAGGTCGTAGTCGACGGCATGCTCAAGCGCCTGCGCACAGACCGCATCGACCTGCTCTACCAGCACCGCGTCGACCCGGCGGTCCCGATCGAGGACGTAGCCGGGGCGGTCAAGGACCTGATTAGCCAGGGCAAGGTCCTGCATTGGGGCTTGTCCGAAATGGGCCTGAAGACGCTGCGCCGGGCGCATGCGGCTTTGCCCGTCGCCGCCGTTCAGAACGAATATTCGATGTTGTGGCGCGGTCCCGAACGCGAGGTGATCCCGACCTGTGAGGAGTTGGGGATCGGCTTTGTGCCATGGAGTCCGCTCGGCGTGGGCTTTCTCACCGGAGCAATCGACGCGAAGACCCGGTTCGCCGAGGGAGACATCCGCGGCATCGAATCTCGCTTCTCTCCGGCGAACCTGCCCCACAACCTTCAGTTGGTCGCGCTGGTTAAGCGATGGGCAGAGAGGAAGCAGGCCACGCCCGCGCAGATCGCGCTCGCTTGGCTGATGGCGCAAAAGCCGTGGATCGTTCCGATTCCGGGTACGACGCAGATGCCGCACATGCTGGAAAATACCGGCGCTGCGGCGGTGCGTTTCACGACCGGCGAACTGAGCGAACTCAACGCCGCTCTTTCGGCAATCGAGATTCGCGGCGCACGGCTGCCGGACGCCGTACTTGTCCATTCGGGCCGGGAAGCGCCCACCCGCTAACGGATCGAAACATGATGAATGATCTCGACCGGCGAACGCTTTTATCCGCTTCGGCGCTGATGTCGCTCATGGCCGCGACCGGGGCATGTGCCGAGCCCGGCGGCTCGGGGGCACGCGCTCGCTCCAAGGTGTTGGTTGCCTACTTTTCACGCTCGGGAAACACACGCGTGATCGCCGGAACGCTGCAACGCGCCTTGAATGCGGACCTTTTCGAGATCCAGCCCGCAAGACCGTATCCGGAAGACTATGAACAGACCGTCGAGCAAGCGCGGCAAGAGCGGGATCGCGGATACGAGCCGCCTCTTCGGACAAGGGTGTCGAATTTGGGAGCTTACGACACTTTGTTCTTGGGTTTCCCCGTGTGGGGCGAGACAGCCCCGCCAGTCATCCGGTCCTTTCTCCGGGCGCATGACCTGTCGGGCAAGACCTTGCGCCCGTTCATCACACATGGAGGATACGGCCTGGGCAGCAGCCTTGCCGTCTTAGCCTCGCATGCGCCGAACGCTCGTATCGAGCGGCCATTCTCGATGGAAGCGGATCAGGAGCGGCGCACCTTGAACGAGGTCCGGAGTTGGCTGACTGAAATCGGGGCGGCAGACTAACTCGCTCGCCTCACCCCGCCGACACAAAGCTATCCAACACCTTCTTCAGCCCCGCATGCTCGAACTCGATCTCGAGCTTGTTGCCTTCCTGCGCGACGATCTTGCCGTAGCCGAACTTGCCGTGGAAGACGCGCTGGCCGAGCTCCAGGTCGGTGCGGCCCTGGTTGCCGAGGGAGACGGCTGAGGCCTTGGCCTCGATCACGCGTGCCGGGATCGCGGTTGAAGCGGCCGCTTTGGCTCGCTCGCTGCCAGCCGGGGCCGCGGGTCGAGGCTCGCATGCCTTGCGCGGGGCCGAGGTGGGCGAAGGGGTCGGCGCGCTCGGACCATTGCGCCCGCCAGAGGCTCTCGCCGCCGGTCATGGTCGTCTCTTCGTCGATATGCTCCTTGGGCAACTCGCCGACGAAGCGGCTGGGGAGCGAGCTGGTCCACTGGCCGTAGATGCGGCGATTGGCGGCGTGCAGGACGGTCGCTTGTCTTCGCGCGCGGGTGATGGCGACGTAGGCGAGGCGCCGCTCCTCCTCGAGGCTGGCGAGGCCGCCTTCGTCGAGAGCGCGCTGCGACGGGAAGATGCCTTCCTCCCAGCCGGGCAGATAGACGATGTCGAACTCCAGCCCCTTGGCGGCGTGGATGGTCATGATGGTGACCTTCTCGCCCTGCCGGTTCTCGTCATTGTCCATGACGAGGCTGACGTGCTCGAGGAAGGCGGGGAGGGTTTCGTATTCCTCCATCGCGCGCGCGAGCTCGGCGAGGTTTTCGAGGCGGCCGGCGGACTCCGCGCTGCGCTCGGCCTGGAGCATGGCGGTGTAGCCGGATTCTTCGAGGACCATTCTTGCTAGTTCGGCGTGGGGGACCCCTCCACCACCCTGCGGCTGGTCCCCCTCCCCGAGCGAGCTCGGGGAGGAACTGCTTCCGGCCATCGTCCTCCATCTTGCGATGTCGGCCACGAAGCGGCCGAGGCTGGAGCGGGCGCGGGACTGAAGCTCGTCGGTGTCGAGGAGCCGGGAGGCGGCGATCAGCAAAGGCTCCTGAGTTGCGCGCGCGTGCGCGTGGATGGTGGCGATCGCCTTGTCGCCGAGGCCGCGCTTGGGCTGGTTGACGATGCGCTCGAACGCGAGGTCGTCGGCGGGCTGGTGGATGAGGCGGAGGTAGGCGAGGGCGTCGCGGATCTCGGCGCGCTCGTAGAAGCGGAAGCCGCCGATGATCTGGTAGGGCAGGCCGATCCCGATGAAGCGTTCCTCGAATTCGCGCGTCTGGAACTGGGCGCGGACCAGGATGGCGACGTCGTCCAGGCTGAGGCCTCGGCGCTGCATGCCCTCGACGTCCTCGCCGATGCGGCGCGCTTCCTCCGGGCCGTCCCAGATGCCGATGACCTTGACCTTCTCGCCGTCGCCCTTGTCGGTCCAGAGCGTCTTTCCGAGGCGGCCGGCATTGTGGGCGATGAGGCCGTCGGCGGCGGCGAGGATGTGCGAGGTCGAGCGGTAGTTCTGCTCGAGGCGGATCACCTTCGCGCCGGGAAAGTCCTTCTCGAAGCGGAGGATGTTGGCGACCTCGGCGCCGCGCCAGCTGTAGATCGACTGGTCGTCGTCGCCGACGCAGCACAGGTTGCGACGTGGCTCGGCGAGGAGCTTGAGCCAGGCGTACTGCGACTGGTTGGTGTCCTGATATTCGTCGACGAGGATGTAGCGGAAGCGGTCGCGGTACTGCTCCAGCACGTCGGGAGCCAAGCGGAAGATGGTGAGCATGTGGAGCAGCAGGTCGCCGAAGTCGCAGGCGTTCAGTGTGCGCAGCCGGTCCTGGTAGGCGGCGTACAGCTCGCGGCCGCGGCCGGGGCCGAAGCTCTCCGCCTCGCCGAGGTCGACTTCTTTCGGGGTCCAGCCGCGGTTCTTCCAGCGGTCGATGAGGCCGGCGAGCTGACGCGCGGGCCAGCGTTTCTCGTCGAGGTTGGCGGCACTGATCAGCTGCTTGAGGACGCGGAGCTGGTCGTCCGTGTCGAGGATGGTGAAGTTGGACTGAAGGCCGACGAGCTCGGCATGGCTGCGGAGCATTCGAGCGGCGACCGAGTGGAAGGTGCCGAGCCAGGGCATGCCCTCGATCGCTCCGCCGGAGATCCTGGCGATGCGCTCTTTCATCTCGCGCGCGGCCTTGTTGGTGAAGGTGACGGCGAGGATCTGGCTGGGCCAGGCCTTGCGGGTCGCGATGAGATTGGCGAGGCGGGCGGTCAGCGCGGAGGTCTTGCCGGTGCCGGCTCCGGCGAGGACCAGCACCGGGCCCTCGGTCGTGAGCACGGCCTCTCGCTGCGGCGGATTGAGGCCGGCGAGCCAGGGGGCTTCGGGGGAGGGCGCGGGACTTTCGGGCACGGCTCACGAAGTAGGGAAGGGACGTCGGAACGGCAACGCGGCTCTGGCCGAATTGCTGCGACTATGGCACATGGGGAAACCAGAACAAAAGGGGTCCAAAGATGCCGAAGGGTCAATGCCATTGCGGCGCGGTGCGCTACGAAATGTCGACCGACACGGTGCACCAGGCGATCTGCCATTGCGCGGACTGCAGGCGGCACGCGGGCGCGCCAATGGTCGCCTGGGGACTGGTGAAGCGCGAGGATCTGCAGGTCGAGGGCGAGACGAAGGAATATGCGTCGTCGGAACATGGGCGGCGGCATTTCTGCCCGAAGTGCGGCACCGGGCTTTTCTACACGAGCGAGGCGGTGTTCCCCGGCCAGATCGACGTGCAGATCGCGACGCTCGACGATCCCGACTCGATCGTGCCGCAGGCGCAGATCCAGCTGGCCGAGCGAATCGGGTGGGTCGACAAGCTCGAATCGATGGCCAAATTCGACCGCTATCCGGGGCCCTGAAGAGAACGGACAGTGAATTCCGCGAGTCGCGAATCGCCTTTGTGACAAAACAATCGGCGGTTGTTCCCAATATCCCCGTTATCCACAGGCTTGTGACCGAATTATTTGCTTCCCCGACTCGGACGCGGGGTGCATTGTCAAAAGGTGATCGGGACGGAAGTCCCCGCCTCCACCGGAAGGCCGGCAACGGCAAGAAGGGAAGCGGAGGGTGACGGAAGGACCGATCTCCGCCGACAGGCAGTGAGAAGCTCTTCGGAGTTTTTCGGGGTCAGTCGGGAAGAGGCGCCGGAAGAGTTGATCTTCCTCTAGCGCGACGCGGTTCGGAAGTCTTCGGATGGAAGAGCAAAGCGGGACGCAAGAGTGGTCGACCCAAGAAGGGCCGCAGAACATCGGATGGCTTTGGCTCTGCCAGGCACCGATAGTTTGAAAGATCAGCGAACCTTCGGGTGGCGCAGTCGGACAGACGGTCGGTCTCCTCTTCGGAGGGAGTTGTCAGATGGGAAGCGACGCCTGAGCTGGTGAGCCAGGACTTTTGGAAGAGATCCTTCGGGATCAGGACCATGAAGACCGGCAGATCCTTCGCTCGGCGCAGTGGGGGCTGGCAGCAATGCCGGCCCCCATTTCTATTGGGGCATCGGCGGCGCGGCTCAGGCGATCGATCCTAGGGCCAGCGAGCCCGCCGGACTTCCTAAACGAGCTTGAGCTTCTTTGCGACGAGCAGGGGCGCGAAGACCGAAATCGCGATACCCGCGAGCGAGCAAAATCCCAGCCAGATCGCCATCGCCGTGCCGCCCGCCTGATACATGCCGTAGAGGACCGGGCCGGCCATGATGATTCCACGGACCTCGTTCGCGACGAGCGCGGCTAGTCCCGCCTTCACGAGCAATCGAACAATGACGCGTGGTTCAATCATGCAAAGGTCATTGCACACGACCCGTTAGGAAACGGTTGATGGTCGTTCGACCCCCGAAACGAGACGGCTTGCCGATGCCTGGCGAACCGATGGGACCAAATCCGGATTTGGACGTTGATGGTGACGAGGGCAGCGATTGTGCTGCCGGGCGGGCAGGGAGGACGAAGACACGTGCTCAGCTTTGCCGCCATCGCACTGGCCGCCGCGTCGACCGCGACAACCCCGACCCTGACGTCGAACACGCCCTGGTGGGAGAAGATCACCGTCACTTACGACGGGAACGGTTCGCACCGCGCCTGCAATTACGAGACCAGCCTGGCCTACGCCCAGACGCAGGAAGCCTGCGACGTGGGCAGCGCGCGGGCCGACGCCGACAAGGCGGCCGCCAGCAACGCCGGAGTGCAGACGAAGATCACGTTCGAGCGGCGGTTCACGCCGGGAACTCCCCCCGAGCTCGACAGCCTGCAACCGGGCGACACCTTGATCGGCGGCCTGATGATGCTGGTCGCGATCGGCGAGGATGGCGGCGTGCGCGCGTGCTCGGTCATCGCGGAGAGCGGCGAAGACAAGCCCAGCTACGGCTGCGAGCAGGTGCGCGCCGAGCGCTTCCAGGCCAGCATCGGGCCGGCCCCGAAGGACTCCCGCGTCGGCTTCCTGACGGTGCTCGTCTACGGCCACGAGGAAGAGGTCGTCTGACGGCGTTACGGCGCGTCTCAGTCAGGTTCGTTAGCAGAGACCTTGCGGGCCACGCACCGCAGCCGCATCCTCCCAGCCATCACGAAGCGGGAGGGTTGCGATGAACCGTATCTTCGAACGCATTTCGGCAGCTGTCGCCATGGCTTGCGGGCAGCCCGGAGCCTTCATCCTGGCGTTCGCGATCATCGTCGTCTGGGCTGTCACGGGGCCGATCTTCCACTGGTCGGACACGTGGCAGCTGGTGATCAACACCGGAACCACCATCGTCACCTTCCTGATGGTCTTCCTGATCCAGAATGCGCAGAACCGGGACGCCTCCGCCATCCAGGCGAAGCTCGACGAACTCATCCGGGCCGGCGGGAGGGCGCGCAACGAGTTCATCGGAATCGAGCATCTTTCGGAATCGGAGCTGGTTGCGCTGCGCGGAGTTCTCGAGAGGATCGCGGGCGACGAGATGGCCCACCATCGGGCGATCGAACGGCTGATCGCGCGGCGCTGAAAGCGTCGGCTGGATTTACCGGACGACGATCTCGCCGCTCATTCCCATCATCTTGTGAAAGGGATGGCCGCAATGAACCTTGTACCGGCCTGCCGTCGGAACCAGGGTGACGCTTGCTGATCGGCCCGGCTCGAGGTCGATCTCGCCTTCCCCGACATCGCCGGAAATGATGCGCGATGAGCTGAAGAACTTCTTCGCCGTGAAGTCGTGACCCTTGGTGGCCCGGTTGAGGAAATTGAGTGTTACCGCCTTCCCGGCCGTGAGCACGATCGGGTCCGGATTATAGCCGTAGCTGTAAAGCGCGATGCCCTGGACCGGGGCGGCGACCGGCTGACTCGCCGCGCTTCCGGCGCACAGCAGGATGGGGGTGATGAGAAGGAATGTACGCATGGACGCCCTCCTTCGGACGCGGACTGCGGCAGGCTAAACGCGCGACAGCGATTATCCGCTGCACGTCTCCTCATTCGCAACGCAGGATTCGGCGATTGCCGTGACGTGACGCAGGTCCGTTCCGCAGCATCCGCCGATCACGCGCACGCCCGGAAAGTCGTCGAGGATGGCCCGGTACATGCGGCCGAGCTCGTCCGGGTTGCCAGAATCCAGCTCGGTCATCGCGTCCAGTTCCGCATGGCTGCAGCGCGAAGCGTTTGCACGGATGCCGCCGATGCGCTTCGTCCATGCCTCGCCGGTCGACAGCACCGACGTGAAGTGCGTCGGGTGAGCGCAATTGATCATGTAGTAGGCGGGATAGGAGCCGGTCGCCTCGTCCACGGCTTCGATCGCCGCGCGCAGGGAGTTGCCAGTCGGCAAACGCCCGTCCGTCTCGACGGTGAAGGAGATTACGACGGGGATGTCGATGGCTTTCGCCGCCGTTGCAATCCCGACAGCTTCAGGAACGTTCGTCATGGTCAGCGCGGCGATGAGATCGGCGCCCGCGCCGGCCAGCGTCGATATCTGATGCCGGTGATAGGCCTGCGCTTCGGCGGCCGTCATGATGTTGCCCGGGTCATATCCGTCGCCGCGCGGTCCGATGCAGCCGCTGATGACGCTCGGAACGTCGCTATAATCGGCCTGAAGCGCCCGGGCCCTTTCCACCGACGTCCGATTGAGCTCGTCGAGCTCCTCCTGAGTGAGGCCGAACTTGGCCGCCCAGTCCGGGCTCGCGCGCCAGCTTGCAGTGACGAACTCGAAGCCGGTGCCGAGGCGCCGAGCCAAGTCCAGGTAAGGCCGGATATAGTCGTCCAGGGCCTTCTCACCTTCAGGGGTCCGCAGCAGCATCACCGATGCAAAGAACGGCAGGTCGATGCCGCGGTTGAAGATGAGATCGGTCTCGACCCCGCCATCGGTCAGGAAGAGGCGATCGAGCTGCGGGAGTGTATGTCGCATGTTCGGTCCTAGCGGCTTGATTTGAGGAAGCGGTCGATGGCCGACGCGACGGCTTCGGGCTGCTCCCAGTTCGGGTTGTGTCCGAGTTCGGGGAACACTTGCGCTTCCGCATGCGGGAAGGCTTTCAGAAGCGACTGATGGTGCTCCGACGGGAACAGAACATCCTTGCCGCCCGAAAGCACGAGCACCGGCGCCTTCACGTCCGCTGCGTGGCGGCCGACGGGCACGTAGGAGAGTTCGCGCATCACGCCGCGCCAGACATACGGAGGAATACGCAGGATCTCGTCATTCACCGCATTTGCGAAGGTCGGATCGACTTTCGTCGGCTGGTTCGCGGGATGCCAGTCTTTCGCGAACTGCGTCGATGGATCCAGCCTGCCCTTCATTGCGGCGACATTGTCGTAGAGCCAGTCGCCGCGCTTCACCGGAACGAGCGCCGTCGAGCCGATCAGGACGATCTTCGACACGCGTTCGGGCTGATCGGCGGCGAGGCTGATCGCGACCATGGAGCCCAGCGAATGACCGACAACCGCCGCTCGCTTCACGCCGAGCGCATCGAGGAAGAGGCGCGCATCATAAGCGAACTGCGGCGCGCCGTAACAGCATTCGGGCGCGTCGGAGGCGCCGTGCCCGCGCTGGTCCGGGATCAGCAGGCGGTATCGGCTGAGGTGCGGGACCATCGGCGAGAAGCTTCGGCTGCTGTCCGTGAAGCCGTGCAGCAGGAGCACAGGCTCGCCTTCCGGGTCGCCGGCCTCGACGTAGGCTAGGCGCATGCCGTTGGGCAGGCGAACTTCCTTCTTGAGCGAAGCCCAGCTGGCCTGGTCGACCGGCGACTGTGCAGCGGCCGGAACGCCGAGCGTCACCAGGACGCACGCCATAAGGGCAAGCGCGACGCGAATGCGGTTCATTTCGTTCTCCAGGAATTCAGTGGTGAGTCAGGCGATCAGGCGGCCGCGCAACAGGTCGCCCACGCGCTTCGAGCTGCCTTCGTAGAAGCCGACTTCACCATCGAACGTCTTCGGATTGTGGAACGTGCCGAAGACCATGTCCCACAGCGGCAGGTCAGAATAATTCCGAGCATGCACGCCGCGCTCGTGATGGCACGAGTGGCTTTCCGGCCGCTGGATGATGTAGCCCAGCCAGTGCGGCGTCTTGATGTTTGCGTGCTGGAACATTCCGTAGAAGGTCGCCAGCAGGTTGATGAGGATCGCAGCCTCCGCGCTCACCCCGAACCCAAGCACCAGCACCAGGCTTCCGACGAAGGTGAAGCCCAAGCGTGTCGAGCGGGTGGAAGTAGAGCGAGCCCCAGATGTCCACGCGCTCCGCACTATGGTGCATCTGATGGAACCAGCGCCACAGCAGTGGCGTGTTGTGCATCGTGCGATGCCAGGCATAGATGCCGAGCTCGAGCGCGAGGAAGCCGCCGACGAACTGCGCCCAAAGCGGGAGCGTGTCTGCCGCGAGCAGCCGGTACTGGCCGAGCCAACCATCCCAGAACAGAGGCGCGTAGGTCGCCAACGCGAAATAGAGCAGCATGAAGGCGGTGCCCTTCAGCCGCCAGTGGGTCACCGGCGGGAAGCTGCGTCCGCGCAAGACAAGCTCGAGCAAGGCGAAGCCCGCAAACAGCCCGGCGGCTATGTAATGATACAAGCCAATCATCTCGTTCCCCGATTTTGTGTGGGGACGCTTTTACTCCCAGCGCTTATATCACCTCTAGCGGGAGCGCGGTCGGTTCTTTGCCGCGGAGTGAATTTCGCTGCTTTTCGTGGTACTTGGCATTGATGTCGCGAGGGGCAAGGCGGCGATGGTCGACAGGCTGATCGAGAAAACTGGACCCGCGGTACAGTTGGAAAGCAATGCGCGCACCAAAGGCGAGCGCACGCGCGAGCGGATCATGGACCTCGCCTATCAGTCGATCGTCGAGAAGGGCTTCGCCGCCACGTCGATCGAGGAGCTGGTCGAAGCGGCCGGTATCACCAAGAGCGGCTTCTTCTATCACTTCCGCGACAAGAACGACCTGGCCCGGCAGCTGTTCGAGCGCTTCCTCGCCGAAGACGACGGGATCATGGAGACGCTGGAAAAGCGGGCGCGCGAGCTCAGCGACGATCCGCTGCAGAGCTTCCTCATATTCCTCAACGTCTATGCGCAGATGATGGACGACATGAACGCGCTCCATCCGGGCTGCATGGTCGCGACCGTCACCTATCAGGAGCGTATGTTCGACGCCGAGGTACGGCAGATGAACGTCGACTATTTGCGCAAGATGCGGGCGCGCTTCGTTCGCTGGCTCGAGGAGATCGTCGAGAAATACCCACTGCGGATGGCGGTGGAGGTGGAGGAACTCGCTGACTTGCTGAACGTCGTTGTCGAAGGCGCGATCATCCAGTCGAAGGCGCTTCGCGACGAGGGCCTGATGGGCAAGCAGACGCGGCAGTACCGCAACTACATCAAGCTTCTGTTCGGCGCATGAGAAAGGGCGGCGACGCCTGAGCGCCGCCGCCCCCTTGTTCCCGGAAGATCGGTCGGGAAATCAGGCGTTCGATTCCATGCCGTGCTTCAGCTGGCTGATCTGGTCGTGCCCGGCACGGACAGATTGATAGGATCGCTCGACAACCTGGCGGGATTCGGCGCCGAGATCGCCGCTCTCGAGCGCTTTTTCGAACTTGGCCTTGATATAGTCCTCGCCGCGCTCGACCTCATTGATGATCGCCTTCTCGTCGCGGCCGGTGATGGCGGCCTTCAGGTCCTCGAAGCGCTGGTGCGCCTTGCCGAGGAACGTGCCGGACTCTTCGGGATCGCCACCCAGGCGACGAACTTCCTCACGCAGCTGGCTGACGACCTGCTGACGCTCGTCCGCGCGCTCGCGGAAGATCTGGCGGAACCGCTCATTGTCGACGTTCTGCGCCGACTCCTCGTAGCCGGTGATGCTGTCGATGGTCGTTTCGATCAGCGTGTTGAGGGTGCTGATCTGGTCCTGATTTTCCATGTGTTCTGTCTCCACTGGTGGGCGGTCAAACTGTTGAAAGAACGCCCCAATCGTAAAGCCGATGCGCGGTTGAGGAGTTTTTTCCGGCGCAGGCCGCAACTGACGGTCGGTCCGCCGAAACGGTGGACGTCCAGAAGCGTCTAGGTGGCGGCCTTGAAACGAACGCCTAGCTTCCGACCCCCGGAAACCGCGCCGCGATCGGGGCCCATGCTCCAGTGACAATCAGCGCTACCGGGACCAGCATCGAGAGGGCGTAGACGCCGAACGCGATCTTCGTCGCGGGATGGATCTGCCCGATCGTGCGCCTGTCCCACATGAACAAGGGGAGGAAGAACAGCAAACTCGCCGTCATCTGGATTGCGAATCCGATCTTCGACGGCGGGATCAGTGGCAGCCGGCCGAACGAGGGGCCAAGCACGACCACCATCGCCGCGCCGAGCATCAGGCGCTTGTGCCACTGGGCCTGACGACGGCGTTGCCACCCGAGCCAGACCAGGATTGCGAAGGCGGGGATCGCGAACAGCGGGAGCGAGGTCCAATCCAGGGGCGTCGTGAAAGGCGGGACGTTCTTCCGAGCGACCTGCCAGACGCCGATCAGATACATGACCGGCACCATCGAGACCGCAAGGACCATGGATGCCGCACCGAGCTTCATGTGGATGTCGCGGCGGCCGGCGGCGACGAGCTGCGTTTGCGCAACGAAAACCAGCATCCACATCGTGAACAGAAGGCCGTGCAAAAGCACCGACGGCGGAAGCGTCGGGTTGGGACGCGGAAATTCCGGAACGATCCCGCGCAAATAGAAGCTCGGCGCGAAGCCCACGAATGCCAATGCGACCAGGAACAGGGCCATTCGCGAGTAGAAGCGGCGCTCGCGCGTCTGGGCGTCGGCGACCGATGAAGCGACTGTAGCCATTGCACTGTCCCCCGAAGACCATGGCTGATGGTGAAATGAGCCTAGCGCGAAACCTTTAGTCGCGCCAAGTTGCATGTTGATCGAACGACTGTCGTTGGCCGATCGAAGTGGCGGGCAATCAGAAGGGGGACTTCAATGCGAAATCTGAAGATGCTCACGCTGGCGCTGGTGATGACCAGTGCATCGGTCGCGGCGATCGGACCGGCTCTCGCCAAGCCCGCGGATGTCGGCGCGGCGGTTGCCGCGACCGCGAACCGATCCGCCGACAATCTGAAACTGGACGAAAGCCGCAAACCCGCCGAGGTGCTGCAGTTCCTTGGTCTCCAGTCCGGAATGCAGGCGATCGATCTGTTCGGCGGCAACCGCTACTGGGCCGAGATCATGGCGCCGGCGGTCGGTCCGAAGGGCCATGTCACGGTGTGGGAGCCGACTCAGTTCTACGACAAGGATTCGCAGGAAAAGTTCGCGACCTTCCAGCAGAAGACGCCCAACGCCCATCTGATCGTTTCGCCGTTCGAGGCGATAGCTCTCGATGCGAACGCCTACGATTTCATGATGATCAACCTGAACTATCACGACGTCTATTGGGAGAGCGCCAAATATGGCGTGAAGCGGATGGAGCCGGACGCTTTTCTGAAGACCGTGTATGATTCGATGAAGCCGGGCGGAATTGTGGGCGTCATCGACCACGTCGGAAACCCCGGCGACACCCGCGAGACGGTCGAGAAGTACCATCGGATCGATCCGTCCGTGGTCAAGGCCGACTTTGAACGTGCGGGGTTCAGGCTGGAGGCTGAGAGCGAGCTGCTCCGCAATCCTGCGGACAATCACAGCCTGCTGGTTTTCAAACCGGAGATTCGCGGCAAGACCGACCGCTTCGTCTACAAGTTCCGGAAGCCTAAATGACCAAAGACGTAGAGGACGCCGCCGCGACCAGCGTTCGCGGCGGGGCGGCCTATCGGGTCCTGATCGCACTCGTCGTCGGCCTTCTGGCCGGCGCGGGCGCTCAGTCGCTCGGCGACGGTCTTCGCGAGCCGGCGCTGCAGGTGGCGGGCTTCATCGGCGGCCTGTGGCTGAATGCCCTCAAGATGACCGTCATTCCGCTCGTGGTCGCGCTGCTCGTCATCGGCATCGCGAAGGGAGCGGAAGCGGCACGGGCCGGAAGGATCGCGGGCAGGACCGTCCTTTGGATCGTCATCATCTGTACTGCGTCCGCGATCTTCGGCGCGTTGATGATCGAGCTGCTAACCGGGCTGTTCCCGCTGCCGTTGGCGCAGGCCCAGGCGATGCAGGCGGGCCTTGCCGGACTGGATCAGTCGACGGCCAGCGGTCCGATGCCGGGCGTTGCCGACTTCTTCAAAGGCATCGTCCCCGACAACGTCATTTCTGCGGCGGCCAAGGGCGAGGTGCTTCCGCTGGTGGTGTTCGCGATGCTCTTCGCGCTGGCGGTCACGCGTATCGAGAGCGAGCGGCGGCGCTCGCTGACCGGCCTGTTCGAGGCGATCGCCGACGCCTTGCTGATCATCATCGGCTGGGTGCTGTGGATCGCTCCGCTCGGCGTGCTCGCGCTGGCCTTCAGCGTGGGAGCGAGCGCCGGAGGCGCCGCGTTCGCGGGACTCGGTCACTACATCGTCCTGATCTCGGTGATCGGAATATTGGTGACGCTTTGGGCCTATCCGATCGGAGCGATCTGGGGACGGGCGGGGTTCGGAACCTTCAGCAAGGCGATGATCGCTCCGCAGAGCGTCGCCATATCGACCCGGTCCTCGCTTGCTTCGCTTCCGGCGATGCTCGCCGCGGCGCGGGTGATCGGCGTCCGCGACCAGGTTGCGGACGTGTCTCTCCCGCTGTCGGTCGCCTTGTTCCGCGCGACCGGGCCCGGCGATGAACACTGCGGTCGCATTCTATGTGGCGCACTGGCTCGGCTACGAGCCGACCATGACGCAGATCATCGCGGCGACGGCCGTCGGGGCGGTGATGAGCTACGGAGCGATCAGTTTGCCAGGCGAGGTGAGCTTCATCAGCTCGATCGCGCCGATCGCCATGGCGCTTGGTGTGCCCATAGCGCCGCTCGCGCTGCTGGTCGCCGTGGAGATGGTGCCGGACATTTTCCGCACGCTCGGCAATGTCAGCATGGACGTCGCGGTGACAACGGCGGTCGACCGCAGCGTCGATCCAGTTTCAGAGAACAACGAAATCTGAAGTTCGTCGAACCGCCGCCCGACGAACGGCCTTCGTCGACGCGCACAACCGATTGCAGACCGCGGCAGGGCCCTGGTCGAGCCTGCGGCGACGTCGCCCTCGGCCTGTCGTAGCCGGACCCTGCGACACGGCGATCCCCACACCCCTCGACTTCCCCGATGAGGACGCCGTGTCGCAAAAAAGGGAGCAGGTGATGAAATTTCTCGTGATGGTAGCGGCGCTATTCGTGTCGGGCGCATTGCTCGTCCCGACGCTTGCGAACGCCAGGCAGCACGATGGCGCCGAACTCGAAAAAATCAGCTCGGAGATCCGCTACAACCCGCGTGACCTGAAGACCCCGGAAGGCGCCGCGCGGTTCCAGCGGAAAGTCGAAGCGACCATCCGGGCAATGTGCCGGAATGGCCGCCAGTCCATGCCTTCGCTGCATGAGGACACGAAGCGCTGCATAGCCGATGCGCGTCAATCCATTGCGCCGCAGGTGCAACTGGCCCTGGAAAGCGCTTCACACCACTAAGCGAACGGACCGCCCGGCAGCCCGTCCACGGCTGCCGGGTTTTCACGTCAGCGCTTGGCGATGGTTCGAACCTTGTCCGTGTAGAGGCGGCCGACGGGCTGCTCGACCCCGTCGCCCAGTCGCGCGATCCAGCGTCCCGACGGGTTGCGGGTGAAGCCCGTAATGAAGTCCTTGCGCACGATCGCCGAGCGGTGAAGGCGGACGAACAGCTCCGGATCGAGGCCTTCCTCCAGCGCGTTCATCGAATGATGGATCAGCCAGCTTCGGCGGCCGACGTGCAGGCGCATATAATCGCGCTCGGCCGACACGCGGTCGACGTCGCGCGACGCGATGCGGACGAGACCGGACAGGTCCGAGGCCCAGAACTCCTCCAGGTAGGGCGAGGTGCTCGCCGGCCTGGGCGGGGCCGTCTCGCGCCGACGGAGATGGTCGCGCGCACGCTTCAAAGCCCGCTTCAGCCGCTCGGGCGTCACGGGCTTCATCAGATAGTCGACCGCCTCGACCTCGAAGGCGGCGACCGCGAACTGGTCGAAGGCGGTGATGAAGACGACCGCGGCCGACGGCTTCTTGCTTGCGAGCGCCCTCGCGACATTGATGCCGTCGAGGCCCGGCATCTCGATGTCGAGAAGCAGCAGGTCGGGCGACAGAGCGTCAGCCATGCGCACCGCGCCTTCGCCGTCGCTCGCGCTTCCTACGAGGTCGACGTCGGGGCATTGCGCCAGCAGCAGCTGCAGCCTTTCCGCAGCCAGCGGTTCATCGTCCGCGATCAGGAGCCTTAGCGGCTGTTCATCCATCGGCGCGGTCCAACGGCAGTGTCATCAGCACACGATAACCACCGTCGGCCGTTGGGCCAAATTCGCAATTCGCAGAGTTGCCGAAACGCGCCTGGAGCCGCTGGCAGACGTTCGTCAGTCCCACACCCGTTCCGTCCGGCTTGCCGTTGCCGTTCTTCGCCGAGGCCGTGGCGGCGCTGTTCGACACCTCGATCATGAAGCGGCCTGGCCCGGCTTCGGCAGCGCGGATGTTGAGAGTGACCGTCTCGCGCGTGCCGGAAACGCCATATTTGATGACGTTCTCGACCAGCGGCTGGAGAAGCAGGCCCGGGACGCGGGCGCTTCGGAGATCTTCCGGAATGTCGATCTCGACCTTCAGACGGCGCGGAAACCGCACCTTTTCTATTTCGAGGTAGAGGCGCTGGAGCTCGATCTCTTCGGCCAGTGTCACGTCGGCCGACGGATCGAGCGACAGGCTGGAGCGGAAGAAGGTCGAAAGCTTCAGGATCATATTCTCCGCTTCCTCGGGACGTCCGGCCATGACCAGCGAGGAGAGCGAGTTGAGCGTGTTGAACAGGAAGTGCGGATTGATCTGATAGCGAAGCGCGCGGACCTGCGCGGCCTGGGCGGCGCTTTCGGCCTCGGCCGCCCGACGCTGCGCGGTGAGGACTTCGGCCTGGGCCTTGGTCGCCAGATAAAAGGCGCTCCAGGCGGCGAAGAAGAAGAACCAGATGACCGCGGTGTCCGCAGCGAAGCGAAAGCGCTTGTAGGGGTCGAGGTCGCTGATCCGCGGCCAGGTGAGGACCAAAGGCTCCGCGGCCTGGCGCTCTATACGGACGGTGTGGCCACGCTCGATGATGATGTAGCCTTCGCGAGCCTGGAGCCGATGCTCCTCCTTGGACTCCCGCATCCGATTCTCGGTGGAGATCAGCAGGCCCGCCATTCCCCAACCGGCAAGGAAGGACACCAGGCCGGCGGTGATCGCCTGCTTGCGGACGCTGCCACGGCCGGAGATCAGGACGATCGCGGCGTAGACGAGCCCGGTGAGAACGATCCCCGCAAGGATCGTGAGCATCTTGTTGCTGAGCATCGTCAGCGGATCCGAGCCCAAAAGGGCGCGGGCGACGATCGTCAGCGCATAGAAAAACCAGAAGCCGAGGATCGACTTCACGGCGAGCGGCCAGTCGGAGAAACGGCTCCGCGTCAGACGGTCGGCAGAGCTGGACAGGGGTGCGTGCATTGCCTCCGCTTGTAACGCCCACGAACTTAAGCCCGCAATCGCCGCCCGTCCTTTGGCAGAAGCACGACAACCGCCGGTCGAAACTGAACGCCAGATTTACGGAAAGGCACAGGAACGGCACTCCCCTTCACTCGTTCATCTTGCGAAGCGATTCGCCGGAAGGAAATTCACGTGAACGAGACAACGGACCAGAAGGAGCAGGTACCTCCTGCGGTCATCTCCTCTCCACCCGAACCTGAACTCGAGGCCGAGGTGCGGAAGAACCCCGACGACGAGAACGCGAAGGTCGATCTTGGAAGCGACGAATTGATGGATGCTTCCGATCCTACGGCCGCCGCTCAGCCGGGAAGTAGCGGTGAGCCGATGCCGTCATCGGGCTATCCGGAGCAAAAGGACCGCTGAACCCGCGACTTATCCACATTTCAGTTGCACGGAATCAACAGCGGCAGCCATTGCGACGAGCGGTGAAACTTTAACATTGCTGTCACGCCCACCGTCTGATTCAATCTGAACGGGGGTGGGATAAGTGGTTAATGAATCTGCAACTACCATGACCGCATCATCCTGCCGGTGGGACTAAGGAGTTGGGGTGATGATTACGCGGACCAGCCAGCCGGCGAACGGCGCGTTGCTGCTCTCGGAAATGAAGGAGTTTGCCAGCTTCCCCAAGGCGACGCAGCGGTACATCCGCCGCGCCCTGGACGTGGCGTACGGCCGTCGCGACGCGATCGAGTGCTGGGCGCGCGATGAAGGCGAAGCCGCTTCGATCCGCGCTCAGTCCCGGATCTACAAGCAGCTTGATCACCTGCGGATGCAGGTTCCCGACGACAGCGGACTCGACATGATCGAGCCGTTCATGGGCATGCTGATCACGCTTGCGGCCTTCGACCTCGGCCAGGACCGTCTGCCGAACTTCGCGGCCTTCCGCTTTCTCTACGAGCGCCTGGTCGGTGCTTCGGCCCGTCCGTGGCTGCCGGCCGCATTCTGTGCCGCTGCCGCGCTTCCGCACCTGCACCCGGACCGCCGCCGGACCCTGCTTCAGTCGATCAGCGAGAGCGCTGCGACCGCGCCGGGCTGGTCGAACCGTGAGCCGGTGTTCTGGCCGGAGTGGGTCGAGAAGGTGGATATCAAAACGGCGGCCTAAGCCTCCGCTTCCATTTTGACCGACGGATAAATCTCCGCGAGCTCGCGGATCGAATCTTTCGCGTTCTTGTGATGGATGAAGACACCGCCGGCGCCTTCCCAGAGATGCCGGTGCCTATCGCGGTCGTCGACGAGGACGTCGCCGAGTTCCATGTGCAGATGTTTCTTCGCCGCCATGGTGGTGATGATTGGAACGCCCGGGAAATGCTCGGCTGCCCAGCGCTCCTTCTGAGGCGCCGCCCAGGTGCCGAGCGGAAGGCCCGTGAGGATGGTCGGTTTCAGATGTTTGACCGCCCGGAATAGCAACTGCGCATCGGGCATCTGTTGAAGATCGCCGTAGAAATTGCCGTGCCGGGCGAGCCGCTTCCAGAACTCGCCGCGACCGTGGCGCGCCTCGAAGGCCGAGGGGCTCATCTTCAGGAGTTTTTTCGCGCCGGCATCGAAGTCGGCGAGCACTCCGTCGCAGTCGAGGAACAGGCGCGGCGGGCGCTTCGCCATATCAGAAGCGCCCCGGCTCGAGCGTGACCGGGATGGGATGGTCGAGCTCCTGCCATCCACGGTCCTTCAGCACGTCATTGCTTTCGCGCGCGCGCCGACCATCTCCGAGCGACCATGTGATGTGGTAGGTCGAGCCGTCCGGCCGGTCGGTCGTGCCGTCGATCGAAACCACCATCGCTTCTACGCCCGCGTCGTCGTCCGTCCGACCAACGATTGCGGCGCGGACTTCGGGCGGCAAGGGGTCGCGCTCGGCGCCCGATTTCAAGGTGACGTGATGCGCCACCGTCTTTTCGAACCTGGGCGGGAATCGCCTGAGTAGCTCGTCGCGGTCGCTCTCCGCGAGTAGCCAGCCGATTACGCTGCCGGGCTTTGCCATGCCTGCCCGACGCGGAAGCCGCCAATCAGTTCCGCTGCGACAGGCGTTCGACCAGCTCGGCGGCGAACTCGCTGAGCGAGTTGTCGCGCGCGCCCATTATGACGATCCGGTCGCCGTCGCCCGCCTCCGCGAGCAAAGCTTCTCCGATCGCGGCCCGGTCGGCGATATGGACTGCTTGCCCTCCGCGCGTGCGGACCTGGTCGGCGAGCCAATCGGATCCACGGGAGCGGTCGACCGTGCCGCCCTGGTAGACAGGGTCGGGCAAGGAAGAGCCGGTCATCGGGATCGAGCCCGCCCGCGAAGCTCTCCGCAAGCTGCTCGCCCATCTTGAGCAGCGGCCCATAGCCGTGGGGCTGGAACATGATGAGCAACCGACCGGGCTGCGCTCGCAACGTAGCCAGCGTCGCATCGATCTTGTCGGGATTGTGCGCGAAGTCGTCGATGACAGTCACTTGGGCCGCGGTGCCGACCGTCTCGAGGCGGCGCTTCAGGCCTTCGAAGCGTGTGAGCGCTGCAGCTGCGTCGGCAAGCGAGACGCCAAGCGCGCGAGTTGCGGCGAGGGCGGCCAGCGCATTGGATGCATTGTGCCGGCCGGGTACGCTCAACTGGACGTCCTGGCTCTCGTCGCCCGCAATGACGCTGAAGGTGCTTCCGCCGGGCAGGAGCTCCAAATTCTTGCCCATGAAGTCCGCGCCCGGGCTGTCGAAGCCGTAACCGACGCGCCTGTCGTCGGGGATGACGTCTGCCAGCGCCCGCGTTTCCGGATCGTCGAGGTTCACGACGGCGCGACGCGCACGCAGCAGGAAGGATGCGAACAAGCTGCGCAGCTCGGCCATTTCCTTATGGTCGAGGCTGATGTTCGTCAGGATCGCGATCTCCGGCTGGTAGAGCGCGATCGAGCCGTCGCTCTCGTCGACCTCGCTGACGAACAGCTCCGGATCGCCGACGAGGGCGCTCGCGAACGGGGCAGACGGCGTGACGAAATTCTTCATCACCGCGCCGTTCATGACGGTGGGCTGGCGATGCGTCGCGTGCAGGATCCAGCCGATCATGCCGGTCACGGTGGACTTGCCGCTGGTGCCGCCGACGGCGACGCTGCGCTGCGCGTCGTTGAGGAGCTGGGCGAGGAATTGAGGACGGGTCAGGTGCTGGAGCCCGAGCTCGCGGGCGCGGACAACGTCCGGCACTGTTTCCTCGACCGCCGCCGACGTGATCAGCGTCATGCCCGGCTGCAGTCCGGAACCGTCCTGCGGAAAGAGCCCGATCCCGAGCGACCGGAGGTAGGCGAACTTGTTCGCGACGCGACCAGCGTCGAGCGATCGGTCGGAGCCCGCGACCTTCGCGCCGGTCGCGCGCACGATGGAGGCGAGCGGGAGCATCCCACTGCCGCCGATCCCGCAGAAAAAGACGTTCGATTCAGTCATCGGGCCCGCCCTATTGGGCTGGGGCCTATTTGCAAGCGCCTCCGCCCGGCCAGCCTGTCCAGCCCGGCCCGCGGACAACTCGGCCCGGCTTGGCGCCGGTGTGCTGCCCGTCCCTCAGCACCTGGACGCCGTTGACGAAGACGTCGCGGACGCCGGTCGATAGCTGCTGCGGCTTGGCGAAGGTCGCATGGTCGCCGATCACGCGCGGGGTCGAAGATGACGATGTCGGCCGCATAGGCCGCCTTGAGCGAGCCGCGGTCCTTCAGGCCGAGGTTGGTGGCGGGGAGGGACGTCAGCCGTCGGATCGCATCGGGCAGGGCGGCAGCCTTTTCGTCGCGCACATATTTGCCGAGCACGCGCGAGAAATTGCCGTAGGCGCGCGGGTGCGTGCTCGACTTGAGGAACACGCCTTCGGGCGCCATCGACGCTGCGTCGGAGCCGAAGCTCATCCATGGCAGTCCGACGGCGCGGCGGACATTGTCCTCGCTCATCCCGAAATAGACGACCTGGATGCGGGTGCCGTCCTCGACGATCAGGTCGGCCGCGGTCTCTTCCGGCGACTTGCCGCGCTGGCGGGCAACCTCGCCGAGGGTCTTTCCAGTCAGCGGCTTCAGCGCGTCGGTCTTGAATCCGACGAGGATGACCTTGTCCGGCTCCTCC
Organism: uncultured Alphaproteobacteria bacterium; assembly: GCA_963829625.1. Lineage (GTDB taxonomy): Bacteria > Pseudomonadota > Alphaproteobacteria > Sphingomonadales > Sphingomonadaceae > Sphingomicrobium. The sequence goes on along the minus strand of CAWHJH010000012.1, from coordinate 105,859 downwards.
ACGACGAGCTTGGTGTTCTCGGTCGCGTCAGGACCGCGCATCCAGGCGAGCGCCTTCGACCGCTCCTGGGGGTCCTTCAGGCGCTCGACCCACTTCTCCAGCCCGCCAGCCTGGACCCAGAGCGGGAAGGCGGCGTCGAAGCCGGTCGAGCTTGCCGGATAAGTGTACATGTCCGCCGTGATGCGAAGGCCCGACGCGCGAGCAGCCTCGACCCTGGCGATGGCAGCATCGATCTTGCCCCAGTTGGAGCGGCCCGACTGTTTGAAATGGTAGATTTCGGCGGGTGCGCCCGACTTGCGCGATATGGTGACAAGCTCGTCGATCGCCTCGATCAGCTTCGGCCCTTCGTCGCGCATGTGGCTGATGTACATCCCGCCGCACTTGGCGGCTTCCTCGGTGATGGCGATCAGCTCCGGCGTCTCGGCGAAATTGGCGGGAGCGTAGATCAGGGACGAGCCGACGCCGACCGCGCCTTCCTGCATCGACTGGCGGACGAGCGCGCGCATGCGCTGCAGTTGCTCGGGCGTGGGATCGACGTCTCCTTCTCCGAGCTCGTGGATGCGTACGGTCGTCGCGCCAACGAAGGAGGCGACGTTGGGCGTCACTCCGCGCTTCTCCAGATGTTCGAGATATTGGCCGAGCGTCGTCCAGGGGATGTCGTACTTGATGTCCTGCTGGCGCTTGCGGTCGAGCGCCTTCATCTCTTCGTTCCACGGGCCCATCGAGGCGCCCTCGCCGAACACTTCCAGAGTGACGCCCTGGACCGTGTCGCTCATCCCGCGGCCGTCCTCGATCAGGGTCTCGGTCGCCCAGCTCAGCATGTTGATGAAGCCGGGCGATACGGCGAGACCGGATGCGTCGACCGTGCGGTTCGACGGAGCGGGCGCCTGCGGTCCGACATAGACGATGCGATCCCCCTTGATCGCCACATCTCCCACGAAAGGCGCACCGCCGGAACCATCGTAGATCGTGCCGTTGTCGATCAGAAGGTCGTACGGTTCGGCCGATGCGCCGATCGCAGCCGTCGTTTGAGGATTGGACGCGCAGGAACAAAGAAGCGCAGCGAGCGCGGCGGCAAACGTGGAACGCTGGAGCATCGACACCTCTCTCGATGACAAACCGCGAAGCTGCCCCATTGCGTGACGCGGCGCCATCGGGAATGTGAAGGCGATGAAGATCGCGGTCGTCGCTCCGAGCTGCACTCTGACACGCCAGTCGGCGGATCGGCTCGAAGCCCTCGTTCAGACGCGCGGCGATTGCGAGGTGATGATCCATCCGCAATGCTTCCTGGCGGATGGGCATTTCGCCGGGCCGGACGAGGCTCGCCTCTCTGCGCTCCGTGAAGTCATGGCTGATCCGTCCTTCGATGCCGTCTGGTTCGCCCGCGGCGGATATGGGTCGAACCGAATCGCCGAGGCAGCCGTTGCCAACCTGCCAGACGCGGCAAGCTCGAAAGTCTATGTCGGCTACAGCGATGCGGGATTCCTGCACGCCGCATTCCACAAGGCAGGCCTCGAGGTTGCATGGGGACCGATGCCGCAGGACTTCCATCGCGAGGCGGGCCAGGCCGCGGTCACTCGCGCTCTCGACTGGATCGTGAGGCGAGATCCGTCCGCGCTGGAGCCGGAGCTGCAGGGGCCGGCCATGGCGTTCAACCTGACTGTCCTTGCCTCATTGCTGGGGACCGTCCTGGAGCCCGATTTTACGGGCGTGGATTTGCTCATCGAAGATGTGAGCGAGCATCACTATCGCATTGACCGGACGATGTTCCATGTGACGGCGAGCCCGAACGTCCGTCACGTCGCGCGCCTGAGGTTAGGGCGGGTAGGGGACATCCCCGCCAACGACCCCGATTTCGGCCGCGACGAGCTGGCCATCGTGGAGGAGTGGTGCGGACGCTCGGGCATCGCTTTCGGCGGACGAGCGGACATCGGTCACGACGTTCTCAATCGAGTCGTTCCGTTCACGAGATGATTTTTGGCGGTTTTCCCTCTGAAAGCCGATTGCCAAGAGGGCTGCTTTGCGCTCTATCAACAAAAGAACAACAGGAGGGCCGAAATGGCATCAAAATCATCGGGGTCGGGTAGGAAAGCAGGCGGCGGGCTGGCACGTCCGGTTCAGCCTTCGGCGGATCTGGCGGCAATCACCGGCACCGCGCCGTTGCCGCGCAGCGAAGTGGTCTCCAAAGTGTGGGATCACATTCGCAAGAACAACCTGCAAAACCCACAAAACAAGAGAGAAATTCTCGCTGACGACACGCTGAAGAAAGTCTTCGGCGGCAAGGATCGCGTCAGCATGTTCGAGATGAACAAGCATCTCTCGAACCATCTGAAATAAGTCGCGTCGCCTTTGGCGAACAGGGGACTCGCAGCTTCTGCGGGTCCCCTTTTTCATGTGCGAACGGCGCGACTCGGAAGCCTACCGGCATCCACGCCAGCCGAAGCTTCCCCGCTCTGCCTGGTCGAGATGCAGGTGATCGGCGTGCGCGGCGTTGTAATCGGGTGACAGCACGGTCGAGAAAAGGCGGCAGGAACCGTCGCGAACCTCGCGCAGAAACTCGGCTTTCGGCGGTCCGCCATCCCAGTCGCGAAGCACGCTGACGCGCCGGCCATCGGCAAGGCGGAAGCCCAGGATGTCGATCGCGTCCGCAGTCGCATGCTCGCTGTAAAGGCCTTCGGATCGGCCGTAGAGCCGCCTGCACGAATAGCTTCCCGCATGGTCGATCGTCGTCACCCGGCTGCCGAAATGGCGCAGTGCCGCGGGCTGGATGACGCGGGTTTCGAGCAGGTACAGGCCCGCGGCGACGGAGCAACTCGTGACCGGCCCGGCGGGACGGAAGCCGATGGGCCGGGAGCCCAGGCGCATCCCGTCCCGGTATCCGCAGCTTTCCCCGCCGGAGCGCGGCGGGACGGGAACGTCGTCGGCGCCGACACCGCGAAGCAGAGCCCGGCAAAGGCTGGCGTCGCTTCCGAGCCGCGCGAGCTTGGGTCCGGTGAAGGCGCCGGTGGGATCACGCAGATCGAGCGGGGTCCAGGGAAAGTCCTGCGGATGGCGCCCGACATAATCGCGTCCGAAGACGTAAGCGGCACCGAGCAGCGCAAGGAAAAAGAGCCAGAAGGCGGCCCTTCGAATTACCCTCGCCAGAGGCCCTCCAGCCGCTCGCGCGTCACTGGAAATCCGATGCCGTCGGGAATGGTGATGAACCGCTCGCCTCCGACCTCGTCCACCCAGGGGCTGATCGGATCGATCGCGTGCGCGCGGGCGTCGGCGACGATCTCGTCGTACGAGGCGTGCTGGGCCAACCGTTCGAGCGTGCGGCGCGTCGGGAAAATGAGCTGCAACTCGCCCGCCCGGTCTCGCTCAAGCACTTCCGCGGCGCTCGCCCAGTGCGCGCCGCTGCATTCGCGTACGAAAACGTTCGGCTGCCAATCGCCGTCCGGCACTCGGGCGACGAAAAAGAGCGTGTCGAAACGGCGCTTGGCGTGGAAGCGTGGCACCCAGCGCGCCAGCGGAGTCAGCGCATCGAGGTCCAGCGCGAGCCCGGCCTGATCGACGATCTCGTCGAACTCCTGACCCGCCGCGAGTGCGGCCTGGATGTCGAGGCAATGCTCCGGTCGAGGCGGTGCGGCGAGGCCCGCCGGGACGGCCGTTTCCTCGATGGTCTCGCGGATCGCGGCGATTTTGGCGCTGCCATGATCGGCGGCGAAGCGGCCGGCGAGACGCTCGTCGCCCTCATCGATCCGGCCGCCGGGGAAGACCCATGCGCCCGCGGCAAAGGCCATGCTTTCGGCCCGCTCGACCATCAGCAGCTCGGGCGGTCCGGAGCCGCGCTCGCGGACGAGGATCAGGGTCGCGGCGGGAATTGCGTCGTCGCTCATCGCGTGAGCGACCTAGGCGCTCGGGGCACAAAGAAAAAGGCCGCCGCTCGTGGGAGCGACGGCCTTCGATCCATTGCCGTCGACCGGCTTACATGCCCTGGACGTCGTCCTCGACTTCCGACGGGCTGGTCGCATTGCCGTCGACGGTCTCGACCGCGTTCGCAGCGGCCGTATTTTCCGCCTCGAGCTGCTGCTGCTGATTGCCCAGCGCCTCGATCTCCGCATTCGCCGCTTCCGCAGCGAGATTGTTCAGCGCTTCGGACTCCATGTTCTGAGCTTCGGCCTCGTTCAGCGTGTCCGCTTCGTTGCTTCCGCATGCGGAAAGCGCCAGCGCGGCACTGCCAACAAGGAGAAAACCAAGCTTTTTCATCGACTTACCCCCAGATCAAGTCTGTATCGGTTCACGCATAGCAATGGCGCTATGGCCTTGCAAACTTGTCGCGGGCCTCAGGAATCCCTATCTTGGTCCCTGCCGGGGCGACCCGGCTATGTCGGTAGACTGTCGCGTGGAATAGACACTTCGGACCCGGGGGGCAGTACCCCGGCGCCTCCACCACCAGCCGCCTGGCCGAGGAATTCGGCGGTTGCTGACGGGGGCGAAATAGGATCGACGAGTGTAATAAAGACGCGGTTGCCGATCGGTATGGATGCCACCGTGACGGCTCATTCACACAAGTGCCAACGATAACGAGGCGCTCGCAATTGCTGCGTAACTGATGGCCTAACGGTCTAAGTTACAAAGACAAAAGCGCGGTTGGACCCCACCGGGCAACAGAAGGGGATTCCAGCGGCACGGGGGACGCCGGGCAACAGAAGTCCCCCACTTTCCTTCATCGCCGGCTGCGCTAGGCTCCTTCGTAAGGGGGACGTCATGCACGAGTTCACGAAGCGCATCTTCATTGCGGCAGCGCCGCTGCTGCTCACCGCCTGCCTCTGGGGGCCGGGCAAGTTCGCGTCCGACCTGACGCTGAAGGACGGCAGCTTCGTCCTCGCCTATCGCGGCGAGATCGTCCTTCAGACGCCGCCGGATGCGCAAGCCAAGGCTGAGCCTTGGACCCCGGACAAGGTCCGCTGCCGCAAGGATGGCGAGGTCGAGGTGCAGCCATGGATCGGTTCGGTCGAAGCCGACGATGACAATCCCGTTCGTCCCTGCACGGCAGCCGAGATCGCCAAGGCGAGGACCGATTACGAAACCCAAGCCGCCGAACGCGCGAAGACCAAGCGCGAAGAGGCCGAGCAAATGGCGAAGATGTTCGGCCTGCCCGGGTTCGACGAGGAGTCGAACCGCGCCTTCGCGGCGAAGCTCAGCAAATATGCCGGCTACCGCTCCGTCCAGTATCGCGGGAAGGGCGTGTTCGACGTCGATTATCACTTCGAGGGAAGGGCGACTCAGGACTTCGTCTTCCCGGCGATGCCCGACAACGATTTCCTGATCCCGTTCGTCGCCATCCGTCGCCGGGCCGATGGTTCCGTCCTCGTGACCGCTCCGGCATTTACCGGAGGCGTAGGACCGCTCGGCGCACGGGCGGGCGCGGCTGCGGCCGGGGCCATGAAGGACGGTCCCGTATCAAGGGCGCAGGGCCGCTTCACCATCATCACCAATGGAGAGGTGCTGACCAACAACAGCGAGGATGGCGCTTCGCCGCATGCCGTGGGGAGGCAGGTCCGCTGGGACGTGGGGGCGGGCAGCACGAAGATTCCGGAGGCCCTCATTCGCCTTCAGTAGAGGACGTTCGTCGAAGCGCAGGTTGCGAACCGCGCTTCGGCTTGCCACGCTGCTGCAACACCACAAGGGGGCCTTCATGCGTCATATGATTCTCGCAGCGCTGCTTGCTGCCACTGCATCTGCGGCATTTGCCGCGCCGGTTCCGAAGGAGCAGCTGCTCGTCCCGCCAAAGGACGCGGTGCACTACGTGGTTGTCTCGGAAGCCGGAAAGCATGGAGACATGTGGCGCTGGACGCTTCCTGACGGGCGGATCGCCTATCGCCATTCGCAGGCATTGCGCGGTTGGATCAGCGAGACCGACCAGGTCGTGAAACTCGGACCGGACGGAATGCCGGTGAGCATCGATGTTCGCGGAATCACTCCGAACGGCGACGCGGCAGAGACGCTGGCGATCGCTGACGGCAAGGCGACGTGGAAAAGCACGGCCGATTCCGGCTCGGTGGCGCGCAAGGGCTATTATCTTCCGGCGGGCGGCATTCCGCTCTTCAACGACGAGAGCACGAATGCTGCGGTGGCTGCGGGTGCGGCCGGGCTGGACCTTCTGCCGTCGGGTCATGCGACGCTGAAAAAGAGCGGGCAGACTTTGACCATCCAGGGGCCGAACGGACCCAAGAAAGTGCAGCTTGCCTTCATCCGCGGAATCCTTGCAGCGCCGGTGGCGGTCTGGCTCGACGAGAACGGCAAGTATTTCGGCGAGGTCAGCCACCTTTCCTATCTGCCGGCGGGCTTCGAATCCGCGGCCAACATGACCGCCATGCGTGAGGCACAGGAAGCCGCCACGGCAACCGAGGTTAAGGCGGTTGCGCACCGTTTCCTGACGGCCGAGGCCAAGGCGCCGGTTTTGTTCGACAACGTCCGCTTGTTCGATGCGGACAAGGGCGAATTCGTTGAGAACCAGGCGGTTCTCCTGCGCGACGGCAAGGTCGCGGCGGTCGGCGCGGCCGGCTCCGTCGCTGCAGGCGGCGCACGGGTCATCGACGGCAAGGGCAAGACTCTCGTCCCCGGCATCTGGGACAGCCACATGCACATCGGCGACGATTGGGACGTGCTGGCCAACATGGCGAACGGCTTGACCAGCTTCCGCAGCCCGGGAACGACCATCGAGCGCGCCAAGTCGGCGGTGTCTCGCCGCAACTCCGGCGATCTCTTGATGGGCGAGCCGTTCATCCAGGCCATTGTCGACCAGAAGCACCCGCTGGCGGCGCAAGGGTCGATGACCGTCAGCAGCGAAGCCGAGACCATCGCTGCAGTCCGCCAGATCAAGGACGCAGGCCTGTGGGGGGTGAAGTTCTACACGTCGATGAATCCGGCCTGGATCGCTCCGGGCGCCGCGGAGGCGCACAAGCTCGGCCTCCACGTTTCTGGCCACGTTCCTGCGACGATGCGGCCGCTCGACGCCGTGCGCGCGGGCTATGACGAGCTGACGCACCTCAACTTCGTGGTCATGCAGGCCATGCCACAGGAGATCGTCGACAAGGCCAATACGGCCGAGCGCATCGAAGGGCCCGCCCGGTTCGGCAAGGACGTCGACTGGTCAAGGCCCGAAATGCGCGCCTTCATCGCCGAGTTGAAGAAGCGCGGGACGATCGTCGACCCGACCCTGGTCATCTTCGAGGGCGCACTGACGCTTGACGGCGGCACTCCGGCGCCGGCCTACGCCTCGTACATGGGGATCATCTCGCCGGTGCTCGACCGGACTTTCAAAGCTGGCGGCCATCCTCTCGTGAAGGGCTTTACGCGGGAAGACTATCGCAAGAGCTATGCGAAGATGGTCGAGCTCGTCCGCACGCTGCACGAATCCGGTGTGCCCATCGTCGCCGGCACGGACGGGTGGGGGATCGAGTTGGTCCGCGAGATCGAGCTCTACAACCAGGCGGGATTCACCCCGGCCGAGGCGCTTCAGAGCGCGACCATCGTTCCGGCCCGCATGGTCGGGGCCGACAAGCGGACGGGCTCGATCGCGGTCGGCAAGGAGGCCGATGTCGTGCTGGTCGACGGTGATGTGTCGAAGGACCTCGGCGCACTCCGCCGCGTCGTGACGGTAGTCAGCGACGGCTACGTCATGGACGCGGACGCGCTGCGGAAGGCCGCGGGCTACTCGGGCAAGCCGAAATAATCACGCCGACTTGCGTTCGAGCTCCGGCCGGAAGTTCCGGCCGGACTCGCTCAGCGCCTGGTCGAGGATCACGCCGGCCACGGTTCGTCCTTCGCAACCGTCGATGATGTGAAGCACTGTGACGGGCAGCCGGTCGACGGCGTCGCGCGTAACCTCGGCCACCAGCTGCAGACTTTCGCTCTCGCCATGCTCGACCGTCCACTGCATCAGCTGGACGAAGTTCGATGTATGCGTTCGTCCGTAGAGCTGCAGCATGATCCAGTCGAAGAGCAGGCGGAGGTCTGCCTCATGCAGAAGGCCGTCGAGCACGGGGCAGGCGGCGATGAGGCGCAGGCGGGCGATATGTGGAAAGCGGTTGCGGAGCGTCGCCACCGTTACGTTCTGCTTCCTCCGCCGGGCATAGGTCGCGAGGAGGATAAGAAGGGCAACCGCGGCGGCGATCCACAGCCAGGTCATCGATCAGGGCCGCCGCTTCAGCTCGTCGCGGATTTCGGCGAGGAGCTCGACCTCGGTCGGTCCGGGCGCCTCATCCTCCCTGCGGATCATCTTGTTGGCGCTTCTCACGAGCAGGAAAATGATGAAGGCGAGAATGAGGAAATTGATCAGGACGGTGATGAACTGGCCCCAGCCCAGGACCGCCACGCCGGCCTTCTTCAGCGCCTCATAGTCGGTCGGCGATCCGGCATATTCGGCCGGGATCGGGCCGAGCAGAGTGAAGTAGCTTGAGAAGTCGAGCCCGCCGAAGATCGCTCCGACGATCGGCATGATGATGTCGTCGGTAAGGCTCGCAGTGATTGTCGCAAATGCCGCGCCGATGATGACGGCAACAGCGAGGTCGAGCACGTTGCCCCGTGCGATGAAGTCGCGGAATTCCTTCAGCATGAGCTTCCCCCTTTCGCGGCGCACTGTGGAACCTAGCGCCGCCACCGCCGATTGAAAGCGCGGGCAGCACGCGTGTGTTGCACTTGTAAAACAGCTGACCGGTCTCTATTTCGCGCCGGTTCGTTCTTCAGGGGAAACGACATGAGCGCATTGCGTCGATTTGGCCTCCTTGCTCCGCTTGCCGCCTTCAGCCTCGCCGGCTGCGGATTGAACAGCGTTCCGACCGCCGAGGAGCAGGTCAACGCCAAGTGGGGCGACCTTCAGGCGGACTATCAGCGTCGCGCCGACTTGATCCCGAACCTCGTTCGCACGGTGGAGCGCTATGCCCAGCAGGAGCGGACCGTTCTGACGGACGTCACAAACGCCCGCGCCCGCGCGACGAGCATCCAGCTTTCCGCGGACGATCTTTCCGATCCGGCCAAGGTGCAGCAGTTCAACGAGGCGCAGTCGCAACTCGGCACGTCGCTAGGGCGGCTGCTGGCGACGTTCGAGGCCTATCCGGACCTCAAGTCGAACCAGAACTTCCTCACGCTTCAGGACCAGCTGGAAGGCAGCGAGAACCGCATCAACGTGTCGCGGCGCGACTATAACGAGGCCGTGCGCGGCTATAACACCACGATCCGCACCTTCCCCGACGCGATCGGGGCGAAGATCTTCTACGGCGCGAAGCCGAAGGTGCCGTTCGAGGCCGCCGCCGGCGCGCAGCAGGCGCCGACGGTCGAATTCAACGCGAGCTGACGTGAATCGGCTCTTCGCCGTCCTGCTGCTGGCGCTGTTCGCGCTGGCAGCACCCGCTTCGGCGCAGACTTTTCCGGCGCTGACGGGTCGCGTGGTCGATCAGGCCGACCTCCTTCGGCCTGAACAGGAGCTCGACCTCAGCAGCAAGTCGGAAGCGCTCCAAGCGCAGACCGGTCGACAGTTCGTTGTTGCGACCGTCAAAAGCCTCGAGGGGCGCCCGATCGAGGATTATGCGTACCAGCTGGGGCGGCACTGGGGGATCGGCCAGAAGGAGGAAGACGACGGCGTCATCCTGCTGGTCGCGCCCAACGAGCGGAAAGTCTGGATCGCGACCGGCTATGGCGCGGGCGCCTTCCTTACGGATGCCGTATCGGGCGTGATCATTCGCGAAGCCATCCTGCCGCAGTTCAAGAAGAAGCCGCCCGATTACGGCGCCGGCATCACGGCCGGGTCGGCTGCGATCATCAAACAGATGTCGCTTCCACCCGAGCAGGCGCAGGCCAACGTCGCCAAGGCGAGGAAGCAGGAATCCGCCCGGCAGGAGGGCGGTGCGGGCTTTCTTCCCGTCATCTTCATTCTGGTCGTTCTGTTCATTCTCTTTTCGTCCTTCGCGATGCGGCAGTCGGGCCGGCGCTATCGCCGCAGACGCGGCGGCGGAATCGATCCGTTCGTCGTGCTCTGGGGCCTCAACGAACTTAGCCGTTCGCGCGGCAGCAGCTGGGGGGGCGGCGGTTTCGGCGGCGGCGGTTGGGGTGGTGGGGGAGGCGGCGGCTTCGGCGGTTTCTCCGGCGGAGGCGGGTCGTTCGGCGGCGGCGGCGCGGGGGGAAGCTGGTGATGTTGCGCCTGAGCGAAGACGATCACTCGAAAGTCAGCGCGGCCATCGCCGAGGCTGAGGCGAAGAGCGACGGCGAGATCATCGCGGCGGCCACGCCACTAAGCGATTCGTACCACGACGTGGCGCTTCACTGGGCGGTGCTCGTGCTCATCGCCGTCCTTGCATGGGCGGCCGCCTGCCCGTCCTGCGTCAATTGGTGGCTCGACCTGATCCTCGGCGGATGGCGACCGGAGTCTACGCTTCGCGAGGTCCTGACATTCGTGATGATCCTCGCCGTGCTGAAGTTCACCGTCGTGCTGCTGATCCTCAAATATATGCCGCTGCGGCTCGCGCTGACTCCTGGCGCGACCAAGACGCGCCGAGTGCGCAGGCGCGCCATCGCCATCTTCAAGGCCGGCGCCGAGCGGCGGACCGTGGGTCGCACCGGAGTGCTCATCTATCTGTCGATGGGCGAGCATCGCGCCGAGATCGTCGCCGACGAGGCAATCACGAAGGTCACGACGCCGGAGACCTGGGGCGAGGCGATGGCCGCGCTGCTGGTCGAAGTGAAGGCGGGCAGGCCGGGCGACGGCATCGTCGCTGCGGTGAAGATCGTGGGCGACGTTCTCGCCGAGCATTTCCCGCGCTCGTCGACCGATACCAACGAAATCCCGGACAAGCTCATCGAACTATGAACGACGACCGCGACGCCCCGCTCGAGACCGTCTGGCAGGGCAAATATATCTCGGCCCTGAAGCGCGGCCGCTGGGAATATGTCTCGCGCACCGGCAGCACCCATGCGGTGGTCATCGTCGCCGAGCATGAGGGCAAGATCATCCTCATCGAGCAGTTTCGAGTGCCGGTCGGCGGCCGCTGCCTCGAGCTTCCAGCCGGCCTCGTCGGCGACGAGGACGAGCATGCGACGATCGAGGAGACGGCGGTCAAGGAGCTGGAGGAGGAGACAGGCTTCACCTGCGAGCGCGTGGAGCGGCTCGGCGATTTCCACAGCTCCCCGGGCATGGTCGCGGAAAGCTTCACGCTGGTTCGCGCCCACGGCGTCCGCAAGGTCGGCGAAGGGCGGCGGCACCGAGCATGAGGAGATTGAGGTCTTTCTCGTCCCCCGGGCCGAGATCCCGGCCTTTGTTGCGAGCCGTCGGGCACTGGGCGTCTCTGTCGACGTCAAGCTATTGAATTTCCTGAACTTCTAGGAACAAGCGAGTCAGCGATCGTTCACTCGCATCCCGCTAGGTGCCGTTCGTCGAAGTTCCGCTTGCCGCGTCGCGGTCCGTCCGCAATGCGCTCGTCCGGGCAAATCCAGTTTCGAGGGGTATTATGAAGATGCTGCTGGCCACGACGGCCATCCTTTCCATGGCCGCGCTTGGCGCGGCCGCTCAGGCGCAGTCGACCGCGGCGCAAGCCGCTCCGGCCGCCGCGACCGCCGTTCCCAACAATATTCTTCTGGCCGACTGGGGAGGCCCGCACGACGGAGTTCCGCCGTGGGACAAGGTGAGCCCCGCGCTCTTCTCGCAGGCGTTCCAGTTCGCGATCGACGAGCAGCGCCGCGAGGTATTGGCCATCGCCGCCAACCCGGCAGCGCCGACCTTCACGAACACCATCGAGGCGCTCGAAAAGGCGGGGCAGAGGCTCGGCCGGGTCGAATCCGTCTTCGCGGTGATGACCGACAATATGTCGACGCCGGAATATCAGGCGCTGGACAAGGAATGGCAGCCGAAGCTCGCCGCCGCCAATGACGAGATCAGGTTGAACGACAAGCTCTTCCAGCGGATCAAGGCGATTTACGAAGCGCGCGAAACCAGCGGGCTCGATGCCAAGCAGAAACGGCTTGTGACCCGGCGCTACGAGCAGTTTGTAAGCGGCGGTGCGAACCTCGACCCTACGCAAAAGCAGCAGCTCTCGGCGATAAATCAGCAACTCGCTGGCCTGTTCTCGACCTTCAACGAGCGCGTGCTTGCCGACGAGGGCACGTACATCAGCGCGACAGAAGCCGAGATGAAGGGTGTTCCCGCCGACGTGAAGGCCGCGCTTGCGGCAGCGGCCAAGGAGCGCAAGCAGCCTGCGGGCACCTATGCGCTCAAGAACACGCGCTCGGTGGTCGACCCGGTGCTGACCTTCGCCGACGACCGCGCCCTTCGCGAAAAGGTGTGGCGCGCGTTCGTCAACCGCGGCGACAATGGCGGCGCCAACGACACCAACCAGATCATCGCCCAAATCGTGAAGCTGCGCGCGGACCGCGCCAAGCTGCTCGGCTTCAAGAACCACGCCGAGTGGCGCATGAAGGATACGATGGCGAAGACGCCGGCTCAGGCCATGAACCTGATGAACCGCGTTTGGCCCGCCGCCGTTGCGCGAGTGAAGGAAGAGGTCGCCGACCAGCAGGCGCTGGCGAACAAGCTTGGCCAGAACTTCACGATCGAGCCGTGGGACTATCGCTACTATCAAGAGAAGGTCCGCAAGGAGAAGTACGACCTCTCGCAGGACGAGATCAAACCCTACTTCGCGCTCGATAACCTGGTCGAGGGCATGTTCTGGTCGGCGGGCCAGCTCTACGGCCTCGGCTTCAAGGAGAACACAGGAACGGTCCCGGTCTTCCACCCCGACGTCCGCACGTTCGAGGTGACGGACAAGGCCAGCAACAAGGTCGTCGGCCTGTTCTACCTCGACAATTTCGCCCGCGAAGGAAAGCGCTCGGGCGCGTGGATGACGACCTATCGTAGCCGCGCGAGCCTGCTCGGCGACGACATCGTCCTCGCGTCGAACAACAACAACTTCACCAAGGGCGAGGCCGGCAAGCCGGTGTTGATCAGCCTGGACGACGCGGAGACGCTGTTCCACGAGTTCGGCCACGCGATCCATTATCTGCTGGTCAACGTCCGCTACCCGAGCCTCGGCGGATCGCAGCGCGACTTCGTCGAATATCCAAGCCAGGTGAACGAGAATTGGCTGCTGACTCCGGAGGTGCTGCAGCGCTTCGCGAAGCACCACGAAACCGGCCAGCCGATGCCGCAGGCTCTGGTCGACAAGATCCAGAAGGCCCAGACGTTCAACCAGGGCTTTGCCACGGTTGAGTATCTCGCCTCGGCGCTGGTCGACATGAAGATGCACACAGACCCGAACGGCGTCGCGGACCCCGACGCGTTCGAGAAGAAGGCGCTCGCCGAGATCGGCATGCCGAAGGAGATCGTGATGCGGCACCGACTGCCGCAATTCGGTCACCTCTTCTCATCCGACGCCTACTCGGCCGGCTATTACTCCTACCTCTGGTCGGAGACGATGGACGCCGACACCTGGGCGGCGTTCGAGGAAGCCGGAAGCCCGTGGGACAAGAAGGTCGCGGGCGACTTCAAGCGCTACCTGCTGTCGACCGGCAACGAGACCGACCGCGCGGAGGCCTACCGCCAGTTCCGCGGCCGCGATCCGGACGTCAACGCTCTGCTTCGCAAGCGCGGCTTCCCGGCCAGCGCCACCGCCAGCGGCAAGTAAGCGTCAGTCACACCAACGAAGGAGCCCTTCCTGAGCGATCGGGGAGGGCTTTTTCGTGCCGCCGATCAGTAGGTCCCGACCTGCTGAAGCGGATCCACCTCATAGACCGGCGTCGAGTGCATCTCGATCTCCTGCCACAGGAGGTCGATCAGACCGGTCAATTCCCGGACATGCGGGACATCGTGGCGCCGGACGTAGCGGTATTTTTCCGACAGCAACGACGCCTCGGCAAGGATCAGGCGGATGATCTCGCCATATTCTTCCAGCCCGACGGCCTCATAGGCCTCGAGCTCCTTCGCTCGAAGCACGCATTCGGAGTCCAGGCCGATCCTACCGCTGTGCCCATTCACGGACGATCTCCAGATAGCCAAGCATGTACGCAGCCGCGACAACTCCCGAGAGGAGCAGGATGACAGCGCCGGCCCAAAGCCAGGCTCGCTTCGACGAGGCCGGTTCGTCGTCCTCGTAGTGGAACCGCTGCCAATCGTATGATTGCGCTGGAACGGCCGGCTCGGCTTCCAGCGGAAGCGGCTCGGGCTCGGGAAAAAGGCTGTCCGGCACCGCTCGCGAGCGGGCGCTGATCACCTCGGCTGCAAGGCCGAGCTTCTCACGATCGAGGCTGGAACGCTCCACCGCCAGCGCATCCTGCAGTCCGGCGAGGTCGGCAGGCGCCGGTATGCCTGCAAGGCACTTCTGAAGCTCGTCATCCAAAGCGACGAGATCGTCCATCGCTTCAAGCACGACGCGGCGGTCCTGCCGCTCGATCGCAAGCTGCAGGCGGATGACCTTCAACGTGCTGGCACGAAGCAGCATCAGTCCTTCCGCAAGCTCTTCGCCCGCGGCCGGCGGTACCAGCAGATCCGGCGCTAGACGCCTCTCCGTGTGCATGAACCCCACCCAATCCCGTTACGTCTGGAGAATAATCCAAAGGACGGAATGAGTTGCGCCTGAGGCCCCGGCTTAGCGCCTGAGCGTTTCCCTTATACGATGATGCGAACGTTTCCGCGGCGAAGACCGCCCGCGGGAGCGTCGCCGGTGCTCGCGACTCAGAGGCGCGCAGCCTGCGCTTCGGACCAGGCGAGGTCGGCCAGGGGCTCCAGCCGCTCAACCATATGGGCGGCATGGGACTGAGGACGCATTGCCTCGTGCAAGCCGCCCCTTGATCCCGTGCAGGATGGCGGCGAGCCGGAAAAGGCAGAAGACGATCAGATAATCCTTGTTGGGCAGCTCCTCGCGGCCGGTGCGGCGGCAGTAAGCGGCGACATAATCCTCTTCCGAAGGGATTCCGAGCGCGTCCAGGTCGAGCCCTGAAAGGCCGCTGAAGATGCCGCCCGGCATTCGGTACATCAGAAGGTGGTAGGTAAAGTCGGCCGCGGGATCGCCAAGCGTCGACAGCTCCCAGTCCAGGACCGCGCGGACTTTCGGCTCCTGCGCGTCGAAAATCATGTTGTCGCAGCGGAAGTCGCCGTGAACTACGCTGGATCGGCCGGCATCGGGCGGAAGGTGCTTGCCGAGCCAGTCGACCAGCAAGTCCATCGCGGGGACGCGCCCGCCATCCGAGTCGCTCAGATACTGCTTGGACCAGCGTGCGACCTGGCGTTCGACGAAGCCCGTCGCCTTGCCATAGCCACCAAGCCCGATCGCTTCGGGATCGTAATTGTGAAGCTGGGCGATCGTCGCATTCATCGCGTCGAAGTGGGCGGCGCGCTCCTCACGGCTCATGCCGGGAAATTCAGCTTCCCAAACGATGCGTCCGGGCACCATGTCCATGACGTAGAAGGCGGTGCCGATGACGCTTTCGTCCTCGCACAGGCCGTAGACCCTCGGCACGGGGAAGCCTTGCGCGCCGAGCGCCGCAAGCACGCGATACTCGCGTTCGACCGCGTGGGCTCCCGGAAGGATCTTCCCCGGCGGCTTTCGGCGCAGGACGTAGGAACGGTCGCCGGCGTCGATGCGGTAGGTGGGATTGGACTGGCCGCCCTTGAACTGGCTGACGGCAATCGGACCGCCGAATCCTTCGACATGATCCGCCAGCCAGGAACCCAGCGCCCGTTCGTCGAAGCGCAGGCGTTCGCTCACCTCACGTGTGCCGGTGTTCGCCTCGGTACGGTCCATGTTCGCCGTTTAGGCGGTGAACCGTGCGACTGCCAACGCGTTGCTGAGTCATGACTCGCCTGATCCATCTGTCCGACCTGCACTTCGGTGCACACGATCCGCGGCTCGTCGATGCGGTTGCGGCGCGCGTCGACGAGGAGAAGCCGGATCTCGTCGTGATCAGCGGGGACTTCACGCAGCGCGCGCGCACGGAGCAGTTCAAGCTCGCCTGCGAGTTCCTCGATCGCTTGCGCGAGGCGGGGCACGACGTGCTGGCCGTGCCCGGCAATCACGACGTGCCGCTATACGACGTCTTCCGCCGCTTCCTGTCGCCGCTGACGCGTTACAAGCGCTACATCGACGACACGCTTTGTCCGGTGCACGAACTGGCCGGCGTGACCGTCGTCGGGATCAATACGGCGCGGTCGCTCACGTTCAGCGACGGACGCATCAACGAAGAGCAGATGAAGTTCATCCGCGAGACGTTCGGCCGCAGCGCTCCGAACGCGCTCCGAGTGCTCGTGACGCACCATCCGCTGTTCGCCCTGCCGGTCGGCGAGACGGGCGAAGTGAAGCGGGCCGTCGGCCGTAGCGACCTAGCGCTCGACGCGGCGGCGGAGTCCGGCGTCGACGTGCTGCTCGCCGGCCATCATCACACGGCTTCGACGCACAGCGCGCGCGACCTCGTCACCCGCGCCGGTCCGGCGCTTGTCGTGCAGGCGGGCACCGCCACTTCGGTGCGGCTGCGCGACGAGGAGCAGAGCTTCAACCGTATCGACATCGACGGCGAAAGCGTGACGTTGACCTTGCAGAGCTGGAAGGACGAGAGGTTCGAATCCAGCACCGAGCAACGTTACGAGCGCGAAGGCGATCACTGGCGCATCGCAGGTGCGGAAAAAGTTGCCGACGAGGCGGCGCACTAGCGGGGTTCGCGGCGCTCGCTTAGAGCCGCTTCATGGCTGTTGATCCCCAGTTCGACGTGAACGACTTCGTCCGGCGCGTGCTTGCCGAGGACCTGGGCTCGGGCGGGGATATCACGTCCGCCGCGACCATCGATGCCGGTGCGCGCTTCACGGCGGAAATGAACTGCCGCCAGCCGATCACCATCGCCGGGCTCGACATTGCGATCGCCTTTTTCCGGGCGATGGACCAGGGCGTTCGGATCGGCAAGCCGACCAGGGACGGGGAGAGCGTCGATGCCGGAACGGTCCTCCTCCGCCTGGAGGGTAATGCGCGCTCGATGCTCGCCGCCGAACGGTCAGCGCTCAACACTCTGCAGCACCTGTCGGGAATCGCCACCCTGACGCGCCAATATGTGGACCTGATCGAAGGCACGGGTGCGACCTTGCTCGACACACGCAAGACGATTCCCGGCCTGCGGTTGCTGGAGAAATATGCGGCGCGGATGGGGGGTGCGGAGAACCACCGGATCCGGCTCGACGACGGGCTGCTGATCAAGGACAATCACGTCGCCGTCGCGGGTGGAGTTGCCGAGGCGGTCGCCGCCGCGAACGCAGCGAACACCGGATTCCCGGTGCAGGTCGAGGTCGATCGCGTCGACCAGATCGAGCCTGCGCTGGCGGCGGGCGCCGATCGCCTGCTGCTCGACAACATGCCGCCGCCGGTGCTGCGCGAGGCCGTCGCTTTGGTCGCCGGGCGAGTGCCGCTGGAAGCCTCCGGAGGCGTGAACCTCGAAACGATCCGCGGGATTGCCGAAACCGGCGTGAACTACATTTCCGTCGGCCGGATCACCCAGTCCGCGCCGGCGGTCGATATCGGGCTGGATTACTCCCTGCAGAAAGTCGGCTGACTAGGGATCAGCCCGGGTTCGGTGGCGCCGCCGGAGCGCTGATCGGCTATGGCGTAGCGCGCAACTGCAAGCCGGGAACTTCAAACCCCCTCTTCACTTTTTTCGCGCACAGCCCGCGTTACAGCCTTATATGGCGCTAAACCCACAGGGAGACGGATTTTGTTCAAGGGGCTCCAGCCCATTATGTACGGCGGACGCGAGGTCTGGCCGCTGGTCGAAGGCGGCAAGGGCGTTTCCGCGACCAACCACGCAAGCTCTGGAGCCTGGGCGGCTGCCGGCGGCATAGGAACCGTGTCCGCGGTAAACGCCGACAGCTACGATCCCGAAGGCCGGATCGTCCCCCAAATCTATCACGGAATGTCTCGCCGGGAGCGGCATGAAGAGCTGATCCAATACGCGATCGACGGCGCGGTCGCGCAGGTCCAGCGCGCCTACGAAATGTCGAACGGCAAGGGCGCGATCAACATCAACGTCCTGTGGGAAATGGGCGGCGCTCAGCGCGTGCTCCACGGCGTGCTCGAGCGTACGAAAGGTCTGGTCACCGGCGTAACCTGTGGCGCCGGAATGCCGTACAAATTGAGCGAGATCGCATCGTCCTACGGCGTCCACTATCTGCCGATCATCAGCTCCGCGCGTGCCTTCAGCGCGCTCTGGAAGCGCGCCTATTCGAAGGCTGCGGAGTGGCTTGCGGCCGTGGTCTACGAGGACCCGTGGCTGGCTGGCGGGCACAACGGTCTCAGCAATGCGGAAGACCCGCGTGCGCCCCAGGACCCGTATCCGCGTGTCGCGGCGCTGCGCGCTACGATGCGTGAGAACGGAATCGCCGACAGCGTTCCGATCGTCATGGCCGGCGGCGTCTGGCGCCTCGACGAGTGGGATAACTGGATCGACAATCCGGAGCTCGGCCAGATCGTCTTCCAGTTCGGAACGCGCCCGCTGCTGACCCAGGAAAGCCCGATCCCGCCGGAGTGGAAGGCGCGGCTGATGACGCTGGAAGAGGGTGACGTGCTGCTGCACCGCTTCTCGCCGACCGGCTTCTATTCCTCTGCGGTCCGGAACCCCTTCCTGCGCTCGCTGGAAGCCCGTTCTCATCGCCAGATCGCATTCACCAAGGAGCCGCTCGGCGATCACCATTTCGAGTTGGACGTCGGCATCGGCAAGAAGCGCGGCTATTGGGTGACCAAGGGCGACCTGCAGCACGCGCGCGAGTGGTTCGCTGCCGGCTTTACCGAGGCGCTCAAGACCCCGGACGAAACGCTCATCTTCGTCGAGCCGGAAGAGAAGAACGTCATTCGCCACGACCAGGCTGAATGCATGGGCTGCCTCAGCCAGTGCGCCTTTTCGTCCTGGGCGGACAATGAGAAGAATTCCACCGGCCGCTTGGCCGATCCGCGCAGCTTCTGCATCCAGAAGACGCTTCAGGACATCGCGCATGGCGGGCCCGTCGAGCAGAACCTGATGTTCGCCGGCCACGCCGCTTTCCGATTCAAGACAGACCCGTTTTATTCCAACGGCTTCGTCCCTACGGTGAAGCAATTGGTGGACAGGATCCTGACGGGGGCTTGAGGTCGTGAAACGGGGGGTGATTGCGGCAATTGCGGTGAGTCTGGCGGTTCCGGCCGCCGCTCAGGACAAGCAGCCGCCGTACTGGGCGTCGATTGCGTCCGGCCAGGCGATGACCCGCGCCGGCCCCGGCAAGAACTACCCCGGCGTATGGCTCTACCAGCGGCGCGATTTGCCGATCCGGGTGGTCAAGAAATATGAAAACTGGCGGATGATCGAGGATCCGGACGGCACACGCGGCTGGATGCTCGTCTCGCTGCTCAGCGACCGGCGCACCGCGATCGTGAAGACCGGTGATCCGCGCCCGATCCACGCCACCGCCGATGGCGCCAGCCGGATCCGCTACACGGCCGAAAATGGCGTCGTGGGCCGCATCGAAAAGTGCCGCAACGGCTGGTGCCACTTCGCCATCGGCAAGCGCGAAGGCTACATCCGGACGTCCGACATTTGGGGCGTCAGCGACGGCGAGGTCGTCGACTAGCCATTTCTTCCTCTCGAAGGACACGCTCTACAAAGCACTGACGGCCGCCGACGCGGCGACTTCGCTTGCCGTCCGAAGTGCGACCAACCCGAACAAATATAGCTGGGACGTCGTCCTGTTGGGCTGAAACCGGCAACTGTAAAGAGCTCTTGACAGTCAAGAACTCTTTACAGCATCATTGACCTATGGAGAATCGGGTCAAGATTCATCGCGAGGATTGCGGCTGGAGCCAGGGTGAGCTCGGCCGGCGCCTCGGCGTTTCGCGACAGACTATCAATGCCGTCGAGACCGACAAATATGATCCGAGCCTCCCGCTGGCGCTGCGCATGGCGAAGCTTTTCGCCGTGCCCGTCGACCAGCTGTTCATCGACCATTGGCGGCCGGAGGATGTGGAATGACCCGCGTTATGGAAAGAAAGACGGCGCAGAAGCTGATCATGCAGACATTGACGGGGGCGGTTTTCGGGGCCGCCGGCACGTTTCTGTTCCTGAAATTCGGAGGCAAAGTGGCGGACTTCGATGATCCGGCGCGGCTCGCGGCGGCGGCCACCGGAATCATCTACACACTCATGGGACTGTTCGTGGGGCTCGGCACGCTTGCACCTGGCGCGGGCGCCAAATTCCTCAACGTCGAGGATGCGGACGAAATCCTCGCCGAGCGCAAGTCGATCGGCCCGGGTGCGGTAGGATGCTTGTTGATCGGGCTGCTGCTCATCGCGCTGGCGCTGACCCCCGGCGGCGGCCAACCGGGAGCTTTGTCGCAGGAAGCGGCGATCGGAATCGCGGTCGCCTGCGTTGCCGGGTTGCTTGGGGTCGGCTGGTGGGTCCGTGGCCGGGTCGACGAGTTCAACCGTCAGCTCGGCGTCGAATCCTCGGCGCTCGCGATGCACGTATCGCTCCTGCTGTTCGGCGGATGGGCCGCGCTTGCGCATGCCGGCTACGTCCAGATGATCGCGCCGATCGGGCTTCTGGCCGGCTTCGCGCTGCTCGAGCTCGGGTCGATCTTCTGGGTCGTCGGTAAGCGCGGGCTGCTGATCCCACGCTGAAAATGCTAATGCGCGAGGCGATCGGGGGCGAGCATGAAGGCGATAGCAGCGGGAGTATTGGCGATCATGGCAAGCGACGCATCCGCCCAGGCCCAGCCGCCGGCAGTCGAGCATATCGGCACGCCCATGCTCGGCGAGCAACGGCTGCCCTTTTCCAGCGCTGTGCGGGTGGGCGACGTCCTTTTCCTGTCGGGGCAGCTCGGAATCGGTGCCGACGGCAAGCTGCCGGCCGGAATGGAGGCCTCAGGCCCGGCAGGCGATGGAAAACATCGGGGCGGTGCTGAAGGGGCAGGGCCTCGGCTTCGGCGACCTCGTCAAATGCACGGTGATGCTCGACGACATGGCCGACTGGCCCGCGTTCAATAAGGTCTATGTGACCTATTTCCCCGACGGGAAATACCCCGCCCGAAGCGCGTTTGGCGCCGACGGGCTGGCGCTGGGAGCGCTGGTCGAGGTCGAGTGCATCGCGCACGTCGGCAGAGGCTGAGAAAACGGCGGCCCCGGTCGCGAGGCCGCCATTTTTTGAGATCGATCAGGCTTTCGGCGTGAAGGTCACATAGTCTCGACGCGTGACCGTGAGCTTGTTGCCCTTGTCGCTCGTCGATTCCATCGACTGGCCCACTTCGGTCTGCTGGACCGTCCAGCATTCCGGCCCGTCCTGGTTCATCGCGCTCGTGAAGCACCCTTTGCCGTCGACCATTGCGAACTTGCCGTGGTCGACATGCTCCGTACCGGAACTGGTATCGTAATTACCCGCTGCGTCGATCGACGTCGTGTGCGGCTTGCCGTCCTGCGTGTAGTCCCACGTCGTTTCCGCGAGCGTGAATTCCGCCGGCGCGGCGACGTTCGCCTCGGGTTCCGCCACGACGACGTTGGCCTCTTCGGCCGGTGCGGTTTCCTCACTCTGGCCGCACGCGGCAAGCACGGCGCATCCGGCTATCAGCAATAGTTTTTTCATGGCTGCTTCCCCTGTTCGAGGACGCGCGCCTTAGCACGAATTGTTATGGGGGCGAACCGATTGCTTAAACCAGCTCCACCGCGACGGCCGTCGCTTCACCGCCGCCGATGCAGAGGCTCGCGACGCCACGCTTCAGCCCCTTGCCCTTCAGTGCGTTGACGAGCGTCACGAGGATCCGAGTCCCGCTGGCCCCGATCGGGTGACCGAGCGCGGTCGCGCCGCCGTGGACGTTGATCTTCTCGTGCGGGATGCCGAGGTCCTTCATCGCGAACATTGCGACGCAGGCGAAGGCCTCGTTCACTTCCCAGAGATCGACTTCGGAGGCCTTCCAGCCGGCCTTGTCGAGCACCTTCTCGATCGCTCCGATCGGGGCGACGGTGAACTGCGCCGGCTCCTGCGCGTGGGCAGCGGTCGCGACGATGCGCGCTACAGGGTCGAGCCCCTTGGCGCTGGCCACGGATTCGCGCGTCAGGACGACTGCGGCGGCGCCATCGGAAATTGACGAGCTGGTCGCGGCGGTGATCGTGCCTTCCTTCGAGAAGGCGGGCTTCAGCTGCGGGATCTTGTCCGGACGGCCACGGCCCGGCGCCTCGTCCGTGTCGACGACGGTTTCGCCGGCGCGGCTCTTGATCGTTACCGGCGCGATTTCGTCCTTGAAGCCGCCGCTGTCGATCGCGGCCTTGGCTCGGCTGAGGCTTTCGATGGCGTAATTGTCCATCTGCTCGCGCGTGAGCTGATATTCGTCCGCGGTGCACTGGGCGAAGCTGCCCATCGCGCGCCCTTCCTCATAGGCATCCTCCAGGCCGTCGAGGAACATGTGGTCGTAAGCAGTGTCGTGGCCGATGCGAGCGCCCGAACGGTGCTTCTTGAGCAGGTACGGGGCGTTGGTCATCGATTCCATGCCGCCCGCGATGATGAAGTTCGCGTTGCCGGCCGTGAGCGCCTCGTCGCCCATGATCACCGTCTGCATGCCCGAACCGCAGACCTTGTTGACGGTGGTCGCCTGGACCGATTTGGGCAGGCCGGCCTTGATCGCCGCCTGGCGGGCCGGGGCCTGGCCCAGACCGGCGGGAAGCACGCAGCCCATGTAGATGCGGTCGATGTCCTCGCCCGAGACGCCTGCGCGCTCCACGGCTGCCTTGACGGCCGCCGCTCCGAGATCGGTCGCCGACGCATCGGAAAGAGCGCCCTGCATCGAGCCCATCGGCGTGCGTGCGATTGAAAGGATGACGGTCGGATCGTCTGCGGTGGTGGCCATCGATTTTGCTCCGGAGTTGGATTGTTGCGCTGCACATAAGACTGCGGGCTTGCTTGTTCAAACCTCAATGCGGGTGCTAGGCGCTCGCGCCAAGAGGAGAGAGGCATGTCCGAAGGCGGGCTCGAATTCGACCTGGGCGAGATGGCGGACACGATCCGCGAGACAACGCAGCGCTTTGCCAGCGACAAGATCGCGCCGATCGCCGCCGAAATCGACGAGAAGGACGAATTCCCGAAGGATCTGTGGCCGCAAATGGGCGAGCTCGGGCTGCACGGCATCACGGTCGAGGAAGAATATGGCGGGCTCGGCCTCGGCTATCTCGAGCATGTCGTCGCGCAGGAGGAAATTGCGCGTGCTTCGGCCTCCGTCGGCCTCAGCTACGGCGCCCACTCCAACCTCTGCGTCAACCAGATCCGCCGCTGGGGCAATGCGGACCAGAAAAAGCGCTATCTGCCCAAGCTGATCAGCGGCGAGCATGTCGGTGCGCTGGCTATGAGCGAGGCGACCGCGGGCAGCGACGTTGTCGGCATGAAGCTGAAGGCGGAGAAAGTCGGCAACGGGTACCGCCTCAACGGAACCAAGTTCTGGATCACCAACGGCGCCCACGCCGATACGCTCGTCGTCTACGGCAAGACGGGAGAGGGCAGCCGCGGGATCACCGCCTTCCTCATCGAGAAGAACATGGAAGGCTTCTCGATAGGCCAAAAGATGGACAAGCTCGGAATGCGCGGCTCACCGACCAGCGAGCTAGTGTTCGACGATTGCTTCGTCCCGCCGGAGAATGTGCTCGGCGAGGAGAACAAGGGCGTCGAGGTGCTGATGAGCGGGCTCGATTACGAGCGGACGGTGCTTGCCGGGATCCAACTCGGCATCATGCAGGCCTGCCTCGACGTGGTCCTGCCCTACGTCCGCGAGCGCAAGCAGTTCGGAAAGGCCATCGGCAGCTTCCAGCTGATGCAGGCGAAGGTCGCCGACATGTACGTCGCCCTCAACAGCTCGCGCGCCTACGCCTATCAGGTCGCCAAGGCCTGCGACGCGGGGAAGACGACCCGCTTCGATGCGGCCGGAGCGATCCTGCTGGCGTCGGAGAATGCGGTGAAGGTCGCCAACGAGGCGGTTCAGGCGCTGGGCGGCGCGGGCTACACCAAGGACTGGCCGGTCGAACGCTACTATCGCGACGCCAAGCTGCTCGACATCGGCGCGGGCACCAACGAAATCCGGCGGATGCTGATCGGCCGCGAGCTGGTCGGGTCCTGATTACTGATAGTCGACGGTCACGTTGATCGTGCCGATGTAGAGCCCGTCGGCCGTCGTCGATGACAGCGTAATCGTTCCGCCGACTGCGAATTCGACGCCCGGGTTCCCCGAGTTGGGGAGCGCGACGGTCGCGGGACCCAACGGGACGAGCTGCAGAGTCTTCGAGCTGTCGCCCTGATTGGTCAGCGTGACGTTCGGGGCAGTGACCTGGACGGTCATCTTATTGGTCCCCGCGACATTATATCTCGCGGCCTGCGTTGTGCCGGTGCAGACGAGATTGGAATTGGTGCAGGTGAGGGCACCCGTCTGCGAAATGGAGACGGTCGCGCCGGACCAGGTGCCGGACCTGAGGACGACCGTCCCGAGATCCAGGTCCTGTAGCGCGGTCAGCATCAGCGGCTTCACCACCGACGCGCGCACAGGGACAACGGCTGTCGCGCTCGGCGGCGCGGCCCCGGCCTCCGAAGCGAAGGCCGTTGCGCACAGCGCGAGGAAGATGTGCCGCCGGCCAACCATGCGCGCCGGAGTAGCCGAATATGGTTAACGTCAAGCGAACCGTACAAAGGCGAGCTCTACGCGCAACTAAGGGCACGCGCAGAGCAATTCAGGTGATCACCAGACCTTCACGCGCTTATCTGGCGCAAGGTACAGCTTCTGACCCGCCTGGACGTTGAACGCCGAGTACCAGGCGTCGAGGTTGCGGCCGGTGAGGGCACGGAACTGGCCGGGCGCGTGACCGTCCGCGAGAACGCGCTGGCGGAGCGTCTCCTCACGCATCTTGCTTGCCCAGACCTGGGCGTGAGCGAGGAAGAAGCGCTGGTCGCCGCTGAAGCCCTCGATTACGGGCGCTTCCTTGCCGCCGAGCGAGTGCCGATAGGCGTCGTACGCGGCTGCTAGGCCGGCCACGTCGGCAATATTTTCGCCGAGCGTCAGCTTGCCGTTCACGTTGAGGCCCGGAAGGGCTTCGTATTGGTCGTACTGCGCCGCGAGCGCGTTGCCCGCTTCCTGGAAGCGCTGGAAGTCCTCCGGCGTCCACCAGTTCCGCAGGCGGCCCGTGGAATCGAACAGGGCGCCATTGTTGTCGAAGCTGTGGCTGATCTCGTGCCCGATCACGGAGCCGATCGCGCCATAGTTGAACGCTGCGTCCGCTTTGGGATCGAAAAAGGGCCGCTGGAGGATCGCCGCCGGGAAGTTGAGCGCATTCTGGAGCGGCAGATTGACCGCGTTGACGAGTTGCGGCGGCATCCACCATTCGTTGCGGTCCATCGGCTTGCCGATTTTCCCGATCTGGTGGCGATACTCGGCAAGGCTCGCGTTCTTCTGGTTCGCGTAGGCGTCGTTGCCGATCTCGAGCGATGAAATGTCGCGCCAAGTGTCGGGATAGCCGACGCCGACGGCGATCGAACGCACCTTCTTGAGCGCCTCTTCCTTGGTGGAAGGCGCCATCCAGTCGAGCGCCTCGACGCGGCGGGCGAAGGCGGCCTTGATCTCCTCGACCATCTTCTGGACCTCGGCCTTGGCCGATGCCGGGAAATATTTGTCGACATAGGCCTTGCCGACCGCTCCCTGCAGCGCGCTGCTGACGGCGTTCATTGCAAGCTGGTGACGGGGACGCTCCTTTGGCGCCCCGGTTAGCGCGGTGCCATTGAAGGCGAAGCTGGCGTCGCGGAACGGCTTGGGAAGAACGTTGGCCTGTTGATTGAGCGTGTGGAATGCGAGCCAGTCCTTCCACGCATCCAGCGGCTCCGACGCGACCAGCGCGGCGAGCTTGGGGACCGCATTTGCGTGATAGGCCTGGAATTTCTGAGCACCGCCCAGGCCCGCGGCATTGAGCAGCGCAGTCCAGTCGATTCCGGGCGCCTTCCGCTCAAGCTCCGTGCGGGTCCAGACCGCTGCGCCCTTGGCGAAGTCCTCGCTCTCCTCACGCGTGGCGTGGGCTCGGGCGATCTTCGTTTCGAGATCGAGGATGCGGTTGGCAGCGCCCTGCGGATCGCGGTTGCCTGCCAGCTTCATCATCTGCGCAATGTAAGCGCGATACTTGTTGCGCAGGTCGGCCATCTTGGCGTCGCCCGAGAGGTAATATTCGCGTTCGGGAAGGCCGATTCCGCCCTGCATCAGATAGGGCAAGGTTTCACCAGGTGTGTTCAACCCCTGCGTCACGAAGACGCCAAACAGGTTCTCTGTCTGGAAATTCGTGGCGTTGAGCGGGTCGGTGTCGGCACGCAGAGTGCCGCCGATCGCGGCGCTTAGCTGCTTCTTGTCGGCGATGCGGCCAATTGCGTCGAGGTCGGCCTTGGCCGGAGCGAGGCCTGCCTTGTCGATCGCGTCCGTGTTGAGGAAAGCGTTGTAGTAACTGGCGATCTTCCCCTCGTTCGACCCTGCGTCCGGGTTCGACTTGAGGATTCCGTCGAGCAGCTCGCGCGTCTGCTTCTCCCGGGTCTGGTCGGCGAGGTAGAAGCCGCCGATGTTCGAGCGGTCCTCGGGGATCGGCGTGTTCTTGACCCAGCTTCCGTTGGCGAAGGTGAAGAAGTCGTCGCCAGGCTTCGCCGAGCGGTCCATCGACGCGGGGACGATGCCAAGCTCGCTGCCCTGGACCTGCTCGGTCTCGTTCGCGCTCTGCTGGCAGGCGCTGACGGAGAGCGCGACGGCGGACGCAAAGAGAAGGAATACTGAACGCTTCATTCCAGGCCTTTCGTGGGTTTTGCCAAGCGCTGCCGCAGCAGCTAGGCGAGCGCAGGGCATTTTCGACCAACGGACGTAAACAGGGCATGAGCGCACCCAGGCTCCAGACGAGTATCAGCCCGGACAGCGACGATTATCGTTCGCGGTCTGAGCACAACCGGGCGCTGGCCGAGAAGTTGCGCGCGGACGTTGCGAAGGCGGCCAAGGGCGGGCCTGAAAAGCACCGCAAGCGCCACGTCGAACGGGGCAAATTGCTCCCTCGCGAGCGCGTCGAGCGGCTGCTCGATCCGGGTTCGCCGTTTCTCGAGATCGGCCAGCTTGCAGCCTTCGACATGTATCATCACGAGGTGCCGGGCGCGGGCATGATCGCCGGCATTGGCCGGGTATCCGGACGGCAGGTGATGATCGTCTGCAACGACGCGACGGTGAAGGGCGGGACTTACTATCCGCTGACCGTGAAGAAGCACCTGCGGGCGCAGGAAATCGCGCTCGAGAACCGGCTGCCGTGCGTCTATCTCGTCGACAGCGGCGGAGCGAACCTGCCGCACCAGGCCGAGGTCTTCCCCGACCGCGACCATTTCGGCCGCATTTTCTTCAACCAGGCGCAGATGAGCTCGAAGGGCATTGCCCAGATCGCCTGCGTCATGGGCAGCTGCACCGCGGGCGGCGCCTACGTTCCGGCGATGAGCGACGAGAGCGTCATCGTCCGCAACCAGGGTACGATCTTCCTCGGCGGCCCGCCTCTGGTGAAGGCGGCGACGGGCGAGGAAATCAGTGCGGAGGATCTCGGCGGCGGCGACCTCCATGCACGCAAGTCGGGCGTGGTCGATCATCTCGCGGAGAATGACGAGCATGCGCTGACCATCGTCCGCGACATCGTTTCGACGCTGCAGCCGCAGGCCGGCGCGGGCATCGATCTTCGCGAGCCGCGTCCGCCCGCCTACGATCCGGAAGAATTGTACGGCGTCATCCCCGACGACGTCAGGGCGCCGTACGACGTGCACGAGATCATCGCGCGCATCGTCGACGGCTCCGAATTCCACGAGTTCAAGCCGCTCTACGGTTCGACGCTCGTCTGCGGCTTCGCGCACATCTGGGGCATGCCGGTCGCGATCCTCGCCAATAACGGGATCCTGTTCAGCGAGAGCGCCGTGAAGGGCGCGCACTTCATCGAGCTCGCCTGCCAGCGCCGCACGCCCTTGCTGTTCCTGCAGAACATTTCCGGCTTCATGGTCGGCGGGAGATACGAGGCGGAGGGCATCGCCAAGCATGGCGCGAAGCTGGTCACCGCCGTCGCTACCGCGAGCGTGCCGAAGATCACCGTGCTGATCGGCGGCAGCTTCGGCGCCGGCAATTACGGAATGTCCGGCCGCGCCTACTCCCCACGCTTCCTGTTCACCTGGCCCAACTCGCGCATCAGCGTGATGGGCGGCGAGCAGGCGGCGTCAGTCCTCGCCACCGTCCACCGCGACGCCGACAAATGGACGCCTGAGCAGGCCGAAGCCTTCAAGCAACCGATCCGCGACGATTACGAAGCGCAGGGCAACCCCTGGCACGCGACCTCGCGCCTGTGGGACGACGGGATCATCGACCCGGCGCAGACGCGGGATGTGCTTGGGCTGGCGTTCGCCGCGTGCCTGAACGCCCCGATCCCCGAACGGCCGCAGTTCGGCGTGTTCAGGATGTGATGGCGATGAAACAGCGACTTCTCCCGCTGCTCATTGGGCTGGCAATCGTTGGTGCGCTTGGCGCAATCGCCCACTACGCGTTCGGCATAAATTTCTGGGCCGCGGCACTTATCGCAGGGCTCGCCATGATTGCGAATGGATTGTTCGCCGAGTGGGAAGACCGTCAACCGGGCGGCTTCGACAATCCCGACGGCAAGGGCGAGGACCTATGACCCGTACCGACTGGACCCGCGCCGAAATCGCGGACCTTTTCGACCTTCCGTTTACGGAACTCGTGTTCCGCGCGGCGGACGTGCACCGCGCCAACCACGCCGCGGGCGAGGTGCAGCTTTGCACATTGCTGTCGATCAAGACGGGCGGTTGCCCTGAGGACTGCGGCTATTGCTCGCAGTCGGCCTTCGCCGACACCGGCCTTAAGGCCGAGAAGCTGATGGACGCGGACGCCGTCATCGCCGCCGCCCGCGAGGCGAAGGCGCACGGCTCGCAGCGCTTCTGCATGGGCGCAGCGTGGCGCGAGCCGAAGGACCGCGACATGCCTGCGCTCTGCCAGATGGTCGGCGAAGTGAAGGCGATGGGCCTCGAGACCTGCATGACGCTCGGCATGCTGACGGGCGATCAGGCGCGGGCGCTGAAGGACGCCGGCCTCGATTATTACAACCACAACATCGACACCTCGCCCTGAGCATTACGGCGACATCATCACCACGCGGACGTTCCAGGAGCGGCTCGACACGCTGGAGGAAGTGCGCAAGGCGGGAATGGCGGTATGCTGCGGCGGCATCGTCGGCATGGGCGAGACCCGCGAGGACCGCGTCGGCTTCATCCACTCGCTGGCGACGCTTCCGCGCCATCCGGAGAGCGTTCCGGTCAATGCGCTGGTGCCGGTGAAGGGCACGGTGCTCGGCGACTTGTGGGGCGAAGAGCGGCCGATTGACGACATCGAGTTCGTCCGCACGGTCGCGGTCGCGCGTATTACGATGCCGCGGTCTATGGTGCGCCTGTCGGCCGGCCGCGAGAGCATGTCGGAATCGACACAGGCGCTGTGTTTTCTCGCGGGGGCGAACAGCATCTTCACCGGCGACCGGCTGCTGACGACGCCGAATGCCGGCGACGACAAGGACGCGGCTTTGTTTGCCAAGCTGGGCTTGAAGCCGCTCGAGGCCGACGAGCCGATGCGCGTCGCGGCGGAATGAGGATGCCGCTGTCCTACATCCGCCGTACTGAGCTAAGCGCCGACGAAATGGATGCGCTCGACCCTATCGTGCATTGCGAATGTGCCCTCGTCAGTGTGAACATTCGGAACATTCGCGCATGCTGACGTCGCTGCTCATCGCCAATCGCGGCGAGATCGCCTGCCGAATCATCCGCACCGCGCGGGCGATGGGGATCCGTACGGTCGCGGTCTATTCGGATGCCGACGCCAAGGCGCTTCACGTCCGCATGGCGGACGAGGCGGTGCACATCGGACCGAGCCCGGCGCGCGAGAGCTATCTGGTCGGCGAGAAGATCATCGAGGCGGCGAAGGCGACGGGCGCCGAGGCGATCCATCCGGGCTACGGCTTCCTCTCCGAGAATGCCGACTTCGCGCAGGCGGTGATCGACGCTGGGCTGATCTGGGTCGGGCCGAAGCCGGACAGCATCCGCGCCATGGGCCTGAAAGACGCGGCGAAGACCTTGATGGCGAACGCCGGTGTCCCGGTGACGCCGGGTTATCACGGCGAGGATCAATCGCCGGACGTCCTCAAAATGGAAGCCAATGCGATCGGCTATCCGGTCCTGATCAAGGCGATCGCGGGCGGCGGCGGCAAAGGCATGCGCCGCGTCGATGCTGCCAAGGAGTTCGACGACGCGCTTGAAAGCTGCAAGCGCGAGGCCGCCAGCTCGTTCGGCGACGACCGCGTGCTGATCGAGAAATACATCCTCTCGCCGCGCCATATCGAGGTACAGGTGTTCGGCGACAGCCACGGCAATGTCGTCCATCTGTTCGAGCGCGACTGCTCGCTCCAGCGCCGCCACCAGAAGGTGATCGAGGAAGCGCCCGCGCCCGGCATGGACGAGGCGACGCGCGAGGCGGTTTGCTCGGCAGCGGTGCGGGCGGCTCAAGGCCGTGAACTACGAAGGCGCGGGAACGATCGAGTTCATCGCCGACGCGAGCGAGGGCCTGAAGGCCGACCGCATCTGGTTCATGGAAATGAACACGCGGCTGCAGGTCGAGCATCCGGTGACCGAGGAGATCACCGGGCAGGACCTGGTCGAATGGCAGCTGCGGGTGGCGAGCGGCGAGAAGCTTCCGAAGGCCCAGGAAGAGCTGTCGATCAGCGGCTGGGCGATGGAAGCGCGCCTTTATGCCGAGGATCCGGCAAAGGGTTTCCTGCCGAGCGTAGGCCCGCTCGACCATTTCGACCTCGGCGATGAAGGCCGCATCGAGACCGGAGTGGAGGAGGGCGACTGCATTTCACCCTTCTACGACCCGATGATCGCCAAGCTTGTCGCTCGGGGCGAAGACCGAAACGAAGCCATCGGCGAGCTCGCGGCCATTCTGGACGAGATCGAGGTCTGGCCGGTCCGGACCAATGCCGGCTTCCTCTTCAATGCCGTGCTCCAGCCGGAGTTTGGGCGAGGCGAGATCGACACCGGGTTCATCGAGCGGCATCTCGACGACCTCGTGCCGGACGCGGAGCCTGACGAGGCCATCTGGCGCGGAGCCGCGGCTGTCGCGCTCGCGGTCGATGAAGATGAAGAGCTGTTCGCTGGGCTCGCGGGGTTCCGGTTGAACGCTCTGCAGCAGACCGGCGTCGCGCTCGGCCGTCACGGTGAGTACCGGACGGCGTCACCGGACGAGGGCGAGTTCGCCGCGGTCTCGGGGTTTCGCGATGAAGAGCGCGTCGTCGCGTTCTACGAGGGCAATGCGTATGAGTTCGAGCTGGCCGCGCGCGGAAGCATCGGCGGGCACGGAATTGCCGACGGCGTGATCGCCGCTCCCATGCCCGGGAAAGTCACCGCGATCGAAGTTTCGGCGGGTGACATGGTTACCAAGGGGCAACGTTTGCTGACCCTTGAAGCCATGAAAATGGAGCATGGATTGACCGCGCCGTTCGACGGCACGGTTGCAGAATTGAGCGCCGAGGCCGGCGCGCAGGTGAGCGAGGGCGCGGTCCTCGTTCGGATTGAGCCACAGGAGACGAAATGAAGATTCAGGGCATTGCCGCGGTCGTGACCGGCGGCGCTTCGGGCCTCGGCGAGGCGACGGCTCGTGAGCTGGCTAAGCGCGGCGCCAAGGTCGCCATCTTCGACCGCGACGTCGAAAAGGGCGAAAAGGTCGCGTCCGAGATCGGCGGCGTGTTCTGCGAGGTCGACGTGACCAGCGACGAGAAGGTCGCGGCCGCCTTCGCCAAGGCTCGCGAGGCCCACGGACAGGAGCGCGTGCTCGTCAACTGCGCGGGCGTCGCCAATGCCGCCAAAACCGTGGCTCGCGACAAGGAAACCAAGGAGCCGAAATTCTATCCGATGATCCAGTTCGAGCTGGCCATCCAGATCAACCTGATCGGCTCGTTCCGCTGCATCGCTCATTCGGCTTACGGAATGGTCAGCCTCGACCCGCTGGAGGACGGCGAGCGCGGCTGCATCATCAACACGGCGTCGGTGGCAGCCGAAGACGGCCAGATCGGCCAGGCGGCCTATTCCGCGTCGAAGGGCGGAGTTCTCGCCATGGCTCTGCCGATCGCGCGCGACCTGATGAACGATGGAATCCGCGTGAACACCATCCTCCCGGGCGTGTTCAAGACGCCGATGGTCGCAATGATGCCGCCGAACGTGCAGGACGCGCTGGGCGCGCAGGTCCCCTTCCCGAAGCGTCTCGGCAAGGCCGAGGAATATGGCCAGCTCGCCGCCTTCATCGTCGAGACGCCGTACCTGAACGCTGAATCCATCCGCCTCGACGGCGGTATCCGGATGGCGCCGCGTTAAGTTGGACGAACGCCAGCTTCTAGAAGACATTGCCGTAGCGGCGCGCGAGGCGGGCGAGGCAATCCTCGAGATCGTTCGCCGCGGCTTCGACGTAGAGCACAAGCAGGACTCGTCTCCGGTCACGGAGGCGGACCGTGCGGCTGAGCTCATCATCCTAGCTGCCCTGGCGAAGGCCGCGCCTGGCGTGCCGATCATCGCCGAGGAGGAAGTGGCCGCCGGCCGCATCCCGGCACATGGCGACACCTATTTCCTGGTCGATCCGCTCGACGGGACGAAGGAGTTCGTCCGCGGCGGCGACGATTACACGGTCAACATCGGGCTGATCGTGAATGGCATTCCGCATCTCGGCGTCGTCTTCGCGCCCGCGACCGAGCAGCTCCATGCCGGTATCGTGGGTGAGGGCGCATGGCTGGAAGATCTCAGCAACCGTATCCCGATATCCACGCGCAAACCGGGGAGCGAGCTCGTCGCCGTCGCGTCCAAGTCGCACTTCAACCAGCCGACCGCGGACTATCTCTGCGAGGCCGCGAAGGACTGCGGCTACGTCGGAATCGGATCCTCGCTGAAGTTCTGCATCGTCGCGGAAGGGCGCGCGGATATCTATCCGCGGCTTTCGCCGACCAGCGAGTGGGACACGGCCGCGGGCCATGCGGTCCTGCTCGCCGCGGGCGGCAGGGTGGATGGTCCTGACGGAGAGCCGCTTGGCTACGGCAAGCGAGCCTTCCTCAACCGCGGCTTCGTTGCGACGGGCGGCTGGAAGGCGCCGCCGATCGGATCATTCCTCCAGCCCTTCTCCGGAGGCGGCGAGATCCCGCAGGGCGTCTAAAGACAGGTCTTTGGCCGCCGGAAAAGCCGTGCTGGCGGGATAGTGGAGTTTCCTGAGGTCGCGGCCCCGCAGCGCCTCGACTTCCGCCCGCACCAGCTCCAGCTGGACGTACAGCTCCAGGGCCTGCGCATTCCGCCCCTCGACCACGCCGATGCGCCAGGCAAGCCACTGCGCCTCGTCGATGGCCTTACTCAATTCGGACAACCAGGTCGCGCGTGCCTCACCGGACACCGCTTTGTTAGACGCACTCACTCACGTATCCCCCGAAGTGGGGAAACTATGCCTCACGCAATTTACAGCTGTTTGCAATTTGCTCCGTTTCGGACTCGAAAACGGGCTGACTTTGCTCCGATTTGCGGTCTAACAAGTTGCTGCTCGGTACCGATTTGCATTCAGGTGTCTGATGAACGCGTACGCGACCGAGCCTTACGGCGATTCCTATTCCTCTGCCGCCCCGGTCGTGATCGTGGGCGACAGCGACCTTGCGCTTCATCACGCCGCTCGGACCGTCGAAGCGGCCGGCTCGCGCATTGGCGCCATCGTCCCGATCGATGAGGCAGTGGATCGCATCGCGATCCAGGCCTCCGCATCGGCGGTCTGGGTCGAGCTGACGCGCGACGGCGGCCCGGCAATGGACAGCCTCCTGCATCAGCTGTGCGGCGATGCGATCGATGGCCGCTATCCCGCCGTGGTCGCCGCGCCGCGGGATCTGGTCGACCTGCTCTTCTCCCGGATCGGCGGAGCGCCGGTCGACCTGGTCATCGACGGCAATGAAGCCGAGCGCGCAGCAGCGCTGGCCATCGCGACGTCCGGAATCCATCGGGAATGCCGACTCTCGGACATTGCCTCTGATCGCAGCACCGAGCGCCTACGCCAGCTCAGCGACGAGGTCAGCCGCATCGCGTCAACGCTCGCACGGCTTTCGACAGGGCCCGGGGAAAGGCAGCGGCCAGCGCCGGTCGCGGCAGGCGCGGAGGTCCCGCCTGTTTCGGCCGACACGGTGCGTTCAGTGATCCGGGCGCGGCGATTGCGAAGTCGCTTCTTCGAGGAAGAGCTGTTTGCCGATCCCGCCTGGGACATGCTGCTCGACCTGCTCCAGGCCGAGATTGCACAGCTCCGAGTGCCCGTTTCCAGCCTGTGCATCGCCGCCGCGGTCCCCGCGACGACTGCGCTTCGCTGGCTCAAGACGATGACCGACAAGGGCATCTTCCTCCGCCGCGCGGACCCGCACGACGGCCGCCGCGTGTTCGTGGAGCTGTCGCCAGCAGCGAGCCAGGCAATGCGCCGCTATTTCGCTGAGGTTGGGCGCGCCGCCGTGGTTTGATTGGGGAGATGGTGGGCGGTGACGGGCTCGAACCGCCGACCCTCTCGGTGTAAACGAGATGCTCTACCAGCTGAGCTAACCGCCCGATAATCTGCGGAGTGCCATGCCGCGCAACTTGCGGCAAGAGGAGGGCGCCTTAGCGGCTGCCGATGCCCCGGATGGCGTCCCCGACCAGCGCCTCGTCGCTCTTCGCGTCGAAGCGTTCGCGGATCAGGCGCGCTGCCGCGGCACGTGCCGCGTCGGCGGCCGTCGCGCGGAGCTGATCCAAAGCGTGGCGCTCCTCGGCAGCGATCTTGTCCTCGGCCATGCGCTGACGGCGCTCGACCAAAGCTTCGGCATTCTGCTTCGCCTGGGTAATGATCGCTTCGGCTTCTTGACGCGCACGCTCGACGATGGTCCCGGCTTCCTTGTCAGCCGACTTGGTCTTGGCCTCATATTCGGCCTTCAGCGCCTCGGCGTCCTTGCGCAGCGTTTCCGCCTCGGCAAGCTGGTTGCGGATGACCTCGATCTTGCTGTCGAGCGCCTTGCCGATCGCGGTCGGCACCTTCTTCGCGATCATGAACAGGATGACGGCGATCATCGCCAGCGCGATGAACATCGGCGCCGTGATCAGCCCGAACGCTGCCGGGGCGGCATGCTCGGCCGCGGCGCCATGCTCGACGGTCGCGGTGGTCTCGGTGTGAGGTTCAGCCATGGAGCACCGCCTTAACTGCCGGCTGAGCGTCCCTGGCAGCGATCTTGTGACCGGTGAGCTTTGTCACCAGCTCGCTCGCAGCTTCGGCCGCGACCGGCTCAAGCTCGCGGCGAGCAGCGTCGGCCGCGGCCCGGATCGTCTCCTCGGCCTCGGCGACGCGCTTGCCGATCTTTTCGTCGATCGTCTTCAGACGCTTCTCGGTATCGAGAGCCGCCTGTTGCTTCGCTTCCTGCG
This sequence comes from uncultured Alphaproteobacteria bacterium, assembly GCA_963829625.1. GTDB lineage: Bacteria > Pseudomonadota > Alphaproteobacteria > Sphingomonadales > Sphingomonadaceae > Sphingomicrobium. The sequence continues at coordinate 70,324 of CAWHJH010000012.1, read as the reverse complement.
CGACCTTCAGTGCCTCGCTACGGCTCGCGTCAATACGCTCGCGATAGGCTTCCTCGGCAGCTTCCGCCTCCTCGCGGGCGCGCTGGGCGGCCGCGAGGTCGTCGGCAATCTTGCGGTCGCGGTCTTCCACGACCGACTGGATCTTCGGAACCATTCCGCGTCCGATCCAGAAGTAGATGATTCCAAACACCACCAGCAGCCAGAACAGCTGGCTGAAGAAGATGTCGGGAAGCTGGTTTATCTGAGGCATCGAAGGTCCCATTCATCCGGCCGGACGAGCCGGCCGGTTGATGATCAGCGCGCGTAAAGGATGATCATGGCGACCGCGAACGCGATCAGGCCCAGAAGCTCAGCGGCGGCGAAGCCGATGAACAGGCGGCCCTGCTGACCGTCGGCGGCTGCCGGGTTGCGAAGCGCGCTCTCGAGGAACGAGCCGAAGACGTTGCCAACGCCGATGGCGGCGGCGCCGACGCCGATCGCGGCCAGACCAGCACCGATGACCTGTGCGGAAGCGAAATCCATGTGAAACTCCTCTTTTCGAACCTTAGTGAAGATTGACTGCGTCGTTGAGGTACAAAGTCGTCAGCAACGCGAAGACGTAGGCCTGGATCGCGCACACCAGCAGCTCCAGCGCGGTCACGCCGATAATGAACAGGAAGCTGATGGCGCCGACGCCCCAGCCCAGCGGGCCGCCATTGAAGCCGTTGACGATGAAGCTTCCGAACACTTCCATCAGGATGTGGCCGGCGATCATCGCAACGAACAGTCGCAGCCCCAGGCTGAACGGGCGCACCATGAACGAAATGAACTCGATCGCCGGCGATCAGAGGCACCATCACCTTCGGCGTGCCGTGCGGTACGAAAAGGGAGAAGAAGTGCAGGCGGTGGCGGGCGAAGCCGACGATCAGGACGATCGCGAAGCTCATCACGGCGAGGACGCCGGTGATGCTGAAGTGGCTGGTCGTCGTGAACTGGTGCTGGCCCGGAATGATGCTGAGCGGGAAAAGGCCAAGCAGGTTCGCGGTCAGGATGAAGACGAACAAGGAGAAGATGTAGGGCATGAACTTCTTGCCCTCGGGCCCGATATTCACCTTCACCATTTCGTCGATGAAGCCGGTCACCCCTTCGACCGCCATCTGCCAGCGGCCGGGAACGAGCTGCCGCTTCATGCCCATCAACATGAAGCCGGCGACCAGCGCGAGCGCGATCAGCAGCCAGAGCGAGCTGTTGGTGAAGCTGATGTCATAGCCCCCGAGCTGCAGCGGAACGAGCGGTTCCACCGTGAACTGGTGCATCGGGTCGATCTTGCCTGCTTCGGCCACGTCGCTCTTACCTCTTACGAACTTGCCCCGGGAGGTCCCGGCGGCGTCTTCGAAATGCGCATCACGTTCCTGATGCCGACCCCGAAACCGAAGAACAGCAGCAGCAACATGAACACGGGCCGCGTACCGAACAATGCGTCCAGTCCAAGCCCGATTACGAACCCACCGGCGGGCGCCCCGACAAGGTGCCCTAACACCAACTGCCCGATCCTATAATTAGGGTCAGGCTGTACGACGTTCGTCCGCTTCGCTTCCGCCTCCTGCAGCCGGCCGAGCCGCTGTTCGAGCGAATTCGAGCCTTGCATCTGGTGGAAGCTTTGGGTCCTGCCCGGTCTCGTCCGTCGCCACGATCTTCCCCTATGCGTCGCCCCGCCAGACAAGGGGTGTGCAGAGGGCGAGAAACATGGCGGCGACCAAGGCCGCCTAGGCGCCGCCCCTTTATGAAGGGGGTAGGGACAAGTCAACCGCTGCTGCGGCCATCTTGGCTATCGCAAAGCCGCATGTCAGGCTTGCCCACATGAGGCCGCTCGTCCCGGTACTAATCCTGCTCGCCGCGTGCAGCGAGAAAGCGCCCATGCCCGAGGCGAACACGACTGCGCCCGACGTGTCGAACGCATCCGCCTCTTCTACGCCTTCAAAGTCCGATGCGCCCCCCGCAGCTACGGCCTTTTCAGCCGAGGAGGACACCGACCTCTACGGTTTCAAATATGATTGGCCGGCCGAAGCCGCCGCCATCCCGCAGCTGGTCGCTCGCTTCACGAAAGATATGGAGAAGGCGAAGGCGGAGTTGATATCTGGTGCCAAGGAGGACCGCGAGGAACGCGGTCGACGGGGGTATGACTATCACCCCCATGAGACCCAGGTCTCTTACGAGACAGCCGGACAGTCCGATCGGCTGCTGAGCCTCGAAAGCAGCGTCTATGGCTTCACGGGCGGCGCGCACGGTTCGAGCGGGTCCGGATCCTTGTTGTGGGACAGGAAGCTTGCGCGCGAACTGACGGTTTCCGACCTCCTGCAACCGGGCACGAGCTGGACCGGCGCAATCCGCCAGCCATTCTGCACCCTCCTGAACCGCGAGCGGGAGAAAAGGCGCGGCGAGCCGGTGCAGCCGGACGATCTGTTCGGCGATTGCCCGAAATATCACGATGTTACGGTCCTTCTGTCCGACGAGGATAGCAACGGCCGCTTCGATCACATCCACGTGATCGCCGACCAGTATGTCGCTGGCCCCTACGCCGAAGGTCCCTATGAAATCCTGCTACCGATCACTGCGGCGATGATCGAACGGCTGAAGCCCGAGTACCGCCCTTCTTTCGAGCCCCGCCCGCCGGTCAAGTGATCAGCCGCAATAGCTCGGCTGCGCGATGACCTGTCCAACCTGGCGGCGGCGCCAGACGCCGTCCTGCAGCATATAGGCTTCCCCGACCGGGACGCGCACCAGCAGCTCGCACCCCGTCGCAAAACCGGCAACCTGCGGAGTGACCCCTCTGCGCTTCGCCAGGTCTACGTAGAGCGAGCGCCTGCGAATGTTGATGGCGCTGACCTGCCTCTGCACCGTCGGCGAAGCGGCCGTCGCCATGCCCAGATAGCCGTCGTAGCGCTCGCCGACCTGTCCTGCACGGCGCGCGGCGGCGAGTTCGCCGTATGCTTGCGAGGGCGCCGCGGCCGGAATGGCCGCTGCGGATACAGCGATCGCGAAGAGCGCGAGCCAGCGCTTCATCACGGCCTCGGGGGCGTTTGCGGGAAGGCGTCCGGGTTCTGCTGGATCAGCTGCTGCGCATCCTGCTGAAGCCGGACCAGCACCTCCTGCCGGATCTCCACGTTCAGGTTGATCTCGATCGGCTTGTCCGGCGTCTTCACCGTCACGCAGCCTCCAAGCGGCACCGCCAGCGCAGCACCGGCGAACAGCCGCAGTTTCGTTCTCCGCATTTTCTTCATGGGTTCACTCGCTTGGCTCGGGGGTTGTGGACACGTCGACTTGCTCGCTGATGGGCGGGACGTTCGATTGCTGCTCTTCCTCCTTGCGGATGACGCGCGTCTCGGTGACGAGGCCTGGCGTATCGAGCGGGAAGGGCAGCACCGGCTGGATCACATCCGTTGGATCCTTGAAGCCCTTGGCCATCTGGATCAGAGCCCGGAAGGGGCCGCGAACGCTGAGGTTCACCTTGAGCGGCACCTTCTTGAACGCGTTGCGGACGAGGCCTGCCGCGAAGCCGCCGCGGTTGCCGAGCGATACGTCGCCAATCTCGAACCGGGTCGCGAATTCGCCGGCAAGATCGCCGTCGAGGCGGATCGTCATCTGCTGATACCGGATGTTGCTGAGCAGGTCGAAGGCGAGGCCGACGGCAATCCCGGCCTTGGGCTTGGTCCCGTTATAGCTGAACTCGCCGCCCGGCTGACGTGCATCGAGCCGCCCTCCGACGATCCGGCCGCCATTTTCGTCGAAGATCATGGGCAGGACGCCGTCGAAGGTGCCGGTAATGTCGATCCCTTCGAAGCCGAAGCTGTCGACGAACATCTCCGCGTTGAAGCCGACGACCTCGAAGGTCAGGCGCTTCGGGGTCGGCCGGCCGAAATTGAGCACCGTTTCCCGAAGAATGAGGCGGCCGCCCATGAAGGGCCACTCGCCGCGCTCCACCTTCACCAGCTGGTCGGGCAGCAGCTGGTAGCGGATCGTGCCATTCTCGACGAGAATACCGGGGTTGATCGACGCGATGCTCGCCGTCTGCCCCGGGGCCGTTTCCAGGTTGAGCAGATCGGTAAACCGAATCGTACCGCTCAGTCCTGTCACCGGCCCGAAAGGCGCCGCGAGATTCATACCCGCAGTGCTGAATTCTCCGGTGGAGCTGACCTCGCCGCCGCTGCTCCAGTTGATCTCGCCTCGGCCTCGGAGGGTTCCCTGCACGAGGGCGATGACACCTTCCGTAAGGCGCGAGAGCTCCTCCGGCTGCAGACCTTCACCGAACGTGATGCCCGGCACGTCGAGAATCGCCTGGCCCTTACCCGAAGACAGCGCGTGGCGAATTGTGACGTCGCTTATGCGCGTGCCGCTTCCGGGATGGATCAGGGTTCCGCCCGCGCGAATGTCATCCTCTTTCAACGTCAGCTGAAAGTCGTTGCTCCGCAGCGGATAGAAGCGCGGCTCGGGGGTAAGGTCGGACACGCTGAGCGCGCCGTTCACAGACAGGTCGCCGTTGTAGAAGCGCCAGCGTCCGTCAGCCTCACTGAACAGCAACTTCACTTCCCCGATGGTCGATCGCCCTCCGGCAAATGTTCCGCTGATTCCGCTGCCGCCGAACGTGCCCTGCAGACGCTTGGCGTCGAGTGCGACGGGTGCTTCGGTCTTCCCGATGCGAAGTGCGAGGTCCGCCGCCGAGAATTGCTCGCCGACGATTTGCGCTGAGCCCGCGCCAAGGCGAAGAGGGGCGCTTCCAATCCGGCCGGCCAGGCGGGGATTGCTGAGCCGCGCCGCGACGCGGAGATCGCCGTTCGCAGGCTTCGACACGATCGCCGGGCCTACCGGACAGACAGGCAGTCGGGTCGGGCCGAACTGGAGATCGCGCAGCTGGAAGAAGCGCCAGCTGGTGACGATGCAGCCGCGGCCCATCGAGAACGCGCCGGCCGGTCCCAACTGACCGTTCAACGGAAGGCGGAACGCCTGGACCCTGCCGTCTGGGAAGGGGCCGTCGAGCACGGCGACCGTGTCGAAGTTCGTCGCTCCGCTCGCGCTCGCCTGAAAGCGGATCGGATCGAGTGCGAGGCGAGAGGCGCCGGCCTGGTAAGGCGCGAAGCGGGCGACGCCGTTCATCGGTCCGCCGATGCGCGGCTGGCGCAGCAGCACCTGGCCCTGCGGGAGGCCGCCGCCGGCCATCTCGATAAGGCCGTCGACACGCAGGCGGCCGGACGGCCAGTAATAGGTCACCCCGTCTCCGCCCGACACCCGGACGCGCCCGCCGGTATCGCCGCGGACTTCCGCCGTCTGGATCCTTGCCGCGCCTCCGCCCGGGAAGTTCACCATCGTAATGGAGCCGGAAGCGTCGAATGAGCTTGCGGACCTGCGGATCGCATTGCTCATGGCGCCGGCGATCGGCCCGATCGGCGTCTTGTCCGCGGCGGCGAGCGGGGCGGTGACGCTCGCGAGAACGGACGGCGCGAGGTCCGCATTTTGCGCGGAATAGTCGGCGACGAGCGAAAGCGTGCCGGCCGCTGCCCCGATCAGGTAGCGGCCGTCGATGCGCGTGCGTTCGGCATAGATGGGGCCCAGCCTGGAGCGCTGCGCTGCGGCATCGATCCGGCCGTAGGCCGCCTTGGGCGTGCCGGTGAAGCGGACATTGCCCGTCATTGCCGCGAGGCCGTTGGCTCCGGCAATGACGCGCTGCGTCGTGACTTGGGCGCCGCCGTCGAAGCTCGTGAAGCTTTCGCTGAAGCTGGTGTTCAGGTCGAAACGCGGAGCTTCCATCAACAGGTTGCTTGTCGGGCAAACGAAGCGGTTCGCGACGAACGGACCGTCGATGCGAGGGCGTCGGGCCGTAACCCGGATTGCGGTGTAGGCCCGCATCCCGTCGAGGCTGCAGCGGCCCATGTCGAGGCGCGGGCTGACGGCGGCCACATGGCCCTTGAAACCGCCCGTCAGATTGCCGGTGCCGGTGAGCGCGAAGCCAAGCTTGCCGAAGGGGGTCTCAAGGCCGATGCTGCTGTCGGCGACGTCCAGGACCATGTTGGGCAGAGCGAACGGCTTGTCGGACGGCGGCGGAAGGAGCTTGCTGACCTCGCCCCAGACCACCTTGCCCTGCTCGACGCGGCCCCTCAGGCGGACGCCTCGCGCTACGATTCGATACACGCTCACGCTGCCCGAGAGCGTCCAGCGCACCTGGATGAGTGCGTAGCGGGCGATCAGGTCCGGATTCCTGGGATCTCCGATAACCAGATTGCGCACGACCTGCGTGCGAAGGCCCACGCGTTCGAGCTGATAGGTCGCGCGGACGCCGCGTTGCTCGAACTGCCTCTGCAGCACTTCCGTCGCGATGGGCCGGCGAGCGATCCACACGGTCACGATGAGGACAAGGAAGAGGGCCAGGATTGCGAGAAGGGCCATCGCCGCCCCGCGCCGCCACCGGTCGCGGCGGCGCACGATCACAGTTCCGTCCGAACTACCGCTTTCATCACTCTGCCGAGCAGCCATCGGCGTTACCAAACCCTCCCGATACAGGGCCGTTCCGTTGGCGGCATGAACGCGCCGTTGCAACAGGGCATGCTTGTCGCCTAGCAGTCACAGAGGATGGGGGAGCTTCCGTGTGACGCGTCAGGGCATAGGGCCCGACTTCGCCGGCGCCTTTTCGAAGGCGGGCCGAAGGCGCTCCTCGACCATGAGCTCGTCGAGTATCTGCTCGCGCTCGCCATCCCTCGACGAGACACGAAGGCACAGGCGAAGAAGCTGATTGCCCAGTTTGGTGGCATCGGCCCGCTGCTTGCGGCCGACGCGGAAACGCTGAAGCGGGAAGGTCTCAGTGAGGGCGTGGTTGCGGCTCTGAAGATCGCCGAGGCGACCGCATTGCGGTTGCTGGAAACGCGGCTGGATGGCAGGCCCGTGCTTTCCAGTTGGGACGCGCTGCAGGATTATCTGCAGGCGGCGATGGCCCATTCGCCCGTGGAGGAAGTGCGGGTCCTGTTCCTCAACGCCAAGAACATGTTGATCGCCAACGAAGCGATGTGGCGCGGATCCGTCGACGAGGCATCGATGCATGTTCGCGAAGTGATGAAGCGCGCCATGGCGCATGGCGCAACCGCGATCATTGTCGTTCATAACCATCCGAGCGGTGATCCGACGCCGAGCCAGGCGGACGTGAAGCTGACTCGTGAGCTGGCCGAAGCGGGGCGGCACATGAAAGTGACGGTGCACGACCACATCATCGTCGGCTCGCAGGGCCGGTCGAGCCTCCGCGCGCTGGGGCTGATGTGAAGCGCGACCGTTTAGGTGCTCATAGCCCGATCAGATGGAAGCGCGCGGGCGATCGGATGAGCGCCTGCCGCGCGTCGGCGGCTCTCGTACGACCAATGGATCGGCTCCATTGTTGGTTTGGGACCCCGTAGGCAGTTTCAACGCGTCCCTGCCGTCGATTTGCTGCCGCGACGGGCTTTCCTCATCGGCGAAGTTCAGCAGACGCCGCACGGCGACGCGCCGGCCGTAGCGCGTCTGGTGATAGATGCGGCCGACATATTCGCCGATGATGCCGAGAAACACCGCGTTGATGCCTGAGAAGAAGAAGAGCGAGACGATGATGGTCATGATGCCTCGTCCGGCGACGCTGCCGGATATGAGCATCAATGAGATCTGGAACAGGCCGAACAGCAGGCTGAGGCCGGCAATCAGGAATCCCATGATCATGATCAGTCGCAGCGGAAGCCGCGAAAACGAGAAGATCATGTCGTATGCGGTGCGGACCAGCTTAGCGAGACTGAAGCTCGATTTGCCCCATTCCCGCCTGCGCCAGACATAGTCGATGATGTACGGCCTGTAACCGAGCTCTGCGAGCATGCCGCGCATGTAGGGCGCGGCGTCGGGAATGCTCAGCAACTCATTGACGACTCGGCGGTCGGCCAGCTGGAACTCGCCGACGCCCGGCTCCATCCTCTGGTCCGCGACATATTCCATCATGCGATAGAAACAGTTGCGCAGGCCCCTCAACCATCCACTCTCGTCCCGCTGCAGACGGCGCCCGGCCACCAGCACATAGCCTTCTTCCCACTTGCCGATCATCTGATCCATCAGGTCGAGCGGGTCTTGGAGGTCGGATGGAACGAGAAGGAAGACTGCGTCGCCACGGGCGAACTCGAGGGCGTTGAACGCAGAGAGGAAGATGCCGACGTTGCGCGCATTGAAGATCACCTTGAAGCGGCTGTCCTTCGCGGCGATTTCCTCAAGATATGCCTGTGAATTGTCGGTCGAGGCATTGTCGACGAGCAGGACCTCCGCGTCATATTCGGCGAACTTCTCCGACGCGAGCGCGCGCGACATCTCGTCATAAAAAGTCTGGAGGCCGGCGCCTTCGTTGTAGACCGGCGAGATGACGGAGATGAGCTTGCGCATCACCCGATTCCCGCGGTCCGGACCTCGATCTCCGGGAGCGGGCGAATAAGCAGCGTCTGCTTGACCACGTTCGCAGCGACGACGTCGGCGATCTCGTCCATGATGTTCCATGCGAAAACGATAATCGCGTCCGGTGGATTGTCCCGGAGCGCCGCTGGCGGCACGATCGGGATGTTGGAGCCGGGGATGAGCCGACCCTGCTTGAGCGGGCTGGCATCGCAGCACCAGGCAACATCGTCGATGGTGAGGCCAAGATAGTTGCTGAGCACGGTCGCCTTTGATGCGGCAGCGTAAGCGACCACGCTCTTACCCGTGCGCCGCAATTCCGACACGGTCCCGCGGAAGCGGGATCGCCAGTCGTCGAGCCAGCTGCCCAGCTCGTGCCAGGGCGCCACGCCGGCAAGCGCGGCTTCCTCGGCCAGGCAATCGTCGATCCGAGCCTGCGCCGAAGCATCGGGCGTACGACCCTGCCGTTCCATGAACAGGCGCAGCGAACCGCCGTGCGTCGACTGCGGCTGGGCGTCGGCAACTGTCATTCCGTGCGTTTGCGCCCATTTCACCAACGGTCCGACGCCGAGGTAGCAATAATGTTCGTGGTAGATGGTGTCGAAGTACCGGTGGGTCAGGATGCGCGTGAAGTGCGGAAACTCGAAGCACAGGGCGCCGTCGTCGATGACCAGCTCGCGCGCAGCCTGCAGGAAACCGTCGGTATCGGGAACATGTGCAAGCACATTGTTGCCGATAAACAATTTCGGCCGGCCGTAACGCTCGGCGATTTCCCGCGCAGTCTCCATGTTGAAGAAGGCGGTTAGCGTAGGCACGCCACCTTTGCGCGCGATCGCGGCGACATTGCCGCAGGGCTCGATACCGAGCACCTGAACGCCGCGAGCCGCGAAGAACTTCAGCAGCGTGCCGTCGTTTGAGCCGGCTTCGACGACTAGGTCGTCAGGTCCGAGGCCGAATTCCTCGATGAGTTGGTCAGCATACTCCCGGCAATGACCGACCCATGTCGATGACGCCCCAGACACGTAGGTGTAGTCGTCGTGAAAATTCTCTTCAGCGGCGAGATCATGCGCCAGTTGCGGCAGCGCGCAATCATCGCAAATGACGATCCCCAGCGGGTACGGAGCGGCTGCGAGTGCCAGGCCGCGCTTCTCCGCCCGCGGCAGGCGGTTCGAAATTGGCTGCTCCCCGAGCGACAGCGCGATGTCGGACAAGACGCCGCCGCAAAGCCTGCATGCCTCGATTCGATTAACCTTCGACACAGCAGTGAATTGGTAATCGCCCGCTAACCTCTTGTCGATTCATCAGCCATGCGTTCGGCATACGCTCGAAGCCGCTTCGCCAGGGTATCGAGAGTGCCCGCATCGGTCGGCACAAATGGTGACATCCGCTGCGGAAGAATGGCGGAAATCTCGGAGTCCGGCGCCGGTTCATCGCTTTCTCGAAATCGCAGATTTCGACCCACTGCATCCTCAACGAGCGTCAGCAAGTCCCGGAATGAAACATCTTGTTGGCCAGCGATGTCACACGCGCCCGATTGCGGCGCTTCCAGAAACCTTGCGAGGTAATGGGCCTGGTCGTCGACGTGCAGCCAGCGCCGCTTCCGGTCTAGCGAGCCGCAGACGAATTCTTCGCCCTTCAGTGCCGCCCGGATGGCAGAAGGGATTATGCGATAGGGACGTTCTCCGGGGCCGAACATGAAATGCAGGCGGATCCAGGCCAACCTCTCCGGATCCATCTCGACCAGGCGCTTCCGCAGCTCGAGCTTTCGCAACGCATAGGAGCTGTATGGCTCCTTGAGGCCGGGATGAGCGGCATGCGCCTCGAGGCCGCTGCCAAGCCCGACGAACCAGGCGCCGCGCTCAGCCGCGCTCGTCCGCAGCCGCAGCGACCAGTCGCGGAAGGGCGCCCATGAAGCGGCGTCGCCGGCGGGCCAGGCAGCGTGAACGACAATGGCAGGCTGCGAGCTGTCGCCGGACGGAATTGGTTCTCCACGCGCGACGGAAACGACCTGCCAGTCCACCAGACTCCGCTGGAGGCTGCTGCCGACGAAGCCACTCGATCCGGTCAGGAAAATCGTCGCAGCATGGCGACTTGTCAAAACGTCCCACCCCCTTAGCCTAGTCCCTGGGGAAATCATTTCACGATTTTAGCTGAAGAGAAACCTGCGATGCGGAGAAGGCTCGACCTCAGCAGCCGGGACATCACGCTGCTTGCAGTGCTCACTGCACTGCCTCTGCTCGGCTATCAATTCGGCCTCGGCAATCAGGTTGAACAATTCCCCATCGTAGAGCGGCTTCGCGATCCGAATTTCATTGTCGGCGACTTTTACACCGACAGTGCCGCCACGTTCGGCCCGCGTTATTATTATTCGTTGCTCCTCAGCCTGTTGACGAGAATCGCGCCGCTGCCGGTCGTCGTCCTTCTTCTGACCTGTGTGGCGAACCTGGCCCTCGTTCTGGTGACTTTCGCGGCTACACGCACCCGGCTGGGAGCTACCGCGGCCGGCGCGGCGATTGCCGCCGCCCTGGCGGTTGCGAACAGCAGCTTCCCGCTCGGTCTGGCCGCCTACCTCAGGTACGAAAGCTTCCAGCCGGCCAGCCTGGCCGTTCCGCTGAGTCTCCTCGGCTTCGTCTGGCTCACCGATGGCAGGCGCTACGCCGCCGTCGGTGCCTTCTTCACGGCTGCGCTGTTTCATCCCCTGATTGGCCCGCAATCTGCAATGATCGCCTATGCAGCTTGCGCAGGGGCCGACCTCGTAGGGCGCAAGAGGTTCAGCAGCTTGCTGAGCTACATCCCGTCCGGCGCGCTGTTCTCAGGGCTCCTGTTCGCCGCCTGGGTCTTCCCCGGGATGTCGACGCGAGATGTTCCGCTCTCGTCGGAGGAATTCTTCTCGATCTTCATGACGTTTCGTTCCCCGCATCACTATCTCGCGACCACCTTCCCCTTGTCCCACTATCTGCAGCTGGCGGTATTCATCGCGGCGGTGGCGGTGCTGGTCGTTCAGTCCCGCCGAATCGTGGAGCATTCGGTTCTGCGCACTCGCCTGCTCTTCGCAACGGCGATCGTCCTGGCTTTGTGCGCGGCAAGCTTCGTCCTGGTCGACGGCCTGCATAACCGCATGGCAGCGTCGGCGCAGATCTTTCGAGCGCTTCTCGTAGTGAAGTGGGCTGGTTTCGTCCTGTTCGGTGCCGTTGCGGGCCGCTGGCTCTCGACGGGGCGGCCGCTGTTGATGGCCGCTCCGTTCGCGGTCCTGGTCGCGACCGGCGCGGCCCAGCCCCTAGTCATGCTCGGGGTTACTCTTGCCGTCCTTCTGGCCGAAAGGATGCCGATCGGCAGGCGAGCCGAGATCGCGCTTGCTGCCGTCCTGCTGGTCGCCGTTGCCGGCGTGACGATTCAGATCGGCGCGCGTGAGGAGGCGGTGCGCGCCGCGCTCGCCGGCCTCAGCATCGGTCTGCTCTATCTGGCGCCGGTCGCCCAGGTTCCGGGATCCGCAATCGCAGTGTCGCTGACCCTGTCGCTGATCGCCTTCGGCTGGTTCAATCGAGAGCTTAACCTCGTCGACCGCGATATCTTCCAGCCGACCTATCAATGGGCCGACGTCAAGGGCGACGACGCCGACATCGCACGCTGGGTCAAGGCGAACACCCCGCCGGGGGCGGTCTGGATCACGCCGCCGCAATTCGAGGCTTTCCGGCTTCTGGCGGAGCGACCGATCGTGGTCGACTGGACCAGCATTCCGTTTCAGGAGGACGCCATGCGCGAATGGCGTCGCCGCATTCGCGTCGTCTATGGCGACGCCCCGGGCGGCGGCTTCGTGGCGCTGCAGGGGCTGGAGCGCAATTACCGGTCTATCACGCCCGAGCAGCTGGCGCAGCTTTCGGCCGAGTTCGATGCGCCGTTCGCGGTGATCGACCGCGAGACGCCATGGCCGGGCGCAATTCTGTATGAAAACGGGGCATATAAGGCCGTCAGGCTGGAATCGCGTCCCTGACGCGCGCAAGACCACCACAGATGTCGCGCAGCGCGAGTTGATCCCGGGGTAGGTGACGATGCAGCTCAAGGTGTACGGCCTCATCATCTCGGCCGTGGCGATGTCCGCAGTTGGCCAGATCGCGCTAAAGATCGCCGTTGAGCGCGCGCAATTGAAGGAAGCGATCGCGGCCGGGGTGATTAATGCAGTGGAAGCCGTCATAGGCACGCCCGTCTTGTGGGCCGGCGTGACCATCTATTTGGGTAGCATCGTCCTATGGCTGTGGGCGCTGTCGGAGGCGGACTTGTCGATCGCCTACCCTTTCGTCAGCCTCGGCTTTGTCCTGACGATGCTCTTCGCCGCCGTCATCCTGAAGGAAGCCGTGACGCCGCTGAAGCTGACAGGGACCATGCTGATCGTAGTTGGCTGCGTGCTCGTCGCCAGGAGCGCCTGAGCGGGCCGGCGCCTGCGATCACGCTGATTTGATGCAATGCGGCGGCTCTGCTAGCCGCCCGGCCCATGGTTCCTCGCTATTCCCGTCCCGAGATGACGGCCATCTGGTCGCCTGAAAATCGCTATCGCATCTGGTTCGCGATCGAGGTCTTTGCCGCCGAGGCAATGGGGAGGGTGGGCATGATCCCCGCCGAGGACGCCGCGACGATCCGCGCCGCCTACGACCGCGACGTGCTTGGCGAGATCGACGTCGCCGCGATCGACGAGATCGAAGCGGTCACCAAGCATGACGTGATCGCCTTCCTGACCTGGGCGGGCGAGAAACTGGGTCCCGAACGGCGGTGGCTTCACCAGGGCATGACGAGCTCCGACGTGCTCGACACGGCGCTCGCCGTGCAGCTGAAGCAGGCGGCCGACCTATTGCTTGAGGATCTGGACGCCCTGCTCACGGCGCTGAAGCGGCGAGCGTTTGAGCACAAGCTGACACCGACCATCGGCAGGAGCCATGGCATCCATGCGGAGCCGACGAGCTTCGGGTTGAAGCTTGCGCAGGCCTATGCCGAGTTCGACCGCAACCGGAGCCGGCTGATCGCGGCGCGCGACGAGATCGCGACGGCGGCAATCTCCGGAGCAGTCGGCACCTTTGCCAACGTGAGGCCGGAAGTGGAGGCGCATGTCGCGAAGGAGCTTGGCTTGAAGCCCGAGCCCATCTCGACCCAGGTCATTCCGCGCGACCGTCATGCGATGTTTTTCGCGACGCTGGGCGTGATCGCTTCGTCTATCGAGCGGCTGGCGGTCGAGATCCGTCACCTGCAGCGCACCGAAGTGCTCGAGGCGGAGGAATATTTCTCGCCCGGGCAGAAGGGCAGCTCGGCAATGCCTCACAAGCGCAATCCGGTCCTGACCGAGAATTTGACAGGCCTCGCGCGGATGGTCCGGAGCGCCGCCATCCCGGCGATGGAGAACGTCGCCTTGTGGCATGAGCGGGACATATCCCACTCTTCGGTCGAGCGGTTCATCGGGCCGGATGCGACGATCACGCTCGACTTCGCGCTCGCGCGGCTCACGAGCGTCGTCGAGAAGCTGCTCGTCTATCCCGAGCGGATGGAAAAGAACCTCAATCGCATGGGCGGCCTGATCCATTCGCAACGCGTGCTTTTGGCGCTGACGCAGGCAGGCCTCAGCCGCGAGGATTCCTACGCACTCGTTCAGCGCAATGCGATGAAGGTGTGGGAATCGGACGGACAGCTCTCGCTGCTCGACCTGCTGAAGAACGATCCCGAGGTTTCGGCGCACCTTGGCGCCGAGCAGCTCGATGGCCTGTTCAACCTCGACTACCATCTCAGGGAAGTGGACACGATCTTCGAGCGGGTGTTCGGAAACGCGGCCTAGCCGCCCAGCATATCCCGGATACGGCTGAAGAAGCTCTTGGAGGCGGGGCATTCGTCGCCCGTCTCCGTCTCGCGGAATTCCTCCAGGATCTTCTTCTGCTTGGAGTTCAGCCGGTCGGCGTCTCGACCAGCACGCGTGCCACCAGGTCGCCGCGGCCACGGCCGTTGAGAACGCTCATGCCCGAGCCGCGCTGGCGCAGCTGCTCGCCCGACTGGATGCCGGACGGGATCTTCAGCTCGATTGTGTTGCCGTCGATGCCGGGCAGGCTGATCGAGCCGCCAAGCGCCGCCGTCGTGAAGGTGACGGGGCATTCGGCGATGAGAGTCGTGCCCTCTCGCGAGTAGACGGGGTGCCGCTTCATGTGGACGAAGATGTAGAGGTCGCCGCTCGGCGCATTGCGAACGCCGGATTCGCCTTCCCCGGCAACGCGGATGCGCGTGCCTTCGTCGACGCCGGCCGGAATCTTCACGGTGATCTTGCGGCGCTTGAGTGCACGGCCTTCGCCCTCGCAGGCGTGGCATGGATCGGCGATGACTTCGCCGCTTCCTCGGCAGGTCGGGCAGCCGCGCTCGACCATGAAGAAGCCCTGCTGCGCGCGGACGCGCCCGGCGCCGCCGCACATGCCGCATGTTCGTGCGCAGTCGGTTGTGTTGCTGCAGCCCCGACCGCCGCAATTCTCGCACTGCGCGAGCGCCTCGACGGTGATGTTCGCCTCGGTACCGGAGAATGATTCCTCCAGGCTGAGTTCGAGGTCGTAACGAAGGTCGGCGCCCCGCGCGGGGTTCTGGTGAGCGTTCTGCCGGTCGGCAAACTCGCCAAAGATCGAGGAGAAGATGTCGGAGAAGCTCTCGAAGCCCCCGCCGCCGCCGCCGAACGGATCGCCGCCGCCATTCTGGAACGCCGCCTTGCCGAAGCGGTCGTAGGCGGCGCGCCTCTGCGGGTCCTTCAGGCAGTCATAGGCTTCGTTGATCGCCTTGAACTGCGCTTCGCGTTCGCTGCAGCCGTTGTGTCGGTCAGGATGATGCTCCTTGGCAAGCTTGCGATAGGCGGCCTTGATCGCATCAGGGCCGGCCGTTCGCTGCACGCCGAGTACATCGTAATAATCCTGCTCCACCATTCACACGTCCCCGGTACGCGCGGTTGATGCCGGCTGGCGGGCAGCCGGCACCGAACCTTAGCCCTTGTTCTCGTCATCGACCTCGGAGAATTCCGCGTCGACGACTTCCTCATCGGGCTGGGCGGAAGACGTTTCCGCATCCGCTCCAGCGGCTGCCTCCGTCTCGCCCTGCTGCGCCTTGTACATGGCCTCTCCGAGCTTCATCGCCGCCTGCGCGAGCGCATTGGTCTTGGCGGTCATCTGCTCCGGATCATTGCCTTCGACCGCGGTCTTGGCTTCCGCCAGGGCCGTTTCGATCTCGGTCTTCACCGAAGCGTCGACCTTGTCGCCATGTTCGCGAAGCTGCTGCTCGGTCGTGTGGATAAGGCTTTCGGCCTGGTTCTTGGCCTCCGCCGCCGCACGGCGCTTCTTGTCCTCTTCCGCGAACTGCTCGGCTTCCTGGACCATCTTCTCGATGTCGGAATTGTTGAGACCGCCGGAGGCCTGGATGCGGATCTGTTGCTCCTTGCCGGTGCCCTTGTCCTTCGCGGTCACATGCACGATGCCGTTGGCGTCGATGTCGAACGTCACCTCGATCTGCGGCACGCCGCGCGGGGCAGGCGGGATTCCGACCAGGTCGAACTGGCCCAGCACCTTGTTGTCCGCAGCCATCTCGCGCTCGCCCTGGAAGACTCGGATGGTCACCGCGTTCTGATTGTCCTCGGCGGTCGAGAAGACCTGGCTCTTCTTCGTCGGGATGGTCGTGTTGCGGTCGATCATCCGGGTGAACACGCCGCCAAGAGTCTCGATGCCGAGCGACAGCGGGGTCACGTCGAGCAGGAGAACGTCCTTGACGTCGCCCTGCAGGACACCTGCCTGGATCGCCGCGCCCATTGCGACGACCTCGTCCGGGTTCACGCCGGTGTGCGGCTCGCGGCCGAAGAACTCCTTCACCTTCTCACGCACGCGCGGCATGCGGGTCATTCCGCCGACGAGAACCACCTCAGCGATGTCCTTCGCATCCAGCCCGGCGTCCTTCAGAGCCTTCTTGCAGGGCTCGATGGTCCGCTGGATCAAATCGTCGACCAGCTTCTCGAGGTCGGCGCGGGTGATCGTCTCCACGAGGTGGAGCGGGGTCGTCGCTCCGCCTTCCATGCGGGCGGTGATGAACGGCTGGTTGATCTCGGTCGTCTGGGCGGACGACAGCTCGATCTTCGCCTTTTCCGCAGCTTCCTTGAGCCGCTGAAGCGCGAGGCGGTCGGTGCGAAGGTCGATATTCTCCTTCTGCTTGAACTTGTCCGCGAGGAAATTGACGATGCGGGCGTCGAAGTCCTCACCGCCGAGGAAGGTGTCGCCGTTGGTCGACTTCACCTCGAACACGCCGTCGCCGATTTCGAGGACGGAGATGTCGAACGTGCCGCCGCCAAGATCGTAGACGGCGATCGTCTTGCCCTCTTCCTTCTCGAGGCCATAGGCGAGCGCGGCCGCGGTTGGCTCGTTGATGATCCGCAGCACTTCAAGGCCCGCGATCTGGCCGGCGTCCTTGGTCGCCTGGCGCTGGGCGTCATTGAAGTAGGCGGGAACGGTGATGACCGCCTGCGTGACGGTCTCGCCGAGATAGGCCTCGGCGGTTTCCTTCATCTTCTGCAGGATGAAGGCGGAAATCTGGGAGGGCGAATAGTCCTTGCCGCCGGCCTGGACCCATGCGTCGCCGTTCGTTCCCTTGACGATCTTGTAGGGGACGAGCTCGGTGTCCTTCTTGGTGATCGGATCGTCGAAACGGCGGCCGATCAGGCGCTTCACCGCGAAAACCGTGTTGTCCGGGTTGGTGACCGCCTGGCGCTTCGCCGGCTGCCCAACGAGGCGCTCGCCGTCCTTCGTGAAAGCGACGACCGACGGGGTCGTGCGCGCGCCTTCGGCATTTTCGATGACCTTGGGCTTGCCGCCTTCCATCACGGCAACGCAGCTGTTGGTCGTGCCCAAGTCGATGCCAATGACCTTGGCCATGTCTAAGTCCCTCTCTTTTACTGCCCCTCTTCGACCCCGTTCAGGCGGCCGAAATGTTGATTTCGGGGGCGATATAGGTGGCGTTTAGGGAACGACAAGGATTGTGAGGGTAAGTCTCCGATCGCTCGGTTCGTGTTGCATTTGACCGGAGCTGTGCGTGGAAATGTTGGCGAGTGGCGTTTGGCTGACGGCCAGCCGCGTACGTGTGATCGCGGTAATCAGCGGCGTCCTTGGCGCGGCGATGCTCGCATTCCTTGCATTGGCCGGCGAGGGGACCCTCGATCCGTTCGGGCAGCCGATCGGGACGGACTTTTCCGCCTTCTGGCATGCGGGCCGGATCGCCAATGGCGGCAATCCCGCGGCGGCCTGGGATCTCGAAACGCTCAACGCCGCGATACGGGCGACGCATGTGGGGTCCGACTTCGCGACCGCCTGGGTCTATCCGCCTGTTTTCCTGCTCGTTGCGGCACCGCTCGCTGCACTGCCTTATCTACCTGCGCTGCTCATCTGGCAGTTGTTGAGCGTGGCCCTGATAGTCTGGGTTCTGAACGCTATCCTCAGGGATCGACTGGCGGTCCTCGTTTGCCTTGCATCGCCTCTCACGCCGATGGTGCTTGGGCATGGGCAGAATGCCTTCCTGACTTCGGCGCTGCTTGGGGGAGGCTTATTGGCGCTGGCCCGCGGGCGGGCGGGTCGCGCCGGCCTGTTCGGCGCGCTAGCCTGCAAGCCGCAGCTGGCGCTCCAGGTTGCGCCGCTGCTGCTGTTCACGAGGAATTGGCGCGCGCTCATTGCATCGCTGCTCGTGTCCGCAATCCTCGTGGGTGTGAGTCTGCTTCTATGGGGCACCGGCGCTTGGCTCGCCTTCCTCGAAAGCGCCTCGCTTCCGCGGCGCTTTATGGAAGAAGGGTCGGTCGGCTATCACAAGAGCGCGAGCCTCTTTTCCATGGCGCGGAATTGGGGAGCGCCGCTCGGTTTCTCGTACCTGCTGCAGGCGATGGGAGCAGCCGCGGGCATGGCCTTGCTTTGGCGCCTGCGTGCGGCATCGCCTTTCGTGTTGTGCGCGGTCGCTTGCGCCGCAATCGCCCTGTCGACGCCTTACCTGCTCGATTACGACATGACGGTCGTCGGGCTTGGCGCGGTCTTCCTCTATGCGGAGGCGCGAAGGACGACGTTCCGTGACTATGAGAAGGCGGCGCTCGCCTACATCTGGGTTGCGCCCTGGTTCGGGCGCCAGGCGGCAGAGCTCGCCTATCTGCCGCTGCTGCCTATTTCGATGCTTCTTCTGGCAGTGCTCGCCTGTCGGCGCGCGACTAACGTCTCGGTAGACGCCGCTCCGGCCTTTGCCTGAGGCCTAGAGCATCGCCATGCCGCCGTTCACGTGAAGGGTCTGCCCCGTCACGTAACCGGCTTCGCGGCTGGCGAGAAAGACGACTGCGGCGCCGATGTCGTCGCCGCTGCCCATCTTCCCGAGCGGGATGCGCGAAAGGATGCTCTCGCGCTGCTGGTCGTTCAGTGCATCGGTCATCGCCGATGCCATGAAGCCCGGCGCAACGGCGTTCACCGTGATTCCGCGGCTCGCCAGCTCCTGCGCTACCGCCTTGGTCATGCCGATGAGGCCCGCTTTCGAGGCGACATAGTTAGCCTGGCCGGGGTTGCCGGTGACGCCGACGACCGATGTGATCGAGATGATGCGCCCGAACCGCGCCTTCATCATCGGTTTCGCCGCAGCGCGCATCAAGCGGAACGCGGCTTCAAGGTTGATGCGGATGACGTCCTCGAACTCCTCGTCCTTCATGCGCATGAGCAGGTTGTCGCGAGTGACGCCGGCATTGTTGACGAGGATGTCGAGCTTGCCGCCCAGCGCTTCGACAGCCTTCGGAACGAGCTGGTCGACCGCAGCGCCCTCCGACAGGTTGCAGGGCAAAGCGACGTGATCGCCCCCCAGGCTTGTTCGGAAAGTCTCGAGTTTCTCGACATTGCTGCCGGAGACGGCGAGGCGCGCGCCCTGAGAGGCGAGGGACTTCGCGATGGAGCTGCCCAGGCCGCCCGAAGCGCCGGTCACCAGCGCGGTCATTCCGGTCAGGTCGAACATCATGCAATCTCCTTCGCGAGCGCTTCGATGTCCTCGATCGAAATCACGCTTGTTACCTTGGCATCGGGCAGGATGCGCTTCACCATCGGCCCGAGAACCTTGCCGCCGATCTCCACGAATTCCTCGACGCCCGCTTCGCCCATGTTGATGACGCTCTCGCGCCAGCGGACCATGCCTGTAACCTGCTCAACGAGTAGTCTGCGGATCGCGTCCGGATCGCTTTCCGGCGAGGCGGTCACATTGGCGAAAACGGGCACACGCGGGTCGTCGACGACCACATAGCTTAGCGCGTCCTGCATCGCGTCGGCCGCTGGCTGCATGAGCGGGCAATGGAATGGCGCGGAGACGGGCAGGGGCACCGCGCGCTTGGCGCCCATTTCCTTCGCGATTTCGACCACGCGCTCGATTGCGCCCTTATGTCCCGACAGGACGACCTGGCTCGGGTCATTGTCGTTCGCGACGGTGCATACTTCGCCCTGCGCCGCAGCTTCGGCGATGCGGCGCGCAAGCGCGAGATCGGTACCGAGAAGCGCCGCCATTCCGCCCTCTCCTACGGGAACCGCCTGCTGCATCGCCTGCCCGCGCAGCTTGAGCAGCGTGGCTGTGGTAGCGAGGTCGAAAGAACCGGCGGCCGCCAGCGCGGAATATTCACCGAGGCTGTGGCCGGCCACGAAGTTCGCGGCCCTCGCAAGATCGACGCCGCCTTCTTTCGTCAGCGCCGAGAACACCGCGAGCGAATGCGCCATGATCGCCGGCTGCGCATTCTCGGTGAGGCGAAGGTCCTCGTCCGGCCCCTCCCGCATCAAGCGAAACAGGCTCTGTCCCAGCGCTTCGTCGACCTCATCGAATGTGTCGCGCGCGGCGCGGCTGGCTGCAGCAAGTACGGCCCCCATGCCGACGGCCTGGCTGCCTTGGCCCGGAAAAAGGAATGCGCGCATTTTGTCCCCTGATGCATTAGCGTTTGCCCGCGCCGCCTAGGCCGGAGGCGCAAGGATGCCAAGCCTGACGGGGAGTAGGGGAATGGAGGCATCTCGAGCGGAACGGCAGCTCGGGTTCTGGATGTGCCTTGCGCTCGTCGTGGGGAATATCGTCGGGGCGGGCGTCTTTCTGTTGCCGTCGAGCTTGGCGCCGTTCGGGGCGAACAACGCTATCGGCTGGCCGATCGCTATCGGGGGCTCGCTATGCCTGGCATTCGTGCTCGCCCGGCTGGCCGGTCGCATTTCCGGCGGTCCCTACGAATATGTGCGGTCGGCCTTTGGGGCCGAGGCCGGCTTCCTGGTCATGTGGAGCTACTGGATCTCGATCTGGACCGCCACTGCGACGCTGGCGATCGCGGCGGTCAGCTATGCGAGCGCGATTGTCCCGGCCCTTGGGGTCAATCCGCTCCCTCCATTCATCGCCATCGGTTGTCTTTGGCTCTTCACCCTCATCAACGCGCGCGGCGCGGTAGCAGCTGGCGGTGTTCAAGTCCTGACTACAGTCCTGAAGCTCATGCCGCTGATTGCGGTCTGCGGCGTCGCTTTGTGGGCCCTGTCCGGCGGGACGCATGCTGCGAGTGAGGCTGCCACACCGGTCAGCATCGGGGGTATTGCGAGCGTTGCCGCTCTTGCGATGTTCGCGATGCTCGGCTTCGAAAGCGCGACACTGCCGGTCGGCAAGGTCGTCGACGAGAAGCGAACGGTTCCGCGTTCGACCGTCGCCGGGACCCTGATCGCGGGGCTGATCACGCTGGCGGCCTGCTTCGCCGTCCTCTTCCTCCTGCCTGCAGATGCTGCGGCCAGCAGCCATGCGCCCTTTGCGGACGCCATCGCGCCTGTGCTTGGGCAGGGTGCAGGGATGGTCATCGCCGTCTTTGCAATGATCAGCGCGCTTGGCGCGCTCAATGGCTGGGTGCTTTGCTCGGGTGAGGTCCCGCTGGCCATGGCCCGAGCCCGAGTTTTTCCGGACTGGTTCGGAGTTACGACCGGCGTCGGGACACCGGTTCGGGCGCAGATATTTTCATCGGCCGTCGCGAGCCTGTTGATCTGGTCGAACTACAACGGTTCGATGGCCGAAGCATTCACCTTCGTGCTCCTGCTCTCGACCGTCTCGTCGCTAGTCCTTTACGGTGCCGCCGCCTTGGCTGCGTGTAAGCTTCGACTGGCGATCCCGGTCGCCATCATCGGAATAGCTTTCACCCTGTTCCTCTTCTGGGGCTCGGGGCTCAAGGCGACTTTATGGGGCTTCGGCCTGATTGCGCTGGGCCTGCCGATCTGGTGGCTTAACCGGCGTTCGCGAGCCGGTTCCAGCCCGGTGGAGGAGCTGACTCCAGCCTCGCCTCCGGGATCATCCGCCTGAGCTTGCGCGAGAAGCTGCGCAGGCAGACTTCGCTCGTTCCCAGCGGTCCCGCGACATAGGTCGGCGACTGCATGCCCAGCTGGACGCGGGTTATCAGTTCCGTGTCCTCGGCGTTCACCTTCCGGTTGATGCGCCAGTTGAGATAGCGGACCGCGCGCATTTCGCGGCTCTCGTCGGGAAGCGCATAGCTGATCTCGCGGATCACGGTCTCGGTCGCACTCAACGGCAGGAACTGCATGAAGTCGACCTGGTCCGGGTAGATGTCGAACGCGACGTTCGGGAACAGCTTGTAATAGAGCCATTTGCGGCGATGCGTCGCGGGCAGGTGATCTGCCTTCGGCAAGAGATTCTGGTAGGCGCGCTCCGACGGATTCTCGGAGATCTTCTCGACCAGATCGCCTTCCATCCGGTCGACATGTTCCTTCGCCTCGATCTTGTAGTTGCGGGCGAAGAGGCGGGTCAGGCCGGGATGGCCGACCGGAATGTGCAGATGGTCGGAATAATTGTCGGCGATCGTCTTCCAGTTGAGCGGCCGCTGGCGGAGCGTGACTCTGCCGATCGCTTGCAGGTCCTCGAAGCGATAGGCCGCGACCTCGTGCTCGTAGGGCGCCATCATCTCGTGGACAGACGGCGCTCCGGGTTCGAGCGCGACGAACAGGAATCCGCGCCAGGTCTCCAGCGCAACCGGGAAGAGGCTCATCTTCTCAGTCTGCAGTCCGGGATATTCGTGGCGATGGGGGACGCCGACCAGTCGCCCGTCTCGGGCATAACTCCACGCATGATAGGGGCAGGTCAGCACTTTCGAACAGCCGCCTGTTCCGTCGACCAGCCGCGATCCGCGATGCCGGCAGACGTTCGAGAAAGCCCGGATCTCGCCGTCGTCGCCGCGAATGACGATCACGCTCTCGCCGAGATATTCGATCGTCCGCCATTCGCCGGGCTCGGCGATCTCGCTCTCGTGGCAGACGACCTGCGGCGCGGCGCGCAGGAACGCACGCTTCTCCGCCTCGAAGAACTCGGGGTCGTGATAGAGCCAGCCGGGCAGGCTCATGTCCTCCAGCGGGTCGGGCGTGGGTTCGACGGGGCGAAGGTGCGTGGCCATGACGAATCTATAACGTCCGCAACACTGCCCGGCGAGGGCATCCGGAGAGAATGTTCACCCGCGCCGCCAATGCCCGCTTTCGACCCATTGCGGACATTAAGGATGGAGCAAACCCTGCCGCCACCAATTCACCAGCCGCCCCAACGAGGCCAAAGCTAGCGGCCTAAGATTTTCTTGGCAGCTTTCCGGGCAAAGGCCTCGCCTTGCCGGGTAAAGTTCTTGAAGGTCGGGTCGGCAAGGTCGTGGACAAAGTCCCAAGAAGAAGGATGGACCAGAGGAAGCGGGCTGTTCCGCTCCCACGCGTCGACCGCCGCTTCACGAACATTCTTGGGAACCGATCCTCGAAAGTAACCCACGGTGTTCTGGACATACCATGGTCTTATCGTCTGGTTGTTCCAGAAGGTCGGGCGGATGAAGTCGCAAGGTACAAAACCATTGCGCTTGAATTTATGAGCCCAATAGGACGGCCACTGCTCATTGACGTGATGAGTACCCCCTTGGCGGGGGATGGCCGCACCGAAGATCACCGCGTCGGTCTTAGAGCACATGAAGTCGACCAACGGGTCGGCCAACTCTTCGAAAATGTGCTCCGCGAACTCGAATGTTGTGATGAGATCGTAACGCTCTAGCGGAAGCTCGGGGGCATAGGGCGTCGGCGCTTTGATGAAGTCGAATGGCGTGAAGTTCTCGGCCGGTATCTCGAGCTTACTTTCGTATGCCCAAGAACCATCCATGCCGTGAGCCTGACAGCCTGACCGAGCGAACATCGAAGGCCAGGTTCCGACGCCACAACCGATGTCCAGGGTAGACGACGGGTTCAGGAGACCGACGAGGAAGGGAACGACCTGCTCGGCGCTCCTAAGTGACCCGTCCCTTTGCTCGGCGTAGAAGTCGGTATCGTATTTCATAGTTTCGCCCTTGGCATCGAGAATGAGACGATAGAGTCAGTGCACTGCCCATCCCACTCAACAGTCGCGGGGTACACGCTTCGGAGAAAGCGTATGTCCGCTTTCCGCCCTCCCGACATTAGACGCAGCCACTTCCAAAATAGGACTTTGCCTGCAAAGCTGAACGAGCCGCAACCCGGCGGCGCCGTTCTTTGGCATTGGATGCTTGCCTTTTTCCGATGCTCTCCGAGGCATGGGAGATGTCGGAAAGCAGGCTCGTCACCGCGAACATTGGGAACATTCGCCACCACCGACCTTGCCTTTTGCGGCCTGTTTCGCCATAGGCGCCCGCGATGGGGTGCAGGCTTGGCCTGTGCCCCAGTGTTTTTTGGACGACAGCCGGAGGGGCGTGCCACTGGGGTACGTCAACGATCGGCCAACAGTGAGAATAAGCATGCCGCTCTACGAGCATGTTTTCCTCGCGCGTCAGGACTTGGCCCAGGCCCAGGTCGATGCGCTGGCGGAAAACGCCACCAAGATCATCGAAGACAATGGCGGGAAGATCGTCAGGACGGAGACCTGGGGTCTTCGCAACCTGGCCTATCGCATCGCCAAGAATCGCAAGGCGCACTACGTCGCTCTCGACGTCGATGCGCCGGCCCCGGCGATTGCCGAGCTGGAGCGTCAGACCAACATCAACGAGGACGTCATCCGCTTCCTCACCATCCGCGTCGACGAGCATGAGACCGGCCCGTCCGCGATGATGCGCCGTGGCGAGCGCGACCGCGAGCGCGGTCCGCGTGGCGATGGCGACCGCGGCGGCTTCCGTGGTGACCGCGGCGATCGCGGCGACCGTGGCGACCGTGGTGACCGCGCTCCCCGTACCGAAGAGATGGAGGCCTAAGCGATGGCACGTGCATTTTTCCGCCGCCGCAAGAGCTGCCCGTTCTCCGGCAAGGACGCCCCGAAGATCGATTACAAGGACGTCCGCCTGCTGCAGGGCTTCATGTCCGAGCGTGGCAAGATCGTCCCGAGCCGCATCACCGCGGTTTCCACCAAGAAGCAGCGTGAGCTGGCGAAGGCGATCAAGCGCGCCCGCCACATCGGCCTGCTTCCCTATATCGTGAAGTAAGGAGGGGACGACATGGAAGTCATCCTGCTCGAGCGCGTCGAGAAGCTTGGCGGCATCGGCGATGTCGTGAACGTCAAGAACGGCTTCGCGCGCAACTATCTGCTGCCGAACAAGAAGGCGCTCCGCGCCAACGAGTTCGAACCGCAAGGTCTTCGAGGCCAATCGCGCGAAGATCGAGGCGGACAACGCCGAGCGTCGCACGGATGCCGAGAAGTCGGCGAAGGGCGTCGACGGCAAGACGGTTCAGCTGATCCGTCAGGCCTCGAACACCGGTCAGCTCTATGGCTCGGTTTCGGCCCGCGACATCGTCGAGGCGCTGGAAGGCGAAGGGGCCAAGGTCACCAAGAGCCAGGTCGTTCTCGATCGTCCGATCAAGAACATCGGGGTGCACGACGTGAAGGTCGCGCTGCATCCTGAGGTCGCCGTGACGGTCAAGGTCAACGTCGCCCGCTCGCCGGAAGAGGCGGATCTTCAGGCGCAGGGCGTGGACGTCCTCGCCCAGATGTTCGAGGAAGAGGCTGCACCGGCTGCCGAGGAGCTCGCTCCGGAAGCAGTCGAGGAAGCCGCTCCCGCCGAAGCAACTGATGCTCCGGCCGAGGCCTCCGAGCCGACCGAAACGGCCGAAGACGAGCAGTAAGCTCGACCTCAGCCAATCAAGAAACGAGGCCGCTGGAGCGATCCGGCGGCCTTTTTCTTGGCCGGGTTTTTAGGCGGGACTTCGGCTCGTCGCGGAAACGAACTCGCGCCTGTCGTTTCGTCGCAATCCGGCTCCAACACCGGGAACGGCAAGACCCTTCGCTATGTTTGGCGATTCAGAGCGTGCGGGGCGTGTGTGAAGGAGTTTTTGAGTATGGAAGACGAACGCGAAAAGACCCGCGATCAGAACGAAGGCAGCGGCGAGCAGCAGCCACTCGGTCAGCAGAACGACAATTCGCAGCCGTCCGATCAGCAGAGCCAGCAGCCGCAAGGCCAGCAGCAGGGTCAGAAGCCGCTGGGCGAGAAGGGCGACTTCGGCACGCAGGAACCGGGTCTGAGCGAACAGGAAAGTGGCCAGACCGGCGGCCAGAGCTCGACGGGCCAGGCAAGCCAGGACCAGGGGGAAACCTCGACCCTGAGCGAGGGCAGTCGGTCGGAACCCGGCAGCTCGCAAGAGACCGGCCAGAGCGGCGGCGGCTTCGTCGGCAGCCAAGGCCAGGATCCCGGCGAATACCTTCAGCAAGGCGGAAATCCGGAATCGGGCTTTGCCGAGCAAGGGCAGGGCGCGTCGGACCAGGGCGATATCGAGCGCGATAGAGAGCGCTCCGAAAATCGCGACAGCGATATCGAAGGATCGAGCGGCAACATCTGACGCTTGAACTTTCGGGAAGGCGCCGCGCCGTTGCCCACGGCCGCGGCGCCTTTCTTGCATCTAGATGAGCCCTAGAGCCTCCGTCTCGCGCCGTTCGCGGGCATCGCCGCCCGTTTGTAATCCGCACAAGGCGTTCGAAACGATGGTCGTCGCGCAAATCCATCAGCCCGGGCACTTCATCGAGCCGGTAGCTCAAGCCATCATATGCGAACCAGCCCTTGGAAACCGCGTTTTCGAGCAATGCCAGGGCTTTGTCCCTGCGGCCAAGGACAGCCTCGCTGGCGGCAATATCGGCCAGCGTCGAAGGGGGAACGCCGCCTTTGGCGAGCATAACTCGAATCGCTTCGTCGGCAGCGTGCGAAAAGTCGAGCATTCGTCGCGGTGCCGGTTCAACCCGTTTGAGTGCAATGACCGGCCGACGGTTGGGGCCAAAATTGCGCGATAGTAGCCGGTCGCCGTCTTCTATCCGTTGCAGGTGCCTGATCGCGCTCCTCGGCCGGTCGAATAGTCGCGGCAATATCGTCGCGCGCCGGTTCGTTCTGGCCAATTCCAGCACGAGCGCCGAATAGATTGGCAGATCTCACGCTTCCTCGCTCATCCAACTAGGTCCAATGTTTCCGCGAGAATGATCTGCCGGTCGGGAACCCTGCGCAGGTGAAACAAGCCGATCGAACGGTCGAAACGCCGCCGATAAGCAATGCCTCCGGTACGTAGCCCATCTGGCCAAGTGCGACCAGGCCAGACTCATCTTGGCGGCAGACCCCTGCACAGACGCGATGTTTCCCTGCGCCCTTCCGAGTTCGACGACGCGCGAAAGGTCGCCTGCCTCCTGCAACAAGCCCATTTCAACTTCCAGCGCTGCATCCGGGTCGGCGTGCTCGAAGCCGTTCCACAATTCGATGGGCCTCGACCCGACGGCCGTGGTTGAGGTCGAATCTCGCGACGGCGTCGGCGGGGCGTCTCCAAAGGGGGTCTAGCGCCAAGGCCCGCGGACCGCCCGCTCCTGCAGAGGGCTATTTCCCGCGAGGGCTGCTGCATTTCCCCACCAGTACAGTGTTTGAGGATTCGCGCGGATCGAGCTGAAGCGCATGGCGAAGATGGGCTCGGCCCCCTCGGTCGTATGGAAGCCGATGACGAACGCCAACATCTGGTGAGCTTCGGCGAGGTCTGGATCAAGCGCGACAGCTTTACGTGCTGCCATCAGGGCGCGAGCATTTTGCGCCCTTACGTTACCGCTCGAGTAGTCGGACGTATTTTCGACCTGCGAACCATGATGGCACCAGCAAGCTGCGCCCAGGCCGGCGCATAGCCGGGGTCGATCTTGCACCGCTTCTTCCAGGAGTTCACGCGCTTCGCGCATCTTGGGCCAGTTGCGCTCGCGGATCAGCGCCTTTGCGCGAACATACATTGCGTAAGCCTGCGGATCAGTTCGCCGACCGCCCTCGTCCATCGTGCAGTCCGAAGTGCTGCAAGATTCCGCCGCTGGTCGCGTCCTCGATTTGCTGGATGTCGCCTGCGGCGACGCATACCGGCCGGACCAGAGCGTCGACGCATCACGCGTGTCGATCAGGGCGACATTCAGCCGCAAGGCGCATTGCCGGTCCGGCGGACGCTGCCTTCCACCACGTATCGCACGTCGAGCCTGCGCCCGACGCGGCGCAAGTCCGTCAGCCTTGTCCTTGAACATCCACGAAGACGTCCGACCCACGGTTTGAATGGCCATCGTGCTGGGACAAATCGCTCAGCACTTCATCGGCCATGCCTTCCGCCAAGAGCGGAATTGACGCCGTCCAGCGCTCGGAAGGGAAGCACGGCGATGCGGTTCGGTTGCGCCGAGGCAGGCCGTACGGATTGCGTCAGGCCCAATGTGGCGGCGAGAGCAGCAAGCCCGGCAGCGACAAGCGAGGGCAGGCGGAAGACCGAGCGGGGTGCTGCAGACTTTGTTCGCTGGCTGATTCTGGGTTCGCGCTTCGATGGTCTCCTCGACTTCGATGTCGACGCCGGCGGTAGGCCTCGCCAGATCGCGGAGGAGCTCATCGTGGAGTGCCCGGTCTGCGGCGACAGCGGAACGCCCAGCTCCCGGTTCAGCAGTTCGTCGAGCTCACGGAAGCGAGTCTGGATCCCGGCCGAGTGCCCGGCCTGTGCGTCGGCGCGCATTGCCAGTCGCAGCCACTCTTCGTTGTATGGATCGATCCGCTGCATCCGTTCGATCAACGGAAGGGCAGACGCGCCTCGTCCGCGCTTCAGACGGTCCTCTACCGACTGCTGCAGCCGCGACCACTTTTCGGATGCCTCGGTCGCCCGCTCGCAGCGCAGCCAGTCGTCGAACTCGGGCGTGATGCCGTCAAGATCGTCGAACAGCTGCTCAGTCGGCGAGCAATTGTCCGCAATCTCGACCGGGCCCAGCCGGGCCGTGTCGATCCAGACATGTTCGTGGTCGCTGGCGATCACGCCGGGGGCGGCCCGCCTGATCTCGACAAGGGACTGCCGGAGACTCCCACGCGCCTGGGCCATGCCGCGGTCAGGCCACAGGAGCTGAATCAGCCGTTCCCGAGTGACGTGTTCGTGAGGATTGGTGACAAGATAAGCCAGAATGGCCCGTGCCTTGCGGCCTCGGATCGTGACGAGGCGGCCGTCCCCGTCCCAAAGCGCGAAACTGCCCCGGCAATCGAGGCGCCATAGGCATGCCGGTGCTTTCAACCGGACGACTGTTTCGGCAGGCGTTGCCATATAGTGTCGCGTTTCAATACTGAGTTCGGCACGCACAGGTCGACGGGCGAGTCCTTTATCACATTCGGACCGAGTTGCAGACCCGCCGCTACGAAAAAGGGGCGCAAATCTGCGCCCCTCTTCGTACCGGCCCAGCCGACTACCGCAGTGCTGATGACCAGAGTGGCGGTGGCCAACGCGCTGTTTGGCCGGCCGGCAATCGCCATCTCCATCTGCTTCAGTCCGCCGTTGTAAGCGGTGTCGAAGCAAGTCCGGCGCGCAGCCGCGACCTTCACCTCCTCGCGGTTGTCTTCCAGGCAGAGGTCGCTTGCGGCCGCCCGGATGCGGTGCGTCAGGCGGGTCTGTCCTGCCTCGGACGAGATGTTCAGATCGGCATAGCTGACGACCTTGAACGGAGCTGCCGTGACAACGACTGGCGGCTGGGCAGCCACTCCGCCGGCTCCAAACTGGCGGCGGTGATCAACGTCATTACCTTCCTCATTTCGCCACTCCCGTATATCCGCTTGATCGGCCAATCCGATCGGAACGGCGGGTTAGTGGAGGGGCCGTCAATCCATCTGTTAAACCAGCGTTAAAAATACGTGAAATCGTATTCTTACGCGGCTGTTCGCTCCAGAAATGCCGCTTCCTTTGCGACGAACGGCTTGAAGCTTGGCCGGTCGAGGATCGCTTCGACATAGCGCCGGGTGCGGGGATACTTCCCTTCATCCACCTCGACGCCGAGGTGCCGGAAGTTCGCGAAAGGACTGGCTACGGATATGTCCGCAAGGGTGATTTTTTCGCCGACCAAGAAGCCGCCGTCCGCAGGGACGAGCGTTTCCAGATAGTCGAGAATGGGCGGGAGCTCATCGCGCAACGCTGCCTCAGCGACCAACTCGTCGCCGGGGCGATTGAGGAAACGAGGCGCGACTACGCGATTGAAGAAGACTTTCTGTCCGCACCCGAAGAGGATCGTATCGGCGAACTCGTCGAACCAGATGACCTGTCCCCGCGCCCGGGCCTCGGCAGGGATCAGCGCCGGATCGGGATGTTTGGCTTCGATGTAGTGGCAAATGGCGCTGGAGTCGGCGAGGCAATAGTCGCCGTCCTGCAGCGCCGGCATCTTCCGGAACGGACTTGCCTTGCAGAAGTCGGGGTCGGAATCGCCGATGCCGCGCGGCTTCAGCTCGAAATCGACGCCCTTCTCCGTCGCGAACGCGACGACCTTGCGGACGAAGGGCGACAGGGTGCTTCCGAACAGGATCATGGACGAACTGCCTCCGGCTGCGGGTCGAACGGCGGATACAGGGCGCCGCCTTGCCCGTTGTGGACGCATAGCATGGGAGAAATGCGATGCGCAGCCATAGCGGCTCGGACAAGGCCAGGAGCAACATGCACGATCCGACGATCCGCGACCGGCAGATGAAGCCGAAGAAAGCGGAGATGACGGGCCGGTCGACGGAGATGGGATCAAATGCCCGCAAGAAAGGCCAGAAGGGCGCCGGCGGTCACCGCTGAACCTCATCCGATGCGGTAAAAATCCGCGACCCGATCGAGCGCCAGAGTGAGCACAAGTTTGCCTGCTCGCGCCGGCCAGCCGAGGGCGGTTTCCGCCTCGCGCATGCCCTCGCCGGCACAGACCACCCGCCACAATATGTCGGCCAGGCCGGGGCCCGCGGCGTCGATTGCCGCGTGAAAGCGCCGCTTCGCGTCGAGCTGAGAGCCGCTCAAACCGACAGCATCGGTCCATCCTCCGCGGCGTCCGGATGCCGGGGCGGCATCCCATTTCATGGTGATCCGCGGCGCTAGCTGCGCCCGTTCCCAGTCAGCACGCAGGCGCTCTCCCGCGTCGAATTGCCTGTTGTTCACTAGCCCCCGTGAATGAAGCCAGCCAAGCGGAGACTCCGCGAGGTTGACCGTGACGGAGCGAGCCGGCCTGCTCCGCCGGGACCGCGACTTCGGCGCCTCGTCGCAATCGAGCCCGCGTTCCTCCAGCAATCTTCCGTTCCGCTGATGCGCCAAACCCCGCTCCTCCGCTTTCGATTCGAGCGGGGGCTTGCCACATCGGCGAAACTGTAGGACAGGATAAAACCTCATTGGTTATAACTAGTCCGACGGAGACACTGATGATTACCCGGATTCGCGAAGTGAGACGTGCCCGGGGAATGACGCTCGACGACGTGGCCAGAGCCTGCCGACCGGCGACTACACCGCAGACGATCGGCAGACTGGAGACGGGGACTCGTACGGTTTCGATCGGGTGGCTCAACCGGATCGCCGAAGCCCTTGGGGTCGATGCCGCTGACCTGGTGGAGGGAATTGGCGGAGAGAAATCGGAACTCCCGGTCATCGCAGTCCTGAGTGCCGGTGGACCGGTCGCGCCGAGGCGGACCTCGGTCGTCGTCCCGCCACGGCCAAAGGCCGGACAGGTGGCCATCACGGTCTCGGCGAGCAACGGGGATTATCGGGCGGGCGACGAAATCTGGTGCGAGACGGTCGAGTCGGACGGGTTCGCCGCCGCGCTCAATCGCGACGTGCTGGTGCCGCGGCCTGCCGGGCGCTTCCTCTTCGGCCGGCTGATCGATCGCGACGGCGGCCGGCTGCAACTGCTTCCCCCGGGAGCAGGGGGGCGCCAGCAGGTGGTTTCAAACCCACCATGGATTGCCGTGGCGAGGACGTTGGTCCGGAGCCTGTGACCCCCGCCTTCAGTCGAGGCGGAAATTAGCGACTACTGGCGGTGCTGCTCGCCCGGTGCGCTGACGCCTTCGAGCGCCTGACCGGCGGTATCTTCATCGGTCTCGCGGGCAAGATCCCCGAGGCTGACGATTCCGACGAGACGCTCTTCATGGTCGATAACTGGCAGTCGACGCACCTGCGCTTCGCCCATCTTGCGGGCGGCTTCCTCGACCAACTCGTCGGCGTGTGCCGACACGACGCCGCTGGTCATCAGCTCGCCGACGGGCGTGTCGGGGCCATAGCCCAGAGCGACACCGCGGACCGCGATATCGCGATCGGTGATCATTCCCACGAGGCGATTGCCGTCGGTGACTGGGATCGAACCCGCGTCGGCCTGCAGCATGAAGCGGGCCGCATCCCGAACCATCTGGTCCGGGCGGACCGTTTCGACATCCGTGCTCATCACGTCCGAAACCTTCATCGCCGCTGCCTTCCTGTTCCGTTGTGGCCAAGTAACGAACATCGACCGCCGAGCGTTCCTCCCTCCTACGGAACGTTCTCGGTCAGGAGGTCGTAGGTAGCAACGAGTTCGTCGCGCTGATTGAAAATCTCGACCGCCCAGCGGACCACTCCGGTGTCTTCGCTCTTGAGCGACTTGGAGCGGACGCTGAGCTCCACTCGCATGCTATCACCGGGGTAGAGCGGGGTCAGGAAGCGCAGGTTCTCAAGTCCCGTGTTGGCGAGAACGGGGCCCGGATCGGGTTCGACGAAGAGTCCCGCGGCGAAGCTCAGGATCAGGTAACCGTGGGCGACGCGGCCTTCGAAGATCGGCGAGGCTTTCGCCGCTTCCTCGTCCATGTGGGCGTAGAATTTGTCGCCGGTGAACTCGGCGAAATGCTCGATGTCCTCGATGGTGACGGTCCGGCTGGCGGTCTTGAGTGTGTCGCCAATCTCCAGCTCCGACATCCTCCGCCGGAAGGGGTGGACGTCGATGGGGTGCTTCGGAGCGCCGGGGACATACTGGCCGGTGATGGCGGCGATCATCGTCGGAGATGACTGAAGGGCGGTGCGCTGCATGTAATGCTTCACGCCGCGGGTGCCGCCCATTTCCTCGCCCCCGCCGGCGCGGCCGGGGCCTCCGTGGACGAGCACGGGTAACGGCGAACCGTGACCGGTCGATTCCTTGTGATTGGTGCGGTCGACCACGAGCATTCGGCCGTGAAACGCGGCTGCTCCGCGCACGAAGTCACGCGCGGCCTCCGGCGAATGGGTGAACAGCGAGAGTACCAGGCTGCCCTTGCCGCGGTTTGCGAGCGCGATCGCATCGTCCAGATCGCGGTAGGGCATGATCGTGGAGACGGGACCGAACGGTTCCACGTCGTGGACGGCCTGCGTCGACCAGGGATTATCGGTGCGCAGCAGGACCGGCGGAAGGAACGCTCCGCCCGAGATCGGCGGATCGGCCGACGGGTCGCCCGCCACGATCCTTGCACCGGCGGCTTCCAGCTCGGCGATCTTCGCGCGAACGTCGTCTCGTTGGGAGAGGTTGACCAGCGCGCCCATCCGCGTGTCCTCGGCCCGCGGGTCGCCGACCTTGGTCAAGGCGAGGCGCTCGGCCAGCGCACTCTGGACGGCGTCGAGATGCTCCGCCGGCGCCATTGCCCGGCGGATGGCGGTGCACTTCTGGCCCGCCTTCACGGTCATCTCGATGGCGATCTCGCGCACGAACAGGTCGAACTCGGGCGTTCCCGACGCCGCGTCCGGACCGAGCAGGGAGGCGTTGAGGCTGTCCTGCTCGGCGATAAACTTCACGGATTCGCGCATGACGGTCGGGTGGGTGCGCAGCTTGAGCGCCGTCGATGCCGAGCCAGTGAAGCTGACGACGTCCTGTCCGGTCAGATGATCGAACAGGTCTCCGACGCCGCCGACGATCAGCTGCACCGCGCCGGTCGGAAGGACGCCGGACTCGATCATGACCCGGAACGCGGCTTCGGCGAGATAGGCCGTGGCGGAGGCGGGCTTCACGATCGCCGGCACTCCCGCAAGCAGGGTCGGCGCGAGCTTCTCGAGCATTCCCCACACGGGGAAGTTGAAGGCATTGATGTGGAGCGCCGCGCCCTGAAGCGGCGTGTAGATATGCTGTCCGACGAAGGTGCCGCTCTTCGACAAGGGCTCGATCGCTCCGTCCATCAGCACCTGCGCATCCGGAAGCTCACGTCGGCCCTTAGAGGAGAAAGAGAAGAGGGTGCCCGCGCCCCCCTCGATGTCGATCCAACCGTCCTTGCGCGTTGCGCCAGTCAGATAGTTGAGCTCGTACAGCTCCTCCTTGCGGGCCATGATCGCCTGGCCGAGCGCCTTGAGCATCCGAGCACGCTCATGGAAGGTCAGCGTGCGGAGTGCGGGGCCGCCGACTTCACGCGCGTGCTTGAGCATCCCTTCGAAATCGAGTCCGCCGGACCCGGTCATCGCCACGGGCGCTCCGTCGATGGCGCTCGAAATCTCGGCGAGATTGCCTTCGCCTGGGGTCCAACGGTCGAGAGCGTAGTTCAGGAGCTGGGCGGTCTTCATCGTGTCACCTCTGCGCGGCAGTCATTGCGGGCAGTGGTCGCGAGAGGCAATCCACTTCTGAGTGCAATCACGCTTCACGCATTCGGTCGGTCGCCCTAGGAGCGGCGACGCATGACCCACCAGCGCCGAATCCGCTCGCTCCGCACGATCTTCTGGACCGCGATGGTCTTCGCCTTCGTCATGGCAGTTCTTCCGCATCCACCCCAGCTTCCCGGCGCGCCTTCGGACAAGGTCCAGCACATCGCGGCCTTTCTCGTTCTCGGGGCGCTCGCATCCTTTGCCTATCCGCGCACGAGCCCGGTCTATCTGGCGACCGCGCTTTCGCTATTCGGAGCGGTGATTGAGATTGTGCAGCTAATCCCGGCGCTCCATCGCGACGGCGATCCGGTAGACTGGATTGCGGACACGGCTGCGGCGGGATTGATACTGATCTTTCTTCATTGGCTGCGCACCCGGCGGGTCAAATCGGCGGCAGCGAACGGCTGATCGGCGCTTGTGCGCCCCCGCGAATTGCGGCAAGCCTTCGGCTCGAACGGGACACTGGGCGGGTTAAAAATGCATAAACTCATCAAGGGTTTAGTGATCGTGAGCATCGCTGTGCTGGCGGGCTGCCAAACGGCGCCGGTGCCAGTCGCGCCGAAGGTCGCCGCGCCGGAGGCGCAACCGCTGCCGTATCGCTGGACTCACGGCAATGCGGAGAAGGCGCGCCAGGCGATGATCGACAATTTCCGCCGCGCGTGGCTTGCAACGGGCGACTTCGTTTGGGCCGAGCAAATTCCGGCGGAGGGCGATCCGAAGATCATCATCGATCTGCTCACCCAGACCGCATACGCCTACAAGGGCGATGTGTTGGTTGGTGCCGCGTCCATCTCGAGCGCGAAGACAGGAAAGGTCACCCCGCTCGGGTTCTGGAAGGTGCTGGAGAAGCGGAAGGAGTACCGCTCGAAGAAGTACAACAACGCCTCCATGCCATTCATGCAGCGCATCGACGAATATGGCATCGCGCTTCATGGCGGCGTGAACCCCGGTTTCCCGGCCAGCCAGGGCTGCGTGCGCATGCCGATGAAGTTCGCGGAGAAGCTGTTCGGGCTGACGAAGCTCGGGACTGAGGTCGTCATCGAGGGTTAAGGCCCTGGAAGACTCCGATTAGCAGGCAGACAAGCAAGGCCATATGGTGGATCCGCATGGCCGAGGCTCTGTCGCAACCAGCACTCGCTCGCACTCCCTAGTGCATCCGATCCGGATGGATCAGCGGCCGACGAAGTTCGGTTGCCTCTTCTCGAGGAACGCTGCGACGCCTTCGCGATAGTCTTCGGAAAAGCCGAGCCGGCGCATCGCGTCGCGTTGACGATTAAGTTCCTGGTCGAGCGTGTAGCTCCAGCTCGAGCGGATCATCTCCTTGATGGCGGCAAGGCCTAGCGGCGGGAGTGAAGCCAGCTTCTGCGCGATCGCGTCCACTTCCGTGTCGAGCGCTTCATCGTCGACGCATTTCCAGATGAGACCCCAATCCTCCGCTTTCTCGGCGGGAAGCGGGTCGCCGGTGAGCGCAAGACCCATCGCGCGCGCATGGCCGACGAGGCGCGGAAGCGCCCAGGTTCCGCCGCTGTCGGGGATGAGGCCGATCGCAGAGAAGCTCTGGATGAACTTGGCCGACCTCGCCGCCACGACAATGTCGCAGGCCAGTGCGATGTTCGCGCCAGCGCCGGCTGCGACGCCGTTCACTCGCGCGATGACGGGCTGCGGCAGGCTGGTGATCTTCCGGACAAGCGGGTTCCAAGCGGTCTCGACGGTCATGCCCAGGTCTACCGGATGGCCTCCGCTCGAGACGGCTCGATCGTTGAGATCCTGGCCAGCGCAGAAGCCGCGGCCAGCGCCGGTCAGGATGATGACCCGCGCGTCGGTGACCTCGTTGAGCGCTTCCTTGAGCTCCTCGTGCATCGCGGCCGTGAAGCTGTTCAGCCGATCCGGCCGGTTGAGGGTGATTCGGGCGATCGTCCCGTCATGCTGGACGATGATGCTCTGATACTCGGCCATGGCGCTCTCCCCGATTTGTCGGCAGGACAAGAAGGAAGCCGCCTGTCCGGTCAAGAGGACCACCGATGAACGCAGACGAACTCGCCGATCGCGTCGCCCAAGAAATGCTCGCCGCGGAAGGCACCGGGCCGGCCTGGGGGATCCGAATCGAAGAGGCGCGCCATCGTTATGCGCGCGTGTCGATGGTCGTGCGGCCCGACATGCTCAACGGGCATGGCATTGCGCATGGAGGGCTTATCTTCGCGCTGGCCGACAGTGCCTTCGCCTACGTCTGCAACGGCGGCAATCATGCGAGCGTCGCTGCCCAGGCCTCGATCGTCTTCCTCGACAAGGTGGCCGAAGGCGAGACCCTGATCGCAGAGGCGGAGGAGGTCGCCCGCGAGGGCCGGGCGGGCGTCACGCGCGTTGCCGTCCGAACTTCTAACGGCCGGGTTATCGCCGAATTCACCGGCTATTCGCGCACCATTGGCGGAGCCGTGCTCACCTGAGCCTCGCGCCAGCCGCCGATCAATGGCTTGGCGACGTTGGTAGAATCCTTCTTGATCCGCGCCAGAGAATCCCAACGGTACGCGATCGACTGTCTCACCCGGAAGGAGACCGGTCATGAAGGCAATGAGGAGCATAGCGGCGATCGTCATAGGCTATGCAGTGATGGTTGCCGGCGCTTGGTTTGGACAGGAGTCCGTGTTTCCCGGCACCGAATACGGCTCGCCGGTTGTGGAGCTTTTGATCGTCGGCGTCATGACATCGCTCTTGGCCGGGATGGGGGGTGCCGTCACGGCTATTCTGGCGCCGAGCAGACCATATCTGCATTTGCTGCCGATGGCCGTGCTGATCTCCATCGAGACGATTTCGCTGTACGTCACCGGCCGGGTTGCCGGACCTCTTTGGTTCGAGCTTCTCGCCGGCGCCTCTCTAATCGCCGGAACCGTCATCGGAGCCTGGGTTGCGCTTCAAGTAAGGCTGCGGGTGACTGGAAACGGCGAGAAGACGGCCGTCGTTTGACCGCCGCGTGATTGGCAATGCGGCAATGCCGTTCGGCGGAGCGGTCTTCGGGCAGCTCGGCTCCACAGCCTTCATTTGAACGTTACGCGCTCTGGAGTTACACGCGTCGCCATGTACACGACCGAGCTTTCCAAGACGGCCAAGATCCAGAACCTCGAAGACCCCGAGCTTCTCGAAGCGTTCGAGGCTCGCGTTGCTGCCGACGAGTTCATCGAGCCGAAGGACTGGATGCCGGAGGCTTATCGCCGGACGCTGACGCGTCAGATCTCGCAGCATGCGCACAGCGAGATCGTCGGCATGCTTCCAGAGGGCAATTGGATCACCCGCGCGCCGTCGCTTCGGCGCAAGGCGATCCTGCTCGCCAAGGTGCAGGACGAGGCGGGTCATGGCCTCTATCTCTACTGCGCGGCGGAGACGCTCGGCACGAGCCGCGAGCAGATGATCGAGGCGCTGCATTCGGGCAAAGCGAAGTACTCGACCATCTTCAACTATCCGACGCTGACCTGGGCGGACATCGGCGCGATCGGCTGGCTGGTCGACGGCGCTGCGATCATGAACCAGGTGCCGCTGCAGCGGACGAGCTACGGACCTTATGCCCGCGCCATGGTCCGCGTGTGCAAGGAAGAGAGCTTCCACCAGCGCCAGGGCTACGAGATCATGATCGCCATGGCGAACGGCACCCCTGAGCAGAAGCGTATGGCGCAGGACGCGCTCAACCGCTGGTGGTGGCCGTCGCTAATGATGTTCGGCCCACCCGATGCGGACAGCCCGAATACCGCTCAGTCGATGCGCTGGCGGATCAAGCGCGAGACCAATGACGAACTTCGCCAGAAGTTCGTCGACATCACCGTGCCGCAAGCGGACTATCTCAACCTCAAGGTCCCTGACGCCGATCTCAAGTGGAACGAGGAGAAGGGCGGCTACGACTTCGGCGAGGTCGACTGGGAAGAATTCTACTCGGTCGTGCGGGGCGAGGGCCCGGTGGCCAAGGAACGCATGGAGGCCCGCCGCAAGGCCTGGGAAGACGGCGCCTGGGTCCGCGACGCCGCCGCGGCGCACGAAGAGAAACGCCGCGCGAGGAAGGCGGCGTGAGCCATGACTGGCCACTCTGGGAGGTTTTCGTCCGCACCAAGGGCGGCCTTGCGCATCGCCACGTTGGCAGCGTTCATGCTCCTGACGCGGAGCTCGCGCTCCGCCATGCGCGGGATACGTACACGCGGCGGATGGAAGGGGTGAGCCTGTGGGTGGTGCCATCGGCGCAGATCATCGCTTCCGATCCTGAGCAGGCCGGCGAGCTCTTCGAGCCCGCGGCGGACAAGATCTACCGCCACCCGACCTTCTACGACATTCCTGACGAGGTGAAGCACATCTGATGGCTTCGCTGCCGCCGATCGACGTGCCGACCGGAGCGACCGGGAAGGGCAGCTTCGACGCGCCCGCCGCCGGAGAGCCGG
The DNA here is from genome assembly GCA_963829625.1 of uncultured Alphaproteobacteria bacterium. GTDB lineage: Bacteria > Pseudomonadota > Alphaproteobacteria > Sphingomonadales > Sphingomonadaceae > Sphingomicrobium. Next base: position 31,647 of record CAWHJH010000012.1, on the reverse strand, counting down.
ATGCCGCGCGTGTCGAATATCTTCTGCGCCTCGGCGATGACTCGCTGATCCTCGGTCAGCGGCTGAGCGAATGGTGTGGGCATGGACCGGTGCTTGAGGTCGATCTCAGCCTCGCGAACCTGTCGCTCGACCTGATTGGGCAGGCGACGCATTTGCTCGAAGAAGCGGGCGACGGCGACAAGCTGGCGTTCCACCGCGACGTGCTCGACTTCCGTAACTGCCTCCTCGTCGAGCAGCCGAACGGCGACTTCGCGCGCTCGATGGCGCGGCACCTGCTTTTCTCGACCTGGCAGCACATGCTGTTCGAGCGGCTGACTCAGTCGAGCGACCGCTTCTTGCATGAGTTCGCATCGAAGGCGGTGAAGGAAGTCGCTTATCACCGCGAGCTGTCGTCCGAATGGACCGTTCGCCTTGGCGACGGCACGGAAGAGAGCGCACGTCGAATTGCGGAAGGCCTCGACTGGAACTGGCGCTTCGTGCCGGAGCTGTTCGAGGTCGACGAGACTTTGCAGGCGCTTGATCGACCGCGGTGTAGCGCCCGACCCGCGTGAGTTCGAGGATGAGTATCGCTCTGCAATCGGGGGCGTGCTTGCCGAGGCGAAGCTCGCCGTGCCAGCCGACCAGCGCCCGATCCTCGGCGGCCGGCGTGGACACCACAGCGAGCATCTCGGACATCTGCTCGCGGTCATGCAATTCCTGCCGCGCACCTACCCTGACGCGATCTGGTGATGGATAAGCATTTCCATGGCTTGAGGGTCGCGGAGATTGTTCCCGAGACCGCCGAAGCCAATTCCATCCGCTTCGAAGTTCCGCCGGAACTCCGCGAAGCTTTCGCGTTCAAAGCCGGCCAGCACCTGACGCTCAGGGCGACCATCGACGGCGAGGAAGTGCGCCGCAACTATTCGCTCTGCACGGCTCCGGATGAGCAGGACTGGATGGTGACGGTGAAGCGGATCGCCGGCGGCATCTTTTCCAATTGGGTTGGCGACACGCTGAAGTCCGGTGACACGGTCGAGGTGATGCCTCCGCACGGCAGCTTCACGACCGAGTTCGCGCCCGCCGCCAAGCGTCACGTGGTTGGTATTGCGGGAGGTTCGGGGATCACGCCTGTCATGTCGCTGTTGCGGACCACGTTGAAGGAAGAGCCCGAGAGCCAGTTCACCTTGCTCTATGGCAACCGCGACAGCAGCTCGATCATCTTTCTCGACGAGCTTGCGAACCTGAAGGACCGCTACGTCGGCCGCCTGTCGCTCCACCATTTCCTCGCCGAGGAAGAGGGCGACATCGATCTGTTCAACGGAATGCTGGATCGTGCCCGCTGCGACGAGGCGATCGCTGCTCTCGTCGGCGATCCGGCGAGCGTCGATGCCTGGTTCATCTGCGGTCCCGGCCCGATGATGGACGCAGCGGAAGGCGCTCTCCTCGACCGCAACATCGACAAGGAGCGCATCCATATCGAGCGCTTCACTGCCGACCGGCCGTCCGCCGCGCTCGCTGCGGAGATGGCGCAGCTCCAGACCAGGGCGGCCGGAACGACGATGTCGGTTACGCTGGATGGACGCACGCGCCGCGTCGCCTTCACCGAGGCGAATATCCTCGACAGCGCCCGCTCAAGCGGCCTTCCAGCGCCATTCGCTTGCAAGGCGGGCGTCTGCGCGACCTGCCGGGCGAAAGTGACCAGTGGCAAGGTCGAGATGGCGGCACGTTACGGCCTCACCGACGAGGAAGTTGCCGCGGGCTACGTCCTGACCTGCCAGTCCGTACCGGTCGGCGACGGCGTGGCAGTGGATTACGACGCCTGAGTTGCGCTAAGCGCGTCCCATGCTGAGCGAAACCGACGCGCGCGCCAGGGGGCTGGCCGATCTTCCACCGGTCCAGAGCGACTCGCTGCTTGCGCTGATTGCGCTCTGCAACGCCGACCCCCGGCCGGAGAAGATCGATGTCGGCGTCGGCGTTTTCCGCGACGGGCAGGGCAACACGCCGATCCTGAAGGTCATCAAGGATGCCGAGCGCATCCTGCAGCAGACCCAGGAGACCAAATCCTATCTCGGTAGCGCGGGCGACAAGAGGTTTGCCGAACTCATCCGACCAATCCTCCTCGGCGACCTTGCCGATGACGACCGGATTGCCGGGGTCCAGACGCCAGGTGGCTGCGGCGCGCTCCGTCTGGGGTTCGAGTTGATTGCGACGGCCAATCCCAATGCGCGGGTGCTGATCGGTGCTCCGACCTGGCCGAACCACCCGCCAATCATTCGTGCCACCGGTCTGCAGATCGTCGAATATCCCTATTACGACCGTGACAATTTCATGGTCCGCTTTGAAGACATGCTTGCGGCGCTCGACGACGCGCGGCCCGGCGACGTCGTCCTTTTGCACGGCTGCTGCCACAATCCGACGGGCGCGGACCTGAGCACGGACGAGTGGGCGGCGGTCGCCAGCGTCTGTGCCGAGCGGAAATTGCTGCCGTTCGTCGACATCGCCTACCAAGGCTTCGGACGCGGCCTCGAGGAGGATGCCGGGGGCGTCCGCCTCATGCTGCGGTCGTGTGGCGAGGTGATCATTGCGCAGAGCTGCGACAAGAATTTCAGCGTCTACCGCGACCGCGTGGGCTCGCTGTTCGTGAAGACTGCCTCGACCGATTCAACCGCTCGGGCGATGGCTCACGTCTTCCAGCGAGCACGAGAGATGTGGTCGATGCCGCCCGACCATGGCGCGGCCGCCGTACGGATCGTGCTCGACACGCCGGAGCTGAGGCAGCGCTGGCCGGATGAACTTGCCGCGATGCGCGACCGCATCAACTCGGTCCGCCAGCGCATCGCCTCCGCCGACCCGCGCCTCGCCTATATCGGCAGCCAGTTCGGCATGTTCTCGATGCTGCCGCTGAGCAGGGAGCAGGTGCTGCAGCTTCGGGAGAAGCACGCGATCTACATGGCCGACAGTGGGCGCTTCAACATCGTGGGCCTCAGCGACGATCAGGTCGATCGATTTACCGCCGCCGTGGTCGATGCTCTCGGAGCTTGAGCCGAGCATGGCCGATCGCGACCCGGGAAAGGTTTCTGCGGAGGTGAATTGGCGCGAGGTCGCGAGGCTGGTCCTCACCAGCCGCGAGATGGACCGGTTGGAGGAGCAGGAGCTCGTCCCCGCCAAGAAGGTCCTCTATCAGTTTTCGGCACGCGGCCATGACATGGCCCAGGTGCTGCTCGGCCTTCAGTTGAAGGATGGTGACGCGGTCTGCGGTTATTACCGCTCACGGCCGCTGCTTCTCGCTCTCGACGTTCCGCTCGCCGACGCGCTCGGCTCGGGCATGGGACTAGCCGGCGGATATTCGGACGGCCGCGATATCGGTGTCGTGTTCAACTATCCAAACCCAGGCGGCGCGCATGCGCTTCCGATGAGTGGCGGCGTCGGCGCCCAGTACACGCCTGCCGTCGGCTGGGCGCAGGCGATCGACTACAAGACCAAGGTCCTGAAGGAAGGGCCCGCCGACGCGATCGCGGTGGTACTCGGGGGGGATGCGAGCTGCGCCACAGGCGGATTTTGGTCGGCGTTAACCATTGCCACGACTCAACAATTGCCATTGCTCATCTATGTCGAGGATAATGGCTACGGGATTTCGGTTCCTTCGGAATATCAGACACCTGGCAAGGATATCGCGGCCAACCTGGCGAGCTTTTCTGGCCTGACGATCCTCAACGGCGACGGCACCGATCCCGAAGAGGCAGGGCGGCTTGTAAAGGAAGCCGTCAATCACGTTCGAACCCAACGGGCTCCGGTTTTGCTTCGGCTGACCGTTCCACGGCTCGAAGGTCACAGCTTCCAGGACACCCAGGGCTACAAGTCGGAAGCCGAGATCGAGGCCGAGTGGTCGCGCGATCCGTTGCCCAGGCTCAAGTCCCATTGCTCGGCTTTCCAGATCGGCGACGACGAATGGGAGCGGCTGGATAGCGAGGTTGCCTGGGAAGTCAGCGCCGCCCGCGCGGAGGCCGAAGCGCGCGGCATCTCCAGTCCGGAAGTGGTGACTGACCACGTCTTTTTCGATGGCGAAATGCAGCAGGTCGGTGGGCAATGGAACGCCGGCTACAAGGCACCGTCGGCAACCGACGAGGCGAAGCCTGAAGGCCAGCGCATCAACATGGTGACGGCGATCCGCCGCGTGCTCGACCAGGAATTGACGAGCAACCCTCGCATATGCGTGTTCGGCGAGGATGTCGGGCCGAAGGGCGGCGTACATGCGGTCACGTTGGGCTTGCAGGAAAAGTTCGGGCGTGATCGCGTGTTCGACACGTCGCTCAACGAAGAGGGCATCGTCGGCCGCGCGGTCGGAATGGCGCTTGCCGGGCTGATGCCGGTGCCGGAAATCCAGTTCCGCAAATATGCCGAGCCGGCCACCGAGCAGATCAACGATTGCGGCACCATGCGCTGGCGCACTCACAACCGGTTCGCCGCGCCGATGGTGCTTCGTGTCCCGGGCGGCTTCTTCAAATGCGGTGACCCGTGGCACAGCCAGACCAACGAAGTGCAGTTCGTTCACAATCCCGGCTGGAAGGTCGCGGTGCCTTCGAACGCGGAGGATGCGGTGGGCCTTCTGCGCGCGTCGCTTCGCGGCAACGATCCCGTGCTCTTCTTCGAGCATCGCGCAATGCTGGATGATAGCTGGGCCCGCCGACCCTGGCCGGGCGACGATTACGTTCTGCCGTTCGGCCGCGCGAAGAAGACGCGCGAGGGCGACAAGATCACGATCGTGACCTGGGGCGCGATGGTGCCGCGCTGCGAAGCGGCGTCGGAGGGCGTTGGCGCCGATGTCATCGACCTGCGCACGCTCATGCCGTGGGACAGCGAAATGGTTCTCGAAAGCGTCCGGCGAACGCGGCGCTGCCTCATCGTGCACGAGGACCTGCGTACTGGCGGTTTCGGCGCCGAGATCGCCGCCGTCGTCGCGGACGAAGCATTCCTCGACCTCGACGCTCCAGTTGCCCGCGTGACCATGCCCGACATCCCGAGCCCGCATCATCCGCGCCTGCTCGAATGGGCTGTGCCCTCGGTCGAGCGCATCCGCGCCGAGATCGATCGACTGGTGGGGTTCTGAGTTGATCGAGATCCGCGTTCCCGACGAGCAGGAGGGCACCAAGGCGGTCGTCCGCGCCTGGCTCAAGCAGATCGGCGACGCGGTCGCCGAGAATGATCCGCTCGTGGAGTTGGAGACGGATAAGGTCACGCAAGAGGTGCCTGCACCCGCGGCGGGCGTGTTGAGCGAGATCGTGCTCGACACCGATGCCGAAGCTGTTCCGGGGGCTTTGCTCGGTCGCATCTCGACGGACGAGGCAGCGCATGCTCCGGCAAAGGCTGACAATTCAGAAGCAACGGCTGCACCGCCTATACCGAGCGCGGCTAAACCGACTGGCGAGATCGAAACGCGGCTGAGCCCTTCGGTCCGGCGGGCCTGCCTGCAGCACGGCATCGACCCGACCCAGATCAGTGGAACCGGCCGCAATGGCCGCATCACTCGCGAGGACGTGGACCGCGCTGTTTCCGACGCGACCGTCGTCAGCGTCGGCGAACCGACCACCGCTCAGCCGCGCCAGTTCTCGGCCCAGGACATACCGCACGACCGCATGCGGATGACCATCGCCGAGAACATGCTCCGTGCTGTCAGTGAGGCGCCGCACGTGACCGCGGTCTTCGAGGCCGACTTTTCCGCGGTCGCTGCGCACAAGGCCCAACAGGCCGCGAAAGGCGTGAAGCTCAGCTACACCGCCTACATCGTGAAGGCCGCTGCCGACGCGATGGCTGTCGCGCCCGCGATCAACGGGCGTTGGGAGAAGGACCGCATCGCTATCTCCGCGACCATCGACATCGGCGTCGGCACCGCGCTCGGTGAGAAGGGCCTCGTTGTCCCAGTCGTGAAGGATGCCGGAAAGCTGTCGCTCGAGCAGACGGCCAAGAAGCTCGACGAGCTCACCCGTCGCGCCCGCGAAGGAAAGCTCGACCGCTCCGACGTATCCGGCGGTAGCTTCACCATCTCCAACCATGGGGTTTCGGGCTCGCTGCTCGCGGCGCCGATCATCCTCCACCAGGGGCAGGCGGCGATTCTCGGCATCGGCAAGCTCGAAAAGCGAGTCGTCGTGCGCGACGTGAACGGCGAGGACGCGATCCTGGTCCGGCCGATGGCCTATGTGACGCTCACGATCGACCATCGCGTCGTCGACGGGCACCAGACCAACGCCTGGCTCACGCGCTTCGTGGAAATCCTCGAAAGCTGGCCGCAACAATCCTAAAGACCTGATCGTTCCTCACGCGGAACAGTTCTTCGGCCCAAGCGCTTTGAGCGCGTTGGCAGCGGAGTAATGCATGGCGACGAAGCAAGGCGGCAGCGAGCATCTCTTCGTTCGCCATGTCCTCATTGTCCTTGGGCTCGGCGCCGTCTTCTTCCTGATCTGGCAGCTTCGGATACTTTTGCTGATGCTGTTCGGTGCGATCGTCATCGCCTCGATCTTCCGCGCCGTTGCGGACATGATCTGCAAGTACACGCGGTTGCCGAGCGGCGTTTCGACGGGATTGGCAATCCTCCTCGTGCTCGGCTCGCTGGCCGCGCTAATTGCGCTTTTCGGTTCACATGTCGCGCAGCAGGTGGCGACGCTGCGAGAAACGCTACCGGCGGCCTGGAGGACGCTGGAGCAACGCGTCGGCGACATCGGCCTCAGCGAACAGCTGGACCGGCTGGTGGCGACCGCCACCACGCCGGGCGGCGGCAGCTTGTCGGGTTTCGGCCGTACCTTGCTGTCGATTGGAAGCGGGCTCGCGGACCTGCTGGTCGTGATCTTCGCCGGAATTTATCTGGCGACGCAGCCCAACTTCTATCGCATGGGCGCGATCAAGCTGGTGCCACCCACCCGGCGAAAGATCGCGGCGGAGGCGATGCTCGAATCCGAGCGCGCACTTCGGCTCTGGCTAAAGGGACAGGCGATCGCCATGGTCGTCGTGGGCCTGTTGACCGGTTTCGGCCTCTGGATACTTGGAATGCCGTCCGCCTTGACGCTGGGCCTCCTCGCCGGAGTGCTGGAATTCATCCCGTTCGCTGGTCCGATCATCGCGTCCGTTCCGGCGATCCTCCTCGCCCTCGCGGTCAGTCCCGAGCTCGCGCTGTGGGTAACCCTGCTTTACGTCGCGGTGCAGCAGTTCGAGGGTAATTTGCTAACGCCGCTCGTCCAGCAATATGCGGTGGATCTGCCCGGCGCCGTTCTGCTCTTCTCGCTGATCGGCTTCGGCACCCTGTTCGGCACCCTAGGTGTCATCCTGGCAGCGCCGCTTGCGGTCGTGACGATGGTCCTCGTCAAACGGCTTTACGTGATCGAGACGCTCGACACGCCGACACCTATCCCCGGAGAAAGCAAAGGCTAGGCGAACGTGGCCGCGCCGGCTGCGGCGGATCCAAGGATCACGGCGAGCACATTCAACTTCGACTTCCAGGCATAAAGCACAGCGAGCGAGACCGCGAAGATGACAGCGCCTGCGATTGGCGACGGAATGGACTGCGCCACATTCCAGCCGAGTTGGAGCGCGGTGACGGCGATGAGGCCGACAACGCCTGCAGCAACTCCTTCCAGGAACCGATGCAGGCGCTCGTCCTCGATCACGCGTTCCAGCCGGTCGTAGAACAGCAAGGCGAAGGCGAAGGCCGGGAGGAAGATGCCCGCCGTGATCGCCAGCGCTCCGCCGAGGCCGCCGGCGATGAACCCAACGAAAGTCGCGAAGATGATCAGGGGCGCCGGAATGATCCCCGACAGCGCCAGGCTATCGAGGAATTGCGGCTCACTGACCCAGCCGCGCCCGACCGCATCCCCGCGCACGAACGGGATCGCCGTGTAAGCGCCGCCGAAAGTGAGGAGTCCGGCCTTCAGTCCGGAGAGAAACAGCGCCAGCGCGCTCACCGATCCGGAAGCGACCAGTTCGGACGTCCCTGCCGGTGCCGTCGACCCAATCAGCATCGGCTCGGACGTGCTCCACCAGCCGAGGGCGACGGCAGCCGCGACCGTCAGCACGGCAATGGCGTATCGCCGAGCGGCAAGGGCCGCATAGGCCAGTCCGGCCACAGGCAATGTGATCCAGAAGCTGACTCCCGATCGCGGCGGCCGCAGCGCTGACGGCTGCGACCGGCCAGAGCCATCGATCGACCAGCGCATGCTTGGCGATGCGATGCACCGCGCGGACGATCAGCGCGATGACGCCAAGCTGCACGCCCAGGAAAAGCGCTTTCAGCAACGGCTGCTGCAGGTCCAGCTGCGCGTAAAGCCACGCGAGGCCAAGCACGAGCAGCAGGCCCGGCAGCATGAATCCCAGGCCGGCTAGCACGCCTCCCAGCCGGCCGCCCTTCATCATCCCGAGATGGACGCAAAGCTCGTGCGCTTCGGGACCGGGTAGCACCTGATAGACGGCGAGCAGTCGATTGAATCGGGCAGGGGACAGCCACTTCTGCTCCTCCACAAGCTCGCCTTTGATCATGGCGATCTGTGCGACAGGGCCGCCCCAGGCTAGCAGGCCGAAGCGAAGGAAGCGCACGAAGATTGCGAGTGGAGTTTCCCGCTTCTCCGTCTTGGCCATCTTATCCCCCGCAGGCCTTTTACACGGGAAACGGATACATCGAAGTGACGCTCAAATCTCAAGCAGCGCGTAGGGTCTTTTGAACTGCTCGCGGACAACGAACTGGGCGACGTTGTAGACGGGCGTGCCGCGCAACGTGTGGCCTTCATAGGTGCCGTGGTGCGCGTGACCGTGGACGACGGCCTTCACATGATCGAAGCGATCTATGGCGTCGGCCAGGCGCGCCGATCCGAGATACTGGAAGATCTCCAGCGGTTCGCCTTCAAGGGTTTCGACGATCGGCGAATAATGAAGCACCGCAACGCTTCGGTCTGTGCGAAGTGAGCGCAGTCCATTCTCCAGCTTGCGCGCCTCGTTCATGGCCTCGTCGACGAACGCCTTGGCGATGGGCTCGCCGAACGGCGCCAGCTCCCCTCGGCCGTAACCGCCCATGAAACCCTTTACGCCCGCGAAGCCGACGCCCTTGATCTCGATCGCCTGCTCGTCGAGCACCGTCATTCCGGCCTCATGCAGGATGCTGGTGACCACGTCCGGCTGGCCGCATTCATAGTCGTGATTGCCGAGTACGCCGATGACGGGAATCGCGGAGGTCCGGATATCCTCGGCAAGGATTTCGGCCTCGGTTGTCTTCCCGAAGTTCGTGAGGTCGCCGCAGAGCACCAGCACGTCGGCGACGCGCGAGATTTCGGCGAACATCTCGCGATAGGGGGCGCTGCTGTTCTCGGTGACATGCAGGTCGCCGATGGCGGCGACGGTGATCGTCTCAGCGTGCTGCGGCATAATCTTCTTCAAGGTTCCCGACGGCCTCGGAGAAACCCCATTCGCCCACGTCGATCTGATAGTCGCGAGGACTGAAGATGCGACCTCGGCAGACCCGCTTCCCGGCTGACGGCATTTGCATCTGCGCGCTCAGCCGTTCGAGCAGTTCGTCCATGACCCAGCGAGGGATGAGGTGACGCTCGCTCGGGTAGATGAAGCGGAAATTCAGCACTGCGACCAGCAGCACTTCCCAGTGCAATTCCATGCTCGAGATAAGCTGCGCCCAATCGATGTCCTCCGACCGCTTGAGGATCATGTGGGCCACGTCCGCCCCGTCATATCGATAGCGGTCCTGGACATAGATCTTGGACCAGACGAATTGCGTCGGTGGGACCAGGTGCACTTTGGTTTCGAACAGGAGCGCCTCGGGCGCGTCCTGGAACCATTCATCCGTCACATGCGTGGCGGAAGTCGGCATGTTGGTGATGATGTCCACGAACAGCTCGCCTCGCGTCACTCGTGCAAGCCAGCGGTCGTCGACGATCTGCACGTCGAAGCCTCGCTCCTTGAAGAAGCTCAGCATTCTCAAGGCGTCTCCTGCCTTGGCGAAGACGTCGACGTCCTTGGTCGGGCGAACGATGCCAGTGTAACAGGAGAGCGCGTAAGTTCCGGACAGCAGGAACGGAATTCCGGACTCGGCCATCAAGCGGACGACCTCGGCGTAGAAACCCTCGTCGGAGCCCGGCGCCTCGAATTCGTCCGGCGGGGTGAGCGGCAGCTGGATCATCCCCCGCCCAACGGGGTGGCGGTGGACGGGGTTCCCTGTCTCGGCGGTACGGCGCACGACTAATGCGCCCGAATTCACGGGTGTTTTCCCGAGGGTAATGTCGCTCTTTCGATCGCATGATGAGGGCGATGAAGACGTTGCTTCTCTTGGCGGTCGCCTTGGAGGCCGGGGTGACCTACCCCGACATTTGGCAGGAATGCCAGATCGAAAGCGCTACTGTGTGCGGCGCGGGAGGCTGCAAGCCCGTCAAGCCTACGCTCAAGCTTTTTCTGGGGGATTATGCTGGCGCGAGCGGGCGGCGCGCCGGCTACTATTATCGATGCCGCCGCGGCAGCCTCTGCGACATCATCGACGATCCATGGATTGGCGAGAGCGCCGGCTATCGCGCGTTTGTCTTGCGGGATCGGGGCGTGATCACGCGCGTAGGGCCTGACAACAGCGTCACGGACGTCGCCACGATCGAAGACATCGTCCTGATTTCCCGCGGACGATGTTGGAAGGCCCCAAGGCCACGCGTCGAACGCATCGTCGAATCCGCGAGATGACGGGGATGCAGCGCTTGCTTTCCACCCAACGCCCGCCGCCCGGGTCCTGCTTTATTCGTAAAGACCCTCCCTTCCTCTCGGGATTTCTCCCTAATGAAAAGGAGGAGCGGATGCCCAAAAAGCCACGGGCAGCCGGAAAGTTCGGCTGTGACGTTGGGCGTTCGAATCGCAGCGGGCGGGCTAGCCATCCGGTCGCAGGGCGCCAAAGAGAGGAGGAGGCAATGCCTTTCAAGAGCAGGAGCATCGCGACAGCCGGCCTTGTAATCATCGGCGGGCTCAGCCTCGGCGCGTGCGCTACGGAATCCTATGTGGATAAGCACATTGCGACCGTGAATGAGCGCATCGGCGCGCTCGAAGGGCGGGTCAACACGGTCGACCAGACTGCTCAGCAGGCCAATGCTACGGCTCAGTCCGCCGCAGCCGCGGCACAGCAGGCCAACCAGCGACTTGACCAGCTGACGTCGCGAGTGGACGGGATCGAACAGCAGCTTGCCTCAAAGAGGCCGCGGAACTGATCGTTCGACCGCGGAGTTCGTCGAGGATTATGGGTCGCCGGCCTTCGCGATCGAGACACGAAATTGAATGAGGTTTAGGAATTTGACTTTGCGCACCCGCACAGGCGCGGCGCGAATGTGCTTCGCGCTCGCACTGATCGGATCGCCGTCAACGGCATTCACGCAGCCCGTCGCGGACCCTCTCGCGCCGATTGAAGCATCATTGCCTGAAAGGGCACCGGATTCGCTCGCGCCGCTGGACCAAGCTTCGCCCTCCACGGAATTGTCTTCGGGGGAGGCCGCCCGAATCACCAACTGGGTGATCGCCACGGGAGACAATGGTGGAAACCCCTTCATCGTCGTCGACAAGAGCGCCGCCAGGGTGCTCGTCTTCGACGCCGACGGGCAGATGGTAGGCTCGGCCCCAGCGCTTCTCGGCGTCACCCGCGGCGATGATAGCGCGCCCGGCATCGGCGACCGCGAGTTGCGAAAGATCCCCATCCAGGACCGCACAACCCCTGCCGGCCGCTTCGTAGCCAAGTACGGACCCGCCGCAGGTCACAGCAAGGTTCTTTGGGTCGATTACGCCAGCGCTCTCTCGCTTCACCCGGTTGTTCCCGGCACCAGGAAGGAGCGCCGCCTGCAACGCCTGAATTCCCCGGCTTCGGACGATAATCGGATCACCTATGGATGCATCAACGTTCCGACCAAATTTTACAGGAGCGTCATTCGCCCATTGTTCAGTGAGTTGACAGGCGTCGTCTACATCCTGCCCGAGACGAAGCCTCTAAAAGACAACAACCCCTGCCGGCCGCTTCGTGGCCAAGTACGGACCCGCCGCAGGTCACAGCAAGGTCCTTTGGGTCGATTACGCCAGCGCGCTCTCGCTTCACCCGATTGTTCCCGGCACAAGGAAGGAGCGCCGCTTGCAGCGTCTGAGTTCCCCGGCTCCGGACGATAACCGGATCACCTATGGATGCATCAACGTTCCGACCAAATTTTACAGGAGCGTCATTCGCCCATTGTTCAGTAAGTCGACAGGCGTCGTCTACATCCTGCCCGAGACGAAGCCTCTAAAAGACGTTTTTGTGGCGCTTTGAGGAAGGTGGCGCACCCGACAGGGGGGCAACAATCTAACCTAGTCAGAACCTTAGGATGGCGCACCGACGACTCGCCGGCGATCGCTGTCACTCCTGACATAAGTCATATGGCTAACCAAAAATCTGCTGGAACAGCTCCCGTGGGGGAGGTCGCTCGCAGCTAGCGGAAGCGCCTCGCCGGGGAGCTAAATACACTGGCGGCAGGGTTAAGAAGCCAAACCAGGGGGGCCGGTCACATTGGCAAGCCGAGTCCGAAAGGCAGAGCGGCGACCGGGAGACGGAGGACAGTCTCGTAAGCAACTGCTGAGCGTCTGGCGACCTCTCGACCAGAAGCGTCCTAAGCGACGGTCGGCTCCGACTGCCATGCTGAATGGACCGGACTGCCTCCGGCACATCTTCGGTGGCTGGGTCTTGAGCCAGATGGACAAGGCGGGCGGCATCATCGCTCGGCTCCGCTCGGGCGGTCCGGTTGCGACAATCGCGATCGATCGGATGGAGTTCATTGCGCCCATCCACCTTCGCGATCTGATCTCCGTCTACGCTGAGATCGAAGGCGTCGGCCGGACCTCTATGAAAGTCCGGATCGAGGTGATGGCCTGGCGCGACAGCGGAGCGATCCGGATCAAAGTGACCGAAGGCCTGTTCACCTTTGTTGCGATTGACGATGAAGCCGTCCACGGCCCGTTGCAGCCGAACGGTCACCAAGACCTGCCCCTGAGAGCTAATGTCCGCTTTCGACCCAAAGCAGACATTAGTCGGTAAGCGGCTTCTTGCAGGTATGTCTGTCTCAATCGCGATAGACGCCGCTCCATCTGGGAACGGGATCGCATGGTTTGCCTCCACTAACCCGTACGTCTTGATCGCGCTCGCGCCCCAAAGTAATTATGAGGGCCTCAGCGTTCGACGGAGGATGTATGCGGACCATTTCAGCTTCGTTCGAACGGGCAATATCCTTCTGCATCGTCGTTGCACTGGCCGATCCCTGCTACGCTTATCTCGACCCGGCGACCGGCAGCGCCATTACCGCGACGATTCTCGGCTTCTTCGGGGCGGTCGCGTATACGGGTCGAAAGTACGTCTACAAGATTTTGGATCTATTCGCCGGCAAGAAGCCGCGCGACCCCCCGCAGGACAGGGAATAACCCTCTTGGCGCAGTGGCCGCCGAGCCGTTCCCTGGGTGACAGCCGTGAGTTGATTGCCGACGGGGGTTCGTTCCGCGATCGCGCCAATCGCGTATACGATGACGGTGTGATCATCGTTCGCGGCGTCAATGAGGAGGCGCTGGCGAACTGGACGGCATTGCAGCCGCAGGAATTTATCAAGAGCCTGATCAGGCGGGGCAAAGTTGTTGAAACGAGCCTGTTCGATCGACATGCTCCCATCGCTGGCGCTCCGTGGGCGGGCTATCTCGTCCACCAGCGCGTGCCATTCGTCACCTATCCGTACGAATGGTCATTCAACATGCTAAAGGATGCGGCACTGCTACACCTCGACATCCTCGAGGATGCCATTCCGGCAGGTTGGACGCTGAAGGACGCGACGGCGTATAACGTACAGTTCATCGGCTCGCGGGCGGTATTCATCGATGTGCCTTCGTTCACGGAACGTCCTCGGGGCGAGCCATGGGCAGGCTATCGCCAGTTCTGCATGATGTTCCTTTATCCGCTGATGTTCGGCGCTTACGCGGGCATCGACTATCTACCCTACTTGCGAGGCAGCCTGGAGGGGATCGAGCCGCGGACTGCCGATCAGGTTCTGGGAGCTGCCAGGCGATTTAAGAAGGGGGTTTTCGGACACGTCTACCTGCACGCTCGGATAGACTCGCGCTATCGGGACAGGGATCTGGATGAAGCTAGAAACATGACCGAGGAAGCTGGCAAGCGCCCTTCCAAGCGCAAGAACACCTATCATTCGGAAGCTATGCTGTTGGGCATGTTTCAGGGCCTACGAAGAACGATCAACAAGCTGAAGGTGTCCGGGGAGCGTACTGCGTGGGGCAGTTATGAGACCGATCACAGCTATGCTGAAGCGTCGTTCGAGGTGAAGAAAGCCTTCGTCAACAAGGTGGTCAACGAGAGGCGTCGCAAGCTTACGTGGGATATCGGCTGCAATACCGGTACCTTCTCAAGGATCGCGGCAGAAAACAGTGATTACGTTCTCGCCATGGACGGCGACATCAAGGCGATCGATCAACTTTACGAACGCCAGAAGGCCGCTCATGACGAACGCATTCTGCCAATCGTCATCAATCTGGCCAACGTCTCCCCGGCACATGGATGGCGCGGTGCCGAGCGCAAGTCGCTTGAGCAACGCGGCAACCCGGAACTCATCCTATGTCTGGCGCTGGTTCACCACATCGTCATTTCGGCAAATATCCCGCTCGGCGAGTTCATCCGCTGGTTGCGCGACTTCGACTGCGATGTCGTCATCGAGAGCGTTGGGCTCCAAGACGACATGACGCAGATGCTGCTGCGCAACCGCGTGAATCAGTATGCTGAACTTGAAGATGCCAACTTCGAACGCGTGATTGGCGAGAAGTTCGAGATCGTTCGATCGCAACCGTTGAAAGGCGGCGTTCGAAAGATCTTCCACCTGACACCGAGATAGGCTGGCATGACAGAGACGGACTAGCGATGCACACAGTGTCCGTAGTTCTGTCACCGATCATATCGGTCATGCGCTTCGCGCTCGAACTGGCGCACTCGCTTGTGGGCAATTACGGCATGTCGATCATCCTCCTTAGCGTCGGTGCGCGGCTCGCCACCGCTCCGATCGCCAAGTTGGCCCGTGCTTCGGAGAAACAGAATCGCATGCGTCAAGCAGCGATGGAGCCGGAACTTGCCGCTATTAAATCAGAATCGAAGGGGCGCGAGCGCTTCGAGCGGACGGAGGCCGTGTATCACCGACATAATTATCATCCCATCATGGCCGTCTCCGCTTCGCTTCCGCTGTTCCTGCAGATACCATTCCTGATTTCGGCGCTGCTCTTACTCTCGAGCTATCGCCCCTTGTCGGGGCAACCGTTTCTCGTAATCAACGACCTGTTGCGCCCTGATGAGCTGCTCATATTGGGCGGCGGCAGGATCAACCTGCTGCCGATTCTGATCTGCCTGACCGCGCTTGCCGAATCCGCAATCGACGATGCGGATCGCCGTACCAAGTTGCGCTTTCTGATCGTGACGGGGGTGATTGCGGTGCTGATCTACGCCGCGCCGGCGGGTGTATGTCTCTATTGGCTTACCAGCAACATGCTGTCGCTCGGCCGCGCGCTTGTCGAGCGGCAAACGGCCGCGCGTAGTAGGAGGGCCAAGCGCATGCGAACCGATTAGGCTTCAGTCATCTGTCCAGCCCCTCGGCAACGCCTTCGATCGCACCATCCACCAGTCGGGGGTGCCGAAGCGGACCGAGTGCGGCGGACAGCTGAGGCGGAACGAGCGGTCTCGCGCAAGCTCGGTGCGCGCCACCGCCGCCAACAATGCCGACGCAGCGCACGGCGTCCGATCATATCCGCGCGGTATCCCCGGGGCGCGTACCGCGAAGAGCGTACCGAAAGCGCTTATGAGGTCCCTATCGTTGAACGAGTCCATGGTGCTTAGGTCGGGGACACGATCCACAAGGCGGCTACCGTGATCACCGTGAACGATCATCACGAAGTTACCACCGGTGGCGGCCGATACCGCCGCATAGTTTGCGCCGACCACTCTCAATGTGCAGCGAAGTTGGTCGAGATATGCGGCCTCGCGTTTATCCATCGGGGCCAAGTCATTCAGCCATTCGCCGACCGGTTTGAGACTGCAGTCCGGCCGGCGAGCCGCGGGGTTGTGAGGGAATAACAGGTGAATGAAATAGGCATTGCCTGGCTGAGCGCGCCGAAGCTTGTCGTGGAACAGCCTGGCGGCCGTCGGCACGATTAGTGGCAGCGGACTGTCCTCGAAGTTCATCTCAGGCAACGGCACGTTGCGCGCCCGCAACCGCCTGTAGACGCCGCCAAGTCTGGAATAAGAGAGCAGGATCAGTCGTGCCCGTGCAAATGCCGGCAATGATGAATGCCGCACCACCTGAGTGTTTACGGGGTCATAAGTGATGCACGAAGCCACTTGGTTCTTCCTACAAAAATCGAGGAAGCTCGATTGGACGACATGGATCGCGTAACCTCTGCGGCGCAATTCGTCGAAATATCGATTGTGATTGGACTTCGATGCGCTGCTGGGCGGTTGGCTGTCGAAGCTCAGGATGCCGGCGATCGAAGCCTGCGTGGAGGGGTACTGGCTGTAGGCCCGCCCAAAGAGGCGAAAGCCCCGAGAAACATAGAAAGAGCGAAGCGACTTTGCCGTCGCCGCGGAGGCCGGAGCACTTTGGGGCAAACTCTCGGCGCCGGCATGTTCATCGAGAATAATGTGGACTAGCGCAGGAAGCGTCGGGTCTGCCCGGGAAATTGCCGCGGCGGGCGCGGCGGCACCATGAACGAGCGGTGGTGCATTACCTCGGCCAATTCCTGTCGCGACAGCGCCAGTGGCGATCAAGGCTCCGATGCCCGCGAACGGCAATACCGATCGCCGCGAGACCAGGACGAAAAGTGGCACCACCAGCGCTACCAACGACAGCAACGAAAAGCGCATTGTGAAAGTGATTAGTACCGCGAGAAGCGGCATCGGTTCGAGCAGTGCCCGTCCGACAAGCGGAGCAATGCGATAGAGGAAGCCGAAAACCACCGCCGAACTGAGCAGCAGGAGGATTATCAACGCCACCTCGACGGTGAAGACTGGATAGCGATTGTAAGTGAGAAAGTTGAACAGCGGCGCCACTAGCAGAACAAAGGCGGCGCCCGTTGCAACAGCCCTGTCTGAGAGGCTGGAGTCGGAGAGCGGTTGCATCGGCCGGGTAAGCCACGCCACGATTGGCGATATCATTCGTCGAGCCATCCTGCTGCCATTGATGGATGAAGGGGAAAGCGCTGCAGGGACCTGTCACCGCCGCTCAATTTAGTACGACCTCGGCAAAAGAGGCTGCGCCAAGCGGCCATGACATCTCCGTCGGCGAACAGAAGATTATGGACTTCGCCGACCCGGTCCAGCGAACGAAAGTTAAGGTTGCTTATCATTGTCGCCCCCGCAAGCGTGCTGAATGGCAGCTTTCCACCCCGAGCGGACAGTAGTGGAATGTCGGCTTTCGACCCATTTCGGACATTCGCGATTAGCCTTGCAGCTCTCCACCGCCCACCACTCTGAGCTCGCAACCATCTCGACGCGTAGTTGAACGCGATCCACGAAAAGAACATGGCGCTATCGGCCGGGCTCGATGATACCGTGTCGAAGCTCGAGAAACGGGGATAGGCCATGAAACGCGTCCTCCTCGCCGCGTCGGCGCTCGCAACGGCAAGCCTCGCCCTCGCCTCAACCGATCCTGTCGTCGACACCAGGCAAATCACGGCCGGGGCCGTCACGACGCCATCGGTGAAGAACGCCTACCTTTCAGGCGACACGGCACCATTCCAATGGGCTCTAAACGCTTACAAGGCCGTCCGCGCTACTGAGATTGCGCCAGCGCCGGGCGCACCAGCGCCAGCTCCACCGCCAGCCAATCCATTGCTTGGCGACCTCGACATTGCGTCGAATTTCGTCGTCGATGCGGAACTGGTGACGACGAAGATTCCCGGGTCGGCAGCGCCAGATGTGGTCGGCGCGTTCCGCTTCATCTGCAATGCGGGCCAGCTCAACTACGACGATCCGATCGTCTATCCAGGGCAACCTGGAAAATCGCACCTTCACCAGTATTACGGCAATCTCTCTGCCGACGCGCATTCGACCTACAAGAGCCTGCGGGTCGATGGGCAATCGACCTGCATGTCGCCGGTCAACCGTTCGGCGTACTGGATGCCGGCAATGCTGGACGGCGCCGGCAGTGTGGTGCGTCCCGATTATGTCGCGATCTATTACAAGCGGCGGCCGAAGTCCGACCCGAAATGCTCGCTTAGGAGCGGCGATCCGAGGGCTCAGGGCAACTGCGTCGATCTGCCCAACGGGCTGAAGTTCATCTTCGGCTACGACATGCTGACAAACAAGGCGCCGACCGGGAAGCTGTGGTTCAATTGCCAGGGACCAGGATCCAAGTCAGGCCATTACGGCACCTTGCCCCAGGCTGCAGCAAATTGTCCTGCGGGTGCTCAGCTGGGCGCTGTGATCGAGGCGCCCGGCTGTTGGGACGGTAAGAACCTCGATTCCGCCAATCACCGCGATCACGTCAGCTACGGAAGCTATGGATCGCAGGGCCATTACAGGTGCCCGTCGACCCATCCCTACGTGATCCCGGCGTTCACTCTCGGCGCCTGGTACACGTCGGATGCCAACGCGCGGAACTGGCGCTTCTCGTCTGACGAGATGTTCCCGAAACTCCCTCGCGGCAAGACGTTCCATGCTGATTTCTTCATGGCCTGGGATCCGACCGTGAAGCAGATGTGGCACGACAACTGCATCGACATGATGCTGAACTGTTCGGGCGGCGTGCTCGGCAACGGCAAGCAGCTAAAGCAGTTCGCTGGGTTTCGCTGGACGGCAAGCCCGCGGCTGGTGCCGGTTCCGGCTCAGCCCTGATCAGACCGCTGCGTCCGAGTAACGCTTGACCTTGCGACACATGCCCCATCTGAGCAGTGGAAAGACCGCCGCTGTGTATGGTGGATGCCTTGGAGCGGCAGCCGGCAGGTCGCGAGTTTCTCACCTATGCCGGTCATAGGGGCTAATGTCCGCTTTCCACCCATCCTGCCATTAGTGCAGCGGCAGCTTTCCACCCATTCCAGACATTGGCGTAGTGTCCGCTTTCGACCCATCTCGGACGATTGAGGAATGTTTGTTTGACCCCTTGCGAACGCTACGCCTTAAACTTGTGCAAGTGGGGCTTGCCTCTTTCCCAAGGCTCGTAATCGGGCTCCAACCCACCCAAATCCAAGAAGCATGAACAGCCAAGTCGCGGGCTCCGGCACGCCGGCTCCTTGTTGGACAACGAAGGTGGGCGCCGTTCCGCTGCGCCAGAAGCAGCCCGAGATCGGCCACGCTTCGATAGGCAATTCACCTGATTTCAACGCGAAGACCTATTCCAAGCCACGCCTAGGAATGTCCGCTTTCCACCCATTCCGGACAATAGCGGCTTAGGTCTGCTTTCGACCCATTGCGGACACCAGAACGCTCTGCCACCGAGTGCAGATGTGCAACCTCTACCGCATGACCGCGACCGTCGACGAGATGCGCCGCGTGTTCGGCGCCTTCGAAGGAGATCGCGACAACCTTCGGCCGTTCGATGAGATTTACCCGAACTACAATGCCCCTGTGCTCCGCCGGAACGGACTTGATGGCCTCAAGCTCGAGATGGCGACGTGGGGCTTCCCTGGCCCCCAGGTGGCCGGTGCAGGCCGGTCACGAACGTTAGGAACCTCAGCAGCCCTTTTTGGCGAACTGCGCTGAAGGATCCCGCACGGCGGTGCTTGGTGCCGGTCACTCAGTTCTGTGAATGGACCGCGGAACCGGATCCGGTGACGAAGCGCAAATCCAGGAAATGGTTCGCGTTAGCTGACGATGCGCCGTTCGCCTTTGCCGGCATCTGGCGCCCAAGCGAGGAAAGTCCCTTCATGGCGTTTCTAACATGCCAGCCGAATGAGACTGTCGGCGCAATCCACCCAAAGGCTATGCCGGTCATCCTCGTTCCAAGCCAGTACAGGCAATGGCTCTAGCGACCATCCCGATGCCTGCGCACTCGCCAGGCCCTTTCCTGACGAGCAAATGCAGCTGGTTGCGTAAGCGGTGAGCGTGGAAGAACAGGAAGAGCCGGACTGGACCGAGCGGTTTCCACTGTTCGTCCGCATACCGCTCGGCCTTATTGGGCTGGCCTCCATCGCCATAGGCTTGGCGACGGGTGTCTACTGGTTGGTCGCCGCCTCGATGAGCGCCGGGCACGGTGGCGATGCCATTCCGAACTTACAGATTGCCAGTCAGATGCTGCTTCCGATCACGCTGATCGCATTCGGCATCTCGGGTGTTCTCTGCAAGACGATAAACAGGCTGGCCGTGATGGTGGTGCTGTTCACCCTGCTGGTCGCTCATCTCTCCGTCATCCTGACCTTCAAGTGAGGCCGTTCGCCGGAACCCGACGCACCAATGCTGCCGACAACCTCGCGGGCTATCCCCTCGCCTTCGAGTTTGGAACAAGCG
Source organism: uncultured Alphaproteobacteria bacterium (assembly GCA_963829625.1). Lineage (GTDB taxonomy): Bacteria > Pseudomonadota > Alphaproteobacteria > Sphingomonadales > Sphingomonadaceae > Sphingomicrobium. The sequence goes on along the minus strand of CAWHJH010000012.1, from coordinate 11,165 downwards.
GCTAAGCCCGCAGTTTACGCGGGCACCAAGCTGGAGGTATTCTCATGAAAAGTCATGCACTTACAGCAGTAGCAGCCGTGTTGGCTGTTGCGGCCTGTAATCGATCGGAGCCAGAGGCTGACCTAAATCAGATCGTAGTATCGGACGACGTCTCCAACGAGACGGCGAGCGCATCCACCGAGCCTGCAGCAATAAATTCCGCATTCGTTACCGACGCGATCAAGGGCGACAATGGGGAGGTGGCAATCGGTCAGCTCGCGCAGGCCCAGGGTCAGAGCCAGGCGGTGAAGGACTTCGGTAAACTACTCGTCAGCGATCATGGCGCGCACAAGCAGGAACTCGCTGCGCTTGCACAGACTGCGGGAGTTCCAGTCACCAACGAGCCCACTGACGAAGCAAAAGCCAATCTCGAGAAACTGAAAGGCCTGCGCGGGGCCGACTTCGACAAGCAGTTCAAGACCATGATGGTCGAGGATCACACCAAGGATATCGCGAAGTACGAGAAGCAGGCTTCCTCGGGCGATACTCAGACTGCTGCTCTTGCGCAGAAGACCCTGCCCACTCTGCGAAAGCATCTCGACGCCGCGAACGCCCTTTGAGCGCACGAAAGGAAAAAGCCATGCCTCGCGAGCTTATCGATACGGGAACCGACAAGCGCTACGTCCGCCGCGACGAGAAGGGCCAGTTCAACGAGTCCGATGATGTCGGCCGCAGCCTCAAGACGGACGTCAGGCGCAAAGCAAAGAACCAAGCGAAAAAGGGCGAGGGCGACAGAGGCGACCGCTGATGGACGAAAACAGCGCCCGGAACGGGATAACGCTGAACTTCAGGAGACGGCTGAGCGAGCCGAGGAAGTTGCCGAGGATGCGAAGGATGTCGCGGAGGACGCCGCCTAGCTCGCAGCACGGCTTAGGAAGGACGCTGGGCTAGAATTGCCGTGAGGGACGACGATCCCGTTGATAGCTCCGGCGCGACCGCCATCGGTGTGATCGTCGCGTTGGCTGCCGTTATTATGCTGGCAATTGCCTTCTTCTAGTCGCCGCGCGGAACCAGGGTCAGCCTATGGGTGCACCAAGCCCTGGCCGCGTCTCGCGAACGTCCGCTTTCCACCCATTCCGGACATTAGCCGTCTCCGCGAGCCGTCAACGACTAGGCTCTTGGTGATTGAGGTAGAACGACCGGATCCCAGTGCTTCACGACCCGTGCTCCGTTGCATAACTCGAGAGTTAGGCTGCCCTGCCATTCCTTGGCAAAATCGATCGCTGTTTCGTCACTCTCGAGTTCGAACTGGATGAAGCGATCGATGCGACCGTGGAACGCGTCCAGGAAATACAGGCGATAGTAACCCATCAGTTCCTCCAGAACCTAGGCTCCACCCTGATGAGATGCTGACACGACGTGGTTTCCCAATCGTGAATCCCGCATTCCCACACGGGCTATTTCCTGGATGGCCGGGCTGACAGGACGGTAAAGGCTCGCCCTTCTGCGCACCGCCAGTAGAGTGCGGCTTAGAGGTCACCCGCACCTCGTCGCTGCATGAGAATGCAGTTAACGGAGTGCTGCAGAGTAGTTCGAACTTTATCAAGAATGTGCACGATAAGTTCGTTCGGTGGGGAATGGTGGACGCGCTACCTGGGGAGGCACGTCCGATGAGTTTCTTAAAAAGAAAGCCGACGGTCGTTTGCGCTGAAGACATCGCAATGGCTGAACGCCTGCAGGCGGTTAGTTGCCGCGGCAAGCTCGAAGCGATGGTTTACCAGGGCTGGCAGCTTAGCGAGCCAATCCGTCCAAGGCGGCGCGGGCCCAGTACGGTGGAAGCTTGATGCCGACCTACACCGTCTATGCCGGTTATGGGGAGAACCGCCGGATGGTTCGCATCTACAGCTTCGAGAAGCCTGACGACCTCACCGCGGAAACGTTCATTCTTGCGCGACTGACCGACCAGCCGGTCGAGCTTTGGTGTCGGTCCCGTATGGTTGCCCGTTTTGAGGGTAAGAAGGCGTGCTAGCCCGACGGAGATACTGTCGGTCTGCCGTCAATCCTGCTTTGTGCCTTCTCGTTGCAGCGGTGGCGGCTTTGACAGGGTGCGATGGCGCGCCCTCAGCTCCGCTCAGTTCGTCGGTGCGGATCAAGCTTCCACCCGTACAGCCGACGCAAGCCCAACCAGGGTTTTCCTCCGGGGCGATTGCTCGCAGCTAATGGGAAGCGGCGGCGGATGGGCGGGCACGGTATCGGCAGCTCCAACCGACGCCACCAAACTGGCGCGGGCTCGGCGCCCGGTAGGGGAGACTAAGCGAACCCCTGACGAGCGGTTCCTCGTGGTGGGACGATCCAAATCTGCCAGCGTGGTGCGGACGCCCATCTTGCGTATAGGAGCAACGTGAAGGAGCGAGAGATGATCAGGCGGTTGCTGATAACCAGCGCATTGATGCTCGCTTCGTGTGGGCCGAAGACACTGACGCTTCCCGAACAGCCAGTTGAGCGAGCGGCCACGTGCGGCGTCGTGGCCGCCAATTCGGCGCGGCTTGCGACGCGCGAAATTCAAGCGCCACTCTCGTTCGATGCGATGGGTCGTATCATTCATTATCCGCTGTTGGCTGCGTCGACCGAAGGAAGCTTTTCTCCTGACAAAGCTGCGGAGGTCCAAACCCGCATGACCGAACTCCAAGAGCGCATCAGCGAGGGCAAATGGCAGGACCTTATCCCGGCGTGTCGGGCCGCCTTCCCGGCTGCGACGGTGGAGCAGGTGAAGCTGCCGGCCGATCGCTTTGATGCTCAGCTGGGCTGCGACGAATTAGGAGACTTCCTGCGCTCCGCGCTGGAGGAACAGGCTGATTATGCGAGTGAACTGGCAGAGTATCGGGACCTCAGCATGAAGCTTGACGCCACCTTAGGGACCGGGCTCCGAGGCCGCGCCGGCTCGGACCGATCCGCCCAAGTGGAGGAGCAGCGCAAGGCGCTTGCAACGATTGCGCAAGCAGGGCCGCCCGTCGCGGTCTTGCGCGAGTGCTTGGCCCGCTTTGGGTGACGCGCGGTTCTGATAGCGCGTCGTGTCGGCTTTCCACCCATTGCGGACATTAGTCAGGACCCATCCTCAGTCGCGCCTCTGCCAAGGCGGTGTCGCAATATTCGCGAACCTCGACGACCTTGCCCTCCCGCATACGGAATACGAGCAATACTGGTTGTTGTAGTCCTCGCCCCGAACGGTCTTCACCTCGCCTCGAGCGAGAACCACGACACGATCGCGCTCCGCGATCATCTCCTCGGCATAATTGCGATACTCCGTCGCGAAGTTCGCGAAGAGCGCAGGCACGAGATCGTTTTGAATGGCGGTCTTGCCTTCGTACCGGCCGGAGACCCGCGATTGGCCCATGATGATCCAGATGATCTCATCTGCCATGGCATCGAGGAAGGCCGTCGGATCGGCGCGCGCCAGGCCTTGGAACGCCTGTTCGATAATCCGCTTGTTGTCTGCCCCGTCCATCGCTCCCGCCGTTTGTTGAACCATACACGACCTGACATCCGCCACCGACCAAAAACAGATGTCGACTGAATGTCCGCTTTCCACCCATTGCGGACATTAGCAACTCCTTAGGCTTCGCCCGCCACCCTCGCGCAACATGGCTCGATCCTTGTCGCTGACCAGCTTCGTCATGGAGCACCGCCTGCCATGGGCCGAGGGGAGCTCGGCGGCGCCGGCTGGGGCGGGGCGGTTCGACAGGGCTCTCATCATCGATGCAGGGGAGCAGCGCGCATGCACAATCCGGAGCGTATCCCCGCTCGGCGCAACCCTGACTGGTGAGATCGCCACGCCGGAAGGCGAGGAGCTAGCGCTCGAGCTGGTCACCGGGCAGCGGCCCGCGGCGACGGTCGAGTGGGTAGGTGGCGGCGAAGCTGGTGTCCGCTTCAAGCAGCCGATCGACGTCCTCGCTCTCATCAACCGGACGCTTATCAGTCAGCCGACTGAACGGCGCAGCATGCCGCGCGTCGAGCTGCGCTGCGGTGTTCGCGTGAAATGGGGTGCCAGCGTCTGCGACGCGGTCCTGCGCAACATCTCGGCGCGGGGAATGCAGGTGGAAGCCGGCGGACTGCCGCCAAGAGGTACCTACGTGTCCATTCAAATCGAGGGCCTCAACGTCCCGTCCGGCGAGGTCATGTGGCGGAAGGACACAGTCGTCGGCATCCAGTTGATCGAAGAGCTGGGCTGGACCTCGCTCATGCCGTGGATTCGGAAGGCAAGCAGTGCTGGAGCTGCGGCGTAGGGAACGCTGCATCGACATCATGCGCGGACGCGACGACGACCGCGAGCCGAGGCCACGTCACCGGCGTCAGTAATCAGCAAACGCAGCTGCGAAGATGATGAGCTTCATGGGGCCGTCTCCTTCGTTGGCATGGGGCGAAGAAACAGCAGCAGCAGCAGGCCGGTTGCGAGCACCGCGACCCCGGCGATAGCGCCAACGCCAGTGTAGGCCAGACTGGAATAGAGCAGATACGCGTTGGTCAGGCAGAAGATCGCCGGTAGCAGCGGAAACAGCGGCACCCGCACCGGACGATCGGCCGCAGGGTCGTGGACGCGAAGAATGAACAGGGAGAGGCCAATCAGAAGCATGAAGAGCCAGAAGACCGGGGCGGTATATTCGACGACGAGCTGGAACCCGTCACGAGCGAATGCGCCGGCGATCACCAGCAGCAACGCCACGGCGCTCTGCGCAATCACAGCATTCCCGGGCGTGTCCCGGTCGGTGTCCCAGAAGCCGAGCCATCGCAGAGCCGGAAAACTGCGGCCGAGCGCGCAGTTTGTCCGCGCCCCGGTGATCACGGTAGCATTGGCCGAAGTCAGGGCGGCGATTGACACGAGCAGGCTGATCACGACCGCCCCGGATTCCCCGGTTGCCCGGCGCATGACCTCGGCGGCGACGGCATCCGATGCCGCCATTCCGGCGAGCCCCAGCGCGCGAAGGAACGCGAGGTTGGCGAGCAGGTACAGTAAGGTGACGAGAGCCAGACCCGCCACCATGATTCGCCCCAGGCGGCGTGGTCCGTCCTTGAGCTCGGCGGAGACATAGACGGTTTCGCTCCAGCCTCCGTAGGTAAGCAGCACGAACACCATCGTCAGCCCGATCGCGCCTTCGTGCTGCGGAGGCGCGGAGGGCTGGGCCGCGGGAGCGAGCACCAGTCCGGCAATCACGATCAGCAGGAGCCCGCCGACCTCCGCGACGGTGAGCCAGCGCTGTGCGAGCGCTCCTTGACGTATGCCAAGCCAGTTGATCGCTCCGATCAGGATCACCGCAGCGGCGGCGTAGATGGCCGACGAATGCCGCCCGATCGGGAAAACCGCCGCGAGATAGTCGCCGAACACATAGGCGAGGAGGGCGATTGAGCCGGTCTGGATGACCGCGAGCCGCGCCCAGCCATAGAGAAAGGCGACTCTGGGACCGTAAGCGCGGTGGAGGAAATGATAGTCGCCACCCATGCTGGGATAGGTCGACGCGAGCTCAGCGTAGCAAAGCGCACCGATTATCGACAGCAGCCCGCCGGCGGTCCAGGCGAGGAGCATGGCAGCCTCGCTCCCGGCTTCGGCCGCGACCAGGGCCGGCGTCCGGAAAATGCCGGCGCCGACAACGATCCCGACAGTAATGGCGAGCACGTCCCGGGCCTTGAGCGTTGGTCGAGGAGCGCCCATCGACGCCTGCGTCGCAGTTCCGGTCAGGCCCGGCGCGGAACCGTCGTTCACGGCCATTGCAACATGAGCGTCAGGCTCCCGAACCCGCGGTTCACAAGAGTTGCCGCTCCGGCGCAACGGACCTCGCGGCGATGCGTTCCGGCAGTGGTGGGCTGTTCAGATGAGCTCATCCTCGAAGGGTGATGTCGCGTACGCTGCCTTTTGCTGTGCGGTGCGTTGGTGCTGTCGCTAGTTCATCTCGGAACCGACAGACATGAGCCCCGTGCAGGCGCTACTCACCCTTGCATTGATGACGGTTTCGGCAAACTGCCAGGCTGAGCCCAAGCAGACTGAAGTCGCTGCCGAAGAGCGGCGGTTTGCTGACGCGCGCCGACAGCTTGCCATGTCCATTCGCGACTATGCCGATCCAATTCGCGAGCGGGCCGAGCCCCGCATCATACGCGTGATCAGTGAAGTGCCCCGCCATCTATTCGTCCCTAGGTCGCAGCATTCCTTCGCATATGAAGACGAAGCACTGCCGATAGGCGAAGACCAGACCATTTCGCAGCCGTCGCTGGTGGCGCTCATGACCCATTTGCTCCGGCCAAAAGAAAATGATGTGATGCTCGAAGTCGGGACTGGGTCTGGCTACCAGGCGGCGCTCCTTTCGAGACTGGTTCGCCACGTCTACACGATCGAAATCGTCGAGCCGCTGGCGCGGCAAGCGGCGCGGCGGCTGCCCAACCTCGGCTATGCCAATGTCACCGTCCGGCACGGCGACGGCTATGCCGGCTGGCCCGAACATGCCCCATTTGACGGGATCATCGTCACGGCGGGAGCGCCCCACGTGCCCACCCCGCTGCTGGATCAGCTGAAACCCGGCGGGCGAATGGTGATTCCCGTGGGGGCGGCCGGTAGGACTCAGCAGTTGAAGCTGATCAGAAAAGATACGCGCGGGAGGGTGAGGGAGGAAGCCATCATTCCGGTTCGCTTCGTCCCACTCACACGGGGGTGAGGTCCGATTGAGTCGGATTGCAGCGGCCCGGAGAGCCGCTTCTCGACCGCCGCATAGTGTCTGCTTTCCACCCATTGCGGACATTAGCGTAGTGTCTGCTTTCGACCCAAAGCGGACATTAGCTGAGTGCCCATCACTGCGCGTTTTGACACTTGCCGTTCATATCGCCGTCGACCCATGCGGACCGAAGTCGGCGTCCCATCGGTAGTATTGCCTACTCGAACCAGCGCTAATCTGACGCAGGAGTCTTCGGGTCGCACTGGGAGGTGAAATGCCCGAGTTGCTTGACGCCAATGCTCTTTTTGAAGAGCACGCTTTTGAAAACTCGCTACCGATCCTGGACGTGATCGACACATCCGGACGGTCGAACATCTCCATCCAGGTCCGCGAGTTCGACCAGTTCCTTGGGCTGTACGACGACGAAGGCGACCGGCTCGACACAACGGTATGGGGATACATGGCTGGCGGACTGGGCAGGTACCCCGGGCCGACGATCGTTGCCTACCGCGACCAGCCTGTAACGATCCGTTGGCAAAACCAGCTTCCCGTCGACGGTCACCTTCTGCCGATCGACACTTCGATTGACCTTGCGGACCCGGTCCGGCGGCCGCTTGACGACAGGTTCGTCCCAATCGTCACCCACCTTCACGGCGGCCATAATCTGTCACATTCGACGGCTCGCCAAAGCAGTGGTTCACGCAGCACCGAAGCGGCCCGGGCGGACATGGCCCGCGCGAGGTCGGCGCCGACTTCGTCTCATCGACGATGCAGTACCTGAACGATCAGGAGTCGGCGACGCTCTGGTATCACGACCATGCGCTCGGCATCACCCGGCTAAACGTCTACGCCGGCCTCGCGGGCTTCTACCTTCTTCAGGACGAGGTACGACTGGGGCTCACGGCTGCGGCGTGCTCCCCGTCCGGGGCCTATGACATCGGTATGGCGATTCAAGATCGCTCCTTTACTGCTGACGGCCAGCTTTACCTACCCGCATTCGAGACGATCCGTTCCCGGTACCGTCGAGACGGTCGGCGACATGGTCCCCCAGGCGTTCTACGATACGTACGGTGCCGGCGCGCCTCCATCCTGCCGGAGTTCTTTGGCGATGTGATCCTTGTCAACGGAATGGCATGGCCGGACCTGGACGTCGCAGCAGGGGACTACAACTTCCGGATCCTCAACGGCTCCGACTCCCGTTTCTACGTCCTGTCGGTCAGCGATCCGGATGTCGCGATCCATCTCGTTGGCGTAGACGGCGGCCTGCTGACGGAAGCGATCACCATCAGTGACGGCGACGGTATTCAGGAAGATAGGCGAGTTTGTCGTAATCGCTCCCGGCGACCGGGTGGAACTCGTGTTCGACTTTAGCAACCTCGTCCGCTGGCGAGACGGTGCTGCTACTGAACTCCGGTCCGCTTTTCGAGCCGTTCAAGGGCTCTCAACGACGGTACCTTCTCGGCGGTGCCGAAGCGGCCCGGCAGCCGATCCGGTCGGCAACATTATGCAGTTCACCGTGAACGAATCGATCACACCGTTCGATGCGCAGCTGTTCGAGAACGGCTCAACCGGTTCCTCTCGCTGTGAACTTCCACAACATCGCGGTCGACGCGAACAATGACGGCATCGCCGATGCCGCCGACAACATCCGCAATCTCGGCCTTTTCGAAGGAGCAGACGAGTTTGGGCGGATCATGCCCTTGCTCGGAAAGGCCGAGGAGGGACCATCATCACCTGCAGGATGTCCTCCGGCGACTTTGGTCCGCTCCTTTTCCATGCGGACGTCACGGAAACGCCGCTGCTTGGCTCGACCGAGCAGTGGCAGCTTTTCAACTACACGGAGGATTCACACCCACTGCATCTCCACCTGGTGCAGTACCAGATCGTCGAAAAGCGCCATATTGCCTTCCTCGACGATGACGAAGACGGTATTCCCGACGATACGACCGGCGACGGCCTGATCACCTACGGTTTCGGATTAACGCCCGATTATGGGACCGCCGACATCTGGATCGGCGACGAATTCACCCTGCGTCCTGAAGAGACCGGCTGGCAGGATACGGCGCTCATCGATCCTCACACGATGATGTCGGTCGTCGCAACGTTCGATCTGCCCGGCGAATACGTCTGGCACTGCCACATCCTCTCCCACGAGGATAACGAGATGATGCGACCGTTTGTTGTCGAGCAACCAATTACCGGTTCCGCAGTGCAGCAGGCTCCACTGCACCCCAACCTTCTGGGCGCGGCGGCGTCCCAAGACTGGATTTTTTGAACCGGCTAGGCGGAGGCGGAACAAAGATGCCGCTTTCCGATGCTGAGGCCTATGTCCGCTTTCCACCCATTGCGGACATTCGGCAGCTCGTTCATTGAGTCCATCGATATGAGGGCTGCCCTACTTATCCTTGGCATCCTCGCCGTGCTGCTGGGATTGCTGTGGATTGGCCAGGGCACGGGCCTGGTAAACTGGCCCGCCTCCAGCTTCATGATCGACCAGCGGCCATGGGTGACGCGCGGCGTAGTCCTCGCGCTTGTCGGCATCGGCCTGATCGCGGCCTCACGCCGGCGCAGATAAGCGCGCCTGCGGGCCCCCGAAGTCGCTGGCGACACTGTCCGCTTTCGACCCAAAGCAGACATTAGCCACTTGGTCAGAAGTCGCTTAGCTCGGCCTCGTGCGTGCTCAGATAGACGACCTGTTCCACGGTGAGGGTACAATTTAGGCCATCGCTAAATCGAGCTTTTTGCCGCCCGCAACCGTGCCAAAGCGAGTATCGCTCACTTGGGGCCTAAGCTTCCCTCATTTTCCCCAGGCCTTCTGCCAAGCCTTGCTGCTCGCAACAACCGAAAAAAAACGGCTCGGACGTTTGGGGCCTACTACAAGCAGTCATTCCCCCCCTCGCGAGTGGCACAGCATTTTTACGCCAGAGGGATGGTGCGCGCCACCTATCGAACGTTAGCGCTGTTCCGTTGCTAAGGCGGATTATGAAAGCGGAGTAGCCCGCCGCCTTCGTGATACTTTTCAATTAAATGCGTTGTCGGCAGCATGCAAGCAGAGCCAGAGTTTTATCAGGAACAGGCAAAGCGGACCCGCGACATTGCCGCGCGGGTAAAAGAGCAGAACATCAAGGCCAACCTGCTGGACGTTGCGGCTCGGTATGACGAGCTGGCGGTCTCGGCCAAACAAGAGCCGGACTGAGGTCAGGTTTCACAGATCGCTTTTGCGGCCTAACGTGGTTGGGCTGACTACTGTATCGCCGCCGTAACAACTCATGGTTGCCTCTACGGGATCCGGGGGCGTGGGCCGCTAGCTTCGGGGGAGGAAGCTATGGTTGCGTATCGAGTCTACTCTTTAAACGGTCGCGGCAAGTTCACCGCCACCGATAACATCAAGGCTGCTCATACGCATGTTCGCTTGACCCAGCCCGTAGATGAGCCGACAGCCGATTGGCACTCTAGACCAGAGAGTGCCAGCTTTCCGTGCCGCCCGTGTCACCAAGGAAGCTGAAGCACCCTCAGTCGAGAGGCTACAGAATGACATTTCGCCCCTTGCACGATCGCGTGCTGATCCGCCGAGTCGAGGCCCAGGAGAAGACAGTCGGCGGGATTATCATCCCAGACACCGCCCAGGAGAAGCCGCAGGAGGGCGAGGTCGTTTCCGTGGGCTCCGGTGCACGTTCCGAGGACGGCACTGTAACCCCCCTGGATGTGAAGGCCGGCGACAAGATCTTGTTCGGCAAGTGGTCGGGCACGGAGGTCAAGCTGGAAGGCGAAGACCTGATCATCATGAAGGAAAGCGACATTCTGGGCGTAGTTGGCTGAGCCAACTCCTGGGATCCAGCAAATGCATCCTGATTTCGGGCAGGGCGGCCAACTCAATCCAAACAAGGATCACGACCATGGCAGGCAAGGACGTCAGGTTCTCACGCGACGCGCGTGAAGGAATAACCCGTGGTGTGGACATCATCGCCAATGCTGTACGCGTGACACTTGAGCCAAAGGGCCGCAACGTCCTTTTGGACAAGAGCTAGGCGCACCGCGCATCACCAAAGACGGCGTCACGGTCGCCAAGGGATAGAACTCAAGGACAAGTTCGAGAACATGGGTGCGCAGATGGTCAGGGCCGTCGCGACTAAAACTCATGATCATGCTGGTGACGGCACAACGACCGCGACCGTCCTGGCGCAGGCGATCGTCCGCGAGGGCATGAAATCGGTCGCGGCTGGGGCCAGCCCGATGGACCTAAAGCGCGGCATCGATCTCGCGGTCATCAAGGTGGTGGAAGATCTGAAGGGTCGGTCAAAGACTGTGGCGGACAACAGGGAGATCGCTCAGGTAGGCACGATCTCCGCCAACGGCGACAAGGAAGTCGGCGAGAAGATCGCCGAAGCCATGGAGCAGGCGGGCAAGGAAGGCGTGATCACGGTCGAAGAGGCGCAGGGTCTCGAGTTTGAGCTGGACGTTGTCGAAGGAATGCAGTTCGACCGCGGCTAT
>CAWHJH010000011.1:0-24323 GCA_963829625.1 uncultured Alphaproteobacteria bacterium | reverse complement strand
CGGACATTACGGTGGCCCGCTCCGAGGGACTTGAACCCCCAACCTCCGGGTTCGAAGCCCGGCGCTCTATCCAGTTGAGCTAGGAGCGGTTGCCGTGGCTACGGATGTAAGTGGCCCAGCGTCCGCTTTCGACCCATTGCAGACATTGGCGTAGCTCGACGTCGAACGAGGTTCCGCCTGATGCGACCTGACAGGATTCCACTGAGCATTTCGTCAGTGCTTTCAGCGATTTGCAGAACCTCGCCAGCAATGCAGAGCGGGAATGCGGACTGAGGGACCCTCATCCCCCAGCAATGTCCTGGTCCGCGAAGCTCGCGGACTTGCCCTCCATTCCGTGAGCAGGAGCGGCCCGCATCGTTCCCCCGATGCGGGTCGTCTCCCATGACGAGTGACGGGCGGGAGGTCGCAGCTCATTGCCGAGCAAGTGAGAAGTTTCTCGCGGACCGACCGGGCTTCCGTCCGATGCGGACCTGACCGGGTTCGTTGACCTCTTTCTCAGTGTTTTCAGCGATTTACGACCCCCACGCACAGATGCAGACAGGTTGCGGGCTGAGGTGTCGACAAAATATCCCTTTGCGATGTCCGGCTCGAAGCTCGCGGAGCTGACGGCCCCCCGTTGCGCTCCGGGAGAGGAACGGCCCGCATCGGGTGTCGTGACTGGACCGGTGCGGGCCGTCTCCCATGACGAGCCGGAAGCGGGTGAAACCGCTAATCCGTCGGAGCTTCCCGGTTTGAACGGCGGAGAGTTCAGCCGCTATTGTTGCAGCGAGAGCAAAGGTCGTCTCCGAGCGGTCTATCGCTTCGGGTTACGAAGTTTCGGGTCGGGTAGCTTTGACAGGCCTCATCGAAGTGCCAGTGCTTCTGCCAGACCCCATTGTTTTTCCCTTCGAGGCCTCGTCGATATTCCGCCACAGCCGCTCCTAATCGCACCGATGAAACCTAGATGCGGTTTATGACAGTTCTGCGTCGAGGAGTAGAATTTACGCGACCGTCGATGGTTTTCGTTTTTAGTCTCCGACCTAGGACCGGAGGGGGATGGTCGAAAGTTCAGAACCGAGGACCTCCGGACACCGACCGCCCCCCATCCTTTCGCTAAATCTCGGGTTTTCGTACTCGCCGGCCTCGTTCGTGTGGAGGCGACGATTTCAAGCAACTTACTTCATTCGTTCGTTCAGGCGGTTCTCAACCACACCGGTAATTGCGAACTCACGGGCAGCCTCTTGAAGCTTCATTCCTTCCTCGAAGGACTCCCAGGGCGGCGTTCCCTTCGGCGCATGGCGGTTCGCGGTTCCAGTCGCGCCCGCCGTCCCCTTCGTCTCGCACCGTTGGGTTGGGTTGGGTTGGGTTGGGTTGGCCTTCCACCTTCACCCAGTCGACTTCGCCTAACGACCCTTGGTTCGAGCGCAAGGCGGGTTAACTGGCGACTGGAACCAAATCGCGGGTGCCCGCTTGCCCCTATCCGTCTCAATTGATGAAAGTCGCCAGTCCGGCATTAATCGGCTTTGGTGTAGCCCTGGTGTAGCCCCAATACATTTTGGGGAAGCACCAAATTAGTGCGACGCGCTAAGTTCTTGTTTTCAATTGGTTGCTGGTGAGCCCTGCTGGATTCGAACCAGCGACCTACTGATTAAAAGTCAGTTGCTCTACCGACTGAGCTAAGGGCCCGACCAGCGGGCACCCGTTACCTGCGCGGGCGGCGGCGGGCAAGGCGATGGGCGAAATGATGCGCGGTCAGGTGCCCGTCCAGTCTCCAGCCGGGGGCTATCGATGCGAGCGGGACCATGACGAAGCCGCGTTCGCTGGCCGACTTGTGCGGGACAGTCAGGCCGCGTGCGCGCCACTTCCCGCCGCTCCACGCGACGATGTCGAGGTCAAGCACGCGTGAGCCCCAGCGCCGCCCGCGTCGGCGGCCGAACTCGCGCTCGAGCGCCTTCAGGCAGCGGAGCAGATCGGGGGGCGAGAGGTCGCTCTCGATGAGGGCGACCGCATTGGCGAAGTCGCGGCCCGCGCCGCCATGCGCCGGATTGAGCAGGATCGGCGAGGCGTCGAACAGCCCGAACTTCTCGTCGAGCTTCGCGATCGCCGCCTCGACCACCTGCGGAGGCCGGCCGTGTGCCCCGTGCGGGCGGTTGGAGCCGATGGCGATGGCGTAGAGTTGCGTTGCGCCGGACACGGCGCGTCGCCTACGGCACCGCAATGCGGTTCGCCAGCCCTGCCGATTTGTCGCCGGTCCCGAAAGCCGAGGCGCCGCGCGACTGTCCGCTGTGCCCGCGGCTGGTTATTTTCCGTCACGAATGCCGCGACGAGCATCCCGATTGGTGGAATGCACCTGTCCCGGCCTTCGGCGATCCGGACGCATGGCTGGCGATCGTGGGTCTTGCGCCTGGCAAGCATGGGGCCAACCGCACGGGCCGACCGTTCACCGGCGATTACGCGGGCGAGCTGCTGTACGGGACGCTTCTGAAGCTCGGGCTGGCGGAGGGCGAGTACCGCGCCGATCCCGCTGACGGCCTCACGCTACGGGGTGCAGTGATCCTGAATGCGGTCAAATGCCTGCCGCCGGCAAACAAGCCCGAGCCGGTCGAAATCAGGACGTGCCGCAACTATTTCGAAGCCGCGCTAGCAGCGCTTCCCAAAGCGCGGGTGCTCATTGCGCTAGGCCAAATCGCCCATGTCGCGGCTGCGCGTGCGCTTGGATTGCCGCCCGCAGCAACGAAGTTCGGGCACGGCGCGGAAGCACTGGCTCCCGACGGCCGAATTCTTCTCTCCAGCTACCATTGCTCGCGGTACAACCAGAACACGAACCGCTTGAACGCACGAGATGTTCGAAAGCGTGTTCGAGCGGGCGCTGACCTACCGGTCCTCGACCAGCCGCCCGTAAAGTTCCGGCCTGCGGTCGCGGAAGAAGCCGAAGGCGGCGCGGTGCTTCTTTGCCTGCGCGAGGTCCAGCGTCGCGACGATTACGCCCGTTTCCTCCGCTCCGAACTCCGCGAGGATGTCGCCGCGCTCGTCGCAGATGAAGCTGTGACCGTAGAAGCGCTGGCCGCTTTCCGTGCCGATGCGGTTGGCGGCCACGACGGGCACGACGTTCGACACGGCGTGGCCGATCATCGCGCGGCGCCACAGGCGCGACGTATCGAGGTCGGGGTCGTGCGGCTCAGTGCCGATCGCGGTCGGGTAGAAGAGGATTTCGGCGCCCATCAGCATCATGGCGCGGGCCGTTTCCGGGTACCATTGGTCCCAGCAGACGCCGACTCCGAGCGTCGACATGTGCGGGCCGTTCCAGACCTTGAAGCCCGTGTTGCCCGGGCGGAAGTAGAACTTCTCCTCGTATCCGGGGCCGTCGGGGATGTGGCTCTTGCGGTAGACGCCGGCGATCTTCCCGTCGGGGCCGATCATCGCGAGCGAATTGTAGTAATGCGGCCCGTCGGCTTCGAAGAAACTGGTCGGGATCGAGACCTTCAGCTCCTTCGCCAGCTCCTGCATCGCCAGCACCGACGGATGTTCGTTCGTCGGGCCGCGCATTCTCGAACAGGCCCTCGTCTTCGACGCGGCAGAAATAGGGGCCTTCGAACAGCTCGGGCGGGAGGATGACCTCTGCGCCCTTTGAGGCGGCCTCGCGAACGAGATCGGCCACAGCGAAGATGTTCTTCGTCGCATTGTCGGTGAAGGCGAGCTGCAAGGCAGCGACGGTGAGCTTGGTCATGCGGGAACCTGTTGCGAGATGCAGTGAAAGCTTCCGCCTCCAGTCAGCACATGGTCGGCGCGAAGCCCGATTGCAACGCGCCCCGGGAAGAGCGCCTGCACGACGGCGATCGCGGCTTTGTCGTTCGGAGCGCCGTACTGCGGCACGACGACTGCTGCGTTTCCAATGTAGAAGTTCATGTAGCTCGCGGGGATGACATCGCCGTCCTCATTCTCGATCCGTCCGGGCGAAGGGAGGGTCACGATGTCGAGCTTTGCCGCCTTCAGCCGCTTCGCCGCGTCCCGGTAGACGGCCTCGTTAGGGTCGTCCTTCGCCGCGGTCGGGATCGCGACCCGTCCGGGCGCGACGAAGCGGGCGAGATTGTCCACGTGGCCGTCGGTGTGGTCGTTGAGGAGATCCTTCGCCGAGCCAGATGACGCGCTCGAAGCCGAGGTCATGCTCCAGGCGGCCCGCGATATCCTCGTGGGTCGCATCGCGGTTGCGGTTGGGATTGAGCAGGCACTGCTCGGTCGTGAGCACCGTGCCCGACCCGTCATGGTCGATCGCTCCGCCCTCGAGCACCCAGTCGGCCTGGGCGTAGGGCAAGGATGCGGCTTTCGATATCCGCTCGCCGATATCCTGGTCGCCTTCGAGGTCGTACTTGTTGCCCCAGCCGTTGAAGCGGAAGCCCTGCGCGCGGCGCTGCTTGCCCGAGCCCATGACGATCGGCCCGCTGTCGCGCAGCCAGATGTCGCCGAACTGTTCGACGATGACCTTCGCGAACGGAGCGAGCTCCCGGGCCTTTGCGGCTGCATCCTCATGGGCTGCGACCAGCCAGACCTGCTCGCCCTTGCCTTCGGCGTGGACCGCCTTGGCGAAGGCCGCGACTTCGCGCTCGGCCTCGATGAGATCCGCAAGCCAGAGCTCGGGGTCCGACGGGAAGCCGATCCAGACGGCTTCGTGCGGGGCCCATTCGGGAAGTGGCGGCTGGGTCATTGCGAGCGCCTAGCAACCGCAAACAAAAAGGGCGACCCCATGAGGGCCGCCCCGTTTGTTCGAGTGGATCGAAGGATCAGCGCGAGTAGAACTCGATGACCAGGTTCGGTTCCATGCGGACCGGGTAGGGCACCTCGTCCAGCGTCGGAACGCGGTTGAAGCTGACCTTCGAGGTGCCGTCCGGAGCGACATATTCGGGCACGTCACGCTCGGCGAGGCCCTGCGCTTCGATCACCAGCGCCATTTCCTGCGCCTTCGGGCCAAGCTCGATCACGTCGCCGACGTTCACTCGGCGCGACGCGATGTTGCACTTCACGCCGTTGACGCGGATGTGGCCGTGGCTGACCAGCTGGCGAGCCGCCCAGATCGTCGGAGCGAACTTGGCGCGATAGACGATCATGTCGAGGCGGCGCTCGAGCAGGCCGATCAGGTTCTGCGAAGCGTCGCCCTTCATGGCGCTCGCTTCCTGATACGTCCGCTTGAACTGCTTTTCCGTGATGTCGCCGTAATAGCCCTTCAGCTTCTGCTTGGCCCGGAGCTGAATGCCGAAGTCGCTGATCTTGGACTTGCGGCGCTGGCCATGCTGGCCGGGGCCGTATTCGCGGCGGTTGACCGGGCTCTTGGGGCGTCCGAAGACGTTCTCGCCCATGCGGCGGTCGAGTTTATACTTGGCGCTGGTGCGCTTGGTCACGTTGCATTCTCCAATTCGCGTTGTCGTTGCGCCCGGAACCGCACCGCCGAGCATTGCGCTCTGCGCGATCACCGCTTCACCGGGCATGCGGGATCAATTGCGAGCGGCGCACCTAGGGGACGGCAGGTCCAAGGTCAAGTTTTCGGCCGGTTTCGCGCCGGATTGACGAGGGCGCGAACGATTCCCCGGATCGCCTTCACCTCTCGCGAGGACCAGCCGGTCTTCATGAAGATGGTGCGGATCGTGTTCTTGGTGGCCTGGGTCCGCGAGGGCGGATGGAAATAGCCCTTGGCGCCCAGCTCCTCTTCGAGCTGGCCGATCAGGCCTTCCACTTCGCCGTGCGGTGCGGGCTCCTCCAATTCTTTGGATGTCGGAGATGCGAGCTCGGAGCGCTTCGACCATTCGTAGGCGAGCAGGATGACGGCCTGCGCCAGGTTCAGCGACCCGAATTCCGGATTGATCGGGACCGTGACGATGGCATTCGCAAGCGCGACGTCCTCAGTTTCGAGCCCTGAGCGCTCCGGCCCGAACAGGATCGCGGTCCGTCCTGGGGAGCCGGAGATGCCATCCGCCATCTGCTCCGGAGTGATGACCGGCATGACGAGGTCGCGGCGGCGGACAGTGGACGCGTAGACGTTTGAGCAGTCGGCAATCGCCTGCTGCACCGTCTCGAAGACCTGCGCCTCCTCAAGGACGACGTCAGCGCCGCTGGCAGAGGGCCCTGCATCGGGATTGGGCCATCCGTCGCGAGGCGCGACCAGCCGCATCTCGGTCAGTCCGAAATTGAGCATCGCACGCGCTGTCTTGCCGATATTCTGGCCGAGCTGCGGACGAACGAGAACGATGACGGGCTTGGAGGCGCTCACAGCAATTTGTCGTGATCGGGCGGCACCGCTTCCTTTTCCACCCGCTCGGCGATCTCGGCAAAGTCACCCGGCTCGCTGAAGTCCTTGTAGATGCTGGCGAAGCGGATGTAGGCGACATGGTCGACGGTCTTGAGACCGGCCATCACAGCCTCGCCGATCTTCACCGAAGTCACTTCGTCGCCGAGCGTCTCCATCTGGCGCTGAACTCCGCTCACCAGCCTGTCGATCTTGGCCGGGTCGACATCGCGCTTTCGGCAGGCATGACCGATGGCGCGTTCGAGCTTGGCGCGGTCGAACGGCTCGCGCTTGCCGTCCTTCTTGACGACGGTGAGGTCGCGAAGCTGGACGCGCTCGAACGTCGTGAACCGCGCGCCGCAGGCTTCGCACTGGCGCCGACGCCGGATCGCCGCTCCGTCCTCGGACGGGCGGCTGTCCTTCACCTGGCTGTCTTCATGGGCGCAGAAGGGGCAGCGCATCAGCTATAGATAGGGAAGCGCGCGCAAAGCTCACGCACGCGACCGTTCACCTCGCGCTCGACATCGCCGTTGTTCTCCGGCCCGTTCTTCGCGAGCCCATCGAGGACGTCCGCGACCATGTCGGCGATGTCGCGGAATTCCGCTTCGCCAAAGCCGCGGGTCGTGCCTGCGGGAGAGCCCACGCGGATTCCGCTGGTCTTGACCGGCGGAAGCGGATCGAACGGAACGCCGTTCTTGTTGCAGGTGATGCCCGCATGCTCGAGGCTCTCGTCGGCGTCCTTGCCGGTCAGGCCGAGCGGGCGGAGATCGACGAGCGCGAGGTGCGTATCGGTTCCGCCGGCGACGAGGTCCGCGCCGCGTTCCTTGAGCCGATTGGCAAGCGTCTGGGCGTTGGCGATGACCGCCTTCGCGTAGGTCTTGAATTCGGGCTGGAGCGCTTCGCCGAAAGCGACGGCCTTCGCGGCAATGACGTGCATCAGCGGGCCGCCCTGAAGCCCCGGGAAGACCGCCGAGTTGACCTTCTTGGCGATGGCTTCGTCGTCGGTCAGGACCATGCCGCCGCGCGGGCCGCGAAGCGTCTTGTGCGTCGTCGTCGTCACGACGTGGGCATGGCCGAACGGCGAGGGGTGCTCGCCTGCCGCCACCAGACCCGCGAAGTGGGCCATGTCGACGAACAGATACGCGCCGACTTCATCGGCAATCTGGCGGAAGCGGGCAAAATCGAGATGGCGCGGATAGGCCGAACCGCCGGCGATGATCATCTTCGGCTTGTTCTCTTTCGCCAGCCGCTCCACCTCGACGAAATCGACCAGATGATCGTCCTGCCGGACGCCATACTGGACGGCGTTGAACCACTTGCCCGACTGCGCGGGCGGGGCGCCGTGGGTCAGGTGGCCGCCGGCGGCCAGGCTCATGCCCATGATCGTGTCGCCGGGTTGCAGAAGCGCCATCATCACGGCGCCGTTGGCCTGTGCCCCAGAGTGCGGCTGGACGTTGGCGAAGGCGCAGCCGAACAGCTTCTTCGCACGCTCGATCGCGAGGGTTTCTACCGTGTCCGACGGCGCGCAGCCCTGGTAGTAGCGGCGGCCGGGATACCCTTCCGCATATTTGTTGGTGAGCACCGAGCCCTGCGCTTCGAGCACTGCCCGGCTGACGATGTTCTCGGACGCGATCAGCTCGATCTGAGTCTGCTCGCGGACAAGCTCGGCCTGGATGCCTTCCGCGACCGCGGGATCGGCGTCGGCAAGAGCCCTTGTGAAGAAGCCGGCGGGCTGGACGTCATTGAGATTGGCGGCGGAGGCCATCAGTCGCTTTCCTGAAGGAGTGAAGAGAGCCGGTCGACGCGGCGCTGGTGGCGGCCGCCGGCGAATTCGGTGCCGAGGAAGGCCTGGACGCAGGCCTTGGCCATGTCGGGCCCCACGAGGCGAGCGCCGAGCGCAAGAACGTTAGCGTCATTATGCTCGCGGGCGAGGCCGGCGGACAGCGGATCGTCCACGCGCGCGCAACGGCAGCGCGGGTCGCGATTGACGGCGATCGAGATTCCGATTCCCGATCCGCAGACGACGATGCCCTTGTCCGCTCCGCCCGAGCCGACGACGCGAGCCAGCTTCGACCCGAATTCAGGATAATCGACGCTGTCCGGGCCGTTTGTGCCGAGATCCTCGACCTCATGGCCCTGGTCGCTCAGCCAGCGAGCAAGCTCGTCCTTAAGGACATAACCGGCATGATCGGCGGCGAGGGCGATGCGCATGGCCGGTTCCTAGCGCGCGGGGCAGGGAAGCGCCACCGGGCTCACGCCCGAAACCCGCGAATGTTCCCAAAGTTCGCACTGACACGCGCGTGCGCGTACGCTCGCGCGAGGGTGAAGCGGATTGCGGGGAGCGTGCCGGGAAAGGGCTGGTGGCATGGCCGCAGCCAAGCAAATGCAAACCTACATTGCCAGTCGGAATGTCTGCTTTGGGTGGAAAGCGGACACTTCTCGCGTCAAATTGCGACGAGACTGCTAGGTAGAATTGCGGATAGCCGCCAGTGCCTGAACCGGCAGTTTTCTTCAGAGCCTTACGCTAACAGGGTGGCTTGGTTTCGATCTCCATTGAGGTAGGTAGCTTTCAAGGGGGTACACGTGTCGGAAGACCGCTTGGGGCTATTCGATACACCCCCGGACCGAGGGGAAATCCGGGTCGGTCTCGTAGCCGTTGGGCTGCTTTTCGCACTTCTCTTGGCTGTCCTGCCAGTGCGTGAAATCCGATTGACCGAAGTGCCCGCGTTCATCCCCGTGATCGACGCTATCATGCTTGTGGGCGAACTCATCACTGCCACGCTTCTATTCGCGCAAGCGGGCGTATTCAGGTCGCGAGCCTTGGTTGTCCTAGCGACAGGTTTCGTCGGCGCGGCACTACTTCTCATCCCGCATGCGCTTACATTTCCCGGCGCCTTTGCCCCGGACGGTTTACTTGGCGCGGGCGTGAACTCCACGGCATGGATCGCCAGCATCCGGCGGGGCGCCTTTCCCATTTTTATCATTCTCTATGTCCTGGCTCGGCGGAAAGAGGCAGCAACACAGCCTGGAACTGATCGGCGGGCGCCGAACATAGGCGCGGGGATTTTCGCGGGTTTGGTTCTGGCGGGAGCGGCTACGTTGCTGGCAACGCTCGGCCATGACCTGCTCCCACCCTACTTTATTGACCGTTCTGATCTGATTTATTCCCACGCGCTCGGGTATCAATTCATACTGTTCATCCTTTTCGTCATCGCCACGGTCATGCTGTTCCGGGCGCGGCGCTCAGTGCTCGATATGTGGCTACTGGTCGCCCTTGCAGGCTGGCTGGCGGAAACTCTTTTGGTGCTAACACTCCAAAGCCGGTTCACGGCGGGGTGGTATGGCCTGTTCATTTTAACGCTGCTTTCGCATCTCGTCGTGATGCTCGCCCTGATTGCGGAGTCCAATCGGCTCTATGCGCGGCTGGCTCTGTCGACAGCGGCCCGGAAACGGGAGCGTGAAGCCCGGCTGATGTCCATGGATGCGGTGACAGCCGCGATTGCCCATGAGGTGGGTCAGCCGCTCACCGCAGTAAGCCTTAGTGCATCCGCCGGACTGCATTGGCTTTCTCAATCCCAGCCGGACGTTTCGAAGGCGATCACGTCGCTGCAGGCCATCAGTGAGGATAGCAAACGCACCTTTGCCGTCATCAGAAGCATTCGAGCGATGTTCGGCAAAGGCGGAGGGCCGATAAGCGTATTCAGCCTCAATGATCTGGTGCGCGAGACCGTCTCGCTGATGGAGCGCGAGTTGGCTGGCGCGAAAGTCTCGCTGGAGCTTGCGCTGGATAAGTCGCTGCCACCGATCAGGGCTGACCGCGTTCAGATCCAGCGGGTGCTGATCAACTTGGTCACAAATGCAATGGAATCGCTAGGGACGAAAGGAGGGCGAACTCGCGGCCTGTCGCAGGGCCGACCGCGCGCTATCACGATCCGCTCAGCCAGCTTGAATGGTCAAGGCGTGCAGTTGAACGTCAGTGACACCGGCGCCGGGATCGCAGCCGAGGAATTGGAGCATATCTTCGATCCGTTCTACACGACAAAAGCGAGCGGTACCGGCCTAGGCCTGCCGCTCTGCCGAACCATCGTCGAAGACCATCGTGGACGTATCTGGGCTTCGCACGGCGAAGAATGCGGTGCGATTTTTCACTTAGAACTGCCGGCCAGTTTGTCCGCCGAGACATCTAAAACGCGCTCCCCAGCGGTCTAATGTCCGCTTTGGGTCGAAAGTAGACGCTAGGCAGGCTACCCCCCGGGTTGCGGGCAACCGCTCCTAGCTCAACTGGATAGAGCGCCGGGCTTCGAACCCGGAGGTTGGGGGTTCAAGTCCCTCGGAGCGGGCCACCCGAACGTCCGCAATGGGTCAAAAGCAGACCGAAATCGCTAGTGTGAGGAACGGGTGGAAAGAGGACCGTCGGCGCTACCGGTTCATGGTCGTTGGACGGTCGAAAAGGCCTTCGCAACCTCGGCATCGCTCAATCTCGTGTTCTGGCCGAACAGGACCTTCCAGGCACCATTGTTGCGGATGAGAACGAGCATCTTGTTACCGTAGATTGTCACTCCGGGCTGTCGTGAGTCGCCAGTTGTCGCGCTAATCGATCGAGCCACTACGACGTCGGGAGCGACAAGCGTCAGTTCGGGAGGAGATTGCCACAACTGCGTGCTGTTACTGTAAACGGAGCGGAATGGCTCCCGGATGCCGGCTTCAATCGCCATTCGGCCCTTCCAAACTGCTCCAGTCCAAAGGACCCATGTCCCATTCTCGTGGAATGACGGCCGTTCACATCGACATCATCCATGGCGACCACTTGAGAATCTAGCGCGGAGCAGCCGCACGGCGAAGCCGGTCGTTAATGGCGGCCCCAAGCCCGTGTTTGGGCACGGTAGTGACGGCGATGCGCGACTTGCCGGACTCGTCGGCGGCGTGAAGAAGTTCGAACAATCGGGCTGCGGCTTCTACGAGGTTGCCCAAGGCGCTTAGGTTTGCGTCTCCGCTCACCTCGCCGAAGCCGATCAGGAACTCGTCGGCAGCGGCTTCGGCGGCGTCGAGGCGCAGCGGTTTCGAAGGTGCGTAATGGCTCGCCAGCTGGCCGGGCGCCTCGATCCCGCCGCCTTCGGCCTCGAAGGCATCTTCCACCTCAATCGGGCCGCTGCGAAGCAGGCGCAGTCGCCCGTCGGTCGCGGCAATGATGGTCGAACTCCAGGCCGCGCTCGGTTGGGCCGGCGTCGACGATCAACGGGATTCGCCCGCCGAGTGTCTTCGCAACGTGATCGGCCCTCGTGGGGCTGATCGAACCGCTGGCGTTGGCTGATGGAGCAGCCAGCGGCCGGCCGGCCGCCCTGAGCAGCGCCTGCATCGCCGGATGAGCCGGCACGCGGATCGCGATGGTGGGCAGGCCCGCACTCACCAGCCCGGCGATCCCCGAATCGCTTCGAAGAGGCACCACGAGCGTCAGCGGACCCGGCCAATGCCTTTTAGCCAAGGCTCGCGCTTCAGCCGAGAATTCGCCGATGCCCTCCGCCGTGGCCAGATCGGGCACATGAACGATCAGCGGGTTGAAGCTCGGCCGGCCCTTCGCCTCATAGATGCGCGCCACGGCTTCCGCATTGGTCGCATCCGCGGCCAGTCCGTACACGGTCTCCGTTGCGACGGCGACGGGGTGGCCGGAAGCGATCATCCGCGCGGCTTCGGCGATTGCCTTGGCATTGAACGGTAATATCCGGGTGGTTTCGGCCATGGCGGCGGGGCTATAGCGGCATCCGGCCTACAGCAAGGATGAGTGGATGAGCTTCGTCTGTCCGGTCAGCGACCAGCGCCTCGTTCTGAACCACGTCGTGCGCATTGCGGAATTGTCCAAGTCGAACCGGTTCGCGGAGGCCACTTCCGAGACTGTCGATGCTGTGCTCGAAGCCGCTGCGGAATTCGCGCAGGGCGAGCTTGCACCGCTGAACGACGTCGGCGACCGGCACGCTTCGCGCTGGAAAGAAGGCGCAGTGACAACACCTCCCGGCTTTCGCGAAGCCTACGCACGGTTCGTCGAGGGCGGATGGATGGGACTCTCCGCTTCCGTCGAGGTGGGCGGGCAGGGGCTACCGACCAGCCTCTCGGCCGCGATGATGGAGGACTTCAACGCTGCGAACGTTGCCTTCGCGCTTTGTCCGATGCTCGGGCTCGGAGCGGTGGAGGCCATCGAAGTCCACGGCTCCGAGGAGCTGAAGCGCGACTACCTTCCGAAGATCGTCAGCGGCGAATGGACAGCAACGATGAACCTGACCGAGCCGCAGGCCGGCAGCGACGTCGGATCATTGAAATCGCGCGCAGTGCCGGCCGGCGACGAAAGCTGGCGCATCTCCGGCACCAAGATCTTCATCACTTATGGCGAGCACGACCTGACTGACAATATCGTGCACATGGTCCTCGCCCGCACGCCTGGAGCGCCGGAGGGCACAAAGGGTATTTCACTTTTCGTCGTGCCGAAGGTGCTGCCCGACGGCAGTGCGAACGACCTCCATTGCGTTTCGATCGAGCACAAGATGGGCATTCACGCCTCGCCGACTTGCGTGATGGCCTACGGCGAGGATCGCGGGGCGACCGGATGGCTCGTCGGTCCCGAACATGGCGGAATGCGGGCCATGTTCACGATGATGAACAATGCGAGGCTGAACGTAGGACTTCAGGGCGTCGGGCTGGCCGAGCGGGCAACTCAGCGCGCGGTCGCATATGCGCTCGATCGCAAGCAAGGCCAGCGCAACGGCATGCCGATGACGATCGCGGAGCATCCCGACGTGCGGCGCATGCTGGTGCGGATGCGGGCGCTGACGATGGCTGCGCGCGCGCTCGCTTATTATGCGTTCGGGCAGGCAGACCGTGGGACGCTGGGAGATCGCGAGGCGGGTCTTCGCGCCGACGTCGTCACTCCGCTGGTGAAGGCATGGTGCACCGACGTCGGCTGCGAAGTGACGAGTCTCGGAATCCAGGTCCACGGCGGCATGGGCTTCATCGAGGAGACGGGCGCTGCCCAGCATCTGCGCGACGCCCGGATCGCGCCGATCTATGAGGGCACGAACGGCATCCAGGCCGCGGATTTCGTCCAGCGCAAGATTGGCCTCGACGATGGCGTCGCGTTCGATGGCTTGATCGCGGACATCCGCGCCGAAGCTCGGCACGAGGAACTGATCGCGCTGACAGACGAGATCGAAGTGCTGGTTGCGACGGCACGCATTTCGGCGCCGGACGATCGCCTGACAGGCAGCTATCCGCTGATGACGATGGCGGCGGTGCTTACGGCCGGGTGGTTGATGGAACGGCTGGGGCGCGCGATCGACGCGGGCGAGGGCGAAGGCGATTCCGCGAATGCGGGACGCCGCGCCGCAATTGAATATTTTATGTCGGTAGTGGTTCCGGAGGCGCTGGGCCTCGGGGCAGGCGCAGCCGCTCGCTCGGATCTGCTCTATGGTGCTCGGGCGGAGGAACTCGCCTAGGCGCTTTCGCGCGCGATCAACTCGCTGGCGCTGATGCCGAGGCGATCCATGCGTTCGCGGATCGCCGGCCATTCGACTTCGATGAAGCGCTTGCGCTCGCCGTCGCGAAGCCGAGTGCGTGCGCCCGAGGCGACGAACAGGCCTACTCCGCGGCGCACGGTGACCAGCCCTTCGTCCTGAAAGCCCTGATAGGCTTTCGCGACCGTCAGCGGGTTCGCCTGCTGCTCCGCAGCAAGCGCTCGGACGGAGGGCAACGGGTCGCCGTCGCGAAATTGTCCGGAGAGGATTGCGTCCGCGATCGTCTCGCGAAGACGGACGTAAACGGGCTTTTCGTGGCTCGTGCGAAGCGTCATGCTGTTCTAATACAGCAGCGCGGAACCTCGGTCAATCGGAAGGAGGGTCCCAATTCCGGACGATTTGCTCCGGATCGGGCCGCGGCCGCTCTTCGAGCTCGCGCCCTGGCGAACCGATGTAAATGAAGCCGGCGATGCGCTCGCCAGGTCGGGCGAAAGCCGCATTCACCATGGGCGAATAGGCTTCCCAGCCCGTGATCCAGCCGCCGACATAGCCCATGGCATGCGCTGCATGCAGCAGGTTCATCGCGGCGGCGCCTGCGGACAGCTCCTGTTCCCAGACGGGGATCTTGTGATCCTGAATGGGCGCGGAGAGAACGACCACCAGCGCCGCGCCCTGACGTGCAAACTGATCCGCCTTTTCGTGATGCGCTGGCCCCGCGCACGGATCCTCTTCCTGCAGCGCTCGGCGGAGAAGGCGAGCGAACTGTTCACGCTGCTCTTTCCCGACGGTGACGAACCGCCAAGGCGCGAGCTTGCCATGATCGGGAACGCGCATCGCGACTTCCAGGATCTGCCTCAATTCGTCCCTGGACGGTCCGGGGCCGACCATCTCCCGGGGGCGTCCGGAGCGGCGGGTCTTGAGCAAGGCGAGTGCCGATGAGCGGTCGTTGAGCATTTGCCCGTTCATCTAGGGCTGCAATGCGTTTGCAACAATCGGCTTCACAAGACCGTTTCCCTCGTTAGGGTGCGCCCCGCATCCGTGCGGCCCTGGGGAGCGGCCGCGATCGAAGATCTGGGAGAGTTTCGTTGAACGGTTTCAAACCCATGGGCTCGTGGCAGGAAGGCGATTGGATCGCCGCGATTGCCGTTTTCGTCCTCGCAATTTTCCTAACCGTTGGCGCAAAAGTCGCCATTCAGAAGGAGCCTGAATTCGCGGGCCACCCGAAGGGCCTATACATGCTCTTCTTTGCCGAAATGTGGGAGCGCTTCTCCTACTACGGCATGCGAGCGCTGCTGATTTTCTACCTGACGCAACATTGGTTGTTCAACGATTCCAAATCGAACCTGATCTACGGCGCGTACACCAGCCTCGTATACATCACGCCTGTGCTCGGCGGGTACTTGGCCGACCGATATCTCGGCCAGCGCAAGGCAGTTCTGTTCGGCGGCGTCCTGCTCGCGGTCGGTCACAGTTTGATGGCAGTCGAGGGTGTTGGCGGGCAATCCGACCCCACGATCAATGTCTTCTGGGCGGCGCTTGCCTTCATCATCGTCGGGTCGGGCTTCCTGAAGGCCAACATTTCGGTGATGGTCGGACAGCTCTACAAGCTCACCGACGTTCGTCGCGACGGTGCTTACACCGTCTTTTATATGGGCATTAATCTCGGCGCCGCGATCGGCACCATTCTCGTCGGTTATCTCGGCCAGACGATCGGCTGGGGTTATGGCTTCGGCCTTGCTGGCCTTGGCATGCTTGCGGGCCTTGTCGTCTTCGTACTCGGTAAGAGCGCTCTCCGCGGCGCGGGAGAAGCGCCTAAGGCCCTCGCGAAGTCGAAGGAGTGGACCCTTTACGCAGTCGGCATCGGCGCAGTCGCCGTGATCTGGGCGCTGGTCCAGTACCAGGACGTCATTCAGAGCCTGCTGGTCATTTCCGGCATCGCGCTGCTTGGTTACGTGCTTTACGAAAGCTTCAAGCTCGACAAGGAGCCGCGCGAACGGATGTTCGCAATCCTGTTCCTGATCGCGCTCAATCCGTTGTTCTGGGGCCTGTTCGAGCAGGCTGGCGGATCGATGAACCTGTTTACCGATCGCTTCGTCGATCGCGCCGGCGTTCCGGCGTCGATCTTCCAATCGATCAACCCGATATACATTATCCTGCTTGCGCCCCTGTTTGCCGGCCTGTGGATCAAGCTTGCCCGGAGAGGGATGGAGCCTTCAGCCCCTGCAAAGTTCGGGCTCGCACTGGCTCAAATGGGATTGGCCAACCTCGTGCTCGTGTGGGGCGCAGAGGCCTACGGCCTTGCGGCGATGACGCCCGTCATCTTCGTATTCCTATATTACCTCCTGGCGACCACCGGCGAACTCTGCCTTTCGCCCGTCGGCCTTTCGGCAATGAACCGGCTTGCGCCGTCGTTCCTCGCTTCACTCATCATGGGCGCCTGGTTCTACATGACCGCGGTCGGCAATTTCGTCGCCGGCAAGATCGGCGAAGCCACGGGCGGGCATGGCGGCGAGATGAGCAAGGAGAAGCTGCTGGAGATCTATGAGATGTTCGGCTGGATCTCGATTGGTGCAGCTGTCGCCGTCCTGCTCCTCTCCCCGATCGTCAAGCGGTGGATGCACCTCGACACGTTGCAGGACCGCGATCCGCTAGCAGGCCGTGACGAGTTGGCCGAGCCGGCTGCCGCGGGCATGTTCCCGGGTGCCGAGACCGAAGCCAAGCCGCGCGGCGCATAGCCGTCGGAACGGGGCATGATGAAGCTGAAAGGGGTGGGGAGCGTCCTAGCGGTCGCTCTCCTCAGCGCCTGCGCGCAACTAACGCCGCCCCCGAAGAAGGCGGCTCCCGTAGGGATCAACCAGGATCCCTATCCGTCCACCTACCACCGCTATCCGGGCGCGCTGACGGTCATCCGCGGCGCGACCGTTTTCGACGGCGAAGGCGGGCGCATCGAGCGGGCCACGGTCGTCCTTGCCGACGGCATCATCCAAGCGGTGGGCGGACCGGAGACTGCAGTGCCGTCCGGCGCCTATGAGGTCGACGGCACCGGCAAATTCGTCACGCCCGGCATCATCGACGTGCACAGCCACCTTGGCGACTATCCGTCTCCCGGCACGCAGTCGCACAGCGACGGCAACGAAGCGACGAGCCCAGTCCGCGCGGAGGTCTGGGCCGAGCACAGCGTCTGGCCGCAGGATCCGGGCTTCAGCCGAGCGTTGATGAACGGCGGCGTCACGGCGCTTCAGGTTCTGCCGGGCTCGGCGAACCTGTTCGGCGGCCGGTCGGTCACGCTGAAGAACGTGCCGGCACGCACGGTTCAGGGGATGAAGTTCCCGGGTGCGCCCTATGGACTGAAAATGGCGTGCGGCGAGAATCCGAAGCGGGTCTACGGCTCGAAGGGGCAGATGCCGCAAACGCGGATGGGCAATATCGCAGTGACCCGCGCGACCTGGATCAAGGCGCAGGCGTACAAGCGCAAATGGGACAAATATAACAAGAACGGCGGCGACATGCCGGAGCGCGATCTCGCCATGGACACGCTCATGGGCGTGCTCGGCGGCAAGATCATCGTTCACAACCACTGCTACCGCGCCGACGAGATGGCAGTGATGATCGATGTCGCCAAGGAGTTCGGCTACAAGATCGGCACGTTCCACCACGCGGTGGAAAGCTACAAGATCGCGGACCTGCTGGCCGCCAACAGCATCTGCTCGGCGATGTGGGCCGACTGGTGGGGCTTCAAGATGGAAGCCTATGACGGGATCAAGGAAAACATCCCGCTGGTCGACAAGGCCGGCGCCTGTGCGATCGTCCATTCAGACGATCCGAACGGTATCCAGCGCCTCAATCAGGAGGCGGCGAAGGCGCTCGCCGACGGCCGCCGGATGGGCCTCAACATCAGCGACGAGCACGCCTGGACCTGGCTGAGCTACAATCCGGCCAAGGCGCTCGGGATCGCCGACAAGACCGGCAGCCTCAAGGTCGGAAAGATGGCCGACGTGGTCCTCTGGAACGCCAACCCATTCAGCACCTATGCGCGGCCGGACCGGGTTTGGATCGACGGCGCTCTGATGTACTTCAGCGGCAACCCACGCCTGCGGCCAGTCACTGACTTCGAGCTCGGGCAGCCGGGCGAAGGAGACGTGAAGTGATCCGGCCGCTGATCGCCACACTGCTCGCGGCTGTTGCTCTTCCTGCTTCTGCGCAGACGATTGCAATCACGGGCGCCACGGTCGCGCTGGGCGACGGTTCGGAGCCGATCCCCGGTGGGGTCGTCATCATCCGCAATGGGCGGATCGCGGCGGCCGGGCTCAACGTCGGAATCCCGCAGGACGCGCAGATGGTCGATGCGCGGGGCAAGTGGGTGACACCGGGCATCGTCGCCGGCTTCTCGCGCCTTGGCCTTTCGGAGATCGATCTTGGCGGTGACGGGACGACCGACGATAAGGCCGACGGCGGCCCGTTCGGCGCGGCTATCGACATCGCTCCGGTGGTCAATCCGAACAGCTCTACCATCCCCGTCAATCGCGCCGACGGCATTACGCGAGCC
The DNA here is from genome assembly GCA_963829625.1 of uncultured Alphaproteobacteria bacterium. Classification (GTDB taxonomy): domain Bacteria; phylum Pseudomonadota; class Alphaproteobacteria; order Sphingomonadales; family Sphingomonadaceae; genus Sphingomicrobium. The sequence goes on along the minus strand of CAWHJH010000011.1, from coordinate 6,025 downwards.
ATAGTCGCCCCCAATGTCGCGAAGAGCATCTTCGCGGGACAGGGTGCGGTCATCGACCTCGGCGCCGACATGGAGCCGATCACGCGCGCGCGGCTGTTTCAGTTCGTCGAGTTCGGCGAGACCGGCGCGGATACCGCAGGCGGCTCGCGTGCATCGGCCTACGTCCTTTTCCGCAATGCACTGAAGGAAGCTTCCGAGCTTCGCCTTTACGCCCCGGCTATCTCTTCGGCCCGTCAGCCGGCCGGAGAGATCGACCGCCCGCTCGTCCGCAATCCAAACGAATCCCGGGAATATGGGCCGGACGCCCGGCGGAGCGAGGATGTGCTCCTGACGCGCTTCGATGCCGCGGCGTTGGTGCCGGTGCTTCAGGGGCGGCAGCACCTGCTGATCCATGTCGAGCGGGCGCGGGACATCCTCAACGTCCTCAACCTCAAGCGCGACTATCCGCTGCTGAAGATCGTGCTCGTCGGGGCCTCCGAAGGCTGGCTCGTTGCGGACAAGATCGCTGCGTCGCGGATCCCCGTCATCGCATCGGCCGTGAACGATCTGCCTTCGAGCTTCGAGCAACTGGCGGCCACTCAGTCCAACGTCGGCCGGTTGCGGGATGCCGGCGTAGAAGTCTCGATCGGCATGATCGACGACAATGATACGCGCTTTCTGTTCAACGAGCGGCAGTATGCCGGGAACCTCGTGGCCCTCGAGAATGTGCCGGGGGCTAGCGGTGTCCGCTGGGGCGAGGCGCTGGCGATGATTACATCGCGTCCGGTCGAAGCGCTGGGGCTTGGACGAGACCTCGGCAGCCTTGCGCCCGGCCGGCGCGCCGACGTCGTCATCTGGTCCGGAGACCCGTTGCAGGTTAGTAGCAACGCCGAGGTCGTTTTCATCGACGGGGTGCAGCAGCCGATGGATACCAGGCAGACAAAGCTACGCGAGCGGTACAAGGATTTGTCCCGCGACGTGCTTCCCGAGGCATATCGCCGGTGACCGGGATGGCGTGCCTCGCGCTCGCTTCCGCCGCTTTCGTCGGCACGCACTTCCTGCTTTCCCATCCGCTCCGCCAACCGCTCGTTGCCCGCATGGGCGAGGGTCCGTTCCAAGGCTTCTACTCGCTTGTCGCCCTGGCCACATTCGGGCTCATGATCTGGTGCTACGGGGCATTGGGTGACCAGGCGCCGCTTTGGGATGTGGGCGAAGCGGGCTGGATTGTCGCGACCGTCCTGATGTTCATCGGCTCGATCCTGTTTGTCGGGTCGTTCCTCGGTAATCCTGCTCTCCCCGGCGCCCGTCTTCAAAGGGGGAAGGCCGTTAGCGGCGTGCTTGGAATCACCCGGCATCCGATGATGTGGGGCTTTGCCTTATGGGCGATCGTGCACTTGCTGGTTGTAGCCACGCCGAAAGCCTTGCTGTTCGACACCGCCATCCTCTTCCTCGCGCTCGCCGGATCGGTCGGCCAGGATCGCAAGAAAGCCAAGCTGATGGGCGAGCGGTTCCACGAATGGACTGCACAAACCGCTTTCGTACCCTTCACCCGCGGCTTTTCGAATCCGGGTGCCATCGCCCTGGCCGGCGGAACCGCCCTCTTCCTTCTCGCAACCTGGCTGCATCCGTTCCCCGCAGGGATCTGGCGCTGGATCGGCTGACTACTCGCGCTGCAGGCGCAGCCGCGCTAAACCGCTCGCAATGACACGGAAATTCTTCGGTACGGACGGTATCCGCGGGCTCACCAACAGTGAGCCGATGACCGCCGAGACGGCGCTGCGCGTGGGCCAGGCCGCCGGCGCGCACTTCCTCCGCGGCGATCATCGCCATCGCGTGGTGATCGGCAAGGACACGCGCCTGTCGGGCTACATGATGGAATTGGCGATGGTCGCCGGCTTCACGTCGGTGGGCATGGACGTCGTCCTGCTGGGCCCGATGCCTACGCCGGCGGTTGCAATGCTGACGCGATCGATGCGCGCAGACATCGGCGTGATGATCTCCGCCTCGCACAATCCTTTCGCGGACAATGGCATCAAGCTGTTCGGCCCGGACGGCTACAAGCTCAGCGATGAGACCGAGCAGGCGATCGAGCGGAAGATCGAGAGCGGCGTGAAGCTGGTCGCGGCAGACAAGATCGGTCGCGCCCGGCGCATCGACGACGCGCGCGGCCGCTACATCCACCACGTAAAATCGACCTTCCCGGAGCGGCTTCGGCTCGACGGCCTCAAGATCGTCGTCGATTGCGCCAACGGCGCGGCCTACCATGTTGCGCCCGAGGCCCTGTGGGAGCTCGGGGCCGACGTCATCCCGCTCGGCGTGAAGCCCGATGGGCTCAACATCAATGCGGGCTGTGGGTCGACTCATCCGCAGCTGCTGCAGGAGACCGTCGTCGCCAGCGGTGCGCATATCGGGATCGCGCTCGATGGGGATGCGGACCGCCTGATTGTGGTCGACGAGAATGGGCGGATCATCGACGGGGACCAGATGATGGCCCTCGTGGCGCTCGACCTCCGCCGTCGCGACGAGCTTCGCGGCGGTTCGGTGGTCGCAACGGTCATGTCCAACCTTGGCCTCGAACGCAGGCTGGAGAAGGAGGGCATCGGCCTGATCCGCACCAAGGTCGGCGACCGCTACGTGCTCGAGGCGATGCGGGAGAAGGAGTGCAACGTCGGCGGCGAGCAGTCGGGGCACATCATCCTCAGCGACCATTCGACCACCGGCGACGGCCTCGTGGCCGCACTCCAGGTGCTCGCGGCAATCGTCGATTCGGGTAAGGCGGCGAGCGAGGTGCTCCATCTCTTCGACCCCGTGCCGCAACTGCTGAAGAATGTCCGCTTCAATGGCGGGAGGGCGCCGCTGGAGGCGGACAGCGTCCTCGCGCGGATTGCCGCAGCGGAGGCCGAACTGCAGGGTCGCGGCAGGCTCGTCATCCGCAAGTCGGGCACCGAGCCGCTGATCCGCGTCATGGCGGAAGGCGACGATCCAAAGCTGGTCGAACGCCTGGTCGACGACATTTGCGAGGCCGTGCAGAGCGCGGCGTGAACCCTTTCTTCGCAATTGCAGGCGAAACCAGCTGCCGTGCGCATGGATAATTTTGCTCCGAAGGGCGCTCGAAGCGCCGCGATAACGGCCAAGCCCGCGCGCATCCTCGTGATCGCCGGCTCGGATTCGGGTGGGGGAGCGGGAATTCAGGCCGACATCAAGACGATCACGATGCTCGGCGGCCATGCGATGACTGCCGTGACGGCCATCACCGCCCAGAACACGACGGGCGTGACCGGCGTTCATCCCGTTCCGGCGGAAATGATCCTCGCGCAGATCGACGCGGTCGTCGCAGACATTGGTGTCGACGCGGTGAAGATCGGCATGATCGGCAGCGCCTTTGCGGTCGAACAGGTCGCCAAACGTCTGGCGGAGCTGAAACGGGAGCAGCCCGATCTGCCGATCGTCTTCGATCCTGTCATGATTGCGACGAGCGGCGCGGCCCTTGCAGACGATTCGACCATCGCTGCTTTCGGGCAGCTGATGGACGTCGCGACAATCGCCACGCCAAACCTTCCAGAGCTTGCGCGGCTGAGCGGGCAGGAGGATCCGGTGGCGTCCGCACTCGGCCTCGTGGGCGATCACGGCTGCGCGGTGCTGATCAAGGGCGGTCATGAAGAAGGCGACGCGCTCGCCGACGCCTTGATCGAAACCGACAATATGACGAGCTGGCAGGGCCAGCGGATCGACACGACCAGCACACATGGCACCGGTTGCACCATGGCCAGCGCGATCGCCTGCTTCCTCGGGCAGGGCGATACGCTCCCGTCAGCAGTTGAGCGTGCGCGGACGTTCGTCCGCGTCGCACTTTTTGCTGCATCAGGTCTGGGACAGGGCGCAGGCCCGGTGGGTTCCGCCAATGTCCGCCTGGATATCGGCCCCGGGCCGCGGCTCAACCAGGTGACACTGACCGTCAACGATTATGCGAAGTCCGTGCATTTCTATTCGCTGCTTGGCCTGAAGCAGATCGTGGACAGTCCGGAGAACCAGTACGCCCGCTTCGAGACGGCGGGCGGCGCGACTTTGTCGATCCAGGTGGATCCGGACGAGAAAGTGGCCGCCACGACCGCTGTCTATCTCGAATGCGATGATCTCGACACGCAGGTCGAGCGGCTCGCGCGTGCCGGCATCCCCTTCGAGCATGCTCCGCGCAACCAGCCGTGGATGTGGCGCGAGGCTCGCCTGCGCGATCCGTCGGGCAACATCATCTTCCTCTACAAGGCGGGCGAAGCGCGCCGCTTCCCACCCTGGCGGGTCGATTAATCCACAGCTTTGCGAGTCGGCGTCTGGCGACTCATCGAACCGATCCATAGGCTTGCGGGCCGATGCCTCGCCGCTGCACCTTCAAGATCGAGCTGGATTTCCCGCAACCGTTGGCCGGGGTGGACGAGGCCGGTTGCGCCCCTCTCGCGGGGCCAGTCGTTGCCGCCGCGTGCATTCTGGACCGCAACAAATTCCCGCGCGGCATCGACGATTCAAAGAATCTCCCGCTCGAAAAGCGCGAGGCGCTCTATGCCCGGATCACCAAGGTCGCGGCTTTCGGGGTGGGCATGGCCAGCGTCGAGGAAATCGACAGCATCAACATCTACTGGGCGCGCATGCTGGCCATGACCCGGGCGGTCGAAGCGCTCGGTGTCGAGCCCGCCTGGGTGCTCGTCGACGGCAATGCCTGCCCGAAGTGGCAGCGCCCGTCCAAGGCGATCGTGGATGGCGACGCCAAGTGCCGCTCAATCGCAGCCGCCTCGATCATCGCCAAGGTCACTCGCGATCGCATGATGGCGGAGCATGCCGAGACCTATCCCGGCTACGGGTGGGAGCGGAACAGAGGCTATCCCACGCCTGATCACCGCCGCGCGTTGCGGGAGCTTGGGCCGACGCCGCTGCACCGCCGAAGCTTCGGCCTGGTGCGCGAGATCATGGCGGCCGCGGCCCAGCCGGAGCTGGCCCTTCCTGAAATCGCGACCGCGAGTCCTTTGAGTCACACCACCACGGGTTGAGTCTCTCAAGCCTGAACGAACTCAACATCTTGTGGTCGAGTTTTCGCGGACTCTCTTCGTTCCACCGCGCTTCGAAAGCGCGTTAACCTCTGTTCGCTTGACCGCGAGTCGGGCCTGACTCACCTTTCGACGCAAAGGGGGCACATTCGCATGAACCTTATTGCCCGCATTGCGGAGACCGGGGGCGCTTTGCGCCCGCGTTCCAGTACCAAGCCGAAGCGTGAGCTTCCGTTTGACGAAATCCTGATGGGCGATTGCATCGCCGAGATGGCGCGTCTGCCTGACAAGTCCGTCGACATGATCTTCGCCGACCCGCCCTATAACCTGCAGTTGGGCGGCGACCTCTTTCGACCCGAAGGCAGTCGGGTCGATGCCGTCGATGACGACTGGGACAAGTTCGACAGCCTCGCCGCCTACGACGATTTCACCCGCGAATGGCTCGCCGAGGCGCGTCGCATCCTCAAGGACAACGGCACGATCTGGGTGATCGGCAGCTATCACAACATCTTTCGCGTTGGCACTCTCTTGCAGGATGCGGAGTTCTGGATCCTCAATGACGTTATCTGGCGCAAGGCGAACCCGATGCCGAATTTCCGCGGCACGCGCTTCACCAATGCCCACGAGACACTGATCTGGTGCGCCAAGGACGAGAAGGCGCGCTACACCTTCAACTATCGCGCGATGAAGGCGCTCAACGACGATCTTCAGATGCGCTCTGACTGGGTCCTGCCGATCTGCAGTGGACAGGAGCGTGCGAAGGACGAAGATGGCGTCAAGGCGCACCCGACGCAGAAGCCGGAAGCGTTGCTCTACCGCATCCTGCTCGCTTGCACGAAGCCGGGCGATGTCGTGCTCGATCCATTCTTCGGCACCGGGACGACGGGCGCCGTCGCGCGCCGCCTGGGCCGCCGCTGGATCGGCATCGAGCGCGAGCCGTCCTACGTGCAGGTGGCCAAGCAGCGCATCGCCTCGACGCTGCCCCTGGATGAAAGCGCGATGCAGGTGGT
>CAWHJH010000010.1:0-71798 GCA_963829625.1 uncultured Alphaproteobacteria bacterium | reverse complement strand
TTGGGACGCCGGCCTAGGCCGTTGCGGGCGCTCCAGCCGGCTTGCGGGAGGGGGCAGGCACTATCTGCTGGCTTTGATAGGGGCTCCCGAATTGCTGCATGCGCTTTAACTCGAACGCGTCGCGCGAGAAGCTTCTTACCTGCGTCGAATTGTCGTTTTTGAGCTGGCGCAGGCGGTGCTGGTTGCAGAGCCTCTGCCGTCGATCGACGTCCATCATGGTCCGGTAGAACCGAAGATCCGGCGCTCAGCGTCTTCTATCTCGATCAAGCTCCCGTCTATAGAAATATGCGGCGCCCACGTTGAGCACCCATCTATGCTTTCTGTGAACCGCCACGCCTGAGTAATTTCCTCGTCTGCCACGGTGACTGACGAGATACATCTCTCTCGATCCTCAATTCATATTTGAGCACGCCCAGCGGCAGCAAGTGATCGTCTCGACGGGTGCAGTGAGCCGCTCCTACAACAGGAAGTCGGTCGGCGGCTGTACATGCCAGCTGTTGTCGACCTGTCCAAAAGCGTTTGCAAAATTGCTGACAAATCCGCCATTGGGCATACCGAGCCAGTTCGTAACCGACCCGTCGTCATTGCGCCATAAAACGTCGTCGCGTCCGTCGCCGTTGTAGTCACCCGTGGCGACAATGTGCCAGTCCGTTCCCGCTTGGCCGTCAGCATTCAGGAAATTGCCGACAAATCCGCCGTTGGCTTGACCCAGCCAGTTGGTCACGCGACCGGTGTTGCTGTGCCACAGCACGTCATCAAGGCCATCGCCGTTGAAATCTCCAGTGCCGGCCACTTGCCAGCTTCTGTCGACTTGCCCAAAAGCGTTGGCGAAGTTGCTTGCAAAGCCCCCATTGGTTTGGCCAAGCCAATTAGTGACCGAGCCATCATCGTTGCGCCAGAGCACGTCATCACGTCCGTCGCCGTTGAAGTCGCCGGTTCCCACGATATGCCAGTCGGTTCCAACTTGTCCGTCGGCGTTCGCGAAATTGCCTAGGAATTCCGCCATGCGACTGGCCCAGCCAATTGGTCACGCGACCGGTATTGCTGTGCCAAAGCACATCATCACGACCATCACCATTGAAGTCGCCGGTCCCGGCGATCTGCCAGCTGTTGTCGACCTGTCCGAAAGCGTTCGCAAAATTACTGGTGAAGCCGCCGTTCGCCTGGCCAAGCCAATCGGTCACCGACCCGTCGTCATTGCGCCACAACACGTCACTGCGACCATCGCCGTTGAAGTCACCGGTCCCGACAATGTGCCAATCGATGCCTGCCTGACCATCGGCGAACGTGAAGTTGCCAACAAACCCGCCATTCAATTGACCGAGCCAATTGGTCACACGGCCGGTGTTGCTATGCCAAAGAACGTCGCTTCGTCCATCGCCGTCGAAGTCATTGTTCGCGATACCTTGCAGGCGAACCTCGACGCCGCCCGACTGAATGCCGCGGATGATCAGGCGGCCAGGCCCGAGATTATCGACGGTAACCGAGCCACCGTTGAAGGTGATAGTCGATCCGCTAATTCCGATGTTAGCGTTCTGCAGCGTGAGGTCGGTGAGCTGAATCCGATCGCCCGGAAGGAGGTCGGTGATCCGGTCGCCGTTCAATCCTGCGGCGGTGTCGCGGAAACGGTCTACACCGGTTCCGCCGGTCATGATGTCGGCGTCGCCTTCACCGGAGATGACATCGTCGCCGGACCCCGCGTCGATAATGTCTGCGCCGGCCCTGCCTTCTATCGTGTCATTACCTCCCAACCCGAAAATGTCGTCCGGGCCGATGCTGCCGATAAGGAGGTCGTTGCCCTCCGTCCCTGGAACCGTTGGCATTGAAAGCTCCCCCGCGGGCGACTCTGGCCGCCGTTGAACAGAACGGTCGGACACGTCCGCCGTCACGTTATCAACGACCACATGCCGCCATGTATCCGCCGAGAATCGCCGGAAACGAAGAAAATTATGCGCATCTTCAGTTACCTGCAGATGAACGCCTGTCCCAAGTTTGGATTGAAGAGCTTTGTTCGATCATGCTGACGACAAGCTCGCCGGCAGCTCGCGTAATTTAAGGCAGGGCTGACGAGATGAGGGCAGCTCCAACAAGCCGCTTGGTTCAGCCTGCGAGCCCGGCCTCTTTCTCTCTAGCCCGCTCGTCATCGGGGGTTAATCTTTCTCACTGATAAGTATCTGAGAAAATTACGATTGTAGGCCGCTCAACTGAAGCCTACTTGGTTAGCGGTGTGGAGGCTGAATGCATGGGAAGCTGCTCGGAGTTGCCGTCGCCGCAGCGCTTGGCTGCGTCAGCGGAAGTGCCTGCGCGATGAGCGGCGCCGAGCGGAAGCCGCAGGCGTGCCGGGTGATCGGAGGCGAGAAGCTGCCTGCCGAATCCGGCGGTGCCGACGCGCTCTGCGGTGCCATCGCTGCCGCGGCCGCGGAGCAGGCGCCTGGCCACAGCTACAGTATCGAAATCCGCGTTCTTCCGCGGTCACGCCTGTCCGCTTCGGTCCGAACGAGCGACGGCCGCATTTTGCTGGAGCAGGGATTTGCGAGCATGGACAAGCCGCTCACCAGCGGTTCGTTCAAGCGTTTCGCGGCTGCGATAGCGGCCGAATTGGCGAAGGCGGATGCGACAAAATCTTAATTTTGCGGAGGATAAAGACCGCCTAAGCTGACGGTTGTGGAGCAGAATGCGGGGAGCGAACCCGTGGGGAGCTGGAACATTGGTAGACATTCCTGGAAATAGCTCGACGACGACGACCGTCACCGTTGGCAGCACTACGATCAACACGCTCGAGACTGTTGGCGACCACGACTGGTTCCGCATCAACCTGACCCAGGGGCAGGCTATCACCGTGGCGCTGAACGGGAGGGCGCTGGACGATCCCTACCTGAGAATCCGCGACTCCTCGGGCAACATCATCTTCGAGAACGACGACGCCAACCCAGGGGTAAACCTGGACTTACTCCTCAGTTTCGCGGCGAGTTACACCGGTGTGTACTACATCGACGTCGGCGCGTGGAATGAGGAGGGCGCCGGAGATTATCAGCTCAACGTCACTGCGTTCCAGACCCCTCCAGTCTTCACCAACGACCAGATCGCGGATCAACTCTCCAGCGGGTACTGGGGCGGCGTTCAGCATCCGTTTAACGTGACCAGCGGCGGTTCGCTGACCGTCAACATTATCGGTCTCAATGCTGCAGGGCAGGCGCTGGCACGTCAGGCACTTCAGAGCTGGAGCGAGATCATCGGGATCAGCTTTGTCGAGTCCACGTCGAGCACGCCCCACATCATGTTCACCGACGACGATCCCGATGGCGGAGCTTTCACCGAAGGGCTGGCGTACAACGGGAATTTTGTCACCCGGGCCCTGGTCAATATCGATACGTCCTGGTTGATAAACTCCGGTTCGAACATCGGGAGCTACGGCTACCAAACGTATCTGCATGAGATTGGCCACGCGCTCGGTCTTGGACATGCCGGCAACTACAACGAGACCGCGACCTATCCGTACGACGCCCTTTTCCGAAACGACGCTTGGTCGACTTCGATCATGTCCTACTTCGGTCAGACCGAATCCACTTACTTCGACAATCTTGGCTTTTCTCAGGCCTACATCGTCACGCCGATGGTAGCGGACATCATAGCGGTGTCGCAGCTATACGGGCTGTCCACCACGACCCGCAGCGGCAACACCACCTACGGCTTCAACAACACCGCGGGTGCGCTCTACACGTCCGCGATCTCGCAGAACAACGGATACACGATCTTCGACACCGGCGGCACGGACACGCTTGATTACTCCGGCTTCGCGGTCGCTCAGCGCATTGATCTGAATGCGGAAGCGTTCTCGAACGTCGGCGGTCTGACGGGCAACGTGACCATCGCTCGCGGTACGATTATCGAGAACGCGATCGGCGGCAGCCGCTCCGACGTGATCATCGGTAACTCTATTGCCAACACTCTGACGGGCAGGGGTGGAAATGACACGCTGTCCGGAGGTCTCGGATATGATACGTTCAAGGACAGTGCTTCCGGTCTGAATGGTGACATTATAACCGATTTCAGTGGTGGTGACCGGATCGTGATTACGGATGCGACGGCGGCCGGGTTTACCTTCAACATCACCGGCAATACCCTCAATTTTACGGGCGGCCAGCTTAATCTTTCGACGCCCATCACGGGCGGTGCCTTGGTCGCCAGTGCGGCCGCAGGTGGTGGAGTGCAACTCGCCATACAAGTGCGTGATGTAGCAAGCGACTTCAACGGAGATGGGCGCAGCGATGTCCTCTGGCACAGCAGCACCGGCCGCGTGACGAATTGGATTGGGCAGGCGAACGGGGGGTTTGTTGGGAACTTCGCCAATGCTGATGGTCAAGCCGGGACAGATTGGCACGTCATGGGTGTCGGCGATTTCAACGGCGACAGTCGAGACGATGTACTTTGGCGCAACAATGATGGTTCGGTGACGAATTGGCTCAGCCAAGCAAATGGAAGTTTTACCAGCAATTTCGCGAATGCCTACGGCCAAGTCGACACGAGCTGGAGCATCGCAGGCGTTGGCGATTTCAACGGAGACGGCCGGGATGACGTTCTATGGCACAGCGACACGGGCCGGGTAACGAACTGGCTTGCCCAAGTAACCGGCGGATTTGTCGGCAATTTCGTGAACGCTGACGGTCAGGCGGGGACCGACTGGCACGTTGTGGGTGTCGGAGATTTCAATGGCGACGGCCGAGACGATGTACTTTGGCGCAACGACGACGGCTCTGTGACGAACTGGGTCGGCCAAGCCAATGGAGGTTTCACGAGCAATTTCGGGAATGCCTACGGCCAAGTCGACACGAGCTGGAGCGTCGCAGGCGTTGGCGATTTCAACGGAGACGGCCGGGATGACGTTCTCTGGCACAGCGACACGGGCCGGGTAACGAACTGGCTCGCCCAAGCAAACGGCGGATTTGTCAGCAATTTCGTAAACGCTGACGGCCAAGCCGGGACTGACTGGCACGTTGCGGGTGTCGGAGATTTCAATGGCGACGGCCGAGACGATGTACTCTGGCGCAACAACGATGGTTCCGTGACGAACTGGCTCGGCCAAGCGAATGGAGCTTTCGCTAGCAATTTCGGGAATGCCTATGGCCAATTCGACACGAACTGGCAGGTGCGGCCGCACGACTCGATCTGGCTCTAATCGGCATCAAAAGCCCTAGTCCGCCGCGGCTTCGAACCCGCGTTCGCGTGCCGGGACGACTATCTCACTGTTCTCCGGACTGCCGAGCTGAATTTGCTCTAGCTCGATTGCGTCGTCCGAGCAGAAGATCGTGACACCGGCGGATTGATCTTGCTTCATTTGGCCTAGGCGATCCAGGTTGCCTAGCGCTGTAGGCGATCCACTCCATCATCATCCGATGAAAGAGCAGGCTCGGCGTGCAGCGCCGTCTGTTCTGATCGAGTTCTCGGCAATAGAAGTGGGCATCTCCGGCGTTGCGGGACTTAGCCATGCTCGCTCTCTACGGCGATCCCGGCAAGTCCCCCAGGTAGGCCGGGCATCGGCACCATCAGGATCTCGGGCGGCAAGCCCTCGAACGCTGGACTCCGGGGCCCACTAGCACCGGCTCTTGACTGGTGTCGATCAGCTGCGCCCCGCACGGGATGAGCGTCGCTCTTGCTGAACCCGTAGAATAGTGACCGCCAAAGGGGCAGTCGGTACCGCATTTCAGATAATGGACCCGCATGCGGGCCGAACGAGACGCATCTGTCTCTAATCCTGATTCTAACCGACGTCGGCGTGCCGGTGCGCAGTCGGAAAGCACCATAAGAAAAGCCCCGGGCGAGTTGCCTCGCCCGGGACCAATCTTGAGTACGCCTTGGCTGCCTAGCCGCGCTCTGGAGCCGGCGGCGGCGGCGGCGGCGGCGGCGGCGGGACCGGGCAGGCCTCGGTCGCCAGGATCACCGAACCATCCGGGCACGTCTGCGTCGCCGGCGGCGGCGGAGGCGGAGGCGGCGGCGGAGGAGGCGGCGGCGGAGCAGCTTCAGCAGCGCCGAACTTGACGCCCGCACCAAGCACGAGGGCCAGACGCGACGAGTTGGTCCGATAGTTCGAGTAACGACCTTCGCCCTTCACGTAGAACATGTCGCCCAGCATCTGTTCGATGCCGGCGCCAACCTGCCAGCCGCGCGTGCGATAGTGGTTGTAGTAGCTACCGAGCGGGTTGTCCGCTTCGAAGTACTTGCGCTGTTCGTTGATGACCCAGCCGCCCTTGGCATAGACCAAGGTGCCCGGGCTGACCTCGGCGCCGGCGCGAAGACCGAGACCCCACTCTTCGAACGACTTGCGATAAGCAACGCCTGGTCCGTCACGGGTTACGTTCTCACCGCGAGCGTTCCAGAAGCTGCCATACGGGCCGAGCACGAAACCGCCGAGGTCGAAGTCGGCGCCAATTTCGCCTCCCCAACCAATGTGGTTGTCGTTATTCCCCTCGGAATAGAACTTATCAAGGCCCACGTTGGCTTCAGCGCGCACGCCCGCCAGAGACTGGGCATTGGCTTGACCAGACAGTAGTGCCAACGCCGTAAAGGCGCCGATAGCAACGAGCTTCATTCAGAATCCCCTTTCACTTGCACTCGGAGTTTCGTCTGTAAATCCGGAAACCGCTCAGGGTTCCGCCTCGCATCGGTAACTCCAAACTCCTACAGAATCTTTTCAACTCACGATATTCCGGTCACTGGGCAGCACGCTGTGGCACTTCCAGTCAAAATTCGGTGTACCACGCTATTCCGATTGTGCAATGCGGTATGGCAAACGAGCAACAGTTCTGATTGCCTCAGAATACGTTTGACGACAGGTAGACGGCCGACGATGACCTAGGATGAACTTGTGGTTCAGGTCTTCGCGGCCAAGAGGCAAGCAGTTGTATTCGCGTATTTTCTCAGTCTTCTTGAGTCCGGGCGTCGCGTGCGTGAACAAATTCTGCGCGCTAGAAATCTCAAGTTACCGAAACACTGCAGTTGTTAAACCTTACTTAAACTGAAAGCAGTGAATAGAAAATAGCGCAAGCGCAGAATCCTTACGTATCCACAACGATGTTTGAAAGGCCGCCCCTTTAGGCTCGGGTGCTGTTGATATTCTCCAGTTGTGGTGTCATTGGGCAACACATTCGACGAATAATGGCCATTGTCATTTTGCGACGGTGGCCACGACCGAAAAAAGGTGGTTTGCTCGCAGACTTGAGGTGAGTTCAGGCGAGCTCGGCATCTGTATGTGGCGCGTTTAAGGGGGTTATGTGACTGCTCATCCAATTCTCCAGGTCAGACCCAGCGCCGAGGCAATTTTGCGGCGCGGCATTGAAGTCATCAAGATTGAAGCCGACGCGCTCGGTCTGCTGGCGGACTCGCTCGACACCTCTTTCGCGGAAGCTTGCGAGGAAATTCTCGCTGTGCCCGGACGTGTGGTCATCACCGGCATGGGCAAGTCGGGTCATATAGGGCGCAAGTGGGCCGCCACGATGGCCGCTACCGGAACGCCGGCGATCTACGTTCACCCGGCCGAGGCAGCCCACGGCGACTTGGGTATGCTCGTGCCCGGGGACATTCTCATCGTCATCTCGAATTCCGGCAACACGAGTGAGCTGCGTGCTTTCCTGCGCTACGCCGCCAGCATCGGCGTGAAAGTCATCGGCGTCGCGTCGCGCCGTGACTTCGCTGGTGATGGAGAGCGCCGACATCCGCCTGTGCCTGCCTTCCACCCGGGAGGCCTGCCCGGCGAACATTGCGCCGACGACTTCGACCACGGTGCAGCTCGCCCTCGGCGACGCGCTGGCCATGGCGCTGATGGACATGCGCGGCTTTTCACGCGACCGCATGAAGGTCCTGCACCCCGGCGGCTCGCTTGGTCTTCGCCTGACGCCCGTTACCGAGCTCATGCACCGCAATCGCATGCCGCTGGTGGCCGAGAGTGCGTCGATGCGTGACGTCATCGTGACGATGACTTCGACGGGATTCGGCGTTGCTGGCGTCGTCGACAAAGCTGGGCGCCTCACGGGCGTGATCACCGACGGCGACCTCCGTCGTCATTTCGATGAGCTTGCGTCATCAACGGCAGAGCAGGTCATGACCAGGGATCCGAAGAGCGCCAGCTCCGAGGCGCTGGCGGAGGAGGTTCTTCACTTCCTCAATGAAAACGAGATTACAAGCACGTTCATACTGGAGCCGAATGCGCCGGTGAATACCGGCGTTCCGATCGGGATCGTGCACGTTCATGACTTCTTACGGATCGGACTTGGTTAACGCGAGTGACGTCGTCCGAATTTGCGATCATCATTCCCGCGCGATTTGCCTCCACGAGATATCCCGGCAAGCCGCTCGTCGCCCTCCGGGGGGTCAATGGCACGCCGAAATCGCTCATCCACCGCAGCTGGGAATGCGCCTCGTCGGTTCCCGGCTGCACGGGCGTGTGGGTAGCGACCGATGACGAAAGAATAGCCGCGGATGTCGAGGGCTTTGGCGGGAAGGTCGTCTTTACCTCCGAAGAATGTGCGAACGGGACCGAGCGTTGCGCCGACGCAATCCGTCGCTTGGGCGAAGTTCCCGACCTGATCGTGAACATTCAGGGCGATGCGCCTTTGTCTCCTGCCTGGGTCGTCAATCAGCTCGTCGATCGGCTACAGACCGACGATAGCTCGGTCATGGCGACGCCTGCCGTTCGCTGCTCCCCGCTCTCTACGAGCACCTGAAAGCCGATGAGGCAGCAGGGAGGGTCGGGGGGACGACAGTCGTCTTTAACAGGCAGTCGCGAGCCTTGTACTTTTCCAAGCGGCTGATCCCATACTTCCCGCCCGCTTACGCTGGTGGCGGAAGCATTCCGATCCACTTGCATCTTGGGATTTACGCTTACCGCACCGAGGCTCTTCGAGCCTACGGTGAGGCGACGTCGTCGGAGCTGGAAAATCTGGAAGGCCTCGAGCAGCTCAGGTTCCTAGATCTTGGCCTTCCGGTCTCGGTGGTGCAGATCGAACAGCTGGATTGGGACTCGATCGAGTTGAACAATCCGAGTGACGTCCCCCAGATCGAACGAGTACTCGCGGACCGTGGCATCGACTGAATCACGCGCGGACCTAACGACTGAACTCAGCCAACCGCCGATGTCCTTTCCGGGGGGGCGGCTTGGCCCCGTTAACCCAGTCGCTCCTCTCCGATCGGGCATTTCTTGGAAGCGGGCCTGGCTTTCTCTGCGCGTCCATCTCGATGCTTTCCGGCTCGATCCGCCCGGATACCTCCAAGCGGTCGCCTGGAGGGTGCGCGGGCTCCGGTTGCGGGCCCGAAACCGGCTGGCCGCGCTGGCTGGACGATCGCCTCACGCCTACAGCTTGTGGATCACCAGGCACGAACCCGGCATCCGCCTCGCATACGGCTGCACGGAATCCGTCGCCGGAGCGGTAATCCTTGTTGCGATCGATTGCCTCAAAGGTTCCGAGGGCGTCGAAGATACTCTGAAGTCGCTCGAGCGATTCGATCCTATCGTTATCGGTCGAACAGCCGCCGCGGGAGCGCAGCATGTCGCGTCGCCTGGAGAGCTCGCAAATGTCATGCCCTCCGACGAGGTTTGGCTCTGCGTTTTGCGGCCAGGCGACGAACTCGCCGCGGGTGCGCTCGATGCGTACGCCCACGCCGTCCGGCGAGCGTCGGGAGCGTCGTTGATCTATGCGGATGACGACCTGATCGGTGACGACGGCCGTAGGATGAGCCCGCACTTCAAGCCGGCCTGGAACCCGGAGCTATTCGAAAGGCACGACTTCGTTTCCGGCGCGGCAGTCGTGAAAGTCAGGCGCGAGGAGCTTTGGAAAGCGCAGCCCGAGACTTGGGTCGAGGACTTGGTGCGCATGGCGATCGCGGACGGTCCGCCGCTGCATCTGCCCCTCGTTCTGCATCATCGAAAAACGCGGCCCCTTCCGGTGCTCCGGGCGACGCCGCGGCTCCAGCCTCCAGTTCCGTTGCCATCCGTCACGCTCATCATTCCGACGCGAAATCAGCGTGCTTTGCTGCAGACATGCATCGAGGGAGTGCAGCAGACGAACTATCCCGGCCTCGATGTCGTGGTTGTGGACAACGACAGCGATGAACCCGATGCCATGGCGTATCTCGAAAGCCTGAAGACAGCGGGCACCAGTGTCTTGCGGATAGCGGGCCCCTTCAACTTCTCGGCTTTGAACAATGAAGCCGTCCGGGATGTCGGCAGCGAGCTGCTGTGCTTCCTGAATAACGATGTCGAAATGTTTGACGCCGACTGGCTGCGGCCGCTGGTGACCCAGGCGGTCCGTCCGGACATCGGCGCGGTTGGAGCCAAACTCGTCTATCCGGATGAGACGATCCAGCATGCCGGCGTTTTCACCGGCATTGGAGGCGGCGCCGGCCATGCCCATCGCTTCCAGCCGCGAAGGGACAGCCGGCTATTTCCAGCGAGCGAACCTGCCCCAACGGGTCGCGGCCGTGACTGCGGCTTGCCTCGTCGTCGCTCGCGACAAGTTCCTCGCCGTTGGCGGGTTTGACGAGGAGCTGTTTCCCGTTGCCTTCAATGACGTCGATCTTTGCCTGAAGCTCAATCAGCGCGGCTGGCAGTCATTCTATGAGCCCCGGTGCGAAACTCATCCATCATGAATCCAAGTCGAGGGGCAGCGACCGGCACGAAGCTCAATCGCGATCGTTTCGCGGGCGAGCTTGCGGCGCTGAAGCGCAAGTGGCGGACCGACATCGAATGCGATCCGTATCACCATCCGCACCTCAGCCCGTTCTGCGAGCAGTTTTACGTCGCGATTTGATGGCGAGCGCCTTTCCCTTCCGACCGTGACGCTTTGCGCCGCTCGCATCGGTGAATGTCGCAGCGACGGTCCGTGCACTGCAGATGTGCCTCGAGCAAGGCCGATTTCGCGAAGTGCCTGCTTTCTCACAGATGCGCCGGTGCCCTCGACGAGCGGCATTCAGGTCGTTCCGATTCCCGGGATCCGGTCAGCGGCGCATATTCCGACTTCCTGCTTCGCGAGCTGGTCCGTCATATTCGAGACGGACGCACTGTCTGGTAGTTCAATGGGATGGTTTCGTTCTCGATGCCGACGCGTGGGATCCAGCCTTCCTCCAGTATGACTTCATCGGCGCGCCATGGCCGCAATTCGCGCGACGGGCGGGACGTCGGGAATGGCGGCTTCTCCCTGAGAAGCCGAAAGCTGCTGGAAGCTTGCTGCGATCCCCGATTCCAGCCCGGACATCCCGAGGACGTCGCCATCTGCCGGACGAACCGGAACTTGTTGGAGCAACAGCACGGTATTCGCTTCGCAGACCGCGCAAGTGCCGAGCGATTCTCTTTCGAGCGAATCAAGCCCGCCGGCGCCGACCTTCGGATTCCACGGCATCTTCAACATGGTCCCCGCGATCGGCGCGGAAGATTTCTGGGAAATCTATCGCCTCCTTGGACGACCGGAGCACCGCCTGCACCGACTTCGGGCTGATCATGCGCCAGCTGGGTGCCGGTCCGGCATTCCTTCCGGCGATAGACTTACGGTTCGCGAGGGACAATTTGCGGTAGTTCGAGTCCGCTAGGCTGCCGCGCGAACGCTCCGAACCTCGTTCCTCAAGATACAGATCGCGCTCTTTCAGCCAGAGGTCGGCGTAGTCGCAGTCCTGCCACTCCTCGAACCAGGGGCCGCCGTTGGTGTAGTGAATCACGCGCGGCGTGATGGCCGGCTTGGGATACTCGCCTTCCAGGAAATTCCAGTCGGGATCGAGCGCGCCGATCGACTCCTCGTTCTTGATCCATTCGAAACGATGCAGAAACGCCGGGCTGGCCGAATTGACGACGGCGGGGGTCAGAGACCGTAACGTCGGCATGGTCGCAGTTGAAGACCATGAACGACGACCAATTCTTGCGCGGATAGGCAGCTCTGCTGCTTGCCATCCATCTTCAAGCCGTGTGCCGGCGTGTAGTCGTGCTGAACGCAATAAAGCGCCTTTGAGGGGTCGAGGTCCTTGAACAGCTGCTGGACGTCCGCCGGAACAGGATATCGCAATCGCAAAAGACGACCCAGCCGCTCTGCGCGGCAAGGTAGGGCGTGAGGAAGCGCGAGAGTGAAAATTCCGTCGACGCGCCAACGTCCAGCGGCCGTGTGTACAGCCCCAGTTCCCGCAATACCGGCTGGCGCAGAGGAACGACCGAAACATCGTTGTTCGCATGACGTTGCAGCGAATGGCGACAAACTTGCCACGCAATGTCTTCTCGGCTGTCGTACCCTACGAAAACTTTGGTCTTCAAATCCGCCATACGGTTCTTTTGGCCTTTTGTACGCGCGATCAGCTTGGCTCGAATGCCCCGGCCGAGAGTCGAACGCAAGTCACAACCTCGCAGATCGAGGGGTTGCCCGCCCATAAATAACTTGACTACAGAACGGGATAGCCCCCTGAAAGATTATCTGGACATCGTCATTGCAATCCCTGCTAGCGTCAATGGCTTAACCTTGCATGGTTGCGGTCATTCAACTGTTGAACACATCGATGCTTGTCCGTCGGGTTTGGGCTGGTCTCCGTAAACTCACCAACGATGGAAGGCGCCGGCGGAAGCGCGAGATCGAGCTCGTGCGTGACTCGACGCTGTTCCAGCCCGACTGGTACCTTCAGCAATATCCGGAAGTCGCAGAGCCGGCGGCGCGCGATCCGCTTGTCGACTACATGACGCGCGGCTGGAAAGAAGGCCGTGATCCGAGTCCGGACTTCGGGACGGCTGCCTACCTGAGCGCCAATGCCGATGTGGCCAGATCCGGTGCGAACCCGCTGGTCCATTTCATTGAGTTCGGCCAGTTTGAAGGCCGCGGAAGCCTCGCCAGTCTGCGAAAGCTTGTGCGGCCGGTTCGCTCGCTCGACTTCGCCGATCCTGCCGTCTGTGCTACCTTCCCGCTTCCCGAAACGCATGCGACAGTCTGGCTCCGTGGCGGTGACCTCGACGGGCGCCGCGCAGACCTGCTGAAGGTCGATGGGTGTGGAGTTGGGTATCTGGCCAACTCCGAAGGTCGGGCGGAATTCGAGATGGTTGCAGAGTTGTTCAGAACCTTGTCCGGTTATGGCGATCCCACTCGCGTTCGTTCTGCCGGCGAAGCTGTTCAGGCGACCGTGAGGCTAACCGACGCCTGGTACGTCAACGTGTCCCAGCTCAACACGCGGTGGGAGGCGGAAAGCTTCCCCTTCGTCCTGCGTGCGTTTCAATTAGATCCTTCGCGCGACGGCGTCCCCCTACATGTCGGCGAAGCTCTGATCGCTTCGGCCCTCGACGTGGTCGAACTGCACCTGCGGAACGGGCTGTTCCCGCTGCTCTTCGTCTTTGCAGCTCCAGACGGCACGTTCCGCGGCACGCATATGCTTGCTTTCCCGTCTCTTAGCCGGGGTGGGGTTCACTATCCCGAGTTGCTGTATCTGGCTTCACATCGGGACGGGGGAGCGACTATCGACCCGGTTCGCTTGAGCCTAGAACATGCTTCGCACCTGATGGCCCTGCTCCGCGGCGAGGTCGATCCTGCCATATCGAATATTTTGGTTGAGCTCGATGGCTCGGAAGGGGCGGGCGGGCTGTTCAGGCCGGACATCAAGCTCTGGCTTGAGAGCGTTGTTAGAGTCCCGGTGGTCGGGACTGCTGAACGACCCGCCGATAAAATCCTGACCAAATTCATAGCGGTAACGCCGGCGCGAAGCAGGCCAGCAGAGGGCGCAACGTTGGTCATCGGAAGCGATGCGATCCCAACGATCGCAGCGCTCACTGCAGCTCGCGAGGAGACGGAGGGAGGCACAGACCCTGTCACGGCCGCTTTGTTGTTCGATCAGCTCGATGTGTCTCAGCCTGTGTTTTGCATCGAGCCTCCGTCGAATTTTGCCTCCATTAAAGCTTCCGACGCGTCCCGTCAGACGTGGCCAAGAGTTCGATCGAACGGTCACGGCCGCCCGGGTCGGATCTCGTTTCCGGCCGCAATCGCGCGTTCAACATGGAGAGGATTGGACGATGCGCAGCTATTCGTACCCATCTCACGCGATATGGCTACGACCCGCGATCGAGACGGGATTACCTGGTTGATCGAGCCGCGTCTGTGGGATCGGCGTTTCTTGTCGGTAGCGATCCGGGCTGCTGGCCTGCAGAAGGGAGCGAACGCGGATGCTCTCGCTTTCATCGGCCCCGGGGATGCTGACATCGAGGCGGTGGCTTCGGAAGGGTTTGCCGATCGTTTCGAGACGTTCGGCGATGTCAGATCTGCCGTCGCTGCGTCCAGGTCGCCGCTCATAGGCTACCTCGGAAAGGGCGTAATTCTGCACGACAATGACGTGGCGACAGTCTTTTCTGACCTTCTGAACGATCCTGATGTCGCTACCGCGTCCTGCGTCCTGATCTCCTCGGAAAAGCGCGGGAAGAGATGGCACGCTTGGATTGCCGACGGTGGAGTTTTCCGGTCTCCGATGCGGCCCCTTGCGCGGTCGGAGGTGGGCTTTGCCGCCCAACAGCTCTGGCGCTCGAACTATCCGGTCGAAGCGCCGCCGTCCGATCTATGGGTTGCACGGACCGGTCAACTCGCCGCCTGGATCGATGGCTCGCAAGTGCTGGGATCAGGCGAGGGGTTGCACATATGCACGTCGCTCGTGACCGCGAGCCGTTTCGGTCAGGCGGGTAGTGAACCATTGACCGCCGTCGTGCCACCAGCCGCTGATGATCGCGTGACAAGGGTCGAGGCCTTTTTCGGATGAGGCTGACGATCCTGATCCCATCGGAAGAGTACAAAGCATACGCGGGCGCGCGAATCCGCTACCTTCGGCTCGAACGCGAGCTGGCTCAGCAAGGCGTGGCGATGACGCTGCGCGACATCGGCCACTTCGATTCTCGAGAGGCTGCCGACGATATCTTCGTGATCAGCAAATGCCACGATGCTCGATCCGTGATAGTCGCCGCGGTCTTGTCACGCCGAGGAAAGCTGGTCGGTGTCGACCTGTTCGACGACTATTTCAGCGACCCTGAAGACAGCCGGCTAATCCGATACCGTCGTTGGCTCAGCCAGCTTCTCGAGGTCTGCGATTTCGCCTTATGCTCGACCGAAGCAATGGCCGGCGTGGTTCGGAAATATTGCGACTTGCCGATCCACGTGATGAACGATCCCGCCTCGGACGAACCGGACGAGGGATACTCCGAACTGCTTTCGAGGAAACTCGCGGAGGCTCAGGAGGCGCGACGCATTCGCGTCGTCTGGTTTGGCCAGGGCGACAATCCCTATTTTTCTGCTGGGTTAACCGACCTCGCCCGCTACGGGGCTGAACTCGCCGGGTTGGCGCAAAGTGGTATGGCCGCGGAGATCACGGTTCTAACCAATGTCCGGTCTTTGACAGCTAATGGACTCTCGTTGATTCGCGAACTGCCGATCGCGGCCGAAGTCAGGGAGTGGAGCGAAGATGCCGAGCGCGACGCTCTTCAAAGCGCGATGCTGGCGTTTCTCCCCGTCAATGCAACGGCATTCAGCAGAGCCAAATCCCTCAACCGCGCAATCACGGCACTCAAAGCGGGCTGCCAGGTTCTGAGCGCAGGCTATCCGATCTACGCGCAACTGGAACCTCTAATCTATCGCGAGGTGGACGATTTCCTCTCAGACTTGGTCGCTGGTAGGCTGCGCCTGTCCCAGGCGACTTTGAAATCCTACATCGAGAAGATGGAGGCATTGGCGAGCGTATCAGGCGAAGCGTCGAGACTTGTGGTATTCCTATCCGCCTTGCAGCCGAACCTCCCCCGGGCACCCGAAACGCTAACCGTAATCCACGGACATTCGACGCGAGGCGAGGTGCATCGGCTAGCGAAGTCCGTGAACGGGCTTTCGGTCGCGACGCCCTATTGCACGGCGTCGCTGGATTTCGACGTCATCTTCCGAGGCGACCCGTTCTCGCTGCGCATGCTGATATCGAAAGACGCCTCCCGCCGTTTGTTGCCGCACTATCGCCGTCGTCTTGGGCGGAGCGGGCGGATCCATGGGACCAGGTACAGGATGTTCGGTGAGCCGCCTGGGGCCGCGCCGCTTGAAACGGCTGAGGACGACGTGGCGTTCGCGCCCGCCATGTTGGCAGCATATTCCCACGTTCTGCGGCAGATGGAGCAACGCCTATTCGCTGCGTTTGGCCCTAGCCGGACCATATTCTCGGAGACGTCACACCTCCCCTTGAGGGCGATTCAAGCTTAGCCATGCAGTCGGCTCGCTCCGCGGTCTTCCTGATCGACCTCGTCCAGGACATAAACGTCCTGCGGCCCCTAGTTCACATGGCGACGCGGGACTTCGGCTTCGACACCTTGCTCCTCGTGTCAGCCAAGTTCAGCGCCCGCGACCTGGACGGTATCTGGCGGAACGAACTCGATCAGATGGCCGCAGCGACCGGTGCGCGTATCGAACATTTCGAAAGTGACTGGCAGGCGTCGGCGCGGCTCGAATCAGAGGAACTGTTATTCAGCGCAAGTGAGTCCAGCCTGCCGAACCACGCAACGACGCACGGTGTGTTCCGGCATGCGTCGGGCCGCTACATCAGGGTCACGGTTCAGCACGGGTTCGAGTGCGTCGGCTTCCGGCAGAGCAACGATCACGATAGTGCGCACGGCACCGTTGCCACATTTGCGGCGGATATCCTATGTGCCTGGTCGCCGATCGAGCGACTTACTTCGCTTTCTCCGTCCCAGCGAGCCAAAGTTGCGGTCACCGGTCCGACCTCGGTTCTGCAATTGCCGGCCGGACCGTTCGAGCGACCAACGGATGCGCCCGGACTGGTTTGCGAGAACCTGCATTCGGTCCGGCTCAACGGCGCGAGTCACGTTAAAGGCGAGTTCGTTGCGGCGTTCAACGCCTTTGCCGAGCTTATGGCTAAGCGGAGTAGAAATATCGCGCTCAGGCCTCATCCGGGCGGCCAATACGCTCTCAAGCACAAGCTTGCCTTGCCGAAAAATGTGAGAGTGAGGAACGACCCTGGATACCGGCTGGATCTCAGGCAATTCTGCTATGGGATCTCGCCACCGTCTTCCGTCCTGTTCGACATGCTCCTTGCAGAGATTCCGACGGCCGTCTGGCGTGATTCTCGTCGCAGTGTCGACGCCTCGGCCTATGATGGCCTGCCAATGGTCTCGGGCCCGGACGAATGGGCTGACTTCGTTACGGCCGCCGAGCGCGACGCTGAACCCTTCCTACTGAATTAACGGCAGTTCCTAAAAAAACAGCAGATTCCTCTCGATCCCCGGGACGTGTTCGGTCGGTTTGCCCAGTTGTTCCAGGCGGCAGAACGAAGGGGCAGTCCGGAATCCCGGGCCAACCCACGACGATGGGTGCAAAAATCTCCCTTCGAAACACATCCGAAGGGCATTCAGGACTAGACCTGTCGGGAAACAATGTGGATGAACGCATGGCGATCGCCGAACGAGCGCAGGCGGTGCTCAAACAGTTGGCCAGCCTGATCGGCTTTCGCAAACAGGTCCTGGATATTTTCGCGCGCGGTTGGGAGATCGTGCGCGACCGCGGCAAGACCGCGCGAAAAAGCGAGGAATTAGGCGTTTGTTGAGTTCAGTAGCTCTAGAGAACGGCGTTACGTTCTCGAACGACCTGCCCTTCGTGCTCATCGGCGGCATGAACGTGATCGAAGCTGAAGACGTCGTGATGGAGGTCGCTGGCAAGTTCGTCGAAGTGACGAGCGCGCTGGGCATCCCCTATATATTCAAGGCGTCGTTCGACAAGGCCAACCGGTCCTCGATCCGCTCGTTTCGGGGACCCGGGCTCGACGAGGGGCTGCGAGTGCTGGCGGCGGTGAAGAAGAGTTTCGGCGTGCCGGTGCTGACGGACGTTCACGAGCCGCACCAGGCGGCCCCGGTCGCCGAAGTGGCCGACATTCTGCAGTTGCCCGCCTTTCTCGCCCGCCAAACTGATCTGGTGGTCGCGATCGCCGAGACTGGCGCGGTCATCAACGTGAAGAAGCCGCAGTTCCTGGCGCCGCAGGAGATGAGCCATATCATCAACAAGTGCCGCGAGGCCGGAAACGAGCGGGTCGTCCTTTGCGAGCGCGGGTCGAGCTTCGGATACAATAATCTGGTGGTCGACATGCTTGGCATGGATCTGATGAAAGGCATGGCGCCGGTGGTATTCGACGCGACGCATGCCCTTCAGCGGCCTGGCGGGCGAACCGACAGTGCCGATGGACGACGGGCTCAGGCCGCCGCGCTTGCGCGTGCCGGGATGGCATTGGGCATTGCGGGGCTGTTCATCGAAGCTCACCCAGATCCCGACAAGGCGCTGTGCGACGGCCCCTGCGCCCTCCCGCTCGAGAGCCTGCGCCCCTATCTTGAGCAAATGAAGGCGATCGACGAACTGGTTAAGAGCTTCACGCCCATGAGGACTGGATGACGCTGTTTTCGCGGCTTTTCCGAAAGGTTGAGCTGCCGCCGACACTCGAACGGGTGCGCGCACCCCGCGTCGCTGTGTTTGGCGACAGCCATACGGCTGCGCTGCAGTCGGCGAAGGAATTCCCGAAACGCAATCACGTGTACGAGCATGTGCGCATCTATCGCGTGCTCAAGAACAAAAACGGCAGGGCGGTCGGCGATACGACGCTTGCCGAATTCTGCCAGGCGATCCGCGGATATTCGGAAAGCGATTTCGTCTTCTCGGCCGTTGGGGGCAACCAATATGCCGTGGTCAGCACCGTCCGAAGCCCGGTCGAGTACGACTTCCTGACCTCGCCCGAAGACGAGGATTTTGCCGGCAACGGCACGACATCATCCCGTTCAGGGCTCTCGCAGGCCATATCGAGAAGGGGATCCGCGGCACCGTGGGACCCGTGCTTTGCGCAGATTCGGGCAGTCGACCAGCGCCCGCGTCTTCCACCTCGCGCCGCCGCCTCCAAAGGAGGACAATCAGTTCATCACCACCCACTTCGAAACTCGCTTCGCCAATCAGGGGCTCGCCGACTTTGGTCCCACAAGGCCGGAGCTCAGGCTGAAGTCATGGAAGGTGCAGCTAAATTGCCTTGCCAAGCTTTGTGACGAACTGGGGGTCGAGCTCGTCCTGCCGCCGTGGCGGGCGGTGACTGCGGAAGGTTATCTCAGCCAGCGCTGCTACGCCAAAGACGTCACCCACGGGAATCGGCGCTACGGCGAATATGTGCTCAAGGATATCCTGCGGCTCACCGGGACAGGACAGCCAGCGAGAGACGAAATCCAGTGACCCCGCGCCGTCGTCATCGGCCCAAGCCAGTGCAATGCGCTCGTCGCCGAGCTTGGGTTCGCGGAGCCCGATTTAGGACCGGATGCCGAGCCCTTCACCTTTGGAGCCAGGATCCCGAGGATTGCAGCCTTGCGCCGGGTTCCTATCAATGATCGGGGTAACACAATGCTCTGGCCCTCGGCAAAGGGTCAGCCCAAAGGCATGGCAGAGCTGGTGCAGACGGCGTGTCGAACCAAGCCATTGCAAGCGAGCTCGAGGAAGGTGTTCGGCGAGATGACGAAGATTCCAAATGAAATCAGTCTCGAAGGGGCGCATCTACATGCTGAGCTCTCCGCCCGCAAAGCAGAGCAACGAGTTCATCATGTCGCGGCTGCTGACGCAGAAAAAAGTCTATCGTGGCGTGGAATGCATGGCTGAGCATCCTTATAAGTCCGCACCTGCCCACACATCGTGGCGCAGGGCCGTTGGTGCGCCCAAGCCGCGCGAGGTCGACCCCGTGGTCAACTTCGGCATCCACATCGGCAGAAACAGCAAGGTGGCAACGGCCGGAAGTTGTTTCGCACAGCATATTGCGCGGCACCTCAAGAAGAGCGGTTTCAACTATTATGTAGCTGAGCCCGGCCATCCGATCCTGCCGGAGAGCGTCCGCCTAGCGAACAACTACGGCCTCTTCTCCGCTCGCTATGGCAATATCTATACGGCGCGGCAACTGCTTCAGCTGTTTCAGCGCGCCTATGGGCTGTACCAACCAGTCGAGGACTGCTGGAAGGAAAAAGAGGACGTGTTCCTCGATCCCTTTCGGCCAAGCTCGCAGCCCGGCGGCTTCATCTCCGAGCTGGAGATGCGGGTCGACCGGGAGCAGCATCTCGCGGCGGTCCGGCAAATGTTCGAGACTCTCGACGTCTTCGTTTTCACGCTTGGCCTAACCGAATACTGGATGTCGCGCGCCGACGGGGCGGTGTTTCCGATCTGCCCAGGTGTGGAAGGCGGCGAGTTCGACGAAACCCGCCACGCGCTCGCAAATGGCACCGTCGAGGACGTCGTCAGCGACATGAGCAGCTTTCTGCTTCATCTCGCCCGCGTCAATCCGAAGGCGGGGGTGATCCTCACCGTGTCGCCTGTGCCGCTTGCCGCGACTGCGCGGCGGGACCAGCATGTGCTGACTGCCACCACTTATTCGAAGTCCGTACTTCGCGTGGCCGCGGAAACCTTGGTCTCGCGCTTTGGTCATGTGCACTACTTCCCCTCCTACGAGATCATCACCGGATCGTTTTCGCGCGGCGCTTATTATGCTGACGACCTTCGCAACGTGATGGAGGACGGAGTCTCGCACGTCATGGAGCTATTCATGAAGCATGCGACCGCGGACTTAGCCGAGGGGGAGAGGGGCCAAGAGGCTCCAGCCGAGGCCAAGGCCTCCGAAGCCCCGGTCCCGCACCCATCGGACCATCACAGCTTTGCCGCAAGGTTCGTGCAGGTGGAGTGTGATGAAGCGGGTCTAGACCCGGAATAAAGCATCAACCTAAGGACTGCCGAGCGAATGTCGCATATCCTGATCACTGGAGGGGCCGGCTTCATCGGCACGCGCCTGACTGCGCTTGCACTTGCGCAGTGCCATCGGGTGCGCGTGCTCGATAATCTGTCGCCGCAGATTCACGCCTCTCCGGACGAATTCCAGGTTCAAGAAGGCGCCGAGTTCATCCGCGGTGACGTTAACGTCCGGACGGACGTCGAACGCGCGCTCGAAGGCGTGGACACCATCATCCACCTCGCCGCCGAGACCGGCACGGGCCAGTCGATGTACGAGATCGACCGCTATTACCGCGTGAATGTCCAGGGAACGGCTCTGCTGTTCGACGTGCTCGCCAACTCGAGCCACTCGGTTCGCAAAATCGTGCTGTCGTCGAGCCGCTCGGTCTATGGTGAGGGCGCCTATCTGTGCCGAAACTGCGAGCCGCAGGGAGCGCGCCGCTTCCCGGGGCCCCGGACGCCCAAGCAGCTCGCAGCTCACCAGTGGACTTCGCGCTGCCCTGAATGCGGGGGCGCCATCGAAGCAACGGCCACTCGCGAAGACGATCCCTTGGCGCCATCGTCGATCTACGCTGCAACCAAGCTCGCACAGGAAGAGTTGGTGCGCGTCGCGTGCGGTTCCCTCGGCATTGCTCACGCGATCCTGCGTTTCCAGAACGTCTATGGCGAAGGTCAGTCGCTGACCAATCCCTACACCGGCATCCTGTCGATCTTCTCGACCCGCATTCAGGCTTGGCCTGTCCCTGCCGATTTTCGAAGACGGAGAGGAGACCCGCGACTTCGTCCATGTGGACGATGTAGCGATGGCGGTGCTTTCCTGCGTCGAGCGGCCGGCGGAAGACGGAGTCACGCTCAACGTCGGGTCCGGCACGGCCGTTTCGGTGATGTCCATCGCGCGCTCGCTGCAAAGGATTATGGGATCGGCAATCGAGCCGCACGTCACCGGCCAATATCGTCTCGGTGACATCCGCCACAATTTTGCGGACATCTCGCGGCTGGAGCGCGTTACCGGGTTTCGACCCCGAATCTCTCTGGAGATCGGATTGAAGCGGTTCGTCGATTGGGTCGCCGATCAGCGCGTTCCCCAAGACCTGCTCGACCGCGCAAACGCCGAGCTCAAGGCACGAAAGTTGATGGCATGATCGGAGGTTTCAAACTGCCGGGCTTCCTCACGTCGAAGTCTGCAGCGTCTGCGCGCGAGCAACTGCCCGCAGGGCCGCGGCCGCAGCCCGCTCCAGAGGCCAATGTCGCCGAGGCTTCCGATGGCAGCGCCGGAACCATCCGGACCAAATGGCTCGAACTCCACTATGACAGCATCGAGGCTGACGGGCGGACCATGCGCTTCGCCACCACCGGCTCGTCGAGCAAGAAGCGGCTGCGTAGCCTCTTCTCCAAGGAGCCGATCACCATCGCTTGGATCGACACGTTCGGCGAAGGGGAGACGCTCTACGACATCGGCGCCAACGTCGGCATGTACACCATCTATGCGGCAGTGATGCGCAACGCGTCCGTCTATGCCTTCGAGCCGGAAGCGCTTGAATTACGCAGAGCTCAACAAGAACATCTATCTCAACGACCTGCACAGGCGAGTGCTCGGCTATTGCGCCGCGCTGAGCGACGTCGACAAGAGCGGACCGGCTGCTGCTCAGCGATTTCGGTCTCGGCATTTCCTATCATGACTTCGAGGAGAATAGCTGGACCGATGGACAAGGCAGTTCGCTCCTGACTGGGCGGTCAGCAAGGACAACCGCCGTCCGCAGGGCTGCATCGGGCGGCGGCTAGATTCCATGGTGGCAGACGGCCTCCCGCTTGCCGGATCACATCAAGATCGACGTCGATGGGCTTGAGCACCGGGTCGTTCAGGAATGCTGGAGACGCTCCAGAAGCCGCAGCTCAAGACGGTGCTGATCGAGATCAATTTCGACAATCCGAAGAATCTGGCGATCGTCGAGGAGATGGAGAGGCTGGGCTGGCGCTACTCCTGGGAGCAGCTGCGCATTCATCGGACGGTCAAGTTCACCGTCGAGAAGATCAGGAAGTATCAGGAGCGCGGCGTCGGCGGGCTCAACTACATCTTTTACAAGGATCCCTTTTACGACCGGTTCTTTGCCAGTCTGTTCGAGAGCTATACGCCCGGAGAGCCGCTCGATGTGCCGGCGGTGATCCGTTCCTCGCGCTCCGACGAAGTGGTCTCCGTATGATGGAAAGATTCGATGCCACGGACTGTGGGTGCCGGCCTCGGATGCCAGGGTTTTCGCACGTTATTCCGAGTTCGAGGGCCTGCCGGACCTGGATGTTCAGAAGATCGCCAAATGCGTGGCGTTAGTCCGAGCTTTGGGACCGCGCTCGATATCGGCGCCCATATCGGTGCGGTGTCGGTCTATCTTGCGCGCAAATTCGAGCGGGTGATCGCATTCGAAGCCGTACCGGCGACTTTCGAATTCCTGCGCCTGAACGCTGCCGACATTCCGAACATCACGGCGCTGAACGTCGCGGTCGGCCCGACCGCCGGTGAAGTTTATTTGTCGCACTATCCGCGGCACGGACAGCTGTCGCACGTTGACGGCGGAATCCCGGCTGGAAAAGACATCGAGGATCGGGCCGATCCCCGCACAGACGATCGACAGCCTGAGCATGGCGAGCGTGTCGTTCATCAAGATCGATGTCGAAGGGTTTGAGCTGCCCGTGCTCGAAGGGGCGGTGGAGACGATTCAGCGTTGCCGGCCGCTGATGCTGGTCGAGCAGAACGGCAATGACGAGGTCCATTTCGGCCGCCCAAGGAACGAAGCCACGGCCTTCCTGGAGAGCCTCGGAATGCGGCGTCACCCTGACGAGCCGAAGATGAGCAAGGACCGGCTGTTCACATTCTAGCACGGGCGGGCGAGAAGGTCAGCGGGTCGGGTTGGACATCGAACGATGCCGACGCATCATGGTTGGAGTTCTCCGGATGGCAAGCATTCAGTGTCACGGTCTCTGGGTTCCCAAATCCGAGGCCTCGCGGTGGGAACAGTGCGGTGAATTCGAAGGATTACCCAATCTCGACGTGAAGAAGGCCGCCGACTGCGCGGCTCTATGCTCAAGCTTCGAAACGGCGCTCGACATTGGAGCGCATGTGGGCGCGGTCTCGATTTATCTTTCGCGCAAGTTCAAAAAGGTCTTCGCGTTCGAGGCCGTGCCCAATACCTATGGATTCCTGCGCCGCAACGCCGAAGCCATTCCCAATGTTGAAGCGCTCAACATCGCGATCGGCTCCGAAGAGGGCGAACTCTACTTCGCTCATTACGACACCCACGGCCAGCTCTCCCACGTCGCCAGCAAGGTAGGGGAACCCAAAACTACGCGGGTCGGGCCGATTGCAGTTCGCCCTATCGACAGCATGGACCTGGGCATGGTGTCGTTCATGAAGATCGACGTCGAAGGCTATGAGTTGCCGGTCCTCGAAGGGGCGCGGACCACAATCGAACGGAACCGGCCGCTGATCCTCGTCGAGCAGGGCGGCAATGACGAGAAGCATTTCGGACGACCTCGCGACGAGGCGTCGACCTTTCTCGAAGGTCTCGGGATGAAGCGGCACCCAAAAGCGCCGTTCATGAGCAAGGACCGGCTTTACACCTTCTAAAGCGGCCTTGCGCAGCGTCAGCGAGTGCCTCGTCCCGGCCTCGCTAAAGGCGGGTTCGGTACCAACCAGGCGAACCGCATCGAGAGGAACATTTTGCTGAAGCGTCGCGAATTCCTGGCCGTAGCATCCGGAGTTACCACAGCCGTCGCTCTGGGATCGCGGGTCGTCGCGCCCTCCTTCCAGGAAGCGACCAGCGTGGACCCGCTCGCTCATGGCGCGAGAGGCGACGGGCGGCCGGATGATCTGGAGGCAATCAACAGGGCGCTTGCGATCGCCGCTTCGCAGGGGCTCCCGCTCGACGGCGGCAACCGGGTCTATGCCGTCAGCGGAAATCTGTCCTTGACGCGCGCAACCCGGCCCTGGATCCGCTCGCTTCGCTTGAAGCAACTCGATCCGGTGAGTGGCCGACGGACGCTGTTCCTCGATCAATGCGAAGCAATCCGCATCGACTCGCTGCAGATCGATGTCGGATCCAACAGGCGCGCTGGCGACATGAATAGCACCGCCGGGCTTTGGATCGAAGGCGGAGCCAATCACAACGTTTGCAATGTCGAGGTCTTCGGTCACGGCAAGCACAGCCTGATCGCCGTCTGGGGGACTAGGAACAGCATCTTCAACGAGCTGACGGTGAGGGACGCGCAGTTTGACGACCCCAATGCACGCGACGATGTGATGCAGGGGATCTGGCTAAGCGCGAACGCGGATTTGGTTCTCAGGAACGCAAGGGTGGCCAACCTCACCGGAAATGCGTCTTACGTCGGTCAAAGGCTTACTAATCTGCGCACCCGCGGAATCACGCTCGGCGGCAATTCGCGGGTGAGTATAGTCAATGCTCAGGTCACCAATGTGGACCAGGGGATCGATCTAACCGGATCGGAAGGCAATCGCGACTGTTCGGTGCTAGGCGGCCGAACGCATGATTGTGGAAGCGTGGGCGTGAAGCTCGCCAACAGCGCCGTACGCTGCCGTGTCGAAGGCCATGTCGCCGAACGGGCAGGGATGTACGGCTTCCTTGCTTCAGGCCCGGCCGAAACAAGTCTCCCGTTCAAAACCCAGGACTGCGACTTTATTCGCTGCACTGCGATCGATGCCGGCTACAACAGGATTTTCTATCCGAACCCGTCCGGATTTCAGGTCCGCATGGGCGATTACGACCGTCATCTGCCGAGCGGGATCCGCTTCATTGGCTGCAGGGCAATCGATCGGCAGGCCGTGAAGACCATGAAGTACGGCTTCTACTCCGACGTCGGACCCCAGCTGCCGGGCTACAGGCCTAATTCGCTCATCGACTGCACTAGTAAGGGGCATAGCGATGCCGAGCGGTTCGGCGTTTGGCAGTGAGCCGGCGTAGGCTTTCCGCCTAGTTGAGGACGTCGCGACACAAGGCCCTGCCGGATCAATGAACCTATCCATCACTTAACAAGAACGTTCGCTTCGCAATCAGGCAACGTTGCAAAGTTCAAGCTCGAGCGCAACGGCACCACCCGAAGGCGATCGCAGCCAAATTCATCTTGAGATTGCGACCGCGCGCGAGCCGTTCCGGACCCCGCCGGGATTCGTCAGCTGTTATGTTCAGGAGATGGAGGCCAAGGCAGAGGTCGTTGTGCGCTCCGTCGCCGACGGCAAGGCAGCTTTAAGCGCCGGCTGACAGTAACCAGCACTATTTCGAACCGATCGTTCTGCGATGGTCCGTGGAGCCGCTCGTGCGATGCCAGTACGATCAAAAAAAACGTAGCGGGAAACGGGAAATCCGAACCGGTGATCAGCACTATCGCGGTTATTTCGAACTCCTGCAGAGAACCAGAAAAAATGCGCAACGTCCGACACGAGTTCAGTCAATTTACATGGACTATAACGGAAATTGAACATATAAAATTTCCGGTATATGGCGTTTGGTAAAGAGAGATCGAGAAGTACTTTATCATTTCCCCTGTGCGAGGCTAAGATCGTACGCCATACTTTAATATAATTGACGTCTCCTCCATGAGTTCGCAGGCCATGGCTGTCACACGCTTGTTCAGCCATTATAGTTACTTCGTATTCTCTGCGTCATAGGCGTGCTCGCTTGACGCGCTGGAGGCGCTTGGCCTAGTTCCCCGATTTATGCAGGCGCAGAATTGGCAGCACCAGACAGTCTAACATGGCGACAATCATCCGGGACCCGCTGGTGGCCGACCACATTGTTGAGCGCGACGTGCAATCGGCCGAAGACTGCGCGGAAATCCGGCGGCTGTACGAAGAGGGCTATCTGGTGCTCCTTCGCGGCGCTCGCTTCGATCTCGACTACGACTTTCTCGACAGCCTTGATTTTGACGTCGAGGGACCGCCCGAATTTATGACGAAGCTCAAGAAGTACGGGGGCCACAAGGTCCTCGCCCTGACGCCGGACAGCCGCAGCAGTCTGGATAAGTTCGTCTACGCAAGTGTCTTCGGATCTGATGCCGGAAAGCTATCCTATTTCCAGAAGCAGGTTCGAAGCGGCGACGCGCAATCGGATGCGCTCTACGCCAAACTATTCCCGCGCTACATCCCGACGAGGACGGTTTACACGTGGCGGTTCACCTCGACGATGTTCGAGAACCTTCACTGGGACAATTTCGGTATCGAAGAGCCTTTCCATCAAGTCCGGATCTTCACGAACATCGCCTCCTCGCCGCGGATCTGGCGCACCAGCCACCGCATCGATGACTTCGCTTCCTCGATCTACGGCGAATACGAGCTTGGGCAGTTCGCCGGCCGCATCGGCGACGACCTCAACCGATTCGTCAACAAGGTGGTTCTCGGAGGGATGAAGACGCCCTGCCTTGACCGCCTTCCCAAACATCATATCGCGTTCGATCAGGGCGACGTGTGGATTTGCGAGACGCGGATCGTAGCGCACCAGATCTATTACGGTGAGAAAGCTTTTGCGGCGATGTACTTCAGCGATCCGCGAACTTTGGACCGCCCGGAGTTGACGTTCGATGCGCGCATCGACCGGCTCCACGAGAGCCATCGCGCAGGCAAGGCAAGCGGCGCACTTGAATTTGCCGATTAGGTTAGAATGGACTTTAAGATGCCCCTAGAGATCCGCTCGATCACGAAGCGCGAACTGACCGCCGACGTAATCACTCTGCCGGTGGAGGAGCTCGACGTCAGTGGGCGCCTGGTCCGCTACGTCGCGACTTCGCGCCAGTCGCAGAAGCGCATCCGCAGCCTTCTCGATAAGGAGCCGCTCACCGTTCCGTGGATCGAGACGTTCAAGCCGGACGAAGTCGTCGTCGACATTGGCGCCAACGTCGGGATGTATGCGATTTATGCCGGCGTCGTCGGGTGTCGAGTCTTCGCCTTCGAGCCGGAAGCGCTGAATTATGCCGAGCTCAACAAGAACATCTTCGTCAACGACCTGCACGGGCGGGTGACCGCTTATTGCATGGCGATCACCGATGAGGCGGACGTGTCCGTGCTCCATCTCAGCCAGTTCAGCTATGCGGGATCGCACCATGATTTCGGCGAGAACTGGTGGAATGCAGACAAGCTCATCGGCGGCCGTAACATCGAGCGCGACAAGCGACCGCAGCAAGGCTGCGTTTCATTCTCGCTCGACGAGCTCGTCGCCCGGCAGGTCCTGCCGCCGCCCAACCACATCAAGATCGACGTCGATGGGTTCGAGTACAAGGTTGTCCGCGGCGCAGCGAACGTCTTGCAGCAATCGGAGCTGAAAACTATCCTGCTCGAGGTCGACTTCAAGATCTCGAAGAGTCTCGAAATCGTTACTCACTTGCGCGAGCAAGGATGGAAGCTTTCCGAGCACCAGCTCAGAATTAACCAGCACGAATATATGCCGGAGGGGAAGATTGAGTCGCTAATGACCAGGGGCAAGGGCGGCGCAAACTTCATCTTCTTCAAAGATGACGAGTATTTTGGCTTCTTCGAAGAATTTGCGCAGACATTCGTGCCGCCAAATCCCGTTCCGGCGAAGCAGGGCACCTGAAGCCGAGGTTGCAGCAGCCGAAGCGGCTGAAGCCGCTCCGTCCGATCGGATCAGGCTGAGCGGGCACGCCCGCGGAGCGCGCGTAACCGGCGGAACAGATTCCTGAGCCACCATGCGGGACTCCACCGCATGAGGTGCCGCTGCATTGCCGCCAGCTCCTCGAAGCGGTCGTCCAGTTGCGCGTTGAGCCTGGTGATGACCCGGGCCATCTCCTTGCGGCGGTCACGGCTCGCCGTGAGCTCGGAATGAGCCTCCATTAGCTGCGCCTGAATCGCCTCGCGGGCCTCGATCTGTCTTTGCAGGTCGGCGTTGAGCAAGATCGAACGGCGCCGCTGATCTTGCAGCGAGCGCTTCAGCGCTTCGATCTCGTCATCCGTAGGCGACGGCCCAACGTCCGAGCTTCCCGCAGCGATGCCGGCATTTGCCATGGCTGTCATCGTATCACCTTGCTCTCGATTGCCGCACGCCGGCCGCGCCCTTGCTCATTCCCACTGCCCTTTGCCATGGGCGCCTCCAGCTTGCTGGTGCGGGGCTCGCCTGCCATAACCCTCTCGAATTGTCACTCCATTAGAAGCGCATGGTCATCCACACAGAAAATCAGCCGAAACTGCCGTCGCCAACGCAGTGGCCGGACAATCCCTACCGTCCAGAATGGGCGGAGAGGGATTACATGTATTCGGCTGACGGGACCGGGGAGTTCCCGAACCACGCGTGCAAGCTCAGCTACCGGCTGAGCAAGCCATTCATCCGCCGCTTCCGCAACGCACTGGATGTCGGATGCCGTGTCGGCGAGTTCACCCGCTACCTCCAACTTGATTTCCAGCACGTCTATGCCTTCGACCCCAATCTATCGAAGAAGTTCATGTACAACGTGGACCTCAAGAAGGTCACTCACTTCCATTGCGCTCTGGGCGACGAACGGGGCGAGACCCGGATGTACGATGGGGCTCATCATGAACGCAGCGGAATCGAGCCTCGGACGGTGCAGGTCTACACCGTCGATTCCTTCGCTTTCGAGGACGTCGATTACATCAAGATCGACGTCGAAGGCTTCGAGAAGAAGGTGCTTCAGGGAGCGGCGCGGACGATCGAGCGATTCAGCCCGGTGATCGTCATTGAGCAGAACCATGTCGTGCTGGAGGGCGACGAGCGCTATTCGGCGAAGGCCTATCTTGAGAGCCTCGGCTACCGCGCAGCCGCGGTCGATAAGCGCGGCTGGGACTTCGTGATGGTGCGCGACTAAGCTGGGCCTGTACCGGCGCCAACACGAGCTAGCTCCCAGCAATGGCAGCCCTTTGGTCTTGCCAAGCGTCCCGCCAAGGGGCAATCGGACGCATGGGCTCGCCTTGCCTGCGCGCAGGCGCCACTGCCATAACCCAATCGACTGAAACCCACCTTTTACGGACGGTGCACGGAATGGAACAACAGACGTCCCTGCCGCCGGCCACCAAGTGGCCGGACAATCCTTATCAGGAAGAGTGGGCCGGGCGGGATTATCTTTTCATGTCCAAATCCGTGGGCGAAGACCCTGAGCATCCGTGCAAGCTCACCTATTTGCTGAGCAAGCCCTACATCAAGAACTTCCGCACTGCGATCGATGTGGGTTGCCGGGTAGGCGAGTATACCCGCTATCTTCAGCTCGATTTCCAGCACACGCACGCGTTTGACCCGCGGATCTGGCCGAATTTCCGCTGCAACGTTGACCTGCAGAAGGTCACTCATTACCGCTGCGCGTTGGGAGACGACGTCGGCGAGATCCAGATGTATGCCGGCAGCCATGTCGCAAGTGCTGGAGTGGAGCCTCGTACGGCCGCGGTCTACACCCTCGACATGTTCGACTTCCCAGGACGTCGACTACATCAAGATCGATGTGGAAGGCTTTGAGAAGAAGGTTTTGCTCGGCGCCGCGCGCACCATCGAGCGCTGGAACCCGGTCATCGTGATCGAACAGAACCATGTCGTTCTCGAAGGAAACGAGCGCTACTCAGCTAAGGAATATCTCGAAAGCATCGGCTACCGGCAGGTCGCAGTCGACAGCCGCGGCTGGGACTTCGTGATGGTTCGTGATTAGGGATCGCCCCAGTGACTTTCGCAACTCGGCGTTGACCGTCCAAGCCGGCAAGAACAATGGATCTAGGTTTCAGCGACAGCCTCCGGCTCGAGTTCGAGGCGGCCGACGTTTCCGCCGTGTCGGAGGATATCGTCCGGACACGGCCGTACAGGATCGGCTGGCTGATCAAGTCGATGGACGTGAATTCCGCGAGCATCCGCTATCGCTGCTTTCATTTCGCGCGCGTCCTCGCGCCGCGCTTCGAGAGCATCTACTTCACCTCCGGCTTATGAACTGCAGCACGAGCTCGCCGAAGCTCGATGCGATCATCATCGTGAAGCGGATCGACAAGACCGTTACCGGGCTCGTCGCGAAGGCGCGGCTCTACGACGTGCCGGTCTTCCTCGACTTGTGCGACGACATGCTCGCACCCGGTTACGTGAAGAACGAGTTCGGGGTGAACCTCATGCGTTTCCTGGGGATGGCGCCGTTCCTTGCGGGCGTGACCGTGCCGAGCGCCGAGATGGCGGATCGCATCCAGGGCTACTGCACGCGACAACGGGCTTCACGAACTCAAAGTCCACGTCGTTCCCGACATCGCCGAGACCTGGGACATCTACCGCGCCACGCTACCAATTCGTGACCGGCTGGACCTTGCCGGCCCGCCTGCCGCCGCGCGACCGCGAGCCCGAATCGCCGGGCCGCAAGAAGGTTGTGTGGTTCGGCAATTATGGCGCAAGCCACAGCAATTTCGGCATTTTCAGACTGAGGCCGACGTTGAAGTCGCTGCGCGCGGTAAACGCGGAGATTCCGCTCGAACTGGTCGTGATCAGCAACAGCGAGCCGGTCTATCGCGCGCTGGTCCACGACTGCGGCTTTCCGACCCGCTATG
The DNA here is from genome assembly GCA_963829625.1 of uncultured Alphaproteobacteria bacterium. Classification (GTDB taxonomy): domain Bacteria; phylum Pseudomonadota; class Alphaproteobacteria; order Sphingomonadales; family Sphingomonadaceae; genus Sphingomicrobium. The sequence continues at coordinate 40,502 of CAWHJH010000010.1, read as the reverse complement.
TCCCCTGGTCGGCGCCAGCGGTCTATTCGGAGCTTGCCGTCGGCCGATGCCGCGCTGCTGACGACCGGCGACGACGATTTCTGCGAGATCAAGTCGTCGAGCCGCGTGCTCCAGGCCTTCGCCGCCGGGGTGCCGGTGATCACGGCCAAGGGTCCCGCGGTCGCGGAGTTCGATGAAGCGATTACCATCGGCCGGATGCAGGATGCACTACGGTCGTGCCTGGGGCCCGGCGCGGGACACGCTCGGTGCCGCCCAGCTGGCTGCGGCGGAGCGCGTGCTCGCCCGTTACACGCCTGAACGGCTTGGCAAAGTCTGGGCGATCCTGCTGACCACGCCTGGCGATCGCCAAGAGCCGGGAGAGCGCAGGCAGCCAAGCGGAGAAGCAAGCTGCTGATCCTGCTGGAGCCGGGGGACATCTCGGACGGCAGCGGACGCTGCTCGCGCAGCCAAGGAGCTAGCCGACCTCGATTATGTGCTGCTGGTCTCGACCCAGCTGGTGGAAAGCGAGCCGCGATTCAGCGCAGTGCTGCGCCTGTCGCGGCACCATTCCGCGCTTCTTCTCGGGCGCGCTCGAGGGCGTCCGCAACCTGCTTCTGGACTGCTCGGCCGTGATCGTCGAGCGGCCGGATGCGCCGTTGCAAGGTTGCTCGGAAGCTACGCCGAGCAACTACGGCATCCCGGTGATGACCAGCGCCGAAGCGGCGTGGGGAGGCCTTAACGCATTCGTTCGTCCGCAGCGGGACGGAGCGCGAGCCAAGAGCGCAATTCGCGCCGGGCCCTACGAGGAGCGGCTGAACCCCGACGGCACGCTCGATTGGGCATTCATCGTCCATGAAAAAGCGCGCGGCTGGATCCTCGACGCGATCTGCAGGGAGATCGGCTCGCGCCAACCGGCGAGCTGGAAGGTGGTCTATTATCCGGCGCCGACCCCGGAGGCGAAGAACTATTTCTTCTCGCACCATGCCCTGTTCGAGTCGTTCGTCGAACGGGAAGCGGACCGGCTGAAGGATTCGAAGGTCTTCGTCTGGTACACGCACCCGCGGGTCGAAACGCCGGCGTCGGTCGCCAAGCTTCTGCTCGCCTTCGATCAGCATGTCACCAAGGTCATCTTCACCTGCGAATCCAACCGCCAGGTGTGGATCGAGCGCGGGCTTGCGGAAGAAAAGACCGCAGTGATCCTCGGCGCTGCCGACCCGAGTTGTTCCGGTTCCACGAGCGCGGCGACGGAGTCGTCGGCCTGTCGTCCTCTTTCTACGAGCGGAAGAACCCCGACGCCTGCTGGAGGTGATGAAGCTCCTTCCCCATCGCGAGTTCCTGCTGCTTGGCCGCAAATGGAACCAGTATGCGCTGTTCGAAGAGATGAAGGCGCTGCCCAACTTCACCTACAAGAGCGCTCCTTATCGAGAATATCCGCGACGATCTATTCGACGTTCGACGTGTTCCTGTCGATCTCGAACCTCGAAGGCGGTCCAATCCCGCTGGTCGAGGCCATGATGAGCAATGCGGTGCCGGTCGCCAGCCGCACCGGCTTCGCCCCCGACCTGATCCAGCATGGCGAGAACGGCTTCATCTTCGACCTCGACGCATCGCGCCGAAACCATCGCCGAGATGATCGAGTGCCGCCTTCGATCTGCCTGGCAATATCCGGCAGACGGTCGAGCATCTGAGTTGGGACAATTTCAGCGCGAGCATCGTGAAGTTGGCTGAATGAGCGAGACTGGCTTGCTTACGCGCCTGCTTGCAGGGCGGCAGATCTTGGCCAGCGCGAACCCGGCTCTGCTCGCCTGGGCGCGCGAGCGGTGGAACGCTTGGCTGCTGTCCCAGCGCAGCGATCCGCCCGATCCGTCGAAGCCCAGGCTGTTCGCTGTCGCGGCGCTGAGCTGCGTCGAGGATCTGCCGCTCCACGTCGGACTTATGCAGTTGCTGGCCACCGCCGAGCTTTCGGTGCACCGTACTGCTGAGCGTGCCGACGCAGAACAGTGGCGCGGATCGTTGGCGCGCAGGCGAGGCGCGAAGGCTGGCAGAATTTGGTCCAGCATCGCCGAGCCTCCGAGTGCGGCGCGCTCGATCGGCTGCCGGCGAGCTCCGCGCTTGCCGATGTTCCGCCTGCCTTGTGCGTTGACCGGGAGGATGTCGACCGCTTCGCTTCGGCAAACGGCTCGATGCATCAAGCGGCCGGTGCGATGTGCAGGCGCACCGGGTCGCTGTCTTCATCGGCCATGCGGGGGACTTTCGGAGTGGACGTGGCAGCAGCGGGACGCCCGAATGAGGACGGCTGGGCCGAGGCCCTGGACCTCCTTCACGGCCAGGACCGCAGGGGCTTGCGCGACGCGGACGTCCGACGCCGCTTGCCAAACGGTCGGTGGCCGAACGGCCGTGTCCCGGAACGGCGCGGTCCGCTCGCATCAGGGCGGCGTCGTCATGCCGACGCTCGAGGACAATGACGAGCTGATCATTAGGACCTCGCGCGAGCCGCACGACCCGATCGTGATCGCGCGCCGCTCCGCGCGGCTCTGGCCAGCACGACGAGCCGCTGAAGATCAGGCTGCCAGGATCGCTGCTGACGACAGCGCCGCAGGTACTGCGGTGGAAACGCACAAGCCCGACGGCCGCGTTCGGCGGAACCGACCTGCTGTTTCGGGTCCCGCCGTCGCGAGATCGAAGCCGTGGATGATCAGCGCCTTCCTCAACCGCGGAGGAGGCGGCAACCCCGTGATCCGCGCCTTCGCCGCCGGCGATCGGCTGCCGGCTTGCGCTATGCCGAAGACGAGCCTGAGGTGCTTGAGCGACATTCCGGTCGTGTGGGGCGTGCTGCGCGACAGCGACCGGATCCTCGCGCAGGCCAAGGCGCAGTCGCTCTATTTCTTCTACATCGACCACGCTTATTTCGACCGCGGCCACGGCAAGTCGTACCGGATCACGCGCAACCGCTATGAAGCCGGACCGATCCGCCGACTGCCCGAGCCGACCGGATCGCCGCAGCTCGGCGTCGAAACGTACGGCCATGGCGAAAGTCCGGCAGCGACATCATCGTCTGCCCGCCGACCGATTATTTCATGCAGGCGCACGGCTGCGCCGACTGGCTGGAAACGACGCTTGACACCATTCAGGCAGCGCGACCGACCGGCCGATCATCATCCGCGAGAAGCCACAGCCGGGCGAGACTGCGGTGCCGCTCGAGAGGCGCTGGAGACCGCGCACGCGCTGGTCACCCACTCGTCCAACGTCGCGATCGAAGCAGCCTGCCTGGGAACACCGGTGTTCGTCGCACCCGGCGAGCGCGGCGGCGCCGATCGGCCGGACCGATCTGTCGCAGATCGAAGACCCCGGCCTATCCCGACCGCGATCCATGGCTCGCCCATCTGGCTTACAACCAATTTTCCTTCGATGAAATCCGCGAAGGCAGCGCGTGGCGGATGCTTCTGGAGATGGAAGAGAGAGACCTTGCCTGAGCCGCCCATCCTGCTGTGTGGACCGGCGCTGGATGCGGAGGAATCCGCCGCCAGCCTGAACCTGCTGCGGCAGGTGACGCTGCCGGGTGCAGCGAAGTTCCTGGTCACGACCGGCAAGTTCGATGCGAAAGGCGCAGCGAAGGGTTTCAATGTCGAGGCCGACTATCCGGCCGAGCTCGCCATATCTGCAGACGCTGCTGAGGTGGGCGGAGGGTGACAGCCTTGCGGACCCGCGGTTCCGCGACGGCTATGATCTTTACTGCCTCCGGCGAATTCTCGCCCGCCACGGCCGGTTCGATTTTGCCGTCGTGCTGCGCGCAGGCGCCGCCAGCTTCGAGGCGCGCTGGCCGGAGCTTCGCAAGTCCGTTGAGGGTCGCCTGTTCCTGACTTTCGACGACGGATCGTTGCGGAGCCTCCTGATCGACCTTCGCGACGAGCGCTCTGCCGCATTTCTGGACGCCGCGTGGCAGCTTTATCTGACCGGCGCGGTCTATGGGATCGATGCCTATTCGCTGGATAGCGCGCTGCGCCTGGCAGTGGCGGCGGTGGAACTGGAACGGTCCCATAGGCAGCGGAAGGGCGAGGCCAAGCTCGCTCGAACGCCCGCTGCGTCCGCGGACGCCGCCGAAGCATCGCTCGTCGGCAGGCAGGCCGAATAAGATGCCCGGCAAGCTCCCCCCGGATTTCGACCCTGACTGGTACGCCGCAGCTATCGGGACGTTGCGCTGAGCGGCCTCAGCCCGCGCCAACATTATCTGCGCTTCGGGAGGATGCTGGGGCGCAAGGTGAACGGTCTGCCTCCACGGGCGGCCGGCTAAGCCAAACCAGCGCCCGCAGAGCCTGCCGAACGGCGGGATTCGGCGCCGGTCCAAGCCACAGTGGCCTCGCCGCCGCCGAAGTCCTGCGACTCGCCGCCGATCATCGACCGACCCGACGGCTTCGATCCCGTCGAGACGATCCCGCAGCCCGCGCCACCCAGGCCGGGGGCCGAGTCCGATACGACCTTTACGCCTGGAGACGATTGCCGTCGCTCCCCCCGGATCCGCAGGAGAGCGCGCGGCGATTGCGCCGGCGTTGCAGGCCTATGCGCGCCTTCTGCGCCTGCAGATGCCCACGGCTCTGGACGCGCAAGCTGGCACGTCCTGTGGAGCGGCCGTCTTCCAGACGGGCCGGGCGCGCATCGAAAACGCCTGGCTTGCCGATGCGTTCAGGCTGCGGCTGATGCTGTCGGGGCGGCACGGACGCGGCTGCAGGATCCCGCGTGGCCGTCCGCGCTTATCAGGCCGATCCCGCCAGCCCTGCGGAGCTGCGAATGCTCGGGAGCGGGCATTGAGCTTCCGCCGCGTGGCCCGGTTTTCCACGACCTGGACCTGCTCCACCCGCTGATGCCTCTGCTCCTGGAGCTGGCGGACGCGGATGGCGTCACCCGCGCGATCGCTCTGATGCCGTTCCCGTCGCTGCTGCCCGGCGGCCTCCACGCGGCGGAGCTGAGGGCGCTGCAGAACGAGCCCAATCCGATCGGCGCATTCTGGTCGCTGTCCGAACTGCTGCTGCAGGAAACGGTCGGCCAGGAAGGCGGGCGGACCGCTCTGTAAGCTGGCGTGACCGTGGATTGGCGACGGCGACGTCTGGCGACGCGCCGCTCTTGGCACAGCCGGTACAGGATTGGCTCGCCGCAGTTTTCGGCCTGGCCGTGGACGCGGGCCAAGCACGGTCTTCGGCTTGTCCTGCTCCGGGATAGCATCCCGACGATCAGCGCGCTTGCCTCGCGCCGCCTCGACGCCGGTGACAAGACTTCAGTCAGCGGCCCCTATCTGGTCGCTGAAGCAGGGAGCTACCGGCCGCGCTGGTCGATCGCGCTTGCCCGCTGAGCAGCTTCGCGGCGACGGTGTTCCGCTGCTCCGGCCCGCAGCGGCGATTGGCGACGCGACGCCTGCCACAAGGCTTTCGCCGATCCACCTCGCCATCGCGCTTCGCTCGCCGTACGCGCCGCCCGCACCGCCGGTGACCCCTTCGGACGATACCGCCTCGTCCGCCGTTCCCGGCGGGCTCAGCGTGGTCGTCTCCGGCATCCGATCGCCGCGCGCCTGGAAAAGCTCCTTCGAGTCCATTCGGGCGGCCGTGGCGGGCGAGGTCGAATTCCTCCTCGAGAACTCCCGATCCGTCCGACGAATTGCGCGCAGCGCTCGACCGCGCCTGCGAGGGGCAGGGATGGGCGCCGGTACCGCCGGGCGCCGAACTGCGGGAGATCGCGAGACGGCGCTCGGCATACGACACATTGCTGACGATCAGCGACCGAATCGGCCTCGGGGATCAAACGCTGCCAACATTGCTTGAGCCTGCTGCAGCGCGACGAGAGCGCCGGCTCGGCGAGCTGCGCTCTGCTTGCCGAAAAATCATCAAGAAGGCAGGTCGTGCTTCAGCCCGCCTCGGGCGGGCTGTTCCCGACGGGCGTTTCCTTCGCGCAGCGCGCCTGCGCTTGTCGTTCGGCGAACCGGACGCGCTGCAGGCCTTGCCGGACCTTACCTATCCCGTCGTCGCCAACACGCTGCTGCTGACCCTGTGGCGCACTGGCGCGCTTGCCGCCTTGCCTCGTGCTGTCCGGCCCGGTGCCAGCGGCCGGTGAAGACATCCGCTTGGGCCTCGACCTGATGCAGGCCGGCTATCGCAACTGGTGCACGACGCAGGTCAGCGCGCGGCTGGCCGGCTCCTACGCTCCGCGCGACATGATCGACCCGGTCGGCGCGGCGTATCTGCAGCCGGAGCGGTGGGAGGACATCCTCGGCCGGGTCACCGTGGTTCGAGAATTGTTCTGATGAGCAGCGCGCTGCGCGTCGGCGACGGGCGGACCGTGTTCTTCCTCATCAACCTGGTGCAGGACGTGAACATCCTCCGGCCGCTGGTCTATCTGACCGCGCGCGAAACCGATGCGCGCATCGGGCTGCTGGTGTCCGAAGCCTTCATCAAGCGCGATCGGCAGAAAATCTGGCAGCGCGAAGTCGCGGCGATGGCCGCCAGCACGCGGCGCTTCGCTTCACCTCTACGGGTCGCCCGCCGAAGCGCATGCTGTTCTGGAGGGCGGCAGCGGGATGATTTTCGCGGCAAGCGAGTCCAACCTTCCCGCCCATCACGAGACGTCCGGCGTGTTCCAGGTCGCGCCGCCGACCTATCTGCGGGTCACGCTTCAGCACGGCTTCGAATGCATCGGCTTCGTCCAGAGCCGCGAGCATGTGATGAGCCATGGCCGCAACGTCTCCTTCGCCGCCGACATCGTCTGCGGCTGGTTCGAGCCTGAATCGCTCGAACTCGCTGATCGCGTCGCAGCGCTCGAAGCTCTACGTGACCGGGCCGCCGACGCTGCTGCAACAGCCGGGCCGGCAACGCGGATCATCCGCCGCAAAGCGGCGGGCTGGTGTGCGAGAACATGCACTCGGTCCGGCTGCGCGCCTCCGGCGACCACAAGGCGTCGTTCATGGACGATCTTCTTCGCCTTCTGCCGGAAGCTCGGCCGCGCGAGGCGAGACGGTGACGCTTCGGCCGCATCCCGGCGGCCAATATGTGCTGAAGAACAATGTCGCTCTTCCGGCCAATGTCGGCTCAACATGCTGCCGCTCTACGACATCAACATGAAGGGCTATCAGTTCGGCATTTCCGCCCCCTCGACGATCATCTTCGACATGGTGCTCGCCGGAATCCCGGTCGCTGTCTGGCGCGACCCGGCGCGGCGTCATGGATGCGAGCAATTACGACGGGCTGACCGAGATCAGCACGCTCGACGACTGGCTCGCGTTCGAGCGGGACGTCCGCGCTCCGCCCCGAGATGATCCTCGACCGGCAGCAGGCCTTCCTTCGACCGCCTGTCGATGCCGATCGACCCGGCCGAAGTGTATCGCCGCTTCGCCCGGCTGATCGTCGCCGGCGCTCGCCGGGATCGCGGCGATAGCGGCAGGCGGCCAGGCCCGAGGCAATCGCGGCATCGGGCTCGGCGCAGCGGCAAGCGCCGGGCCATGCTTTCGGACGACGTGCTCGTCGAGGTGCGTGCGTGATCACCATCGAGGACGTCCCGGAGCCAAGGTCGCGCTGATCGTCGTCGGACGGCAAGCGCGGCCCGACGGCGACGCAGATGATCAGCTTCGGTCAGCCGTTCGCCTCGGCACCGGGCACGTCGCCGGTCAGCATCGCCTTCGAGCGGCATCATGACGGACGCCGCGGAGGTCGACAACGGCGTTCGCTGCGCACCGTCCCGATCTCCTGGTCCTGTCGCGCTACACGTCCGAACGGGCCTCGACTGGATCCGCCTCGCCCGCAGGCCGCGGCATTCCGGTCATCTTCCATATCGACGACGATCTGCTCGCCGTTCCCGCGAGCCTCGGGCGAAGCGAAGTTCAAGGCCTACAACAGTCCGGAGCGGCTGCAGGCGCTGCGCGACAATATCGAGCGGCAGCGACCTTCTGTACGTTTCGACGGCCGAGCTCGGCCGCAGCATTCGAGGAGCACGGCGTCGAGACGCCGATCGTCGCCGGGCGACATCTATTGCTCCGTCTCGCCGGATCAAGTCGGCGCACTCGTCGCGCCCGCCGCCGGGCCGGTCATCGGCTATATGGGCACTGGCGGGCATTCGGCCGACCTGGCGATGATCATGCCGGCGATCTGCGAGGTGATGGACGCAGTCCCGAGCGCTGCAGTTCGAAGTTTTCGGGACGATCAAGATGCCGCTCGGAGCTGAGCGCGTTCGGCACGCCGCGTCCGGCACATTGCCGCCAGTCGCGGACTATGCCGATTTCCTCCCGCGGCTGCGCTCGCTCGGCTGGTGGGTCGGCCTCGCCCCGCTCGAGGACAATGCCTTCAACCGCTGCAAGGCCGACACGAAGTGGGTGGAATACAGCGCTGGCCGGGCATGGCCGTCGTTGCGTCCGACCTGCCGGTCTACCACCGCGCCTGCGCCGACGGGGCGGGGCATATTGGCGCGACCGCTCGAGGATTGGGTGCAATGCGCGTCACCGATGCTTGTCCATCGATCCGCGAGCGTCGCGCAGCGGATGATCGACGCGGCGCAAGCCAAGCTGCGCGCAAAGCTACAGCCACGAGCAGCTTGCGCGCGCAGGTGATGCCGATCTTCGAACAGGCGCTCGCGCGAATCGCGACACGGACTGAGCCCGATCTAGGCGGCCGTCGCCGGCCCGCACCCATCTCGTGGTGAACGCGCTTCGACCCGCGCGTTGAAGCGGTTGGCCGGGATTCGCCATCGACGCGACGGTCTGACGAACCACATGTAAACCATCGCCGCCTCGCCATAATAGATCTGGTGCGAGATCAGCCGGGACTCGCCCAGCCAGACCTCGCCCGGGTCGAAGGCGACGCGGTGCCGCGGCTGGTTGTCCATCCACGTGTTCACGCGTTCCGCCGAGCACGGAGCCGGCGATGTAAGTCGAGCATCAGGTTGGGATCCTTGCCGGCGAAGCGGCCGAGGTCATGCTCGTCGTAATGGTCGCGGACCCAGTCGGTGAAGCGATGGCTGATGCTCCAGATCCGCGGCCGGCTGTCGAGGTTGGCGAAAATCCGCGCCTGGTGGAAATCATCATCGATCGAGTGATTGTCCCAGTGCAGGTTTTCGAACAGTGTCCGGGTCAGGCGCACGCTTGGGATGAAGCGGAACGGCTCATAGTCCGGGAAAGCAGATCTCGAAGATCCGCAGCGCCTCGTCATGCGAGTAGCGCAAGCGCCCGCGCGGCGCGCTCGAACGTCTCGCGCGTCGCCGCGGCACAGAGTGTCGTAAATCGCCTGGCGCACCGGATCGGGGAAGATCAGCTTGCCGCCGCGCTCCTTGGGCGGCTTGCCCTTGAAGAAGTAGGGCGCGGTCAGCTTCTTGAGCTTGCGCCGAAGCTCCTTGTCGTCGATCGAATCGGTCGACTTGGACAATGCCGCGAGCGCACTCGAAATCGAACTTCAGCCGATAATCCTTGATCAGGATCAGCTGCCCTTCCTCGAACAGGTCGGCGACGCCGCCCCGCGCCGCGATCTCGGCAAGCGACATCTCGACGATGTAGTCGGGAACGTCGGGATGTCGTTCGATCACCGCCATTGGATCACGATTCGCTTCTAGGTAATGCGGTGCAACGGTGCCGGTGCCGGCTCAGCGCATTTCGGCGACCATCTGCTCCTTGGTCTCGAACCCTTCGCCAAGCAGCTCCTTGTACTGGAAATAGACCTCGTCGAAGTCGTCATGCTCCTCGATGCTGCCGTCGCGAAACAGCAGGAAGCGGTCGCAATTGCCCTTGAGATAGCGGTGGCTGTGCGAAACGATCAGCATCGCCTTGTCGCGCGCGCTTTTCGAACAGCTCGACCCGGCAGCGCTCGCGGAAGCGCGCGTCGCCGACCGCCAGGACCTCGTCGATCAGATAGCAGTCGAAGTCGATCGTCATCGAGATCGCGAAAGCCAGGCGCGCCCGCATGCCGGACGAATAGTTCGCGACCGGCTCGTTGATGTAGATCCCGAGCTCCGAAAATTCCTTCACGAACTGGAAGCGCGGCTCGAAATCGACGCCGTAGATGCGGCAGATGAAGCGGACGTTGTCGGCGCCGGTCAGCGCGCCCTGGAAACCGCCCGAGAAGGCCAGCGGCCAAGACACCGACATGTTCCGCTCGATCGTTCCGACGTCGGCGGCTCGGCGCCGCTGATCAGGCGGATCAGGGTCGACTTGCCCGCGCCGTTGCGGCCGAGAATGCCGACCCGCTCGCCCGGGCTGATCGTCAGGTTGATATCGTCGAGGATCGCGGCGCGGGCCGGCCTTGGTCGGATAATCCTTCGAGACGTTGGTCAACCGGATCATTCTTCACTCGCGCTGGTCCGGTGCCGATCTGGCGCACCAGGCTGAAGCCCGATCAAGCGTCAGACACGACATTGACAGTAATCAGGTAACGCAATGTCGTAATGCGCGTGAATCAGCGAGCCGAACCATCCTTCGCGCAGATATTCCACCGCATTGATGCATCGGAATCCACAGCACGAATTCGCGAGCTCCCGGCGGCAGGGCGTCGACCGTGAAAGCCACGCCGGACACGAGCCATCAGGATGTAGGAAAACGGCGGCCAGAACCGCCCGACCACCTCGGCCTTTTCCGACAGGCCGCCGATCGTCAGCGCCAGCGCCGCCGCAAACCAAGCCAGCAGCAACCAGCCGCCGATGACCTGCAGCAACGTCCTCGGGCATGGCACCCAGTCGATCGCATAGAATGCAACGGTCGAGCACCATCAGAACGCGGTCGTGACGGCGATCAATTCGAGCAGGATGCGGGCCGTGTAGATGTCGACGATGGTCACTTGCCGGTGGAAGAGCAGGGACGCGTTGGACTTCACTGCGCCGATGCATCGCGACACGGCAGTTCCGCCACAGCAGCAATCGACGCATAGCCGGTGAGCGCGAATGCCACGATCGGGATATCGGTCAGGTGAACCGCCGCGGATCGACGTCCAGACTGAGCGTGATCGACCATGATGAACGCGGCCGGCTCGACGAACAGCCACAGGAAACCGATGTTGTTGCGGCCGTAGCGCGTCAGCAGCTCGCGGATCAGCAACGCGCCGATGACCCGGCGGTTGATCCCCCACGAGGAACTTCGAAGAAGCCGCCCGGTTTGCTGACGGCGAACTTCTACTGGGCATGCTCTCGGATGCCTGCAAGCAGCATGCGCAGGATGCCGTAGGCGAGCAGGCTGAGCACCAGCGTCGCGATGATCCCGCGCAGGCGCCGCGGCTCCATCGGGGCATCGGGAAGGTTCGGCTCGACGATCCGCTCGACATAGGCCTGCTTGCGCTGGGCCTCGTTTCGCGCCTGCTCAAGCGACGCGAGCGTCGCTGTGAGTTGCTTGTTCGCAAACTCATTTTCGAGCATCAGCCGCTCGAACTGGATGGCGCTCTGCGCGAGCGATCGGCTGTTGCCCGTCACCTTGCCCATCTCGTGTCGATTTCGCGCTGGATCGTGGCGATCTGCGTCCGGACAACGGGAATCCGCGGGTTGAGCGGAGCATATTCGCGTCAACTGCGCGAGTTCGGTCTTCGACGCGATCAGCTGGTCCTGCAGCTTGGACACCATCTGCATCTGCGCTTCGGCCTGCTTTTCGGGATCCACCACCCCCGAACGGTTGCGATAGGCTGCAAGGTTGACGGCGGCCAGCTTGCGCCTTGGCCTTGGCCTCGGCAACTTCCGCTGGCGCGTAGCGGACGAGATCGCGCTGGCCGCGCTCGTTGAGCCGATTTACTGTCTGCTCCGACATTTCGAGCAGCCTGCTGGTTGAACCGATAAGCGTCGTCGGGATCGTAGGCCCGAACCGTCAGCGTCGTGATCGACGTCTGGCTATCGTTCTTCAGGCTGACTTTCTTCTCGAAATATTGGTAACAGGTCCTCGAACGAGCCGAAGAGGCCGAACGGATTGAATCGGTCGAGGACGAAAATATCAGGCCGGGTATAAGCGCGTTCGAACGCGCCGTTGCGATTGATCGCCCGCAGCGCGTCCCGCGAACTAGCGAACGACTGCGCGGCATAGACCTCATCCGTGCCGCGTCGTGAAGCCAGCCGTCTGCAAGATCGACGCCGAGACCGGTTGCCGCCGGCTTCTCCGGGCTCCGGACGACGAACCGGGATTCCGAAACATAAACGTCGGAGCGAGGAAGCCGAAATACAGTAATCGCGGCCAGCACCGGGCAGCACGACGACCGAGCAGAAACAGCACGTCGGCCCGCGCAAGCCGTCTTGATCGTGCTGCCGCGTGGCTTCTGTCTCGGGCTCCTCCTCGGGAGAAGGCGTACGGGAGATGGGCAAGACTTCCATTCTGCACTCAGTGCAGTTAGCGAGGGCCGTCCCATCACGATAGCGCACTGAACGGCGTTTGAACAATCGATCGCGTCGTCTGCCGTGCCCATGCGCCTTGGCAAGTTACATGTCCCTGCGTCACGTTCACGATTGAGCAATCTGCTGAGGCCTTTAAGGCCTTAGGAAATTTCAGCTTTGGGGATTTCGATCTTGCACCTCACGGACATCTTGCGGGGCCAGTGGCCCAAAACTAGGCCGTTCCGGCGCGGTTATGCTTATCCTGGTGCTTGCCGCTTGCTCGAGCATGGGCTCAGGTGGCCCGACCGCGTCGGCAATCAACAGGGCAGACGGTGTCGTTGTCGGCAATGCGCCAATCAAGGTCGTTGAGGTTACCGATGTGGTGGCACGTCGGGTCAAGAGCGCTCAACGACTGCCGCTCCTTTCAGAGGCCATCGGCGATGCCGCGCCGACGGACACGGTTATCGGCCGTGGCGACCTGCTCGCAAGTCACGATCTGGGAGGCGCCGCCGGCCGTATTGTTCGGTGCGAATACTTCTTTTGGCGGCAGCGGAGGAGGCGTGCCAACGGGAACTGCCGTGGGCCAGAATTCGGCTATTCCCGAGATGATGGTCGACGAAAGCGGTAGCATTCGATTGCCTTTCGTCGGTGCAGTTCGTGCGGCCGGTCTCACTCCGCCGCAGGTCGAACGTGAAATCGCGGTCCGGCTCAGGGGCATGGCGCACGACCCGCAGGTTTCCGTGCGCATCTCGCAGAATGCGAGCTCGACGGTTGCAGTGGTCGGAGACGTTACAACGAGTGGCCGTATCCCGATCACTCCGCGCGGCGAGAGGCTGCTGGATGCTATCGCTGCTGCGGGCGGCACGACCGAGCCGGTCGGCAAGGTATCGGTGCAGGTCACACGCGGCGGACGCGAGGCGCTGGTTCCCCTCGAAGCCGTGATCCGAGATCCGGCGCAGAACATTCGACTGGGCCCCGAACGACGTTGTCACCGTCCTTTTCCAGCCATTCAGGTTCACCGCGCTCGGTGCGACCAGCACGAGTGCGGAGATACCGTTCGAGAGCACCGGGATCACACTCGCGGAGGGCTTGGGTCGCGTCGGCGGGCTGGAGAACGAGCGCGCCAATGTCCGCGGCGCCTTCGTCTTCCGCTTTGAAGACCCCGCAGCACTCGACCCTGACGTCGCCGCGGCATCGCCTCGCACGCCGGACGGAAGGGTGCCGGTCATCTACCGTGTGGATCTTCGCAATCCGGCGACGCTTTTTGCGGCTCAGAACTTTCCGATGCGGAACAAGGACATTCTGTACGTCTCGACGGCGCCCCTGTCGGATCTGCAGAGGTTCGTTAACATCCTTTCTTCCATGGCGTTCACGTTCATCGGTCTCGGCCAGGCGGTACCCTGAGCCAGGCTTTGCTTCATAATGCCTCTTGGCTGCGGCGAAACGGCGGATCGCCGCCGCCTCGTCGCAACTCGGTTCGCCTACTACAGACAACGAAAGTATGCGAACGGCACTCACTGATGTTTCTAAACCCCCGTTGCGCAGCGGAGAAATATGCGCGCGTGGCTCTCGGCGCGCCCTGAGTGCCAGCTTTCTTGACGTTTGGCGCGGCGCATCAGCGGCTTTGACGCTCTTAGCTCGGAGCAACGGAATGCCTCGAAGGCAGGTCGCTCACTAGCATTTCATTCGATCCGAGTTAAGCCGCGTCGGTGATTTAATCTCATCCTGTGCCTCGGGACTTTCTGCTCGACGTCTCCCGCCTTGTGTGGCGGGCATGGCGAGGTAGGCTACCAACCGGCATCGACCGTGTCTGCGAGGCCTATGTCGAGCGGCTTGGTGCTCGTTCTCAAGCCGTCGTCCAGCGGCGCGGCTCTTATTTTGTTTTGTCCCCCGGGCATTCGGATCGATTGTTCGAATTGCTGCTGGCTGGCAAACCCGTTCCGCGGCCCGCATTGGTCAAGCTTGGGGCGATCGCCTTTCCCGCTGCACTGAGAACAGCCGTCCCGCCGGGAGCGATCTACCTTAATGTCGGCCATACGGGGCTCAACGAGCCGTCCTTACCAGGTTGGATAGCTCGTCACCGCCTCCGTGCCGTGTATCTGATTCACGACCTAATCCCCATCACTCACCCGCAGTTCTGCCGCCCCGGCGAAGCGCAGAAGCATGGCCGTCGAATGCGAAACGTCTTGAAAAGTGCTGCAGGTGTGATCGGCAATTCGCAAGTGACCTTGGATGACCTGACCGCGTTTGCGAGGGCAGGGGGTCAGTCGATGCCCCCGGTGCTCTCAGCCTGGATCAGCGGCGGCTCCTTACGGCGGGACAGCCCCCCCAAAAAGTTCTCCAAGCCTCACTTCGTGGTGGTTGGCACAATTGAAGGTCGCAAGAACCATCAGCTGCTGCTTGACGTCTGGCGTGAACTCGTGGGTGATTTGTGTCAGGAGGCACCAGTGCTGCTTGTTGTGGGGCAGCGCGGTTGGCAGGCAGAAGCAGTATTTGCTCAGCTGGATGCCTTGGGAGAACTGGCTGCATTACGTCCTAGAACTTGGTGCCTGCCGGGACGATGAGCTCGCAGCGTGGATTGCGGGAGCGCGAGGTTTGCTAATGCCGTCCTTTGTTGAGGGTTACGGGTTGCCGGTCGTCGAGGCTCTTGAGCTCGGCACTCCTGTGATCGCCAGCAATCTTCCCGTTTTCCGAGAAATCGTGGGTGTTATCCCAACTTTCCTAGATCCGCGCGATCGACATGCGTGGAAACATGCAATTGAGCAACTCTTAAGCGACGGACCCGAGCGGTCGCGACAACTCGCCACCATAGCAGATTTTCACGGCGCCGGCATGGGACGAGCATTTCGCCAAAGTCGAAACTTGGCTCCAATCGATCTGAAACAGAATTGCTTCCCTTACGAGCGATTAACACTTGAATCGGAACGGCAGGTCATTAAGCCACTGACGCCGATTTAACCGAGTGGTGTTCAAAGAAAACAATGGAATTTCGCACCTTCGAAATCGAAGGGCCGCTCGAAATCGTTCCGCGCAAGATCGAGGATGCGCGCGGCTATTTTTCCGAGATTTTCCGCCTGGCGGCCTTCACGGAGCATGCCGGACCGGTCGAGTTCGTCCAGGACAACCAGTCGCTCAGCGTGCGCGCGGGCACCATTCGCGGAATCCATTTCCAGAGCCATCCCAAGGCTCAGGGAAAGCTCGTGCGCTGCCTCTCCGGCTCGGTTCTGGACGTCGCCGTGGACCTGCGGGCGCGGCTCGCCGACCTATGGCCACTGGATTTCGGCGACGCTCACGCCGGAGGAAAACAATCAGCTGTGGATCCCGGTCGGGCTTCGGTCACGCATTCTGCACGCTCGAGCCCAATTCGGTGATCGCTTACAAGGTCACCGACTATTACAGCCCGGACAATGACAAGGGCGTCGCCTGGGACGATCCTCACATTGCGATCGATTGGCCCAGACGTTGCGGACGCCGAGACGCTTTCCGCCAAGGACCGTGAACAGCCGACCTTGTCCGAGCTTCCGCGCCTACTTTCCCCTGAAAGGCATTTGATGCGTGTAATCGTAACCGGCGGCGCCGGGTTTATCGGCTCGGCGCTCGTCCGGCATCTGGTGCTCGAGAAGGGCTATGAGGTCCTCAACGTCGATGCGCTGACCTATGCCGGCAATCTCGCCTCGCTGCGATTGGTCGAGGGCAAGCCCAACTACCGCTTCCTGCAGGCCGATATCTGCGATCGCGCCGACGATGGAGCAGGCCGTCGCCGATTTCCGGCCCGACCGGATCATGCATCTCGCGGCCGAAAGCCACGTCGATCGCTCCATCACCGGCGCCGCCGACTTCATCCAAACCAACGTGATCGGCACTTTCACGCTGCTCGAGACGGCGCGGGGATATTGGTCGCGCCTGCCGGACGGCAGAAGGACGCGTTTCGCTTCCTCCATGTCTCGACCGATGAGGTCTACGGATCGCTCGGCGACGAGGGGCTGTTTCGCGAAGATACGCCCTACGACCCGAGCTCGCCTTATTCGGCGTCGAAGGCCTCCTCCGACCACCTCGCGAAGGCCTGGCAGCGGACGTACGGCCTGCCGGTGGTCGTCTCGAATTGCTCGAACAATTACGGGCCATACCACTTCCCCGAAAAGCTGATCCCGCTGACGATCCTCAATGCGCTCGCTGGCGAGCGGCTGCCGGTCTACGGCAAGGGCGAGAACGTCCGCGACTGGCTGTACGTCGAGGATCATGCCCGCGCGCTGGACCTGATCGTCGAGCGCGGCCGGCTCGGGCGAAACCTACAATGTCGGCGGCCGCAACGAGCGCCGGAACATCGAGGTCGTGCCGTCGGATCTGCGATGTGCTCGACGCTTCGCGCCGGCCAATCGGCCGCGCAGGAGCTCATCGAATTCGTGACCGACCGGCCGGGCCACGATGCGCGCTATGCGATCGATGCTTCGAAGCTCGAGACCGAGCTCGGCTGGCGCGCCCAGGAGAATTTCGACACGGGCATCGAAAAGACCGTGCGGTGGTACCTCGACAACGAATGGTGGTGGCAGCCATTGCGCGACCGCTATGCCGGGCAGCGGCTGGGCCTGATCAAGCAGCGCGAAAGGCTGAGGTTTTCGTTCGATGCGAATTGTCGTAACCGGAGGACCCGAAGGTCAGGTCCTCCGTTCGCTGGCTGAGCGTGGCAGTCTGGCGGGGCATGAGATCGTGCCCGCTCGGCCGGCCCGAGCTCGACCTTGCGGGAAGTGCAAAGTGCGATCGGGCGCGTCGATCAAGCGAGCTCGGCCCGACGTCGTCGTTTCCGCAGCCGCCTACACGGCAGTTGACAAGGCAGAGAGCGAGCGCGATCTCGCCTTCGCCATCAACGGTCGCGGCGCCGGCGCTGTCGCGCAAGGCTGCGGATCGGCTCGGCGTTCCCATCATCCACTTCTCCACTGACTATGTCTTCGATGGCTCGAAGGCCTACGCCTTATACCGAGGATGACGTTCCCAATCCGGTGAGCGTTTACGGAGCATCCAAGCTCGCCGGCGAAAAAGCCGTCCTCGCCGCCACGCCAAACGTGGCCATCCTTCGGACTGCCTGGGTCTACAGCCCGTTCGGAGGCAATTTCGTGAAGACCATGCTGCGACTTGCCTCCGATCGCGACGAAGTCGGAGTGGTCGGCGGACCAATTCGGCAATCCCACGAGCGCGCTGGATATCGCCGACGGCATACTCGCAGTCGCGACCAACCTGGCCGGTTCAGATAATGAGCGGTTCCGGGGAACTTTTCACATGACCGGCCACGGCCAGGCGAGCTGGGCGGAATTCGCCGAACGTATCTTCGCTGCGTCGGCGGTGGTCGGCGGCCCGACCGCCAAGGTCAGGCCGATCTCCAGCGCGGCATATCCGACACCAGCAAGGCGGCCGGCGAACTCGTGCCTCGACAGCTCCAAACTCTCCGAGACGCACGATGCCCGGTTGCCTGATTGGCGCATTTCCGCCGACTACGTTGTGAAACGGCTCGCGGTCGGCGAGGGCCGAATGCAATGCCAAGCACGATGAAGGGGATCATCCTCGCCGGCGGAAGCGGCACCCGACTGTATCCGATGACCATCGCGGTTTCGAAGCAGCTGATGCCGGTCTACGACAAGCCGATGATCTATTACCCGCTGACGACGCTCATGCTCGCGGGTATTCGCGACATACTGGTCATTACGACGCCGCACGACGCGCGCGCCTTTCAGGAGCTGCTCGGTGATGGGTGTCAGTGGGGCATGCAGATTTCCTACGCAGTCCAACCGGAACCCAAGGGCCTTGCGCAGGCCTTTACGATTGGTGCGGACTTCGTCGCTGGCGGCCCGTCGTGCCTCGTCCTCGGCGATAACATCTTCTTCGGGCACGGCTTGTCGGAGGTGCTCCAGAGTGCACGCCACCGCACTTCGGGTTCCACGGTTTTCGCCTATCAGGTCGCAGATCCCGAACGCTACGGCGTCGTCCAGTTCGACGATCATATGCGCGCGCTCGACATCGAGGAAAAGCCGGTCAATCCGAAGTCGCATTGGGCGGTGACCGGCCTGTACTTCTACGACGAACAGGTGGTGGAAATCGCCGCAAACATTCAACCGTCTGCACGGGGCGAGTACGAGATTACAGACCTGAATCGCGCTTATCTCGACAGGGGCGAGTTGATGGTGGAAGTGATGGGGCGCGGCTATGCCTGGCTCGATACAGGCACCCCCGACAGCCTTCTGGAAGCGGCGGAGTTCGTTGCGACGCTCGAGCGGCGGCAGGGCATGAAGATCGCCTGCCCCGAAGAGATTGCCTGGCGGAACGGTTTCATCGACGATGCCGGTCTCAGGCGCGCAATCGCTCGGCTCGGGAACGGCGAATATGCTTCCTATCTTCGCCGTTTGCCTGAACTGTACTGATCCAAGTCGTCACTTCAGGCTGAAAACCCATGTGTCACAAAGTGTTGCGCCACGCAGGCCATCAGGCTGTAGTCTACGGCTGATATGGATCTGGTTGAGTCGCAGCCCTTTCTTCGCGTCCCGCCGTTTCCGGGCGC
Organism: uncultured Alphaproteobacteria bacterium; assembly: GCA_963829625.1. GTDB lineage: Bacteria > Pseudomonadota > Alphaproteobacteria > Sphingomonadales > Sphingomonadaceae > Sphingomicrobium. The sequence continues at coordinate 21,676 of CAWHJH010000010.1, read as the reverse complement.
ACGTGCAGTTGGCCTCATTGGCGCGCCGCAAGCGGGGCTTGCATCACGCAAATCGAACACAGCCGATCTCATCGTAGACATCCGCAGGTCGAAAGTTGGTGGGGACTATTGGGCCAAGCAGCCGGACCTTCCCGAGCGCCCCTACACGCTGGTTCGGCTTCGCGATCCCGCTGAAGTCGAATGTCATCTCCCGAGTGGCGACGCCATGCTGGTCTGGAGCGAAAAGCCTTCAACTCTGTCATCGCTTCCGCACATTTCGGGCACATGCGATCCTTGGCACCTCGTCGGGAGTGCAACGCGCGTAGTCGTAGACGCCAACGACGACTTGGCGCTGGTTGCAGCAATAGCCGGCGTCCCGCTGTCGACGGTGGGGGAGGGACGTTTCTCCGATTTGTCCGGTCAGTGTCCGGAGACACTGGAGCGAGCAGTCCAGCGGCATCTGGTCGATGGAATTGCCTATCAGGATCCCTTTACCGGCGAGCAGATTGACGTCCGGGCAGCCGTGCGGCTCTGCGCCTTCTGGCGAGACCTTATCGACAGCAATCGAGACATCTCGGCAGCTCTGGGATTCGCATTCTGGAAGCGCCCGACCGTGACCCCCCTTCTTTGGGCGGGCGGCGAGGTCCCATTTGCTTCGAATCTGAAGCGCGTTCCGCATGGGCCAGTCGCTGTCTGGAAATCGCGCACGCCCGATCAGGCCCTGGAGGCGCTCGGGCGCGACGGAGTCAAACTGATCGAGGTCGAAGACGGCTTCATCCGTTCGACGGGACTTGGAGCCGATTGCGTGCCGCCGCTTTCGATCGTCGTCGATCGCCTCGGCGTCCATTTCGACGCAACTCAGCCGAGCGACCTTGAGGACCTACTCGAGAACGGCATCTTTTGTGACGAGGTTCTCGACCGCGCTCGTGACCTCCGTCAAATCATCGTCGGCTCAGGCGTTAGCAAGTATGGGTCAGGGTCGGCGAAACTTCCGCGGCGGGTTGCCGACCGTCGGCATATTCTTGTCCCTGGGCAGGTCGAGGACGATCGGGCAGTGCTGAGCGGTGGAGGCCCAGTCACTGGCAATCTGGACCTGCTGAAGCGAGCGCGGTCTGAAGCTCCTGACGCCTACATTATCTACAAGCCACACCCTGACGTGGAGGCGGGGCATCGCATCGGAAGGATCCCTGAGCGGGACTGCCTCGAAGTCGCCGACGAGGTCCTCAGCGATCAGCCCATCTCCGCACTGATCGATCTTGTCGACGAAGTTCACGTAAACACTTCGCTCGCCGGGTTCGAAGCGCTTCTGCGATCGAAGCCGGTGACCACTCACGGAGTCCCATTCTACGCGGGCTGGGGATTGACGCGCGATCTTGGCCCAGTGCCGGATCGCAGGACCGCCACGCGTGGCCTCGACGAACTCGTTGCTGCGGTTCTATTGTTCTATCCGCGATACCTCGACCCGGTCACGGGACTACCTTGTCCGCCGGAAGTTCTGGTTCAGCGCATCGCGGAAGGAACGGCAGCCAAGCAAAGCGGTACGGTCGTTCAACTGCGGCGCCTGCAGGGTCGCTGGAAGAAGCACATAGTCGCGCGGGGTTCGACCTAGTAGTGAGACGTCGTGCCTTCCTTTTCCTTCAAGGACCACCGGGGCCATTCTTCCGCCGCCTTGCCGAGGAGATGACCCGGAACGGCATTAAAGTGCACCGCATCAACTTGAGCGGCGGCGACAAGCTCGACTGGCCCGACGAGGCCGTAAATTTCCGTGGGCGTTTCTCCGAATGGCCAGTATTCCTCGATAAATTCCTGACGGAGAGGGGGATCACCGACCTGCTCCTGTTCGGGGACTGCCGGCCATATCATCTCGCCGCCCACGGTGTTGCGTCATCGCGGAACGTCCGGACGCATGTCCTGGAAGAAGGCTATCTCCGGCCGCATTGGATGACCCTGGAACCGGAAGGCGTGAACGCCCGATCCAGTCTCCCGCGCGACAAGAACTGGTTTGTCAAGGAGGCCCGGCGGCTGCCGCCCGAACCGCAGTTGCCGCCCATTACGGCTAGCTTCCGCCGCCGTGCGCGGGATTGCTACTGGCACTATCACCACGTCGTTACCGGGCGCTTGGCCTATCCGCACTACCGTTCCCACCGGTCCAATTCGATTCTCAAGGAAGGCTTCGGCTGGCTGTGGAAGTTCGCGCTCGAGAAGCGGGCACTCCGGAAGGCGACAGAGGTGCTAAGTCGCCTGGAGGGAGTCGAGCTGTTCGTGTTTCCCTTGCAGCTCTCGGGCGACTACCAGATCCGGTCGCACTCGCCCTTCGCCGACATGCAGAGCGCGGCGAGCTATGCGATCGGGAGCTTCGCGGCGAACGCGCCACGCAACGTGCATTTGCTGTTAAAAGCGCACCCGCTCGATTGCAGCTTCTTCGACTGGGAAGGCTTTGTGCGCAAGCATGCGCGCCGGCTTTCGCTCGACGAGCGGCTCCACTTCGTCGATGGCGGCGACCTCGACAGACTGGTGCGGCTGGCCCGGGGGCTCGTCTGCGTCAACAGTACTTCAGCGACTTTGGCGCTTGCCAACGGGACGCCTGTCTGCACCATGGGGGAGGCCATCTACGACCTTCCTGGTCTCACTCACCAAGGTCACCTGGACAGCTTCTGGGCCAATCCGGTTCCGCCCGAAAAGGGCGTCTATCCAGCTTTCAGGCGCGTGCTCGTCGACCGCTGCCTCGTCCGTGGCGGTCTCGCCAGCGAATTTGCCGTGAGCATCCTCATCAACTCAATGATCAAGCGGCTCGGCTGCTTGGAAGCGAACGATCTTGTATCTGAGCCGGTGCCACTTCGGCAGTGGGGTTGATCTCCGGGTCGGTCGCGCGCCGCAGACCCTCCGGTGTCCAGTGCTGTTTCTTGAGGCCTCTGCGGTCGAGACAGTCTAGGATTACCGCGAGCCACCCTCCCCGCCGGTCGGCAATGGGTGCCCATGACAGCAGGCCACCTGCCGCCCACGGCACGAAAGGCGTTCGCCTGCAGTAGGCCCAAAGTTCCACGCGCGTCGTCGGACGGTGAGAGTTTGCCCGAGCATGAAATCCGCAGGTGTCGGCTACGACGAGAGTGTTCGCGGGAACCGCAAAAACGGTAGGCTGCGGGAGGCGTAGCTCGTGCAGTTCGCCTGCCGAAATGCGGAGCGATCCCCTGCGCGATAGTAGATCGCCGTTGGCCAGTACTTCCATGCTCCGCCGTTTCTCCCACGCCAGGCGTTCGGCTGACAGGCGATGCGAACCAGCGACATAAGTGAGCGGCCGACCGTCTTCCGGCACGTCCGTTAGGAAGTACCAAGCCTTGAGCGAGGGATGAAAGGTGTCTGCGTGAAGGTCCAGCTGGGGGTCCGCCGGTCCCTCTGCGATGCCGCCCAGGATGGTCTGCAAATAGTAGAGCGGCTTGCTTCGAGTGGCTGCTACATACGCCATCAACCCCGTCCACCGAGGGCTGTCGAGCATCGCCGCCAGCGCGGGGAAGCGGCCCAACATCTCGGGACCGATCGACACTCGGCGAGTGATCGTGTCGCCCTGTTGATGGGTACGAGTTCGGCAGCTTCGAATGCATCAGCGCGATCTGCAAAGAGGCGAATTCCTCCGGTGGCAGGAAATTCTCGACCGTAATGAAGCCGTTCCGATCGAACTCCGCGCGGAGTGTCGTTGGGATGAGACTGGCGAGCCGCGCCCGCCTCGAACGAGCAACCGCATGAGCTGCCTTCAGCCGCCAGACGTGCAAGCCGAGTCGATTGAGAATTCGTGAGCCGAGGAGGGGATTGTCGGAGAAGGACTTCGCTCCCGTTGCCAACTGGACGATCCAGAGCGGCAAGAGCAACCAGCGAAGGCTTCGCCGAATGGCAGGGGCAAGTAAACTTGTGGGGCCGCTGTTAGCGCGCACTGCGTGCTTCTCTCTGTTATCCAAGCACTTCATACGCCGGGACGGTACAAGGTCCACAGTCGGTTTCGAATATCACCGCCGAGCCGCGGCGCGCGCCGCAAGCGGTCGTTTATCGCGGCGCCGAGCCCATCGGCGGGCACCGGAGTGAGACGGACACAGGCGACGCGTCCTGTAGGCTGCGGCCGACTTCGTGGAGGCCGAGCTCGCTCCCCTGAGCGAAGTTGGCGATCGGGCGCGCTGGGAAGGCGGCGCAGTGACGACGCCGCCGGGCTTTCGCGAGGCCTATGCGAAGTTCGTCGAGGACGGATGGTTGGGACTTTAGGGTCTCGAGTCCGGAGGGCAGGGCCTGTCGGCTGCGATGCTGGAGCACCTCAACGCGGCGAACGTCGCCTTCGCGCTATGCCCCGATGTTTCGCTCGGAGCAGTGGAAGCCATTGAGATCCACGGCGCCGAATTCGCCTGTTCCTGAAGTTGATCTGCGCCAATGAGAGGCGTCCGAACTTAGGAGTGCTCAAGCGGTTCCTCGCCCACGTTGTCATTTCCTAGATCGCTGTATTCGTGCAACTGGCGGAAGCTAAGCTCACGGGCATCCTCGCCAACGGCAACGCCCTTGTGCCACTCGACGACCTTCTCGAGCGCTTTTTCGAGGCTGAATCGCGGCCGCCAGCCGAGGGCTGCGCGAGCTTTCGAGCAATCCAGTTTTAGGAGCGTCGCTTCGTGCGGCTGCCTGCCGGTGGGCCGATCCCATCCTTTGGCGCCCCACATTTCGAGCATTCGGTCCACGATCCATGCGACAGGCTTCGTATCGTCCTCGGAGGGACCGAAATTCCAGCCGTTCGCGAAATCGTCGCGCCCTTCGAGCAGCCGTTCCGCAATCAGCAGATATCCGCCGAGAGCTTCCATTACGTGCTGCCACGGCCGCACCGAGTTCGGATTGCGAATTAGGGGACGTTCACCGGCGAGCATCGCGCGAACGATGTCCGGAATGAGCCGGTCCGTAGCCCAGTCGCCTCCGCCGATGACGTTGCCGGCGCGAACGGATGCGATGCGTGCCCCCGTCTCGAAGAAGGAACGGCGATAGGCCGAGATCACCAGCTCGGCCGCACCCTTGCTGCTGCTGTATGGGTCGTGCCCTCCCATCGGGTCGCTTTCCCGATAGGGCCACACCCATTCGCGGTTTTCATAGCATTTGTCGCTGGTGACGGAGACGATGGCGCGGACGCTATCCGCACGGCGGCAGGCATCGAGCAGATGCACCGTGCCCATGACGTTGGTCGCGTAGGTTTCGATCGGATTGTCGTAAGAGTAGCGGACGAGTGGCTGGGCAGCGAGATGGAAGACGACCTCGGGCTTCGCCGCATTCACGGCCGCCTCGACCGCATCCATGTCGCGCACGTCGCCTTCGACATGGTTCACGAGCTCGGCCAGCCGGGTTTGCTCGAAGAGGCTTGGATCGGTCGGAGCGGGGAGGGAGAAACCCGTGACCTCCGCCCCGAGCTGGTGCAGCCAGAGCGACAGCCAGCCGCCCTTGAAGCCTGTATGACCCGTTACGAGGACTCGGCGACCCTTCCAGGCGGACGTTTTCACCAGCATTTCCACGGCGCTCCGTCCTGCCAAAGCTCTTCGAGGTACAATTTGTCGCGCAGCGTATCCATCGGTTGCCAGAACCCCTCATGCCGATAGGCGACCAGGTCGCCGTCTTCGGCGAGTCGTTCGAGAGGCTCACGCTCCCAGACTGTGTCCGGCCCGTCGATGAGCCCAAGAACAGACGGGTCGGCGACGAAGAAGCCGCCGTTGATAAGGCCGCCGTCGCCGGCCGGCTTTTCCTTGAAGCTGCGGACGAGGTCACCTTCGAACTCGAGAGCGCCGAACCGGCCCGGAGGCGCGACCGCGGTGATGGTCGCCTTCTTGCCATGACTTTTGTGGAAGTCGATCAGCTCGCCGACGTTGATCGCCGCGACGCCGTCGCCGTAGGTGAGGCAGAAGGGCTCGTCGGGGTTCAGGTAGTGCTCGACCGCCTTCAGCCGCCCACCGGTCATCGTGTCGGAGCCGGTGTCCACCAGCGTGATCCGCCAGGGCTCGCTGCGATTCTGGTGGATCTCGGTCTGGTTTCGGCTGAGGTCGATGGTGACGTCGGCGGTGTGCAGGAAGTAGTTCGCGAAGAACTCCTTGATCATGTACCCCTTGTAACCGAGGCACACGACGAACTCGTTGACGCCGTGGGCGGCGTAGATCTTCATGATGTGCCAAAGGATCGGCATCCCGCCGACCTCGACCATCGGCTTCGGGCGAAACGACGTTTCCTCGCCGAGACGTGTGCCCAGACCGCCGGCCAGAATTACTGCCTGCATTGAAATCCGCCCCCGCGTTACGTGCAATCCTGTTTCAGCATACCATGCATTGCGTTTCTCGAAGAAGCCCTCCTCCACAGATGAAACGCTTGAATGTCCTAGGAATTTAGCGCGGAGCAGCCGCACGGCGAAGCCGGTCGTTAATGGCGCCCCCAAGCCCGTGTTTGGGCACGGTAGCGACGGCGATGCGCGACTTGCCGGACTCGTCGGCTGCGTGAAGAAGTTCGAACAATCGGGCTGCGGCTTCTACGAGGTTGCCCAAGGCGCTCAGGTTTGCGTCTCCGCTCACCTCGCCGAAGCCGATCAGGAACTCGTCCGCCTCCGCTTCGACGGCGTTGAGACGCAGCGGCTTTGAAGGCGCGTAATGGCTCGCCAGCTGGCCGGGCGCCTCGATCCCGCCGCCTTCGGCCTCGAAGGCATCTTCCACCTCAATCGGGCCGCTACGAAGTAGGCGCAGTCGCCCGTCGGTCGCGGCAACGATGGTCGATTCCAGACCCCGTTCGGTGGGCCCGGCGTCGATGATCAAGGGGATGCGCCCGCCGAGTGATTTTGCCACATGCTCCGCTCGCGTCGGGCTGATCGAGCCGCTGGCGTTGGCCGACGGGGCAGCAAGCGGTTTGCCGGTCGCCCTAAGCAGCGCCTGCATCGCCGGATGGGCCGGCACGCGGATCGCGATGGTGGGCAGGCCCGCACTCACCAGCCCGGCGATCCCCGAATCGCTTCGAAGAGGCACCACGAGCGTCAGCGGACCCGGCCAATGCCTTTCCAGCCAAGGCTCGCGCTTCGGCCGAGAATTCGCCGATGCCCTCCGCCGTGGCCAGATCAGGCACATGAACGATCAGCGGGTTGAAGCTCGGACGGCCCTTCGCCTCATAGATGCGCGCCACGGCTTCCGCATTGGTCGCATCCGCGGCCAGTCCGTACACGGTCTCCGTTGCGACGGCGACGGGTTGGCCGGAAGCGATCATCCGCGCGGCTTCGGCGATTGCCTTGGCATTGAACGGTAATATCCGGGTGGTTTCGGCCATGGCGGCGGGGCTATAGCGGCATCCAGCCTACAGCAAGGATGAGTGGATGAGCTTCGTCTGTCCGGTCAGCGACCAGCGCCTCGTTCTGAACCACGTCGTGCGCATCGCGGAATTGTCCAAGTCGAACCGGTTCGCGGAGGCCACTTCCGAGACTGTCGATGCTGTGCTCGAAGCCGCTGCGGAATTCGCGCAGGGCGAGCTTGCACCGCTGAACGACGTCGGCGACCGGCACGCTTCGCGCTGGAAAGAAGGCGCAGTGACAACACCTCCCGGCTTTCGCGAAGCCTACGCAAGGTTCGTCGAGGGCGGATGGATGGGACTCTCCGCTTCCGTCGAGGTGGGAGGGCAGGGGCTACCGACCAGCCTCTCGGCCGCGATGATGGAGGACTTCAACGCTGCGAACGTTGCCTTCGCGCTTTGTCCGATGCTCGGGCTTGGAGCGGTGGATGCCATCGAAGTCCACGGCTCCGAGGAGCTGAAGCGCGACTACCTTCCGAAGATCGTCAGCGGCGAATGGACAGCGACGATGAACCTGACCGAGCCGCAGGCCGGCAGCGACGTCGGATCGTTGAAATCGCGCGCGGTGCCGGCCGGCGACGGAAGCTGGCGCATATCCGGCACCAAGATCTTCATCACTTATGGCGAGCACGACCTGACCGACAATATCGTGCACATGGTCCTCGCCCGCACGCCTGGAGCGCCGGAGGGCACAAAGGGTATTTCACTTTTCGTCGTGCCGAAGGTGCTGCCCGACGGAAGTGCGAACGACCTCCATTGCGTTTCGATCGAGCACAAGATGGGCATTCACGCCTCGCCGACTTGCGTGATGGCCTATGGCGAGGATCGCGGGGCGACCGGATGGCTCGTCGGTCCCGAACATGGCGGAATGCGGGCCATGTTCACGATGATGAACAATGCGAGGCTGAACGTAGGGCTTCAGGGCGTCGGGCTGGCCGAGCGGGCAACTCAGCGCGCGGTCGCATATGCCCTCGATCGCAAGCAAGGCCAGCGCAACGGCATGCCGATGACGATCGCGGAGCATCCCGACGTGCGGCGCATGCTGGTGCGGATGCGGGCGCTGACGATGGCTGCGCGCTCGCTCGCTTATTATGCGTTCGGGCAGGCAGACCGTGGGACGCTGGGAGATCGCGAGGCGGGTCTTCGCGCCGACGTCGTCACTCCGCTGGTGAAGGCATGGTGCACCGACGTCGGCTGCGAAGTGACGAGTCTCGGAATCCAGGTCCACGGCGGCATGGGCTTCATCGAGGAGACGGGCGCCGCCCAGCATCTGCGCGACGCCCGGATCGCGCCGATCTATGAGGGGACGAACGGCATCCAGGCCGCGGATTTCGTCCAGCGCAAGATCGGCCTTGACGATGGCCTCGCGTTTGATGGCTTGATCGCGGACATCCGCGCCGAAGCTCAGCATGAGGAACTGATCGCGCTGACCGACGAGATCGAAGTGCTGGTTGCGACGGCACGCATTTCGGCGCCGGACGATCGCCTGACAGGCAGCTATCCGCTGATGACGATGGCGGCGGTGCTTACGGCCGGGTGGTTGATGGAACGGCTGGGGCGCGCGATCGACGCGGGCGAGGGCGAAGGCGATTCCGCGAATGCGGGACGCCGCGCCGCAATTGAATATTTTATGTCGGTAGTGGTTCCGGAGGCGCTGGGACTCGGGGCAGGCGCAGCCGCTCGCTCGGATCTGCTCTATGGTGCTCGGGCGGAGGAACTCGCCTAGGCGCTTTCGCGCTCGATCAACTCGCTGGCGCTGATGCCGAGGCGATCCATGCGTTCGCGGATCGCCGGCCATTCTACTTCGATGAAGCGCTTGCGCTCGCCGTCGCGAAGCCGAGTGCGTGCGCCCGAGGCGACGAACAGGCCTACTCCGCGGCGCACGGTGACCAGCCCTTCGTCCTGAAAGCCCTGATAGGCTTTCGCGACCGTCAGCGGGTTCGCCTGCTGCTCCGCAGCGAGCGCTCGGACGGAGGGCAACGGGTCGCCGTCGCGAAATTGTCCGGAGAGGATTGCGTCCGCGATCGTCTCGCGAAGACGGACGTAAACGGGCTTTTCGTGGCTCGTGCGAAGCGTCATGCTGTTCTAATACAGCAGCGCGGAACCTCGGTCAATCGGAAGGAGGGTCCCAATTCCGGACGATTTGCTCCGGATCGGGCCGCGGCCGTTCTTCGAGCTCGCGCCCTGGCGAACCGATGTAAATGAAGCCGGCGATGCGTTCGCCCTGCTTGGCGAAGGCCGCATTCACCTTGGGCGAATAGGCTTCCCAGCCCGTGATCCAGCCGCCGACATAGCCCATGGCATGCGCTGCATGCAGCAGGTTCATCGCGGCGGCGCCAGCGGACAGCTCCTGTTCCCAGACGGGGATCTTGTGATCCTGAATGGGCGCGGAGAGAACGACCACCAGCGCCTCGCCCTGACGTGCGAACTGATCCGCCTTTTCGTGATGCGCTGGCCCCGCGCACGGATCCTCTTCCTGCAGCGCTCGGCGGAGAAGGAGAGCGAACTGTTCACGCTGCTCTTTCCCGACGGTGACGAACCGCCAAGGCGCGAGCTTGCCATGATCGGGAACGCGCATCGCGACTTCCAGGATCTGCCTCAGTTCGTCCTCGGACGGTCCGGGGCCGACCATCTCCCGGGGGCGTCCGGAGCGGCGGGTCTTGAGCAAGGCGAGTGCGGATGAGCGGTCGTTGAGCATGTGGCCGTTCATCTAGGGCTGCAATGCGTTTGCAACAATCGGCTTCACAAGACCGTTTCCCTCGTTAGGGTGCGCCCCGCATCCGTGCGGCCCTGGGGAGCGGCCGCGATCGAAGATCTGGGAGAGTTTCGTTGAACGGTTTCAAACCCATGGGCTCGTGGCAGGAAGGCGATTGGATCGCTGCGATTGCCGTTTTCGTCCTCGCAATTTTCCTAACCGTTGGCGCAAAAGTCGCCATTCAGAAGGAACCTGAATTCGCGGGCCACCCGAAGGGCCTTTACATGCTCTTCTTTGCCGAAATGTGGGAGCGCTTCTCCTACTACGGCATGCGAGCGCTGCTGATTTTCTACCTGACGCAACATTGGCTGTTCAACGATTCCAAATCGAACCTGATCTACGGCGCGTACACCAGCCTCGTATACATCACGCCTGTGCTCGGCGGGTACTTGGCCGACCGATATCTCGGCCAGCGCAAGGCAGTTCTGTTCGGCGGCGTCCTGCTCGCGGTCGGTCACAGTTTGATGGCGGTCGAGGGTGTTGGCGGGCAATCCGACCCCACGATCAATGTCTTCTGGGCGGCGCTTGCCTTCATCATCGTCGGGTCGGGCTTCCTGAAGGCCAACATTTCGGTGATGGTCGGACAGCTCTACAAGCTCACCGACGTTCGTCGCGACGGTGCTTACACCGTCTTCTATATGGGCATTAATCTCGGCGCCGCGATCGGCACCATTCTCGTCGGTTATCTCGGCCAGACGATCGGCTGGGGTTATGGCTTCGGCCTTGCTGGCCTTGGCATGCTTGCGGGCCTTGTCGTCTTCGTGCTCGGCAAGAGCGCTCTCCGCGGCGCGGGAGAAGCGCCTAAGGCCCTCGCGAAGTCGAAGGAGTGGACCCTTTACGCAGTCGGCATCGGCGCAGTCGCGGTGATCTGGGCGCTGGTCCAGTACCAGGACGTCATTCAGAGCCTGCTGGTCATTTCCGGCATCGCGCTGCTTGGTTACGTGCTTTACGAAAGCTTCAAGCTCGACAAGGAGCCGCGCGAACGGATGTTCGCAATCCTGTTCCTGATCGCGCTCAATCCGTTGTTCTGGGGCCTGTTCGAGCAGGCTGGCGGATCGATGAACCTGTTTACCGATCGCTTCGTCGATCGCGCCGGCGTTCCGGCGTCGATCTTCCAATCGATCAACCCGATCTACATCATCCTGCTTGCGCCCCTGTTTGCCGGCCTGTGGATCAAGCTTGCCCGGAGAGGGATGGAGCCTTCAGCCCCTGCGAAGTTCGGGCTCGCACTGGCTCAAATGGGATTGGCCAACCTCGTGCTCGTGTGGGGCGCAGAGGCCTACGGCCTTGCGGCGATGACGCCCGTCATCTTCGTATTCCTATATTACCTCCTGGCGACCACCGGCGAACTCTGCCTTTCGCCCGTCGGCCTTTCGGCAATGAACCGGCTTGCGCCGTCGTTCCTCGCTTCACTCATCATGGGCGCCTGGTTCTACATGACCGCGGTCGGCAATTTCGTCGCCGGCAAGATCGGCGAAGCCACGGGCGGGCATGGCGGCGAGATGAGCAAGGAGAAGCTGCTGGAGATCTATGAGATGTTCGGCTGGATCTCGATTGGTGCAGCTGTCGCCGTCCTGCTCCTCTCCCCGATCGTCAAGCGGTGGATGCACCTCGACACGTTGCAGGACCGCGATCCGCTAGCAGGCCGTGACGAGTTGGCCGAGCCGGCTGCCGCGGGCATGTTCCCGGGTGCCGAGACCGAAGCCAAGCCGCGCGGCGCATAGCCGTCGGAACGGGGGCATGATGAAGCTGAAAGGGGTGGGGAGCGTCCTAGCGGTCGCTCTCCTCAGCGCCTGCGCGCAACTAACGCCGCCGCCGAAGAAGGCGGCTCCCGTACGGATCAACCAGGATCCCTATCCGTCCACCTACCACCGCTATCCGGGCGCGCTGACGGTCATCCGCGGCGCGACCGTTTTCGACGGCGAAGGCGGGCGCATCGAGCGGGGCACGGTCGTCCTTGCCGACGGCATCATCCAGGCGGTGGGCGGACCGGAGACTGCAGTGCCGTCCGGCGCCTATGAGGTCGACGGCACCGGCAAGTTCGTCACTCCCGGCATCATCGACGTGCACAGCCACCTTGGCGACTATCCGTCTCCCGGCACGCAGTCGCACAGCGACGGCAACGAAGCGACGAGCCCCGTGCGCGCGGAAGTCTGGGCCGAGCACAGCGTCTGGCCGCAGGACCCGGGCTTCAGCCGTGCGCTGATGAACGGCGGCGTCACGGCACTTCAGGTCCTGCCCGGATCGGCGAACCTGTTCGGCGGCCGATCGGTCACGCTGAAGAACGTGCCGGCACGCACGGTCCAGGGAATGAAGTTCCCAGGCGCGCCGTACGGACTGAAAATGGCGTGCGGCGAGAACCCGAAGCGGGTCTACGGTTCGAAGGGGCAGATGCCGCAAACGCGGATGGGCAATATCGCAGTGACCCGCGCGACCTGGATCAAGGCGCAGGCGTACAAGCGCAAGTGGGACAAGTATAACAAGAACGGCGGCGACATGCCGGAACGGGATCTCGCCATGGATACGCTCATGGGCGTGCTCGGCGGCAAGATCATCGTTCACAACCACTGCTACCGCGCCGACGAGATGGCGGTCATGATCGATGTGGCCAGGGAGTTCGGCTACAAGATCGGCACGTTCCACCACGCGGTGGAAAGCTACAAGATCGCGGACCTGCTCGCCGCCAACGGCATCTGCTCGGCGATGTGGGCCGATTGGTGGGGCTTCAAGATGGAAGCCTATGACGGAATCAAGGAGAACATCCCGTTGGTCGACAAGGCCGGCGCCTGCGCGATCGTCCATTCAGACGATCCGAACGGCATCCAGCGCCTCAATCAGGAGGCGGCGAAGGCGCTCGCCGACGGCCGCCGGATGGGCCTCAACATCAGCGACGAGCACGCCTGGACCTGGCTGAGCTACAATCCGGCCAAGGCGCTCGGGATCGCCGACAAGACCGGCAGCCTGAAGGCCGGAAAGATGGCCGACGTCGTCCTCTGGAACGCCAATCCGTTCAGCACCTATGCGCGGCCGGAACGGGTCTGGATCGACGGCGCTCTGATGTACTTCAGCGGCAACCCACGCCTGCGGCCAGTCACTGACTTCGAGCTCGGGCAGCCGGGCGAAGGAGACGTGAAGTGATCCGGCCGCTGATCGCCACACTGCTCGCGGCTGCCGCTCTTCCTGCTTCTGCCCAGACCATCGCGATCACAGGCGGCACGGTCGCGCTGGGCGACGGTTCGGAGCCGATCCCCGGTGGGGTCGTCATCATCCGCAATGGGCGGATCGCGGCGGCCGGGCTCAACGTCGGAATCCCGCAGGACGCGCAGATGGTCGATGCGCGGGGCAAGTGGGTGACACCGGGCATCGTCGCCGGCTTCTCGCGCCTTGGCCTTTCGGAGATCGATCTTGGCGGTGACGGGACGACCGACGATAAGGCCGACGGCGGCCCGTTCGGCGCGGCTATCGACATCGCTCCGGTGGTCAATCCGAACAGCTCTACCATCCCCGTCAATCGCGCCGACGGCATTACGCGAGCCATAGTCGCGCCCAATGTCGCGAAGAGCATCTTCGCGGGACAGGGTGCGGTCATCGACCTCGGCGCCGACATGGAGCCGATCACTCGCGCGCGGCTGTTCCAGTTCGTCGAGTTCGGCGAGACCGGCGCGGACACCGCGGGCGGCTCTCGCGCGTCGGCCTACGTCCTTTTCCGCAATGCGCTGAAGGAAGCTTCCGAGCTTCGCCGCTACGCCCCGGCCATCTCTTCGGCCCGTCAGCCGGCCGAGGAGATCGACCGCCCGATCGTCCGCAACCCGAACGAGTCGCGGGAATATGGGCCGGACGCCCGGCGGAGCGAGGATGTGCTCCTGACGCGCTTCGATGCCGCGGCGTTCGTGCCGGTGCTTCAGGGACGGCAGTACCTGCTGATCCATGTCGAGCGGGCGCGGGACATCCTCAACGTGCTCAACCTCAAGCGCGACTATCCGCTGCTGAAGATCGTGCTCGTCGGGGCCTCCGAAGGCTGGCTTGTTGCGGACAAGATCGCCGCGTCGCGGATCCCCGTCATCGCATCGGCCGTGAACGATCTGCCTTCGAGCTTCGAGCAGCTGGCCGCCACCCAGTCCAACGTCGGCCGGTTGCGGGATGCCGGCGTAGAAGTCTCGATCGGCATGATCGACGACAATGATACGCGCTTTCTGTTCAACGAGCGGCAGTATGCCGGGAACCTCGTGGCCCTCGAGAATGTGCCGGGGGCTAGCGGTGTCCGCTGGGGCGAGGCGCTGGCGATGATTACATCGCGTCCGGCCGAAGCGCTGGGGCTTGGACGAGACCTTGGCAGCCTTGCGCCCGGCCGGCGCGCCGACGTCGTCATCTGGTCCGGAGACCCGTTGCAGGTTAGTAGCAACGCCGAGGTCGTTTTCATCGACGGGGTGCAGCAGCCGATGGATACCAGGCAGACCAAGCTACGCGAGCGGTACAAGGATTTGTCCCGCGACGTGCTTCCCGAGGCATATCGCCGGTGAACGGGATGGCGTGCCTCGCGCTCGCCTCCGCCGCCTTCGTCGGCACGCATTTCCTGCTTTCCCATCCGCTCCGCCAACCGCTCGCTGCCCGCATGGGCGAAGGTCCGTTCCAAGGCTTCTACTCGCTTGTCGCCCTGGCCACATTCGGGCTCATGATCTGGTGCTACAGGGCATTGGGCGACCAGGCGCCGCTTTGGGATGTGGGCGAAGCGGGCTGGATTGTCGCGACCGTCCTGATGTTCATCGGCTCGATCCTGTTTGTCGGGTCGTTCCTCGGTAATCCTGCCCTCCCCGGCGCCCGTCTTCAAAGGGGGAAGGCCGTTAGCGGCGTGTTTGGCATCACCCGGCATCCGATGATGTGGGGCTTTGCCTTATGGGCGATCGTGCACCTGCTGGTTGTAGCCACGCCGAAAGCCTTGCTGTTCGACACCGCCATCCTCTTCCTCGCGCTCGCCGGATCGGTCGGCCAGGATCGCAAGAAAGCCAAGCTGATGGGCGAGCGGTTCCACGAATGGACTGCACAAACCGCTTTCGTACCCTTCACCCGCGGCTTTTCGAATCCGGGTGCCATCGCCCTGGCTGGCGGAACCATCCTCTTCCTTCTCGCAACCTGGCTGCATCCGTTCCCCGCAGGGATCTGGCGCTGGATCGGCTGACTACTCGCGCTGCAGGCGCAGCCGCGCTAAACCGCCCGCAATGACACGGAAATTCTTCGGTACGGACGGAATCCGCGGGCTTACCAACAGTGAGCCGATGACCGCCGAGACGGCGCTGCGCGTGGGCCAGGCCGCCGGCGCGCACTTCCTTCGCGGCGATCACCGCCATCGCGTGGTGATCGGCAAGGACACGCGCCTGTCGGGCTACATGATGGAATTGGCGATGGTCGCCGGCTTCACGTCGGTCGGCATGGACGTGGTGCTGCTGGGGCCGATGCCAACGCCGGCGGTAGCGATGCTCACTCGTTCGATGCGCGCGGACATCGGCGTGATGATCTCCGCCTCGCACAATCCTTTCGCGGACAATGGCATCAAGCTGTTCGGCCCGGACGGCTACAAGCTCAGCGATGAGACCGAGCAGGCGATCGAGCGGAAGATCGAGAGCGGCGTCAAGCTGGTCGCGGCTGACAAGATCGGACGCGCGAGGCGCATCGACGACGCCCGCGGCCGCTACATCCACCACGTGAAGTCGACCTTTCCTGAACGGCTTCGGCTCGACGGACTCAAGATCGTCGTCGATTGCGCCAACGGCGCGGCCTACCATGTTGCGCCCGAGGCCCTGTGGGAGCTCGGAGCCGACGTCATCCCGCTCGGCGTGAAGCCCGATGGGCTCAACATCAATGCGGGCTGTGGGTCGACTTACCCGCAGCTGCTGCAGGAGACCGTCGTCGCCAGCGGTGCGCATATCGGGATCGCGCTCGATGGAGATGCGGACCGCCTGATCGTCGTCGACGAGAATGGGCGGATCATCGACGGGGACCAGATGATGGCCCTCGTGGCTCTGGATCTGAAACGTCGGGGCGAGCTTCGCGGCGGCTCGGTGGTCGCAACGGTCATGTCCAACCTCGGTCTCGAGCGGAGGCTTGAGAAAGAGGGCATCGGCCTCATCCGCACCAAGGTCGGCGATCGGTACGTGCTCGAGGCGATGCGCGGAAAGGAGTGCAACGTCGGCGGCGAGCAGTCGGGGCACATCATCCTCAGCGACCATTCGACCACCGGCGACGGCCTCGTCGCCGCGCTCCAGGTGCTCGCGGCGATCGTCGATTTGGGTAAGGCGGCGAGCGAGGTGCTTCATCTCTTCGACCCCGTGCCGCAGCTGCTGAAGAATGTCCGCTTCAATGGCGGGAAGGCGCCGCTGGAGGCGGACAGCGTCCTCGCGCGGATTGCCGCAGCGGAGGCCGAACTGCAGGGTCGCGGCAGGCTCGTCATCCGCAAGTCGGGCACCGAGCCGCTGATCCGCGTAATGGCGGAAGGCGACGATCCAAAGCTGGTCGAACGCCTGGTCGACGACATTTGCGAGGCCGTGCAGAGCGCGGCGTGAACCCTTTCTTCGCAATTGCACGCGAAACCAGATGCCGTGCGCATGGATAATTTTGCTCCGAAGGGCGCTCGAAGCGCCGCGATAACGGCCAAGCCCGCGCGCATCCTCGTGATCGCCGGCTCGGATTCGGGCGGGGGAGCGGGAATCCAGGCCGACATCAAGACGATCACGATGCTCGGCGGCCATGCGATGACTGCCGTGACGGCCATCACGGCCCAGAACACGACGGGCGTGACCGGCGTTCATCCCGTTCCGGCGGAAATGATCCTCGCGCAGATCGACGCGGTCGTCGCAGACATTGGTGTCGACGCGGTGAAGATCGGCATGATCGGCAGCGCCTTTGCGGTCGAACAGGTCGCCAAACGTCTGGCGGAGCTGAAACGGGAGCAGCCCGATCTGCCGATCGTCTTCGATCCTGTCATGATCGCGACGAGCGGCGCGGCCCTTGCGGACGATTCGACCATCGCCGCTTTCGGGCAGCTGATGGACGTCGCGACAATCGCCACGCCAAACCTTCCAGAGCTTGCGCGGCTGAGCGGGCAGGAGGATCCGGTGGCGTCCGCACTCGGCCTCGTGGGCGATCACGGCTGCGCGGTGCTGATCAAGGGCGGTCATGAAGAAGGCGACGCGCTCGCCGACGCCTTGATCGAAACCGACAATATGACGAGCTGGCAGGGCCAGCGGATCGACACGACCAGCACACATGGCACCGGTTGCACCATGGCCAGCGCGATCGCCTGCTTCCTCGGGCAGGGCGATACGCTCCCGTCAGCAGTTGAGCGAGCGCGGACGTTCGTCCGCGTCGCACTTTTTGCTGCATCAGGTCTGGGACAGGGCGCAGGCCCGGTGGGTTCCGCCAATGTCCGCCTGGATATCGGCCCCGGGCCGCGGCTCAACCAGGTGACGCTGACCGTCAACGATTATGCGAAGTCCGTGCATTTCTATTCGCTGCTTGGCCTGAAGCAGATCGTGGACAGTCCGGAGAACCAGTACGCCCGCTTCGAGACGGCGGGCGGCGCGACTTTGTCGATCCAGGTGGATCCGGACGAGAAAGTGGCCGCCACGACCGCTGTCTATCTCGAATGCGATGATCTCGACACGCAGGTCGAGCGGCTCGCGCGTGCCGGCATCCCCTTCGAGCATGCTCCGCGCAACCAGCCGTGGATGTGGCGCGAGGCTCGCCTGCGCGATCCGTCGGGCAACATCATCTTCCTCTACAAGGCGGGCGAAGCGCGCCGCTTCCCACCCTGGCGGGTCGATTAATCCACAGCTTTGCGAGTCGGCGTCTGGCGACTCATCGAACCGATCCATAGGCTTGCGAGCCGATGCCTCGCCGCTGCACCTTCAAGATCGAGCTGGATTTCCCGCAACCGCTGGCCGGGGTGGACGAGGCCGGTTGCGCCCCTCTCGCGGGGCCAGTCGTTGCCGCCGCGTGCATTCTGGACCGCAACAAATTCCCGCGCGGCATCGACGATTCGAAGAATCTCCCGCTCGAAAAGCGCGAGGCGCTGTATGCCAAGATCACCAAGGTCGCGGCTTTCGGCGTCGGCATGGCCAGCGTCGAGGAAATCGACAGCATCAACATCTACTGGGCGCGCATGCTGGCCATGACCCGGGCGGTCGAAGCACTCGGCGTCGAGCCCGCATGGGTGCTCGTCGACGGCAACGCCTGCCCGAAGTGGCAGCGGCCGTCGAAGGCGATCGTCGACGGCGACGCCAAGTGCCGTTCGATCGCGGCCGCTTCGATCATCGCCAAGGTCACTCGCGACCGCATGATGGCGGAGCATGCGGAGACCTATCCGGGCTACGGTTGGGAGCGGAACAGAGGCTATCCCACGCCTGATCACCGCCGCGCATTGCGGGAGCTTGGGCCGACGCCGCTGCACCGCCGAAGCTTCGGCCTGGTGCGCGAGATCATGGCGGCCGCGGCCCAGCCGGAGCTGGCCCTTCCTGAAATCGCGACCGCGAGTCCTTTTAGTCACACCACCACGGGTTGAGTCTCTCAAGCCAACCAACTCAACATCTTGTGGTCCAGTCTTCACGGACTCTCTTCGTTCCGCCGCCGCTTCGAAAGCGCGTTAACCTCTGTTCGCTTGACCGCGAGTTGGGCCTGACTCACCTTTCGACGCAAAGGGGGCACGTTCGCATGAACCTTATTGCCCGCATTGCGGAGACCGAGGGCGCTTTGCGCCCGCGTTCCAGTACCAAGCCGAAGCGTGAGCTTCCGTTTGACGAAATCCTGATGGGCGATTGCATCGCCGAGATGGCGCGTCTGCCTGACAAGTCCGTCGACATGATCTTCGCCGACCCGCCCTATAACCTGCAGTTGGGCGGCGACCTCTTTCGACCCGAAGGCAGTCGGGTCGATGCCGTCGATGACGACTGGGACAAGTTCGACAGCCTCGCCGCCTACGACGATTTCACCCGCGAATGGCTCGCCGAGGCGCGTCGCATCCTCAAGGACAACGGCACGATCTGGGTGATCGGCAGCTATCACAACATCTTTCGCGTTGGCACTCTCTTGCAGGATGCGGAGTTCTGGATCCTCAATGACGTTATCTGGCGCAAGGCGAACCCGATGCCGAATTTCCGCGGCACGCGCTTCACCAATGCCCACGAGACACTGATCTGGTGCGCCAAGGACGAGAAGGCGCGCTACACCTTCAACTATCGCGCGATGAAGGCGCTCAACGACGATCTTCAGATGCGCTCTGACTGGGTCCTGCCGATCTGCAGTGGACAGGAGCGTGCGAAGGACGAAGATGGCGTCAAGGCGCACCCGACGCAGAAGCCGGAAGCGTTGCTCTACCGCATCCTGCTCGCTTGCACGAAGCCGGGCGATGTCGTGCTCGATCCATTCTTCGGCACCGGGACGACGGGCGCCGTTGCGCGCCGCCTGGGCCGCCGCTGGATCGGCATCGAGCGCGAGCCGTCCTACGTGAAGGTGGCCAAGCAGCGCATCGCCTCGACGCTGCCCCTGGATGAAAGCGCGATGCAGGTGGTGCCGGACAAGCGTTCGGCTCCGCGTGTAGCCTTCGGCTTGCTCGTAGAGAGCGGGATGGTCGCACCCGGAACAATGCTCACAGACAGTAAGCGTCGCTGGCAGGCGAAGGTCTGTGCAGACGGCTCCATCGCCTGCGAAACTCATGCCGGCTCGATCCACAAGGTCGGCGCCGCGCTCCAGGGCGCGCCTTCGTGCAACGGCTGGAGCTTCTGGCATGTGGAAGAGGCCGGGAAGCTGCAGCCAATCGATACACTCCGGCAAAGGCACTTGGCCGGCCTTGGCTAAGGTGCCATTGCTCCGGCCCAATGAGTGACATTCCGAATTTCGCCGTCGTGATCCTTGCCGCGGGGCAGGGCACGCGCATGCGCTCCGACACCCACAAGGTGCTACATCCGATCGCCGGGAAGGCGCTGCTGATGCACCTGCTCGACAGCGTTGACCGGCTCGGAGCGGAAAAGCGGGTCGTCGTCGTGGGCAAGGGCCGCGACCAGGTCGAGAAGGCGCTCGATGGGCGCGAGGTGACCATCGCGCACCAGGCCGAACAGAAGGGTACGGCGCATGCCGTCCAGCAGGCGGGGGATGCGCTCGCGGGCTATGACGGCGCTGTCCTCATCCTGTACGGCGACACGCCTTTCGTGGAGCCGGAGACGCTGAAGCGCATGCTCGATCGCCTGGATGGTGGCGGCGGTCCTGGCGTGGTCGTGCTCGCATCGACCCCGGCTGATCCGCTCAATTACGGACGCATCATCCTGGGCGAGGGCGACCATATCGCGAAGATGGTCGAGTTTAAGGATGCGACCGACGACGAGCGCGCAGTGCGCCTTTGCAACAGCGGCATGATGGCGGTGCGGGCGAAGGACCTGTTCCGCTGGCTCGACCAGGTCGGCAAAGACAATGCCGCGGGCGAATATTACCTGCCCGACGTGGTGAACATCGCCGCTGCGGAGGGCCGCGACGCGGTCGTGATCGAGGGCGACCCTTACGAGACGGCGGGCGTGAACAGCCGCGCCGAGCTCGCGCATCTCGAGCTGGACTGGCAGCGCCGCCGGCGAGAGCAGGCGCTTCAGGACGGTGCGACTCTCATCGATCCCGAAAGCGTCTGGTTCGCGGCAGACACTAAGCTCGGCCGCGACGTGACCGTCGAACCGCACGTCGTCTTCGGTCCGGGCGTCGAGATCGCGGACGGCGCGACGATCAAGGCGTTCAGCCATATCGAAGGCGCGACCATCGCGACGAAGGCGATAATCGGCCCGTTCGCCCGTCTGCGCCCGGGTGCGAAAATCGGCGAGAAAGCCAAGGTCGGCAATTTCGTCGAAGTGAAGAAAGCGGTGCTCGGTCCCGGCGCAAAGGCCAATCACCTTTCCTACATCGGCGATGCCGATGTCGGAGCGGACGCAAACATCGGCGCGGGCACGATCACCTGCAACTACGATGGGTTCGGCAAATACAGCACCGTGATTGGGGCGGGAGCCTTCATCGGATCGAACACCGCGCTGGTCGCGCCCGTCACAGTCGGCGACGGCGCGATCGTCGGCGCTGGATCGGTCATTACGAAGGATGTCGAAGCTGACAGCCTCGCTGTGGAGCGCAATGAGCAAAAGGGCATCGCCGGTTGGGCCAGGCGCTT
The DNA here is from genome assembly GCA_963829625.1 of uncultured Alphaproteobacteria bacterium. Lineage (GTDB taxonomy): Bacteria > Pseudomonadota > Alphaproteobacteria > Sphingomonadales > Sphingomonadaceae > Sphingomicrobium. The sequence continues at coordinate 431 of CAWHJH010000010.1, read as the reverse complement.
CCGCGAGCGGATGCTCGCGAGAAAGGCTGCGGAATAGCTTGTCTTGATATCATGATATGATATCAGTATGTCATGCGTGTCCTGATCGACGTTCCTGACGAGGATTTGGACTGGCTCGACCGCAAGGCGGCTGAGCACGGCAAGTCGCGCGCGGCGCTCGTGCGAGAAGCGATCGCCGAATACCGTGCCGAAAAGGGCAAGCAGGGCATCGAGCGCTTCTTCGGAATCTGGCGAGACCGCAAGGACCTCGGCGACGGTCTCGAGCATCAGCGCCGCATGCGTGACGACTGGGATCGAAGCGGCGGCCGATGACCGACTATGTCTTCGACACCGTCATTCTCCTCGACGCACTTCGCGGGGTCGACCAAGCGGCGCGCGAGCTGCTCGCGCAGCGCCGCCGCTGGATGAGCCAAATCACCTGGGCGGAAGTA
>CAWHJH010000009.1:0-442196 GCA_963829625.1 uncultured Alphaproteobacteria bacterium | reverse complement strand
CAGGGGGGCTCCTGATGAAGCGACATATCCTGGTTGCCACGCTCGCGATCTCTTGCCGCCTGCGGTTCGGGCGACACCGTCGAGATGGAGAATGCGTCCGTCGGCGAAGTCGCGCAGGAGATGCGCAAGGCCGACGTCGACCAGTCCTTCGTCAATCCCGGCAAGTGGAAGCAGACCGCGACACTCGTGGAGATCGATGCGCCGGGAATGCCGCCGCAGGTTGCTGAGGCGATGAAGAAGAGCATGGGCACGTCGCAAGTCCACGAGACCTGCCTCACGCCCGAGAAAGCGAAGAACCCGCGCGAGGACTTCTTCACCGGCGCCGACAAGAACTGCCGGTACGAGCACTTCAAATGGGGCGACGGGAAGATCGACCTGAAGATGTTGTGCACGCACGAAAATGCCACGCAGACGATGGAGCTGGCGGGAACCTATCAGCCCAACGCCTACAAGATGGCGATGTCGGTCGCTTCGAAGGGCAGCAATCCCGCCGAAGTGATGAACATGAAGATGAATGTCGATGCCCAGCGCGTCGGGGAGTGTGACGCGAGCCAGGGCTAGTCAGCAGAGGGGGAGAGTAGAGTTGCGCAATCTGATTATCGCCGCGGGCGCGGCCATTTTGGTGTCTGCCTGTTCTCAAGAAGCGCCGGTTCAGAAGGAAGAGACAGCGACGTCGCTTGCGGGAGGGCAATATGAAGCGAGCTGGAAGGTCGCTTCGCTGCAGTCCGTCGACAAGACGACGCCGGCAACGAACCTGAAGCAGGATGCCAGCGGAACCACCCTCGCCTGCATCGCGGCCGACGGGACCATCGACCCGGCCTTGTTCGCGGAAGACGGCGACAGCTGCAGCGCCAACAATCCCTACGTCAGGAACGGCCGCATCGGCCTCGACCTCACCTGCAAGCGCGAAGGCACCAGCGGCGAGGTCCGGCAGTCGGTGAGCGGCTCCTTCAAGGCCGATACCCTGGACGCGGAGGTCAGCACGACGACCTACCTCAGCGGCGCGGGCGACTATGCGATGACGCGCACCATAACGGCGAAGCGCGTCGGCGAATGTCCTCCCGCTACGGAGTCCGCAGAGAAGACGTCATGATCGGATACGTCACCGTCGGGACCAACGACCTCGATCGCGCGCGCTCTTATTACGACGCGCTTTTCGGGAGCATCGGCGGGAAGCGGCTGATGCAACTCGACGACCAGCGCGGCTTCACCATGTATGGGGTGGCGATGAACCGGCCGGGGGTCGTCGTGACGCGGCCGTATGACGGCGGCGCGGCGGATCCCGGCAACGGCCACATGATCGCCCTCGTTATGGACGATCCGAAGAAGGTCGACGCCTTTCACGCAAAGGCGCTCGAGCTCGGCGGCGCCAACGAGGGCGACCCCGGTTTCCGCGGCGACCCGAAGTTCGGATATTATTTCGCTTATTTCCGCGATCCCGACGGTAACAAGTTCGCCGTCTTCAACATCGCTCCGCAGCCGTAAGCGACCGGTCAGTCCCCCTTAGGGGGAAGGAAAACCTCCGTCGGTTCGGTGGAATTGTTGCCGAGCCTGAGCGCGTTGCGGGCGTTGAGGTTCACCTGCTTCTGCTCGGTCGGGGTCCTGCAGATTTGCTTGACCACGCGGCTGCCCGTCTCGCGCTCGGTCCGGCAGACGGTCTTTTCCTTGGGCCTTTGCCCCTCGACGATGATCGGCGGTTCCTGCTCTGCCTGAACGGCGAGCGCGATCCAGAGTAAAGGTGTGAGCATTTGCCGCCTCTCCGCGGCCTGATCTGCCTCGCCTGCGCGCGAGTCAATCTTGCGCAATGCCGTGCGCATGCGACAGTCTGCCGAGATGCGATCCTCGGGCCTGCTTTTCCTGATGCTTTCGGCCTGCGCCACTGTGCCGGCGCAGCCACCGGAAATCCCCGTATCGCAGGTCGGCGTCGCGTTCGACCGGAACGGCAATGTCGGCAGCTTCTCGGAGGGCCTTGCCGATCCCGCCGCGGGCCGCGCCGTCACGCCCGATGACCCCGTCCGAATCGCGTCGATCAGCAAGCTGGTAGTCGGAATCGGGGTCATGAAGCTGGTCGAGCAGGGAAAGCTCGATCTCGACGAGGATGTCTCGCCCCGGCTTGGCTGGACCCTGCGCAACCCTGCCTTTCCCGACCGGCCGATCACGCTGCGCCAGCTGCTCTCGCACACCAGTTCCGTGCGCGACTTCCAGGATCAATATGCGATTCCGCTGGGTGACTCGGTGCAGGCGACCATGGCCGCGCCCACCAGCTGGGATCCAAAGCACGGCCCGGGCGAAGGTTATCTTCACCTACTCCAACCTCAACTTCCCGATCGTCGCGTCGATCGTCGAGCGCACGACCGGCGAACGCTTCGACCTGTGGATGCGCCGCGAGGTCATCGAGCCGATGAAGCTCGACGCCTGCTACAATTGGCCGACCTGCAGCGACGCGAAGGTCGCGCGCGCCGTCGTTCTCACACAAGGAGGCAAGCCGGTCCGCGACGATCTCGCCGGCAGGCGTCCGGACTGCCCGGTGTTCGTCGACAAGGGCCCATGCGATCTCGGCCGCTGGAGGCTCGGCGAGAACGGCGCCCTCTTCGCCCCGCAGGGCGGACTGCGGATTTCGATGAACGACCTCGCCCGCGTCGGCCGGATGCTCCTTAACGGCGGGACGCTCGACGGGATACGGATCCTGTCGCCGAAATCGGTCGAGACGATGCTGGCGCCGGAGTGGCGGTTCGACGGCCGTAACGGCGAAACCGACAAGGGTTTCTATTGCACCTACGGGCTCGCCGTTCAGCTCATCCCCACCGGAATGCAGGGCTGCAAGGACGATCCCGCCGGCGACCGCATCTTCCGCATGGGCCATGCGGGCGACGCTTACGGTCTGCGCTCCGGCCTGTGGATCGACCGCCTGCATGGGTTAGGCGTGGCCTATTTCGTCACCGGCCTGTCCGACGACCCACCGCGCGGCAAGAGCGCCTATCGCGCGGCGGAAGAATCGGCCCTGCGGAGAAGCCTGCAATTGTTCGCCAACAGCCTCCCCTGCGGCGCACGGCGCAAGCGCACCAAGGTCGTCGACGCGCTGCACTGTCGCTACGCCAGCCGAGACTAGCGCCGCGCGGCGGCGCTCCGTTCTCGCACCTTCGCGAATTCGGACGAAGGTGACCATTGCGGCCACTCGCGGCTGTTGGCGAGCCGCGCTCCGATGGCGTGGAAGAGCTGCGCCTCCTGAACCGCGCCGCTTAGGTCCCAGCTTGCCGACCAGGCGTCGCACGGCTGGTGGTAGCAGTTGCCGGTGAAGTCATTGAGCCACTTGTCGCCGGCAGCGCGTCCGCCGTTCACGAGGTCGTACGACCCGGCCAGCGCCATATTGAGAAGGACCGGAACGCCGCGCTTGGCGAGCGAGAAATGGTCCGCGCGATAGAAGAGTCCGCGCTCCGGATGGTTCTCGGGCGTGATGATGCGGCCCTGCGCCTGCGCGGCTTCGGCCAGCAGCCGCTCCATCTCGCTCTGGCCCTGGCCGATCAGCACGACGTCCTTTACCGCCCCGGCCGTCTGCAGCGTGTCCAGCGTCAGGTTCGCGACCATCGTCTCGTGCGGGAAAAGCGGGTGCTGCGCATAATATTCGGAGCCGAGGAGCCCTCTTTCCTCCGCGGTCCAGGCCGCGAACACCAGGGTGCGCTCGGGTCTCGGGCCGGTAGCGAACATCCGCGCAATCTCGATCATCGCTGCAAGCCCCAGGGCGTCGTCGGAAGCGCCCGGCCGGATCGTGCGGCCCTGCGCATCCGCGGGCCCGATCCCGTAGGCGTCCCAATGCCCGCCGTAGCTCACCGTCTCGTTCGGATATTTCGACCCCGTCAGCTTGCCGATGACGTTGCGCGTGCTGATCCGGTTGAGGTCGACTCCGGCATTCGCGGAGAAGGTCGCCTTCAGATCGATGGGCTTGAATGCCGTGGTCCGCGCCCGCTGCCTGAGCTCCGCGAGGTCGTGGCCAGCGCGCTTGAACATCTCCGCCGCGACCGGTCCCTGGATCCATCCCTGAAGGAGCACAGGCTGCTGCGCTTCGGGCGGAAGAACGATGTTGAAATTCTCGCCCGCCGCGCTCTGCACGACGTTCCAGCCGTAGCCCGCGCCCTCGGTGTCATGGACGATCAGCGCCGCGATCGCTCCGCGCCTCGCCGCTTCCTCGAACTTGTAGGTCCAGCGGCCGTAGTAGGTCATCGTCTTGCCGGCGAATTTGCCGGCGACGGGCTCACCCTCAGCGGCTTCGAAGTCCGGATCGTTGACCAGGAAGACGGCGACCTTGCCCTTCAGGTCCACGCCCTTGAAGTCGTCCCACCCGCGCTCGGGCGCATTCACTCCATATCCGACGAAGACCATCGGAGCGCTCGCGATCCGCGCTTGGTCCACCGCACGGACGGTGCTGAGATAGATGTCCTGAGGGAAGCGCAGCGCGGTCGTCTTGCCCGACTGCGCGACCGACAGGCTCGGCGCCTGCAACTTGGTGCGGATCATCGGCACCGACTGCGTCCAGCCGCCGTTCTCACCGCCGGGCTCCAGTCCCGCCGCCTGGAACTGCCCGGTCAGATAAGCGACCGTCTTCTCCTCGCCCGGAGTGCCCATCGAGCGGCCCTGGAACTCGTCCGACGCCAGCACTCGAGTGATCTCGGACATGCGCTCGGCACTGATCGACGGAGCCGCGACGGGCGCAGGCTTCTCAGGCGGTCCGTAGAGATCGGCGGGCGCTGCCTGGGGCGGAGCGGTTTCGCACCCGCCCAGAGCGCATGCCAGCAACAACGCGGAAACGAACCGGCGAACCTTCATCGCACGTCCCTCGACCGAAACATACCAACGGTCAGGGCTCTTAACGGGTTCGCCGGTAAGCGAAAGTCCTCGCGCTAGTCGTCGTCGCGCTCTGTTCGCTTCCTCGATGCGTTCGAGCTCAGCCTCAGCCTTTTCGAGACCCGCTTCTGCAGCCGCAAGAGCGGCATTGATCGTCGCCGGATCGACCGACGCGAGCGCCTGGCGCGTGATGGCCTGGACGTCGATCGCCTCGACGGCCTTTAGCGATGCCCGGACGGTGGCCTTGATCATCTCCGGGTCCTGGCCGGCGCGGCGGATCTCCACAGAGTGCGCGTCGATCTCCCGCATGGCCTCATTCACGTCGGCATGAGCGGCCGCGATCTCGCGGCGGATGTCTTCCTGATTGACCCGGGTCTCGTTCATGGCTTCGCGGATCTCGCGCTGGATTTCGCCCTGGTTGATCCGCGAAATCTCTTCCCGTGCCTGAGCGATCGAGCGGCGCACCTCGGCTTTCTCGGCCGGAGTCAGCTCGCTCCATTTCTTCGTCTGTCCGTTGATCGTGACCTTATCGTCAGTGATGTTGACCGGGTGGGCCGGCGCAACCGGCGTCACCGACGCGGGTTGGGCCACGGCCTGCAACGCCGGCGCCGCCAGCACTGGGGCGGGCGCCTTCACCGGCGACGCGCTGGACGCGTCCGGCGCAAGAATGTCGACATATTCGATCGCCCGCGTCGCGGTCAGCGGCAAGGCGACGGCGACGGCTGCGAGCACCAGGGCGCGCCCGGTCAACCGGCGGCCGGTGGTGGGATTGCTGAGCATGGACTTGAGCCTCCTTTGAAGCATGGTCCGACTATCGAGCGCACTGGCGAACAGCAGCGCTCTCCCCGAAGCGGCTTTGGCGATTGCTCGCCCGTAATCGGACCGGTCCTGGCTTCCGGCCTTGTCCAGCACGCGGGCATCGCACGCGGCTTCCTGGTCGAAGCGGAAGGCGGCGTGAGCGATCCATGCCAGCGGATTGAACCACTGCAGGCAAAGCAAAGCGAATGCGGTCAGGTTGGCGACGAGGTCGCCCGACCGGTGGTGGGCAAGCTCGTGCTCGAGCGCCAGCCGCCGTTCGTGCTCGGCGTAAAGCCGGTCGAAATCCGCCGGCACCGCGATCACGCGATCGAGTATCCCGAAGGCCAGCGGTCCGCTGACTTCGCCTGACCGAACGAGCCGGATCGAGCCGATGCGGCCGATATCGATCGCCTCCCGGAGGATGGCCGTCTCGCTCGCGGCGGAAGGCAAGGATGCGCGCCGCGAACAGGCCGGTCGCGACGCCCAGCCAGACTATGAGAATCAAGGTCGGCCAGCCGCCGGCCTGCTCGATGAGCGTTCGTTCCGGCGAAGCGACGCCGCTCATCAGCATCGGCTCGGCGATCACCTGGGACGTCATCATCCGCGGCGCGAAATCCACCGACACCGGACGCTCGATCGTCTCGGTGATCGTCGGCATCAGCAGCCGCAATGCCGGGATGAGCCACAGGCCATAGGCGACCCGCGCACCGAAATGCCGGCGGACGGGTTCGCGCAAAAGAAGCACCAGGACGATCAGTCCCGACGTTGCAAGCAAGGTACCAAGCAGCCAGTCCGTCACGACTTCAGCTCCTTCAACAAGGCTTCGATTTCGGCGATGTCTTTTGCGTCGAGCGCATCCTCTTCGGCGAGACGCGCGACCAGCGGCGACAGGCGTCCGCCAAACAGCCGGTCGACGAAACGCCGCGACTTGCTGCCGACATAGGCTTCCCGCTCGATGGCGGGCGAATAGAGAAAGCGCCGGCCGTCTTCGCGATGGGAGATGGCGCCCTTGGCGGCGAGCCGTCCCAGCATCGTTTTGACCGTCGCCATCGACCAGCCGCGCTGCGCCTCGAGCCGCTCCCCGACGTCGGCGGACGTGAGCGGCTCATCGGCGGCCCACAGCACCTCCATGAGGTCGAGCTCGGCATCGGTTATGCGCTTGTCTATCGGCATTTCGTCTACATCTGTAAACGAATCGATTACAGTTGTAAACGGTGATTTTGGGAGGCCCGTCAGGATTCTGACGCTGGGGAGTGATGCGCCGAATAAGGGAAGCGCGTGACAGCGTTTGGCTTAATGATTGAGCTTCTTTTGATGCGCGATTTTGATTGCATCCGCTGCCATTGCTTCGAAGCGCGCTCCGACTTCCGGCGGAAGTCCCTCGGCTACATGATGGAAGCGCGCGGCGCGTTCCAGATATTCCTCGGCAGACCGACCTTCCTCGACAGGAGTCTGATACCACCGGATTAAAGCCTGCGTCATAGTACAGGTGCATAGCCGAACGTTTTACCCGTCTTGATCGGGGCTTCTACGGAGACAAGCGTAGATCCGCCGTCTTGAGTTGACGTCCGGATGGATCGGGCCCGACTTGCGCGACTGCGGGGAAGGCGGGGAGCTAGCAAATGCTGCGGCGCAATGCGGGTCTCAGTCGGCACGTGCATTGTAAAGCCTGCGAAAATCGACTGAAATGACTAACTTTCTTTACGCGCGCCTTTGCCAGCAGGACGGACAGACCGCCTGACGAAGAGCTATGCGGACGTTGCGCGGGCCTCTCGGCGAACCACCGTTCGGACGCCTGACATCCGGAAAGGATCGAGCGGGCATCAACTCGATGGCGGCTGAGTTCCTCTGGCTTCCCGCTCCTCGATCAGCCGGGCCAAGTCGATCTCCCCCTGCTCGGCCATCTGAAGTAGCGCCTCGGTGGTGCGAGGGTCGTTGACGTATTTGGCCAGTCTGCGGCAGCGCTCGATGCGCTCACGCATGTGCTCCAGGGGATCATCGCTCATGCGCCGCTAACAGTCCGTACTCCGCGCAGTTCCGGACATGACCTTTCGCCCATGTCTCGTGATAACAGTGTCACACCTCTGCAGTACGAACGTCCGCTTTGGGTCGAAAGCGGATATTCCAACCCTACCTCCGCTCCTGCGCAAGCCGGCTCATGAGGATGGCAGCACGTTTCGCCTGGCGGGCGATCGACGGGATGTCGACGGATTCGCCGGGCGCATGGCTGCCCGAGCCCGCCGGACCGAGGCCGACAAGGCCGTCCACGTCCGTGGCGACGAAGCTGATGTCGCCGGCACCACGATCCATCGGATCGAGCTCGCCCATCTGTTCGAGCCCCATGTCGGCGTTGACGCGGTTGAGGCGGGCGAGGATTGCGCGACTGCTCTCGGTCGGCGCCATCGGCGGATAGCCGCCCTTGTCGAAGCTGATCTGTGCCGTCGTGCCGGGCAGCGACTGCGCGACGATCGCGCGCATCTTCGACTTGGACCGATCGATCTGGTCCTGGGTGAGGGCTCGCAGGTCGCCGCGAGCCACTGCGGTAGCGGCGATGATGTTGGTCTTGCCGGTGGCGTTGAGGCGGATCTTCCCGGAGTCCATCTCCGCCGTCGCGCCGCCGCCGATCATGCCGACATTGTAGGTCAGCTTGTCCTCGGGAAGCTCCCGCCGGAAAGCGTCGATGATCCGCGCCAGCTCGTAGTTGGCGCCATAGTCCGGGTGCATCACGCCGCTCGAATGGCCGCTTCGACCACTGACGATCAAAGTCCAGCTGTCGGAGCTCCGCCGCGCGATCGAGCCCATGTCCCGGCCGTCCTTCTGCGCCAGACCCTCGAAGTCGAGCGCGACGTCCGCCCACTTTCCCGCCTCGATCAGCGGTCCTCGCGTAACCTCGATCGGGTCGCCCGCATCTTCCTCGTCGCCGGTCAGCACCACCTGGATGTCGGCTTGCTTCAGCGTGCCGGCGGACTTCATCGCGCGCAGCGCGGCGATCATCACCGCCATACCGCCCTTGTCGTCGCCGGAACCCGGCCCGATTCCGCGATCGCCCTTGCGCTCCCAGCGCTGGAAGGCGTGGTCGGGCTCGAACACCGTATCGAGATGGCCGATCAGCAGCATGCGCTTGCCGCGGCCGTTGGCCTTGTGACGCGCGACGATGTGCCCGGCGCGGCCGGCGCGCTTCATGTCGATCCATTCGACCTTGAAGCCCAGCGGCTCCAGCTCCGCGCGGAGCATCCGCCCGACCGCTTCGACGCCCGGCGAGTTCAGGCTCCCGCTGTTCTGGTTCACCCAGGTTTCGAGCATGGAAACGGTGCGTTCCTGCTCCGCATCGACCGTCCGGATCATGGTCTGCTCCACCGCCGAAAGCTGGGCAGCGGCGGGTGAGGGGAGCAGGAAGGCCGCGGCGATGGCGGCAAGGAGACGCGGACTCATGGTTCGGTCCTAGCGGCGCCGGGAACCTCCAGCAAACGGTGGCATCCAATCGGGCAGGACACTTACCGGGGAGGATGAGATGACCGCCAGAATCGCCCTGATGACCGCCGCCGCCAAATATCATCCCGGGATGCGGGCGTGCTAAAGGCGTCGCAATGACTTCCCAGGCGAAGGTCGATTACCGCTCGATCGACGATGCGGCGCTGGCGCGGCTGTGCGCTGACCGGGACGCCGACGCCGTGCGGCACGTTCTCGCCTGCAACAACCAGCGCCTGTTCCGCGCGGCCTGGAGCATCCTCAAGGATCGCTCGGAGGCCGAGGAGGCGGTTCAGGCGGGCTATGTCGCCGCATTCTCATCGATCGAACGGTTCGAGGGTCGCTCGTCGCTGTCGACCTGGCTCACCCGGATCGTCGTAAACGAGGCGCTCGGCCGCCTCCGCTCGGAGCGCCGCCGCCGCGCCCGGCTCAAAGCGGACGGAGTGCCGGTGCTCGAAGCCTATCGGGATGAATTGATGGCAGGCTCGGAGACTGCGCCGCCAGATGCTGCGGTCGCGCGGGAACAGCTACGCCGGCTGCTGGAACATGCGATCGCCCAGATGCCCGAGATCTTCCGGACGGTCTTCGTGCTTCGCGAGGTGGAGGGCCTGTCGGTCGATGAGACGGCCGAAGCGCTCGACATCCCGGCAGCCACGGTGAAGACGCGCTTCCTGCGCGCGAGGAAGCGCCTGAAGGAGGCGCTGGCTCCGGAGGTGCATGATGCGCTTACCGGTACGTTCCCGTTCGCCGGGGCCGACTGCGCCGCGCTGACCGAGCGGGTGATGGCGCGCCTGGGATACTGAGGATCTCGGCAGACTACGGCTTGCTTCGAGGCCGTCGGACGCCATTGTGCGGCCATGCCGCGTAGTCACCGTCACACCAAGCTTCCGCCACCGTATCTCAAGCGAGTCTGGATCGATGACGAGGAGGTGCCCGATCGCGACGCCTATCCCTTCTGCCTGCCAATGTTCCGCGAGCCCGGGTTCGAACTGAATTTCGATCTGCCGGTCACAATCATCGTTGGGTGAGAACGGCACCGGTAAATCGACCTTGCTTGAAGGTATCGCAGTGCTTGCCGGATTTGAGGAGGGGGCGGGGGGCCGGGGATCGGCGCGGTGAGCTCTGACGACTCACTGAAGCAGAAGGGCGGGGTGCTCGCCGAAGTGTTAAAGGCCAGTTGGCTTCCAAAGGTTGGCCGAGGATGGTTCTTCCGAGCCGAGAGCTTCTTCTCACTTGCGCGCTATCTCGACCGGACCGCTCTGGAAGACGATAAGTGGCGGACTTCCTTTCATACTCGCACGGCGAAGGGTTCATGCGCTTCTTCGAGGAGCGCTGTCAGCGGCCCGGCATATTCTTCTTCGACGAGCCTGAGTCGGCTCTGTCGATGTCGCGCCAGTTCGAGTTCCTCAAGCTCCTCCGCCGGATGCAGCAGGGAGGCCAAAGCCAGGTGATCATGGCGACCCATTCACCGATCTTGATGGCCTTGCCGGACGCGCGTCTTCTAAGGTTGGAGAAGTATGGCCTGATGCCCGTACGGCTGGAGGAGACCGACCATTATCGCATGATGCGAGAGTTCATCCTCGATCCGCACGGCACTGTCGAAATGATGGTCTGGGAGTGAACCTGGGCTCGGATCCTTCCCCTCATTCGGACGTGACACAACATCGACCTGCCATTGCGGGTTGGAAGCCGTCCCTCGCTCACCAAGCACGCACAACAGTCTTTCCTACAGCAAACCAAAAAGGTTAGCACTTAGCGACTCGGTGAACCGATTGCAGGAGTGCGGTGTGGAAGAAAGCTTTGACGTCGATGCGTTGATCGACGGATTGATCGAGCGCGAGGGCGGCTATGTGAACCATCCCGCGGACAAGGGCGGGCCGACCTGCTTCGGGATCACCGAGGCCGTTGCCCGCGCGCATGGCTACGCCGGCGCGATGCGCAACCTGCCTCGCTCGGAGGCGGCCGCCATCTATCGGCGGCTCTACTGGCTGCGGCCGCGCTTCGACCAGGTCGCGAAACGGTCGGAGCGGATCGCGGCGGAACTGTTCGACACGGGCGTCAACATGGGGCCGGCGGTCGCGACGACCTTTCTTCAGCGCGCCCTGACCGCGCTCAACCGCAATGCCAAGGATTATGCCGACCTGACCCCGGATGGACGCGTCGGTCCGCTCACGCTGCATGCGCTCGACGCGTTCCTCGCCTCGCGCGGCAAGCGCGGCGGGGAGACCGTTCTCCTGCGTGCCCTCGAGGCGCTCCAGGGCGAGCGATACCTTCGCCTCGCTGAGCGGCGGCCAGCCAACGAGGCATTCCTATACGGCTGGCTCGCGAACCGCATCGGCACAATCGGCTAACGGCAACCACGCACGTCAGTGTGAACATTTGTGAAGATTGGAGAATGAATGAGCATTCTTGAGGCTATCGTCGGGCCCGTTTCGAAGCTCCTCGACAAGATCATCCCCGACCCGCAGGCGCGGGACCAAGCCAAGCTGGAGCTGCTGAAGCTGCAAGGCGACCAGGAAATGGCGACCATCACCGCGCAGATGCAGGCGATCGTCGCCGAGGCTCAGTCGACCGACCCTTGGACCAGCCGCGCCCGGCCGAGCTTCCTCTACATGATGTATGCGCTCGTCCTCTGGTCCATTCCGATGGGCCTGATTGCCGCCGCCGACCCGGGCATGGCCAAGGGCATCGCCGACGGGATGACCGCCTATCTGCGCGGCATTCCGGAGGAGCTCTACGCGCTCTTCGGCACCGGCTATCTCGGCTACACGGCCGCGCGCACCTGGGGTAAGGTGAAAGGCGTGGAACGATAGGGGGAGGGGAGCGGATGAGCCCGGGGCGTCTCAACGCGTTGACGGATGGCGTCGTCGCGATCGTGCTGACGATCATGGTTCTAGAGCTCAAGCTCCCCGAGGAACCGACGCTCGCCGCCGTACTGACGGTGCTTCCGCTGCTGGCGGCCTACCTGCTCGCCTTCATCTACGTGGCGATCTACTGGAACAACCATCATCACATGATGCAGTCGGCGCACAAGGTGACGGGCGCGGTGCTGTGGTCGAACCATGCATTGCTGTTCTGGCTCACCCTGTTCCCGCTGATGATCCGCTGGATCGACGAGGTCGGGATCAGGCCGTGGCCGGTCGCCGCTTTCGGGCTGGTCCTGGTCGGGGCCTCGGTTTCCTACCAGCAGCTGGAACGCGCGCTGATCGCGGCCGAAGGGGAAGAGTCCGGAGTGAAGAGGGCGGTCGGACGCGGGATCAAGGAGTGGGCGAGCTTCGCCCTCTATTTGGCCGCGGTGACGATGGCCTTCGTTTCTCCGCTGCTGTCGGTCGCGATCTACGTAGCGGTGGCGGCGATGTGGCTCATCCCCGACCGCCGCTTCGTTCGCGGCTAGTTGCAGCCGTTCACGGATCATCCCACATCCGAACCATGGAAAAGTATCATGGAACGACAATTCTCGGGGTGAAGAAGGACGGCCGCACGGTCATCGCCGGCGACGGACAGGTCAGCCTCGGCAACACCGTCATCAAGCCCAATGCCAAGAAGGTTCGCCGCATCGGCGAAGACGGGAAGGTGATCGGAGGCTTCGCCGGCGCCACCGCCGACGCCTTCACCTTGTTCGAGCGGCTGGAGCGGAAGCTGGAGCAGTTCAACGGTCAGCTGATGCGCTCGGCCGTCGAGCTCGCGAAGGACTGGCGGACCGACAAATATCTTCGCAACCTCGAAGCGATGATGATCGTCGCCGACAAGGACTCGTTGCTGATCCTGACTGGCAATGGCGACGTGCTTGAACCCGAGGGCGGGATCGCGGCGATCGGCTCCGGCGGCAATTATGCTCTGGCCGCCGCTCGCGCGCTGGTGGACTACGAGCAGGATCCGGAGAAGCTCGCCCGCCGGGCGATGCAGATTGCGGCGGAAGTCTGCGTCTTCACGAACGACCAGCTGACGATCGAAACGGTCGAATAGTCAGGCCCTCGACTCCATTGCGGTTTACCTGCAAGTTAACGCATGCAGGTCCGGTTCCTGGAAGAGGGGGAGCGCCTGATCGCTCGGCCCGAGGCGCGGATGGAGGCAGCCGACGGCATCGACTTCGCGTCGGCCGTCGAACAGCGGATTCAGCCCAACACCAAATGCGTGACGATCGACCTGGAAGGGCTGGACTTCGTCAGCCTCGGGGGCATCCGCGCCATCCTGCGGCTCGCGAGGTCGCTCAAGGGCGGTCAGCGGCAACTCGATTTCGCGCATGGTAGCGAAGCCGTGCGCGAAGCCCTGCACCAGGCCGGGTTGAACCACTTCTTCGCTTTCACGCCGCCCTATAATCCACACAGGGGGACACCAGCATGAGATGTCGCGACCTTCTGGCCTCCTTCGCTCTCGCCTTGGCATTCCTCACCGTCGGCGGTTGCGGGAAGAAGGAAGGAGCGACGTCGAAGGTCATCAATGTCGCCGTAACACCCGCTTCGCCGCCCAATCTGTTCGAGGAGAATGGCCAGACCAAGGGCCTCGATTACGATCTGTTCGACGGCTACTGCAAAGCCCGCGGCTGCACGATGGCGATCACCGCCTACGATTGGCAGGGCATGCTGGGCGCGGTCGTCAGCAAGAAGGCGGACGTGGCCTTTTCCGGCATATCCATCACCGAACCCCGCCAGAAGGTCATGGATTTCTCCAAGCCCTACATGGACAACAGCTGGAACCTGGTGAGCATGAAGAGCCGCAACATCAAGCTCGCCAATCTCGACACGCTGAAGACCTACACGATCGGGTTCCCGCGCGGCATGGCATACATGGATTTCATCAAGACCGAGCTCGAGCCGAAGGGCACGTACAAGACCGACCAGGTGAAGCTCTATCCGAGCTACAACGAAGCCCTGACCGACTTGCAGAATGGCCAGGTCGACCTGGTCTTCCTCGATGGCACGGTCGCCTCGGTCTATCGCAAGAAGCTGCCGATCCAGGACAGCTATGTGTTCGAAGGGATCGACCGCCTCGGCTTCGCTTTCCCCAAGGGATCGCAGTTGCGTGTCGACTTCGACAAATATCTGGACGAGCTGGGACCAGAAAAGCGGCAGGCGATCATCGACAAGTGGATGAAGTAAGCTCCCGGGGTCGAACCGCGTGAGCTTCATCGATATCCTGCTGACGCTGCTTCAGGGTGCCGGCTACACGCTGCTGATCACCTTCAGTTGCGCCGCGACCGCGCTCTTCGTCGGCCTTGGCATTGCAATGGCTCGGGAGCTCGGAGGCACCTGGACCTCTGCGATACTGTCCGCCTGGGTCTATGTGTTCCGCGGCATTCCGATGCTGGTGCTGCTGTTCGTCGTTTTCTTCGGATTACCGGGCATCGGCCTCGACGTGCCGCCGCTGCTGGCGATGATGCTGAGCCTCGGCCTCATTTCCGGCGCCTATCTGTCGGAAGTGTTCCGCGGCGCGCTCGCGGCCGTGAATCCCAACGAGGTCCTCGCCGCTCAAGCGATGGGCTTCACCCGGTTCGAGACACTGCGGCTGATCAAGATCCCTCAAATGATGCGTTTCTCGGTGCCTGGAATGGTCAATGAGCTGACCACCGTGCTCAAATATTCGCCCTTCGCCTACACGGTCGGCCTACCCGAGATCACCAAGCAGGCGATGGCTCTTGTCGCGACGACCATGCGGGGAATCGAGATCTATGCGGCGATCGGTCTCATCTATTTCGCCATCTACCGCCTGCTTCTGAGTGCCGTCCGGTTGATCGAAAAGCGCTACCGCATCCCCGGCTTCGCGGAGGAGTGAGAGTGGCGCTCCTCGAGGTCAAAGAGCTGGTGAAGTCCTACGGCGGCAGGAGCGTGCTCGACGGCGTGAGCTTCGACCTCGAGGAAGGTGAGGCCAAGGTCGTCATGGGGCCGTCCGGCTGCGGCAAGTCGACCTTGCTGCGCTGCCTCAACCTGCTCATCGAACCTACTTCGGGAGCGATACTGCTCGATGGAAAGGACATCACCCGCCCGGGTGCCGACGTCCGCGCGGTGCGCAGCCGCATCGGCTTCGTTTTCCAGAATTTCGCGCTCTACCGGCACATGTCCGTGCTGGACAATGTGACGCTCGCCCTGCGCCGGTTGAAGAAGCTTTCCAAGAGCGAGGCCGAAGACCGTGCGCTGCACGAGCTCGATCGCATGGAGATGGCGGAAAAGCGTGACGCGTATCCAGCGGCGCTTTCCGGTGGACAGAGCCAGCGGGTCGCGATCGCACGAGCGCTGGCGATGGACCCGAAGGTCCTGTTCTTCGACGAGCCGACTTCCGCGCTCGATCCGATCATGGTCCGTGAGGTGGTGACGCTGATCAATCGCCTCTACCTCGACAATGTCACGATCCTTTGCGTCACCCACGACCTCGGCCTCGCGAAGCATATTTCCGACCGGGTCGTGTTTCTCGACCGGGGCAAGGTCTACGCCGAAGACCGGATCGAAAACCTGCTCCACAGGGACGATCCGGTCATCGAGGATTTCTTCGGCGGCGAAGGCCAGTGATGCTGGACGCCTTCCCCTTCTTTGCCGACGTGATCAGTTACTGGCCGCAGATCGTGCGGGGCCTGCGGGACACGATCCTGCTGTCCGCCACGATCACGGCAACGGGTCTGGTCGGTGGAATAGGAGTTTTCGCGCTCACGCTCAGCTCCAAGCCGTCGATCCGCTACCTCACGCAAAGTTATATTTCCCTGTTCATCGGGACGCCGCTGATCGTCTTCCTTTTCCTGCTCTACTACGGTCTTCCGAATTTGGGCGTGACGCTGTCGCCTTTCGCGATCGCGGTGTTCGGATTCACGCTCAACGTGTCGGCGTACAACGCGCGCTACCTGACGATCGCGTACAAGGAACTCGATCCTGCCGAACTGGAATCCGCCCGCGCGCAGGGATTCTCCCGCTTCCAGGTCTTCCGCCTGATCACCGCACCGCAGTCGCTGCGGATGTCCGTCCCGGCCCTGACCAACCAGGCGATCCAGAACGTCAAGGACAGCTCGATCGTCTTCCTCATCCAGTACATCGAATTTTTCGCGCAGATGCAGGAAGTCGCGTCGCGCACATTCCTGTTCTTCAAGACCTATCTGTTCACGGCATTCGTCTATCTGCTGCTCGTGTCCGTGGTCGTCCTCATCGCGCGGCGGCTGGAGCGCAGGCTGGCCATTCCAGGGATGAGCGCTAGCGTCGGGTCATGATTCTCGACCGCCGCGGTTTCATTGCAGCAGGTTCGGCGGCGCTCCTTTCGGGCTGCGCTACGACGGGCACGCGTGGCGAGCTTGCTTGCACCGCCCTGCCGCCGGTCAACGTCGATTCCGGGAGGCTCATCCGGACCGTAGCGGGGCTTCGTCCTTATCGCGCCTCGGGCTTCGTCGTCCGGCGCGAGCAGCTAGCCGACAAGGCGCTCGTCCATAATTACGGGCATGGCGGAGCGGGCATCACTCTGAGTTGGGGCAGCTCTCGGCTCGCGACCAATCTCGGCCTGCAGGGACACAGCGGACCCGTCGCCGTACTGGGCGCAGGGGTCATGGGCCTGACGACTGCACGGCTCGTGCAGGAGGCAGGCTTTCCGGTTACGATCTACACGGCGGCGCTGTCTCAAGAAACGACGTCCAACGTGGCGGGCGGTCAGATTTCGCCGTTCGGCCATTTCAGCGAGGACGCCGTCACGCCGGAATGGCGAGCCCAGTTCGCGGCGGCGATGGCCTACAGCTGGAGCCGGTTCCAGATCATGGCTGGCGACCGCTACGGAATTCGCTGGCTTCCAACTTATGAAGAGAGCAGCCGCACCGAGCCGACGCCGAACGAGAGCTTCATGCCCGACTGGCGGGTTCTCTCGCCGGGCGATCACCCGTTCCCGGTCGAATCGATGGTCCGCTACCGCACGATGTACGTCGAAACGCCTCGCTTCCTGCGGCAGCTGACCGCCGACATCCTGAGCGCAGGCGGCAAGATCCGGCTTCGAAGCTTTGCCTCGCGGGCCGAGCTCGCATCCTTGCCGGAGACGCTGACCTTCAACTGCACGGGCATCGGTGCGCGCGACTTGTTCGGCGACTCCGAGCTTCAGCCCGTTCGCGGCCAGCTCGCAGTGCTGCAACCGCAGGCTGAGGTCCTTTATGCCACGGCGGGAAGGTGGGGCTACATGTTCCCGAGAGCCGACGGAATCCTGCTCGGCGGCACGTTCGAGCGGGACGTGTGGAACACGACGCCCGATCCCGCGGCCATCGCGGACATCGTCTCGTCCCATCGCCGCTTCTTCGATGAGCTCCGCTGCACGGCTTGAAGGTGCTTCCGCTGCTCCCGACATAGCTCGGGACATGAACTATCAAACATCCATCGAGAGCGGCGGGGCATCCGAAGTGCTAAAGGACAAGCTTACTCCGAAGGCGATCGTTGCCGCGCTGAACGACCATATCGTCGGCCAGGACGATGCGAAGCGCGCCGTCGCGGTAGCCCTGCGCAACCGCTGGCGCCGCCAGCAGCTTTCGCCGGAGCTGCGCGACGAGGTGACGCCCAAGAACATCCTGATGATCGGGCCGACCGGCTGCGGAAAGACCGAGATCAGCCGCCGTCTGGCGAAGCTTGCCGATGCCCCTTTCGTGAAAGTCGAGGCGACCAAGTTCACCGAGGTCGGCTATGTCGGCCGCGACGTGGAGCAGATCGCCCGCGACCTGGTCGAGGAAGCGGTCCGGCTGGAGCGGGAGCGCCGCCGCGAGGCTGTGCGCACCGGCGCGGAGGAAGCAGCGATGGAGCGGCTTCTTGACGCCCTGACCGGCAAGGGATCGAGCGCTGCAACCCGCGAAAGCTTCCGCCAGCGATTTTCCGACGGCAGCCTGAATTCCGCCGAGGTGGAAATCGAGGTCAAGGAAGCGCCTTCGATGCCGTTCGACATCCCGGGAATGGGCGGGCAGGTTGGAATGATCAACCTCAGCGACATGATGGGCAAGGCGTTCGGCCAGCAGCCCGGCAAGAAGCGAAAGCTGAAGGTGCCTGAGGCATTCCAGCGGCTGACCGAGGAAGAGGCCGACAAAAGGGTCGACCCCGACGACATCAATCGCGTGGCGCTCGCGGATGCGGAGTCGAACGGGATCGTCTTCCTCGATGAGATCGACAAGATCGCGGTCAGCGACGTTCGCGGCGGATCGGTCAGCCGGGAGGGAGTCCAGCGCGACCTCCTGCCGCTGATCGAGGGAACCACGGTCGCGACCAAGTACGGGCCGCTGAAGACCGACCACATCCTCTTCATCGCGTCCGGCGCATTCCACATCGCCAAGCCCGCCGACCTCCTGCCGGAGCTTCAGGGCCGCCTCCCGATTCGCGTCGAGCTCAGCGCGCTCACGCAGGAGGATTTCGTCCGAATCCTCTCGCAGACCCGCGCCAGCCTGACCCAGCAGTATCATGCCCTGCTCGCCACGGAGGGGGTCACTGTCGAGTTCGCGGAGGACGGCATCGAGGCGCTCGCGCGAATCGCGGCAGAGGTGAACGAGGCGGTCGAGAATATCGGCGCCCGCCGGCTCCAGACGGTCATGGAGAAGCTGCTTGAGGACGTCAGCTTCGAGGCCGAGGATCGCAGCGGACAAACGCTCGTCGTAGACCGCGCCTTCGTCGAACAGCAGCTTTCGGGCATCGCCAAGAACGCCGATCTCAGCCGCTACGTGCTCTAAACGCGGGGGATCGCGCCGCCTGTCGGGAACCGGAAACGGCCTGCCGACAGGCATGCACCCGCACCCCCGTCTAGGTCGTTGTCCTTCCAGTTCACATCTGGGGAGACCGACTATGACCACGAAACTGACGTTGCTGACGGCCGCTGCGGCGATTGTGACCGTATCGCCGGCCCTGGCCCAAGACACGACCACGCAGACGACAACCACGCAGACCGAGCCGGCGACCACCACAACCACGCCGAGCACGACTCAAACGACCACGACCCAACCGACCACCACGCCTGAGGGTCAGCCGGCGACGACGACTCAAACGACGACCACCCAGACCCAGCCGACCACGACTCCTGACGGTCAGCCGGCTGCAACCACCACCCAGACCACGACCACCCAAACGCAGGTCACGGCCGCGACTGCCGACGACATCAAGAAGGACGTCTCGGTTTACGACCAGACCGGCGCGCTCGTCGGGAAGATCGATTCCGTCGATTCGGATGGGGCGATCGTCAACACCGGCAAGGCTCGCGCAGAGATCCCGATCACCAGCTTCGGCAAGAACGACAAGGGCCTCGTCGTCGGCGTGACGAAGGCCGACCTCGACGCGCAGGCGAAGACCGAGACCAAGACCGAAACCAAGACGAAGACGAAGACGGAAACCAAGACCGAAGTGAAACCGAAGACTGAGTAGGTCAGTCTTCACTGACCTTTCGGTAGCGCCAGACAAAGCCCTGCACGAAGGGCGGCCATAGGCTCGTTCTTATGCCGGCCAGTCGGAAGCGGCTGGCCGCCCAGGTGTTGCACGTCTTGAGCGCGTGAAACTTGCCCGTCGCCCAGTAGAAGGCGTCGGATCGACCGTAGCCGGAATGATCGATCCGGCGGGCCCGACCTCGCTCGTCGAGCGCGAAGTCGGCGCGTATCGCGGCCCATAGGCGCCGGTACTCCTCGGGCCTCAGGCGGACGGCGCGGTCGAGATAATGCGGGTTAGACACCCATTCGACGTGCATCACGCGCTTGCCGCCGGTCAGCGCCGACCAGACCGTCGCAGGTCTAATGTCCCGCCAGCGCGGCGTGTCGAGATAGACCCGCTCCTCGCCGGAGCCGAAGGCGATCCATCGTGCGCTCGGATCAGGAGCGGAGAAATCGCTCTTCGGCACGAATGGCGTCCAGTCCAGGCCCTGCGCATACACCGGCATGACGATATCCGAGTGGAGGCCGTTGTTGGCGATATAGATCGTCACGCCTTCGTCCGGCTCAATCCAGCCGCGATTGACGGGAACCAGGGACCCGACGAGCGCCGCAAGGAGATAGGCGAGCGGGACCGTCGCCAGCGCCAGCACCAGGCGGCGGAACAAAGTGGATTTTCTGCGTCGCCGTCGTCTGGCCATCGCTTGTGTTATCGGCGACTGCTGCCTAGATGCCAGCCCTCGGTCGGGGCGTAGCGCAGCCTGGTAGCGCATCACACTGGGGGTGTGGAGGTCGCTGGTTCGAATCCAGTCGCCCCGACCATCAAGCGGAGCAATTCTTGCGCCATTCTTTACTGCCGTGATAGTCGCCCGCCGACTTCCGCCTAGGAACAAACCCCTCAGCCCATGACAGACATATTCTTGCAGACCCTCGCCGCGGCTGCCGACCCGAACAGCGGATCGGCAATCCTCATCGGAATAGCCCCGTGGCTTCTGATCTTCGTGATCTTCTACGTCCTGATGATTCGTCCGCAGCAGAAACGGGTGAAGGAGCATCAGGCCTCGATCGCCGCGATCAAGAAGGGCGACGAAGTGATCACCGGGGGCGGAATCCGCGGCAAGGTGACCAAGGTCACCGACGACGAGGCCGAGGTCGAGATTTCGCAGGGCGTTCGCGTCCGGGTCGTGAAGGGCACGCTCAGCCAGGTGCTGACCAAGTCCGCCAAGCCGGCGAACGACTAGGCAGCGCTAGATGCTCGATTTCCCGCGTTGGAAGACTTGGTCGATTTCGCTGGTCATCCTGATCGGCATCCTCTTCGCGATTCCCAGCATGCTCCCGGCGGACCTCAAGGCCCGCTATCCGACGTGGCTTCCGAGCGCGACGATCAACCTCGGCCTCGACCTCGCGGGCGGTAGCCAGCTCCTCCTCGAGGCGGACCAGGCCGACGCAGCCAAACAGCGCCTCCAGGCGATGGAGGACCAAGTCGCGACCGAGCTTCGCCGCAACCCGCGCGTAGAGATTGGCGACGTCTCGACGGCCGGCGGCCGAGTTTCCTTCCTCGTCCGCGACCCGACCCAGGTCGACACTGCGGTGGAGCGGCTTCGGGCGATCACCCAGCCCGTTGCACTGACCGGTTCGCGCGACTGGGACGTCCAGGTGATGGATTCGACCCGGATCGTGCTGACGCCGACGCAAAGCGGGTCGCAGCGCGCGATGCGCGACGCGATGTCGGTCGCGCGCGACGTGGTGCGCCGCCGCATCGACCCGCAGGGTACCAAGGAAATCACCGTCATCAATCAGGGCACCGACCGGATCCTCGTCGAGGTTCCGGGCGTCGAGGATCCCGAGGCGTTGAAGAGCCTGATCGGCCAGACCGCGCGCCTGGAATTCAAGCTGGTCGACCTTACCGCCGACCCGAACCAGGTCGCGCAGGGCCGTGCTCCGGCGGGAAGCCAGGTCCTGCCCATGGTGGAGGGCGGCGGGAACATCGCAGTGAAGCGCCGGGTGATGGTTTCGGGCGACCAGCTGATCGACGCCAAGCAGACCTTCGACCAGGACGGCCGCGCCGTCGTTTCCATCAGCTTCAACACCGCGGGCGCGCGACGTTTCGGCCGCGTCACGCAGGAAAACGTCAACAAGCCTTTCGCGATCATCCTCGACGACAAGGTTCTGTCGGCGCCGAACATCAACGAGCCGATTCTTGGCGGGCAGGCGCAGATCAGCGGGAACTTCACGGTCGAGACCGCCAATCAGCTCGCGGTGTCGCTCGCCTCCGGCAAGCTGCCGGTGAAGCTCAACGTGATCGAGGAGCGGACCATCGGTCCGGAGCTCGGCAAGGATTCGATTCAGAAGGGCATCCTGGCAAGCGTCGTGGCGACGTTCGCCGTCATCCTCTTCATGCTCGTCACCTATGGCCGGTTCGGCGTCTACGCGACGATGGCGCTGATCGTGAACGCGCTCCTGATCCTTGGCATCATGGCGGTGTTCAATGCCTCGCTGACGCTTCCGGGAATCGCCGGCTTCGTTCTGACGATCGGCGCGGCGGTCGACGCGAACGTGCTGATCAACGAGCGAATACGCGAGGAGCAGAGGCGCGGCCGAAAGACCCTCGACGCGATCGAGCATGGCTACTCCGAAGCTTCGACTGCCATCTTCGACGCCAACATCACCAATGTCATTGCGGCAGTGCTGATGTGGTACTTCGGTTCCGGCCCGATCCGCGGCTTCGCCGTGGTGCTGATGATCGGCATCGTCACATCGGTGTTCACGGCCGTGAATTTCACGCGGATGCTCGTCGCGCTCTGGGTGCGGCGCAAGCGGCCCCGAGTCCTGTATATCTAAGGCTTGAACATGAAGCTTTTGAAGCTCGTCCCCGACAATACCAACATCGACTTCATGCGCTGGCGCAACATCGCGCTGGTCCTGTCGATCATCGCCACGGTTGCCAGCCTCGTATTGGTCGGCGTGAAGGGCCTCAACCTGGGCGTCGATTTCGTCGGCGGCCAGATGATTCGCGTGACCTTCGCCCAGCAGGTCGACGTCGAGCGCCTTCGCGGCGATGTCAGCTCGTTGAACATCGGTGAGGGCAGCATTCAGGAGACCGGCGGCCCGCGCAGCTACCAGATCCGACTGCCGAAGCCCGAGGGTGGCGAGGCCGCCGCCAACCGTGCCGCCTCCCAGGTGCGCTCGATGCTCGAACAACGCTATCCAGGCGCCCGCGTCGACTCGGTCGAAACGGTGTCCGGCAAGGTCAGCGAGGAGCTGGCGTGGGACGGTAGCCTGGCGATCGGCCTCGCGATGCTCGGCATCGCCGTATACATCTGGTTCCGGTTCGAATGGCAATTCGGCGTCGGGGCGCTCGTCACCCTGTTCCACGACGTGTCGATGACCCTGGGATTTTTCTCGCTCACACAATATCAGGTCGACCTCAACGTGGTCGCGGCCATCCTGACGATCGTCGGCTATTCCCTGAACGACACGGTCGTAATCTACGATCGCATCCGCGAGAATCTTCGCAAGTTCCGCAAGATGGCGATCGTCCCGCTGCTCAACCTGTCGCTCAACGAGACGCTGTCGCGGACGATGGTCACGTCGCTGTCGATCCTTCTCGCCCTGGGCATGCTCCTGCTGCTCGGCCCGGAGGTCATTTTCGGCCTGACGATCGCGATCTTCATCGGCATCTTCGTCGGTACCTATTCCTCGATCTATATCTCATCTCCGGTGCTCGTCTGGCTGGGCGTGAAGCCCGACAGCTTCCTGCGCACCGAAGACGAGGAGAAGGCGGCCGGCCCGGCTGCCGTCTGACACCGTTCATCTGGCGCCCATCAAACAGCGTCCATGTCCCGCTTGGCCTGCCCGAGGCCCCACGCTAATGAGGTCCTCATGCCGTCAAAGCTGACCCGTCCCGCCCTCTTGCTGCTTGCCTGCGCGATCGTGCTTCCCGCCTCGGGATGCGCCCGAAACAAGAGCAGCGCCGACACGGCCTATATCGCCCGTGACGTGAACAGCCTGTACGCGCTCGCGAAACAGCGCATGGACCGCGGGCTCTACGAGGACGCGGCCAAGCTGTTTGATGAGGTCGAGCGGCAGCACCCTTATTCGGTCTGGGCCCGACGGGCGCAGATGATGAGCGCCTTCAGCTATTACATGGCGCAGAAATATCCGGAGGCGATCAGCTCCGCGCAGCGATTCCTGACGATCCATCCGGGCAACAAGGACGCGCCCTACGCCCACTATCTGATCGCGATGAGCCACTATCAGCAGATCGAGAGCGTGACCCGGGACCAGGCGAGCACGCAGAATGCCGCCAATGCGTTCGGCGAGCTGATGCGCCGCTATCCGGAGAGCCGCTATGCCTCCGACGCACGGCTGAAGCTCGACCTCATCAACGATCATCTCGCCGGCAAGGAGATGGAAGTCGGGCGCTTCTACCAGAGGTCGGGCAAGTGGCTGGCCGCGACGCTTCGGTTCCGCAAGGTGGTCGAGCAGTACCAGACCACGAACCACACGCCGGAGGCCCTGGAGCGCCTCGTCGAATGCTATCTCGCACTCGGCATTCCGCAGGAGGCACAGAAGTCGGCCGCCGTTCTCGGCCGGAATTATCCGGGGAGCGAATGGTACCACCGGGCCTACAAACTGATTTCGCGGCACTCGCCGCAGACCGCTCCGCAGAGCTGATGCTTCACCGCGCGAGCGCGCCGTGCTGAGGCAGCTCGCGATCCGCAATGTCGTGCTCGTCGAGCAACTCGAACTCGAGTTCGACAGGGGATTGGGCGTGCTCACCGGCGAGACCGGTGCGGGCAAGTCCATCCTCCTTGATGCGTTAGGCCTGGCGTTGGGCGCGCGTTCGGATGCGGGGCTGGTTCGAAGCGGCGAGGACGCGGCGTCCGTCTCTGCCGAGATCGAGCTTCCTTCCGATCATCCCGTACATTCGCTGCTGGCGGAGCAAGGCATCGAGGCGGATGCGGGCGAGCCGCTGATCCTCAGGCGTTCGCTCAAGGCCGACGGCGGAAGCCGGGCCTTCGTCGGCGCATCGAGCGTTCCCGCCGGCCTTCTGAGGGAAATCGGCGCCCTGGCGGTCGAGGTTCATGGCCAGCACGACGAGCGCGGGCTGCTCAATCCGCGCGGCCATCGGGCCTTGCTGGATGTCTTCGGCGGGCTCGACGTGACGAAGGTCACGACGGCCTGGTCCGCGGTCATGCAGATCGAAGCCGATTTGATGCAGGCCAAAGCGGAACTGGCGACCGCCGAGCGCGACCGCGACTATCTTTCCCATTCCCTCGCCGAGATCGACGCACTCGTGCCGGAGGCCGGCGAGGAGACAAGGCTGGCCGAGGAACGGGCTGCAATGCAGGCGGGGCTCAAGGCCGGCGAGAGCCTCACCGGGCTCGATGACTTGCTCGGTGGGTCAGACGGCGCGCTTGCGCAGTTACGGCTTGCTGCCCGGCGGATCGAGCGGGGAGCTGCCGAGCATCCGCTGCTCGCGGACGCGCTCGCGGCGCTCGACCGCGCAGTGATCGAGGCGAGCGAGGCGGAGGACAAGATTGCCCGTGCTGCCGACGCTTTGACGTTCGACCCGGCGCGGCTGGAGGAGGCCGAGGCTCGTCTGTTCGAAATTCGCGGTCTCGCCCGCAAGCACCGCGTGGAACCGGACGCGTTGGCCGAGCTTGCGGACCGGATGCGGACGCGGCTTTCGGAGATCGAGGCGGGTGGAGAGAGGATCGCCGAGCTGGATCGCGCCCTGGAGCAGGCGCGCTTGCGCTATTCCGACTTGGCCGCCGACCTGACCCGGCAGCGGCATGAGGCGGCGTCGAAGTTGGACGAAGCGGTTGCGGGTGAGCTTCACCCGCTGAAACTGGATGCGGCACGGTTCCGGACGGCGCTCGCGCAGGCGGAGCCGGGTTCCGCCGGTACGGACAAAGTGGAGTTCGAAGTGTCGACCAACCCAGGCGCGCCGTTCGGCCCGCTGACCAAGATCGCCAGCGGGGGCGAGATGTCGCGTTTCGTTCTCGCGCTCAAGGTCGCACTGGCCGAAGCCGGAAGTGCGGGCACGATGATTTTCGACGAGATCGATCGCGGTGTCGGCGGTGCGGTCGCCAGTGCGATCGGCGAGCGCCTGGCGCGCCTCGCCCGGCAATCGCAGGTGCTGGTCGTTACGCATTCGCCGCAGGTCGCGGCGCGGGCGACCCACCATTTCCGGATCGAGAAGACACACGGGGCAGACGGGACTCGAACCACTGTCCGCCGCCTCGACAGAGACGAGCGGCGGGAAGAGATTGCGCGGATGCTGTCCGGCGCGGCAGTGACCGACGAGGCACGCGCGCAGGCGGCACGGTTGTTGGAGGCGGCATGAGTAAGCAAACCCCGGTTGGGCTGGAATTCGAAGGCGAAGAGCTGGAAGGCGTATTGGTGAGCCGGCGTGACGGGCAGCCTCGCCCGACGGTCATCCTGATCCCGACGGTCATGGGCGTGTCCGACCTGGAGCTGGGGTTTGCGAAGCAGCTCGTCGAGCTTGGCTACAACGGGTTTGTCGCGGACATTTTCGGGAAGAAGTTCCGAGGGGCAGAGCGCGACGTGATGTTCGGCGAGATGACCCGGCTCGGCAACGACCGCGTCGCGCTTCGCCGCCGGCTGCTGGCCATCGTCGATCATGTCCGTGGGTTGCCGCAAGTCGAAGGGGGCAAGCTGGTCGTCGCGGGCTATTGCTTCGGGGGGAAGTGCGCGCTCGACGTCGCTCGTACGGGCACGGACATCAAGGCTGCTGTCGCCTTCCATGGCCTGCTCGACCCGCCGAACTGGCCGACCGAGAAGACCAGCACGAAGGTCGTCGCCTTCCACGGCTGGGACGACCCGATGGCGCCGCCGGACCATGTGGTCGCGCTCGGCAAGGAGCTGACCGAGGCGGGGGCCGACTGGCAGATCCACGCCTTCGGCAATGTGCGCCACGGCTTCACCAATCCGAACGCACACAAGATCGGGCTGGACGCGGTGCGCTACGACGCGCTCGCCGCCGAGCGGTCGTGGACGAGCTTCATCAGCCTGCTCGAGGAAATTTTCGGCTGAACATGGGTGCCGACACGATCAGCGAGGCGGATGCCGCGAACCGGCTGATGCGGCTCGCGAAGGAGATCGCGCGCCACGACAGGCTCTACCATGACCGGGACGCGCCGGAGATCAGCGACGCTGACTATGACGCGCTGGTCCGCGAGAACCGCGAGCTGGAGGAGCGTTTCCCGCATCTCGTCCGCGCGGATTCGCCGTCGAAGCGGCTTGGCGCCGCGCCTACGACCGCGCTCGCCAAGGTTACGCACGCGCGTCCCATGCTCAGCCTGGAGAATGCTTTCTCTGAAGATGAAGTGGCGGATTTCGCCGCTCGGGTGCGGCGATTCCTGAACCTTCCCGCCGCCGCCTTCGTGGCGACGACTGCGGAGCCCAAGATCGATGGCCTTTCCTGCTCGATCCGATACGAGAAGGGCGAGCTCGTCCTGGCGGCGACGCGCGGCGACGGGGCGGTCGGTGAAGACGTGACCGCCAATGTTCGGACGATTGCCGACATTCCGCAGCGGCTGTTCCCCGGCGAAGGCCGGGGTCCAGTCCAGCAGGAGACTCGGCGCGGCAGCGCCGCCTGGACCCCGGCCTTCGCCGGGGAACAGGACATCCCCGACATCCTCGAAGTCCGCGGCGAAGTGTACATGTCGAAGGCGGATTTCGAGGCGCTCAATGAGCGGCAGGAAGCTTCCGGCGGGAAGATCTTCGCCAACCCGCGCAATGCGGCGGCGGGATCGCTTCGCCAGAAGGATGCGAGCATCACGGCCGCGCGCCCGCTTCGTTTCCTTGCGCACGGCTGGGGCGAGATTTCGGAGCCGCTCGCGGTCACCCAGTTCGAAGCGATGAAGCGGATCGAGACGTTCGGCATCCCGGTCAGCGACCTGCTCGTGCGCTGCGACGATCTCGCGGGGATGCTCGCCCATTATCGGGCGATCGAGAAGGCTCGGGCCGACTTGCCGTTCGACATCGACGGTGTGGTCTACAAGGTCGATCGGCTCGACCTTCAGGAACGGCTTGGATTCGTCGCCCGCGCACCGCGCTGGGGACTTGCGCACAAGTTTCCGGCGGAGAAGGCGGAGACCACGCTCGAAGCCATCGACATCCAGGTCGGCCGCACCGGCAAGCTGACGCCCGTGGGTCGGCTTACCCCTGTCGGCGTCGGCGGAGTGATCGTCGCCAACGTCACGCTCCACAACCGCGACGAGATCCAGCGGCTCGGCCTGCGGATCGGGGATCGGGTCCGCATTCAACGCGCCGGTGACGTGATCCCGCAGGTGGTCGAGAACCTCACACGAGACGAGGTCCGCGAGCCCTATGTCTTCCCGGACCATTGCCCCGAATGCCAGAGCGAGGCGGTTGCGGAGGAGGGCGAGGTCGACGTCCGCTGCACGGGCGGCCTCATCTGCCCCGCCCAGCGCTTCGAGCGCCTCCGGCATTTCGTATCGCGCGGGGCGCTCGACATCGAAGGGCTGGGCGAGAAGTCGATCGCGGAATTCATCGAGCTCGGCTGGCTTCACTCGCCCGCCGATATCTTCCGCCTGCACCAGTTCCGCGACCGGCTGGTCGGGCGCGAGGGCTGGAAGGACAAGTCGGTCGACAATCTCCTCGCTTCGATCGAGGCGAAGCGGGAGCCCGACGGGCCGCGCTTCCTGTTCGGGCTCGGAATCCGCCACATCGGCATCGTCACGGCGAGGGATCTGCTGAAATGCTTCGGCACGATCGAGGAGCTTCGACGCGTCGCGACCAGTCCGGACGCGCAAGCGGAGTTCGCGGCGGTCGAGGGCGTCGGTCCTGTGGTGGCAGAGGCGCTCGTCGATTTCTTCCACGAGGAGCACAACCGCGAGGCGCTGGACGATCTCGCTGTCGGAAGTGCGCCCGAAGCCGTTCGTCAGCGACGCGAAGCAGACCGAATGGACCGGCAAGACCATCGTCTTCACCGGTAGCCTGGAAACGATGAGCCGCGACGAAGCAAAGGCGCAGGCCGAGCGGCTCGGAGCGCGGGCAGCGGGGTCGGTCAGCGCGAAGACGGACCTAGTCGTGGCGGGACCTGGTGCGGGGTCGAAGCTCAAGAAAGCCGAAGAACTCGGCATCCGAGTGATCGGCGAAGCGGACTGGGCGAAGATCGTCGCTGAGGCTTAGACGCGAATGTCCGCTTTGGGTGGAAAGCGGACGTTGGGTATGTTCAAGCATGCGGATGGAGATCCTTGCGCACCTCATCCTTGCGGTCCTGCTGCAGCTTCTCGTCGTTCGGCTTTGCAAAAGCTGGATGGCTGGGGCGCTGGTCGCGAGTGCCTGGACCATCTCGCGTGAAATCACGCAGGCCGAATACCGTTGGATCGAGCTCTATGGCAGCGGCCTAAGGTCAAACATGCCCTGGTGGGGCGGCTTCGACTTGCGTGTCTGGCAGAGGCTCGACCCGTGGCTGGACTGGCTTCTGCCGACAATGCTGGTCTGGACGTTGGTACTTGTCGCTTGGCGCGCCCAGCCGGACATCCAACAAACAGCACCTACTGACTGACCCTCGGTTGGCGTCACTTTTTTTCGAAGAGCAACAGTCGGCTAGGCCCTCAATGGGAGCCAGTCTAATGTCCGTTTTGGGTGGAAAGCGGACATTAGCGCACTCGCCGACTAGGCAGCGAATATGTGCCAGGCGGCGAGCAACTATCCAGATAGGCGAGCGATGGCTACAGTGACCGCCAACGATTGCTCAGCGGCATCGCAGAGGTCGACGGTCTAGACGGAACAGGCGAACACTGCCGCAATGGCCGCCACAGACGCACGATTGCCAGCCCAACACTCGATAAGCTCAGCTACGCCCACGCAGTGATGCCGACGGCTGATAGAACGCATGGAGTCGAAGCAGACACGATTAACATACCGAATAGCAGGAGGGCAGATCACGGCCAGCTGCACCATTGCCGTCATCTTCGCGCCAACCGATAGAGTGGTTGCCGCATAGCAAGCGTTGGCGTCGAGCGAGGTCGCCTCGGTGAGCGACACAAAGCGTCGGTTGTAAATGCATGGCCCCGCAACAGCGCCGTGGCGCAAGCAGCGCCTCGTGGCAGCAGCAACTGCGAGCGGAGATGAGCATTGGTCGAGCCGGTCGATCTGGCTTTGCCGTCGACAATCGCCGCGAATGGCAGACGAGCCCTTGACAAATCTTTAATGTCCGCAATGGGTCGAAAGCAGACATTAGCGCCATTGTCCGCTTTGGGTGCAAAGCTGCCATTAGCGAACGACGCCTTTCTCTTTAACCTTCAAGCACGTCGTCATTGGCGGACGGCCAGCCCTCGAATAGCGACTGGCCACGATTGATCTTCACCAGTCGCTTCATCTCTCTCGCGCAGGCCTCCAGGTCATCGATTAGCAGCTCGATGTTGGTGTCGATTTCATCGTCAGAGCGGCAGCCAGCGCTTAGCTGCCGCGAACGCGTCATGACTCTCGCACCCTGGATTCCGTGCTCAACGTAAAACTTGCCGAGTATTCCGGTCATGGCGGCTACCTCCTTCGCTGGCAGCAATAACACGTTTATGGGCGGTCGCCCGGGCCGCTTTGGGTGGAAAGCGGACAGCGGCCGCTTATGTCACCTCGGTTGGAAGGCGCACTATCCGGCTATTTCATCCACTCGCGCCTTTGCGCAGCAAGGACCGCGAGGCGGTCCGCAACGGCATTCTGAAGTTCAACGTCGTCGGGATCCAGCTTTACGATCTCGCCCGATAAATCTTCGTATTTCGCCGCCAGGTCGAGCAGGAACTTTTTCGTCGAAGGGTGTATAGCGCGCACAGCCTCTATGCGGCACTTTCGCGCCCAACCTGCGGCGTCTTCCAGCGGGCTTCCCTTCCGATCGTTTGCCATGGAACCATGGGATAAGTGGCCGAGATGCCGGTCACTATCGGTACAACCACTCACACCTGCCGTACGAGGATTGTGAACTGGTGGCCGCAGGGTCTGGGCGCCCGCTTTGGGTCGAAGGCGGACATAAGCTTAGACAGCCGCAAGTACGAGCACCGGCCATTCGCCGATGCCACGGTTCATCAGCTTCAGGCCCTTCGCTTCATAGGTGCGGGCGACAGCGTCGGCCTGGGTGTCGAGCAGACCCGCGAGAATGATCGTCCCGCCTGGCTCAAGCGCCTTCACGAAATTCGGCGCAAGCTCGATCAGCGGACCGGCGAGGATGTTGGCGATGAGCAGGTCGAACGGTGCTCGCGCGACAAGCATCGGTGAGCTCATCCCGTCCGCTACGGCCAGAAGCAATTCCCCCTTGCCGTGGCCGAGCCGCACCCCGTTGATGGCCGCATTGTCGCGCGAGACGTCGACGGCGATGGGGTCGATGTCGGTCGCGATGCACCTTGCCTGCGGCCACAGAGCGAGGGCGGCGAACGCAAGCAATCCCGTGCCCGTCCCAATGTCAGCAATGTTTGCGAAAATGCAACCTTTGCTTTCGAGATGATCGAGTGCTTCGAGACAGCCGGCCGTGGTCGCGTGCTGGCCGGTGCCGAATGCCAGGCCCGCGTCGATCTCGAGATTCACCGTGTCCGCGGGCCGGTCGGCGTAATGCATCGGCGTATGGACGTAGAAACGGCCGGCGCGGATCGGCTCAAGGCCCTGCTGGCTTTTCGTCACCCAGTCGGTCGAATCTTCGAGATGCTCGACCTCAGGCTCGCCCGTTCCAAGCTGCTTCAGCTCACGGATTTCTCTCTCCGTCGGCTCCTGGTCGAAATAGGCGTGGAGCAGCCAGTCGTCCGGCTTGTCCGGGTCCGGTTCGTCGGCGACGAGTACCGGGGCAGTGCCGCCGTCGGCGAACAGCTCAGCGCCGTCAGGGATGGCCTCGGCCTGGGCGCGCGTGCAAGGGATGGTGATCCGCCAGCTCATTTGGCCGCTTCCTTCGCGAGCCGTTCGTCGAGCCTCTTGTCCAGGGCTTCCGCATAGGCCTTGCAGCCGTTCGGATCGATCAGCGGGGCGCGACCCGCCATCCGATCGATCATCTTGCTGGCGGACGGATGCGGCGTGATCAGGATCTCGCAGTCGATCTTCCGAAGCTTGCCGATGCTGGCGCGATACGCGGCGAGATAGGCCGCGTGATCGGAAAAACGGTAATTGTCGCGGCTGACCGGCGACAGGCTGTCGGCGTAGACGATCCGCCGGCAATCGCCCACGTCGCAGGCACCCCAGTGCCAGCTGAGCGCACCCGGCGTGTGACCGGGCGTGGCGATCGCCGTCAGGTACAGGTCGCCGAGCCGGACGATGCCTCCGTCCCCGATGACATGGTCCACCCGCGCGGACGGGAAGGGCTTGTGCATCCCGGCTTGCGGATCGCCGACGCCGGGGGTGCCGGTCTCGAAGACCTTCGCGGCAGCCGGCGAGGCGTAGAGCTGCGCTCCGGTCAGCTGCTGGAGCCGCCCTATGCCGCCGACATGGTCGATATGCTCATGGCTGTGCAGCAGGATTTTCACATCCTCGGGGCGGAACCCAAGAGCGCGGATGTTCTGGATGACGACGTCCGCGCCCGCTTCGGTGCCCGCGTCGATGACGATATGCCCCGCATTTCCGGTAATCAGGATGGCGGAGATTCCGCACGTGCCCACCAGATAGGTGTTGGCGTGGATGCGAACAGGCGTAGCCGGCTTGTCCCAATCGTCATTGTCGTCACAGATTGCGTCGAACTCCGGCCCGGCGATCTCCACAGGGGCGCGGGGCTGCTCGATCTGCTTCGGGGTCTTGCCGAGCGGGATCGTGAACACGGGCGACTGAGCTGCCGCGAGAACCCACAGCGCGAGGCTAGCGAACATAGCTGGCGCCGTTGACGTCGATGGTCGTGCCTGTCGAGGAAGGGGGCGCTTCCGTGGCGAGCCAGCGGATGACTTCGGCCACCTCGGCGGTGCTCGCGACCCGGCCCAGGGGGATGTCGGCGACGATCGCAGCGCCGCCGCGGCCCTCGAGATATTCCTCCGTCATCTCCGACACGGTGAAGCCCGGCGCGACGGACCATGCGAGTATGCCCTCCGCCGCGTAGGCGCGCGCGATGGTCTTGGTCATGCCGATGATCGCCGCCTTCGATGCCGCATAGTGCCAATGCTGCGGGCTGTCCCCGCGCCAGCCGGCGCGACTGGCGACATTGACGATGCGCCCGCCGCCCTTCTCGCGGAAATGCGCGACTGCCAGCCGGCTGAGATCGGCCGGCGCATGGAGGTTGATCTGCAAGGTTCGCTGCCAGCCGTCGCGCCACTCCTCGTCCGAAGCCTCGGCCTCGATGGCCTCATAGATACCGGCGTTGTTGACGAGGGCGTCGATCCTGCCCCCGAGACGGTCCAGCGCCGCACCCCAGATCGCCCGAGGCGCTTCCGGGTCGATAAGGTCCCCGGCGATCAGCTCTCCGCCCCCGCGGGTCGAATGCCCGACGACGTCGTGCCCACTGGATTTCAGAAGCTCATAGGCGGCCGCGCCGATGCCGCGGCTCGCGCCGGTGACCAGGATGTTCATTGCTGCCGACTAGCCCCGCCGGAGCGGCGGGGGAAGTCAGGCGGCGACGCGCGCGACGAACTCTTTCGTCTTCGACGTGAAGTCGGTGATCTGGTCGGAGAAGCGGCCGAAGCCCTGCTCGACCTGTTCGATGTCCTTGGCGACATTCTCCGTATCGGAGCGGATCGCAGCGATGGTCGAGCTCATCGAGTCCGCCGCAAGCGCCGTCTCGTCGACCGCGGCGGTGATCATCGTCACGGTCTGCGCCTGAAGCTCCATCGCCTGGCGGATCCGGTCGGCGGAGGTCTGGACTTCTTCGACCGTGCCTTGGATCGAGCCATTGGCTTCCACCGTCTGCCTGGTCGCCTGCTGGATCGCGGTGATCTTCGCGGTGATGTCGTCGGTGGCGCGAGCCGTCTGCGAAGCGAGGCTTTTCACCTCCTGGGCGACGACCGCAAAGCCCCGGCCGGCATCGCCTGCGCGGGCGGCCTCGATGGTGGCGTTGAGTGCGAGGAGGTTGGTCTGGCCAGCGATGTCGCGGATCAGGCCGAGGATGGATTCGATCGCTTCGACGTGGCCGGAAAGCGCCTGGCTGACCTTCACGGCCTGGCTCGCCTGGTCACCGGCGCGGGTCGCGACATCCGCCGCGACTTCCACTTCTGAACGGGCGTCCTCGATCGCACGGATCAGGCCTGCGGCAGTCTGGGCGGCCTCGCGCATCGCGACGGCCGATTGCTCGGCGGCAGCCGCGACTTCGCTAGTTTTGCCGAGCATTCCGCGGGCCGACGTAGCCGTCGAGCGGGTGCGTTCGGTCAGGGACTTGGACTGGTCGCTGCTAGCGCGGACGAGGTCGGAGACGCGCCGCTCGAACTCCTCGCTCTGGCGCCCCCGCGCGTCGGCGGCTTCATGCGCTTCGAGCAAGGCGATCTGGGCGAGAACGATGTCCTCCCCGTAAGCGAGCGCCCGATAGAAGGTGTCGATCGCGACAAGCTTGTCCTCCGTCTTGCCCTCGAAGCGATCCTCGAACTCGGCGACTACGTCACGAGCCATGTTGTTGTGAGCGGCGACGAACTCCGGCACGCTCTTGCGCTTGACGTGCATGTCGATGCCGCGCTCGGCAACGGTGCGTACCCAGTTTTGGTCGATGGACTTCGTGAAATAAGCGCGGTTGAGCTTGACGGCTTCCTCGCCGAAGTGACGGCGTGAGCATTCCTCGATCACGTCGCCGGCCTGGCCCCACAGCCAGCGCAGGCTGTCCTGGAACTTGCCGCCGTCGCTATAGGCTTTCAGTCGTGAGGCCACCTGCTCGTCGGTCAGGCGTTGCAGATGTCCGTGGTCGCCGTTCATGCCTTCGCTCTTTCGCGTCTCTTGAGATGTTGGCGGTCGACATGCGCTCGTATTGGTTAAGGGCGGGTTAGGGGCTCCCCGCAAACTTGCCTCGCAGCGGAGCCGCGCCTAATCGGTCTGCGACTTTCCGGGGGGCGGCACGCCTTTCCGCAGACGAACAGGAGAGAAGGCCTTATGGCTGAACAACGCGAGCGACCGCTGTCGCCGCATCTCGGCGTTTGGCGCTGGGGACCGGGCATGACCGCGTCGATCTTCCACCGCATCAGTGGAGGCGCATTGACGGTCGCCGGCCTCGCCGTGCTGACATGGTGGCTGCTAGCGCTGGCGGACGGAGGCGAGGCCTATGGGGACTTTGCCGCCATTGCATCGACCTGGGTTGGCATTGTCGTCCTGGTCGGGCTGACCTGGGCATTCTTCCAGCATCTGCTGTCGGGAATCCGCCACCTCGTCATGGACACTGGCGAGAATTTCGAGCTTCGCGCCAACAAGAATGGGGCGATCCTGACTTTCGTCGGGGCGCTCCTGCTGACGGCTGTGCTGTGGTTCTACATTCTGGGAATGGCGAAATGAGCCTCGGCGACAGCTCCACCGAGCTCGGCAAGGTCCGCGGCCTCGGGTCCGCGCGCGAAGGCGGCGAGCACTGGATCGGCGAGCGGGTGAGCAGCATCGCTCTGCTCCTGCTCGGCGTCTGGCTGATCGCTTCTCTGCTGATGCTCCCCGGCCTCGATCACGGGACCGTCCGCGAATGGCTCCGCACGCCGCTGGGCGCGGTGCCGATGGCGCTGTTCGTCATCACCGCATTCTATCACGGTCTCGACGGCATGAAGGTCGTCGTCGACGATTACGTCCATGAGCCGGGCAACA
Source organism: uncultured Alphaproteobacteria bacterium (assembly GCA_963829625.1). Classification (GTDB taxonomy): domain Bacteria; phylum Pseudomonadota; class Alphaproteobacteria; order Sphingomonadales; family Sphingomonadaceae; genus Sphingomicrobium. The sequence continues at coordinate 407,038 of CAWHJH010000009.1, read as the reverse complement.
ATTTCGCGCTGAACACGCTGCTGCTGTTCCTCGCCGTCGGCGGAGCGGCCTTTGCGCTCTTCGCTCTGGCCAGGGTGGCGTTCGGAGGCGCAGCTTGAGCGCCTACAAGATTGTCGACCACACCTACGACGTCGTCGTCGTCGGCGCCGGCGGGGCCGGCCTTCGAACGACGATGGGGGCGGCGGAGCAGGGACTGAAGACCGCCTGCATCACCAAGGTCTTTCCGACGCGCAGCCATACGGTCGCGGCGCAGGGCGGAATCGCCGCCAGCCTCGGCAACATGGGCCCGGACCACTGGACCTGGCACATGTACGACACCGTCAAGGGCGCCGACTGGCTCGGCGACCAGGACGCGATCGAATATCTCTGCCGCGAGGCACCGGCGGCAGTCATAGAGCTCGAGCATGCCGGAATGCCGTTCAGCCGCCGTGCCGACGGCAAGATCTACCAGCGAGCGTTCGGCGGAATGACGCAGAACATGGGCGAGGGACCTGCGGCGCAGCGCACCTGCGCGGCGGCAGACCGGACCGGCCATGCGATGCTTCACACGCTCTACCAGCAGAGCCTGAAGTACGACGCCGACTTCTTCATCGAATATTTTGCACTCGACCTGATCATGGAGGGCGGCGAGTGCCGCGGCGTTGTCGCGCTGTGCATGGACGATGGTTCGATCCATCGCTTCCGTGCTCAGGCCGTGGTGCTCGCCACCGGCGGCTACGGGCGCGCCTATTTCTCCGCGACCTCGGCGCACACCTGCACCGGCGACGGCAATGCGATGGTGCTCCGTGCGGGACTACCGCTGCAGGACATGGAGTTCGTGCAGTTCCACCCAACCGGCATCTATGGCGCGGGCGTGCTGATCACCGAAGGCGCGCGTGGCGAGGGTGGATACCTGACCAATTCCGAGGGCGAGCGCTTCATGGAGCGCTACGCTCCGCACGCGAAGGACCTCGCCAGCCGCGACGTCGTGTCACGCTCGATGGCGATGGAAATCCGCGAGGGGCGGGGCGTCGGCGAGCAGAAGGACCATATCTTCCTCCACCTCGACCATATCGACGCAAAGATCCTTCATGAGCGGCTGCCCGGGATCACCGAGACGGGCAAGATTTTCGCGGGCGTGGATTTGACCCGTCAGCCGCTGCCGGTCGTCCCCACCGTCCACTACAACATGGGCGGAATCCCGACGAACTTCCACGGCGAGGTCGTGACTCTGCGCGACGGCAATCCGGACGCGGTGGTCCGCGGACTGTTCGCGGTCGGCGAAGCGGCCTGCGTCTCCGTGCACGGCGCCAACCGCCTCGGCTCCAACAGCCTCATCGACCTGGTGGTGTTCGGTCGAGCGGCGGGGCTGCGCCTCGGTGAGATCCTCAAGGCGAATGCGCCTCAGACGGAATTGCCGAAGGATAGCGCGGACCTTGCGCTGGAGCGGCTTGATCACTTCCGCAACGCCAAGGGCGACAATCCCACGGCTGAAATCCGGCTGGAGATGCAGCGCACGATGCAGGCCGATTGCGCCGTGTTCCGCACCGAGCGGACGCTGGCCGAGGGCGAGACCAAGATCGACGCCATCTACAGGAAGATGGAGGGCATCGGCATCAAGGACCGCAGCCTCATCTGGAACAGCGATCTCGTCGAGACGCTGGAGCTCGACAACCTGATCTCGCAGGCGGTGGTCACGATGCATTGCGCAGCGAACCGCAAGGAAAGCCGCGGTGCGCACATGCACGAGGACTTCCCCGAGCGCGACGACAAGAATTGGATGAAGCACAGCATCGCCTGGTTCGACGGCTGGGGCGGCAAGAGCGGATCGGTCAGGATCGACTATCGCCCGGTCCACGACTTCACACTCACTGAAGAGGTCCAGTACATCAAGCCGAAGGCGCGCGTATATTGAATGAGACCCTGCTCTGGCTGCTGTATCTGGTCAGCGCTGTCGTCGGCTTCCTCGCAGTCCAGAAGCTCGGTTGGCGGCTCGTCCCGTCGATGCTCGCGGGCACTTTAGTCACGGTACTGGGCATGGCTGCCGATCTATCTGCTCACGGCCGAGGATAAGCGGCCCGCTTTCTGGCGGCTCGACCTGTCGCTCAACGCCAGCTTCGCCTTGATTTTCGCAGGCGCTGGAGCGGCGCTCGCCTTCGCGCTGAAGGACCGGGAAGCGGAATAGCACGTCCCGCGTGCCGCGGACTATTACATCACCATAAGCCCTACCTTTACGAAAGCGAGGACAGGCGCAGTTTTCAGCCAAAGATCAGGAGTTCCTCAGGCCGGTCATTTCAGCAGTCCTTATCCTTCAGGCTCCTTTCACTGCAGTGAGAATGGACGTGATAGATTTGGAGGGCATCGTGCCGAAATCCGAAGGCGAACGCACACCTGGCTTCAAGTTGCTGCTGACCATCCTGGTCGGCGCAGCGCTGGCGATACCGCTCTTTTCCGTTTGGCTGCTGGTCTACGACCGCCAGACGCAATCGGAACAGGCGACCGCTTCGATCACGGAAGGCTGGGGCGGCCCGCAGGCCATCTCCGGTCCCGTCCTTGTCATCCCGTACCGGACGACGACCGCGGATACGGTCATCGAAAACGGTCAGAGTGTCACGAGAAGCCGCGAGGTCACGCGCGAGCTGACACTCACCCCCGAAGTCGCTGACGTGACCACGCAAGTTGCGCCTGAGCGGCGGAAGCGGTCGATCTACGAAGCGGTCGTCTATGACGCGAAGCTTGCCGGCTCCGCCCGCTTCGCCTTCCCGCCCGATCTCGCGCGGCATGGCGTTTCCATCGAGAACATGGAACTGACCCGCGCGGAGTTGCGCTTCGGGGTCAGCGACCCGCGCGGCCTCGGAGCCAATCCCGAGGTGATCTCCGGAGGTCAGCGCCTCCGTCTGCAGCCGGGCGGCGGGAGCGGCAGCGGCCGAGGATTCTTCTCCTGGCTCGATGCGAGCCAGCTGACCGGCCGGCCGATCGACGTCCGCTACAGCTTCGAGCTGCGCGGCAACTCGGCGCTGACGTTCGCTCCGCAGGGCGGCGACACGAAGTGGACGGTGAAGTCGGCCTGGCCGCATCCCTCGTTCGGGGGCGACTTCCTGCCCCAGGAACGGCGCATCGATGAAAACGGCTTCCACGCTGTCTACCGCATCGGCAATCTCGCGCTTGGCCGATCGCTCGTTTCCACGGGCGATGTCGGGCAGGGGAATGCCTCCGACCGCGTCGGGCCGATGGCTCCGGCGCATAGCGTAGTGCCCACGGGCTCGGCGCGCGACGTCAGCGTCCCGCAGACCGCGAGCATCAACCTTGTCCAACCGGTGGACCTCTATTCGCGGGTGAACCGCTCCACGAAGTACGGCTTCCTGTTCATCGGCTTCACTTTCGTCGCGCTGCTGATGTTCGACGTGATCGGAGGCGTCCGCGTGTCGGCGGTCGAATATCTGCTGATGGGCGCGGCCATCGTGCTCTTTTTCGTGCTGCTGCTCGCCTTCGCCGAAGTGATCGGGTTCACGCCTGCCTACGTCGTGGCCTCGGCTGCGATCGCGGGCCTCAACACGGCTTATTCGGCGGCGGTGCTCAAGAGCTGGAAACGCGCCTATTTCATCGGCGGCCTGCTCATCGCGCTCTATGCGGTGCTCTATATCCTGCTCAGCCTCGAAGCCTTCTCGCTCCTGATCGGCTCGCTACTCCTCTTCGTCGCCCTTGCCGGGGTGATGTACGGGACCCGCCAGGTCGACTGGAACAAGTCGCGCGCCGCGGTGGATTAGGTCGGCGCTTGGGTCTGTCGATTTGCTCGGCTAAGCGGTCGAGCAGATGACAGACCCAGTACCGCCCAAGCGCATTTTCCCGGACGCCAAGGTCGACGCGAAAGCCGCTCGCCATGTGCCTTCCAGCCCGCAGACCGAAAGCGCCGCTTACAAGCTGGCGTTCCAGGATGCCGAGTTCCTCCTGCGCGAGGATCTGCGGCCCGTCCGCTTCCAGCTTGAGCTCCTGAAGCCCGAGCTGCTTATGAACGAAGCGAAGATCGGTTCGACCTTCGTCTTCTACGGCTCTGCGAGGATTCCGGAGCCGTCGATGGCCGATGCGCTCGTCGCGGGTGCGACCGACGAGGAGCAGCGCGCAATTGCCGAGCGCCTGAAGGCCAAGTCGCATTATTACGATGTCGCAATGGACCTGGCCCGCCTCGCCAGCAAGCTGCGAGCCCGACGAGGTCGGCCAGCGGCAGTTCGTGGTCTGCTCGGGCGGCGGCCCGTCGATCATGGAGGCTGCGAACCGCGGCGCTGTCGAGGAAGGCGTCGAAACGATCGGCCTCAACATCGTCCTTCCGCACGAACAACTGCCCAATCGCTACGTCACTCCGGACCTGAGCTTCCAGTTCCATTATTTCGCGCTGAGGAAGATGCACTTCCTGCTGCGCGCGCGAGCGGTCGCGGTTTTCCCGGGCGGGTTCGGAACGTTTGACGAATTTTTCGAGCTGCTGACCCTGATCCAGACCGGCAAGGTCCGTCCGCTACCGGTCCTGCTGTTCGGCCGCGACTTCTGGACGCGCGTGGTGAACTTCGAGGCCCTGGTCGAGGAAGGCGTGATCTCTCCGCACGATCTTGAGATCTTCCACTGGTGCGAAGACGCGCAGTCGGCCTGGGAGTTCGTCGAGCGCTTTTACGAAGAGCATCCCGCACCCGCGCCGGAGCAGAGTGCTCCGCCGGAGTAGATCCTACTAAGCCTTAGTGCGCCGGCGCAGCCTGGTTCATGGCGTCGCCGCCACCGGGCTTCTTTGCGCCGGCGGGCTCGTCCTCGGCCTTCTGCGGGCCGGGCTGCTCGGGACCGGTGCCGGGCTTGGTCGCCGCGGCCTTGTCGTCGGTCGGAGCGGCTGCGGCCTCGGCCGGAGCGGCAGGCAGCGGCAGCGGGGAAGCGTCTCGCGAGTTCAGGAAGGCCATGACGTTGGCGCGATCCTGCGGATTGCTCAGGCCCGCGAAGGTCATCTTCGTGCCCGGCGCGAACTTCTTCGGGCTGGCGAGCCAGGCGCTCATGGTATCCCAGTCCCAATTGCCGCCCTTGCCTTTCAGCGCATCAGAGAAGGCGAAGCCGGGATGGCCCGCGACCCCATTGCCCATGACGCCGTAAAGGCCGGGACCAAGCGCGTTCGCGCCGCCCTGGTCCGCGTTGTGACAGGCGGTGCACTTCTTGAAGACCTGCTCGCCGGCGGCGGGGTCAGCGCTGGCGAGGTAGAAAGCGATCGGCTTCTCGGCTTCCGCGCCGCCTTCGCCTTCGACGACCACGCCTTCGATCGGGTAGCCCATCTCTTCAGGGCGCTCTTCATGGAAGGTCTCGCCGCCGACGATCGAGGCTCCAAGAGCCACAATACCGGCGAACAGCACCCAGCCTGCAATGGTGTTGAAACGGTCGTCCATGAGTCTCCGATCGGCGGATGCCGAGGCTAATCGAAAGGAATTTCGCCGCCCCTTTACGGGCGAGTCCGCGGTTCATCAAGCCGCGAGCCAATGGTCCAGCAGGGTTCTCGCAATGGCGAAGCGCGGCGGCGGCTGGAAGGGCGCATCGGGATTTCCTTCGAGAGCTGCTGCAATTTCCTCGCGGGTGAACCAGCGGGCGTCGTCGAGCTCCGTCCGGTCGATGATCAGCTCTTCCCCAAGCGCGCGCGCATGACAGCCGATCATAAGCGAAGAGGGGAACGGCCAGGGTTGGCTTGCCACGTAGGTCACGTCCTCGACCCTTATGCCCGCCTCTTCGTGGAGTTCACGGGCGACCGCCGCCTCGATTGACTCTCCCGGCTCAAGGAAGCCTGCCAGCGCTGAATAGCGGCCGGGCGGGTATTGCGGCTGCCGGCCAAGAAGCAGCCGTCCGTCATGCTCGGCAAGCATGATGACGACAGGGTCGACGCGCGGGAAATGCTGGACGGAGCATTCGGGGCAGCGCCGCGACCAGCCTCCGCGCTCGATCTCTGTCGAAGCTCCGCAATTGGCGCAGAAAAGGTGTCGCGAGTGCCACCAGGTGAGGCTGAGAGCTGCGGCGAAGAGCGGTGCCTCGTCTCGGGCAAGGCCGCCGATCGTGTCGAACGCTGCACGCGCATTCGCATGCGGCTGCTCGGTGGCCGAGAATCGCGGCTGGCCATCCTGGATGCCGAGGAACAGGTCCGTGGCGGAAGCGTGCTGCCATTCGAGCCGCCCATCCTCTCCGACTGCCGGAAGGCCGTCGCGCCAGACCAGTTGGCGAGCGCCGGTGCCGGTCAGCTCGGTAAGGCGGAGGGGATCGACGCGTACCTGGTCGGCGCGGTCGATTCCCGGTCCCGAAAAGAAGGGCTCAGGCCGCAAGCGCGCTCCTCGATGACAGGACCGACTCGATCGCTCGCCGGTAGAGGGTGGGCAGACCAACTTCGCCGAGACCGTCGAGCGGCTGCCACCAGCCCTCTCCAACGGGAACGGGCGCGGACAGGACGCCCAGCTCCAGCCGGAAATGCGTGAACACATGCGTGACCCGACCGAGCGCCGGCCCCGCTACGGGCTCGTCGGTCCATTCCGGTCCGGGAAGCGCGGCCATTCCGCCGAGCATGCCCTTGGCCCGACGGCGGATCAGCCAGATGCAGCCGTTCCGCTCGGTCCAGTAGGCAATGCCGTGGCGCGTGGGCCGAACCGTCTTCCGCTTTGCACCGGGAAAACGTTCCGGCTCGCCCGACGCATGGGCCGCACAGTCCGAGTTCAGCGGACAGGCCGGGCAGTCGGGCGCTCGCGGGCGGCAGATCGTCGCGCCTAGGTCCATCATCGCTTGCGCGAAGTCTCCGGCGCCCTGCTCGGGGGTCATCAGGTCGAGGAACTCGCGCAACTCCGCCTTGCTCTCGGCCACGGGCGCTTCGAGCCCATTCAGCCGGGCGACTACCCGCTCGACGTTGGTGTCCATGACCAAGGCACGCTTCCCGAAGGCGATCGCGGCGATTGCGGCTGAGGTATAGCCGCCGATGCCGGGCAGTTGGCGAAGCTCCTCCTCGGTCGTCGGGAAACCGCCTCGCGCGGCGACCTGGCGCGCGCATGCGATCAGGTTCCTCGCGCGGGCGTAATATCCAAGACCCGCCCATTCAGAGAGCACGTCCTCGTCGCAGGCCGCGGCGAGTGCCTCGACCGTGGGCCAGCGGGAGAGGAATCGTTCGAATCTCGGGGCGCGACGGCCGCCACGGTGGTCTGCTGAAGCATCACCTCGCTCAGCCAGACGCGATAAGGATCTGGAGCCGGTTCGCCCGGCATTGCGCGCCACGGAAGGCGCCGGGCGTTATCCACATAATGTTGGAGCAAGCGGTTGGCGGCCACGCACGCCCTATGGCATGACCTCTCCCAATGGCGAAGCCAAAGTCGTCCCTAAACAGGCAGAAGCCCGAGGATTCGCCGCGCAGCGGCCGTGCTCGCGCGGCCGGCGAGCTCGTGGGCCAAATCGGCGGAATGGCCTTCCGGCGTTTCGGCTTCGTCCAGAGCGCGATCGTCAGCCGCTGGAGCGAGATCGTCGGCGAGCGTTACGCCAAGGTCTCGTCGCCCGAATCGATCCGCTTCCCCGCAGGCCGCAAGTCGGGCGGTGTCCTGACCCTGCTGGTGGTGGGCGCTCACGGGCCATTGCTGCAGCATCTGAGCCCGCTGATCATTGAGCGGGTGAATCGTTTCTTTGGCCACAATGCCATCGACCGGGTGGTCTTCCGCCAGGGCAAGGCGATCGCGAAGACCAAGCAGCCGGAGCGACCGCAGTCGAAACCGGTGCCGAAGGAACTTGGTGAAGGCCTTCGCCAGATCGCCGATCCCGAGCTCCGCGCCTGCCTGGAGTCGCTTGCCGCGAAAATCGTCGGTACAACGGGCGCGCCGACGGTCGATGCACCGGCCGACGTTCCCATTCCGATCACATTTCGAAAGTGAAGGATCTGATGAAGCCAGCCTACGTCCTGCTCGCCACCGCTGCGATCTTCGCCAGCGCGGCCTGCAATGCGGAAAACAAGACCAGCGGCAGCAATTCCTCCGCGCCGATCGAGGCCGTCAAGGCTCCGAACGGCGACTGGACGAAGATGGTGACCGCCACGCCGGAGGGCGGCTTCCTGATGGGCAATCCGAATGCCGACGTGAAGCTGGTCGAGCTGGGGTCGATGACTTGCCCCCACTGCGCGGAATTCTCGGAACAGGCCGACCAGAAGCTGATCAACGATTATGTGAAGAGCGGCCGCGTCAGCTTCGAGTTCCGCAACTTCGTCCGCGATGGTCTCGACATGACCGCCTCGCTCATCGCCCGCTGCGGCGGCACCGAGCGCTTCTTCCCGCTGACCCAGGCTCTCTTTGCCGACCAGCGCAACTGGGGTGCGAAGCTGCAGGAGGTGCCGCAGGAGCAGCTTCAGGCGCTGCAGACGATGGGCCCGGAGCGGCAGTTCGTCGAATTCGCAAAACTGTCCGGCCTGCAGCAATGGGCGGCGCAGCGCGGAGTGCCGTCCGGCAAGAGCAGCACGTGCCTGGCCAATCAGGACGAGATCAACAAGCTCGTGCAGATCAATGGCGACGTCGCGGCCCAGTACCCCGAATTCACGGGCACTCCGTCGTTCGTGCTGAACGGCCAATTGCTCAAGCAGACGTCGAATTGGGATACGCTGGAGCCGCAGCTGCGCGAAGCAGTCGGGAGCTAGTGCCCCGGTGAGGGTGGGGGAGTAGAGCTTGCGCATCCGCCGTCTGAAACTCAGCGGCTTCAAGAGCTTCGTCGAGCCGTCGGAGCTGCGGATCGAACCCGGGCTGACCGGGGTCGTCGGGCCGAACGGATGCGGCAAGTCCAACCTCCTCGAAGCGATCCGCTGGGTGATGGGCGAAGGCAGCCCGAAGTCGCTTCGCGGCGGCGGGATGGACGACGTGATCTTCGCCGGCACCGCCAGCCGTCCGCCGCGCGACTTCGCCGAAGTCTCGATCCTCGTCGAACGGGACCGGGATGCGGAAGGTTCGCTTGGCGAAAGCGAGGTCACGCGCCGGATCGAGCGTGGCGCTGGTTCCGCCTATCGGATCGACGGCAAGGACGTCCGCGCCAAGGATGTTTCCCTGCTGTTTGCGGACGCCGCCACGGGCGCGCATTCGCCGGCGCTGGTCAGCCAGGGCAAGGTCGGCTCGATCATCTCCGCCAAGCCCACCGAGCGGCGGCTCCTTCTGGAGGAAGCGGCCGGCATTTCCGGCTTGCACGCGCGACGCAAGGACGCCGAGCAGAAGCTTCGCGCGACCGAAGCCAACCTTGCGCGGCTCGGCGAGCTGCTTTCGGACCAGGAGCAGCGGGCGTCCCAGCTGAGGCGGCAGGCGCGCGCAGCAGAACGCTACCGGCAATTGTCGGACAAGATCCGGTCGGCCGAGGCGCGGCTGGTTCACGCCCGCTGGGTCGAGGCCGATCGGGCCGCAACCGCGGCCAGGCAAGACGCGAAGACCGCCGAAACCGATGTGGCATCGCTGCAGGGTGCGATGGCCAACGCTCAGCAGGCGCAGGACCATGCCGCGGCGCTTCTTGGACAACGGCGCAATGAGCTGACGCAGGCGCGCGAGCGGGCGACGGAGCTCGCGCATGAACTGGCGACCACGCGAGCGCGGCGGGACACCGTGGTGCGCCGGCTTGTGGAGCTCGACCGGCTGGATGCTTCGCTGGCGTCGGACGTGGAGCGTGAAGAGGCGCTTCGCCACGATGCCGAGGCGAGGATTGCGGAGTTGGAAGCCGAGCGCATGGCTATCGAGCAGCGCCTGGCGGACGATGAAGGGCATTCGGCCCGCATCGGGCGAGAGCTCGGCGATCTGGAAACGCGTTCCCGCGAAGCGGAGGCGGCGCTTGCCGACCTGTTGACCCGGCAGGCCGCGATGCGCGCGGAGCGCCGGGTGGCGGACGCGGCGCTGGATGCGGCTCGGGCGCAGGTCGATCGGACCGAGAATGAGCGGAACAAGCTTGCCTCGCAGCTCGAAGCGCTGGGTTCGGGCTCGAACGAGCAGGCGGCGCGTGAGGAGGCGTTCAGGCGCGCCGAGGCTGCGAAGTCTGCTCAGCAGGTCGCCGAGACGAAGCTGGAATCCGCCGAGCAGGAACGCGCCGCGGCCGCAGAGCGCCGCGACGGTGCGGAAAGCGCCTTGGCCGCTGCCCGCGCGGCTCTGTCGGCTGCCCGGGCGGAAGCGCAGGCGCTCGAACGCGCGCTCCAGCATGGAGGCGGCTCGGCGATCGAGAGCCTATCAGCGGACGCGGGCTATGAGCGCGCGCTAGCCGCCGCGCTAGGAGAGGATGCCGATGCGGCAATCGGCGGCGATGGGCCACGGCGCTGGACCGGTAGCGACTCAATGGCCGGCGATCCGGCTCTTGCGGCCGGGCTGGAACCGCTGATCGACCACGTCCGCGCGCCGGCGCAGCTGCTTCGGCGCTTGCGGCAGATCGGCGTCGTAGACGAGGATGAGGGTCAGCAGCTTGCGGTCGGCCAGCGGCTGGTCACGCGCGATGGCGTGCTGCGCCGCTGGGATGGCTTTGTCTCAACAGGGTCGGGCGCGGCTGCGGCCGAGCGGTTGATCCGCGCCAACCGGCTCGCGGACCTCAACAAGCAGCTGCCGAAGCTCGAAGAGGCCAGCCAGGGTGCCTCGACCGCCCGCGACAATGCGGCTGGCGATGTCGAGCGCTGGCGCACCGAAGGTGAGGAGCAACGCAGGGCCGCTTCCGCCGCGGAACGCGAGGTTCGGGAGTCCGAGCGTGCGGCCGATGCGGCTGCCGCGGCCATCGATCGCCTGAACGCTCAGCGCGAGGCGGTTTCGCAGCGCGTCGAAGACCTGAAGCCCGTCGCGGAGGCTTCGACGGAGGCTCTGTGCGCGGCGGAAGCGGTGATTGCAGCTCTGCCCGATCCCGCGGCACTCGAAGCGGACGTCGGGGCGGCCCGGTCGCGGGCTTCGGATGCGGGGTCTGCGGTCGCCGACAAGCGGGCCGAGGCCGCGACCCGCGCGCGCGAAACGGCCGCGGCGCGCGAGCGGCATGGCGCGTCCGGACGCGAACAGGAGGAATGGCGCAGGCGGCATGCCGATGCGAAGCGTCGGCTTGCCTCTGCCGTTGAGCGGCAGGGCCAGCAGGCCGCCGAGCGCGAGCAGCTTTCGCCCGAGCCGCAGCGGCTGGATGATCTGCTGGCGGAGCTGGAAGCTCGCGGCCGCGAGTATGAGCGTGGAACCTCGGCGGCCGCAGAGGCCGAGCGGGCGGCGGAGGGCGAGGTCGCCAAGGCGGCAGGGGCCTTCGCCACCGCCAACGAATCGCTGTCGGCGGCCCGTGAGCGGCGCGCGGCGGCCGCGGCTCGCGCGGAGGCGCAGGAAGCCCGTCGCACGGAATATGGGCGTGTCTGTTACGAGCGATTCGAATGCATCCCCCAGAGGCTGCCGGAGAAGCTGGGCTTCGACGAGAATGAAGCCGTCGACGCGGATACGCAGTCGGCGCTGCTCGAACGGCTGACCGCCGAGCGCGAACGTATCGGCCCGGTGAACCTCGTCGCCGAGCAGGAACTCGCCGAGCTGGAAGACGCCCGAGTCAAGGGCGCGGAGGAGGCCGATGAACTGGCTCAGGCCATCCATCGCCTGCGCGGATCGATCGGCAACCTCAACCGCGAGGGCCGGGTCCGGCTACTCGACGCTTACCGGCAGGTCGACGCACACTTCCGCAGCCTGTTCACTTCGCTCTTCGACGGCGGGCAGGCGCACCTCGAGCTTGTCGAGAGCGACGATCCGCTGGAGGCCGGGCTCGAGATCATGGCGCAGCCGCCGGGCAAGCGGCTGTCGACGCTCACGCTCCTGTCGGGCGGCGAGCAGGCGCTGACCGCCGTCGCACTGATCTTCGCCCTGTTCCTGACCAACCCGGCCCCGATCTGCGTGCTCGACGAAGTCGATGCGCCGCTCGACGACGCGAATGTCGAGCGATTCTGCGACCTGCTCGACCGGATGACGCGGGAGACCGACACCCGCTACCTGATCGTCACCCATAATGCGGTGACGATGAGCCGCATGCATCGGCTGTACGGCGTTACGATGATCGAAAAGGGCATCAGCCGGCTCGTTTCGGTCGACCTTGGTAGCGCGGAGACGCTTCTCGCTGCAGAATAGGGCCATGGAGCCTACACGCGTCGTCTTCCTCGTCTATCCAAACGTCACGCAGCTCGACCTGACCGGCCCGGCGCAGGTGCTGTCGCGGTTGAGAAACGCCCGCGTGGATCTGGTTTGGCGGTCACGAGATCCGGTCCAGACCGACAGCGGCTTCGCTTTGCTGCCGACGGCCACGCTCGACGAGATCGAAAAGGCGGACATCCTGTGCGTGCCGGGCGGCTTCGGCTGCGTCGACGTGATGGAGGATGGCGAGGTCCTCGGCTGGGTGCGGAGCATCGGCGAGAACGCGCAGTGGGTGACCAGCGTCTGCACCGGGTCGCTGATCCTCGGAGCGGCCGGTCTTCTGCGCGGGTATCGGGCTACGTCCCACTGGGCCTGGCGGGACTATCTCATGCTGTTCGATGCTGAGCCTGCCGCGGAGCGCGTCGTGTTCGACCGCAATCGCGTGACGGGAGGAGGTGTCACTGCAGGCATCGACTTCGCGCTTGCGCTGATGGCCGCGATCGAGGGGGAGGAATATGCCCGTGCGGTGCAATTGGGTCTCGAGTACGATCCTCATCCGCCGTTCGACGCAGGCACGCCCGACAAGGCGGGTGAGCAACTCGTCCAGCGCGTTCACGAACGATCGAACCGGATGGCGCCTGATCGGGAAGGGCGCATCCGCGCCGTTGCCGAACGCCTCGTCGCGCGATGACCGAGCTCTGGGTCCCTCCGCATCCGCCGCGCCAACCGAAGCCGGTGCAGAGCTGGCGCGGCTTCTTCGGCGAGCGAGCCAGGACGGCGGTATACGGCTGGTCAAGCCAGGCGTTCGAGAACTGGTACTTCAAGCGCAACATTCTCGGCCACACCGTCCATGTCGTGCTAAAGCCCGAATGGGTTCAGCGCGTGCTGCTCGACAATGCTGCGAATTACGAGAAGCCGCGGCTGGTGAAGCGGATTCTCTCGCCGACGATCGGGCGCGGTTTGCTGACGTCGGAGCGCGAGTTGTGGCGTACGCAGCGCAGGATCGTCGCCGCGAGCTTCACCCCTCCAGCCGTCGATGCGCTGGTGCCGCTGTTCGCGGAAGTCGGCAGCGCGATGGCGAACGGCTGGACGCCAGGCACGCGCGACATGGCCGTGGAGGCAACGACGGCGACGATGCGGGTCATCGCCTCCGCTCTGTTCAGCGGCGACGAACGCCTAACGACACCCGAAGCGATGGAGCATATCACCGCGGCCATGGAGGGCGTCGGGGAAGCAAGGATCCAGGCCCTTCTCGGCATGCCGATGCTCCCTGTCACGCCCAGGGGCCGGCGCGGGAGGGCAGGGCAACGGTTTCTGAGGGGTACGCTCGGAGCGATCGTCCGCGAGCGCTTGGGCGATAGCGCCCCCGACGACTTCGTCACGGCCATGACCCACGCGCTTCTCGAACGTTTTCCGCGCGAGGAGGCGATTGAGCTGGCGATCGACAATGCCGCGACATTCTATCTCGCTGGTCACGAGACGACCGCGAACCTGACGAGCTGGACCTTGTTCGTGCTGAGCGAGCAGCCGCAGCTTCAGGACAAGGTCGCGGCCGAAGCCCAGACCGCGCTCGACGCGGGTGCGGACGCCAGGCTGCCGGACCGGCTGCCGATCCTGCGCTCTGTGGTCGAGGAAACGCTCCGGCTCTATCCGCCGGTACCGCGCTTCGATCGTGAGGCGGTTGCCGCGGACATGCTCGGGGAACATGAAATCAGGCCCGGCGACCTAGTGTCGGTATGGCCCTGGATCATCCAGCGGCACTGCAAGCTGTGGGAAAATCCCGACGCCTTCGATCCGGATCGCTTCGCGCCCGGCACAAACGACAAGCGGCACCGCTTCCAATATCTCCCGTTTGGTGCCGGTCCGCGTACCTGCGTCGGTGCGCGCTTCGCGATGGCCGAGGCGCTGACGATCCTCGCGATCTGGATGGCGCATTGGCGAGTCGTCGCTGTGCCGGGGCGGCCTGTTCGCCCCTCGGGCATGGTAACCCTGCGTCAGGAAGGCGGACTGCCGCTGATTTTGTCGCCGCGGTAAGCAAACAAATCAATGTTTTAAGTGAATAGCGCGATCTCAGTGAACGACTGTTGCATTTGTGCTATTGCGAATGACTATCAATAACGATAGTTCCCCACCCCATGAATGGGCTTGCCACAGTATCGCTTACCGCCGCTCTCATCGCGGGTGTGTCCACTCCATCCCTCGCTGCAACAGTAGAGGCTGACGAGCCGGGAGCGGCGACCGCGTCGGCGTCGGCCGCGAGCGCCGCAGCGGCCGAGCAGACGATCATCGTCACTGGCCAGCGCGGCGAGTATGGCGCCAAATCGACGACGACGGCAACGAAGACCAAGACCGACATCCGCAACATCCCGCAGGCGCTCACGGTCATTTCCGAGAAACAGATTGAGGATCAGGCGATCCGTTCGGTCGCGGAGCTTCTGACTTTCGTTCCCGGCGCAACTCCAGGCACCGGGGAAAGCAACCGCGACCAATTCACGCTTCGCGGGAACAACACGACGGCCGACTTCTTCGTCGACGGCGTCCGCGACGACGTCCAGTACTTCCGCGATTTCTACAACGTCGACCGCGTCGAGGTCATCAAGGGCCCGAACGCCATGATCTTCGGCCGCGGCGGCGGCGGCGGGATCGTCAATCGGGTCACCAAGCGCGCCAGCTTCGGCGATTATCGCGAAGCGCTGACCTCCACCGACAGCTTCGGCGGCGTCCGCCTGACCGGAGACCTCGATCAGTCGATCGGTCAGAACGTGGGCTTCCGCATCAACGGCCTTTACGAGAATGGCGACAGTTTCCGTCGCCACGTCGATCTTGAGCGCTACGGCGTAAACCCGACCATGGCGTTCCAGGCCGGGCCAGGCACGCGCATCGACGTCTCTTATGAATATTTCCACGACCGCCGGACGGCCGACCGCGGCGTTCCGGCTGACGGCAGCGGGCCCTTGAAAGGGTTCGACAAGACCTTCTTCGGCGATCCCGACGACAGCTATTCCAAGGCGAACGTCAACGTCGGCACTTTCGCGATCGAGCACGAATTCGCCGACGGGATGACGATCAAGAACCGGACGTCGTTCGGCGACTATTCCAAGTTCTATCAGAACATCTACCCGAGTTCGCTGAACTCGGCGACCGACGTCGTCACGCTGGGCGCCTACAACAGCCGCAACGACCGGCAGAATTTGTTCAGCCAGACGGACCTGGTGTGGGAAAACCGGATCGGCGGAATCGACCAGACCTTGTTGTTCGGCTTCGAGGTCGGCCGCCAGAAATCCCGCAACCATCGTCAAACCGGCACATTCCTGAACGGTGCAACTACGCCGCTGGACGATGCCACCGTCGACAAGAACGTGATCTTCGCGTCCTCTAGCAGCGACGCGAACAATCGGACGGAGGCGACCGTGGCCGCCATCTACGTCCAGGACCAGATTCGACCGACGGACTGGCTGGAGATCGTTGCCGGACTGCGTTTCGACAGCTTCAAGCTTGACGTAAACGACTTGCGAGCGGTCGACGATGACTTCGGCCGCCGCGACGAATTGTGGTCGCCCCGTCTCGGCGTCATCCTCAAGCCACGCGGCAACCTGTCGATCTACACCAGCTACAGCCGTTCCTATCTTCCGCAGTCTGGAGACCAATTCAGTGGTCTCACCGCGACCACATCGGAGCTGGAGCCGGAACGGTTCGACAATTACGAGCTCGGCGCGAAATGGGAGCCGGTCGACGGGTTGCTCGCGACAGTGGCCGTCTACCGCCTCGACCGCACTAACACGCGCGCAACCGACCCGCTGACCAACCAGACGGTGCTGACGGGCGCGCAGCGCAGCAAGGGCATCGAGATGGGGCTGGAGCGGAGCATTAGCGACCGCTGGCAGGTCTCGGCGGGCTATGCCTACCAGAAGGCGGAGATCACCAAGACCACCGCGGCGGCTCCGGCGGGCCGCGAGGTGCCGCTGGTGCCGCGCCACAGTTTCTCGTTTTGGAACCGCTACGACGTGTCGAACGCACTCGGCCTCGGCCTCGGCGTGATCGCCCGGTCGAAGTCCTACGCATCGATCAGCAACACGGTGAAGCTTCCAAGCTACGCTCGGGTCGATGCGGCCGCCTATTATAAGGTGATGCGGGGCATCGAGGCGCAGATCAACGTCGAGAACATCTTCGGCGCCGATTATTTTCCGACCGCCCACAGCGACAACAACATCGCTCCGGGCGCTCCGCGAACCGTAAAGGCGCAGCTTCGGTTCGGGTTCTAGGCGGCAAGCCTCGCGGCGCGGTCGCGGATACGCTTGAGGTCGTCGACGAACCTTTGCCGCTCCTCCACGCGCCGCTCGGGCTCCGGGATGCGCAAGAGGAAACTGGGGTGAACCGTCACCCAGCATTCTCCGCCTTCGGGAAGCGCGATCGGTGAGCCGCGGACGCGGCTGATGGTGACGACCTTTTCGAGGATCGAGCGCGCCGCCGTCGCCCCCAGCGCGACGGTTACGGGTGGGCGGATCAACGAGCGTTCCTGATCAATCCACCAGCGGCAGGCCTCGATTTCGCCGGCATTGGGCTTGGAATGGATGCGCTTCTTGCCCCGCTGCTCGAACTTGAAATGCTTGACCGCATTGGTGACGTAAACCTCGGAGCGCTGGATGCCCGCTTTCTCCAGCGCCTCGTCGAACACCTGTCCTGCGGGACCGACGAAGGGGCGGCCGGCGAGGTCCTCCTGATCGCCGGGCTGCTCGCCCACGAACATGATGGACGCGTCGAGCGGCCCTTCGCCGAAGACGGTTTGCGTCGCGTGCTTGTAGAGGTCGCACCGCGTGCAGCCGCGCGCTTCCTTGAACAGGGCCTCCCATGACGCGCGAAGGTTTCCGCCCGGTGCGATCTTCCGTTCGGCGGCGAGCGCGCCCTTCAGCCCCTCGGCGGCAGCGGCGGTCATCGCTCTTCGATCTTGCGATCATCTCGATCTCCCTCGCGCGGGCACCGGCAATCAGCGGCTGAACGAGCGAGGTCTCCGGCATGTTGCGCCAGTATTTCTTCGGCATCTCCTTGAGCATCGCGCCGACTTTTAGCCGGGCGGGGTTGAAGATGGACGCGTAATAGGTCTTCCACATCGCCTCGAGCGGATCGCCGCCGGGCGCCTCGGCACGGGTCGCGCCCGGGCCTTCGCTCAAAGCTTTCGCCGTCCCAGTGGATCGAAAGGTCGGGCGTAAGGATCGACCAGCACATGTTGGTAAAGCGGCGCACGAAGAAGCCGGCGGTGTGGCGGACGATATGATGCTCCGGCTCGAAGAAGGCGACGAAGCGTGTCGTGTCGTCAGGCTGATCCACTTCGCGGAAGCGGACGAAGGCATGCATCTTGTGCACATCGCGGCGGACCTCCTTGGCAAGCCGCTCCAGCCGGTCGAGCAGTGGATCGGCGCGGTCCTCCATCGCCCCTCGGTTTGAACGCAGCTTCCACAGCATCGCATAGAGCGAGGCGAAGCGCTGAGGGTCAGAATGGCAGACGACGCTCTTCGCCAGATCGATGAAGGCTCGGGGAACGGCGAAGCTCGCGCCCCTCGGCTGCGGCGCCTCCGTCGCGAACAGATCGTCCTCGGCTCCGTCGACCCGCCAGACCACCGCCTCCGGTGGCACGCCCGCCTCGGCGAGATCGCGGGCCGCATCGCGCCAGCCTTCGAAATCGTCCTCGGACGCCAGAGTGACGCGATGGGCGTCGATCATCGGTCCTTCGCTCAGCACGATCAGCCCGCGAACAGCTCCAGCTGCTTCTGCTTCGGCACGAACAGCGAGCGGAGGTCCGCGCGATCGGTAAGCTGTGTCGGCCGCCAGTCTGGAGTCGTGATGAACGGGCGAACCTTGGCAATCGAAAGCGTCAGGCGGGCGACGTCGTCCAGCCGCAGCTTGCGCCAGCGCCGCGACGACAGGATTCGATCGACGGCTTTCGTACCCAGCCCCGGCACTCGCAAAAGCTGTTCCTTCGGCGCGCGGTTGACGTCCACCGGGAAGCTCTCGCGGAACTTGAGTGCCCAGGCGAGCTTCGGGTCCACGTCGAGAGGGAGCATGCCGTTCTTGTCCGCCGCGCTGACGACCTCCGCAGGCTTGAAACCGTAGAAGCGCATCAGCCAGTCGGACTGGTAGAGCCGGTGCTCGCGCATCAGCGGCGGGCGCTGGAGCGGCAGCACCGCGCTGGCATCCGGAATCGGCGAGAAGGCCGAATAATAGACGCGGCGCAGGCGGAACCGGTCGTAAAGCGTGCTCGCGCGCGAGATGATGTCGCCATCGCTCGCGGCGTCCGCGCCGACGATCATCTGCGTCGACTGGCCGGCCGGAGCGTATCGCGGAGCGGACTTGAACTTCTTCGAAGCGTCCTCGCCATCGTCGATCGACGCGCGCGTGTCCTGCATGGCGCTTTCGATGCGAGCACTGTCCTTCTCGGGCGCCAGGCGCTGAAGCCCGCTTTCGGTTGGAAGCTCGACATTGATGGACACGCGGTCGGCATAGAGGCCCGCCTGCTGAACGAGTTCCGGATCAGCATCCGGGATGGTCTTCAGATGGATGTAGCCGCGGAAATCGTGATCCTCGCGCAGGGATCGCGCGACCTCGACCAGCTGCTCCATCGTATAGTTAGACGAGCGGATGATGCCGGAGGAGAGGAACAGGCCCTCGATATAGTTGCGCTTGTAGAATTCGATCGTGAGCCGGACGACCTCGTCCACCGTGAAGCGGGCGCGGCGGACGTTCGAGCTCTTGCGGTTGATGCAATAGGCGCAATCGAAGATGCAGCTGTTCGTCAGCAGGATCTTCAGCAGCGAGATGCAGCGCCCATCAGGAGCGTAAGCGTGGCAGATCCCCATGCCCTCGGTGGAACCAATGCCCTTGCCGCCGCGGCTGTCGCGCTTCGACGTTCCGGACGACGCGCAGGAGGCGTCATATTTCGCGGCATCGGCGAGAATCGCGAGCTTCGACTGCAGGTCCAGCTGAGGCATGCGTTCTCAATATGTTCTATAACTTCCCCTGTCCATACAGACGTTTAGCCGTACGCGACGGAAACGTTAGCCGGTCACGTGACCGAGGCAGCGACCCGGTCGACCGGCGGCGGATTGATCTGCCGGAAACGCGCTTCGACCAGGCTGAAGGCGCCGAACAGTGCAAGGCCCGCCGCGACGATCAGATTCACCGGGCTGTCCATCCAACGCAGCGCGTCCTGCATACCGCCGGCCTCGCCGGGATCTCCGCTGAGACCGGCTGAGATCAGGAAGACGGCCGTGACGATGAATATGACGCCGCGAGCGCCATAGCCGCCGCGCCCCATCCATTTCACCCAGTCCTGATGCCGGATGTCGGGCCGAAGATGCTTGCAGAAATCGCCGCTGATCGCCCGCTTCACCTGCCACAGTCCGGCCAGGAACAGGATGATGCCGCCGATCTCGATTAGCAGGGTGCCGCCCGGCAGCTCCATAACAGTGCCCGCCTGCTCCTGCGCTCCGCCGCCGGAATCGCCGCCGTCGCCCTTCAGAAAACGCCACGCCTGCCAGGCGAGAAAGAGATAGATGATGCCGCTGGCGCCCGCACCGGCCCGGCCGAGCGCGCCCTTCTTGCCGTCGCCATGCCCTTCGCTGTCGAAGATCGCATCCGTCACTCGCCAGAAACCATAAGCGAGGAAGCCGGCCAGGATGATCATCAGCAATGCGCGCTCGCCGCGAAGATACTCGAGCGCCCCTGTTAGGTCCTCCGCCCGGCCCGTGCCGATCGCGAGCCACGCGATGATCAGGTAAAGGAGCCCGCGCGCGGCAAAGCCAAGGCGCGTGAGCCAGACAAGACCTCGTTCGTGCGGCATACCAGTCTCTCCCGTCCACCGCTGAACGACGGCCGGGGCGGCCCGTTCCGGACCCTGAACTATGCGGCGGCTGGAGCAGTCGTGTCGGATGCGAACCTTTTGCCGATCGCCAGCTTGAAGATCACGAATGCGACGAGCCCGAATGCCGCGCTGGCGACGTGGATCAGCCAGAACGTCGGCGTAGGCAGGGATGAGTAGAGCTGGCCGATCTGCCCCACCGTGTAGTTCGCCAGGAAGAAGGACAGGTAATAAAGGCCTATAACGGTCGCGTTGATCTGCCGCGGCGCGATCTTCGAGAAGAGCGCGAGGCTGATCGGCAGGATGTGCGCGAAGCCGATGCTGTTCAGGAGGTGGAACATCACCGGCCAGAACAGTGCGATCTTGCCGCCTTCCGGCTGGGTAAGCGCAGCCATGAACAGGCACAGCCCGCCGCCGATGGTGAACACGCTGCCGATGATCATCTTGCTGATCTCGTCCGGCTCAGGGCGGCGGTTACCCCACCATTTCCAGAAGGCCGCGACGGCGACGAGCATCGAGAAGCTGAGCGTGGCGTCCAGAGTGATCAGCCAGCTGCTCGGCAGATCGGTCCCCATGAACCTCAGGTCGAAATGCTGGTCGCCCCATATGAGATAGGCGTTGAAGATCTCCTGATTGGTCAGCAGCGAGATCGCCAGCACCGGAATCAGGAATACGAGATAAAGGACGCAGATCCAGTCGCCGCGCGAGAGCTTCTCGCGCTGTGCTCGCTCCGCCCGCGTCGGGCGCTCGTCGGACGGTAGGAACGGCCGTCCGGCAAGATAGATGAGCAGGCCTAGAACCATCACCACGCCGGCGGCGCCGAAGCCGTAGTGCCAGCCGACCTTCTGGCCGAGCGTGCCCGAGACGAGCGGCGCGGCGATCACGCTGACGTTGATGGCGATGTAGAAGATCTGGAACGCCATCGCGCGGCGCAGGTCGTTCGCCTGGTAAAGCGCACCGACCTGGCTCGCGATATTCCCCTTGAATGCGCCGACGCCAAGCAGGAGCGCGAACAAAGCGAGAAGGAATGCGGGCTCGAACGCCATCAGGAAGTGGCCGATGGCCATGAGCACCCCGCCGATGATCAGCGTAGGAGTGCGCCCCAGCCAGCGGTCGGCGATGATCCCGCCTAAAATGGGCGTCGCGTAGACGAGCGCCGTGTAGGTGCCGAAAATGGCGGAGGCGAGCGGTTGGCCTTCGAGGCCGGGGTAGACGTTCGCCCGCAGCCAATCGAGCCCGACGACCTGCTCCATCTTGCCGGGCACGAGCAGGTAATTGACCATGTAGAGCACGAGCAGCGTCTGCATGGAGTAATATGAGAAGCGCTCGCACGCCTCGGTGAAAGAGAGGAAGCCGAGGCCCTTCGGATGACCGATGAAGGCGCGATCGGAGCGGTCGATATGCTCCAGGTCAGGCTGGGCGTCGGCAACGGTCATGCACTCTCTCCCCTCGTGCTTGATGCAAAGCGCTAAGCCGCCGAAGGACGGAGCGCAATCCGCCCACCTGCCGTCCGTCGAAACATCCGTTGCGCGTTCCCGCCGCCTGGCTACGCTCCGACTGAAAAGGGGGACAAACATGCGTTATCTGTCGTTCGCGCTCGCCACCGCTGCTTCCATCGCGATCGCCACGCCCGCGGTTGCTGGCCCGACCGAAGACTTCCACGCGCTGATGGACGATTATTGGGCGGCCTACCTTAAGGATAATCCGCTCGTCGCAAGCTCGGTCGGCGTGAAGACCTACGACCGTCAGCTGGGCGAGTTGAGCCTCGCCGAGTTCGACCGGCAGGCAGCGGAGGCCCAGGCGTTGCTGAAGCGACTTCGTGCCATTCCTCCCGCCCCGCTCAGCCCGATGGACCAGAGCAACCGCGCCGTGCTCGAGCGGACCTTGGACGACCAGATCGCGCTCAACCGCTTTGGCCAGCGCCAGCTGCTCTACTCCTCGCTCGGCAGCTATCACGAGTTCCTTGCGACCATGGGCGAGAACATCCCCATGCGGACCAAGGAGGATTACGACAATTATCTCGCGCGGCTCGCGCTCGTGCCCGCCCGGATGAAGGCCTACGGCGACATGAGCGTCAAGGCCGCGAACGAAGGCTTCACGCAGGCCTGTGAATGGATGAGGACCTTGCCCGGATCGACCGTCGGGCTGGTCCCTGCGGACGTCACCAAGTCGCCTTTCTACGGTCCGTTCGCCGCGACCCGGCCGCCGGCGGTTTCCGAAGCCGACTGGTCCAGCCTGCAGGCGCGTGCGCGCGAGGTGATCGGCGGACCGGTCGCGGCTTCCTATCGCGACTTCTCGGGCATTGCCGAGAAGCAGCTGTTGCCGAAGTGCCGAAAAGTCGATTCTGTGTCCGCCCAACCAGGCGGCAATGCTTATTACGCGGCCTTGGTCGGTCAGCACACGACGACCAATCTTACACCCGACCAGATCCACCAGATCGGCCTGCAGGAGGTCGCGCGTATCCGGGCGGAGATGGAGCAGGTCGCGAAGAAGGCGGGTTTCGCCAGCCGCGAGGCGATGATCGCCGACATGCGCACCAATCCGAAATGGTACGTGACGACGCCCGAGGAGCTGATGGAGAAGACGGCGATCGTCACCAAGGCGATCGACGGGAAGATGCCCGGCTACTTCGGCCGGCTTCCACGACTGCCGTACGGCATCCGCCCGATGACCGCCGCCACTGCCCCGACCGACACCACGGCCCGCTATCAGCAAGGCAGTCCGGAAGGCGGGATCGCCGGCTATTATCTCGTCAACACGACGAAGCTCGACCAGCGGCCTCTGTGGGAGATCCCGGTGCTGTCGGTGCACGAGGCGGTGCCCGGCCATCATATGCAGATCGCGATCCAGCAGGAGCTGGAGATGCCCGCGTGGCGCAAGGCGACGACCTTCTTCACCGCCTTCGTGGAAGGCTGGGGCCTCTATTCGGAGCGGCTCGGCGTCGACATGGGCCTTTACGACACGCCGCAGAAGGACATGGGACGCCTGGGCTATCAGATGTGGCGCGCGACCCGGCTGGTGGTCGACACGGGCATCCATTCCAAGGGCTGGGACAAGGCAAGGGCCGTTGCCTACATGAAGGACAACACGACCCTCACGGACGCGAACATCGACGCGGAGGTGAACCGCTACATCTCGGTGCCCGGGCAGGCGACGGCCTACATGATCGGCAAGCGCAAGATCGAGGAGCTGCGCGCCCGCGCGGAACAGCAGCTCGGGCCGAAGTTCGACGTTCGCCGGTTCCACGACGCCGTGCTTGGGCAGGGCGCCGTGCCGCTGGATGCGCTGGACGCACAGATCAATGCCTGGATCGCCTCGGAGCGGACGACGGGCTGAGGTAGGCGCTTAGTCCTGCGGAGCGGTCTGCTGCTGGACCGCCTCGTTGCTTTCCTCGCGGGCGTCGCGGATCATCTGCTCCATGCAGCCGGTGTAGCCGGCGGGGCCGACGGGCGAGCAGCTCTGGGGCCCGGTGCGGCCTACGCGCTCGATGCTGCGCACCTTCTTGGCCCAGGCGGTGCGTTCCTGCAGGGTTCCGCCCTCGCGCAGGCGCTCGGGAATGCGGTAGCGCTCCTCTTCGCCGACGCGCTTGCAGACGACGACCTCATCGTCGGTCGAGCGCGGGCAGGGATCGGTGCCGTAGACGATGATCTCGTTGACCCGATCATTGGCGGTCTGAGCGAGCGCCGGTGGAGCGGCGAAGCCCGCGACTAGCGCAGCGGCTGCAAGTGGGGCTGCAAGCTTCGTCATTACTGGTCCTTCCAAGCGTAACAGCGGCCGACGACCGCTCGTGGTTCCTCAAATGCGTTTCGACAACCCGATTGCGACACGGCATGCCGCACGAATGCCAAGGGTCAATAAGGGATAGCCTGGCGCATTCGCGGCGCCGGCTTCGCGCGCCACGTCGCGATGCTCCAGCTCGTCGGCGCGAAATTCGGCGATATCGGCCGCTAGCTCGGGATCGTCCTCGCCCAGCTCATCCAGCTGTTTTCCGTAGTGCCGGTCGATTTCGATCTCGACCGCCTCGGTGCAAGCCATCGCGGCTTCTTCGGAAATCAGCGCCGTCGCTGCCCCAAGGGCGAATCCCGCGACGTTCCAGACCGGCTGAAGGGCAGTAGGACGGACGCTTCGCTCGGCCATCACCGCGTTGAACCGGTCGAGATGCCGCAGTTCCTGGTCGGCCATGCGCGTGACCAGCTTGGCCGCAGGCGAATTGCGGCGAAGGACTGCGAGCTGCCCGGCATAAATGCGGGTCGCGCCGAACTCGCCCGCCTGGTCGACGCGGACCATCGACGTCGTGTCGGCGCGCCGCTGGCCTGGGCGCCAGGGGCTCATGCGCGGCCGGCTTTCAGGGCGAGCGTGGCGATCAGGGTCGCTCCGCCGAGCGAAAGGATTGCGTTCCAGCCGGCCATTGAAATCCCGAACAGTGACCATTGCACCTGGTCGCAGCGGACCAGCGGGGCGCTGACGATGTCCTGCAGGGTCATTCCGCGGGTCGTCGAGCAGGTCGTGATGCCCTCGAAAATCCCGACTTCAACGCCCGCATGATAGACGCCGATCGCGCCGGATATGACGATCGAGGCGGCCGCCAGCAGGGTCAGCGTGCGAGACCGCGACGAGGCGGCCGGGCCGGTGAAGGCCAGAGCGGCCAGCAAGATCGCGGCGGCGTGCGGCCAACGTTGCCAGTAGCACATCTCACAAGGATGAAGTCCGCCGATGTACTGCGAGCCGAGCGCGCCGCCGAGCAGCCCCAACGGTAGCAGGAGCGCGAGCAGCCTTGCAGCCTCGGCGTTTCCGGTCCTCAGCATTCCGCGCCTCGGCGCCAGCGCTGCTTCGTTCACCTTAGGACTTCTTGGGCGTGCCCGCCGCGGCGACGTTCGTCCCGCGCGTTCCCAGCCGCTTCAGCGTGCGGAGCGCATAGTCGAGCTGGAAGTCCTTCACGCCCTTCTTCTCGAGCTCAGCGGCCGTGAAGTTGAAGCGCGGGTCCTTCGAGAAATCGTCTTCCTCGAGAAGCTTGTCGTCGACCTTGGCCTGGCCGAGCAGGTGACGGCGAAGATCCGCCTCACGCACGACCTTGCGGTCCTTGAAGTCCGGATCGGTCAGCTGCGGCACGGTGATGTCGGGATCGATGCCGCCGGCCTGAACCGAACGGCCCGACGGCGTGTAGTAGCGCGCCGTGGTCAGCCGCAGAGCCGACTTCGGACCCATGATCTGCACCGTCTGTACCGAGCCCTTGCCGAAGCTCCGCTCGCCCAGGACGAGCGCGCGGTGGTGGTCCTGAAGCGCGCCCGCGACGATCTCGGCCGCCGAGGCGCTGCCGGGGTCGATCAGAACAACGACCGGAAGGCCGTGGGCCATGTCGCCGGGTGTCGCATAGTAGCGCTCGATGTCGTCCTTCGCCCGACCGCGCTGCGAGACGATTTCCCCACGCTCGAGGAAGGCGTCGCTCACGTCGATGGCCTGGTCGAGCAGGCCGCCCGGGTTGGAGCGGAGATCGACGACGTATCCCAGCGGCTTTCCACCGGTCGCCTTGTCGATTGCCAGAAGCGCCGCCTTCGTGGCGTCGCCCGTGTTCCCGGCGAACGAATTGATGTTGACGATGCCGATGCCGTCCTTGATTTCCCACTTCACCGGGCGAAGCTCGATGCGTTCACGGACAACCGAGACGTCGAACGGCTTGTCGCGTCCCGGGGCGGACGATGCTCAGCTTGACGTTGGTTCCGGGCGGGCCCTTCATCTTCTCGACGGCTTCGTCGAGGGTGAGGCCGTAGAGCAGCTCGCCATTGATGTGCGTGATGTAGTCGCCCGACTTGATCCCGGCGCGCCATGCCGGCGTGTCCTCCATCGGAGAGACGACCTTCACCGCGCCGTCCTCGACTCCGACCGTGATCCCCAGCCCGCCGTAATTGCCGTCGGTCGTGGCCTTGAGAACATCGAAATCGGTCGCCTCAACGAAGCTCGAATGCGGGTCGAGCGAGGCGAGCATGCCGTCGATCGCGCCCTTGATCAGCGTATGGTCGTCGACCTGGTCGACATATTGCGACTTCACCCGCTCGTAGACGCTCATGAACGTCTCGAGCTCCTGGTAGTTGGCCGAGTCCGCGGCAGCCAGCGAACTCGTAGTCACCGGCACCAGCGCGAGCGCTCCTGCAAGAGCGAGCGGCGGAAGCAATTTGCTAGTCAGCTTCATGGTCTTCATGTCCCGGGACGTTCGGCTTACTTCCTAACTCTCTTTCGGGCCGTTTGACAGGCTTTGAGATGAACCTGCGATGAGAGCAGGAGAGACATGGTGCCCATTTCGGGACAATTCCACGCCTATTCGACCAATTGCACGGCCAAGGGGCTGACCGACCTGGACTTTCTCACCCGGCTTGGAGGGAGAGGCGACGTTCAGGAGCAGGCTCATCCAGCCGCCGCCATGGTCGATGATGACCACCGCGTCATAACTTCTGAAGGGTCCTGAAAAGCGGACCGTTCCGGACGCGGGCACCGTGACCGCAGCTCCGCGAGACGTCGCCAGCGTCAAGCCCCGCGACCTCACGCCGTTGGGAGCAACGGCACCCAATCCTTCCGTGACCGGCGCCGGAGCCGGGAGTTGGTAGGCAAATGGCGCGTCATTGCGCGCCCTCGTTGTGCCGGGCCGGGCCCGAGGAGGTGCGAGGCGCGAAAATTCTGCCGAAATTTGCCGCGCTGAGCTGCTCCGCCGAACTTCGCTGGTCAGCATCGCGGCCTCCTCGCCGCGAGCGAGCGCGACGTCCCCGGCCCCGAGGGCTTCGCCGCCGCGTTTCTCGGCCAGTTTTGCAGCCTTTGCCTCCAGCGCCGCGAATTCCTGCTTGCGCTCCCCGAGCGCGTTGCGGCTGCCGACGAGGTCGGTGCGGGCGTCTTCCGCTTTCTTCTGAAGCTGGCGGCCACGGCTGAGCTCGGCGCGCAGGGATGCCGTGCGGGCACGAATGACGGGCAGTGTGGAATCGAGCAGAAGGCGCACGCGGACGAATTCCCGCGTCGAGCCCTGATCCAGGATCGCGAGAAGAGGCGGGCGCTCGGCCATGACCGCGAGGCCGCCGAGAAGCGCCGTCGCAGGGGCCTGCTCCTGGCGCAGCCGCTCTCGGCGCGCTGCGACCTGAGCCGCTATGATCCGGCCGGACGCGTCGGCTGCGCTGATGCGGGCCTCGGCGGCCGCAATGGCTTCCGCCGCTGCAGCCTGCTGCGCACGGATACGCTCGACTTCGTCCTGCGCCTGGTCCGCCGCCTTCTGCAGCTTCGCGACCTGGGCCTCGGCGGCACGGGCTTCCGCCAGCGCCCGTCTTGCACTTAATTCAAGCGGTTCACCGGCCTGAGTTCGCCCGCTCGAAGCAACGAGCAGCGAAGCGGAAATGACCGTGAAGAAGAGGCCGAGGCGGTGCATGCCTCAACCTTCGCGATGATAGGGGTGGTTCGCAAGGATTGATGTGGCGCGGAACAATTGCTCGGCGAGCATCGCCCGGACGAGCAGGTGGGGCCAGGTGGCCGGTCCAAAGGACATGAGAACGTCGGCCGCCGAGCGCTCCGCAGTCGAATGGCCGTCGGCTGCCCCGATCACGAAGCGCGCCTCGCGAACGCCCCGGTCACGCCATTGCTCGAGCTTTTTCGCGAGCTCGACCGACGAAAGCGCATCTCCCTTCTCGTCGAGCAGGATCGTGGCGGCTCCACTCGGCGGCGGCGGCACGGGAGCGCGCTCGTTCAGCTCGGTAAGTCTCACCGGCCAGGCAATGCGCTTCAGATAACGGTCGACCAGTTCGGCTTCGGGAGATCGGCCGATTTTCCCTCGAGCGATGATGTGGAGGAGCAATGAACCTCAGTTCCGGCCGGTCACCGGATATCCGCTCCCGAACGCTGGCCAGCTGAACAGGCTGGTGAAGCCGTCGTAGATCGCGCGCGCAGCCTCGGCGATCGTGCGCGGCCGGTTGTTTCCGCCGCGAGCGAACATCGCGACTGCAATCCTGCGACCGTTGTTGAGGGTGATGTAGCCGACGTCGCCCGTGTAGCCGTTGAGCGTGCCCGTCTTGTTCTCGACCCGCGTCCCCCAGGGCAGCATGCCGCGGATGCGGTTCTTGCCGGTCGCGCACCGGCCCATGAAGTCGAGCAGCAGCGAACGGCTCGTCGGCTTCAGTACGTTGCCCTTGTCCAGCCTCTGGAGCAGTTCGACCATGGCCAGCGGCGTGCTGGAATCGCGGAAATCCCAAAGATCGCGCCGGTCGGCGAGAAGGCGCGCGATCGTCCGGTCGACGCGCAGGTTGTGCAGGCCGTTGAATTCGACCCAGTCCTGCAGGCCCTTTGGCCCCCCAAGGTCGCGGATAAGAAGGTCGGTCGCGTGATTGTCGCTGTGGATCATCATCCGCTCCATCAGGCGATAGGCGGACTGTCCGGCGATGCGATCGTCGAGCGTGCGGCGGCCGTGGTCGACCTGGCTAAGGTAAGCAGCAGCGACGGCGACCTTGACCGTGCTGGCCATCGGAAAGGCCGTGTTGCCGTTAATGCTTACGGTCTCACCGGTGGTGAGGTCGAGCGCGGCGACACCGACGTCGCTCGTTTGCGAGCCTACGAGCGACCTGAGCTGCTGCTCCAGGCTCGTGAGCTTCGGCGAGGACGCCGCGTGTACGGGCTGTAACGCAAAGGCCAGCAGCCCGAGAAAGACAGCAATGAGACGCATTAGCCCCTTACCCGCGAACAGCTGCGCTCCTATCGGCTTCATCGCCGAAGGCCCACATTCGTTCCAAATTGTAAAAATTTCTCACTTCGGGACGGAATAGGTGAACAATCACATCATCCGCGTCGATCAATACCCAGTCAGCCGCAGGTAAACCCTCAATCCGGGCGATTCGCCCGAACTGCTGCTTGATCCGGTCAGCAAGCTTCGTCGCCATCGACGCGACCTGCCGCGTCGAGCGGCCGGAAGCGATCACCATATGATCGGCGATGTTCGATTTGCCTGCGAGCGGGATGGATACGACTTCGACCGCCTGGTCATCGTCTAGAGATTGGAGGACGAGGCGATGGAGGTCTTCGACTTCAATCTCGGGACGGCCGGTTTCGGCGATCTCAGTGGGACGGTCGGGCAAGTGCTCTCCTGACAGAAGTTGGCAATGCGAAACGTTTGGAACCCGGTTCGG
Organism: uncultured Alphaproteobacteria bacterium; assembly: GCA_963829625.1. Taxonomy (GTDB): domain Bacteria; phylum Pseudomonadota; class Alphaproteobacteria; order Sphingomonadales; family Sphingomonadaceae; genus Sphingomicrobium. The sequence goes on along the minus strand of CAWHJH010000009.1, from coordinate 377,954 downwards.
GGTCCGCGAACCGTTCATGCCAGTTGGGATCGTGCGCGCGTAAGCCGGTGGCGGAGGTTGGGTCGGGCGGCAGGCGAAGCAATAAAATCGCCGGTGCACTCCAATCCGTCCAATTCTTCGCCTGGCTGGACGGTCGGACGAACCGCCTTAGCCAGCCCATCGCGCGCGCCGCGTGGGCCTTGCGATCATAACCGGGCCGGTGAATCACCGCAATTGGGAGTGATTCCGCAAGCTTGCGCCAGTGCTTCCACTGATGAAATTCGGCCACAGTATCCGCGCCCATCAGCCAGATGAAGCGGAGGTTGGGATAGCGGAGCTCCAGTTTTCGCACCGTGTCCACGGTGTAGCGCGTGCCCTCCCTTCGCTCGAAGTCGGTGACGCGGATGCGCGAACGCCGCGCCACGGCCTGCGCTGAGGCGAAGCGATCTTTGAACGAGGCCATGTCCTTGGCGTTCGCCTTCAGCGGATTGCCGGGCGAGACCAGCCACCAGACCTCGTCGAGGCCGAGCGCGTCCATGGCCGCAAGGCTGATGCGCCTGTGCCCGACATGCGCCGGGTTGAACGAGCCGCCGAGGAGGCCGATGCGCTTCATGGGTGCGGAGCTAGCATGAGCGCCGGAGCGCGCATAATGTCCGCGAAGGGGGACAAGTCATGCCTGATCTCGAGGCGATCGGTGATGCAGCGACGGGCGCGGTACTGGCGCGGGCCGTCGAGCCGCGCACGGGTTTGGGCGACGACGGACACACGCACGAGAATAATTGCCTGAACTGCGGTGCGGATCTGGCCGGCGAATATTGCCATGCTTGCGGGCAAAGAGCGCACGTCCATCGGACGCTGCACGCCTTCTGGCACGACCTTTTGCACGGCGTCCTCCATTTCGAAGGGAAGATCTGGCATACCCTTCCGATGCTCGCCTGGCGGCCGGGCGAGCTCACTCGGCGTTACATCGATGGCGAGCGGGCGAAATTCGTCTCGCCGATGGCGCTGTTCCTCTTTTCCATCTTCCTGATGTTTGCGGTTGCAAGCTTCAGCGGAAGCCTTTCGCCGAAGATCGATCCGGCCGCGCCAGTGGAGCTGAAAAAGAGCATCGCGACCAATGAGCGACAGATCGCGCAGCTCCGGCGCGAGCGTGACTCCGCAGTTCGAGCGGGCCGTTCGACCGCAAATTTCGACGCGAAAATTGTCGACCTTGAGCGGGAGTCGGCGATCATGCGGGGGGTCCAGGCTGGTGAGATTGGACGGATCGCGAAGACCGAGATCAGTGCCCCGAGCTGGCTGAGCGAGCCGATCGAGAAAGCTGGCAGGAACCCGGACCTCCTGTTCTACAAGCTCAAGACCAACGCGTACAAATTCAGCTGGATGCTGATCCCGCTGTCGGTGCCGTTCCTTTGGCTGCTGTTCCCATTCAGTCGCCGTTTTCGGCTCTACGACCACACGGTTTTCGTAACTTATTCGCTGAGTTTCATGACCCTGCTGGTCGTGACGGCGGTCTTGATTGGCTTGGCCGGATTGCCTCAGGTTGCGGGCTTCGCAATGTTGATCCCGCCAATCCATATCTATCGCCAGCTCAAGGGCACCTATGGGCTTTCGAGCGGCGGGGCGCTTATCCGCACGGTACTGCTGATGGCGTTCGCGACGCTGGCGCTAGGCCTGTTCCTGCTGATGCTCTTCGGCCTAGGCCTGTTCGACTAGCGCCGGCAGGGCCACTTCTTAGCAAGATAGATGCGCATCCCGTCCTTCACGCTCGTGCGCGGGCGGTCGGCGGCAGGAATGGCGCGGAAGCCGTTCAGTAGCTCGCTGCTGGATAGGCTGCCTTTCCTGGGCGGGCAGTAGGGCGTCAGCTTTCCCGCTTTGACAAGTGCTGCATTCTCCGCCTTCAGCTGGTCGCCGGCCCCTTCGGCCTCGCGTTTCAGCAGGCGATATTCGCTCGTGAAGAGGGCCATCGGTCCCTTCTTCTGAAGCTTCTCGGCTCGCGCGAGGAAGGTGGCGACATCCATCGCCAGCGCGGGTGAGGCGCTGACGAGGAATGCTGCGGCTAGTCCGAAGCGAAGGGGCTTCAAGCGCCGGCGGTTGCCGGTCCGCCGATGCCTGATGCCGGCCGCTTGGCCTTCGGGATCGACGAGCCCGCAGCCGGGATCGTCGGACCCTTCGGCCCGCCGCGATCGATGGCTCCGCCGGCCATCAGCACCTTGATCTCGTCGCCGGAGAGTGTCTCGAATTCTAGCAGCGCCTTGGCGAGCGTCTCGAGCTGTTCGCGGTGCTCCTCGAGCACGTGCTTCGCGCGGTCATATCCCTGCTCGACGATACGGCGGATTTCCTTGTCGATCGCCTGAGCGGTTTCGTTCGACATGTTCTTCTGCCGATTGACCGAATAGCCGAGGAAGACCTCCTCATCTGCTTCCGCATATTGCAGCGGGCCAAGCGCGTCCGACATGCCCCAGCGGGTCACCATGTCGCGAGCAAGACCGGTCGCATAGCTGATGTCGGACGACGCGCCCGAGCTGACCTTCTCGTAGCCGAAGATCAACTCCTCGGCGACGCGGCCGCCCATGGAGACGGCGAGGTTCGCGTACATCTTGTCGCGGTGGTAGCTGTAATTGTCGCGCTCCGGCAGGCGCATGACCATTCCCAGCGCTCGGCCGCGCGGGATGATCGTTGCCTTGTGGATCGGGTCCGAGGCGGGCTCGTGAAGAGCGACCACGGCATGCCCTGCCTCATGGTAGGCGGTCATGCGCTTCTCGTCCTCGGTCATGACCATGGACTTGCGCTCGGTGCCCATCAGCACCTTGTCCTTGGCTTCCTCGAATTCCTGGGCGGCGACCAGGCGCTTGCCCTTGCGGGCGGCGAGGAGCGCGGCCTCGTTGACGAGGTTGGCGAGGTCGGCGCCGGAGAAGCCCGGAGTGCCGCGCGCGATGATGCGCGGATCGACGTCGGGAGCCAGCGGGACCTTCTTCATGTGCACGGCGAGGATCTGCTCGCGCCCGTCGATGTCGGGGCGCGGGACGACCACCTGACGGTCGAAACGGCCCGGGCGCAGGAGCGCCGGGTCGAGAACGTCCGGACGGTTGGTCGCGGCGATGATGATGATGCCTTCGTTCGCCTCGAAGCCGTCCATCTCGACCAGCAGCTGGTTGAGCGTCTGCTCGCGCTCGTCGTTGCCGTTGCCAAGGCCGGCTCCGCGATGGCGGCCGACCGCGTCGATCTCGTCGATGAAGACGATACACGGCGCCGACTTCTTGGCCTGGTCGAACATGTCGCGGACGCGGCTGGCGCCGACGCCGACGAACATCTCGACGAAGTCCGAGCCGGAAATGGTGAAGAAAGGAACGCCCGCCTCACCCGCGATGGCGCGGGCGAGAAGCGTCTTGCCGGTGCCGGGCGAGCCCACCAGCAGGGCGCCCTTCGGGATCTTGCCGCCGAGGCGCGCGAAGCGGCCCGGATCTTTCAGGAACTCGACGATCTCCTGAAGCTCTTCGCGAGCCTCATCGATGCCGGCGACGTCGGCGAAGGTCACGCGGCCCTGCTTCTCGGTCAGCATGCGTGCGCGGCTCTTGCCGAAGCCCATTGCGCCGGAACCCGCGTTCTTCTGCATCTGGCGCATCACGAAGAAGCTGATGCCCAGGATCAGGAGGAAAGGCAGCGACTGGTAGAGCAGGATCAGCCAGAAGCTCGACTGCTCGGCCTCCTTGGCCTGCACCTGGACGCCCTTCTGGATGAGTCGCTCGGTGACCTGCGCGTCGGCCGGGGCCGTCGTTCTGAAATTCTGGCCGTTCGCCAGCTTGCCGATGATGACCTGGTTGCCGCTCGCGGTCGCGGAGGTCGTGACGGACTGGACGTTCTGTTCGTCCACCTGCCGGACGAACTCGGAATAAGGGATCGTCTCGCCGGTCGCGGCCTTGGAGCCGCCGCCGATCATCTGCACGAAGACCACGAGCCCGAACAGGATCCCCACCCAGATGAGCAGGCTCTTTGCCCAGGGATTCGACGGCTTTTTCTCGTTCATCTCGCCTCTCTTGGGGGCACTTCGGCCATTGTTCGAACGCAAGATAGGCGCTCGTACCTTAATGACAATGATATCACAGGCTTTTGGCTCCGTCGCGGCGGCGCCGGCAATGACCTGTTTCGGGACGGGGAACCGAGCGGTCGTGCTGCTAGGAGATATCCCAGCCGCCATTGCCGTCGGAGCGCCAGTGCCGGCCTTCGATCTCGCCACCGACACCGTACCAGCCGCCATTCCCGTCGGAGCACCAGCGCTGACCGTTTATCCTCGGCCCGTAGCCGTTGAAACCGCCGTTTCCGTCGGAATGCCACGCCTCGCCGTCGATCTCTCCGCCGACAGCGATCCACCCGCCCTGGCCGTCCGACTGCCAGACCTCGCGGCCGATGCCGAGCCCGAAGCCGTTGAAGCCGCCGCGTCCATCGGATCGCCACATGTGACCGTGAACGTCGCATCCGTCGCCGTTGAACCCGCCGCGTCCGTCGGAACGCCAGGAACAACCGCTGGAACCGCCCATGAAGATCATCTTCGCACTCCCGCACAAGGACGCTGAATCATGTCTGCTCGCGAGTTGGTCGCAATTTCAGCTTAGCCGAACGAGGATCAAGGAGACATTGTCCGGAGCGCCGCGAGACAGGACCGTCTGGAGCAGGCTGTCCGCCGCTGCCTCGATCGGCGCGGACGTAAGCTCTGAATAGATTTCGTCATCGGTCACGACCCTGGTCAGCCCGTCGCTCGCCAGAAGAAACGTGTCGCCCGAATGGGCATCGCCGCTGCTGGTGTCGACCTCCAGCGTTTCAGAGGCGCCCACGGCGCGGGTTACGACATTGGCATTGGGGTGATCCTCGGCTTCCGCCGGGTCGAGCATTCCCGCGTCGACCAGCCCCTGGACCAGGCTGTGGTCGCGGGTGAGCTGCGCGATCTCGCCGTCGCGGATGCGATAGGCGCGGCTATCGCCCGCCCAGAAGCAGGCGAAGGTTTCCCGGGAGATCACGAGCCCGACGATGGTCGTTCCAATTGTTCGCGGACGTTGCGTCGTCCGTGCGAGCCTGATGAGTTCCGAATTGGCGGTCTGCAGGGCGGAGATGGAGTCCCCGACAAAGGATTCCATCGCGGAGTGGGGCGGAACGAGCGCGAGGGCTTCGACCACTTTCGCGCTTGCGACGTCGCCTGCTTCGTGGCCGCCCATTCCGTCGGCAACCGCCCAGAGGCCCCGGTCGGTGCGAACGAGGATCGAGTCCTCGTTGACCTTGCGTTTCAGGCCCGGGTGGGTTCGGCTGGCGCATTCGAAGCCCAAAGCAGCCCCTCTCGTGTTGAAGCACGGTCAGACTAGCAATTAATTTTTGTTCATGCGATTTCGATTTGTGCATGTTTGCGCAGCGGGGTCGCTGATGAACAAGCCCTACAGTAACAAGGCCTTGCCCGCGGGGACGGTGCTGCGCGAGTGGCGCCTGGAGGAAGTGCTCGGTGTCGGCGGCTTCGGCATCGTCTACAAGGGCAGAGGCATCTATTTCGACGAGCTCGTCGCGATCAAAGAATATTTCCCAAGTTCGATCAGCGAGCGGGATGAGGACGACACGGTCGTTCCGATCGATTCCGACGCTGAAGAAGTCCACGCGCTCGGGCTCAAGAAGTTCGTCGAGGAGGCGAAGCTCCTCTGGAACCTGTCGACCCCGACGAGGCATCCGAACATCGTCAGCGTCCGCAGCCTCTTCGAAATCCACGGGACGGCCTACATGGTCATGGATTTCGAAGACGGCGTCGCTCTGTCTAAGATGCTGAAGCAGGGCGTGAAATTCAACGAACGCAGCCTGTGGGACATCATCCAGCCCATTGCCGAGGGTCTCGACCGGGCGCATCGAGTGGGTGTCCTGCACCGTGATATCAAACCGCCGAACATACTCATCACGGACGACGGCCGTCCGGTGCTTATCGACTTCGGCTCGGCCCGGTTCGAAGCGGCCGAGGCGACGAGCACCAAGGTCACCTTTCACACCCCGCCTTACGCCGCGCTTGAACAATATGTGAAAACGTACCCGCAGGGGCCCTGGACCGACATCTACGCGCTGGGAGTCGTGCTGTACGAGTGCGTCACCGGCCAGAAGCCGCCGGAAGTGCTCGAGCGCATGCACGCCGGCCTCGGGGAATCCCTGTCGGCCGGCAAGTGGCCCGGCTACACCAGGAAGTTCCTGGCCGCGATCGACGCGGCCATGACCATCCGGCCGCAGGAGCGTCCGCAGTCCATCTCCGAATGGCTCGACACGTTCGGTGCGCCAGCCCGCAAGTCGAAGCGCTCGGTTGCGGTCGCTGACGAGGATGCTGACGCGACGCGCGTCTTCACGCACGAGCTTGCGAACGAGGAGATCGTCCCAGTCGCGCCGGTGGCCGGCTTTGGCGAGAGCGAACCGGTGGAGACCGAGGTTCCGACAGATCCGAGCGCAGTATCCTTCAAGGGCGCGGGGCAGGAGACGGGTGCAAAGAGAAAGGCGGCCGATCCCGAGTTAGCGCTTCTCTCCAAGCGGCGAGGCAAGACGGGCCCTCACAAGAAGACAGCCGAAGAACATTTGATCCGCAGGCCTCATATGGCCTCCGGGGCGACGGCGAAGCCGAAAGAAGCGAAGAAGCCGTCGCCGGTCTTGATCGGCGGAATTGCAGCCGCCCTAGTGGCGGTCGTTGGCGGATGGGCGCTACTGGGTAGCGGTGGTCGATCGACCGATGCCCTGCCAGCGACGGATCAAGCGGTGGGGACGTCCGGCAGTGCGGCGAGCAGTCTATCGATGCTCGCGATCGCGACCAAGGCGCTTGCCGATGATGCAACCAAGGCCGGAGTGCCCCTTGAAACAGTGACGGGCCTATCGCAAGCGAGCGAACAGCTGGCCAAGCAGTACCAGAGTCTTCAGGCTATTTCCGCCGACCCGGCCCAGGCTGCGGCTGTCCGGCAGCGCGATACCGAAATGCGTCAACTGGCAACCCGTGCTACCGCGGAATTCACCGCTGGCCTTTTGCGCGACGTGGAGACCAAGGCGAAACGGCTGTCGGCAGCAATCCCCTGGGCAGATCCGGCCAGAAACGCTGCCGGGAGTCAGCCGCAGGACCGCCAGCAGGTCGCGGGGGATCTTCGAACTGCGCTGGATCAGCTCCGTTTCGCGGCCGACGCGGTTTCGAAGGCCAACTCACCCGGGCAGGCAATCGATTACGCCCGAATGGCGCTCTCCCAATCGCAGAATTTCACCTCCGCCTCGCTGGTCGCCTACAACAAGGCGGAAACGGCGATGGCAGCTGCACCGGTCCGGCCCGAGGTCGTCGGGCCAACGACCGTTGCGCCAGCCGCGGTGGCAACGACTCGGACGGCCACGCGCCAGGCGGCCACCGTGGCGGCCGAAGTCGCGTCATCCGCAACGACCTTGTCACCTTCGAAGATCGGCCAGATCGACTCCATCGTCGCGGACGGCCGGAGCATGGCAAAGCAGGTCATCCGTATGGGCAAGGGGAGCTCGGACAGCCAGCTGAAGGCGAATGCGAAGCTTGCGAAAAGCTACGATGACAATCTTGCGACGATCAAAGCCTCGGCTCGCGGCATCGGTTCCGACCGGGAGGCGGACAAGCTTATTGCTCAGGCCAAGCAGACACGGGCCTACGTGCAGTTCCTGCTGAACCAGTCCAACAAGGTGAACTAGGCGGGGACTTCCAAAGCCCGCTCGCGATAGGCGAGCGTCCATTCATTCAAATCCGCAAGCATGATGGCCGCGGTGCTCTGGAGCTCGTTTGCAACGGGTTCGAGCCGGGTCGCCTTGCTCAGTCTCTCCGCATTCCTTTCCAAGCCTAGCGCGGTCTGCTTTGATCGGCTCGCCGTGAGCAGGTGCTCGCCATGGCCGCGCAGCCCAAAGACGGCGGCGCCGACCGCTGGCAGCCCTGCGGTCAGCACGATGAAGATGTTCGTCATCCCAACCACCCATTCGTGCAGCACGAAATAACCGGCGACGTAGAGGAAGCATGAGGCGATCACGGCGCCCATCAGGAAATTGCCGATCTCATGCAGGCGATGGTCGAGCTTGTGCATACGCTTGGCGTTGATGTGGTGGTAGTTGGCCTGGGGCGTGATCTGCTCGCGGATGACCGCTCCCGAAAGTTCGCGGATTGCGGCGCTGTCGAGGACGCCCCGCGGGCTGTCCATCTGGCGCCAGATTGCCGCCGCGTACCAGTGCGTCCAATCCGCGCCCGTCTCGCGGCCAAGGGGCCCGCGCACGATATCGGTCCGGAACGGAGTGCTGATGATACCCGTCCGCTTGAGATAGATCAGAGGCCGCAGCGATTCCGCCAGGTGCCGGTACTGCAGCCATCGTCGGTGCCATTCGCCGCTCCGGCCTGCCTGCGTGTTGAGGTAAAGGAGGCCGATCGTCATGAGCTCCGCGAGGACGAGCAAGACCTTCGCCTTGGGCATCAACAGCCCGAGCAGCGCCAGGATTACGGCAAGCGTCGACAGGAAATAGTTCGTCACATGGCCGCTGCGGAACAGCTGCGCGTAGCGGATCCCAAGGAAGTTCGCCCAGCCATAGGCGCGGGCGAGCGGCTCGCGGGCTCCGGGCGGATCGGTCGCCGGAACGCCCTCCCAGTCGTGCCGGATGTCTTCGGAAATCGAGCTTTGCCGCCAGGGCCGACGCGGAAGCGATTTCACTCGCAGCAGGGCCAATAGAAAGGCATATTCCAGCCGCCAGTTGTTCCGCTTTTCGCGCTCGGCGTAGAATTGGGAAATCTGTTTCCGCTCGAACTCGGAGTGGGGTGCAAGCGTACTGCGCACGAGGCTCGAGTAGGAGTTCGCCTCGTCGAGCGGCTCGGAGGTCAGGTCGATGACGTCGAGGCCATCGAGCAGCCGGGCGTCGGCCACGCTTCCGGTTTCGAGATCGATCTGGATGTGGATGACGGGAACACCGGCATCCAGGGCAAGCTCGACGACGTGAGCGGTGCCGCCCGGCCCGTTACCTGCGCGTCCGTCCCAGATCGCGACCATGATGTCGGCGGCGGCGATGACCGCCTTGCCGACCTGGACATAGGCTCCGTCACCGTCCGACCGCTCGCACGGGAGCGCGAAGAACTCCGCGGCTGCATCGAGCTGGCGGTCGAATTCCTCGCGCTCCCGCCCCTCTTCGAAATCGTTGCGGTAGACGTCAGGCGCGAAGGGCAGAAGCGCTCGCACATGGAACCCGTGCGATTGCGCGCTTTCGGCGGCGAGCTGGTCGGCCCCTGTGGCGAGCGGCGTGTGAAGCCGGATGATGGGGCTCGCCGCGTCGAACAGGCTTTCAGGGTCCAGATGCAGGCGGTGGACGGCTTCCTGTAGCCTGCCGAAGACTTCGTCCACAACTGGCCGCAGAGCTTTCGATCCGCCTTCGGGGAGGAGAGCGGCCCGATGCCCGGTGATACCGATGTTCAGCGCGAGCCGTGGACGGGGCGGGCGCCGTCCCGCAAGTTCCTCGAAGGAAGAAAAGCAGGCCTCGGCGGCTTCGGAGGAATTCGGCGCGAGGGATTCGGGCCGGTTCATGCGCGGGTTGCTCGAGGCAAGGATGCGCGGTCGCTAAACGTCGGCGCTCGTCCGAAGCTGATGCTTGAAGGAGACGTTACCAACCTTCAGCACCGAACCGACCGGTAGCGCGCCCGAGCCTGCGATGCGCTCTCCATCGACGAAGGTTCCGTTCGTGGAGCTGAGGTCGGACACGCGAAGCTCATCATCCTTGAGCTCGACGAGGCAATGAGCGCGCGAGACGCGCGAATTGGCCAGGATGACGTCCGCAGGCGCGGCTCGCCCGATCCTGAGACCGGTCGGGCTGACCACGAAGCGCTTCTCGACGCGCTCTTCGATGGTGAGTTCCAGGCAATGGAACTGGTCCAGGCCGTAGCCACTGGAGCTTGTGTAGAAGCGTGTGCCCTCGTCAGTTTCGAGGTCGCTGTCGTGCCCGTTCGACCCATTGCGGGCACTGGCGCTTCCGACTCGCGTGAAGATCAGGTTGTCGAGCTTGCGTGGCGGCGCCCGATCCCGGGCTACGCGGTCATGCCGCTCCAGCTGGCCGTTTTGCACCGCGGCTTTCTCAACAGTGGCCGGCTTCGGGACGGCGGTCGCGGAAGCGCGCTCGACGAGCTGCCGAACGTCCTTGACCATGCTACGCCAGGCCGGATCGCTGACGACGCCGTCCCACTTCGAAAGATCGGTCGTGTGGGTCAGCTCGAAGATGATCGGGCGGTCGCACGGCTCGATGATTACCGGGACAAGCTTGTTGCGGCGATCGGCCAGCGTAGCTTCCGCCCGGACCCAACGCGATGTGACGGAGCGCGGCGACCAGAGCACGATCACGCTCTTGGCGGCTTTCAGCGCATTCTCGATGACCTCGTCGAACGTCTCGCCGGCGCGCAAATCGGCGTCCCACCAGACGGTCAGCCCCTCGCCAGCGAGGCTGTCCGCGAATCGGCGCGCCGATTCGCGGTCCGAGCTGCTGTACGAGAGAAAGACATCCACTTCGGACAACCGACTTCCCCCTTTGCGTGACCGGAATCGGCGGGCGAACAAAGGCCTGAGCCGCCCCGCCGTGCCGCCCGAATCAGCACCACCGTATATGTTCTATTAACCTTTGCTAAGCGTTCGAGCAAAACGGGGAATTCAACAGCCCCGCTTTTGGACAGCGTTCAGGAGAGCAGGGACGCGGCGGCGAGCGCCGCTCGCTCAGCGATCAGCACGCTCAAAGCGGCTGCCGCGTGACGGAGTTTGCCGGACGTGCCTGCCACAATCATCGCTGCGATGTTGAGTGCCGTACCGGCAATCGCAAGCAGGATCTGATCGGGCCGCGTGACCAGGTCCGACAGGCTGAACCACAGCAGGTCCGCGGTCAGGAGCGCTACGAGAACTGGCCGGCGGGTAATCCAGAACCAGCCGTTGATCTGTGTGCATGTATCGGGGCCGGTGGGCAGCGCCAGTGTCGCCGCATAGAAGTACAGGCCACCCAGCAGCGGAAGTGCGACCACCGGCCAAAGCCCGCTCCGATGCCAGCCGGCACTCGCGACGAAGGCCCAGTTGGCCACCGCGTCGATCAGGACGAGCACGACCAGCAGCAGGGTGAGCCGCGCGGCATGAACATGCGCGCGATGGTGCTGGCCGCTCGTGCGGATGTCGCGAGCGATCGAGATGGCGCTGGCGACGATTCGCGCCCAGGCGATCCCGACAACAAGGCCGGACAAGACGGAAAGGTAGCCGAGCCCACCCATCGTGCCTGCTATTACAATGGACATGGCGCGCGGGCCACGCCGAACGATTCAGCTCGATCGCGGCGGAGCGGTCGTGAACGTCCAGTCCAGCCCACCGGTGCACAGCACACCTCGCAGCGTCGTCGTGTTGCACCGCTGCAGGTCGGCGATGAGCCGGTCGAGTTCACGCCCGCGAAGCTCGTCGCACTCGCCTTCGGTCCCCAGCTCGGCGATCGCGCGGGCCACCACCCTGCGCATGATATCGGTCGGCGCGGTCGAGGCGCGATAGACAATCCGGCCCTCGGCGGCCTCGACCGTCTCCGACCATTCTCTTTCCGTTGCCCATTCGAGCGCCTCGTCTGCCGCAGCAATGTATGACGCGCTCCTCGCCAAGGCTTCCGGATCGAGCCATTCCGCCTCGCGAAGCGCCTGGCGGATGCGGACGCGTTCGTGTCGATCGTCGGCATTGCTGGGGTCAGCCGCCGGCGACACTCGCCCGTCGATGCAAATTCGCTCCAGCTCGCTCCGCCGCCAGCCGAGAAGCGGTCGCAGCAAGAGAAGGTCTTGGTCGCCCGGTACGCCGCTCCCACGCCGCATCCCCGCAAGCCCGCGCACGCCCGAACCGCGATTGAGGCGCATGACCAGAGTCTCGGCCTGGTCGTCGAGATGATGCGCCGTGACCAGGGCACGAAGCTGCCGTTCCCGAGCCCATTGCGCCAGAGCCCCGTAGCGGACCGCGCGCGCCTGCTCCTGGATGGCGCTTGTCGGTGGAAGATCCCACTCGATGGCCAGGATTGCGTGAGGAACGCCAAGCCTTTCACAGATGTCCGCGACCATTTCGGCTTCTTCGCGGCTTCCGGCACGCAGACCGTGGTCCACTGTCGCCGCCTCGATCTCGCCCGGGCGGGCGGCGGCGGCGAGCATGAGAAGCGCCAGGCTGTCCGGTCCGCCTGAAACGGCGATGCCGATACGCTCGCCTGTTTCTATCAGCGCGTCGAGATCAGCACGGAAACGTTCGACGGGCAGGTTGTCGGGGACCATGGACGATCCCCTACGCTCATGCGCGGCACTTGGCTTCCGTCTTTGCCTCGGAAAGCAGCTTTTTCAGGTCGGCGCGCACGGTCGAGCCATAAACGGCTTCGAGTTCCGAGTATGCCTTGCACGCCTGGCTTGCCTGATCGAGCTTCATCAGGGACTGGCCCAGATAATAGAGGCTGTCGGCCGCTCGCTCGCCCTTGGGGTTGCCGCGATAATTCGACAACAGCGCTTCGGCCGCTGCGCGGGGCTCGCCCTTGTCCAGCATAGCGCGCCCGGCGAGATTGTTCGCCCAACTAGTCCGGCGGTGGTTCGGATAGGCGGAGCTGAACGCACGAAGGGCGCCAATCGCCGCTTCATACTTGCCGGCCTTCCACAACTGATAGCCGGCATCATAGGCCTCTTCCGCGGGGTCGATCTCGCCGTCCGAGGACGCCACGGCAGCGATTGCCTTGGGCTTGGAGGATGAACTGGCGATCGCCGCCTTCGGCTTTTCGACTTCCGGCTCCGCGGCTGCCGTCACCGACGCGGGCGATGCCGATGCGAGCCGCGCCTCGAGCGCTGCAATGCGCGACGCGCTCGCCTCACGCTCCTGCTGCAGCGTCGCCTCCAGCTGGCCCAGCTTGCGCCCGTTCTCTTCCTCAGCCCGCAACAGGTCCGCGAGCTGGCGCTCAAGCGCGACGATGCGATTGTCGAGGTTAATCACCGACGCCTGCGTGGCGGCAGGCTGGGCTTGCAGTTGCGGATACTGCGGCTGGCCTTGCGCAACTGCGGACGTGGCGGTTGCGACCAGCAGGGCCGCGGCGGCTGTGCTGAAAAAGGCGTTATTCATCTTTCCCTCCCCACGGGAAAATCTATTCGGAACAGTTGGCTAAGCCAAGCGCCGAGTGAAATTTCAGCCGGCTGTGTTCTGAATGCCCGGCAGCGCGCCGCCCGGCGCAGGAGGAGACGCGGCCGTCCCACCGCGCATCAGGTCCGCCGGAGCAAGGCTGACGTTGGACGCGACGCGGCCCGGCTGTCCGACCGGCGGCGCCGTCGCAGAGCCAACCGTTACGCGCAGGGCCTCAGGCTTGCCGGCCTTAAGCAGCGGCGCAGCCGCATCCTGCGGAATCGTGAAACTCTGCCCTGCGGCAAGCTCGCCCGAGAACAGGGTGCGCTCGCCGTCGGTGATCTGAATCCATGCCGGCTCGGTCGCCGTCAGAACCACCGGACCGCTCGCCGCCTGCCTAGGCTGTTGGGCCGGCTGGGGTCCTTGCGGAGCGCTTTGCGCCGGTGCCGTCGCCGCGGCCTCCGGCGAAGGCGCCTGAACCTGATCGGGCTCCAGCGAGCGGTTGTTGAGCCAGGTCATGACGACCACCAGCAATACGATCGCGCCGATGGCGGACAGGACGAGCCATCGCGGCATGGTGCGTGCAGGGTCCACCGGCTCGAATACCTCGGCATTTCCGCCGGACTCATAGCGTTGCCCGCCCATTTCGCTGCGAAGGTCGTCTCCGATTTCCGTCCGGTCGAGCCCTACCGCACTCGCATAGCTCTTCGCGAAACCGATCGTGTAAGTCGGGGCGGGGAGGCTCGACCAATCGCCCGCCTCAAGATTTTGGAGGTGGCGCAGCGGAATCCGCGTCTGGTCCGCGATATTCTCGAGGGACAGCTTCTTCTGCTCGCGCGCAGCCCTCAGTCGCTCGCCGACCGATGAAGTCTGGATGATGTCGTCTTCGCTCTCGTCCATCCGCTCCAACCCGAAATTCACACCGCTTGTCGAAGTCGTTGCGGGGCCTGTCAACCGCCGTTCGGCAGCACCTCAGCCAATCGCGACCTTGTGCCGCCGCGCCCAGTCGGAAAGCGCCTTGCGCATGTTCGCCGGAGGCTTGTTGAGCAGCTGCTCGATCCTGCTCCGGATGCGGCCGGCATCAAGCGAGCGGACCATCGCCTTGATGGGTCCTATGGCGGCAGGAGTGATCGAGAATTGCTCGATCCCGAGGCCAATCAGGGCCATGGCCTCCAGCGGGCGCCCCCCCATCTCGCCACACACTCGAACCGGCACTCCGGCATCGCGAGCCTCCCTGCTGACTCTCCTGAGGAAACGGAGGATGGACGGGCTAAGCCAGTCGTAACGCTCCGCCAGCCGCGGGTCGGCCCGATCCGCGGCGAAGAGGAACTGAGTCAGGTCGTTCGTTCCTATGGACAGGAAGTCGATCTTGGGCAGGAGCAGGTCGAGCACCTCCGCGAGCGAAGGCACTTCCAGCATTGCGCCGAACTCGACGCGGCTCGGGAGCTTGCGGTGGCTCTTTCGAGCCCAGTCGATCTGTTCCTCGAACAAGGCTCGGGCCTCGTCGAACTCCCAAGGCTCGGAGATCATCGGGAACATCACCCGCAAGACCTTTCCGCCCGTCGCCTCGATCAGTGCCCTTGCCTGCGCCTTCATCAGGGTCGAGCGTTCCAGCGAAAGGCGCAAAGCTCGCCAGCCCATCGCGGGATTCTCCGCCTCGTCGCGGACGTCGGTGAGGTAAGGCAACGCCTTGTCGCCGCCGATGTCGACCGTGCGGAAAACGACCGGCTTGTCGCCAGCGGCCGCGAGAACCTTTGTATAGAGCCGCTGCTGCCTCTCGCGTCCGGGCAGCGTTGCCGAGACGAGGAACTGGAACTCGGTGCGAAACAGGCCGATCCCGTCGGCGCCCGTCGCTTCCAGGTTCGCCGCGTCCTCGGCAAGGCCGGCGTTGACCATGACGCTGACAGGAACACCGTCCAGCGTGACGGCCGGCAGGTTGCGGGCGGCCTCGAATCCGGCCCGCCGCTTCTGCCGCGTCTGAAGCCGATGCTCGAAGCCGGAGAGCAACGCGCGATTTGGCCGAACGATGACGCTGCCGTTGTCGCCATCGACAAGGATCTGCTCGCCTTCCTCGACGCTGTGCCGGATGTCCGAGATCCGCCCGACGACAGGCACGCCCATCGCCCGGGCGACGATGGTCATGTGGGCCGTGAGCGAGCCCTCCTCGAGAGCCACGGCCTTCAGGCGTCGCCGGTCATATTCGAGCAGTTCGGCCGGGCCGAGGTTGCGGGCGATAAGAACCGTGTCCCGCGCCAGGCCAGTCTGCGCCGCCGTCCCGAAGCGCCCTGAAACAATGCGCAGCAAGCGGTTGGACAGATCCTCAAGGTCGTGCATCCGGTCCTTGAGAAGCGGATCGTCGATGTCCTGCATCCGCGCCCGGGTGCGCTGCTGGACCCGCTCGATCGCCGCCTCCGCGGTCAGGCCGCTGTCGATCGCCTCGTTGATGCGCCGTGACCAGCCTTCGTCGTAGGCGAACATCTTGTAGGTCTCGAGGATCTCCTGATGCTCGCCGGCGGTGCCGAACTCCGCCTCCTTGGTCATTGCGTCGATCTGCTCGCGCATCTTGCGGAAGGCCGAGTAGACCCGATCGCGCTCTGCCTCGGTGTCCTCTGCGACCGTATGCTCCACCACCACGCGCGGCTGGTGGAAGACCGCTTCGCCGCGCGCCATTCCGGCAACGAGCTTGAGGCCGCCCAGACGGAGAGGGCCAGCGCTGCGAAGTCGGCTGCGGCGGGCGCCATCCACCAGCCGGGCGGCGGCGATCATTTCGGAAAGGACCATTGCGACGGTCTGAAGGGCTTCGATCTCCACGTCCTCGTAGCCGCGCGGGTCGGCATGCTGAACGGCGAGAACGCCGACCGGACTTTCCAGTCGGACGATCGGAACCCCGGCGAAGCTGTGATAGCGCTCCTCGCCGGTTTCAGGCCGGTATGCGAAGGCGGGATGTTCCGCCGCTTCGGCAAGGTTCAGAATCCGCCCTTCGGCGGCGATCGTGCCGACGAGGCCCTCGCCCATGCCGAGGCGAGTGACGTGAACCGCTTCCTTGCGAAGGCCGTGGGTCGCAAACAGCTCGAGCTTGTTGTCGCGCAGCAGATAGATCGAGCAGACCTCGCTCTCCATCGTCTCGGCGATCAGGTCGACGACCTTGTCGAGCTTCGACTGCGCACTCCCGCGCCCCGCCATGACTTCGTGGAGTCCGGTCAGGATCTCGCGTGCGGATGCGGCGGCGCTCAGCGGCATGACCATGCGCTATCAGATGGAGCCGCGCCCTGTCACGCAGGACGATTTCGGTCAGTTCCTGAGGAAACTCCCGGCGAGGAACTCATCCGCCCGGATCGCGAGCTCGGTGCGGCTGCTCACCCCCAGCTTCTCGAAGACGGAGTGCAGATAGACCTTGATCGTCCCCTCCGTGACGCCGAGCTGCTCCGCGATCTCGCGGTTGCGCATCCCCTTGCGAACGAGACTGATCAGTTCACGTTCGCGGGGGGAGAGCGAAGGGGCCTCGCGCTCGCCGAGAGTTTCGGTGAGTTCCTTCGTCCGGTCGGACAATTCCGGGTCGATCCAGCGGCCGCCCCGGCTTACGCGCTCAAGGCACTCCAGGAGATAGGCGGGATCCGAATTCTTGAGCACCATGCCCTGCACCTTGAGCGTCTTGGCCTCGATCAACGAACCATCGTCGATCGCCGCGGTGAGCAGGACGATCCGCGTTCTGCCGCCGTCCGAGCGCAGCTTGCGCAGGACATCCATCCCCGTGCCGCCCGGCATCTGGAGGTCGAGGAGCAGGATGTCTGGCTTGAGTTCCGCGACCTTCTGAACCGCCTGTTCTCCGGTCGAGGCCATGCCGACGATTTCGAAAGGGCTGTTGCGCAGCAGCGCCTCGATGGCGGTGCTGATCATCGGATGATCGTCGGCAAGCAGGATCCTCATCAATGAACCCTACCGCTAATCGGCAGCGATACCGAGATTCTCGTTACACCCATGCCGCGCGTGAGCTCGAGGACTCCGCCCGCGAGCTTCACGCGCTCGCTCATGGACCGAGGCATTTCGCCCGTCAGTGGCGACTCCGGATAGCGCGCGCCATCGTTGATGAAGTCGAGCTTGAGCTGCTCCGCGTCCGAGCGGAGCTTGATCGTCACGCTCTTCGCGCCGGCATGGCGCACCGCGTTCGCGACCGCTTCCCGGATCAAATGTTGCGCATCGAGGTGGAGACGGCTCGGGACCATCATATCGGTCGTCTGGGCGGAAAATTCGCAGAGGACGTCCCACTGCTCGGCCAGGCGCTCGCTCAGTGTGCGCAGGTCCTTCGCAAGCTCGCCGAGGCCGATCTGCGGAGCGCTGCGCAGGGCCGCGATGAAGGACCGGAGCTCCCCCTGCTCCTGCAGCATCAGCTGCTTGAGATGATTGAGCTCGGGTTCGAGATTATGTCCTGACGGAAGGTCGCGCTTCAGCGCTTCGAGCCGAAACGCCGCACCCGCGAGGAATTGCACCACGCTATCGTGGAGATCGCGCGCGAGGGCCAGCCGGGACCTTGCCTCTGCGCTCTCCTCCACAGCGATCATCAGGGTGTGGCGCTCCATATGCCCTGACACCTCGGCGGCGACTTCGGCCCCGAGCGCGATATGGTCCGTGGACAGGTTCTCCAGCTCTTCAAGGAACAGCTCGCCTTCTCCCGCGCTCGTGCGGACCGGCACCGCGATACCTTTGCTCAGCTGCAACCTGTGGGCCGTATCCGGGCGGAGGACATCCTGGGCGGACGTGGGCTTGAGGTTCCTGCCCTCGTCCTGGGTCAGGGCGCGATCCTTCTTGAAGTCGTAGATGACCGCCCCAGCCGCTGGGTTCCGGAGCGTGCCGTCCTTGACCTGCGAGACTGCGAGGGATCCGCCGCGGTCCGAGATGACCGCGCTTTCCCCACGCCCCTGCTGGCGCCAGACGAGCACGCCCGATCCGGCGTTCAGCCTTCTCATTGCTGCTCGCAAGCCCGTTTCGAGGGGAGACTCATCGGGCGATGGATCGGCGAAGGATCCTGTCGTTCGGCCGAGGACCCCCGAATGCCATTCGTTGATGCCGAACCACACCACGACTGCGGACAGGATCGCCAAGTGGCCCGACCGGTCGATGAACGGATGAAGCTCGGGCCCCTGCGCCTGGCCCGCGATCACCATGCCCGCCATGAGGTAGAGCGATATGAGCAGGATGGCCGTGAGGCTGGTCGCTCGCCAGCCCCAGCGGATCGCCGCGGCGAGCAGGATGAAGATGAAGAAGGTGAAATAGGGGCTGTCGTCCGCATCCATCAGAAAGATGAGAAACGTATAGGTTATGATGTCGATGGCGTGGGTCGGCCCCGCCAGCCGCGCGTCGAGCCACCAGTCGTTCCACGTGACCGCCACCATGGCGAGGGCGAACACGAGATATGCCCCGACGATCGCGAATGCTGCCGACGAAGGGTCCAGAATGGGGCTGACATCGACGATCATCGCGAACATGATGAGAGCCGCCAGCATGTAGCGCCCGATCGCGATCACGCGTCCGGATGGTAGTCTGAGCCCCCGCATCACGACCCATTGATATCCCACCATTCGTTCGCCGCACAGTGTCCCTCCCGGAGGAGCGCCGGAACGGCACACGCCATCGCTGCTAACTTTCGGTAGCTTGGTCAGGTAGCGCCAGAGGCTACTCTGCCTTCGGGGTGAAAGCCCTTCCTTCGGTGAGGAAAGCCGTTCCGTTAAGAGCGCGCGGCTTTTTGGGCGTGGGATCTGCCGGGCCCGATGTTGCTAGACGACGCAGGCATCCGGCAGGTCCCACGCTCATTTTATGATGGCCAGTGTCAAGTTTCCATAACATTCTTCGGTGCGCATCCGGTCTTCAGCCGCGGCTCTCCAGCGCGGCGGCCGCCTCATCGATGAGTTCGCGGATGATATCCGCCACCGGCTCCTCGCGGGTGACCATGCCGACGGACTGGCCCGCCATGATCGAGCCGGTTTCGACGTCCCCGTCGATCACCGCCCGCCGAAGCGCGCCAGCCCAGTAATGCTCGATCTGGAGCTGGGCCTCGGCCATCTCGATCGCGCCATCGTCCAACAGTTGCGCGACCTCGCGCTGCTTCGCGGCAAAGTTTTCCATCTCGCGGTTCTTCAACGCGCGCACCGGAATGACCGGAAGACGAGGGTCGATCTGAACCGAGGGAATGGCGTCGCGAGCGGAAGCGCGGATGAACGCCTTCTTGAAGTTGGCGTGGGCGATACTTTCGTTCGCGCAGACGAAGCGCGTGCCGAGCTGAACGCCGACGGCTCCCATTTCGAGATAGGCCGCAACGGCCTCGCCGCGGCCGATCCCGCCGGCGATGAAGACGGGCATGTCGTGGCAGATGTGGGGAAGAATTTCCTGCGCGAGGACCGATGTCGCGACCGGTCCGATGTGGCCGCCAGCTTCCATGCCTTCGATGACCAGCGCATCCACATTGGAGCGCATCAGCTTCTTCGCGAGGCTGAGTGCGGGTGCGAAGGCCATCAACTTGGCGCCATGCGACTTGATCTTCTCGATCGCCTTGCCTGGCGGCAGGCCGCCCGCGAGCACGATATGCCCGACGTCATGCTTCACGCAGGTGTCGATGAGTTCGAACAGCTGCGGGTGCATCGTGATCAGGTTCACGCCGAACGGCCGCTCAGTCTTTGCCTTCGTCTCAGCAATCTCGGTATCGAGCAGATCAGGGGTCATCGCGCCGCAGGCGATCACCCCGAATCCGCCGGCGTTGGAGATGGCTGAGACCAGATTGCGCTCGCTGACCCAGCTCATCGCACCACCCATGATCGCGACGTCGCAGCCGAGGAACTCGGTTCCGCGGTGCATCAGCTCCTTGAGGCGCTCATGGCCGACCGACTGGCGGGCATCGCCGTGCATTGCGCGCGGCTCGGCGATCAGTCCTTCACCGCTCATGCCGCTACACTCCGCTCGTCGAGGCCGAAGGCCGTGTGAAGAGCACGAACCGCGAGCTCCAGCTCATCCTCGGCGATAAGAGCGCTGACCTTGATTTCGGAGGTGGAAACGGCGAGCAGGTTGATACGCCGCTCGGCAAGGGTCTCGAACATCTTCGCAGCAAGCGCGGGATTGGAGCGGATGCCGACGCCTACGATGCTCACCTTGGCCACGGCAGGGTCCTGGACAAGGCCGGTATAGCCGATTTCGCCTTTCCGCTGCTCAATCACCGAAATTGCCTGGGCCAGGCTGGCACGGGGCACAGTGAAAGTCAGGTCCGACGAGCCGGTGTTCGGCGTCGCGGCATGGACGATCATGTCGACCTGGATTCCGGCCTCCGCGATCGGGCTGATGACGGCTGCGACGGTGCCGGGCCTGTCGGCTATGCCGGTCAGCGTGATCCGCGCTTCGTTGCGGTCGGCGGCGATGCCCGCGATCTGGTTTCTTTCCATGTCCGCTCCTGAAAGTTCGGCGACGATATCCGTGCCGGGCTTGTCCTCGAATGCCGACAGAACGCGCAGCGGCAGGCTTTCGCGCATTGCGAGCCCGACCGAGCGGACCTGCAGCACCTTTGCGCCAACGCCGGCAAGCTCCAGCATCTCCTCGAACGTCACCTGGTCGAGCTTGCGGGCCCTCGGCACGATACGCGGGTCGGTGGTGTAGACGCCGTCGACGTCGGTGTAGATGTCGCAGCGATCGGCCTTCACGCCGGCGGCAATGGCGACGGCGGACGTATCGGAGCCTCCGCGGCCGAGCGTCGCCACGCGGCCGTCCTCGCTGACCCCCTGGAATCCGGGGATTACGGCGACCGTGCCGCCCTTCAGCGCCTCGTCGAGGGTCGCGGACTCGATCGCTTCGACCCGTGCATTGCCATGGACGCCGGACGAACGGACCAGCTGCCAGCCCATGAAGCTGCGCGCCTTCACGCCCATGTTCTGAAGGGTCATCGCCAGAAGCCCGGAGGTAACCTGCTCTCCGCTGGCGACGACAACGTCATATTCCTTGGGGTCGCTCAGCGCGGAGGCCTCGCGGCAGAGCTGGACCAGCCGGTCGGTCTCGCCGGCCATGGCCGAAACGACGACGAGCACCTGGTTTCCTGTGTCGGCTTCGCGCCGGACGCGCTCGGCCACGTTGCGGATGCGCTCGATGCCCGCCATCGACGTGCCGCCGAATTTCATGACGATGCGGGGCATGCGGCTCCTTGGGTGAACGGGCGCGTCCTGTTAGGGGTGACCCATGGTCGAGACAAGCGTCGTTCAGGAAGAGGTCGAGCAGTTCGCCAAGCTCGCGGGCGACTGGTGGGACCCGCGTGGCGCTTCGGCGATGCTGCACAAGCTCAACCCGGTGCGGCTCGCCTATGTTCGCGACTGGATCGACCAGCATTGGGCGCTCGACGAGCACAGCCGCCGGCCGCTCGAGGGCAAGAGCGCGCTGGACGTGGGATGTGGCGCCGGCCTGCTGGCGGAGCCGTTGGCGCGACTAGGCGCCGCAGTGATTGCGATCGACCCGGCGGAGGAGCTCATTGCGGCCGCACGCGATCATGCGGCAGGTCAGGGACTGCCGATCGACTATCGCGTCGCAGCTGTCGAGACGATCGACGGCACGTTCGACCTGATCACCGCCATGGAGGTGATCGAGCATACCGCCGACCCGCAGCAATTCCTGAAGGACCTGGCCAATCGCCTCGCTCCCAATGGGCTGTTGATCCTTTCGACGCCGAACGCCACCGCTTGGTCGCGGCTGATGACCATAACGCTGGCTGAAAGCTTCGGAGCGATCCCGAAGGGCACGCACGAATTCGAGAAGTTCCTCGCGCCAGAGCGCATGAAGCAGCTCATGGCCGATGCCGGGCTGCAATGCCTCGACGTCGAGGGGCTCGCCTTCAGCCCTACGCGCGGCCTGCACCTCAGCGAGGACTTGCGGTTGAACTATCTCGTGGCGGCGACGCGCTAGCTGTTCCCAAGCGCGACCGCGAGATCGTGGATATGCTCGATCCCGTCGTAGAAGCTCTTTACCGGAATCCGTTCGTCGAGCCCGTGGGCGTACATTTCGTTCGGCTTGATGAAGATGCCCGACGAGGCCCAGGTGGGGATGCCGGTGGTCCGATAGACCATGCCGTCGGTCCCGCCGGACTCAAGATAGGGTGAGAGCGGAACGCCCGGTTGCCTCTTCTGGATCGACTTGGCGATGGCCCGCTCGATGTCTGGTCGAAGCTCCGACACCGGGCTGACGATAGGCGCGCCGAGGACCTTGATCGCGATCTTCGGGTCCGCGACGACCGTGACGAGCTGTTTCTGAACATCGTCGACGCTGACGCCCGGGAAGATGCGGCAGTTGACGGTTGCCGTCGCCTTCTGAGGCAAGGCGTTTTCCGCGTGCCCCGCGTTGAGCATGGTGGTGACGCAGGTCGTGCGCGTCGTGCCGACGAATTCAGGATTGCCGGCGATCGCTTGTGCGGCTGCTGCATCGTTCGGGTTGGCCGCAAACGTTCGAAGTGCTGAACCCGCGGGCCCCGGCGTCACCTTGCCGACCGCGCCGAGGTAAGCGCGAGTAAGGTCGTTCGACATGGCCGGGAAATCATAGTCGTCGATGCGAGTGATTGCTCTCGCGATCTCGTAGATCGCATTATCCGAGCGTGGCCGCGAGCTGTGCCCGCCCTGATTGGTCGCCGTCAGCTCGAACGTGGCGTAGGTCTTCTCGGCACCCTGCACCAGGTAGATGATCGGCCTTCCGTCCGGTGCGAGCAGTCCGCCGCCAGCGTCCGTGTTGATGGCATATTCGGCGGTCTTCACCCACGGATGCGCCGCGATCTGGCGAGTGGTCCCGTTCGGCTCGTCGAGCGACGTCTCCTCGTCGCCGACGAAGGCGAAGACCAATGTCCGGCGCGGCTTGGCCTTTTGCAGCCGCAGGATGGTCGTCATCAGGGCGGTGACGCCGGCCTTGTTGTCGATCGTACCGCGTCCGTAGAAATAGCCGCCTTCTTCGATCAGCTTGTACGGATCGCGCTTCCAGTCCTCCGGCCTTGCGTCGACCACGTCCATGTGGGCCGAAAAGAGGATCGGCTTCGCATTCCGGTCGGAGCCCGGGACGCGAACTAGCATGCCGACCGTTTCCCCGTTCGGAAGCTTGGCGATGTTCTCGGCCGCAACGCCTCCGTCCCGGAGCACCGTTTCGAGGTAGCTGACCATGGGCGGCACCTGGCCCTGGCCCTGCGATGTCCGGAAGGTGATGATCTTCTCGTAGATCTGTCGGGCCTGCGCGTGGTCCGGTCCCTGCTGAGCGAAGGACTGACTGGAAAGAGCTGCGAGAACGACACCGAAAGCGAAGCGAAGAGAGCGAGCCATCGAACTTCCCCCGATTGAGCGCGGCAGCCTAGCGCTCCAGCGTCCGATGTCGACTCGCGACCTTTCTAGAAATCGACCTTGTCGTAGTGGGCGGGCGGGACGATCACTTCCATCCGCTCCCCGAGCAGCGGCCGGAAAGAGGGCCGCGACTTCATGACGGCGTACCAATCCTTCGTCTGTTTGTGCCCCCGCCAATCTAGCGCGCCGAGATAATCGATGACGCTCAATTGGGCGGCCGCTGCGAAGTCCGCCAGGCTGAGCCCCGGGCCGGCGAGCCAGCGACGATGGTCGAGCAGATAATCGACATAGTCGAGATGGTTGTTCGCGACGCGCATCGCTTCGCGGAGGATGCGCGTGTCTGGACTCTCCTTGCTGACGAGGCGTTTGCGCATCCGTTCGTTCATCAGCGGCTCGACGACTTCACGGTAGAGCTTCTCGTCGAACCATTCGACGAGGCGGCGGATTTCCGCGCGGAGCGCCGCATTGCCGTGGATCATCGGCATCCGGTCGACCGTCTCGTCGAAATATTCGACGATGGGCTGCGACCCAATGAGGGTGATGCCCTGGTCCGCTTCGACCATGACGGGCGTTTCCCCGGCCGGATTGAGATCGACGAACTCGTCACGGCGTTCCCAGGGGTTTTCTCGTACCAGTTCGGCCCCAATGCCCTTCTCGGCCAGGACGAGCCGCACCTTGCGAGAAAAAGGACAGAGCGGGAATTGGAAAAGCTGCCACATGCGAGGGCAGCTTTAGCGCGGGCGGCGCTTGCGTCTAGGCGCTCGGCGTCAACGCTTGGGATAATCGGGACGAGGCATGTTGGCCGTCGCCCGCTCGATCTCTCGCTGGGCCTCGGACATGCCTTTCATGATCGCCGGCATGGCCGCGGCGAGCGCCTTCATCCCGGCCTGCATTGCGGGCCGGCTGGCCTCGATCTGCTGACGGATCTCGCGATCGGACATCTTCGTCTCGCTGCGCACCGTCCGGCGCTTGTCGGCAGCAGTCGGCTGGCGCCCTTCGATCGCCGCCTCGACTTCGCCGACTGGAAGCTCCAGGAAAACCTTCGACATCGCCACCATCGCATCGGTCAACCGGTCCGCCCATTTCGGGTCCATCAACTCGGGCGGCAGCTGGATCGTGTCCGGCGCAGCGGGCGGAGGCGCTTGCTGGGCAAGCGCGGGTGAAGCGAGAATTGTGAGCGGCAATGCGATCAGTGCGAAGCGCATGATTCTGGTCCTAACAAGGATCAAGCTGCTGATTTCTAAACGCCTCGACAGCTTAGCAGTCGATGAACGGCAGGTGAATCAGCGTGCCCCGAGCCAGACGAGCGCTGCTGCGCCGACAACGATCCGGTACCAGGCGAACGGCCCGAAGCCATAGCGCGTGACGATGGCGATGAACGCCTTCACGACGACGATCGCGACGATGAAGGAGATGAGGCTGCCAAGTCCGATCCAGCCGAACTGGCCCGCCGGGATCTGGTCCCAATGCTTGAACAGCTGCAAGGCGGTGGCGCCGGTGAGCGTCGGGACCGCGAGGAAGAAGCTGAACTCGGCGGCGGTCTTGCGGTCCACGCCGAAACTCATCGCTCCGAGGATCGTCGCGCCCGACCGGCTGACGCCCGGAATCATCGCGAGGCACTGAACCAGGCCGATGCCGATCGAATGGCGAAGGGTGACGTTGGCAACGCCGCCGCAATCGGTGGGTTTCGACAGCCGCTCGATGATCAGGATGGCGATGCCGCCGATGATCAGGGCCCAGGCCACGACGACCGCATTGCCGAGCAGAAGCTCGATATAGTCGCCGATCGCAAGGCCAATCACCACTGCCGGAATGAACGCCACGAGCAGGTTGCGCACGAACCGCCATGCGTCCGGCGATCGGTGGAACATTCCGACCAGCACCTCCCAGAAGGTCCGCCAGTAGAGGACGACGATGGCGAGGATGGCGCCCGGCTGGATGGCGATGTTGAACACCGCCCATTCGTCCGCCTTGAAGCCCAGCAGCTCGGTGGCAAGGATCAGGTGACCGGTCGACGAGACCGGTAGATATTCGGTGACCCCCTCGACGATGCCGAGGATGATGACGAGAAGGAGGATCGGCACCGGGCGGTCTGGGTCTAGTGGATCGCGGTGATGTTCACGCGGCGCCGCGCAAAGCGGTTGCCGCCGTACATGCCGAGCCATTCGCCCGCGACCGCACCGAAGGGCGTCGGACGAATTCCGAACGCTTCGAGGCCGGGCGCTCCCTTGGCCGCGACATTGTCGTGCTGAAGCATGCGCCATTGATCGCGCGTCAGAGGCGCGCCCGGAAGGAAGCCGAACCAGGACAGGAATGCGGCCGCGGGGCCTGGCACCTCGACCAGCTCAGGCTCGCGGTTCGCGGCCTTGAGGATTTCGAGGGTCAACTCCCGCATGGTGAGCACCTGGGGACCACCGATCTCGTAGGTCTTGCCTCCGTATCCGGGCTCGACAGCCGCCGCCACCGCTTTGGCAAGGTCTTCCACGTAGACCGGCTGGAAGCGGCACCTGGGCGCGATCACGGGCAAGGCCGGGAGGCGCGACATGGACGCGAGCCGGTGCGTGAGCCTGTCTTCCGGGCCGAATACGATCGACGGTCGGATGATCGCGGCGTTCGGGAAAGCGCTGCGGACTGCTTGCTCTCCTTCGCCCTTCGTCCGGGCGTAAACCGCCTCGCCGTCCGCGTCCGCTCCGATCGCGGAGATATGGACGAGGGCCTCGGATCCGCAGTCGCGCGCGGCCTCGGCGATATTGCGCGCTCCATCCACATGGACAGCGTGCATGTCGTTGAACGAACCCGCGAGGTTGATCACCGCATTGGCGCCCTCAACGGCCCGCCGTACGCTGTCCCGATCGGAGGCCTCGGCCCGGACGAAGCCGAACTGGCCGACCTGGCCAAGCGGCTGGATGTAGTTGGCGTGGCGAGGCTGGCGGGTAACGACCCGCACTCGCACCTGGGACTCGAACAATCGTTCGCAGACGTAGCGGCCGATGAAGCCGCCGCCGCCGAACACGGTCACGAGCTTGGGTTCTTTCATCGTGCTGCCACTAGCGGGTGGCGCGCCGCATTGACAAGGCGGCCGCCCTTTCAAGCGGCCGCCTTTTTCACATTAAAAATAGTCGGCCAGGATGAGAGTAACGGTCTGGCCATCGGACTTGGTGATGCCGACCTTGGTGCCGATCGCCTCCCGGGACCAGCCCGCCCGCTTCGACGTGTAGAAACCCGGGCCGACCCGCTCCCCGCCGATCTCGACCAGCTTGTCGCCCTTCCTCAGGCCAGCCCGCGCGGCCGGACTCCCGGGCGTCACGTGGAGGACGTTGAAGTGGTCTTCTTCGAGTATGACGAACATCCCGGCACGGTCCTTGGTGAAGACGGGCACGCCGCCGATGGGCTTCAGCCAAAGCCGGTCGTGCCCAAGGTCGAGCGTCACGTGGAACGGCTTGAACAGCTGGATGCCGGCGTTGGCGCGCCCCTTGTAGGGCCCGTCGGCCACGGAGCCGAAGTCGGTGGGAACGTTGTTGAACGTGTAACCGCCGATATCGACGGTCGGCATGGTCACGCGCTTCGTTTCGTGAAGGCCGCCGACTCCTCCGCTGAGAGTGATGGCATAGGGAATCTTGGCTAGCGCCGGGACGCGCTCATGATACTCCTTCGACAGGCTCACCGCGCCGCCGTTGCCGAGATCCAGGGCGGCCTCGACTGGCTTTTGCCCGGCGACGGAAATCGGAAGGAAGTGGAGCGTGCCCTGGCGCCTGAGCTTGACCTCGGTCGCGCCGGCGGGCGCCGCGAAGTTCATTGCCGGCGATAGCGTCAGCAGCTGCCTGTCGAAATTGAGACCGACGACGCTGCTCATGAAGAGTTCTCGACCGAGGATCACCGGCATCGGCCGTCCGACCGCCTTTTCGATAGCGTCAAGGTCGATGACGGCGACGCTCACGCCGCTGAGCTTCAGATTGCCGACCTCAACCGTGACGTCCTGCACCAGCTCGGCCTGCTGAACGCCTCCTACGCCCTGCGCGCTGATCGAAATGCCCTTCTTGAGTCCGATCTGCCGCGCGAAATCGCGATCGATGGTCGTCACTCCGGCGCCGCTGTCGAGAATCATCGGCGTATCCGTGCCGTTGACGCGGCCGTTCAGGATGATCCGGTTTTCGCGGAACAGCTCGAACGGCACTGCAGCTGGTCGGCCCGGCACGGAGTTGACGATCGGCTTCGCGATCTGCGCCGCAGCCAGGCACGGGTAGAGCGCTGCGGCCGCCCCGGCTCCCACAATCGCAAGGGCGATTCTCATCTGGCGTTTCATGCTGTTTCCCTTTATCTTCGTATCGAGATACAACTATCAATTATCGCAATACAATAATAAGGTCAAGAGGCATGGCGAATTCGGATATCGGCAGCACCGCGACACGGCTTCGGTGGGCAGTCTGGATCTTCTGGGCCTGTGTTCTCCTTGCTTATGCCGTCGGCCGGTTGGGCCTGACCTTCGGCGTCGTGCGCGTGCAGACGCATTCGGCAGCGGGTGATGCTCCGTCGTTCCTGGCGCTCGCCGACGTCAGCATTCTGTTGCTCAGCGTGGCTTTATACCAGCTGACGAAGATGCTTGGCGCGATTGCGCGAGGGGGATCTTTTCTCGGCGCGCGTCGTGAAGGCGTTCCGTTCCTTCGCCTTCTGGCTGCTGCTCGTCGCGCTGGTCTGGATCGTCGCTCCGATCGCGGCGGTGCTGCTGGCGGGACCGGGTGATGCGCGCCAGCTCGAATTCCGGCTGCAGATGCGGGACGTGCTGACGGTCGGGATCGCGCTCATCCTGTTCCTCGTCGCCCGCCTTCTCGAACGTGCCCGAACGGTCGACGAGGAATTGCGGGAGATCGTCTGATGGGCGTCGTCGTCCGTCTCGACGTGATGCTCGCGCTCAGAAAGAAGCGCTCGAAGGACCTCGCAGCCGAGATCGGCATCACCGAGGCGAATCTTTCGCTGCTCAAGTCGGGCAAGGTGAAGGGCATCCGCTTCCAGACTTTGGAGGCGATCTGCGAGGCGCTGGACTGCAAGCCGGGCGACATCCTCGACTATGAGCCGGATGTCGTCGCCGAACGGGAATTGACAAGCCCTTGGCCCGTCTCCAAATGGCGCCGCCTACCAGCTGAAAACTAGCTCCCGTGCCCAGGTGGCGGAATTGGTAGACGCACCAGCTTCAGGTGCTGGCGCTCGCAAGGGCGTGGAGGTTCGAGTCCTCTCCTGGGCACCATAGGCCCCCAGCCATTGGGGACATCAGGATCCGCAGGAATCAGCCATTTTGGCATCGCTCCGAACCCACAATTCGGAGCCATCATGAAGTACGAGTGTGCCAATGTCCGCTTTCTGCCCCAGCGGACACTGGCCTCAATTTCGCACCAGCAATGCCTATTGCGTAAGCTGGGTCTTGGGTGTGACCACCCGCACCACGACACGGCGTGCCTCGTCGTTGCTGGTCGGTGCCGTCTCGCCGGGAGCAGCGGTCCCCTCACCCATGGCCGACGGGGATAAGACGCGCCCTGGCTGAATGAGTCCGGTCTGGCGCAAATAGTTGCTGACGGCCGCGGCACGTTTTTGGCTCAGCCGTTCGTTGGCAGCAGGGTTACCCCGAGGGTCGGCGAAGCCGAGGATCGAAATACGATAGTTGCCGAAGGACGGGGCCTTTTGCGCCAGCGTTCGGAGGTTTTCCTTATAGGACGTAGCGACTGCAGAGCTCCCTGACGCAAAAAAGACCGTCGTTTCTTCCTGGATCACATATTCCTGGCCTTCGATGATGGCCTTCCGAAGCTCCGAAAATTGCTCGACGGTGCCGGCCTTGGTGGCGACAGCTGTACGCCAATCCTTCTCCTTGAACCGGATGTCCTCGGCGGTCAGCGTTTGACCCTGCAAATCTCCCTCGACCGAAAAGATGAGGCCCGGGAGCAGGCTCTTGGCGTCGCGCTTGTCCCTCCTGGCGATGCCGCTCGTCTGAACGATCTTCGTGGATGGTGTGAGGACGACGGTCAGCGGTCCAGCGGTTGTCCGCGCATTGATCGTGTTCCCGTCAACAGAGGTTATGACGGCTTCCGTCTTCATTGGTTCAGCAGATGCAGAACCTGAGACCATGAGGCCGGCGACCATGACCGCCAAGCCAGACTTTCCGATTTTCATCCCTAATCTCCCTTGAATGCGTCTCCTGAAGTAAGTTCGCCGGGATGGGGCGGGAAATAGGGTGATTTACCTACAGCGAGCCTTTGTTTCCCCTTGCTTATCAGCCTCAGGCCTGTCCCGACCTTCGGCAGTCAAGCGGATACTCCGCTGAGCCCAAGGCAATAGGCGCGAAACGGACAGATCAAGTCCCTGAAGGACTAGTATCAATGGTCTGGCGCGAGGCCGCACGGCCCGTCCCGTCAACCGCTGAATCCCACCGCTTGATCAGACCGCCTTTGGACCAAAGCTCCATCGAAGAAAGCTCGCGACGTTCCTCGGCGTAAGCCAGCGCCTCCGCGGCGTCGACGGCCTCGAAGTCAACCATGCTGACGATCCGACGGGTCAGATCATCCGTGAAGAATAAGCGGAAGCGCATGAGGGCTTCCCGATATCAGTGCAGCGTGACGCACGGCCCGCAATGTGCGCCAAGGACTTCGCAGTTCGCGACAATCGCGGCCGGAAGGGTAGGCGTCGGCTCTAAATAGCTATGAATACTAGATTGTCCGGATGGAGGGCGCCTGCCGAATTGCCGTATTCGATGCCTGAGGCCGTTGGCACAACCTCCCGATTGGGCCCAGCGACTTCACGCGAGGCCCGTGACCGGTCAACCCCCTCCAAGGACGCTTGCGGGTCTCGCCATTTCATCCAAAGCGAAAAACGAAGGCTGGGGTAGTCCCCAGACTTCCGGACAAGCCATCCGGGAAAACCCGATTTGGAAGTTGGTGCAATTACGACCCTGCAATCCCGTAGGGAGTTCCAGCAGCTTGTTTCTCGCGCCGGTCCGGGAGCAGAAGGGGACAGAGGGCCCGTCTTATCTTTCCCCAGAACCCCGAGACGGGCCTTCGCTTGCCGAGCACTTCATGGGTGGCGGGCCGTTCCATTCCGTGTCGCGTGCTCGTCGTCCGCATCCCTGCTTCTCGGGGTTTCCGCTGATAAACTCGACAGGCTGCTGGCAGGAACAGGACAGCTCAAATCTGAAGGCAGGAGCGTTCAGTGAAACGCCTGGCGCTATTTACGGCCGCCTATGCCGCAGCGATAGTAGTTGCTGCGCCTATTGCCGCCAAACCGCCAACCAGCTGGGATGGCCTCGTGCAGGTCAAGGCGAAGCGCCTCGATCTCGTCTATCTCCAGCCCGGCGCGGACTTCAGGGGTTACACAAAAGTCATGCTCGCGCCGACCGAGCTGGCCTTCCAAAAGAACTGGCAGCGCGACTACAACTCGGCGACGCGGTCGCTGTCAGGCCGCATTTCCGATCGGGATGTCCAGGAGGCTCTGACGAAGGGTGTCGCCGCGGCAAACGAAATCTTCGCGGAAGCATGGACGAAAGCCGGCTACACAATTGTCAGCGATCCGGGGCCGGACGTGCTGCGCGTGAACACCGGTATCGTAAACATCGACGTCAGCGCCCCGGACCAGAGGACGGCGGGACGTTCCTACAATTTCGCGGGCGAGGCAGGATCGGCCACTCTTTTCGTAGAAGCACGGGACTCGATGACTGGCGCCCTGCTTGGCCGCGCGATCGACCAGGGCATTGCCGGCGACAATTCAGCCGCCTGGCGAACCAGCAGCAGCAATCGCGCCGATTTTCGCGCAATGGTGGAACGCTGGGCGGACGTAAGCGTCCGCGGGATTAGCGAACTGAAATCGCTTCCGCCGGTCCAGCCTTAGCTCACAGTCGAAATAGAAACGAGGGATTGCTCATGTCAGGTTACAGACTAGCTACCATCGTCGGCGCGTTTGCGTTCCTGGCCATCGCAGCCCTGGCTCTGTACCGGCTTCTCGCGGGCTTCCCGATCACGATCGGAGGTGTCGAAATCGGCCAGGTGTCCAGCTTCCTCGTTTTCGTGACCTGCGCAGCGCTCAGCCTGATGCTCTTCCGCGGCGGCGGCAAAGTGACCCACTGACGAAGAGACGGAGAGATGGTCATGAACGCGCTCTTGGTCGCCGGCATGGCCGCGCTTGTGGGTGCTTCTCCG
This sequence comes from uncultured Alphaproteobacteria bacterium, assembly GCA_963829625.1. Taxonomy (GTDB): domain Bacteria; phylum Pseudomonadota; class Alphaproteobacteria; order Sphingomonadales; family Sphingomonadaceae; genus Sphingomicrobium. Next base: position 346,358 of record CAWHJH010000009.1, on the reverse strand, counting down.
GCGCTTTCTGGATACACCGGTAATAATCCGGGACGGCTGAATTGGGGTCCTCCCCCGGCCGGGATGCCAAAGGGCGTGAAGATGATCGTCGTTTCAGGCGATCCGGCCAAGGCAGGCCCCTATACGATCCGCCTCCGTTTCGCCCCGGGCTACATGATCGGCCCTCATCGCCATCCCACAGAGGAGAAGATCAAGATCCTGGCCGGCGGCATGAGCTTCGGCATGGGGCCGTCAAAGCAGGCCGACATTAGAAGCATGAGTAGAGGGAGCAATGCGGTGGTTCCGGCGAACACCTACCATTTCGCTTCGACAAGCGTGGGTGCGACGGTCGAGTTCACCGGCACCGGCCCATTCCGCATCGATTATGCAGATGCGAAGGACGATCCCAGGTAGCGAGCTTCGCGGCGGGGTCGAGGTCTGCCGCCAGGATATTAGCTAAGCTGACGATGACGCGCGTTCCGACGCGTTTTCCGCGGGGCCCTCGCGCGTCCCGGGATCGATTCGCGACACGTTGGCAGCCGGCGATTGAAGGTGACGCCTGTTCCTCGCCAGGTTGGTCCTGCGCCACTTCCCCGGAGGAATTCCAAATTCGGCGACAAACCAGCGGGTGAACGAGCTCAGCGCAGAATAACCGGTCAGTTGAGCGACCATCGTGATCGATTGATTGGAGTTGGTCAGGTAGCGGACTGCAAGCTCGCGCCGGGCTTCATTCAAGAGGTTGCCGAACGATTGTCCCTCGGCCGTGAGTTTCCTCTGAAATGTGCGCAACGATATCCCGAGGTATCGAGCCACGCCCTGCACGTCGGCTTGGCCGCTCGAAATCAGGAAGGGAATTGTGCTTCGCACCCGCTCCGTAAGAGTTTCCTGCTTTCGAACGCCTGGCAATAAGTCCAGCAGCCGCCGGGCGTGGACCGTTAGTCCGGGGTCAGCGAACTCGTTCGGATAGTCGAGGCAGCGGGAGGGGAAGGATATGCCGTCGAAGCTGCTTTCGAATTCCAGCGAGCAGCGGAACACGCGCCGGAACGTTGCCAAATGCACCGGCGACGAGTGTCGGAAATGCACGCACTCCGGCTGCCACATGCACCCCGTTCCGTCGATCAGCATTCGATAAGCGATCGTCGCCAGAATATTCGTGCCCTGTATGCTCCGGAGGCCTGGGAGTAGGTTCCACTCGAGGATCACGCTCTGGCGGTAGTCCCGGACACGTATGTCGACGATCTCGTTGATCAGTCGACGGTATTCCACAGCTCGCGCGATGATCTGCCCGAGCGTGACTTCATGCCTGAGAAGGAGGCTGACCGGACCGAGGCTCGCCAATGTCCGGTTCTCACCCAGAAGGACGCCGAAGTCGTCTCGTCCGGTGATAGTAGCGGAATCATCGAGCAGTCGAAGAAGAGGCTTGGCTGGCAACCAGTTCTCCGGGTCGCGGAGTACGCTGGGATGGAGGCCGCATCGGCCGAGCATCGCAAAGGGATCCAGCCCAAAGTGCCGCGCAACCTCGGTGTAGTTCGTCAATATGGCCGCCCGGGCGCGTGCCTGCATAGGCCCTCCCGGAACGCACCATAGTCAAGTGAGTCTCCGGTCTCTCTTGGGGTGAACCCCGATATCCCTCACCGCTCGGTTTAGAATACTCGGTCCCTTCGTGATCGCGTGCAGTGTTTTCTCGGCGCAAGGTGTCCGCCGTCAGGAAAATTGAGGACGTCCACATGACGGATCGAACCACACAGAAAGTGACCGCAGGTACGATTGTCGACGTTGTCCTGCCGCTATTCCTTCTTTCCCTGCTGGTTGCCTTGTGCATTCAGCTGCTTGTCCCGTTTGTCGGGCTGCTGGTCTGGACCATCATCCTGGCCATCTGCTTCAAGCCGCTCCACGACAGGTTGATGGTGAAACGGGGGCTGAGTTCTCGTTGGTCCGCGATCATCATCGGAGTTGGTCTGTCCGCGCTCGTCCTCGTACCTACGGCGATTGCCGCGTTCAGCGCGGCCAGCTCGATTCCAGAGCTGGTTGCCACGGTCCAGGCCGGGGATCGGGAGGTGCCGCCTCCACCTGCGCGCCTGAAGGAACTTCCAATCGTAGGCGAACGCGCTGATGCAGCGTGGACCCAGGCGTCGACCGACATGCCCGCTTTCGCCAAGGCGCACAAAGCCCAGATAGCAGGTTTCACGAAGACGCTGCTCGGCATAGCCGCCGGATTGTTCGTGGCCGTATTGGCGCTTGTTCTCGCAATCGTCTTTGCCGCGATCTGCCTGGCCTATTCGGTGCCGTTGCGCGCCTACATCGCTAGAATCTTTGCTCGCATCACCGGCGACCGGCAGAGCGGCGAGCATTACATGGACATCATCGCGGCCACCGTGAAGTCGGTCGCCAATGGCGTCATTGGCGTGGCGTTCGTTCAGGCCTTGCTTGTCGGGATCGGATTCTTCGCAATCGGCATTCCGGGCGCCGGACTATTGTCGCTTCTCGCGATGGCGCTCGGCGTCGTGCAGATCCCCGTGATCATCGTCGTTCTTCCCGCGATCCTGTATGCCTTCGCAACGGAGACGACGACCGTCGCAATCATCTTCACGGTCTGGTCGATCATTGGCGGCCTTAGCGACGCAGTCCTCAAGCCGCTGATGATCGGACACGGTCTGGAAGTTCCGATGCCGATTATATTGCTCGGCGTTATCGGCGGTGTGATGGCCTTCGGCCTTGTCGGCCTCTTCATCGGTGCGGTCGTGCTGGCCGTGGGCTATGTGCTTTTCAGCGAGTGGGTAGGAACACCTGCGCCAGGCACCGAGAGCGCGGATCTGCCGTCGAAAGTCGGGACTCTTCAGGCCGCTGAGTAACGGTCAGCTCTTGGTCGTGCCGAATGCGCCGATGAGCCGCGCGACCATGACCGCGAGAAACAGCTGGCCGCCGATCACTTCGAACGTCGCAATACCGCGAGCGAGATCGCTCCGAGGCAAATAGTCGCCGTAGCCGAGCGTCGCGAGCGTGACGAAGCTGTAATAAACCGCCGTGGAGTCCGAGACTGGATCCGGCCCGGTAAGGCTACCCGGCCAGGCTTGTTCGATCGACCAGTAGATTTGTCCGAAGAACAGGCCGGCGAGCAGATATGTGCTCAGGGCGGCATAGACTATTTCGCTGTCGACTTGCTCGGCACTGACGGCGAAACGAAGTGTCCCCGCTGCGGCAAGCAGTCCGATCAATCCGTAGAGCCCGAGCACCAATCCGGAAGCAACGGGCAAGTATCCACGTTCCGAAGCAAACCGGACGAGGATGAGCAACACTATCGCTGCGATGAGCACGTACCGGGTTCGTCTGGTTCCGTTGGGGAGCACCGCTGCAAGAAGGCATACCCCAAGCAGAAGCTTCATTGCGCCCTGCGGCAGCCCGATCGTGGCGGCCGTCGGGATCGCAATGAGCATCAAGAGCAACGTGTAGAAAAGGACGGCATAACGCCGTGGAAGATATGCCTCCCAGAACGTTGACTCGCGGATTGGGCGTCGCACTTGGCTGTCGATCGTCACTCACACCGTTGAACGCTCCGCGCCTGCCTGCCGCAATTAGGGAAACTGGGTAGGCGATCTCCCCTCGAGGGGCGATCCACCCGATCGCCGATCACCACGCTCCAGCTAGGGAATCTTCCCTAGTCGTTCTGAGGACTTCCCTAGTTCACCGGCCCTGAGCCCTCTGCATAACTGAATCGCGATCCGGCGAAGGAGCGCAACGAATGCGGGGCGGATGGCTGACGAACTGGTTATCCAGCCTGTCCCTGACAGGCCTGACCCTATTCGTGCTGATCACAATGCTTTTGGCCGCTTTCGTCGGACATGCCGTGCATCGCTGGGCGCGGCACAGGGCCAAGGCGGGCGAACAAGAGGACCATAATCAGGAGGGCTATCTCGTCGGCAGCCTGCTCGGGTTTCTCGCTCTCCTCATGGCTTTCAGCTTCAGCATGGCTCTCGATCGATATGAGGAGCGCCGCCACCTGGTCATCCAGGAAGCCAATGCGATCGGAACCGCCTATTTGCGTACGCAATTGCTGGACGAGCCGCATCGCGGCCGTCTGAGCGGACTGCTTGTCGCTTACACCGACAACCGCATCGCGCTCGGGACAGGAAGTCACGCGGGGCTTGATCGCCAGCTCGCGATCAACGACAGGCTGCTGACCGAAATCTGGGCTGCAGTTACGGCTGCTCGCGAATCCGCCAACGCGCACGGCATCACGACGGCCGTTTTGATCACGTTCAACGAGGTCATCGATCTCGACACCGAACGCAAGGTTGCTCGCCAGGTCCGCGTGCCCGCGCCCGTTCTGCTGCTGCTTTACTGGTTCCTCGTCATGACAGCAGCGGTGGTCGGCTACGTGCTGGACGAACGACGCGCCCGGTTAGGGGCCTTCGTGCTGTTCGTGCTGCTGTCGATGTACGTCAGCATCATCGCAGACCTGAATCGGCCCGCCTCCGGCAATATCAAGGAGTTGCAGGAGCCGATGCTGATGCTCCGGCAATCTCTGAAATCGCAGCCGCCCGAAGCCTTCGACAAGTTCGCGGCGCCTCGCCAAGCGGTGGTCCAAAGCAATGCGCGTTGAAGCAAGCCAGAAGAAGCATTGGAGCGGGCGGATCGCTGCGGTGAGCTGCTGCCTTTGGCTGGGGACCGGCTGCGTCCAAGGCCCGGATTACGTCAAGCCGACGGTCGCGGTTCCGCCGGCATACCGGTTCGGTGAACAGTTCCCCGGCACCGCGCAGCAGCCGGCTTGGTGGAACGCATATCGTGACCCGCACCTGGATGGCCTGGTGCGCGAGGCGCTGGTCAACAACCTGGACTTGCGGATTGCTACGGCGCGCGTCGACGAATTCGCCGCCATCCTGGCCGGCACGAAGTCTCAAGGCTCGCCGCAGATCGGCTATGGCCTGAGCGGCAACCGATCCCGAGCCAGCGAAGACAAGATTCCCGATATTGTCGATCCGCTGAGCACGACCTTCAGCACACTTTTGTCGGCAAGCTGGGAGATGGACCTGTGGGGCCGCATTCGCCGCGAGACCGAGGCTGCCCGCGCCAATCTGTTGGCGACCGAGGAAGCGCGCCGTGGAGTGACCCTGACCCTCATTTCGTCTGTGATCGCTGGTTACGTGACCCTCCTCGACCTCGATGCGCAATTGCGTGTTGCCTTGGCCACGGCGGAGGGCCGCAGGAAATCCGTCGAGCTGTTCGAGACGAGGCTCGAGGCCGGGTGGATCTCCGAGTTCGAAATGTCCCAGGTCCGCGCGGAATATGAATCCGCGCTGCAGCAGATACCGGGGATCAAACAGGCCATCGCGACCCAGGAACATGCGGTGTCGGTGCTTGTGGGACGCAACCCCGGTCCGATCGCTCGCGCAGGTGAGCCGGATCCGCGTTTCGCGCCGACCATTCCCGCCGGCCTTCCTTCCGACCTCTTGTTCCGCCGACCGGACATCCTCCAGGCCGAACAGCAACTGATTGCGTCCAACGCGCTGATAGGCGCGGCACGTGCCTTGTTCTTCCCCCGGATCAGCCTGACCGGGCTGTTCGGCCTGGCCAGCGGTTCATTGGGCAACCTCTTCGAGGGCTCGTCGCGCACATGGTCCTTCACCGGAGACGTCGTCGGCCCGATCTATACCGGAGGCGGTCTGACGGCGGCGGTCGATCAGGCGGAGGCACGGCGCGACCAGTCGCTCGCCAACTATGAGCTCGTCATCCAGAATGCATTCCGCGACGTCGAGGATTCGCTAGCCGACGTGCGCAATAGCGCTGAGCTTCGGGAAATCCTGTGGCGCCGTGTGGCCACTCTTCGGCGGGGGGTCGAACTGGCCAATGAGCGCTACGAGAACGGCTACTCAGACTATCTGGAGGTGCTGGACACCGAACGCAGCCTGTTCGCTGCCGAACTGCAGTTGGCCTCCGCTCGCGGCGATTATCAGCGTGCGCTCGTGAACCTGTATCGCGCGCTCGGCGGTGACTGGACCTCGGTTCCCCTTGTCCCGACCTCTGCACAAACCACGACGAGAAGCCCATGAACGACACCCCACAATCAGCCGCGGCCCAGCCGGTCGCCACCGAAATCGACGTCGGTACCGCCGCGCCCCCGCCCAATGCCATGCGCAAGGTCATCCTCATCGCACTGGGGCTGCTGCTCATCCTGTTCGTCTACCACGTCCTTTCGGACCGCTTCACGCCCTACACCTCGCAAGCGCGGGTCGAAGCCTTCCTGACCCAGGTCGCGCCGGAGGTAGCCGGCGATGTCCTGGAAGTCGGAGTGAAGGACAATGGGGTTGTCAGGAAGGGCCAGTTGCTGTTTCGGATCGATCCCGAACCCTATGAACTCGCGGTCCAGTCGGCCGAGGCCAACCTGTCGGTTGCGCTTCAGGGCGCGGACGTCTCTGTCGCCGACGTCGCTGCGGCCCGGGCACAGATCATCAAGCAGCGCGCAGATCTGGCGGCCAGCCGGCAATTGGGCGGCATCGTCACCGGCCTCGTCGGAAAGCGCGCCTTGCCTGAAACGCAAGGCATTCGCGCTCACGCCGACACTGCAAAGTCGGAGGCTGACCTGACGCGCGCCCAGGCGGATCTGAGGAAGGCGCAGGCCAATCTGGGTGCGCCGGGACTGCGCAATCCGAAGGTCCGGCAGGCGCTGGCCGCGCTCGATCAAGCGCGCCTCGACCTCCGCAATACGGAAGTCCGCGCACCGGCCAGCGGAACCGTCACCAACCTTCGATTGGCCACCGGCCAGTATGTGGCCCCCGGCCAGCCGCTCCTGAGCTTCCTCGAAAGTGGACCGAGGTGGATTTCTGCGGACATGCGCGAGAACCAACTCGGCAACGTGAAGCCGGGGCAGGACGTCACGGTCGCGCTGGACATCAAGCCGGGCAAGCTTTTCCGCGGCCGAGTCCACAGCATCGGCTGGGGCGTCAGCCAGGGCGACGAAGCGCCCACCGGCCAATTGTCGACGATGCCTGCCGATCAGGGCTGGCTTCGCGACCCGCAGAGCTTCCCGGTGCGGATCATGGTCCTGCCGGATGAAGCGAAGGAGGCGGGTATAGACGTTGGGCGCAGTGGCGCTCAGGCAAACGTCATCATTTTCACCCGGGACACGTCGATCATGAATCCGATCGGCAGGCTCTGGATCAAGGTCATCGCCCTGCTGAGCTACCTGCAATAGCCATGGCGACCGCTTCGCCTTCCGGCCGGGCGGCAATCGATCCTGCTGAGACCGCAAGGCTTCACTTCATATTTCGGTTCAGCTTCGGCACAACGGCGGCGTTTGTCGTCTGCGAATGGATGGGGTGGCAGCCTTCCGCACTTGCACCCGTGCTGACGGGCGTGCTCCTCGCAAACTTGCCCGTCTCGCCGCCGCCCAAGGTGGGGTTCGCGCTCGTCATCGTCATGGGGATTGCGGCGTGGTCCGCATTCTTCCTGACGCTTCTACTAGGCCAAACCCCATCGCTCCTGTTCGGAGTGATCGGGCTCATCATGTTTCTGGCCTTTGCCGGCCTTGCCCAGGAGAAAGCTCAGCTTCCGCTGACCTTGCTCCTGATGTGCATCTCCGTCGTCCCGGTCGTGACGCTGACGATTTCGGAATATGCCGGCATATTCTCAGGACTGCTTGTGAAGGCCATGGCACTCGCCGTCATCTTCACCTGGATCAGCTTTGCCATCTGGCCGCTGCCTTCGCCGAAGAGTCCCGATCCGCCGGCCGCTCCCCTCGATTCACCCCTTGCCGCTGCAGCTCTCGGAACGGTGATCGTCCTTCCGCTCATGCTGGCCTACATGCTGTTCGGCCTGATCGATGCCATTCCTGTGCTGCTGACTACGGTGCTTCTTGTCGCAAAGATGGAGGAAGAACGAGGCGCCGCCAGCGGATGGGCGAAACTGATCGGCAATTTCCTCGGCGGCTTCGTCGCGGTCGCCGCCTACTATCTCCTGGCGCTGGCCCCTTCGCTGGTATCACTTGCGCTAATCACCTTCATCATCGGCGTCGGCTTTGCGGTGCAGATCGCGAAGGGCGGAGTGCGCGGCGGCAATGCGCTGCTCGCCTATAATGCGACGATGGTTATCTTCGGGCTCGCGTTGCTGAAGGGCCCGTCCAATTCGGGGACCTGGGGCGCGCGCGTCGTCCAGTTTGCCATTGCGACCATCTTTGCGGTCGGGATGATGAGGCTGTTGTGGCCGCGTTTGAAACGGTCGCGCTCCATTTCAACGAATTAGCAGGCGGCGCAAAAAAAGGGGCCGGCGTGAGCCGGCCCCTCGGGGTAACAGGTTCGTGTTACTTACCCGCGCTCTGGCGCCGGCGGAGGCGGCGGAGGCGGAGGCGGCGGGACCGGGCAGGTCTCGGTCGTCAGGATCACCGATCCGTCCGGGCACGTCTGCGTCGCCGGAGGCGGCGGCGGAGGCGGCGGCGGCGGCGGCGGAGGCGGCGGCGGCTCAACTGCCTCGCCGAAGTTGTAGGTCAGCGTCATCACAAGGCTGTGCGACCGGAACTTGGCGTCGACGTCCGTGAAGACGTCCGCCGTGGTCGTCCGGGTGACCACCTTGGGCACGCCAGCAGGCGGGATCTGGATGAAAATCCGCCGGAAGGTAAACGAATTGACCGGGATGCTGCCGTCGCCAAATTCGAGGCCGCCGGTCGAGAAGTATTTGTACCTGGCGCCAATGTCCATGTTGGGGCTGAGGGCGTACTGGAGGCCCAGGATCGCCTGCCATGAGAAGGCGCCGTCCTTGTCGTCAATCATCTTGACCTTTGTCCAGCCGACGCCGAGGCCCGCCTGGAAGGACAATCCGTCCTGGTCGCCGAAGTCGGCCAGGCCGTTGATCATGAAGGAGAGCGCGCCGACGGCCTCGTCGACGTCGAAGTCGTTGTCGACGAAAGGCGTGCTGCCGGTAATGGTGTTGAGCAAATTGAACGCATCGAGCAGCGATTGATCGACCGAAAGGTCGTCCAGGTTGGCGTGCTTCCAATCGATCTCGCCCTCGACCCGGAACCCGCCGAAATCATATCCGCCGTAGATGCCGATGTCGTAACCCATCTTGTTGTCGAGATCGAAGACATTGCCGAACGTCGTGTCGACCGGTGGAGCGGGCAATACGCCGGAGTGCCGCCGACAATGACTGGACTATCAACCGTCGTATAATCGACGAAAACGTCGGCGTTCTGGTCCTTGACCCACGCGATACCGGCTTCAAGACCGACGTAGCCCTGGCCGTCCCTGGCCATTGCCGGAGTTGAGATTGCAGCGACTGCGACTGCGGCAAGAAGATATCTGCGCATTGAATTACCCCTTGTTCGTTCTCGGCCCAGCACTCGTAGACTGACCTGGCCGAGCGTCTTTCTGCACGCCGCCAAGCGACGACGGCCAAGCATTTAGCTGTGACCGGAAGGGCAGGTATCAGGGAAATTCCTGATACGCCCATAGCGGGTTTAGGGGATTCCATGGATGGCCGGACCGAAGCGCAGAGGGGAATCTCTCCGCTTTCCCAAGGAGGGTGGCGATGGCGGCGATGGCGTCGAGATGGCGAAATGTTCTGGTTGTGGCCACTGGGACACAGTTGGCGCTCTCCGGCTGCGCGACGCCCCACCGTCTGCCTGCCGTGCCGCTCGCCCAGATAACGCAAGCTACACCAGCGGCGGGGTCAGTGCGGTTTCTCGTCACCCGCGAGACGGACAGCTTTGCCACCGAGGCGCGAAGTGCCCTGGCGAAAGAACAGCAATGGTTGTCCAGCCAAGGCCACACGGGAGAACTGCCGCCAGCCTATTTCCTCGCCATTTCCGGCGGTGGCGACAATGGTGCCTACGGCGCAGGCTTCCTGAACGGTTGGACCGCCTCGGGAACTCGGCCCGAGTTCAAGGTCGTCACGGGAGTCAGTACGGGTGCGCTCATCGCGCCCTTCGCCTTCCTCGGACCCAAGTACGACTATGTCATCAAGCGCGTCTACACGGAGACGTCGCAGAAGGATATTTTCAAGAAGCGCGGGATCGTCAAAGGCATCTTCGGCGATTCGATGGCCGACTCACGCCCACTCGCCAATGTGATTGCGTCCTATGTCACGCCCGAGCTGCTGCGTGAGATTGCGGTGGAATATGAAAAGGGCCGCATTCTCCTCGTGGGCACGGCAAACCTGGACTCGCTCGAGCCGGTGATATGGAACATGACTGCCATCGCTGCGAGCAAGGACCCCAATGCGATCTCGCTGTTCAGCAGCGTGCTCCTCGCTTCGGCGTCCATCCCAGGCGCGTTTCCGCCGGTGATGATCGACGTGAACGTCGGCGGCGCGCGGTATCAGGAAATGCACGTTGACGGCGGGACCATGGCGCAGGTCTTTCTCTATCCGCCCTCGATCTCCGTCTCGAATTCGGCACAGCGAAAGCGCGTCCTCTACATCATCCGCAACGCTCGTCTCGATGCGGACTGGGCGAACGTCGAGCGGCGGACCCTGAGTATCGCCACTCGCGCTATCGGATCACTCACCAGGACACAGGGCGTTGGCGATCTGTACCGGATCTACGCAACGACGCAGCGCGACGGGATCGACTTCAACCTCACCTATATCCCACCGACCTTCAACACTCCCCATAATGAGGAGTTCGACACCGCATACATGCGATCCTTGTTCGACGTAGGATTTCAGGCTGCCAAGGGTGCGCGTGAGTGGCAGAAATATCCACCCGGCTTCCAGGCTCTAGTTGAGAGGGCGCCGGCCTCGGCCCCTGAGCGATGATGCAAGCAATGCTGATCGTTGCGGCGATCGTTTCGACGATGTTGGTCGGCAGTTCGGCTCCCATGTGGGTGGGCCGTTTTGAGAATCCGGGAAGGCCCCCGGCGCCCTGGCGCCCGGTGAAATTGTCCAGCGAGCGACCGACGACCTATCGGGTCGCGTACGTAGCGGGGAAACCGGCGATCGAAGCGATTGTGGACAGCAGCATGTCTTTGCTGGCTCGGCCGCTTTCGATCGATCTCGACAAGACGCCGGTGCTTTGCTGGCGCTGGTATGTCGACGCGCCGGTGAAGAAGGCCGACATGACGCGAAAGAGCGGCGATGACTACGCCGCGCGCGTCTATATCGCTTTCGATGTCCAGGACTCCGCGCTTTCGGGACCGACGAAGTTCAAGCTTCGCGTCGCCCGGAGCGTGTTCGGCGCGGCCATACCGGATGCTGCGGTGGTTTATGTCTGGGACAACACGCATGCGATCGGGACAGCCCGGAAAAGCAGCTACACGGACCGCTCGCAGCTGATCGTCGCAGAGTCCGGAGCGAAGCGAGCAAGGGCCTGGGTCTCGGAACGCGCGGATATTGCTTCTGATTTCGCGAGAGCCTTTCCCAAGCAGCCCGGCCGCCCGATCCAGCTTGCCGTCGCCGCCGATGGCGACAACACGAACAGCAAGGGCCGCGCGGCGTTCGCGGACATCCATTTCGTCGGGCGTGGCGAGCCCTGCGCGTCCTAATCGCGTCCAGGCTTAGGGTTTGTCCTGATAGAGCCAGCAAGGGTCGGCTGCGAGGCTCCTAGGGATTCCACGTCGTAATGCGAGAAGAACAGTCATGATCTCCGGCCTTCCCCGCTTTGCACTTCCCGCGATCCTCCTGCTGAATGCCGCGCCGGCACTGGCACAAACGAAGGACAATGCACCTGTCTCGCTGCAGTCCGCGCGCAAAATGGCGCAAGATCAGCCGGGCACGGAATCGTGGACCTATGCGCAGCCGAGGTCACGCTTCGCCAACTACAGGACGGTCATCGTCGAGCCTACCGCGGTCTACCAGGGGCCCGATGCCCAGTTCGACGGAATAGAGCCCGCAGACCGTGTCAAATATGCCGGGATGATCACCGATGAGCTCCGGTCCGAACTGGCCAAGAGCTTTCCTGCGCCTGCACGGGCGCAGGCCGATACGCTGAGGCTTCGAGTAACGATCATCGGCGCCAACAAGACCAAGGGCGGAATCGCCACGGCCACTCGAGTGACGCCGCTCGGCTTCGCCACCAGCGCGCTGAAGAGCGCGTTGGGCAAGACAGGCACCTTTACGGGCTCACTTCTCTACGCCGTGGAATTGTACGACGCCCGATCGAACGAGCTGCTGCTCGCTGCCGTGCGGCGTAGGACCCCCGATCCACTGGATGTGCCGGCCACGCTGTCGACCACCGACACCGTGAAGGCGATCGCCAGGGAATTCGCCGACGGTGCACGCAAGCGCCTGCAGGAGCTTACGGGCGCGCCCTGATACTTCTGCGGCCAGCCTCAGAAAAGGGACATGCGCTGCTGATGAAAATGCGGCTCAGGCCTGGATGAGCTGGTTCCGGACGGCGTAGCGCACCAGGTCGGCCGTGGTCCTTAGCTTGAGCTTGCGCATGGCGCTCGCACGGTGCGTCTCGACCGTCTTCACGCTGATGTTCAAACGCTGAGCGATCTCTTTGTTGATGCGTCCCTCGGCAACCTGCTGGACGACCTCGCGCTCCCTGTGCGTAAGGCTGCTCGCCAGTGGATGCGGCTTGCTGTCCAGGAACTGGTCCAGAAGAGTGTCTGAAATGGCTCCAGAGAAATAGGGACGGCGTATCGAAAGCGCATCGAGCGCAGCGAGCAGGTGCTTTTCGGCGTCCGACTTGAGGACGAAGCCGCGCACCCCCGCTCTCAAAACTTCGATGATGATCTCTTCGCGATCGTGCATCGTGTAGAGCAGGATTTCGATCTTCGGGAATTCACGCTTGAGGGCATGGGCCAGATCGAGGCCATTCAGCTCGGGGATCGAATAGTCGAGGATCGCGATGTCCGGATGGGTTTCCCTGGCGATCTCGAGGCCCGACCTGCCGTCCGCCGCCTCGCCGACGACCTGGTAATAGGGCTTGCCCTCAAGAAGCTGGCGAACGCCCCGACGGATGGCATCGTGATCGTCGACAATGATGATCCGTCGGATCGGGGTCGTCATGATTGCATCAGCCCGCTCGTTTTTGTGAACTACGCAAAGCAACAGGCGGTCATGTCGTCCGAACGCGCAGACGGACGAACCGAGAAGACCGCGATCGAGCAACTCTCCAGCAGGCAAACATTTTTTCCAATCGGGGTAAACCCATATTCCGGGCGATCATGAGCTTGGCCCCGCGATATTCCTTGTCGATCAGAATCAGGCAGCATTCGGCTGCTCGCGGCTAGAGCAAATCCTGCCTCCCATGCATTCGCTGCTGAATCAGCCCGCCTCAGGGACGTTCCCCTCGGCGTCCAAGGGTTAGCCCGATGCTGGAGGCGCTAATCCGGTGTTACGCCCAACGGGAAATTCATCGTCCAAACATGGAGTAAGACGCATGAAGCGCTCCCGCACGGCTTTGTTTCTTGGACTTGGCCTATCCCTCGCAATGACCCAGGTTGCCGCCGCGCAGACCACGCCCGAGGCGCAGCCAGACCGGAGCCAGCAATTCCCGACATCCGGAACTGCCGATCCCATCGCCAACGAAGGCACGATCGAGGATGGTGCGATCGATGCTCTCAAGGAAATGAGCAATTATCTGATGGCGGCGAAAACTCTGGGAATCGTCTCCCGCGCGAGCCGCGACGTCGTGACCAACGACGGGCAGCGGATCCAGCTCGAGGGAACTGCGACCTACAAGGTCAGGCGGCCAGGCTTCGTCATCGACTATGTCAGCGACATCAAGAGCCGGCGTTTCATCTACGACGGCAAGAACTTCACCGTCTATTCGCCGAAGCTGGGCTTCTACGCCAGCGCTCCCGCACCGGGCACGAACAAGGAAGTCCTCGACACGATCTACAGCAAATTCGGCATCGCCTTGCCGCTGGAGGACCTGTTCCGATGGGGCAGCGATGGCGCGAACGCCGCGCGAATCCAGGCCCTGAGGTCCGCCTACAAGGTCGGCACGGTGACCCTGGATGGTGTCCCGACCGATCATTTCGCCTTCCGCGAGGACGACGTGGATTGGGAGGTCTGGATCCAGCAAGGCGACCAGCCGCTTCCTCGGAAGCTGGTAATCGTCGACCGGAATGATCCCGCGAAGCCGGGTTTCAGCACCAGGCTTCAGTGGCAAGTCAACCCTGCCTTCACGGATGCCGATTTCGCCTTCGTTCCAGACGCGAACGCGAAGCGGATCCAGCTAGCCACGTTCAAGGGAGAGTGAAATGCGCGGCATTATCTCAAGCGTAGCGATGCTCAGCGCATTCGTTAGCCTCGCGGCCTTTGTGGTCCAGGAAGCTGATGCGCGTGGTGGCCGTGGCGGCGGTGGCGGCGGCGGTCGCGGCGGCGGGGGCTTCAGCCGCGGCGGATCGAGCAGCATGAGCCGTGGGGGTGGCGGAATGAGCCGCGGAGGCAGCATGAACCGTGGCGGCAGCAGCATGAGCCGAGGCAGCTACAGTCGGGGCGGCGCTGGCGGCTCCGGCTTCAGCCGGGGCGGGAGCTATAGTCGGCCAGGCGGCGGGAGTTACAGCCGGCCGTCGACCGGAGTCCGTCCTCCCACCACGGGACGTCCCGGAGGCGTCGGCGGTGTCGGCGGTGCCGGCCGGCCAGGAGGTGTTGGCGGAGCCGGCGGCGTCGGGCGACCGGGCGGGGTCGGTGGTGCTGGCGGCGTCGGTGGCGTCGGCGGAGCCGGTACGTCCTGGCGGCGTCGGCGGTGCTGGCGGCGTCGGCGGTGTCGGCGGTGCTGGCCGGCCCGGGCAGCGGCCAGGCGGTGGAAACACAGTCGGCAGCGGCAACCGTACCAACACCGGCAACATCAATACCGGCGACATCAACGTCGATAATGACTGGGGTGGCGACTGGAACGGCTGGGGCGATTATCCCATCGGTGCCGGGCATCGCGATCGGGGCCGTCGCAGGCATGACAGCGATGGCCTATGGATCGGCGTACTACGCGCTTCCGGGAGGCTGTTCGCCCTACCCGTACCGCACCTACACTTACTACAATTGCGGCGGGGCCTATTATCAGCCGCAATATGAGGGCGACACGGTCGTCTATGTGACCGTGCCGGATCCAACAACGGTTACGGTGCAGCCATAGCGTGAGCTGAAGATCGCGGCCGCCTGCTGGTTCCGTCGCGGGACCGGCGGCGGCCGCAACTCAATCAACCAAGGGCATGACAATGACCGCAGCGACCGCAGCGACAGCCACCATCGACGAGTTGATGCCCGCTGCGACCTATGTCTCTTCGAACAGGCAACGGCTTTTCCTGCTCTACTTCGTCGGGGCACTCGTCGACCTGGTCGTGCTCGGCCTGTTCGATCAATATTCCGACAAGGTCTACGTAGAATCCTTCTCGACGATGCTGTTGGCATCGATCGTCCTCCAGTTCCTTCTGAAGGGGACGATTGCAGTCGAGCATTGGGTGGCGAGCCACTTCAAGGGCAAGGCCGGCGGTTGGTGGAAGGCGCTGCGATTCTTCTGCGCATGGCTGGTCCTGTTCGGATCCAAGTTCGTGATCCTCGAAGCTCTCGATATCGCCTTCGGCGAAAGCGTGAGCTTCGAGGGCGTATTCCACGGGATCGTCTGGCTGATCATCGTCGTCGTCACGATGATCATCGTCGAGGAGTTGGTGGTCCGCTTCTATCGCAAGCTCGCTTGAGGGAGAGTCCTCGTGGTCGGTGAAATCGTCCTTGCGCTCATTCTGACCGCCGCCGGACCGTACGACACCGCTCCGAACTGCAAGGTCATGTACCAGGGACCTCAGGATGAATGGCGGTTCGTGAGGGTGTATGAAGTCGCATCGAAAAAGGTCGTCTTGCAGACCGTGATCAGAGGAGGGGCGAGCAGGGAAGTCTACGTGGCAAGCCCCAGCATCAGGGTCTATTCGAAGTGGGCAGGCGACATCGACTATAAGCCCGGTCCGACGGTGCAATGCGCGAACGGCGAAACGGTCAAGTTCTAAGGCTTGTCAGCGTGGTGAACGCCCCATCGGGATTCTACCCGATAGCCCAACAACGGGCGCGATCTAAGGTTTTCCACTAGACCGGCGGGTAGCGAGCGGAGGTGAGCGAAGTGGCGGGCGAAGCCAAACTTGACCCGATGCACCAGTTCACGATCGAGCCGCTGATCCCGCTGCACATCGGGGGGGTCGACGTCAGCTTCACCAACAGCTCCGCCTGGATGCTGATCACGCTCGCCATCATTTTCCTTTTCGTTCTGCTGGGCATGAAAAGGGAGCTCGTCCCAGGCCGCTGGCAGATGGCCGTCGAAGGGCTGACGAGCTTCGTCGACAACATCCTCCAGGCGAATATCGGGCCGGAAGGGAAGCCCTATTTCCCTCTCATCTTCTCGCTGTTCGCCTTCATTCTCGTGTCCAACCTGCTCGGCCTGCTTCCGATCGCCATTATTCCCGGCCTGCATCCCTTTACGACCACAAGCCAATTCAGCATCACGGGCGTTCTCGCCGTCCTGAGCTTCTCGACGGTCGTGATCGTCGGCTTCTGGCGGCACGGGCTTCGCTTCTTTTCGCTTTTCGTACCGCACGGCACGCCGGCTGTGATGGTCCCATTGATCGCCGCGATCGAGTTCATCTCATTCATGGTGCGGCCGTTCAGCCTCGCACTCCGGTTGTTCGTGGCGATGATCGCCGGGCACATTTTGATGGAAGTGTTCGCCAGCTTCATCGTCGGCGGGTCCGGAGCGATGGGGCTGGGCGTCGGAGTCCTCAGCTTCCTGTTCATCGTCTTCGTCGTCGCGCTGGAGCTGCTGATGTGCGCGATCCAGGCCTATGTCTTCGCGCTTCTGACGACTCTTTATCTCAGCGACGCCGTTCATTTGCACTGATCGACATGCCCCAGATCAACCAGCTCTCGACCGTCTTCAACTCACAGCTGTTCTGGCTGTTCGTGGTCTTCGGGATCATCTACTTCGTGATCGCGCGCACGATGGTTCCGAAGGTTCGGTCAGTTATGGACGGACGCTCCGAACGGATCGCCAAGGAGATCGCCCGCGCCGAGGCCGCTCGAGCGGTTGCCGAAGAAGCGCAGGAAGCATGGGCGCTCCGCCTCGAAAGATCGCGCTCGGAAGCGGCAGCGGTTGCGCAGGAGGCAAGGCGGGCGGCTGCTCGCGAGAACGAGGCAATGGTCAATGCGGCCGTGGCGAAGATCAACCTGAAGCTCGAGGCGGCGGAAAGAAACATCCGCAAGGCAGCTGCGGACATCCGGGAAGAGATGGTGGGCGTCGCGGCGGATGCGGCACAGGACCTCGTCAAGCGGCTGACCGGCATCAGCGTTGCCAAGGAGGAAGCGCTGGAAGCGGTCACGGCGGAGCTCGAACTTATGGCTAAGCCTGGCGATCGGGCTGAGGGCCGTCATTCCGCGAAATCCGATCGGCGGGCAGTTGAAAAGGTGAGGTGATGGAAAAGGGCTTCTTGGGTGACCGCGAGAAGGCCATGGAGGCCGATTATTTCCGCAAGGAGAATGAAAGGCTCCTGGAAAGGCTCCGGCAGGGCGCCAAGCTGGACGACATCGCCAAGGCGCTGGCCGAAAAGCTGCAAGTCGACAATCCTGAACTCCTTGGCCGCGTGCGGGCACTGGGGGTCACTCCAGAGGCGGCCCCGGCGCTCTTCCTAACTCCGCTGGTACAAGTTGCATGGGCGGAAGGCTCGGTTGGCAACCGCGAGCGCGACGCCGTGCTTCGCCTTGCTCGACAGCGCGACGTCGAGGAAAGCTCGCCGACATATGCCCAACTCGTCGAGTGGTTGAAGGTGCGCCCGTCAGACGCGATCTTCGATGTTGGCCTGGAACTCATCAAATACGGCTTCGCTGTCTTGCCGCTCAACGAGAGGGAGGAACGGATCGATCGGTTGATCGACGCCTGCCACGAAGTTGCGGCCGCTTCGGGAACGGAGCTGGCCAGGCTGTTGGGGCTGGGCGACGGTGTCTCGCGTGTCGAGTCGCACATGCTCGACGAATTCAGCGTAAGGCTTCGGGCAAGACGGGACTGAACTGTGCCGGCGGGACGCTAGCTAGTCCGCCTGAAGTCCAGCCGCTCGGAAAATGCCGGCGGCGCTCGCGACCTCCTCGGCCGTCGGAGGCTTGGTCGCTTCAAGCTCATAGGTGATGTCCAGGCGGTGCCACTTGTACTGCCCGAGCTGGTGGAACGGGAGGATCTCGACGCGCTCGACGACGCCGAGCGATGCACCGAAGCTTGCCAGGGCTTCCATCTCCTCGGGGACGTCGGTGAGGCCGGGCACCAGTACATAGCGCAACCACATCGGGCGCTTGAGGGCCGCTAGACGACGGCCGAACTCGAGGACTTCGCTATTTCCCAGCCCGGTAACGCGTCGATGCTGATCGGCAGTGAACGCCTTCATGTCGAGGATGACGAGATCGATATTCGCGATCTCCTCATCGGAAAGGCGATCGCTGTAATAGCCGTTCGTCTCAATCGCCGTGTGCACGCCCATGCCTTTGACGGCCGCGAACAGCCGCGCGGCGAAGCGATCCTGCATCAGCGGTTCTCCACCCGACAGGGTGAAGCCGCCCTTCATCGCTTTCAGCCCATACGCATACTTCTGGATCTCTTCGACGGCTCGCTTCAGCGGCACCGGAATTCCGTTCTTGAGAGTCCAGGTATCGGGGTTGTGGCAGTACTGGCAGCGGAACATGCAGGCGGTTGTCCAGGCGACCAGACGAATGCCGGGCCCATCGACCGCCGACCCGGTCGTAAAGCTATGAAGGAATCCCAGGTCGCCAGTCTTGAGGGCGTCCCTGACGTCCATGTCCGGGACGCCCTCGCCCAGGTGCACGCGCATTTCGAAGGGCGATGCTGCCTCCAGCGGAACGGTTTCAGGCCGCCACCCCAGGGCTGGGCGCGATCTCCATTTCACTCTCCGTGGAACGTGCGGTTGATCACATCCATCTGCTGCTCGCGGGTCAGCCGCACGAAGTTTACCGCGTAACCGGATACGCGGATCGTCAGGCTCGGATACTTCTCCGGATGGTCCATCGCGTCGAGCAATGTGTCGCGGTTCAGGACGTTGATGTTCATGTGGTAGCCGGTCGTGCCGAAGAAGCCGTCGAGAATCGACGTCAGGTTGGTGATCCGGTCCTTTTCCGTCCGGCCAAGCCCTGTCGGAACGAGCGTCGTCGTCAGGGAAATTCCGTCCTGTGCGTCCCGATACGGAATCTTCGCTACCGATGCGGCCGAGGCATGGATGCCGTGGCTGTCCCGCCCGTGCATCGGGTTCGCGCCAGGCGCGAAGGGTTCGCCCTTGCGGCGTCCGTCCGGCGTGTTGCCGGTCGCCTTGCCGTAGACCACGTTCGATGTGATCGTGAGCACGGACTGCGTATGCAAAGCGTTCCTGTAGGTCGGAAATTTGCGCAGCTTCGACATGAACGTGCTGACCAGCCAGGCAGCCATGCCATCGACACGATTGTCGTTGTTCCCGAACGTCGGGAATTCACCCTCGGTGACATAGTCGACGACGAGTCCAGTCTCGTCCCTGACGACCTTCACCTTGGCGAACTTGATCGCCGAAAGGCTGTCGGCAACGACCGACATCCCGGCGATTCCGAACGCCATCGTCCTCACTGGCGCATAATCGTGCAGCGCCATCTCGATGCGCTCGTACGCATATTTGTCGTGCATATAGTGGATGACGTTCATCGCACTGGCGTATGTTCCGGCGAGCCAGTCCATCATCTTGTCGAAACGGTCGACGACATCGTCGAAATCGAGATAGTCGCCCTGCACTGGCTCCGTTGGCGGTGCGACCTGCTTGCCGCTGACTTCGTCGCGGCCTCCGTTGATTGAATAGAGCAGTGCCTTCGCGAGGTTCGCGCGGGCACCGAAGAACTGCATCTGCTTGCCCATGGCCATGGGGGAGACGCAGCAGGCGATCGCGCCGTCGTCGCCCCACGCCATGCGCATGATCTCGTCGCTCTCGAACTGGATCGAGCTCGTGTCGATCGCGACCTTTGACGAGTAGCGGCGGAAGCCTTCCGGCAATTGCGGACTGTACCAGATCGTCAGGTTCGGCTCAGGCGCCGGGCCCAGGTTATAAAGGGTGTGCAGGAAGCGGAAGCTGGTCTTGGTGACGAGGGGACGTCCGTCGTCCCCCATCCCGGCAATCGATTCCGTCACCCACGTCGGATCGCCCGCGAACAGATCGTCATACTCGGGCGTGCGAAGGAAGCGGACGATGCGCAGCTTGATGACGAAATCGTCGATGATTTCCTGCGCCTGTTCCTCGGTCAGCGTTCCATTCGCAAGGTCGCGCTCGAAGTAGATGTCGAGGAAGGTAGAGACACGGCCCAGCGACATGGCCGCGCCATTCTGTTCCTTCACTCCGGCGAGGTAGCCGAAGTAGAGCCACTGCACGGCCTCCTTGGCGGTGCTCGCGGGCCGGGAGATGTCGAAGCCGTACTTCGCGGCCATCTCCTTCAGCTCGCCGAGCGCGCGGGCCTGCTCGCTGAGCTCTTCACGGTCCCGGATGATCTCGTCCGTCGACCACTGGCGGTCGAGCGCAGCCTTCTCGGCCTTCTTGACCTCGATCAGACGGTCAACGCCGTAGAGCGCGACGCGCCTGTAATCGCCGATGATCCGGCCGCGGCCGTAAGCGTCGGGAAGGCCGGTCAGGACGTGTGAGCTTCGGCAACGGCGAACATCCTGGGTATAAGCGTCGAACACGCCCTCGTTGTGCGTCTTGCGGTACTTGGTGAAGATCTCGATGACCTTTGGATCTGGCTTGTAACCGAAGGCCTCAAGGCCGTTGGTGACCATCTTGAGGCCGCCGTTTGGCATGATAGCCCGCTTCAGCGGCGCATCCGTCTGCAGGCCGACGATGAGCTCGTTTTGCTTGTCGATGTAACCCGCTTCATGAGCGGTGATCGAGCTCGGGACCTGGGAGACGTCGAGAACGCCCTTCTTGCGTTCTTCGACGAACAAGTCGGTGAGCTTCTTCCAGATCGCGGTGGTCCGCTTGGTCGGCCCGGCGAGGAAACTCTCGTCGCCGTGATAAGGCTCGTAATTGTTCTGGATGAAGTTGCGGACGTTGATTTCCTTCGTCCACAGGCCCGGCTTGAACGCGCCCTTCTCCTCGGTTGCCGGCTTTTGCTTAGGCTCCATGATCAAGGTCGACATCAAATCCTCCGTTGAAATTCATGCGGCCGGAAGCTCGGCGCCGCGCGGCGGAGCTTCAGTCGATCTACGTGCTTTTGCCCCCGTTTCGCGCAGGAGTACCGTCAGGCCGATCGCGAGGGCGACGCCGATCAGCATCGGCATAAAAGTTGCCTGATAGTCAGCCAGATCTGCGCTCCGCGGCACCATCGCTGATCCGCATCAGTCGTGCCGCGAACAGCGGGCCGAACAATGCCGTCAGTGAGAAATTGATGAAGTTGATAACGCCGGTTGCGGTGCCGCTGTGTTCCGGCCGATTGGCTTCCTTGATCACCGTGTACGGGATCATCGCTGCGCCGGACGCAATGCCGGCCAGCAGCGCAATGCTATAGGGTGGGAACACGCCGGCCGGTCCGTAGAGGGCGAACGCCAGAGTCACGAGCAACACGGCCGCGGCGCCGATGATTACCGGCTTCCGTCGGCCGATGCGGTCGGAGAGCCAACCGAGCAGCGGGCAGCCGATGATCCAGCCGAACGGAACGGCGGCCGACCGAAGGACTGCCACTTCGTACGATGCGCCGTGCGCCTCCTGAAGGTAGCGCACACCCCAGACCATGTCGAAGATCGTCGTCGGAATGAAGAGGAGGCCGGCAATGAGGCCGCAAAGGAGGGACTGCGGGTTGATGAACACCGAGCCCATGGCGCGAAAGGCCGGACCCAGCCCAGCGCGCTCCGGCGCGTGGCCGGCGGGCTTCTCACGTTTTGGAATGAGCAGAAAAAGGAGGACTGCTATTGGTATTCCGATGACGCCCATCGCGAGCCAAAACTGATCCCAGCGTACGCCGGACGTGATAAGCGGGCCGACCACGAATTGGCCGGCCGAGCCGCCGGCCATGCCGAACATCTGGGTCACTCCGACGAGGAGCGCAGCGCGGGATGCGGGCATGAAGGTCGTCACGAGATAGATGGCGCCGATCAGGGCGAAGACGCCGCCGGCGCCCTGCATGAACCGGCCGACGCTGCCCAATGTGGGATCACCGGTCGAAAACAGGATCGCGCCGATCGCCACGCTTGCTGCGCCGATCGGCACGACCTTGCGTGGGCCGAGCTGGTCCATGGCAACGCCCGCGACCAGGCTGAACGGGGCGTAGCCGTAGTAAAAGAGCCCAACCAGCGAGGCGACGCCGACGGCGCTGACGCCGAATGCGGTGCTGAGCTCCGGCACCATGACTGCCGGCGCCGAGCGCATCGAATATTGATAGAAATAGAAGACTGCGGTCAGAAGCCAGGCAGCAGCAACGACGCCGATCGACGTCGTTGCTGCCGAGCGCTGACCTTGTGTGGTCACGCCCGCTTGCCCGTCAGCAGAGAACGAGGGACTGGGCGAGGCCCGCTTCCGACGTCTCCTTGTACTTCGGATTCATGTCCTTGGCAGTCTGGGCCAACGCCGTGATCACCGCGTCGAGATCGACGCGCCGGTTCGCCGAGATCTCGTTCCTGGCGATAAGGTAGCCGGTCCACGACTTCACCGCGCCAAACGCGCACCGTTCGATGCACGGGATCTGCACGAAGCCCGCGACCGGATCGCACGTCATCCCGAGGTGGTGCTCCAGCGCAGCGCCGGCGGCGTTGGCTGCGATCTGCGGCGGATCGTCATGCGCCTGCGCGATTGCTGCGCCACCCATTCCCGATGCGACGCCGATTTCGGCCTGGCACCCGCCTTCCGCCGCCGACAGCGTCGCGTTGTGCTTGCACAGATAGCCGACGATGGCGCCCGCAAGCAGCGCCTCGCGAAGCTTCTGGTCAGACTTCTTCGCACCGTCGGGCCCGAGCGAATAAATCACTGCGGGCATGACCCCGGCAGAGCCGCCCGTGGGCGCGGTTATGACGAGGTGCCCACGTGCGTTTTCTTCCGAACCGGCGAGCGCAGCAGCGGAAACGATCCCGATCCCGCGCCTTGCCTGATTCTGTTCCTTCAGAGCGTTCTTGTAGACGTCGCCTGCCTTCGTCTTCAGCTTGATCGGTCCAGGCAAGGTTGCAGTCGGCGCATTGAGGCCGGTCTTCACGGTCGCCTGCATCGCTCCGAGGATCTTGTCGAGGAAGGCGTCGACCTGGGCCTTGTCTCGGCCTGAAATCGCCAGTTCGTTCGCATAGGCGAGCTGGGCTAGCGAGATGTTGTCGCGCTTCGTGTGCGCGAGCACTTCCGCCATCGTCGAATAGGGATACTTCGGCGGGTTCTTCTTGGGCGGCTGGTAGCCCTTCCATTCGATGAAGCCGCCGCCAACCGAATAATATTCCTGCTCCAGAAGAACCTTGTCCCCCGCCATCAGCTTCGCGGTCATCGTGTTGGGGTGATGGAATTCGCCCTTGGGCGCGTCGTAGATGATGTCCTTCAGGGAGACGTTGATCGTCTTGTTGCCAAGCTTTACCGGGTAAACCTTGTCCGGCTCCACCGCCATTTTGTCGAGAACGGCAACCGGATCAATCGTCGCCGGCTCATGTCCGATGAGACCGGCCAAAGCCGCCCGCTCCGTGCCATGCCCCTTTCCGGTGGCGCTTAGGCTGCCGAACAGATGGACCCTCAGTGCCGTTGCCTGGTCTAGCTGGGCAGCGGGCAATTTCGTCGCGCGCTGGTAGAAATCGTAGGTGATCCGCATCGGACCGATCGTGTGGGATGAGGACGGTCCCGGACCCACTTTGTAGAACTCGTCGACCAGGGTCATGACCGGACCCTTGCTCTTCTTCACGACCTCAAGGTTTGGGTCGACGCCTCCTGACCCAAGCGGCGGTCCTGCCGGGGCCTGGGCGAACAAGGGATTTACGGTACCGCCAACGGCGACGATCGCCGCAGCCATCGCACTGCGCATCATGAACGCGCGGCGGTCGGAACCGGCCGGCGGTTCGCTGTAATCCAGCTCGGGCAATGCGAACGAGTCCCGATCGTGAGTTTCCATGTCCATGTCATCACTCCCATCGGCCGGTGAACGTCAGTCACGGGCGCGAAATCCAATCATGAGCGTGGCCGACCTTACGTGGACGACCGGGCAGCGGAATTGGGGTGAACCCCCAAGCTGCCTCATCCAAATGCTGAGGGTTCCCCCGGGGATTGCCCTGCTCGGCAGGTGAAGTCGGGGGCCGCGTCCGGACATGTACCGATTTATGCCGAGGCTTCCGCGCCTATCCTTCGCCCATCAAGGAGGATGCCGAATGCCCGTGCTTGAGGCTGAAGCCCCCGTCGGCCGCAACGCCCACGATAAATTCCATAGGCTGGTTGCGAACGCGCAGAAGCATCCGCCGGTGAAGGTTGCGGTCGCTCACCCCTGCGATCAGGTTTCCCTCGAAAGCGTCCTGGAAGCGGCCAAGCTGAAACTCGTTGAGCCGATTCTCGTCGGTCCGGAGCATCGGATTCGCGAGGTGGCTGCAAAACATGGCCTGGACATCAGCCGCTTCGAGATCGTCGATGCCGCATACAGTCAGGACTCCGCAGCGAAAGCCGTCGAGCTTGTCCGCGAAGGCAGAGCCGAAGCGCTGATGAAGGGCAGCCTTCACACCGACGAGCTGATGAGTGCGGTCGTCAAACGCGACACCGGCCTGCGCACGTCCCGGCGCATCAGCCATTGCTTCATCATGGACGTGCCGGACCACGACCAGCCGCTGATCATCACCGATGCCGCGGTCAACATTGCACCGGACCTGAAAACCAAGGTCGACATTACGCAGAATGCGATCGACCTCGCTCACGCTCTCGGCCAGAAGGAGGTCCGCGTCGCCATACTCAGCGCGATGGAAAGCGTGAATCCGGACGTGCCCTCGACGCTCGAGGCGGCTGCGCTGTGCAAGATGGCCGACCGTGGCCAGATCACCGGCGCGGCGCTCGATGGTCCACTGGCGCTCGATAATGCGATCAGCCCGGAAGCGGCGGCGATCAAGAAGATCAAATCTCCAGTCGCGGGTCGAGCGACCGTGTTGGTGGTCCCCGATCTCGAGGCCGGGAACATGCTCGCCAAGAGCCTGTCGTTCCTGGCCGACGCAGACGCCGCCGGAATTGTGCTTGGCGCGAAGGTGCCGATCATCCTTACCAGCCGGGCGGACGAGGAGATCGCACGGCTTGCATCCTGTGCCGTCGCACAACTTCTGGTTGCCGCCCGCCGCGCGAACGCGTCGGCCGCCATTCAATAAGACGGATCCACCGCGCAATCGGTCGGAGGCAAGAAATGAGCGATCGCATCGCAGTGGTGAACGCCGGCTCGTCCAGCATCAAGTTCGGCGTCTTCGAAATGGGGCTCGATGAGCATCTGCTTTTCAAGGGGCAGGTGGAGCAGATCGGCGTCGCGCCTCGATTGTCCGTGCGAGATTCAGCCGGTGAAAGCCTGGCTGAAAAGGAATGGGATGCGAAGGACCTGGATCACGGATCGGCTACTCGCGTCATCCTCGAAACCATCATCGGTCTTGAACGGCGGCAGATCCGTCGCGGCAGTCGGCCACAGAGTGGTCCATGGCGGCACGGATTTCGCGGAGCCGGCGTTCGTCACGGATCGTGTCCTGGCCTTGCTCAAAGGCCTTTGCCCGCTCGCTCCGTTACACCAGCCGCACAACCTCGCCGTCATCGAGGCGATCGCCGCCGCCGCGCCGCACATGCCGCAAGTTGCGTGCTTCGATACGGCGTTTCACCGCGTTCAGCCGCCGCTCGCACAGAGTTTCGCACTTCCGCGAGAACTGACGGACAGCGGGATCAGGCGGTACGGTTTTCACGGCCTTTCGTATGAATATGTCAGCGCCCGGCTTCGAAGTGTCTCGCCGGAACATGCAGGCAAGCGCATCATTGTTGCGCATCTCGGAAACGGTGCCAGCCTCTGCGCGATCGAGCACGGGCGCAGCGTCGCGTCG
This sequence comes from uncultured Alphaproteobacteria bacterium, assembly GCA_963829625.1. Lineage (GTDB taxonomy): Bacteria > Pseudomonadota > Alphaproteobacteria > Sphingomonadales > Sphingomonadaceae > Sphingomicrobium. The sequence goes on along the minus strand of CAWHJH010000009.1, from coordinate 320,455 downwards.
ACCATGGGCTTCACTGCCGTCGACGGTCTGGTGATGGGCACCCGGTGCGGGTCGATCGACCCTGGCGTGCTGTTATATCTGATGGACGAGCGAGGCATGGATGCCCGCGCCCTGGAAACACTGATCTACAAGAAGTCGGGATTGCTGGGCGTCTCCGGCATCTCCGCCGACATGCGTGTGTTGCGCAGTTCGGAAGAGCCGCAAGCGCGAGAAGCGATCGACCTTTTCGTCTACCGGATTGTCCGCGAGATCGGGTCTCTGGCGGCGGCGCTTGGAGGCCTGGACGGCCTGGTCTTCACGGGTGGTATCGGCCAGAACGATACGGCCACTCGAAGTGAGGTTGTCAGCGGTTGCGGCTGGCTTGGCGCTAAGCTCGACGAAGACGCGAACGAGAATCACGAGGAGCGGATCGAGAGCATCGCATCGAAGATCCCGATCTGGGTGCTTCCGACGGACGAAGAGCGCGTCATTGCGCGGCACACGTCTGCGCTCGTCGAGCATGGCGACAAAGCGGCGATCAGCTGATCGTCGGTCGTGAGACGGCGAGGGTGCGCTCAGCGACGTAACGGTTCGCCAGCTCCAAATATTGAACGAGCGCCTCCAGCTGGCTCTCGAGCTCAAGCCGCCAGGGGGGGCTTATGGCCTGCTCCAGCAAAGCCTCGGACGTATCGCGGATCGCAAGCAGGACCGTCTGCCTGAAGCGCACGATATTCTCATCCCAGAAGATCTTCTGCTTGGTCTCGGATCCACCGAGGATGCTGAGGCCGATTTCCAGTTCCGGGATCGACAGCGGCGGCGCGTTCTTCCGGACTCGCGGGATCATCGAGATCGTTGGAAAACGTCCGGAACGCCGGCGCGCGGTGCCGTACCGGTGGCCGCTCATGCCTTCGAGACGAACTCCGCATCGATCGAACGCTCCGAGAAAGATCAGGTGGACGAAGTCTCGCAGCTTAGGGTTCGATCCGAGCAGGCATATCGAGATTTCACCCGAGCGAACCCCGGCGCAGCCGCCCGCGCCGGGGCGCAGCCCTCATTCGAACATGTCCCAGATGTTCTTGCTCGAGAACGACCATTTGAAGCTGGCCTGCATGCGCAGGTCCGTGCCGTCGTCGCCGTTGTTGTCGGTACGCCGGCCCCATAGGAATTCGACGCCCGCCAGCGCATTTTCGAACGGCGTGTAAAGCAGGTTGGCCGACGCATATTCGCCCTTGTGGAAGGCGTCCGGGTCCTGGAAATTCGTATTGTCGACCTTGGTGAAGCTGTAGCCGACGGCCGAGCTCCACTGTTTCGCCCACTGCAAGTCGACGTAGGCTGAAATACCTAGGAGTTTCACGGCCTCGGCGTCCGGCACGAGGATGATCGTGCCCGGCGCAACGATGGTGGACACCGAAGGTGCCAAATCCATGCCGCCGTCGTTCATGTACGTAGCGATGCCGCGGCCGTAGACGATGCCGAGGCGCGGCGTAGCCAGACCGAGCTTGATTGCGGTTGTGGCATTGAGACCCCAGCCGGTTCGGTGGCCGTCGGGCTCATTGTCGGTGGTTCCGCGCGTTTCGTATCCGATCTTGCGCAGGATGCCCGCTAGCCGCACGTGGCCCCAGTCGCCGCCGTAACGCACGGCCGCCGTAAGGTCCGGAAGCTGCTCATCGCCCTGGATGTTGGCAGCGATGTCCTCGTCGAAGACCCGGATGCGGCCCGGATCGATGTCGTCGCTGGGATGCTCGAGCGCGACCGCGGCTTCCCACCCGTCGCCGTTCAGGAACGTCCAGCGCAGTTGGGGCGTGCGCACGAAAACCATCCCCGTCGGCCCCCAATAGTCGAGGACATTGGGGAAGATATCGCCGTCCATGAATAAAGTGTTGGTCTGGCCCGCCAGGAACGGACCCCACTTCGCGTAGACGTGGCGGGGCCGGAACGTCGTCTGTCCGGCGTCGACCCCGGTCCCGTACAGGTCGAACTCGAACTTAACCTCGTAAGGTTTCCCGGCGACCGTTCCGGTGGCCTTCGCGCCGAGGCGGGACTGTCTGATGCTGAAGATCGACTGGCCGTCGCCTCCGAACTGGCCGTCCTGCGTCGGAATCCTCGATGGGCGCAGCGTCGCGTCCCAGTCCGGATTGACCCGCTTGAAGTCCTGGATCGCATCCAGTTGGACGAAGCCGTAGAGCTCGAGATTGTGGTCGCCCGGCTTCCGGCTTGATGGCGGTGGGGGCACCGCGACTTGGGCCGAGGCGGCCGCGCGCGCTTCAAGCGCTTCGGTGCGTTTCTTCAGGTCCCGAATTTCCTGGAGCAGCGCGTCGCGCTCAGCATTGGTCATCGGCGCAGCAGGATCGGCTGCCGCTGCTGCTTGAGTTCCGCTCGCGGCAACGCTGCCAGTGGGAGAGGACTGGTCGGCCGCGGAGGACGTCGACGCGCTCTTCGCTTCGGCCAGTGACGGAGAAACGAACAGAAGCGCGGACGCCAGGAGTGTCTTTGGCAACATCATGCCCCCTTCCTCGCCGAACCAAGCACAGTGACGAGCGGTCACAGGCGTAAGTCGGACCGGGAGTTAGGGCAGTTCGGAAAAACCCCGACGTGCGAAGGGGGGAAACTCGCAATGACCCTCCCTTGGTCGACTTCCGTCGATGAAGGGAGACGGGCAACGCAAATTTGCGGGTTTTCCCCGCTGCCATGTTCGGCCGCGCCATCCGAATGGTTCCGCTATCGCGGGAGATTCCGGATGGTTCGATTCATATTCAAGGTCGTCTTCGTCGAGCGGGGTCAGGAGGCTCTGTGGAGAGGCTGGGTAACGTTGGCCGGCGGGTCCTCTCGGTACTCACCATCTGCCCGTTATCGCGAAACCCTCGGGCGGTACGAAATCATCGAGGCGCATGACATCGAAGAAGCAGTGGAGATCACGCAGCGCCGATATCCAGATTGCACGGTCATGCGTGAGGGAAGCGAAAGGATCTGCAGCGCCTAGGGGATCAGCGACCCGGTGCCGTTCGCGTCGCGGCGGGGAAAAAGGATGTCGCCGTTTGTAAAGAGGGCGAAGTTATTCTTCGCTAATTGCGCCCATGATTCATGTCGACCGCGCAGCGTACATAGGTGCCGAGAATTGCCGAACCCAAGGTTCAGCGAACGTAAAGGCTCTGTGGCCCAGCGTGGATTCGAAGGGCCGACAAGTATGATTTCCGAGCACATCCACAACATCCGTTCCAAAGCGTTGCGTTGCCGCGAACTGGCGGGAGCCGCGTCAGATGCTGAAGTTGCGGAGGAACTCCTTCGGATTGCGACCGAACTCGAAACGGCGCTTCATGTACTGCGCGATCCTCGCTCCGAAGACGCTTCGACGCTTTTGATGGACTGAGGAGCCGCGAGGCGGCTAGCCAGTCCCGAGCAGCATCGTTAGCGGGGTGGAGTGAAGATCGGAATCCTGACCGGCGGCGGCGACGTTCCGGGCCTCAACCCGTGCATCCGCTCCATTACCTTGTCCGCGGACGACAACGGCTGGGAAGTCGTCGGGTTCAAGCGCGGCTGGCAGGGTGTCCTCGAAATCGATCCCGCCGATCCGGCGTCCGTGGCCGCGAACAGTCTTCCGCTCACTCGCGACGGCGTGCGGGGCATCGACCGGCTGGGCGGAACGATCCTTCACACGTCCCGCATGGACCCGCGCACGCACCAGCAGGGCGACAAGACCTCCCATGTGCTCCACGTGCTCGACTGCCTTGGCGTCGATGCCATGGTGACGCTGGGCGGCGACGGGACCCTGCGCTTCTCCGCGCATTTGTCGCGGCAGGGCTTTCCCGTCGTCTCGATCCCCAAGACGATGGATAATGACGTCTTCGGCACCGACTATTGCATCGGCTTCTCGACGGCCGTGAGTCGTTCGGTAGAGGCGATCAATGCACTACGCACCACCATCGAAAGCCATGAACGGATCGGCATCGTCGAGCTGTTCGGCCGCCGCAGCGGCGAGACAGCGCTATTGGCGGGCTTCCTCGCCCAGGTCGACCGGACGATCATCGCCGAGATTCCTGCGGATCTCGACGTGCTGCTCCCGCTGCTCGCCAGGGACAAGGCCGAGAGCGGCGCCAACTATGCGATGTGCGTGATTTCCGAAGGTGCGACGATCAAGGGCGAGGCGGTCGGCGACGACGCCATGCGGTCTTTGCCGGGCAGCGACCGTGAGGAGATCAGCGTCAGTCGCCGGCTCGGCCGCGCGATCAAGAACCAGCTCGGCTTCGGCACGGTCATCCAGGAACTCGCCTATCTGATGCGCGCAGGCGAGCCCGATGCGATGGACCGTATGGTCGGGCTCGCGTTCGGGGGTCTCGCGGTGCAGCTGCTCGCTCGCAACGAGCACGGGCGGATGGTCGCGCTAAAGGACGGCAATTACAGCCACGTGCCGATCGGGACGCTGGAGGAAGGCCAGAAGTCGGTCGACGTTTCCGGCCTGTACGATCCCTCGCTCTACCGCGCGAAAGTCATGCGGGTCGAGGGAATGCCGATGTTCCTCTACTAGGGAACGGCCTTGCCGTCGCGGTTGCCCGGCGGCGAATAGCGGCAGATCAAATAGTCCCAGCCGCCGTCGCGATAGATGGCGCAACCTACGTGCGTCGTCGTCTTCCAGATCATCTGCGTGTAGTGCGCGACGTCGTACCAGTTCCCCGTGCGGCTGACGTTCGGGAATTGCCCCGGGAAGAACAGGCGCTTCTCGTCGGTCCAGGCTGCGACCATATGCTCGGGCTGAAAACGGCCCTGCTGGCCCATCCACAGGTTCTCTCGCTGGTTCTCGCGCCCCGCTCGGGGCGAGTGCACCAGTCGGCCCATCCGGGAGAGGGCCGGGCCGTAAGACGCTGCTGCTACCGCAAGCGCCGGATCCCATTGAAGAGGCGGAGCGCCGACGTCGGCTCGCGCTGCGTTATGCGCGCTAAGGATGCGATGATTGAGATTGTCGAGTCCGGGCGAAGTCGCGACGAAAGCGGCCGGACGCGCGGGCGTCGTGGCCAGGGCGGTTAGGAGAGCCGCCGCAATTGCAAGTTTGCGTCCCACATCCTGCTTGTGGGCCCGACGTGGCTAAGGGTCTGTAAACGCGGGTGGTTACTCGTGCGGGTTCCGCTGCGACCGCGGCGGCGCTACGGCTGCGCAATGACCCATGCCCGCGTCTGGAAGTTCAGGCCGCCACCAGGCCGCGAGGAAGATTTCCATGCCGCTTATTCCGGCACGGGCAATTGGGCGCAGCTGTTCGAGCAGGCGCCGGGATATCGCGGAACGGAGCTGCTGCGGCCGGTCGAAGCCGGCGGCTGGTGGCTGACCATCGACCGCTGGGACTCCGAAGCCCATTTCACCGCCTTCCAGGGCGATTTCGGAGTCCAGTACCGCGGCCTCGACGAGGAACTCGAGGGAGTGGCTGGCGAGGAAGTCTTCGTGGGGGCGTTCGAGGAATGACCCACTACACGATCGATGGGGTCGCTCCGCAGCTGGGCGAGGGCGCGTGGGCTGCTCCGTCCGCGGACCTGGTCGGCGACGTTCGGCTCGGCGCTCGGGCAAGCGTCTGGTTCGGCGCCGTGATCCGGGCCGACAACACGCCGATCATCTTCGGCGAGGAGACCAACTTCCAGGACGGCGCCATCGGCCATTCGGATCCCGGTGCGCCACTGACGATCGGCGCGCGAGTGACCGTTGGTCACCAGGCGATCCTCCATGGGTGCACCGTTTCGGACGACTGCCTGATCGGCATGGGTGCGAAGATCCTCAACGGGGCCTTCTTGGGTCCCGAATGCCTCGTCGGAGCGGGCGCTTTGATCACCGAAGGCAAGAGGTTCGAAGACGGCGGGCTGATCGTCGGAGTGCCCGCGCGGCTGGTCAGGCCGCTGACCGATGCCGAGAAGCAGGGTCTGCGCCTTTCCGCAGCGCACTATTCCGAGAAGGCTGCGCGCTATGCCGCAGATCTGAAGGCACATTCGTGACACTTGAAGCCCTGAACCGCCGCGCCACCTTGGCCGCATGATCGACATCCGCAAATTTGATTCGCTGGGCCATGCCGACCACGGCTGGCTCGATGCCCGCCACCATTTCTCCTTCGCGAGTTACCACGATCCCAACCGCATGGGCTGGGGCCGCATTCGCGTGTGGAATGATGACAAGATCGCCGCCAAGTCCGGCTTCCCGCCCCACCCGCACCGCGACATGGAGATCATCACCTACGTCCGCACCGGGGCGATCACGCACCAGGATTCGATGGGCAACAAGGGCCGCACGGCCGCTGGCGACGTCCAGGTGATGAGCGCTGGAACGGGCGTCACCCATGCCGAATATAATCTCGAGGACGAAGAGACGACGCTTTTCCAGATATGGATCGAGACGGACAAGCCGAGCGCCCAGCCGGGCTGGGGCGCGATGCCGTTCCCGAAGGAGAGCCGCGAAGGGCAGTTCCAGCTGCTCGCCAGCGGCAATGGCGACGATGGCGTGCTGCACATCAATTCCGACGCGCGCATCCTTGGTGCGACGCTGAAGGCCGGCGAGACGCTGGAATATGCCGCAGACCCCACGCGTCACCTCTACTTGGTGCCGAGCGCGAAGGTCGAGGTGAACGGCATTCCTGCCGCGAAACGCGATGGTGTTGCCATCACGGGAGAAGCCACGGTGACGGTCAAGGCCGAGGAAGACGCCGAGCTCGTCCTGGTTGACGCCCGCTAAATATCGCATTTCGCCTGTTTTTTGCGGCCAGTCGACCGCCGTTCATCATGCATGTGCTTGAACTGCGGGCGATTGAACGGCAAAGCGTCGGAGTTGCTGCGTAGAACGTCAAGCGACTCCAGCCAGATCAAAGGGTGAGATGAAGCAAGCATTGCGCATGAGTTCGGCAGCGGTTGCGCTGGCGGTCTTCCTGGCCGCGCCGGCGCACGCGCAGGATCAGGCGGTCGATGCCGCTTCCGAACCGGTGCCGAGCCTGGGTGCCCCGGCGAGCGAGGACGCAGTCGGGCCTGCGCAGCTTCGCGACTTTTCGATCAACGGCACGGTCACAAGGCGCGCCGACGCTCCCGCGCCAGCGCAGCCCGCTCCGGCCCAGGCCGCTACGACGCCGACAACCCCGACACTGACCGCAAGCAGGAACTCAGCGCCGGCTGCTTCGGCCACTGCGGAAAGCCGCCAGGCCGGTGCTCAGCAGCGCTCCGCGGAGGCAAGCGCCGCATCGGGCGGCTTCGCAATGCCGGCTCCGACCCCGTCGAGCGGCCAGCCGCCCTCGTTCGCTCCTGCGACTTTCCCGCAACCAACTTCCGGTGTCAGTAGCCCGGTGGAGGACACCGGCTCCGACTCATTTCCGCTCTGGCCGTGGATCGCGGCGCTTCTTGCGGCCATTGGTGCGGGCGCCTGGTACTTCAGGCGCCAGAGATCGGGCTATGCCTTCGCCGGCGCGGGCGGCGATGCGTCGGCATTCGACCTCAGTCCTGCGCCCGCGCCTCCGCGTGCGGCGCCCATTCCGAAGCCGCAGCCTGCTCCGCGAGCTCCGGTTCCGGATGCTGCGCCGACCCCCAAACCGGCTACGGCCCCCGTCGGCATTGTGTCGACTCGTTTGCGTCCCTGGCTTGAGATCGAGTTCTCGCCCGAAGCGGCGATCGTGGACGACGAGAAAGGCGCGATCCAGTTCGAGGTCACGCTTTTCAATTCCGGCAGTGCTCCCGCCCGCGAGGTGCATGTCGAAGGTGCGCTGTTCAACGCCAGCCCCGATCAGGACCAGGTTCTTGGGCAATTCTTCGCTCAGCCCGGCGGGCAGGGCGGAGATCGCATCACGGTCCCGCCGCTGCAGCGGATGAGCTTCCGCAGCGTCGTCAGCCTGCCGCGCGAGCAGCTTCGCCTGTTCGAAGTCGAGGGCCGCACGCTGTTCGTGCCGCTGGTTGGATTCAACGCCGTCTATTCCTTCAGCAACGGACAGGGCCAGACGTCGACGAGCTTCATCGTCGGACGCAACTCGAACGGCGAAAAGATGGCGCCATTCCGCATCGACCAGGGCGCGAAAACCTTCCGTGGTCTCGGCGCGCGCGAGCATACGCTGCGGGTGCGCAAGTAGCGCCTAGAGCCGCTCCGTCTCGCTGACTTCGATCGGGCGCTTGTCTCCTTCGACGCTCAGGGCGCCCGGCCCGCGAAAGACGAAATAGAGGAAGACGAAGCAATAGAGGATTGCTGCGTCGCCCATGTTGTTGACCGGCCAGAAGTTTTGCGGTGCGTGGGCCATGAAGTAAGCGACGGCCATGGCCCCGGACGCGACGAAAGCCGCCGGGCGAGTGAACAATCCGATCGCAATCAGGATACCCGCAGGCGAGCTCGATGATTCCCGCATAGGCGGGCGGGCCAGCGAAGGTCCATCCAAATCCCGCGCGTTCTCCTCCCGGGAAGGAGAGGAACTTCTGCGATCCGTGAGCGAGGAAGAGCAGGCCCGTCATGATCCGCAGAATCCCCGCGGCAATGGGCTCGTAGCGGTACAGTGCGTTCATCGGTCCTCCAGAAGTCGTGCTCGCGTCTACAACACTGCACTATTGTAACTGTGCCACGCCAGCACCGCGGCCGCCCCTCGATGCGGCTTCCAGCGCTCGCCCATCTCGCGCAGCTGCTTCTCGCTCGGCTTTTCTGCCAGGCCCATCACTCGGCCGATCTCAATTTGTACGGCCAGGTCGCCCGCCGGGAAGACATCGCGGCGCCCTTCGGCGAAGAGCAGGTAAATCTCCGCCGACCAGCGTCCGATGCCCTTGATCTTCGTCAGAAGAGCGATCGCCTCCTCATTGTCCTCGGGCAGAGCATCGAGAACGAGCTCTCCGGACAGCACGAGCTGGGCGAGGCTGCGGATATAGCCCGCCTTCTGCCGCGACATGCCTGCCGTGCGCATCTCCTCGTCCGTTGCCGCAAGCAGGTTCTTGAGCTCAGGCGGCGAACCGAAAGCGGCCTCGAGCTTCGCCCACATCGATCGCGCGGCGGCAACGCTGACCTGCTGCCCGACGATGGTGCGCAGCAAGGTAGTCGCGCCGGGCGGGCTGATGCGCGGCTCCGGCCGTCCGTGCCGCTCGAGCACTGCGGCGAAGGCTGGTTCCAGCCGCGCGAGTTCGGTCAGGCTCTCGTGGAGCGTGTCGGCAGTGCGGACCATCAGGCGACGCTCGCGGCATAGAGCGCGACCGCGGCTGCATTGGAGACGTTGAGGCTCTCCATGGAGTCGGAAATCGGCAGCCTGGCCAAAGCATCGCAATGTTCGCGGCTGTTCTGGCGAAGGCCGGGACCTTCGGCCCCTAGCACTAGTGCGACCCGCGGCGGGCCGAGCGCATCCTTGAGGTCCGCGTCGGCCCCGCCCGCAAGCCCGATCCGCCAGAAGCCCGCTTCGCCGATCTGCTCCAGAGCCCGCGCGAGGTTGACGACACGCACCCAGGGCACACGCTCGAGCGCCCCCGACGCAGCTTTGGCCAGAGCCCCGCTTTCCGGGGGCGAATGGCGGTCCTGCGTGACGATCCCGACCGCTCCGAACGCCGCGGCGGAGCGCAGGATGGCGCCGACATTATGCGGGTCGGTGACCTGGTCGAGAACGAGCAGGACTGCGCGGTCGGGGGCGTCGCCAAGAACTTCGTCCAGCCAGAGACTCCTCAAGCGGTTCTACTTCGACGACCACGCCCTGATGCGGAGCGTCATTCGGAACGAGCCGGCCGAGGTCGGGCGCTTCGGCAAGCGTGACCTGCACGTCTTTGGGAAATTGCATCAGGCCGGCGGCTTCACGCGTCGCCCATGCGCGGAGCACTTTGCGTTCAGGATTGTCGAGCGCGGCCGCCACCGCATGCTTGCCCCAGAAGCGCGGACGGTTCGCAGTGCCGTGGCTTTGGTGGGACTTCTTGCGGCGAGACATGCGCGGCAAATGGGCGAGCCGGGGCGGGGGCGCAAGCCTTCAGCTAGGCATGTGCCGCCTGCCGGCCTTGCTCCAACCTCCGGCGATGGCTGCGCCAGGTGCCGACGACGATGATCAGGAAAATGGGGTAGACCCAGAAGCGCGCCGCAGCGGCATATGCCTCCGGCATGAGGTCGAGCTGCACCGATTTCAGCGCATGAGCGATGATCGTGGTGAGCTGCAGGCCCGCGATCCACAAGGGCCAGAAGCGTTCGGTCCGAAGGGCAACGAACGTGAACCCGGCGAAGGCCGCGACGTCGACCAGGAATATCCCCGCTTCGACATTCGAATAGCGGGAGCCGAGCGGAGCGACCACGATCGCAGACGCGACCGAAGCGATGGCGCAGATGCCTGCCACGATCCGCTCGTCGCTGCGCCCCGCCAGAAAGGCATAGGCGCAGACGGCGAGCAGGATCGCGTAATAGGTTTGGACGCTAAGCATGGGATAATCGGCCCGCTCGCGTCGGCGAGCCGGCCTCGCCTGTCAAGCGACGACTCGAAGCGGCGCGAAACCGGTCTTCTGGTCCGGGCACTCATGGCCCTCGCCGAAGCTGACCGTGCGCAGGCCTGGGACCTTGCCCTTGGCGTCGGCCAGCGCCGAGTGGCATCCGACGACCGATCCGCGCGCTCCTACGAGACCGGTCACAGCAGCTGCGAGCTCTTCCAGCACGGGGTGGACCGTGCCGAAACCGGCGCGGGCGACCGAGTTGGCACGCATGATCCGCGCCTGGAGTTCGGCAATTTCGGCAAGCGCTGCGTCGATCGTTTCTTCGACTGCGCGGACTTGGGTTGCGACTTCAAAAGCGGCGTTTTCGATCTGTTGCTTGCGCATGACTGCTCCTCCTCCGCCGCGACGCGACCCGCGGGAAGTTTCAGTTGCCCGGAACTGGCGTTTGGCTTGGCGACTAGCCCTTGAGCAGCCTGGCGAGACTTTCGAGCCCGGCGAGATACATACCCGCCGAAAATGCTGCGCCCGTCGCGATCAGGAAGATCCAGAGCAGCCGGAGGCCGACGCTCATCTCATTCCGGGGATGGCTCCTCGTTGCGAACGGCAAAGGCAGGGAAGACCAGGTTGCGGGTCTCTGCTCGGTATTGAGATCCGGGTTCCCGACCTCCCCTGCACGATCAGCGTGCCGAATCTGATGACTGACCGCCCCGACGGACTGCTCCTCGCACGGCATTCCCTCAATGTACGGCGATTGATGTATCAACCGTTGATATGGCCCTTGGTGGCGGGCGACGATGCGGGCGGCTTGAGTCCGGCGCTCAACCCCAAGTGCCTGAAGGGCGCCGCGGATGCGCTGGTCGACGGTGTGCGGCGAGATATGGAGCTCAGCGGCGATTTCCTTCGAGGAAAGATGCTGATCGACCAACAGCAGACAGTCCAGTTGGCCACGAGAGAGTCGTGCGACCCGCTCCGCCATTGCCGTCCCGTTGTCGTCAGGATCGCGTGATCCCGCCGTCGCAGCATTCACCTGCATTCACTCCGAGCAATCAACCCCAATACCTCGGAAGAACTTCCGAGTCCGGTCCAACTTAAGTCGATTCGACCAATTTGGACAATTCCGTAGGGTTTGGTGCTGATAACTTTAGTTGCGCCACGCAACCTTTAAATGCCTTTGGCTCGCAGCGTGGCGGGTTCGGGCCTTTCTTCCACGCATGGCAGATGCGCGCAAAGGAGCGTGCATTGGCGGCTTCGCTTCATGTGAGGGTAGGGCTGCACACTGGCTCGTGCTGGTGGAGAGGGCTGGATTCGAACCAGCGTACGCTTGCGCGGGCAGATTTACAGTCTGCTGCCTTTAACCACTCGGCCACCTCTCCACAGGTGCAGGCAGGCGGGCCATGTGGCGGGCGATGACTGGAGTGTCAACGCCACTGACGCGCCGTCACAAAGAGAAATTCGTGACCTTTTGCTTTGGAGCGGGTGAAGGGAATCGAACCCTCGTCGTAAGCTTGGAAGGCTTCTGCTCTACCATTGAGCTACACCCGCGCCGGAAGCGCCCGCCCCCAGGGCGGACGCGTCCCATGCCATTCGTGACTCGCCCGCGTCAACCGCCGGGCTTGAGTTCTTATCCGCCGCGGAAGGCGTGAAGTCGTCCGTCGTCGTCCAGGATGTAAAGCGTCTGGTTCGCGACGACCGGCGACAGGCGGACGCCGGCCTTGATGTTCGTCTGGCTCTGGAAGGAGCCGTTAGCCGGATCGACGTTGACCAACGTACCATCGGAGCTGACGACGATCAGGCGGCCACCCGCGAGGACGGGACCCTTGTACCCGATCGGCCCGCGCTTCGCCTTTTCATTTCGGAAGGCGGGAAGCTGGGCAATCCAGCGCACCTTGCCGTTCGACCGCGACACGCAGAGCAGCTTCGCGTCGTCTGTCACGACATAGACCCATTCGCCGGCGATCCACGGAGTGGAGATGCCGGCGATGTTGAGTTCCCACTGCCGCTGGCCGCTGATCAACTCGAGCGAGACCATCCGACCGCCCTGGCCCACCGCGAGCACCTGCCCGCTGTCGATAACAGGGTTCGCATCGACGTCCGAGATGGATGCGACGCTGGTGCGGATGCTGGTTCGCGCAAGCTGGTCTTGCCACACTAGGCGGCCGTTCTCGTAGCGATAGGCATTAAGCTCACCGGAGGAGAAACCGGCGACAACGGTGCCTTGCCCGACGGCCGGCGATGCAGAACCGAAAATGCCGGCGATTTCCAGCGCCGCAGCCTGCGACCAATTGGTCGAGCCGTCGCTCGTCTTGAGCGAGTAGATCTGGTTGTCCTGCGTGATCACGTAGAGCGTGTCGCCGACGACAGTCGGGGATCCGCGCAGCGGGCCCGTCGGGTGGACCTGCCAGACGATGCCGCCGTTGCGGGCATCCAGAGCTGCGACATAGCCAAGGCCATTGGTCGCGTAGATGCGCCCATTGTCGAAGGCCACGCCGCCCCCGAAAAGCGACGCGCGGTTGCCTTTGTCGTAGCCGACCTGCGTAGCCCAGGCGGTTGCACCGGTCTGTGCGTCAAAGGCGCGGACAGTGGCCTGCGTGTCGATCGTGTAGAGCCGTCCGTCTCCGACGACGGGTGCCGCAGAGAGCCGCTGGCTGACGCTTCCGCCTTCTCCAATGGAGACCGCCCAGGCCTGGCCGAGTGACTGGCCGAGCGCGAGATGACCCATCGCCTTCGCAGCGTTGCCGCCGGCCTGCGCCCACTCGGTGTTCGCCTCGGCGACGGGCAGGGAGAAGGGCAGGGCCGACGTCGCCGGATCGACCGCGACGTCCTGCTCCGTCGCAAGGACCGCGACGCGCTCGCCAAGCACGGGCGTCTTGGGCGTCGATTTCTTCAAGATTCCGCATCCACTCGCCGCCAGTGCGGCAAGCGTCAGCACCACGATACGCGTACGTACTGCCTTCATCTGCTTCAATCCTGCTGCTGCAGCGCCGGCATGGACGCGGTTGCATCTACGCCGAGCGTGCCCGCGACCTGAACGGCGCGCGTGCGAATGGTTTCGGGGACCTGGGTGTCGGCCGCGATGGCGGCGAAGAGCCGGCCGGCCTCCGCCTTCTTGTTCTGCTTGAGCAAGGCAAGCGCCGTCATCTCGCCCGCGCTTCCGAACCAGGGATTGCCGGCTTTCGCGAGCGGCTCGAGCCGGGCAATGATCTGTTCCGGCTTGAGCGTGTCGAATTCCAAAGCGGTAAGGCGGATCGACCCGACTTCGCGGTAGACCTGCGGCAAGCCCTTGTCGTCGACCAGTTCACGATATTTGGCGATCGCGGCGGAACGGTTGTTCTGCTCCAGCGCCAGGGCAGCGTCGGTCAGCATCGCCGAAGCGCGAACGGCATCGCTGTGCGACTTCTCAAGAGTGTCGATGCGCTGCGGTATGTCTTGGCGGCGGCCCCTGGCGACGTCGGTCAAGACTGCGTGAAGCTCCTCCGACTGCGCGGCCGCGTCGCGATTGCGCCGTTCCTGCCAGAAGATCCAGCCGCCGGCAGCGGCCAGGAGCAGGACGACGGCGGCGGCGATCCACTTGCCGTTCTTCTTGAAGAAGTCCTGGAACTGGTCGCGACGAAGATTCTCGTCGACTTCCCTAAGAAACGTGTCGTTGCTGTCCGGTTGGAGCGCCAAAACCTGCCTCAAGACGAAGTGACTGGATTGCCGGGCGCTTCCTTTCCCACCCCAGATGAACGGAAGCTGGCGGGCAACCGTCTAGCGGCTAAGTCGGCAAAGGCAAAGAGTGCCGTTAGCGGCCTAGGCGCCCTTGGGCCGATAGGTCTGGTCCGCTGACGGGAAGGTCCGCGAGCGCACCTCCTCGGCGTAGGTTTCGGCGGCCTTCCCGATCTGTTCGGCAAGATTGTCGTAGCGCTTCACGAAACGTGGAGTTCGCTCGAATACCCCGAGCATGTCGTCGGTGACGAGGATCTGGCCGTCGCATTCCGCCGAAGCGCCAATTCCGATGATCGGAACCGGAATCTCCCTCGCGATTCTGGTCGCCAGTTCTTCCATCACCCCTTCGACCACTATGCAGAATGCGCCGGCGTCGGCGACGGCACGGGCGTCGGAGAGAATTTTCTTCGCCTCGGCGTCGCCACGTCCCCGGGCGCCGTAGCCCCCAAGCATGTTCACGGCCTGCGGAGTAAGCCCGACGTGACCGACGGTTGGGATTCCGCGTTCGGAGAGGAAGCGAACCGTCGGCGCCATGGCCTCGCCGCCCTCGAGCTTCACCGCCGCGCAGCCCGTCTCCTTCATTACGCGCGAGCAGCTCGCGAACGCCTGGTCCGCGGATCCTTCGTAGGAGCCGAACGGCATGTCGACCGCGACGAGCGCGTGCCAGCTTCCGCGCACGACCGCCGCACCGTGATTGATCATCATGTCGAGCGTCACGGGAATGGTCGACGGCAGGCCGTAGATGACCTGACCAAGGCTGTCCCCAACGAGCAGGAGGTCGCAATGCGAGTCGAGCAATTGCGCCATCCGCATCGTGTAGGCAGTCAGCGCGACGATGGGCTGCTCCGTCTTCCCGTCGATCTTGCGGGCGCGGATTGCAGGAGCCGTCATCCTCTTGCCCGGCACGGGGCTGGGTGTCGCCCGGCTGGTCGCCGTATCGATGGTGAATGTGGACATGGTCGGCGCTTCTAACCGTTTGCCCGGCGCGCCGCCAATCCGGCTAATTCAACCAGCCGCGCTGGCGCGAATGGCGCGCGAAAGACCAGATGGTGCCGGTGATCAGAACGACAACGACCGCGACCGCAATGTCGTTCGTGGTTACGAGCTCGCTGACGGCCGGCACGACGGCGTAGGGCAGGAAGGTCAGCACCGCGCCGATCAGGGAAACGAGCAGCAGCGGCTCCGCTGCCTTCCTCCGCATCAGCAGTGTGATCGCCCCGATCAAGCCGATCCAGACGGCGATCGCATAAGCCGCGACCATCCAGATGGGGCGCGCCTCGAGCAGGTTGCGCTGGTCGAGTGGCAAGGAGGAGGGATCGGACAGGGCGCTGACCAGATAACCCGCGCAGCCGAGAGCCATGAACAGAATCGATGCGATCGCCGCGAGGCGGAACCAGCCTGGCACCGGCCGAAACTCTGACGGTTCATTCATTACGCCCCCCTTTCACCATTCGGTCGACAGTGCCTATACTGTTCTATTCAGGCAACATCCTCGTTGCGTGTGCGTTACGGCGCGGCATGGACAGGTACTTTACGCGCGTTGCGACCGCCATTTCCGTGGCGGCAGGCCAGCCGATCACCTTCCTGCTGGCGATCGGCATCATCCTCGTGTGGGCAATCACCGGGCCCATCTTCCATTTCTCGGACACTTGGCAGCTGATCATTAACACGGGCACGACGATCGTCACCTTCCTGATGGTGTTCCTGATCCAGAACACCCAGAACCGGGACGCCGCGGCGATGCAGGCGAAGCTCGACGAGCTTCTCCGCGCCGTCGGCAAGGCCCGCGATCAATTCATCGGCGTCGAGCATCTGACGGAGCGCGAAATCGAGATGATCCGCCGAGCGCTGGAGCGCGAAGTTCGCTCTCCGGGAAAGACGACTGGAAGCGCAAAGGGGACCGTCGACCGGCTTCTTGACCGGTTCTGAGGCCGGGTGGGGGCGGAATAGAGTTTGAAGGGAAATACTTACAGACTAATGGGTCTTCCGTGGGATGGGCGAGTACCGGGGCGCTGCGCCGGAGCGTTAGGACGACCGCATATTGTCTAATCTGGACAGTTTCTCGGAGCAGCAGCGGTTCCAGCTGCTGGTCAATTCGATCACGGATTACGCGATCTACATGCTCGACCAGACCGGCCGGGTCGCGACGTGGAATCCAGGCGCCGAGCGGTTCAAGGGCTACAACGCCGACGAGATCATCGGTCAGAACTTCTCGGTCTTCTTCACGCCCGAAGACCGTGAAGCCGGCCTTCCGCAGCGAGCTCTGAAGTTTGCTCTGGCCGAGGGCCGTTTCGAGGCGGAGGGCTGGCGCGTTCGCAAGGACGGCAGCCGCTTCTGGGCGAACGCGATCCTCGATCCCGTCCTCGACCCGCAGGGCAGGCATGTCGGCTTCGCCAAGATTACGCGCGATATCACTGCGAAGCGCGAACAGGAGAGAGCGCTCCATGACAGCGAGGAGCGGTTCCGAATGCTCGTGCAGGGCGTGCGCGACTACGCCATCTACATGCTGGATACAGAGGGGCGCGTCACCAACTGGAATTCGGGCGCCCAGAGCATCAAGGGCTATACGGCGGACGAAATCGTCGGTCAGCATTTCTCACGTTTCTATACGGACGAGGACAAGGCCCGCGGCGAGCCCCAGTTCGCGCTGGAAACCGCGCTGCGTGAAGGGAAATATGAGCGGGAGGCATGGCGACTGCGCAAGGACGGCTCGCCGTTCTGGGCGAGCGTCGTACTCGACCCGATCTTCGACGAATCCGGCAAGCATGTCGGCTTCGCCAAGATCACCCGCGACATCACCGAGCGGAAAAAGGCGCAGGAGCAACTCGAGGAGGCGCAGGCTTCCCTCGTTCAGTCGCAGAAGCTTCAGGCGCTCGGCGAGCTGACGGGCGGCATCGCTCACGACTTCAATAATCTGCTGACGGTGATCGCGGGCTCCGCGGACTTTCTGTTGCGGAAGCCTGATCTGCCCGGCGAGAAGCGCCGCCAGTATCTTGAGGCGATCGGCGAAACCGCCGACCGCGCGACCACCCTCACCAATCATCTGCTCGCGTTCGGCCGGCGCCAGCCGATCAAGCCCGAAGTGCTCGATCTCAATGTCCGCCTCGACGCGGTCGCCGACATGCTCTCACGGACGTTGGGCAGCGTCATCCGTATCGAGCTCGACCTTCAATGCGTCGCCTGCAGGGTCGAGGTCGATGTCGCTCAGCTGGAAACCGCCATCCTGAATGCCGCAGTGAACGCCCGCGACGCCATGCCGCAAGGGGGCACGCTTACGCTGTCCACTCACGCCCTTCGCGAAAATGGCGCGGACTTCATCGCGCTGGCCATCCGCGACACCGGCACGGGCATGCCGAAGGAAGTGATCAATCGCGCGTTCGAGCCCTTCTTTACGACAAAGGAGGTGGGCAAGGGCACCGGCCTCGGACTCTCGCAAATCCACGGCTTCGCGGCTCAGGCCGGCGGACGGGCCGAGATTTCTTCCGAGGAAGGCTGCGGAACGACCATCGCCTTAGTGCTTCCGCGAACCGAAAAGGACATTGCTTCGGCGGTTCCCAGCGGATCCATGTCTGACTTGCCGGAGGGCCTTTGCGTCCTCCTGGTCGAGGACAATCCGCAAGTGCGCGAATTTGCAGAAGGACTGCTTGTCGACCTCGGTTGTGAGGTCTTCTCGGCGGAATGCGGCGAAGAAGCCCTGAAACTGCTCGAGGGCAGGGACATAGACCTCGTCCTTTCGGACGTCGTCATGCCCGGCATGAGCGGGGTCGAGCTCGCCCGCCGGATGCGCGAAACGTATCCGGGCGTGCCAGTGCTGTTGGCGACCGGGTACAGCGACGAGATCGTCAAACGAGGTTCTGAGTTTAACGTGCTGGCCAAGCCGTTCGGCGCCGTGGATCTCAGCAAGGCCATGGCGGCCGTGCTCAACGGCTCTGGGCGGTCTGCCTCTGCTCCTCGGACCGGCTGATCGCTTCCATCACGATCCGGCGAGCGTCCTCCGCCGTGCCCCAATGGCCGACACGGACCCACTTCTCCGCTTCGAGATCCTTGTAGTGCGTGAAGAAGTGCTCGATCTGCTGGAGCACGATCGACGGCAGGTCCTGCCGCTCACCGACGTCCGAATAATAGGGGAAGGTCGAGTCCACCGGCACGCAGATGAGCTTCTCGTCGCCGCCATGCTCGTCCTCCAAATTGAGGACGCCGATCGGGCGGGCGCGGACAACGCAGCCTGGGACAAAGGAGGAGCGCGCGATGACGAGCGCGTCGAGCGGGTCGCCGTCCGGCGAAAGCGTGTGCGGCACAAACCCGTAGTTCGCCGGATAGCGCATGGGCGTGTGCAGGATGCGATCGACGAACAAAGCGCCCGACTTCTTGTCGAACTCATATTTGACCGGCTCGCCGCCGACCGGCACCTCGATGACGACGTTGAGGCTTTCGGGCGGATTGTCACCCACGGGAATCAGATCGATATTCAAGGGAGAATTGCTCCAGTTCGGAAAAGTCCAAGGCCGACGAACAGCCCCACCAGGCTCAGGATCACCGAACCCAGCACGTAAGCGGCGGCCGGCCAGTAAGCGTGGCGCTCCAATAGCAGGGCCGCGTCGAGACTGAAGGCCGAAAATGTCGTGAAGCCGCCGAGCATGCCGGTCGTCAGGAAAAGACGGAGGTGCTGAGGCAGGCCCGTCCGATAGGCGAAATAGCCGGCAAGAAAGCCCATCAGGAAAGAGCCGAGCACGTTCACGATGATGGTGCCGAAGGGGAAGCCGAAGCCAAACATCCGCGCCGCCGCCAGGTTCACGCCGTGCCTGAGAGCGCCGCCGACGCCTGCACCAGCAAATACGATCAGGTAACCCATCAGCCCCTCCGCACGAGCCACGCGCCGATGAGGACGAGCAGAACACCGCCGATCTTCTCGATGCTGACCGGCTGACGCGCGAGCCCGAGCAGTCCGTAGTGATCGAGGATGACGGCGCCGATCAGCTGACCACCGATGGCCGCAGTCAGTAGAGGCCCGACGCCGACCTTCGGCGCTCCGAAGGCCGCGATCGCCACGAAGAAGGCACCATAGAGGCCGCCGAGCCAGGCATACCAAGGCACGGATTTGAGTTCTGGCGCGAACAGCCGACCCGAACTGGCCGCTACCAACGCGCCGAGCGCGACCGTTCCGACGACGAACGAGATAAAAGCGGCGATGACGGGCGAGCCCGAGGCCTTGCCGAGAAGTGCGTTGGTCGGTGCCTGCACCGCCATCAAGACGCCGGCGAAGAGTGCGAGGGCGAGAGTGAGCGATGCTGCGTTCATGCGTGCGCCCATGCCGGACTTGGGGTTCGAAGTCGAACCGGCCCTAGGCGGCCGAAGCCGCCGGTTGCCGAACCGCTTCCATGAGCAACAGGTATGACTTCAGCCGTGCCTGATGGTCGTGGATCTGGGCCGTGACCATCAGCTCGTCCGGCTTGTAGCGGTCGACGAACTGATCGACCTGCCTGCGCGCGGTGTCAGGGTTGCCGATCGCCGAACAGGACAGGACGCTCCGCAGGATCGCCCGCGCCTGCAGTGGCAGGGTCTCGGCGTAGCCGGCCTGAGGCGGCGGCAGCTTCGTCGGCTGGCCCGTGCGCAGTGCGACGAACGCCTGCTGGATTGATGTCGACAGGAGCTCCGCTTCCTCGTCGCTGTCCGCGACGAAAGCGTTGAACCCAAGCATGACGTAGGGCTTGTCCAGTTGCTCCGAGGGCCGGAACGTCTCGCGATAAACTCGGATCGCGTCGTCGAGCATCTGCGGTGCGAAATGGGATGCGAAGGCGTAGGGCAGGCCGAGCATTGCCGCGAGCTGGGCGCCGAACAGGCTCGACCCGAGGATCCAAAGCGGAATGTCCAGGCCCTCGCCGGGAATGGCCCGCACTCGACCGCTCGCCCCTTTGAAATAGCCCTGCAGTTCCAGCACGTCGTTGGGGAACTGGTTCTCGTCGGCGTTGAGGTTTCGGCGCAGCGCAAAAGCAGCCGCCTGGTCCGTGCCCGGCGCTCGCCCGAGCCCCAGGTCGACCCGGCCGGGGAACAGCGACTCCAGCGTGCCGAACTGCTCGGCGATGGTCAGCGGCGCATGGTTCGGAAGCATGATCCCGCCTGCGCCGATGCGGATGGTGGACGTTTGCGTGCCAACGTAGGCTAGTCCGACGGCCGTCGCGGCACTGGCGATGCCGGGCATCGAATGGTGTTCTGCCATCCAGAAGCGCCTGTAGCCGAGCCGCTCCGCGTGACGGGCAAGCTCAGCCGAATTCCGAAGCGCCTGACCGGCGTCGCTACCTTCGACGATCGGAGCGAGGTCGAGAACGGAAAGTGGGACCATGCTCGGCCAAATGGGCGGGCGAGCGGGCAATTCAAGCGAATGGCGAGGGCTCAGCCGTCGGATGCTCGCTTTCGCTTGGTGTCCGCGGCCTTCTGCGCTTTCTCGTCGAGATTGCTGAGCCGCTTGAGCGGCGCCATGATCCACAAGGTTGCGATCGTGACGAGGGTCAGCACGACCGCGACGTCGTAGCTGCCGAGGCCGACGGCCGCGCCAATCGCGCCCGTCACCCAGAGGCTGGCCGCCGTGGCCGTTCCCTTGACGCTATCCTGCTGCCGAAGGATGGCGCCGCCGCCGATGAACCCCATACCGGTGATCAGCCCTTCCATTACCCGCGCAAGGCCTTCGGGATGGTCGGCAAACATGGTCTCGGAGGCCTGGATGAAACCGCAGGTCGCGACGGCCACCAGCGGAAATGTCCTCAGCCCGGCACTTCGTTCTTCCTGCTCGCGGTTCCAGCCGATCGGGATAGCAAGAACGTAGGCGACCAAAAGCGCGAGGACGTGAGGCAGGATGTTGAAAGGGTTCGAACCGAAGGCTTCGCTCAGCATGGCGGCGATAACGTAACGGCTGGGAAATGGATGCGCCGGCATCGCCGATGAGCTTCGCAGGCCGAGCCCGGGATCGGGCTCCGAATAGGCCCAAGCCTTGACTCTGACACGCTTTTCCGGTTGAGGCCGCGGCTCACCACAGTGACGGGAATAGGGGCGGCTCCCGCAAGCAAGTCCGCCTGGCCGGGATTACCTTGGACGGATCCCGAACGAACGGAGAAGAACCATGCGTCACCGCGTAGGCGGCCGTAAGCTGCAGCGCACTTCCAGCCATCGCCAGGCCCTGTTCCGGAACATGGCGGCTGCGCTGATCAAGCACGAACAGATCACCACCACGACCGCGAAGGCGAAGGAGCTCCGCCCCTACGTCGAGAAGCTGGTCACGCTCGCGAAGCGCGGCGGCCTCAGCAATCGCCGTCTCGCCCAGTCGCGCCTGATGGACGACACGCAGCTCGTGAAGCTGTTCGACGTCCTTGCGTCGCGTTACGCCGACCGTAACGGCGGTTACACGCGCATCATCAAGGCCGGCATCCGCGCCAGCGACGCCGCTCCGATCTCGATCATCGAGTTCGTCGACCGCGATGTTGCCGCCAAGGGCCAGGACAGCGGTCCGGTCGTGACCGAGGAAGAGTTCGAGGCCGCTTAAGCCTTCGGACTACGGACAGAAAAGGGCTGCGGCTTGGCTCCGCGGCCCTTTTTTTGCTCTGGACGGGTGCGCGCCGGCGAAAGCGAACACCCGCCTGTGAAGTCAATGTAATGTAGCCAATAATTGCCACGCCACGCACGCTTGAGGTCGTGGGGCTTTGGCTGCTAGCGAAGCGGCCGCGCCTTGTTGTCAGCGCCGGGAGGGGATTTTTCAATGCGGCGGAGTGTTTGTCTTGTTGCCTTGCTTAGCAGTGCCTGCGTGATGACCCCCAGCCCGGAAATGGAAGCGGCCGCTGCGGCCGATGCAGCGGCGATGGCCGCTCAGGCGGCCGACGCCGCAGCGCCCGCGCAGCCGGCGCTCGCTTACCCGCAGACCCGCCGCGCGGACCTTGTGGAAACGCAGTTCGGCGCACAGGTCGCCGATCCATACCGGTGGCTGGAAAACGACGTCCGCAACGACGCTGAGGTGAAGGCCTGGGTCGACGCGCAGAACGTCGTCACCAACCAGTTCCTTGGAACTCTTCCGGGACGCGAGGCGCTCGAGCAGCGCATCACGCAGCTTTACGATTACGAACGCTTCGGCGTGCCGACCAAAAAGGGCGGCCGTTATTTCTACGCGCACAACAGCGGGCTTCAGAACCAGTCCGTGCTCTACGTGCGCGACAGCCTTGACGGGCAGGGCCGGGTCCTCATCGATCCGAATGGCTGGTCGGCCGACGGCGCGACCGCGCTCGCCGACTGGACGCCGAGCGAGGACGGCAAACATGTCGTCTATTCCATCCAGGACGGCGGATCCGACTGGCGCACGATCAAGGTGCTCGACGTCGCCACCGGCAAGGAGACCGGCGACGAGGTTAAATGGGTGAAGTTCTCGTCCCTCGAATGGATGAAGGACGGGTCTGGCTTCTTCTACACACGCTTCCCGGAGCCGGCGGCCGGACAGGAGTTCCAGTCCACCAACCACGACGCCAAGATCTATTTCCATAGGCTCGGAACGCCGCAGTCAGCCGACCGGCTGGTCTATGCGACGCCCGACAAGCCGACCTACGGTCATTATGCGAGCGTCAGTGACGACGGCCGCTGGCTCGTCATCACCACCGCCGAGGGCACTGACGACCGCTACGAGGTCCATGCGATCGACCTTCGCGCCCGGGGCGCAAAACCGAAGGCGCTGATCACAGGCCTTGAGAACAACTGGAGCTTCATCGGTAACGAAGGCTCGCGCTTCTTCTTCATGACGAACAAGGATGCGCCGAAGCTGAAGGTAGTCGCGATGGAAGTCGGCCGCCCCGGCAATCCTGTGACGACTCTGGTGCCTGAGCGCGAGGCAACCCTCGACGGCGCTTCGATCGTCGGTGGCAAGCTCATCGCGTCCTATCTCGCCGACGCAAAGTCGGAGGTCAGCGTCCACAATCTACAGGGCAAGAAGCTGACGAGCGTCGAGCTTCCCGGCATCGGAACGGCGGTGGGCTTCTCCGGCGACATGGACGATCCGGAAACCTTCTTCGCCTTCACCAGCTTCAACCGGCCGACGACCGTCTACCGTTATGATGCTCAGAGCGGGAAGGCGGCCGTCTGGGCCGCGCCGAAGGTCGCGTTCAACCCTGACGATTTTTCGGTCGAGCAGGTCTTCTACGCCTCGAAGGACGGCACGCGCGTGCCAATGTTCATCGTCAAGCGGAGGGACGTGACAGGTCCCGCGCCGACGCTCCTGTATGGCTACGGCGGCTTCAACGTCTCGATGACGCCGACCTTCTCCGCGACGCGCCTCGCCTGGCTGGAGAAAGGCGGCGTATATGCGGTCGCCAACCTGCGTGGAGGCGGCGAGTACGGCAAGGCGTGGCACGAGGCCGGTCGCCTCGCGCGCAAGCAAAACGTTTTCGACGACTTCATCGCCGCCGGCGAATATCTGAAGTCGAACGGGGTCACGTCGCCCAAGGGCCTGGCGATCCAGGGCGGGTCGAACGGCGGTCTGCTCGTCGGTGCGGTGGTCAACCAGCGCCCCGATTTGTTCGACGCGGCCAGTGCCTCAGTCGGCGTGATGGACATGCTGCGCTTCGACCGCTGGACCGCCGGCCGCTACTGGGTCGACGATTATGGCTACCCGAACAAGGAGGCGGATTTCCGGACGCTGCTGGCCTACTCACCCTACCACAACATCAAGACGGGCGTTCAGTACCCGCCAATGCTGGTTACGACGGCCGACACCGATGATCGCGTGGTTCCGGGGCACAGCTTCAAATATATCGCGGCGCTTCAGGCCGCCGAGCCGAGCGGGCAGCCGCACCTCATCCGCATCGAGACCCGTGCCGGCCATGGCTCGGGCAAGCCGACCACCAAGATCATCGAGGAAGCATCCGACGTGCTGGCTTTCTTTGGCCGTTTCACCGGGCTGAAACTTTAGTCAGCGCGATTTCCTTTCCAGGTAGAGATAGTCGGGATTGAAGTCGCCCAGCGATCTCAGTGCCGGCAGATCGTGGATCGTGACGCGCCGATCCTCGACCGTGATCATTTTCAGCTTCCTCAGGGCCTGCAATGTGCGGTTGATGTGCACGGACGTGAGGCCAAGACACTCGCCCAGCTCCTGCTGGGTCAGCGGGAAGTCATAGGCGTCGCCCTCGATCATCCCCGCGACCTTCAGCCGTTCAAGGATTTCGCAGAATAAATGAGCCATGCGGCTCATCGCCGACCTTCTGCCAAGCGAGACCGTCCACTCCCGGTGGATCGCCGCGTCGATGTTGGTCATTGTCCAATAGAGGCGCGCCAGGTGAGGGAAGCGGTCGAGGACGTCCTTGATCCTGTCATGCGGCGCGAACGCGAAACGGCTCGGCGTGAGCGTGGCGATATTGTGATCGAGCCGCTTGAGCGTGAAGCCGTGCATGTCGGTGAAGTCGCCAGAGAATTGAAGTTCGCTGATCTGGCGTCCGCCGTCACGAAGGTCCTTTGTTCGAGCCACCCAGCCGTCCACAAGGAGCAGCGAATGGCTGAGTTCCTGTCCGCGACGGATCACGACGCGGTCCGCGGGGAATTCGCGTACCTCGCTGATCATGTCGCGGATTGCCTGCTCTTCTTCCGCGCTGACCTCGTCCCGCGCGCGCAGCTTCTTGAGATGCGCTTCGATCATCCAATCCCTTACTCTGCCAGAACTGCCGGCCCCGGCGGCATGCGCATGCGAAAACGCAGGCCGTCGTCGGTGAACGTGATGTCTGCTCCCTGCTCGTGGGTCGCGATCCTTAGCAGCATCTCGTGACCGACGCATTCGCTCGTTGGCATGGGCTCTTTGTCTGGCAACCCGCAGTGCGGGATGACTGAGGCACGACCGCACTTAACGGTACCAAGGCCCTGGGTCGTAGAGGATGAATATTATCTTGGGGTTTGATGCGCCCGAAGTCCCACACAGCGCGTAGCGTCTATCCTTTGTTAATGCGCTGTCGACGGGCGCCCGCCTAAGGCTTTCCCCGGCCAGGAGTTTCGCTGGACTTACCGGGTGTTGCGTGGGGTGGAGCGTGAGTGGCGTAATCGGTGAAGCGTTTCTCAATCACTTGCTGCGCTTGGGCGGCCTGTCACCGGAGGATTCCCGTGCGGTCCTCCAGTTGAACGGTGAGACCAGAACGCTGAAGAGGCATGAGGAGATCATCAGGGCTGGAGACGCGCCAACCTTCTCCGTCGTCGTGATCAGCGGCTTCCTCCAGAGATACGCCAGCCGGCGCGACGGGTCGCGTCAGATCCATTCCTTCTACATTGCGAGCGATGCACCGTCGCTCGAGAGCCTCCATGCCGGACACGTCGACAACAGTCTGTGTGCTGTGGTGACCAGCCAGGTAGGGCTGATTGCGCATTCGGATTTGGATGCGCTGATGCGTGCCCGCCCCAATGTGGGCAGGCTCATCTGGCGTTCGATCCTCGCCCAGTCGTCGATCTATCGAGAGTGGCTGATGCGCAATTCGCGCATGCCCGCGGACGCTTCGATGGCCCATCTCTTTTGTGAGATGTACGCGCGCTACAAGGCGGCCGGGCTCGGCAACGGCGACAGCTGCGACGTTCCGTTGACCCAGGATATGCTGGCCGAGGCGCTTGGCCTTACGGCCGTCCACGTCAACCGCACGCTTCAGCAGCTCCGCGAAACGGGCATGGTCGACCACAAGAGCGGAATTCTGTTCGTCAACGACTTCAGGCGGTTGGCGAGTTACGCGGATTTCGACCCGGCCTATCTCCACCTGAAGAACGGCCACAGGTCTTAACCTAGCTGAACGGCAGCAAACGACGCATTCAGAACGCGTGCAGTGGCATCTGGGTAGAAACCCCTACAGCATGCCACGCGTTTGGGCGTGGAAGCGGGATTGAGGAGAGTGGCCATGAAGGCTGTTACGAAGATTCTCGCGGGCGGCATCGGTCTTGCCGCGCTGGCGAGCGCGGCTCCTGCGGCCGCCCAATATTACCCGTCACCGGGCTACGGCTATGGGAACAAAAATGTCGTCGGCCAGGTTCTGGGTCAGATCCTGAACCCGCAGAGCGGCTATGGTTATGGGAACGGGAATTATGCCCAGAACGACCGGTACCTGGTCGATCGCTGCGCGGCTGCGGTCCAGCAGCGGGTCGGCGGCCAGTACGGAGGCTATCAGCAGTACGGCCAGCCCTACGGCTACAACAACAACGGATACGCCTACGGGAATGCCCGGGTGCTGGGCATAACCAGCGTCGAGCGTCGCAACAGCGGCCTGCGTGTCCGCGGTGTGGCCACTGCCGGCGCCGGTTACAACGGCCAGTACGGCTACAATGGCCAGTACGGCTACAACCAGTACAATCAGGCCGGCGAGCTGACGTTCAAGTGCAACGTCGACTATCGCGGCCGGATCACCGACATCGATCTCGACCGGAACCGGTACGCGTATCGCCGGTACTAAGTTCGATCATCGATGTTGAACGGATGCGCCGGGGTCGAAGACTCCGGCGCATTTCGTTTGTGCGGGTCAGGCGTTGACGCTCAGGGACTTCGCGAGTTCCTCGAGTTGCTTGGCGGTCGTGCCCCAGCCGTCCTGGAAACCCATCTGCTCGTGCGTGTCGCGATCCTTCGCGTCCTTGTGGAGGGCGACGGCCTTGTAGGCAGTCTTGCCGTTGCCGGCGTCCGCGAAGGTAATGATGGCTGTCATCGGGAAGCTTTCGCAGCCTTCGCCCATTTCGGCCGGCCGGTAGCCGGGGCCGAGCGCGCTGGTCCAGGCCAGCTTCTTGCCTTCGACGACCTCGAGCACGCAGCCGGCATTGCCGTGGCCGGTGTCGAATCCGTCTGGACCGGTCATGCGGATACGGAAGATGCCGCCGGGACGAAGGTCCAGCTCGCAATCCGAGATTTGATAGGGCTTCGGCGCGAACCACTGCTTCAGATGCTCGGGGTCGGTATAGGCTTTCCATACCAGGTCGATCGGCGCGTCGAGCGTTCGTTCCAGAACAAGATCTAAAGTCTCGGCCATTCAGTCTCTCCGTTCTTCAGTGTTGAAAGATATTCCTCGAACCGGTCGAGCTGCGCTTCCCACTCGGCCCGCCGCTCCGCGATCCACGATTCCGCCGCACCAAGCGCATTCGGCTCCAGCTGGACGGTCCGGACGCGGCCCTTCTTTTCCGAGCGGACGAGACCGCTCGTTTGCAGCGCAGCCAGGTGTTGCAGGACGGCCGGCAGGCTGATGCTGAACGGTTTTGCGAGCTCCGAAACAGAAGCCGGCCCACGGCTCAGCCGCGCGAGCATTCCGCGCCGGACAGGGTCGGCAAGCGCCTGAAACATCCGGTCGAGGCTGGAATCGTTAAGCACAGGCTTAAGTATCGAGTCGAGGCTCGGACGTCAAGACACTTAATGATTCGCTTAACTTTACTCGGGGCCCCTTGCTCCCTATCGGCTCGCCATGACGGTTCAGCCCACCGAATCCATCCTCATCGTCGACTTCGGCAGCCAGGTGACGCAGCTCATCGCGCGTCGCATCCGCGAGACGGGCGTCTATTGCGAGATCGCTCCCTTCAACGCGGCCGAGGAGGCGTTCGAGCGCCTCGGCCCCAAGGGCATCATCTTCTCCGGCGGACCCGCATCGGTCACCTGGGAGGACAGCCCCCGCGCTCCTCAAGCGCTGTTCGACAGCGGCCTACCCTTGCTTGCGATCTGCTACGGCCAGCAGACGCTTCACCAGCAGCTTGGCGGCCGCGTCGTCACCTCCGACCAGAAGGAATTCGGGCGCGCTTTCATCGAGATCGTTGCGCCCTCAGCCCTGTTCGATGGCCTGTGGCAGGTCGGCGAGAAGCATCAGGTGTGGATGAGCCACGGCGACCGCGTCGAGAGCCTCGCTCCGGGTTTCGAGGTGGTCGCCAGCTCCGAAGGCGCGCCGTTCGCGATCGCCACGAACGAGGACGCCAGACGCTACAGCCTGATGTTCCACCCCGAGGTCGTGCACACGCCCGACGGGGGAAAGCTGCTCGCCAACTTCGTCCGCCATGTCTGCGGCTGCTCCGGCGAGTGGACGATGGGAGCTTTCCGCGACGCAAAGATCGCCGACATTCGTGAGCAGGTCGGAAACGGCCGGGTGATCTGTGGCCTGTCCGGCGGGGTCGACAGCGCGGTTGCAGCCGTGCTCATCCACGAAGCGATCGGCGAGCAGCTCACCTGCGTCTTCGTCGACCATGGCCTGATGCGGGCAGGGGAGGCGGAGCAGGTCGTCTCGCTATTCCGTAACAGCTACAACATTCCGCTGGTGCACGTGGACGCCAGCCGCGACTTCCTCGGCGGGCTCCACGGAGTCACCGACCCGGAAAAGAAGCGCAAGTTTATCGGCGCCGAGTTCATCAACGTGTTCGAGGCCGAGGCGAAGAAGATCGGCGGCGCGGATTTCCTTGCGCAGGGTACGCTCTATCCGGACGTGATCGAAAGCGTCAGCTTTACCGGCGGCCCATCGGTGACGATCAAGAGCCACCACAATGTCGGCGGTCTCCCCGAGCGGATGAACATGAAGCTGGTCGAGCCGCTCCGCGAGCTGTTCAAGGACGAAGTGCGCGAGCTTGGGCGGGAACTCGGCCTTCCCGACGCCTTCGTCGGCCGTCACCCGTTCCCCGGGCCGGGCCTCGCCATCCGAATCCCGGGCGAGGTGACAAAAGAGAAGTGCGACATCCTTCGCAAGGCGGACACGATCTATCTCGAGGAGATCCGCAACGGCGGGCTCTACGACGCGATCTGGCAGGCGTTTGCGGTGCTTTTGCCGGTGCGCACGGTCGGCGTGATGGGCGATGCACGCACCTACGATTATGTCTGCGGCCTGCGCGCGGTGACCTCGGTCGATGGCATGACGGCCGACGTCTATCCGTTCGACAGCGCATTCCTGAGCCGCGTCGCGACGCGCATCGTCAACGAGGTCGAGGGCATCAACCGCGTGGTCTACGATTATACGTCGAAGCCGCCCGGCACGATCGAGTGGGAGTGAAATGCATCGGTCGCGCATCAACGGCATCCTGATCGACTGCAACGTCGAGGACATCGACGCCGCAGCTCGTTTCTGGGCCGAGGCGCTGGGCCGTCCGATCGATCCTGACCATCCCGGCACGCGCGGAGATTATGTGATGCTGGAGAACCGGCCGGACGAGATCAGCGTCCAGATCCAGCGGGTCGATCACGAAAGCCGCATTCACCTCGATATCGAAACAGACGACATTCCCGCGGAAGTCGCGCGGCTCGAAAAGCTTGGCGCGACAGTCCACAAGAGGATGGAGCGCTGGGTGGTTATGCAGGCGCCGAGTGGCCAGCGCTTCTGCGTCGTACGCGTGCAGCGCGATGGCTTTCCGGAAGGCGCGATCGAGTGGGAGTGACTACTCCGCTGCGGTAACCTGGATTTGCTGCTCGATCACCACGGGCGGTTCGGCCGGGGTCGCCAGATACTGGTGGATCGCTGCTACGACCTGAGCGCCGTCGCCGACCGAAGCCGCGACCCGCTTCACCGAGCCTGAGCGGACATCGCCGACCGCGAAGATGCCCCGCCGGCTAGTCTCCAGTGGCAGGCGATCGTCGCCGCCGGTCACGACGAACCCGCGCTCGTCGAGCTTGAGGCCGGAGCTCTGCAGCCAGTCGGTGTTCGGTTCCGCGCCGATGAAGGAGAAGAGGAATCGCGCGTGGCGCTTGGTTTCGGTTCCTGACGAGCGGTCGCGCCAGCAGACACTCTCCAGCGCTCCATCCGACCCGGCCAGCTGGCTGATCTCGCAGCCGATCACGACTTCCACATTGGGAAGGCTCTCGATCCGTTCGATCAGATATTGGGACATGGTCGCGCTCAAAGGCCGCCGCGCGAGGACGGTCACATGGCGAGCCCGGCTGGCGAGGAAGACGGTCGCCTGGCCGGCGCTATTGCCCCCGCCGACAAGCGCGACGTCGAGGCCGGCGCAAAGATCGGCTTCGAGCGGCGACGCCCAATAGTGGACCGACGATCCTTCGAATTCGTCGAGCCGGTCTACGGCGAGCCTCCGATAGCGGGCGCCCGTCGCGATGACGACCGACCGCGCCTGGATACGCTCCCCGGTGCCGAGCAGCAGGTGGCAGGGATCGTTGCCGCATTCGAGCTTCACCGCTTCGTCCGGGATCGCGATCTCGACTCCGAACTTCTGTGCCTGGCTGAAGGCCCGGCCCATCAGCGCCATTCCGGAAATGCCTGTCGGGAAGCCGAGGTAGTTTTCGATCCGCGCCGACGCTCCCGCCTGCCCACCGAACGAGCGGCAGTCGATGGTCAGGACAGACAGGCCCTCGGATCCCGCGTAGACCGAAGTCGCCAGTCCGGACGGTCCCGCGCCGATGATCGCCAGGTCGTAGAGATGGTCCGTAGCGATCGGGCCGACCAGTCCGACGCAACGGGCGATCTGCTGCTCGGTCGGATTGCGCAGCAGCTTACCGTTCGGACAGAGTACGATCGGAAGCTCTTCTTGCTCGACGTGGAACCGATCGACCAAAGTCCGGGCGCAATTATCGCCAGTCGGATCGAGCCGAAGATAGGGATGGCCGTTGCGACGAAGGAAATTGACGAGCCGCAAGACGTCCGCGTCGCCCTCGGCTCCGACGATGACCGGGCCGGCGCCGGCTTCGATCAGGCCCATGCGACGCAGGATCAAGGCGCGCATGATCCGCTCGCCCAGGTCGGCTTCGGCGATCAGGAGGGCACGCAGGCGGTCTGGCGGGATCGCAATGCCTTCCACATCGGTCAATGCCTTCGAATCGACGAGCACCGGCCGTCCCGAAAGCTGCGCCAGCTCGCCCATGAAGTTTCCGCGCTGATGCGTGACGATGTGCGATTGGCAGCCCGCGCCGTCCCGTTGGGACACATCGACTTCGCCCGACAGGATCAGCATCAGTCCCGGCCCTGCCTGGCCGATCTGGGCGACCATTTCGTCGGCACGGAAGCTGCGCGGCTCGCCGAATCTGGAAAGCCGGTCCAGCTCGTCGTCGGTCAGTCGCGGGAACATCTGCGCCCCGCGCGTCGCGATCAGGTTGCGTTGGCCGTCGCTCATTCGGCCGGCACAGGCTCGGCGGCTGGCGCCTTCGGAGTGAGAGCTTTCACCGGGAATTCCTGGCGGGAAGAAATGGCCATTCGGTTCCACGCATTAATGAGAACTCCGGCGAGCGTCAGCCAGCCGATCTCGTCCGTTGTGAAATGGACCCTCAGGGCCTCGAACGCCTCCGAAGAAGCATGCGTTTCGGAAATGAGGGTGACTTCGTCGACCCAGCGGAGGACCGCGCGCTCCTTGTCGGTGTAGAGCGATGATTCCTCCCACGCGTCCAGCAGGGTCAGCCTATGCGGCGGCTCCCCGTCGGCCAGCGCCTCCTGCGTGTGCATGACGATGCAATAAGCGCATCCGTTGATCTGCGATGCGCGAAGCTTGATGAGATGAAGCAGTTTGTGGTCCAGCTGGTCGGCGACCAGCCGCTCCATCTGGAGCAGGTGGCGATAGGCCTCCGGCGCGATCTGCGCGATGTTCATGCGCTGCTCGACACTCATACCCTGGACTCCCGTCTCTGACCCAGATCTCGACGGCCGGGCCGCGCGGGAGCGGCCCGGTCGTGGTCACCCTATCAGCCGACCGGCGGCTCTTCGAGAATTTCGACCTCGAGCTTCTGCTCGGTGTCGGTCGAAGCCGGCGTGCCGCGCACGAAGTTCAGAATGTCGCAGTTGATGAGCTCCGGATGCGTCGTCATGCAGCCGTGCGGCAGACCCGGATAGTTCTTCAGAGTGCCGTTCTTCAGCAGCTTCAGCGCGAGCGGCGCCGAATCCGCATATGGCACGACCTGGTCGTCCTCGCCGTGGATCAGCAGGACGGGCACGTCGATCCGCGTCAGGTCGTCTGTGAAGTCCGTCTCGGAAAAGGCCTTGATGCAGTCGTAATGCGCCTTGATGCCGCCCATCATCGCCTGTCGGAACCAATTGCGGATGATTCCTTCGCTCGCGACCGCGCCCTGACGGTTGTATCCATAGAAAGGGCCCGAAGCGATATCGAGATAGAGCTGAGCTCGATTGGCCGTCAGCGCTGCGCGATAGCCGTCGAATGCTTCGATCGGCATGCCGCCAGGATTACTGTCTTTCTTGACCATGACTGGCGGTACCGCGCCGATGAGGACCAGCTTCGCTACTCGCCCCGGCTCCGCCCGAGCGACGTAGTGAGTGGCCTCTCCTCCACCGGTCGAATGGCCGACATGGACTGCACCGCGCAGGTCCAGCTTGGCCGCCAGCTCGATCAGGTCGGCGGCATAGGTGTCCATGTCGTTGCCCGTATCGGTCTGGGTCGAACGGCCGTGCCCGCGGCGGTCATGCGCGACGACCCTGAAGCCTTTTCCAAGGAAGAACATCAGCTGGTTGTCCCAGTCGTCCGAGCTGAGCGGCCAGCCATGATGGAACACGATCGTCGGCGCGTCCCGGGGCCCCCAATCCTTGTAGAAAATCTCGGTGCCGTCTTTGATGGTGATGAAGCTCATTGAGCGCTCCCAACTGCGGGATGCCGGCCAGCGGGACCGGCGCCAGTGTCTCGGGCCGATTGAGCGGGCAGTTACAGGCTCGTCGAACGCGTCGGAGTCGCGACGAAGCGCCCGTAACAGGATTCCCGTGACGGTGCGATGACAAGCATCAGGCCGCGCCGGTTTGACCCTCAACCATGCGCGTGGCAACGCGCGGCCATGTCCGATCAACCTCCCGGCCAGAAGACCTGGGGCGGCCGTTTCCGCGGTGCCGCGTCGGACCTGATGCAGCGCATCAATGCGTCAATCGGCTTCGACAAAAGGCTGTGGCGCGAGGATATCGCGGGCTCGAAAGCACATGCCACGATGCTTCGCGATCAGGGGATCATTGCGGCGGAGGATGCCGAGGCGATCCTTAAGGGCCTCGACCAGATCGTGGAGGAGTTCGAACGCGACGGCGTTCCCGAGCGCGTTGAGCTCGAGGACATTCACATGACGGTCGAGCATCGCCTGACCGAGCTGATCGGGCCGGCTGCCGGCCGCCTGCACACGGCGCGCTCGCGCAATGATCAGGTCGCGACGGACTTCCGCATGTGGGTGCGGAACTCCTGCGATGAAGCGGTGGCGAACGTCCGCGAACTCCAGCGCGTTCTGGTCGAAGTTGCCGAGCGGCATGCCGAAACCGTCATGCCCGGCTTCACGCATTTGCAGGTCGCGCAGCCGGTGACGCTCGGGCACCATTTGCTTGCCTATTATGAGATGCTGCGTCGGGACGTTTCGCGTTTCACGGATGCCGGTGGGCGGATGAACGAAAGCCCGCTGGGTGCAGCGGCGCTGGCGGGCACGGGCTTTCCCCTGGATCGGAATGCGACGGCGAAGGCGCTCGGCTTCGACCGGCCGACGGCGAACAGCCTCGATAGCGTCTCCGACCGCGACTTCGCGCTCGATTATCTGAGCGCCGCCGCACAGTGCAGTCTCCACCTTTCGCGCCTCGCGGAAGAGCTGATCATCTGGGCGAGCCCGCAGTTCGGCTTCGTGAAGCTGTCGGACGCTTTCTCCACCGGGTCGTCCATCATGCCGCAGAAGCGCAACCCCGACGCGGCCGAGCTGGTGCGAGGGCATAGCGGACGGATCATGGGCTGTCTCACCTCGCTGATGGTGACGATGAAGGGTCTGCCGCTCGCCTATTCAAAAGACATGCAGGACGACAAGGAGCCGGTGTTCGAGGCTCGCGACCTGCTGACAATCTCGATCCAGGCGCTCGGCGGAATGATCGAGACCTGCGAGTTCGTGCCCGAACGGATGCGCGCGGCGGCGGAGCAGGGCTTCTCCACCGCGACCGATCTCGCCGACTGGCTTGTGCGCGAGGCGGGCGTTCCGTTCCGCGAAGCGCATCACATCACCGGTGCGGCAGTGAAGGCCGCCGAAGACCGTAACTGCGGCCTCGATCAGCTTCCGCTGGACGCCCTCAAGTCGATTGACGAGCGCATCGACGAGCGCGTGTTCGACGTGCTCAGCGTCGATGCATCCGTGCGCAGCCGCACCAGCTACGGCGGGACCGCTCCAGACCGAGTCCGCGAGCAGATCGCGAAGGCGAAGGCCGACCTAGGCCTTTAGCCGCCGCTCCCGCTGGCCGAGCGTTCGTAGCCGCAGAGCGTTGAGTCGGATGAAGCCGGCCGCGTCGCGCTGGTCGTAGTCTCCGGTTCCTTCCTCGAAGGTGACGAGGTCCTGATCGTAGAGCGAATGGTCGCTTTTCCGGCCGATGACCGTCGCATTGCCCTTATAGAGCTTCATCGTGACTCGCCCGGTGACGTGCTCCTGGCTCTTGTCGATCAAGCCGCCTGGAGCATTTCGCGTTCCGGCGCGAACCAGAAGCCGTTGTAGATGAGGCTCGCATAGCGCGGCATCAGCTCGTCCTTCAGATGCATGGCGCCGCCGTCGAGCGTGATGCTCTCGATCCCGCGATGCGCCGCAAGCAGGATCGTGCCGCCGGGCGTCTCGTACACGCCGCGCGACTTCATCCCGACGAACCGGTTCTCGACGAGATCGAGACGGCCGATGCCATTGTCATGGCCGAGCACGTTCAGCCGCTCCAGCAAGGTGGCGGCCGAAACCCTCTCGCCATCGATCGCGACGGGATCGCCACGCTCGAAATCGATGGTGATCGTGGTCGGCTTGTCCGGCGCGTCCTCGGGGGAGATCGTCCTTTGGTGCACATATTCGGGCGCGTCGGCTGACGGGTCCTCGAGCACCTTCCCCTCCGACGACGAGTGCAGAAGGTTCGCGTCGATCGAGAAGGGTGCCTCGCCGCGCTTGTCCTTGGCGATCGGGATCTGGTGTTTTTCGGCGAAATCGAGCAGCGCCTCGCGGCTTGCAAACTTCCACTCGCGCCACGGCGCGATGACCCGGATGTTCGGCTCCAGCGCGTAATAGCCGAGTTCGAAGCGGACCTGGTCGTTCCCTTTGCCGGTCGCGCCATGGCACACCGCATCCGCACCGACGGCCCTCGCGATCTCGATCTGCCTCTTGGCGATCAACGGACGGGCAATGCTCGTGCCAAGCAAATATTGCCCTTCGTAAACAGTGTTCGCGCGGAACATTGGATAGACGAAGTCGCGGACGAACTCCTCGCGAAGGTCCTCGATGAAGATATTCTCGGGTCGGACGCCTAGCATCTCGGCCTTCCGCCGCGCAGGCTCGACCTCTTCGCCCTGGCCGAGGTCCGCGGTGAAGGTCACGACCTCCGCGTCATATTCCGTCTGCAACCACTTCAGGATGATCGAGGTGTCGAGGCCGCCCGAATAGGCGAGCACCACCTTCAGCTTCTTCTTCGTCATTCTTTCCCTCGATTCAGGCGGCAGCGCCAGACAGCCAGAGCAGGCTCCCACGCGCCGTATGCATCCGGTTCTCGGCCTGGCGCCATACCGCCGAGCGAGGCCCGTCGATCACGTCCGCGGTGACCTCCTCGCCGCGTCGGGCGGGAAGGCAGTGCAGGAAATGCGCGTTGGGTGCCTTGTCCATCAGCTCCGCGTTCACCTGGTAAGGAGCGAACGCTTCGCGCCGGTCCTCGCTGTCCTCGTCGCCCATCGACACCCACACGTCGGAGTAGACGATGTCCGCGCCGTCGACCGCTTCGGCCGTGTCGGCGACCTGTTCGACGCCGAGCATCGGGCGTCCAAATCCGAAACCGACCGGGCTCGCGATCACGAACTGAGCACCCAGCAGGGCGCAACCCTCAGCCAGCGAGCGCGCGACATTGTTCGCTTCGCCGATGAAGGCCACGCGCACACCCTCGATGCGACCCATCAGCTGCTTGATCGTCAACAAGTCGGCCAGCGCCTGAAGCGGATGGTCGGTGGCCGACAGCATATTGAGCACCGGCGCCGCGTTCACCGCCGCCATCTGCTCCAGCAAGGCGTGGTCGAAGACCCGCGCAGCGATTATCGCGTGGTAGCAGGCAAGGGTGCGCGTAACGTCCTCGACGCTTTCGCGCTCGCCGATTCCAAGTTCGTTCGGCTGAAGATAGACCGGGTGGCCGCCGAGTTGCGCTGCGGCCAACTCCATCGAGTTGCGGGTCCGGGCGCTCGGTTTTTCGAAATAGAGCGCCACGCCCTTGTCCTTCAGGACATGCGAATACGGTCCCTCGGAAAGCGCGAGGATCGCCTGCAGGTCGTCCGCCGACAGGTCGCGAATGGCGAGCAGATGCTTCACCAGCTGGCCTCCCGCTTCACCATCGTCCCGACGCCATGGTCGGTCAGCAGCTCGATCAGCAGCGAATGATGGACCCGCCCGTCGATGATGTGCGCGAAACCGACGCCCTGATCGACCGCATCCGCGCAGGCGCGAAGCTTGGGGATCATGCCCTTGCCTACACTCTCATGCTCGATCCGCTCGCGCAGCTCGGCCGACGTGAGACGCTCGATCAGCGAACCCTCGTCCGCGGGGTCTTCAAGCAGTCCCGGAACGGCAGTCAGGTAGACGATCTTTTCCGCATTCATGGCGACCGCGATCGCCCGCGCCGCCTCGTCGGCATTGACGTTGAACGGATGACCCTCCCCGTCGGCGCCAACGGTCGACACGACGGGCGTCAGGCCGTCATCGAGCAGACGATGCAGAAGCTCGGCGCGGACGTTGGTGACGTTGCCGACGAAGCCCAGGGCCGAATCCGCCGGTGTGACGGTCAGCAGGCCGGCATCCTCGCCCGAAACGCCGACCGCAACCGGATCGTCGCCAGCCTGGCTGTTGATCGTTGCGACGAGGTCGCGGTTGATCTTCCCGACCAGCACCATGCGCACGATCTCGAGCGTCTCGGCATCGGTCACGCGAAGGCCGTCGCGGAATTCCGGCTCCTTGCCGACGCGCCGAAGCATGGCGTCGACCTGCGGCCCGCCGCCGTGAACCAGCACGCAGCGAACGCCGACGCTCCGCAGCAGCAGCACATCCTGCGCCAGCGCAAGATCGGACTCGCGGTCGATCGCGGCTCCGCCGAGCTTCACGACGACCGACTTTCCGCGCCATTGGCGGATGTAGGGGAGCGCCTCGACCAGGACGCGTGCGGTCTCAATCGGGGTCATGATGTCTTGCTATTCTCTCTGATGTAGCCGGGGCCGAGGTCGATCCCGATCATCTTCGCGGTTGCCTTGCCCGCGCCGAGGTGAACTTCGATGTGCACCTCGTCGCCCATCATGTGCCGGGCGAGCGCAACGCCGTCGTGCGCGATCCCGGCGCCGCCCCTGGCGACGACGATCCCGCCATAGGCGACACGCGATTTGGCGACGTCCATGTCCACTCCCGCGGACCCCGCGGCGGCCATGAGCCGTCCCCAGTAGGGGTCGCCGCCGTACCAGCTGCATTTGACGAGGTTGTTCTCGACGATGTTCTTCGCGGCGATCCTCGCTTCATTGTCGTTGGCCGCGCCCGTGACGACCAGCCGCGCGATCCGCGTCATGCCTTCGGCATCGCGCGCCATCTGCATGGTCAGGTCCTCGCAGGCCGCGAGCAGCACGTTGCCGAACTCTTCCGGATCGGCCTTGCCGCGCCGGCCCGAAGTCAGGACCATCGCAGTGTCGTTGGTGGAGGTCGCGCCGTCGACGTTGAGCGTGTTGAACGTCGCGTCCGACGCCTGGCGGAGCACCTTCTGCATCAGTTCGCACGGCACGTCGGCATCGGTGGTCAGGAAGGCGAGCATGGTCGCCATGTTGGGCGCGATCATCCCGCAGCCCTTGGCCATTCCACCGATCGTGAAGGTAGACGCCTTGATGAGCACCTCCTTCGGATTGTGGTCTGTGGTCAGGATGCCGCGAGCAGCGTCATGACCGCCCTCGGTCGAGAGTTTCTTTGCAAGCTTCGGGGTAGCGTGAAGGATGGGATCCATTGGCAGCGGCGTGCCGATGATGCCGGTCGAGCAGACGAGAACCTGGCTCGCGTCGATGCCGAGCGCTTCGCCCGCTGCCGCGCCCATAAGTTGCGCGTCCTTGTACCCCGCCGCGCCCGTGCCGGCGTTGGCGTTGCCCGAATTCACGACGACTGCCGTCACCCGACCGCGGTTGGCGGCGAGCAGCTTGCGACCGAGCTCGACCGGCGGCGCGGCGAATTTGTTCTGGGTGAAGACCGCCGCGCAGGCCGCCGGCTGGCGGTCTTCGGTCGCGAGCAGCGCCATGTCGAAGCGCCGCTTCTTGATGCCGGCGTGGCAGCCGGCCGCGACGAACCCTTCGGCCGCGGTAACGCTCATGGATAAACTCCGCATGAAGTGAGCCCGGCCGTCTCATCTAGGCCGAGCATGAGATTGGCGCACTGGACCATCTGGCCCGCCGCGCCCTTTCCGAGATTGTCGATCGCCGAGATCGCGAGCACTCGGCCCGTACGCTCGTCGTAGCGTGCTGTGACCTGCACGCCGTTCGAGCCCGTTACCCACTTCGTCGCTGGGGACTGGTCGGTCACGTGCACGAACGGCTCGTCCGCATAAGCCGCCTTCAACGCCTCAAGCGGATCGCGTTCGCCTGTGGCCTCGCCATAGCAGGTGGCAAGAATGCCGCGCGTCATCGGAACGAGATGTGGCGTGAACAGCACCGTCGCTTCCAGCGCCATTTCCAATTCCGCCGTATGACGATGGTTGAGCAGGCCGTAGGCCGCGAAGCTTCCGTCGACCGTGCTGAAGCCGGTCGTTTCCTTCGCCTCGCGGCCCGCGCCACTAACTCCCGAGCCGGCATCGACGATCAGGCTCTTCGGGTTGACGAGTCCACTGTCTACCAGAGGCTTCAACGCGAGGATCGCAGCTGTGGCGTAGCAGCCGGCTGCGGCCACCGCTTTCGCGCCACGGATCGCCGCGCGGTTCAGCTCCGGAATGCCGTAGACGAACTCGCCCAGCAGGGTCGGAGCCTCGTGCACATGGCCGTACCAACGCTCATAGGTTGCCGCATCGTCGAGCCGGAAATCCGCGCCCAGGTCGACGAACGGGATGCCGAGATCGAGGATCGAAGGTGCGATCGCCTGGCTGTGACCATGGGGGAGCGCGGCGAAGACGAGATCGACGTCCGCCAGCGCGGCGACATCGAACCTCTCGAATCTCGCGCTTGCATAAACCGGCGCGAGATGCGGA
Source organism: uncultured Alphaproteobacteria bacterium (assembly GCA_963829625.1). Lineage (GTDB taxonomy): Bacteria > Pseudomonadota > Alphaproteobacteria > Sphingomonadales > Sphingomonadaceae > Sphingomicrobium. The sequence goes on along the minus strand of CAWHJH010000009.1, from coordinate 281,313 downwards.
TGCACCTCCGCCACACTGCGTCCGGCCTTGCTTTCGCCGAACAGTTTCGTTGCGCGCAGCCCAGGGTGCGAGGCGAGAAGGCGCAGAAGCTCGCCGCCGACATAGCCCGAGGCTCCCAGGATTGCTGTCCGAATCACGGGCAGCTCTATCCACGCATTTGCATAAACATGCAATAACGTGCATAAGAATGAGCATGAGCGAATTAAAGGAACGACGGCAGAAGGCGATGGCGGATCTGATCCGCGCAAATGCGCTCGGCAGCCAGGATGAGGTCGCCACGCGCCTTGCCAGTCTGGGTTTCGAAGTGACCCAGGCGACGGTATCCCGAGACCTCGAACAACTCGGAGCCCTCAAGGTCCGCCGCGAAGGGCGGATCAGCTACGCACTTCCGGAGCAGCTCAACGCCGGGACCGCCGCGCCGCCACGCCTCGGCTCGGTCCTTCGCGACTGGGTCCGCTCGATCGACCTAGCCGCGACCATCGCGGTACTCAGGACTCCGCCGGGCTCAGCGCATCTCGTCGGCGTCGCGCTGGACGAATCCGCGATTCCCGAGATCGTCGGCACGATCTGCGGCGACGACACCATCTTCGTCGCCTGCCGAAGCGTCGCCGACGCGGAGGGACTCGCGGCCAGGCTCAGGGCGCTATCGGCGGGGCAGCTTCAGTAGATCAGGGGGTCACTTCCCGGATTCGGATTTGTCCGGGAGGAGTGCACTCTGCGTTGAAACAGGCGGGTGCGAACCAGATCCTCGTCGAGCCTTTCGTCTTCCCGTCTTGCCGGGTCCGCAACGAATAAGGCCGCTGATCCAGCACCTCGCTTCGAACGCGGGGCGTGAAGATCTCGTCGAAATCGCGCTCCACCTCCCTGCGCGAGCGGTAGGTTTCGACCTTGCCATCCTTCCTGACCGACAAGGGGAAGCCCACAAGTCTCGAAACAGCCCGCCGATCGTCCGTTCTCAGAGCTGCCTGTAGCCGCGACAGGAAGTCGCCATAGGTATCGATCGCCTTCAGGGGTGCGGCACCCTCGAGGTTGGGTCGCGAAATACGCGAGCCACTGACGACGACGTCCTGCGTGGCTGAATCCGCCGCATATTGCTGGCCTCGTGCGGCTGGAGCTGCCGGCGCAGGCGGAGGAGGCGGCGGTGGAGGCGGCGGCGCCGCAACTGCGAGGGCGGGAGGCGGTGGTTCGCTCCGGGCATCCTGCTCATTGGCGACTAATCCGATCCGTTCCCGTTTCGCCTCGGCCTGACGCGCTTCCGCCGGCTGCTCCGGAGTCGGCGTCTCTTCGGCTACCGCGGCGCTGCTGGCCTGGTCCGACGCCGGTTCGGACGCTGCAAGGTTATCGGATGCGGCAGGAGCTTGCGGCGCAGGCTTGGCGACATCCGCGACGACCGGCGGAGCTTGCTGCTGCGCCGGCTGCGGGAGGTCTCGAAGTGCATCGAGCGCGATCGGTACGCTGATGACAGCGACAATTGCTGCGGTCGCAAGCGCGCCGAACGCCCGCCGGTCCATGCCAAGCCACGACGGACGGCGTACGGCAGGTGTTTCCTCGATGCCGTCGAACTTCCGCAGGGCCGCGTCGATCGCCTCCTTGCGGGCAGCGGGCCTCGGCGGCGGTGGGTCAGGCAGCGAAAGCTGATTGTCGCTATCGATCGCCACCTACGTCCCTTTGAAAAGCACCTTCGCCAAACTCATAACCACAATCGCATCCGGATCGAAGGCCCGGGTGGCCGCCGGCGCCAAGAGGGTGCGCACCGGCGGCCGCAAGCCACTAACGTTCGAGTTGCGCCATCGTCCGGGCGCCCTTCGCCGCCCGCACGAGCTCGACGAACTCGGCCCGGTAGCCGAACTCGTCCGACCCGCGGGAGGTATTCGCGATCCGCAGTACGTCGTCGTAGCTCAGCGAACCCGTGTGACGTCCGCCGCGAAGCAGCTCCGCGAACCCGGCGACTGCAGTGGCAAACCGCGCGTCTCTCGGCGCCGCTTCGAAGCTCCGCACCTCGTAACGCGTGTCGATCGGGGTCGAGATCAGCCGGCTCGTGTCCGACTTGGGCAGTTTGTAGCGGATCTTGACGAAGCCCAGCTCATAGCTGGGTCCTGCGACAGCCGTAGGCTTGGCATAGCGCAGGTCGCCGTTCGCCCGCCGTCCGCCGACGGGGACGACCTCGTAGAGCGCCGTCACCGTCTGGCCCGATCCGACGTCGCCCGCATCGACCTTGTCATTGTCGAAGTCGTCGCGGTTGAGCGCTCGGGTTTCGTAGCCGATGAGCCGGTATTCGGCGACCGCGGCGGGATTGAACTCGACCTGGATCTTCACGTCCTTGGCGATCGGGAAGAGCGTCGAGCTCGCCTCTTCGACCAGGGTCTTGCGGGCTTCCGCGGCCGTGTCGATGTAGGCCGCGATGCCGTTGCCGTTCTGGGCCAGCGTCTGCATCAGCGCGTCATTGTAATTGCCCATCCCGAAGCCGAGGACGGAGAGGAACACGCCCTTGCCGCGCTCACGCTCGACGAAGCCCTTGAGCTCGCCCTGGTCGGTGATTCCGACGTTGAAGTCGCCGTCGGTCGCCAGGATGACGCGGTTGACACCCTTGGAGTCGTAATTGGCCTTCGCCAGGTCGTAAGCCTGCCGGATGCCCTCGGCTCCGGCCGTGCTTCCGCCCGCACCCAGGCTGTTGATGACCGCGCGGATGCGTTCCTTGTGGCGAACCGCGGTCGGCTGGAGCGCGGTCCCGGCATTGCCCGCATAGGTAACGATCGAAACCGTATCGCGCTCGTCCAGCTCGTCGAGCAGCATGTTGAGCGACTTCTGCACGAGCGGCAGCTTGTCCGGCGAATGCATCGATCCCGACGTGTCGATCAGAAACACCAGGTTGGCGCGCGGGCGGGTGGCCCGCTGGACCGCGAAGCCCTTGATTCCGATCCGGACGAGCTTGCGCCCTTCCGACCAGGGGCTCGGAAACACTGCCACATTGGTGTTGAAGGGCTGCGCGGCAGTCTTCGGTGCTGCATAGTCGTAGGCGAAATAGTTCACCATTTCCTCGGTCCGAACGGCGGCGGGCTGGGGCAGGACATTCTGGTTCAGCGACGCGCGGACCCAGGAATAGGACGCGGTGTCGACGTCGATGGAGAAGGTCGAGACCGGCGCTTCGCGCACGATCTTGAACGCATTCTCCTCAAAGCTTGTGAACTTGTCGCGGCCAACGTCCTTGTAGAAGGGCGGCCACATCCCGCGCTCCTTCCGCATCATCGGCGCGGCCATGGCCGGAGGAGGGGGAGGCGGAGGTGAAGCGACCGTTCCGATGGCGAACTCGCTCCTCGCCTCCAGATTGCCAACCTGAATCCGGCTGCCGGTTACGACGACGTCCTTTGTATCGGCTTCCGCCGCAGGCTCCTGCTTCGACGCGGCCGTCGTCTCGACGTTCTGTCCCGCGCAGGATGCAAGCAGAAAAGCGCCCTAGGGCCACGCCCAGGGAACGGTGATTGGACCCCATGAAATCCTCCCTCTCAAACAGCGGGCAGAATTGCTCGCTCATTTCCTGAGACGTGCGTCCCCGGGAGATCCTTTGAGCTGTCGTGAAAAAAGTTCGGAGGTGTGGCTAGTCGCCGGTCGCGGACAGGATGCGCCGGACTTCGTGCATCCGCCAGGAGACTGTCGCCTCCGCGACACCGAGTATCTGCGCGGCCTCGGCGTGGGAGAGCTGCTGGCCGGCGACCAGCACCGCCGTGTCCCTCAGAGCCGGCTTCAGCCTGGCGATCGCGCTCTTCAGCCAGATTGCGTCGTAGAGGTCGCGGCCGTCCTGAGCAGCAGCGCCAATGCCCACAAGGACCGCGAGCTTGTCGCTGAAGGCGCGGAAGGAGCCGCGCCTTCGCCTCCAGTCGCGGCAGGCATTAAAGGTGATGCCGGTTAGCCAGGTCGAGAATTTGGCGTCACCGCGGAAGGTCCCGAGCTTCTCGACCAAGGTGCAGCAGACATCCTGGGCGATGTCGTCCGCATCCGCACGCGATCCGGTCAGCTGCCAGGCCAGGCCGTGGATCCGGTCGTAGTGCCGCTCGAGCAAGGCCGCGAAGGCGTTGCGATCGCCGGCCTGCGCGGCAGTGACGAGACTGGAATCTGGATCGCTGCCGATAAGTGCCACCCGTCGCCCCGTGCGAGGCCACCGAACTGTTCCAGCGCCTGTTTAACAGTCCGCCGCCGCCGCGCTAGCGCAGCTTGGCGATCTTGAGGCCGTCCTCCCTGGCGCGCTGCTTCACGGATTCCTCGCTGCGCGTCAGCGCCTTGGCGATGGCTTTGAGGGCCATTCCCTTGGCGGCGAGCGTTCGAAGTTTCGCCAGCTCTTCCGCCTTCCACGGTTGCCGATGCCGCTCAAACCTCTCGCCCATTCCGCCTCCTTAGCAAAAGGGCCGCCCCGATGGGACGGCCCTTGCTATTTTGTCGAAGTCCGGCAGCTTAGCCGAGCATTTCCTGCTCGAGCTTTTTCGCCATCTCCTCGATGTTCTCCGGCGGCCAGCCAGGGATGTCCATGCCGAGGCGCAGGCCCATCGAGGCAAGGACTTCCTTGATCTCGTTGAGGCTCTTGCGGCCGAAGTTCGGCGTGCGGAGCATCTCGGCCTCGGTCTTCTGAACGAGGTCGCCGATGTAGATGATGTTGTCGTTCTTCAGGCAGTTCGCGGAGCGGACCGAAAGCTCCAGCTCGTCCACCTTCTTGAGAAGGTAGCGGTTGAGCTGGTTGGTGTCGGTCGGAGTCTCCGACGGGGCCACCGCAACGCCAGCCGTCATCGGCGCGGCTGCGCGGACCTGGCCTTCGTCGAAGTGGACGAACAGCTGCAGCTGGTCCTGGAGGATCCGCGCCGCATAGGCGAGCGCGTCTTCCGGAGCGACCGTGCCGTCGGTTTCGACGGTCAGGTTGAGCTTGTCGTAGTCGAGCTCCTGACCGACGCGCGTGTTCTCGACCTTGTACGCGACCTGGCGGACAGGCGAGTAGAGCGCGTCGACCGGGATGAGGCCGATCGGAGCGTCGGCCGGACGGTTGGCGGCGGCCGGGACATAGCCCTTACCGATGTCGACCGTCAGCTCCATGTTGAGCGTCGCGCCGTCGTCGAGGTGGCAGATCACGAGGTCGGGGTTGGTGACCTCGATGTCGCCAGTCGCCTGGATCATGCCCGCCGTGACTTCGGCCGGACCGGTCGCGGACAGCGCAAGCCGCTTCGGGCCTTCGCCTTCCATCTTGAGCGCGACCTGCTTCACGTTGAGCACGATGTCGGTCACGTCCTCGCGGACGCCCGCGAGGCTCGAGAATTCGTGCAGCACGCCCTCGATCTTGATCGAGGTGACCGCTGCACCCTGAAGCGACGAGAGCAAAACGCGGCGAAGCGAGTTGCCCAGAGTCATTCCGAAGCCGCGCTCGAGCGGCTCGGCGACGAAAACGGCGCGGCGGCGAGAATCGCCCGCACCCTGCTTGCGCTCCAGCGAGTTCGGCTTCTTCAGTTCCTGCCAGTTCTTCGCGTTGACGGCCATGTTTCTTCCCTAGCCCTGGGCGGAAGAGGTGGGGTTCCGCCCGAAAAATTCAAATTGCCGCCGGAAAACCACCCGGCGGCGGCGGCCGCGTCGGTTAGACGCGGCGCCTCTTGCTCGGCCGCACGCCGTTGTGCGGGATCGGCGTCACGTCGCGGATCGAGGTGATCGTGAAACCGACCGCCTGAAGCGCACGAAGGGCGCTCTCGCGGCCCGAACCCGGACCCTTGACCTCGACCTCGAGCGTGCGGACGCCGTGCTCGGCCGCCTTGCGGCCCGCGTCCTCGGCGGCGACCTGCGCCGCATAGGGCGTCGACTTCCGGCTGCCCTTGAAGCCCATCATTCCGGCCGAGCTCCACGCGATGGCGTTGCCCTGCGCGTCGGTGATGGTGATCATCGTGTTGTTGAAGCTGGCGTTCACATGAGCGACGCCGGCTGAAATGTTCTTGCGCTCCCTCCTGCGGAGGCGCTGCGGTGCTTGGGCCATTCAATTAATCCCTGTCATCCGTTCGCCCGACTAAGTCCAAGGCGAAATTAAATCCTTGAAAAAGAAGCTTACTTCTTTTTGCCAGCGATCGGCTTGGCCTTGCCCTTGCGGGTGCGCGCATTGGTGTGCGTGCGCTGGCCGCGGACCGGAAGGCCCTTGCGGTGGCGAAGGCCACGGTAGCAGGCGAGGTCCATCAGCCGCTTGATGTTCATCGCGGTCTCGCGACGAAGATCGCCCTCGACGTTATAGTCGCGGTCGATCGCTTCGCGGATGTGGAGAACCTCCTGGTCGGTGAGGTCCTGGACCCGGCGTTCGGGAGCGATCCCGAGCTTGCCGATGATCGCCTTGGCCGAGGTGCGGCCAATGCCATGGATGTAGGTCAGCGCGACTTCCACGCGCTTGTTGGTCGGGATATTGACGCCGGCGATGCGTGCCATTCTGTTTCCTTCTTCAGCTCCACGGGCGGCGAAGGCAGGAGAGCGAGCTCCGGCAATCGACACCCATCTCGTCGCTTGTTAGGCCCATCCAAACCAAAAACCGACGCGCGCACGAATGCGCCGCCGGGTTACCGGTGGAACGGGATGGCTGCGAAATAAGAGCGGCAGGGGGCTGAGTCAAGGCGGCGAATGTTCACGAATGTTCACACTGACCACGACGTCCCGCGACGACTGGTGAATGTCTTGGGTTGTGAGATGGCAGTGGCAGGCGAAATCCTACATTTCCAGTGCCGAATTGCCGTGAGCGCGAAGCGCCGATAGACCCGCCGTCAATGCAGCGGCTGTACCACGACCAACCCATCCCCGAAGAACTTCGCGGCGCGGTCGTCGCGCTCGGCAATTTCGACGGTTTCCACCTCGGCCACCAGGCGGTGGTGAGCCGCGCGATCGCGCTCGGCTTCCACCTGCGCAAGCCCGTGATCGTCGCCACCTTCGATCCGCATCCCGTGCGGCACTTCAAGCCGGACGTGCCGCCTTTCAGACTCACGACGCTCGACCAGCGCCAGCGCCTGTTCGCTCATGCCGGCGCAGACGCCATGCTCGTCTTCCGCTTCGGCGCCGAGCTTGCCGCCATGGATGCAGAGGAGTTCGTCGCGGACGTGCTGGTGAAGCGGCTTGGAGCCGCGGGCGTGGTCACGGGCGACGATTTCAGCTTTGGCAAGGGCAGGACGGGGGACGTCGGCCTGCTGAGGACGCTCGGCGAGCGGCACGACCTGACGGCTGAGGCGGTGTCGCAGGTTCTGATCGACGGCGAGCGCGTCTCCTCGGGGCGCGTCCGCGAGGCTCTGGTGGCGGGCGACCCGGGCAGCGCGACCCGGATGCTGACGCGGGCCTATTCGATCGAAGGCGTGGTCGAGCGCGGCGACGGGCGGGGAGGCGCCGAGCTCAACTGCCCGACGGCGAACATCAGGCTGGGCGACTATCAGCGGCCGGCCTACGGCATCTATTCGGTCCGCGTCCGCCTTGAGGCGGAAGAGGAATATGCGGGCGTCGCGAGCGTCGGGATCCGGCCGATGTTCGACCCGCCGGTGGAGTTGCTCGAGGCCAACCTCTTCGACTTCAGCGGCGACTTGTACGGCCGCACCATCGAAATTGGCCTGCATCATTACATCCGGCCGGAGATGAAGTTCGACAGCATGGAAGCGCTTGCCGCGCGAATGCAGGAAGACGCGGCCGAGGCGCGGCGCTTGCTGGCACTGCCTGCGTGAAGGGCAAGCTGCGGCTGATCGCCTTCGCGGTCGCGGTCTTTTTGCTCATCTTTACCTTCATCAACGCGAGCTGGCTCGCGAGCGCGCCGCGCGGCGGCATCCGGCTGATTGCTCACCGAGGCGTCTACCAATTGTTCGACCAGAAGGGCGTCGAGCGGGAGACCTGCACCGCGGACCGCATCGAGCCGCCGGTCCACGACTATCCTCGAGAATACGACCCGGTCGATGCAGGCGGCGTGGCAGATGGGCGCGGACCTGGTCGAGATCGACATAGCGCCGACGAAGGCGGGCTAGCAGCGCCTGCCTCCGATCCGCGGCAGGCAACGGTTCAGCGCCGCCCTTCGGCGAGCATTCGCACCGCCAGAGCGGAAAATACCGTCCCCATTACCCAGCGCTGGACCACCGTCCAGGCTGGGCCCTGCCTGAGGAACCTGGCGAAGCGGCCGGCGGTGAAAATGAAGAGAGCGTTGAACGCCATGCTGATCGCGATCTGGGTAGTGCCGAGGATCAAGCCCTGCTCGAGGACGTGACCGCGCTCGGGTCGAATGAACTGCGGCAGGAGCGACAGATAAAGGACAGCGGCTTTGGGGTTGAGCAAATTGGTCATGAAGCCCGCGAATATCAGCTGTCGCGGCGAATCGGCCGCAAGCGTGCGAACCTCGATCGGAGACGTGCCGCCCGGACGTACTGCCTTCCAGGCGAGCCATAGCAAATAGCCCGCACCAGCAATTCGTAGCGCGTCATAGGCAAAGGGAATTGCGATCAGAATCGCACTGATCCCAAGCACCGCAAGCAACATGTAGACGAGGAAGGCCGCCCCGGTTCCGATCAGCGATTGCAGGCCTGCGCGAGGCCCTTGGCTGATCGATCTTGAAACAAGGTAGATCATGTTGGGCCCAGGCGAGCAGACAATCACCACTGCAACGGCAGCAAAGCCACCAAGGTTCGGAAGCCAATTCATCGAGCTAAATCTCCCTCGCACCCCTGCATCTGTCACAATTCACGTCCGGCAGGTGCTTGTCCTTCGACGCTGGCAAACAGCGTTCCCGCGCCGGCGGCGCAGGCCCCTTCTTAGTTTCGTGATGCTGGTCGAGGAAGCAGACCAGGTTACGTTCAACTGCAATCCTGCGTCGTTTGCCCGCCAGTTTTCGAATGAGGCAGCACGGATTAGGACGCTCCGCATTGCCGCTGCCGACGTTCTCAGCGATGTGGATGCGGTCCTTCGCTGGATTATGACCGAAGCCGTAGCGCGACTGCCCCTCCACCACCCTACGGGCGGTCCCCCTCCCCGAGGCGAGCTCGAGGAGGATTGATCGGGCGTTTGCATTCCTTAACTCCCCCGCTAGAGCCGCGCGCAATGGCCGACGCCCCCGACACGACCGAGACCAAGCGCGACTACCGCCCGACCGTCTTCCTTCCGAAGACCGACTTTCCGATGAAGGCCGGGCTTCCGCAGAAGGAGCCGGTGATCGCCGCGCGCTGGAAGGCGGAGGACCTCTACGGGCAGGTGCGCAAGGCGCGCGCGGGGCGGGAGAAGTTCATCTTCCACGACGGCCCGCCCTACGCCAACGGCGACATCCACATCGGCCACACGCTCAACAAGACGCTGAAGGACATGGTCGTCCGCACCCAGACCTTGCTGGGCAAGGACGCGCCCTACGTGCCCGGCTGGGACTGCCACGGCCTTCCGATCGAATGGAAGATCGAGGAGCAGTACCGGAAGAAGAAGCTCAACAAGGACGAGGTCCCGCCCAAGGAGTTCCGCGCCGAGTGCCGGGCCTACGCGCAGCACTGGGTCGACGTGCAGCGCGAGCAGTTCCAGCGGCTCGGCATCACCGGCGACTGGGACAATCCGTATCTGACGATGGATTTCCAGGCGGAGGCGACGATCGTCTCCGAGCTGTTCAAGTTCGCGGAGAGCGGCCAGGTCTATCGCGGCGCCAAGCCGGTCATGTGGTCGCCGGTCGAGAAGACCGCGCTGGCCGAGGCCGAGATCGAATATGAGGACATCGTCTCGACGCAGATCGATGTGGCGTTCGAGATCGTCGAGAGCCCGATCCCGGAGCTGGTCGGCGCGCATGCGGTGGTGTGGACGACCACGCCGTGGACGATCCCGGTCAATCAGGGGATCGCGTACAATCCGGACGTTGAGTATGGGTTATATGAGATTTCGCTCGGCGTTTCAGACGACGGAAAAGGCAATCTCGAGCTCGAGCAGCGCTGCAATCCTTTCATGCAAACGCTGCACGGCACGAAGATTGTCATCGCCAAACAGCTGACAAAGCAGCTGCGCGATCGCCTTGACCGATTTCTTTCCGACAAGGCCACGCAGACAACTGTTGAGTTGAATTCGCATCTAATCGAGCGCGTCAGCTTTAACGGCTCCGACCTCGCCGGCACCATCGCTCGCCACCCGATGCACAAGCTCGGCGGCTTCTTCGCCAAGCCGCGTCCGTTCCTGCCGGGCGACTTCGTCACCACCGACCAGGGCACGGGCCTCGTCCACATGGCGCCCGACCATGGCGAGGACGATTTCGAGCTGTGCAAGGCGAACGGCATCGACCCGGTCTTCGCGGTCGAGGCGGACGGCAAGTACCGGCCCGACTGGCTGTGGCTCGGCGGGCAGGGCAGCGTCATCAACAACAAGTTCAACGCTCCGGACGGGCCGATCTGCTCCGACCTGCGCGAGGCCGGCGCCTTGCTCGCGGCGAGCGCGGACTTCCGGCACAGCTATCCGCATTCGTGGCGGTCGAAGGCCAAGGTCATCTACCGCTGCACCCCGCAATGGTTCGTGGCGATGGACAGGCCGCTGCCGCAATTCTCGCCGCTGACGCGCGCCGAGCTGCGCTGGGAGAATGAGGGCGGCGAGGTCAACGAGGTCTGCGACGACCGCAACCCGTCGCTTCGCGAGCTGGCGTTGAATGCCATCGCGCAGACCCGCTTCGTTCCTGAAAAGGGCCGCAACCGCATCGGGTCCATGGTCGAGGGGCGCCCCGACTGGGTGCTCAGCCGCCAGCGCGCCTGGGGCGTGCCGATCGCACTCTTCGTCGAGCGGAAGACCGGCCAGCTGCTCGTCGATCATGAGGTGAACGCAGCGGATCGTCGCCGCCGTCCGCGAGCAGGGCGTGGACGCCTGGGACCCGGAGAACGCCGCCGCCTTCCTCGGCAACCGCAACCCCGACGATTACGAGATGGTCACCGACATCTTGGACGTCTGGTTCGACAGCGGCTGCACCCACGTGTTCACGCTGGAGAGCGGCCGCTGGCCCGACCAGAGCTGGCCCGCCGACCTCTATCTCGAAGGCTCCGACCAGCATCGCGGCTGGTTCCAGTCGTCCTTGCTCGAAAGCTGCGGAACGCGCGGCCGGGCGCCGTTCAACGCGGTCCTCACCCATGGCTTCACGATGGACGCCAAGGGCATGAAGATGTCGAAGAGCCTCGGCAACACCATCAGCCCGCTCGACCTGATGAAGGAGCATGGCGCCGACATTCTTGCGGCTGTGGGCGCTGTCGGTCGACTTCACCGAGGACCACCGGATCGGCAAGGAAATCCTCGGCGGGGTCGCGGACCAGTACCGCAAGCTGCGCAATACCTTCCGCTACCTGCTCGGAGCGCTCGCCGATTTCCGCGAGGAGGAGAAGGTCGGCACCGGGGCGATGCCGGAACTGGAGCTGTACATGCTCCATTTGACCGCGGAGCTGGAGAAGAAGCTCCGCCACGCGGTCAACGAGTTCGACTTCAACAGCTACACGCGGTTGCTGGCGGACTTCGCCAACAACGACCTGTCGGCCTTCTATTTCGATATCCGCAAGGACGTCCTCTACTGCGAGGTGAACGCGGAGACGGGCGTGCAGACCGACAAGCGCCGCGCCTACCGGACGGTGTTGGACACGATGTTCCACGCGCTGGTGCGTTGGCTCGCGCCCGTGCTGGTGTTCACCAGCGAGGAGGTGTGGGGCACGCGTTACCCGGAGGGCGGTTCGGTGCACCTGCTCGAATGGCCGGAGATCCCCGACGTCCCCGCGGACGACGGGCGCTGGGACAGGCTGCGCGCGCTTCGCACGCAGGTCACCGAGGCCATCGAGCCGCTGCGGCGGGAGAAGGTCGTCGGGTCGAGCCTCCAAGCGGTGGTCACCGTGCCGGAACTCCTCGCGACGCCGGACGAGCTTGCCGAGCTGTTCATCGTCTCGTCAGTGAAACACGGCGATGCGCTCTCCGTGGGTGAGACGGACAAGCACAAATGCGGGCGCTGCTGGCGCTATTTGCCGGAAGTCGAGGAAGACGGAGAGCTGTGCGCCCGCTGCGGGGACGTCCTGAATGCGTAAGAGCGCGCTGGGCTTCGGCATCGCGGCGGTCGTGTTCCTGCTCGAGCAGGTGACGAAGTGGATCGTGCTTGGGCCGCTGGACCTGCGGAACAGGCTGCTGATCCACATCCTGCCCTTCTTCGACCTGCGCTACACCGAGAACCACGGGATCTCGCTCGGGCTGTTCCAGGCGACGAGCGACACCATGCGATGGGTTCTGGTGGTCCTGACCTCGCTGATCGCCATCGGCGTGGGCTTCTGGATTACCCGTGAGGACAAGAAGGCGGACCAGGTCGCGCTCGGAATGGTCTTCGGCGGGGCGCTCGGAAACATCCTCGACCGGGTGCGCCACGGCTATGTCGTCGACTTCGCCGACTTGCACTTTGGGAGCTTCCGCCCCTTTTTCATCTTCAATGTCGCCGATGCAGCGATTAGCATTGGCGTCGCCATACTGTTACTGCGGGCCTTCCTGGTTAAGGACCGCCCCAAGGAGAATGCCGAACATGCGTAAATTGGTCCCGCTCGTGGTGCTTTCGGCGGTCGCCCTGAGCGGTTGCGCCGTATTCAGCGCCAAGAAGAGCGCACCGGACGAATTCCAGGTTGCGCGGAACGCGCCGCTGGTCATTCCGCCGGATTACACGCTTACGCCGCCGGTCGCGGGCACCGCCGCGCTGACCCCGCAGGACGCTCAGCAGCAGGCGATCGACGCCTTGTTCGGCGGCCCCGCGCCGCGCAGCCAGAGCGAGATGAACCTGCTGGAGCGCGCAGGCCGCGACCGCACGCAGGTGGGCGCTCGCTCGACGGCGGGCGACCCGGACACGCGCGTTGTGGACAAGGGTCCGGTGACGACTGCCATCCTGAATGCGCCGGAAGCGGACGGACAGGTCGCATCCGCTCAAGTTCCGCAGTAAGGGGGCCGGAACTGAACGCCTGGGGGAACGGGGCAGCACATGGCTGAAGAGACACTTTCCGCACGGCTCGTAGAGATCGAGTCCATGCTCGAGCGGTCGCGACGCCGCTTCGAGGAGGGCGCTCGACTGGTCGAGGAAGCCCAGCAATTGATGGGCGAGATCCAGCAGGCGCTGATCGGAAGCCCGAAGCGTGTTTCGCCCGAGGATAGCGAGGAAGCGGCCTCCCGGCTGCTCCAGTCGCTCAAGGCGAGTGGCGGCGACATGCCCGAGACCCTCTGCGGCGGGCGCCTTTCGGTCGACCAGGTCCAGCGCCTCATCCGCATCGACGGTCATCCGATCGGCATCACCGAGATGGAATATCGCGTGCTGGAGCTGCTGGCCTTCGCCCGCAACAATGTCGTCACGCGCGCGATGCTTCTGAAGCACCTCTATCGCCGCGCCGACGACCAGCCGCAGCCGAAGATCATCGACGTCTTCATCTCCAAGCTGCGCAAGAAGCTTCGTAGCGCTTCGGGCGGGGCGGAGTTCATCGAAACCATCCCGCAGCGAGGCTGGATCCTGCGAGACATCGACGCGACGCAGGGGGCGTAAGCCTCTTCACACTTTCTTGACCATGGCCGCGCCAAGCTGCGCGCCATGTTGCAAATCCTCTCGATCGAAGCGGCTGCCGAGGCTCCCGTCGCGGGCGGCGAGCTCGCGGCGCGCATTGCCGGCCTCCAGCGGGCGCTGAAGCTGCTCGAGCCGAGCGGCGGCGGCCCGTCCTGCGATGCCGAAGAGTTCGAAATGATCGAGTTTGCCTGCAACGGCGCTCGACGCTGCTTCGATTCCCGTTCGGAACGTGTGATCGGCGAGGCTGCTGCAGGTCTCGAAGCCGTCGTTGGCTCTCGCGGCGCCGGCCGTGAGCCGCACCCGGTTGCCGTCGACCTAGTCGCGGAGGCAATCCGCAAGGGGCTTGCGAGCCTTTCCGACCTGATTCGCCGCTAAGCGGGTCCTTTCTCCTTGGGCGTCGCGGGATCGCCGCCCCATTCGCTCCAGCTTCCGTCGTAGAGCCGCGTGTCGCGGTTCCCGAGCAGGCGAGCGGCGAAGATCAGGGAGTTGGCGGTTACGCCTGAGCCGCAGGTGGCGACGAACGGTTTCTCCGCGTCCGCGCCGGCATTGATGAACAGCTGGCGGATTTCCTCGCGCGACTTGAACGTGCCGTCCGAATTGTAGAGTTCCGAAAAAGGCAGGTTGCGCGCTCCGGGGATATGGCCCGCGGCGACGCCCGGGCGCGGGTCTTCCTCCTTGCCTTCAAACCGGGGCCGGCCGCGTGCATCGATCAGCGGAGTGCCGAGGCCGTTCGCCACCTCCCGCTTGCTCACCACCTGCCCGGCCCGCTCCACGGCATCGAAGCTCGCCTGACGCGGGCGGGGCTCCCCGCTTTCCGTCGGGCGGCCCTCAGCCAGCCACTTCTGGAAGCCGCCGTCGAGGATCGCCACCCGCTCGGCCCCGAAATGGCGAAACATGAACCAGCCGCGAGCGGCGTTCCGTGTCGGACTGTTGTCGTACACGACGATCCGATCGTCGCGGCCGATACCCAGTTCGCGCATCGCGTCGGCGAAGTCCTCGGCGCCCGGCAGCATGTGCGGGACCGGGTTCGACGTGTCCGCGACCGCATCGATGTCGAGGAAGCGCGCGCGGGGGATGTGCGACTGCAGATATTCCTGGCGGCCGTTCCGACCGGTCGCGGGCATGTGCCAGCTTGAATCGACCACGACGACGTCCGCCTTGCCGAGGTTCTCGGCGAGCCAGGCAGTGGAGACGAGGTCGTCCATGCCGGGAGGATAGGCGGGAAGTCTTACGCCTGCTAGGTGGCCGCGCGATGGAGACGACCCACCTCGGCAAGGCGACGCCGCTTCCCGCTTCCCCGGACGAGGCGAAGCTCGACTATGTGCCGAACCCGCGCGCCGGCGCGCTCTATCTCGTGCGGTTCGCCGCGCCTGAGTTCACGTCCCTGTGCCCGGTGACCGGCCAACCCGACTTCGCGCATCTGGTGATCGACTATGCGCCCGCCGACACGATCGTTGAATCGAAGAGCCTCAAGCTCTTCCTCGGCGCGTTCCGCAATCATTGCGGCTTCCACGAGGATGTGACGGTCGGGATCGGCCAGCGGCTGGTCGAGGAGATGAAGCCGCAATGGCTGCGCATCGGCGGCTATTGGTACCCGCGCGGCGGAATGCCGATCGACGTCTTCTGGCAGAGCGCTGCGCCGCCGGAAGGGCTATGGCTGCCCGACCAGGGCGTGCAGCCTTACCGCGGGCGCGGCTGAACCGGTCTCAGCCGGATCTTCGCGTCCCAGCGCCACAGGATCAGATTCTCACCTTCGCGAGGTAGCGGAGTGCGGTCGAAGCAGGCCGAGGCGAAGCCGCGGTCGCATTCGGACTTGGGCGGCATCGGGTCGGTGGTGAGAAGCACCGTGCCGCCTTCGACGGCCCATTCCCCCTCGCTCACTTCCGATACGGCGCCATAGTCGAAGGCGTAGCGGAAGCGACCGCCCGGCTGCAGCTCCAGCCCGCCGGCCATCTCCATCTGGTTGATCTCGTACAGGCCGGCGGCCGGCGGAGGAGCCTCGGCTGCGGCGCAGGCAGGTGCAACCAGCAGGATCGCCGCGCCGACCGCTAAGCGGATCATTCCGCCGACTCTCTCCGGGTCAGCGCGTAGAGCCATGCCAGCGCTCCCGCGAAGAGGACGAGGCCGAGCGGAACGGCCCAGGCGAATTCCTCGACCAGCGCGAGCGGCGCGTCATTGTCGGTTGCGCCGACGATCCCCGCGAAGACCACGCCGAAGAGGCTTTCGCCGACGATCAGGCCAGTGGCCATCAGCACTCCAAGCCGCTTCGCGAATTCGGGGTTCTTGGCCGTGCGGTCCGCCCACTTGTCGTAGGTCCAGCCGAGAAAGGCGCCGACCGGGATCAGCAGCGTCAGACTCATCGGCAGATAAATGCCCATGCCGACTGCGAGCGGCGGCAAGCTGCCCCGCTTGGTCGCGCGCAGCACCTCGTCGACGATGATGACGCCTACGCCGATGAGGGCGCCCAGCCCGATCAGGTTCCAGTCGAGATTGCCGCCGAGCACGCCCTGCGCAATGGCCGAGATCAGCGCCGCCTGCGGAGCCGCGAGGGCGTTGGGCCCCGCGCCTGGCACTCCCTGGAAGCCGAAGGCGTCGTTGAGGATGGTCAGGATCGGCGGGATCACGACGGAGCCGAACAGCACGCCGATGATCAGCGCCACCTGTTGCCGCCAGGGCGTCGCACCGACCAACTGACCGGTCTTAAGGTCCTGGAGGTTGTCGTTGGCGATCGTCGCCACACCGAAGATGATGGCCGTCACGAACAAGGCGAAGGCGACGAGGCTCTGCGACGCGCTCGGGTCGGTCTGGACGCCGAACAGGAGCCACAACACGAGCGAGATGCCGAGCACGGTGAGGATGCCGACGCCCGAGACCGGGCTGTTCGACGCGCCGATCAGGCCGGCCATGTATCCGGTGATCGCGGCGATGATCGCGCCCGCGACGAAGATGTAGAACAGGCTGAGCCCGAGCGTCAGACCCGGCTCCGCCGCGATCGGACCGCTCTGCGCGAAGGCCGACAGCAGCAGGCCGATCGGCACCAGCGCAATCAGGATGCCGCCGCCGATGATGCCGATCGGGATGTCGCGTTCGGTCAGGGCGAGACTGTCCTGCCCGCCTTGGCGCCGCGCTCGGCTCGCAGCGAGAGCGGAGGTAATGCCGCGCGTGATCGGGCCCAGGATGCGGAGCAGGGTCCAAACGGCCGCGACGCCCATCGTGCCCGCGCCGATAAAGCGCACTTTCTGGCGGAAGGCCGTTCCGACCAGGGTCTCGATGTCGGGCGCCGACCCGAGGCCGGCGAGGCTCGTTTGCCAGGGGACGAGAACGAACCAGCTGATGATGAGACCGACTAGCATGGCGATACCGACGGCCATGCCGACCAGGTGGCCGACGCCGATCAGCGCCATCGAAAGGCTCGTGGAGACTGTCGTTGCGCCGGTGCCGAAACCGAAGCTGCGCGCGGCTTCCTCCGCGGCCAGCCGGGTGCGGGTCAGGATTGCGAAGGCCGCCGACGCGATCGAGCTCCAGATGATGAGCTTGAGGCCGCGGCGGTTCTCCTCGGCGCCGCCGACGCCTGCGCCGACCTTCAGGACTTCCGCCGCCGCAACGCCTTCCGGATAAGGGAGGTCGGAACCCGTCACGAGCGCTCGCCTCAACGGCACGGAGTAGAGCACGCCGAGAATCCCGCCGATCGCGATCACCGCGACCGAAATCCAGAAGGGGAAACCGGTCCACCAGCCGACCATGATGAGGCCCGGCAGGACGAAGATGATCGCCGACAGCGTGCCTGCTGCGGACGCGATCGTCTGGACGATGTTGTTCTCCTGGATCGTCGAGTCCGCGAAGAACTTGAGGATCGTCATCGAGATGACCGCGGCCGGGATCGACGTCGCGAACGTCAGTCCGAGCTTCAGGCCGAGATAGACGTTCGCTGCCGTGAACACCAAGGTGATGAGGCCACCCAGGATGATGCCGCGAAGCGTCAGTTCCTTAACGGCCCGGAAGCCGTCTTCACGCGTAATCGTCGCCAATCGGTGCCCCCCTAGGCCTTGCCGTTCGGAGGTGCGGGGCTCGAATGCCTGCGCACCACCTTCCAGCGTCCTTCGTCGTAAACCCACACGTCGGTCAGCAACACGCAATCCTCGATCTCGCCGCCGAGATACTTGACGCGCCAGCGCGCCGCGATCGTGCCGACCATGGTTTGTTCGAACGCCACCGCATCGCGGATTTCAAGGTCGATCGAAATAAGCTCGCGCTTCTGGATGGCATCGAGCCATTCGTCGCGATTGAGAATGAACGGGCCGGTGGAGCGGGTGCCGATCAGCATGAATTCGGGATGGATGAGAGTCCGGAGCCGATCCACGTCCTTGGCGCACAAAGCGTCGCGCCATTCGCACTCGAGAGCGCGGATCAGCTCGCGCTTATCTGCCACGCAGCAACCCGCCGAAAATCCCGCGGAGCAGCTGGTTGCCGATCTGCCGTCCTACCGAGCTGGCGATCGAGCGCCCCGCCGACTGCATCATCTTGTCCGCCATGCTCGGCCGCGCCGCCTCCCGAGCTCGGCGTGCCTCTTCGCGCTCTTGAGCCTGCTGCTGCCGCTCGAGCTCGCGCTGCTGTTGAGCTTCGAGACGCGCCTGCGCCGCTTGCGCGCGGGCCGCTTCCTTGGCCGCGATGGCGTCGAGGCGAGCCTTTTCCGCTGCTGCCTTGTCGGCGTCGGTCTGCGCCTTTGCCGCTGCCGCCGCAGCCGCCGCCTCGTCGGCCTTGGCCTTGAGGATCTCCTCGGCCGACTGCGGGTCGAGCAATGTGTCGTATTTCGCCCCGATCGCGTCGGTGCTGACGATTACCTTGCGCTCCTCCGGAGTGAGCGGGCCGACCCGGGTCGAGGGCGGCTTGATCAAGGTGCGCTGAACCGGCGAGGGGGAGCCATCGGGCTGGAGCAGCGAGACGAGCGCCTCGCCGATCTTCAGCTCCGTGATGGCGGTGGCGACGTCGATGTCGGGATTGACCCGGAAAGTGTCGGCGGCCGCCTTGACCGCCTGCTGGTCGCGCGGCGTGAAGGCGTTCAGCTTGTGCTGGATGCGGTTGTTGAGCTGCGCTGCAACCTTGTCCGGGATGTCGATCGGGTTCTGCGTGATGAAATAGACGCCAACGCCCTTGGAGCGGATCAGGCGTACGACCTGCTCGACCTTTTCGAGCAGGCCCGGCGGCGAATTGTCGAACAGGAGGTGGGCCTCGTCGAAGAAGAAGCAGAGAATCGGTTTGTCGGGATCGCCGATCTCCGGAAGCTCTTCGAACAATTCGCTAAGCAGCCACAGCAGGAAAGTAGCGTAGAGGCGCGGGCTCGCCATGAGCCGGTCGGCGGCGAGAATGTTGACGATGCCTCGGCCCTGATCGTCGTGGCCCATGAAGTCGGCAAGATCGAGCGCCGGCTCGCCAAAGAAATGGTCGCCGCCCTGGCTTCTCAGCTGCAGCAGCGAGCGCTGGATCGAACCGACGGACTGCTTCGAGACATTGCCGTATTCGAGCGTCAGTTCGTCGGCCTTCTCCCCGCAATGGATCAGCATGGATTGCAGGTCGTCTAGGTCGAGAAGGAGCAAGCCCTCCTTGTCGGCGACGTTGAAGGCGATGTTGAGGACGCCTTCCTGAACCTCGTTGAGGTTCATCAGCCGGCCGAGCAGCAGAGGCCCCATTTCGCTGACCGTGGTGCGGACCGGATGGCCCTGCTCGCCGAACAGGTCCCAGAACTGGACGGGAGTGTCGTGATACGTCCAGTCCGCCATCCCGATGTCGGTGGCGCGCTGGGCGAAGGTCGAATGGATCTTCGACGTGGGCGATCCTGCCATCGCAAGGCCCGACAGGTCGCCCTTCACGTCGGCGACGAAGGTCGGGACACCGGCGGCCGAAAGCCCCTCGACGATGCCCTGCAGGGTGACGGTCTTGCCGGTGCCGGTGGCGCCCGCGATCAGTCCGTGACGGTTGGCGCGCTTGAGCTCGAGCTGCTGTGGATTCCCGCCGCCTGCTGCGCTGCCAATGAAGATTCCGCTTGTCGGATCGCCGGCCATGCGCACTCCCTCGAAGATTCGCGGGGCGCAACCTAGCCCCGCGAATCCCGCAAAGCGAGTGCGGTTGTTCCGGAGTCCGGCTCTAGCGCGCGGGCGCGATATCGAGCCCGATGTAACGCGGCGGAAGATTGCCGCGGCGGATCAGCAGCAGGACGCTCTTTCTGCCGGCACGGCGAGCGGAATCGACTTCCGTTCTCACCTGGGCGGGCGTGGTGACGGCCTGACCGTTGATGGTCACGATCAAGTCGCCGCGCTGAAGCTCCTTCTGGGCGGCGTCGCTATTCGGATCGACGGCCGTGATGACGACCCCGCGCGCGTCAGCAGGCAGACTGAGTGCCCGTGTGATCTGCGGCGTCAGCGGCTGCAGGGACAGCCCAAGCGTGGCTTCCGCCGGAACGGCCCGATCGCCGCCCTCCGGGGTCGGCTCCTGGTCCTGATCGACGCCGAGTTGACGGGCCAGTTCCTCTTCCGTCGGACGTTGCTGCACCGTGACCTGCAGGGTCATCCGGCGTCCGTTGCGGATGAGGTCCACGGGAACGCGCGATCCGACCGGCGTATTGGCGATCAGGTAGGAGACCGTCTGGTCGGGGTTCACCTCCTGATTGTTCACCCGGAGAATGACGTCGCCCTGCTGGATGCCCGCTCGGGCGGCCGGCTCGTTCGGCTGGACCGAGCGAACGATTTCGCCGCGATCCTTGGGAAGGCCGAGGGCTTCGGCGATATTCTCGTCGAGCGGCTGAAGGCCGACGCCGAGATAGCCGCGCGACGGGCGCTGTCCGCGCCGCAGGGAATCGATGACCGGCTTGGCAAGCTCGGCCGGGATGGCGAGGCCGATGCCGACCGACGCGCCGGTCGGTGAGATCAACGCCGAGTTGATGCCAATGACATTGCCGCTGAGGTCGAACATCGGGCCGCCGCTATTGCCCATGTTGATGGACGCGTCGGTCTGAATGTAGCGGTCGTAGGCGCCGGCGCCGGTGATTCCGCGGTGAAGGGCCGAGATGATGCCCGCGGTCACGGTGCCGCCGAGGCCGTAGGGATTGCCGATCGCGAGGACCCAGTCGCCGACGCGGGCGCGCGCGCTGTCGCCCCAGTTCACGAACGGCAGGTTCTGGCCCTCGATCTTGAGCAAGGCGAGATCGGACGCGGAGTCGCGACCGATAATACGCGCCGGATACTCGCGCCGGTTGGTCAGTGTCACCGTAACCTGGTCGACCGTCCCGTTGCCGGACGCGCTCTGGATCAAGTGGTTGTTGGTGACGATGTAGCCGTCGGCCGAAATGATGAAGCCGGACCCCAGCGAGCCCGTCTCGCGCGTGCGCGGACCTGAGCCGCCGCCTTGGCCGGGCTGCTGGCCGTCCGGGAAGCCGAAGCGGCGGAAAAATTCCTCCAGCGGATCGGCCTGCGTCCGCACGGGCACGCGCTGGCGGGTCGAGATGTTGACCACCGCCGGCTGGAGCCTGGCGGAGAGATCCGCGAAAGTCTGAGGCGCACCGCCCGGGGCAATGACCGCAGGCGCGTTCTGAGCGACTTGTGCACCGGCCGAGCCGGTTGCGAGGGAAAAGGCGGTTCCACCCAAAAGCAGCGCCGTTGCAACTCCATAGGCGTAGCGCACCGTCCCGGACTCCTTCGATCTCATCGAAACTCCATGAATTGCACGTTTTAGCACCACGTTGGTGCTAGATTGAACGACTGAACGCGGATTGAACGAGGCTCAGCGTCCCCTGCCAGTGAATTCCTTCAGATAGTCGTTCTGCGGCGACAGAATGATGTTCGTTCCCGCAGGCGGCTCGTTGCCGTCGCCCAGGAAGGTGATCTGGTACGACTGCATCGCCCTGTAGAACTCGTAGAAGTCCACGTCTTTCCCGAAGCTGTTCGCATAAACGCGTGCGGCCTCCGCATCGGCATCCGCGCGGATGATCTGCGCGCGCTTGGCGCCCTCGGCCCGAATCGAGCGGGCTTCCTGCTCGCGGGCCGTGCGCATCCGGTCGAACGCCGACTGCAGCGGGGTGCCGTCCGGCAGGTCCGCCTTCTTGATCCGCACGTCGATGATGCGGGCGCCGTACTGAGCAGCGACGCGGTCGAGGCTGGCGCGGACGTTCTCCATCACGCCCTGCCGTTCCGGCGAGAGAAGGGCGACGAATTGCTGCTTGCCGAGCTCGTTGCGGATTTCCGAACCAAGGATCGGCACAAGCGCGGCCTGAAGCCGGGTCTCGTCGCGGGCACGGATGTACATCAATAGCGGATTGACGATGCGGTAGCGGGCGAATGCGTCGACCTCGAGCCGGCGCTGGTCGGTCGAGAGAACCTGCTGCCGGTCCATGTCGACCGACTGCACCCGCTTGTCGATCCAGACGATGTTTTCGAAGAACGGGATTCGATAGTTGATCCCGGCCTTGGTGTTTCCGAGGATTCGGCTGGGCTTGCCGAACTGGACGACCACCGCCTGCTTCGTTTCGGGGATGATCGGGAACGCGCTGACGATGATGAACAAGGTCAGCAGGGCGACGACGGCGCTGATCAACGGGCGGCGGCGGATGAAGTCGGTCACTGACCTTCTCCCCGCTGCTGCTGCGGCTGGGACTGTTGCTGCGGCTGCTGTTGTTGCTGCTGCCTCTTCTGGACTTCGGGCAGCGGCAAATAGGGGGTCACTCCCGGAGCCTCGATGATCGTCTTGTCGACGTTCTGCAGAACGCGCTCCATCGTTTCGTAATACATGCGACGCCGGGTGACGTCGGGGGCCAGGCTGTACTGCTCGTAGACCTTGTCGAAGGCCGCTGCCTCGCCCTGCGCCTTCTGAGTCAGCTGCGTCGCATAGGCATTCGCCTGGTTGATGTAGCTCTGCGCCTGCTGCTGCGCCGCGGTGACCTCCTTGAAGGCTTCGTTGACGGCCTGCGGAGGGTCGGCCTGGCGGATGGCGACGCCCTGGACGATGACGCCGGCGCGATAGGCGTCGAGGATCCGCTGCATGGTCTGAGTAACGCGGCTTTCGATGTCGCCGCGGCCTTCGCCGATGGCCTGGTCGAGCGAGTAGTTGGCGATCACGGCGCGCATCGCGGCCTCGGCCACTTCGCGGATCGTTTCCTCCGGCTGGGCGAGCTGGAACAGGTAAAGCTCCGGATCGCGGATGTTCCAGCGGACCGAATAAGCGAGGTCGATGATGTTCTGGTCGCCGGTCAGCATCAGGGTCTCGGTGCTCGCAGATCCGAGCTCGAGGTTGCGGATGTTCTCGACGTCCACCTTCTGAACGCGCTCGATAGGAGCAGGCAAAGTGAAGCCAACGCCTGGCCCGAGCGTGCGGCTGTAGCGGCCGAACTGGGTTACTACGCCGCGCTCACCAGGCGCAACTACGGCAAAGGACGTGAAGATCAGCCACAGGAGGGCCAGGCCGGCAATGCCCCATTTGATCAGCTTGCCGCTTGGTCCGCCGGAAAAGCCTCCGCCGTTGCCGCCGAAGCGCTCACGGCTCTTGCGCAGGAAATCGTCCAGCGAAGTAACCTGGCGCGGAGCGCTCGGCCCGGAGCGCTTCCGCTTGGGGGGCTGACCCCATGGCCCACTTTGCGGGTTTTCGCCGCCTTCCGGCTCGTCGCCGCCTGCCGGACCCCATGGACCTTTGATGTCGCTGAAGAAGGCTCGCGCCCGAGGGCCCAGCCCCGAAAGAAGTGTCATGCCATTACTATAGGGAGGCGAGTCGTTGAAAAACAGTGGCAAGCCGCACCCGAGTGCCTATGTCGCGCGGCGATGGCAGACCAGACCGACCCGTTGGTAGAACTCGAAGGGCATCCGGAGGCGAACCGTATCCGATCGCGGCGGCTGAACGAGGGCGTCGCGACCCTGATCGTCGACGCGACGGGCCTGCGCGACGCCGAGCGTTCGAAGCTCGAGCGCGAGCTTCACGATGCGGCATCCTCGATTGAAGGCATAAGCGAAGTGCGCATCGCGATGACCGCTTCGCAGCCGCACCGGGTCCTGATCGCCGTCGGCAGCGGCAAGGGCGGTGTGGGCAAGTCGACGGTCGCCGCCAATCTCGCCATCGCGCTGTCGAGAGCGGGAAGGAAGGTCGGACTGGTCGACGCCGACGTCTACGGCCCGTCGCAGCCGACGTTGCTGGGGAGTGATGCGAAGCCGACGGCCGAGAACGATCGACTGATTCCCGTCGAGGCGCAGGGTCTGCGATTTCTGTCGCTCGGTCATCTCGTTTCGCCGGGGCATGCGCTCGCCTGGCGCGGACCGATGGCGACGGGCGCGCTCGCACGCCTGATCGGTGCCGACTGGGGCGATGCGGACATGCTAGTGGTCGACCTGCCTCCGGGCACTGGGGACGTGCAGCTGTCGCTGATCCAGAAGTCGCGCCCGGACGGCGCGGTGATCGTTTCCACCCCGCAGGACCTGTCGCTGATCGACGCGACGCGGGCCATCGACCTGTTTCGAAAGATGGACGTGCCGGTCCTCGGGATCATCGAGAACATGGCGGGTTACGTCTGCCCGCATTGCGGCGAGGGCTCCGACCCGTTCGGAAGTGGCGGAGCCGAAGCGGCCGCCAACGAAATCGGCGTGCCCTTCCTCGGCCGACTTCCCTTGTCGCCCGCGATCAGGACGGCGTCCGATGCCGGCAATCCTCCGGCAGCCGGCGAAGGCGCCGACGCGAGGGTCTTTGCGGATTTGGCGCAACGAGTGGTCGAGTCCCTGGAAACGGTTCGCCGCTGAAGCATTCTAGCCGCAGGAGGTAGGCCATGCCGCTGACCCGCGACGACGATGTACGACAATTGCTCACCGAAGCGCGCACCATCGCCGTTTTCGGCTGCTCGGACCGGCCGGACCGGCCGTCCTACGGCGTTGCGGCCTTCCTCCAGCGTCACGGCTACCGGATGCTGCCGGTCAATCCGCAGATCACCGGCGAGCATGTGCACGGCGAGTACGTCTGGCGCGAGCTCGGTCAGATCGGAGTGCCGATCGACATCGTCGACATCTTCCGCAGGCCGATGGCCGCCGGCGAAGCGGTCGATCAGGCGATCGCGGTTGGCGCCAAGGCCGTCTGGATGCAGCTCGGGATCGTCAACGAGGAAGCAGCGGCACGAGCGGAAGCGGCTGGGCTGAAGGTCGTCATGGACCGCTGCACCAAGATCGAGATTATGCGGCTAGGCATCCCGGCCGTGGAGGAAACGACCGAAATCTCAAAAGCTTGACTCCGATGCCGTAGGGGCAGAGCTTTCAGCGAACGGAGCACGGGGGATCGCTGCTCCGACAAAGGGGGCGCCTATGAAATCGATCGGTCTTTGCCGCGCGGGAGTCGCTGCGCTGACGCTTCTCACATCGACGGCTGCCACTGCCGGTTCGGGTCACCAGTGGGGCGACTATTTGTGGCAGACGGCGAACACGCCCCTGAGGCTCGACATCGCGTACAGGTTCGCGAACAACGCCTGGGTCCCTTACTACCAGGCCGCACTGGTGAAGTGGGAACAGAACGAGCGCTCGCCGCTCGACCTGACGGACAGGGGTCAGGATTCAGGGACGGATCCCGCGGTCTGCACGGCCAAGCCCGGAATGGTCCTCGTCTGCGCGGCAGCCTACGGGCAGAACGGATGGGTCGGCATCGCCGAGATCGAGATCAACGGCATCTACATCACCGAAGCGACGGCCAAGTTCAACGACACCTATTATGCGACGCCGCAATACAACAATGACGGCCAGCGCCAGTTCGTGGCCTGCCACGAGATCGGCCACACCTTCGGCCTCGGCCACCTCGACACATCCTTCTACAACCGGAACAAGGGCAGCTGCATGGATTACACGGCCGACCCCGACGGTCCGCCGGACAACCGCAACCCGGGGACGGTCGACTGGGACGTACTGAATTCGACCACCATGTACGGCACGCTGGTCATCGGGAAAGGCAAGGGCGGCGGAGGCAAGCCGTCGAGGAACCTCGACCCCTTCGAGTTCCGCACGGTCGGCAGCGGCACTGCTGCCGCGGCTGGCGGTCCGCGTGGGCCCTGGGGCGTGGCCGTCGGCTATGATGCCGATGGAAGGCCCAACGAGTTCCTGCTCGACCGTGGCAATGGGCGTTTCAAGCGGACCTTCGTCGACTGGATCCCGGGCCACCGGCCAAACCTGTCGAACTAAGTACGCGCTTACTGATCAGGCGGCCGCGACCGTCATTTCCGGGACGAGCAACGTCGGTGAGTCCACGCCGCGGCGGAATTCGAGGTCGCTTCCCGGTTCGAGCGTCGCAAACATGTCGAGCAGGTTGGAGGCGATGGTGATCTCGGCAATGGGCTCCGCGATGGCTCCGGCGCGAACCATGAAGCCGACCGCTCCCCGGCTGTAGTCGCCCGTTACGCCATTGACGCCCTGGCCGATGAGCTCGGTCACCAGAACTGCCTCGGGAAAGGCCGCCAGCAATTCTTCGCGGCTGCGCTGCCCCGGTGCGATGTAAAGATTGCTCGGGCCCGCGCCTGGAGGCCCTCCGACGCCGCGGACGGCGTGCCCGGTGGGCCGGATGCCGAGCTGCCGGGCGGATGCGCTGTCGGCGATCCAGGTCTTGAGTATTCCATCCTCGATCAGGTCCGTAAGCGAGACCGGCAAGCCTTCGCTGTCGAACGGGCGCGAGCGAAGGCCGCGGGGACGGAGCGGGTCGTCGACGATGCGCAGTCCCACCCCGAAGATCTGCTGCCCCAGCTTTTCCTGGAGGAAGGAGGACTTGCGAGCGACCGAGGAGCCGGTGATGGCGCCGACGAAATGGCCGATCAGCGATCCCGCCACGCGCGGGTCGAACAGGACCGGATAGCGTCCGGCCTTTGGCTTTGACGGGTTGAGCTTCGCGACGGCGCGCTCGCCGGCAAGCCGGCCGATCTCCTCGGGAGGGTCGAGGTCGGTGACGTGACGCACTCCGTGCCACGCGCTGTCGCGCTGCATCGCCGCGCCCTCACCGGCGATGACCGACACGTTCGCGCTATGACCGGTCGAACGGTAAGCGCCGCTGAATCCGGTCGACGTCGCGAGGGCGACGGCGCTTGAAGAGCTTCCGGCCGACCCGCCGCTGGAGTTCGTCACGCCGGGAACCGCAAGTGCTGCCTTCTCGGCGGCGAGCGCCCGGTTCTGCAGGGTCTGCGGGTCGTCGCTGCTGCGATCCTCGGAGTCGATGTCAGGGAAGGGGGCGGATGCGATCAGCTCGGCAGAAGCGAGGCCGGCATAGGGATCTTCCGGAGCTTCCCGAGCCATGGCGACCGCCCGGGCGACGAGCTCACGCATCGCCTCGGGGGAAAAGTCGGAGGAGGCCACGCTCGCGGAGCGGTGCCCAACGAAGACGCGGAGGCCCATCTCCTCGCCTTCGGAACGATCGACATGCTCAAGCTCGCCAAGACGGACCTGCACGCTTTGGGATTCGGAACAGACGTAGAGTGCGTCCGCCGCGTCGGCGCCCGCGATCCGCGCCTGCTCGACGAGCGCCTCGACGCTCTCGCGTGCCTTTTCAATTGGAAGCATGATTGGCGGTTAGCGGCTGGAGAGGCCGACGACCAGCATGGCAAGGAAAATCAGGAATCCCGCGCTTCGGTTCGACCGGAACAGGCGGAGCGCGCCTTGCCCGTCCTTCGGGTCGACACGAAGCGCCTGGTTCGAAAGGTGGATCGCCGCAGGTGCAAGCGCCAGCAGCGCAAGCCAGTCCGGCCGGACCGCCCAGAGTGCCGCAGCCCAGAGCAGGACGGCGATCGCGTAGAAGGAGGCGACTCCAAGAGGAGCCTTGTCGCCCAGCCGGCGAGCCGAGGACTTCACGCCGACCAGCGCATCGTCCTCGATGTCCTGGATCGCGTATAGCGTGTCGTAGCCGACCACCCAGGCGACGCTCCCGAGCCAGAGCAGCAGCGCCGGCAGGTCGAGCGATCCGGTGATCGCGGGCCAGCCGACAAGCGCTCCCCAGGAGAAGACGAGGCCGAGCCATGCCTGCGGCCACCAGGTGATGCGCTTCATGAAGGGGTAGGCGGCCACCGGCGCTACGCTGACGAGCGCGACGATTGCCGCCGTGAGGTTGAGCTGGGCCAGGACGAGGAGGCCGACCGCGCACAGAATCGCGATCAGCACCCATGCCGACCGCACCGATGCCCGCCCGCTGGCAAGTGGGCGGAGGCGGGTGCGCTCCACCTTCCGGTCGAGGTCCTTGTCGACGATGTCGTTGTAGACGCAGCCCGCGCTGCGCATCGCGAAGGCGCCGAGGAAGAACCACAGGAAGAAGTCCCAGCGTCCGCCGACGCCAGCCAGCGCGACGCTCCAGGCGCAGGGCCAGTAGAGCAGCCAGGTGCCGATCGGCCGGTCGAGCCGCATCAGCGACGCGTAGGGCCGCAGCCGCGGCGGCAGTGCGCCGATCAGGCCTCGGCGTTCGCTGTCGGGGACGATGTCGGTGCCGTCGGCCATGACGGCTGATTAGGCGCAGCGCTTGAGGCCTGTCGAGAAGCTCGCAGTTGGAGCGCGCCGAGAATGAGCAGGCCGATCGGGACTGCCGGGCTGAGGTTCACCGATCCATGGACGGAAGCGATCTGGGCGATCGTCAGGATCGGCAGGCACCAGAGGATCGCGAGCGGCAGCGCCGGCGCGCCGCGCTGCGCGAGCCAGAAGAAGGCGACTACCAGCAGAACCGCGTCATAGGGAAAGACATAGGGGCTCGCGAGCAGCGTCGCGGCGGCGAGGATTCCAGCCTTTGCCGGCGCTTCCATGTTAGATCGCCAGCACCGCCAGACGAGGATGGCCGAAACTGCCGCGACCAGCAGATGTCCGGCGAAGGCAAGCTCGAGGCCGGCGCCTGCCTGCCGCAGCGCCGCATAGACGCTCGCCATCTTGTGCCAGCCGACCAGGCCGTCGCGGCCGATGTTCACGTACAGCGGCATTTGCGCGAGCCACGCTTCCGTTGCGGCGGCGCCGAAGACGGCGGCTCCGACGGCCAGAAGGCCGAGGGAGGAAATGGCCGCACCCGCAATCGCCCGCCACTGCCGGGAGGCGAGAAGGGCGATGGGCAGGAGCAATCCAAGCTGCGGCTTGATGACAAGGCATCCCAGCAGCAGGCCGGCGGCGAAGGGCCGGCGCTCAAGAAGCAACATTCCCCCGATGAAAATGGCAGCGGTGACGAAGGCATTCTGTCCGATCGCGGCATTGATGAAGACCGGCGGGAATGCTGCTGCGAGCCACCCCGACTGCGGGAACATGCGCCGTACGAGGACGAAATAGACTGCGAAGGTCGCTGCCGACCAAAGCGCCAGCGAGACTGCGAAGGGCAGAAGTCCGAACGGAGTGACGAGCAGCAGGAAGGCGGGCGGATAGGGGAAGGGCATGCCGTTGCCGTTGACGAAGGTGGCTACGGCCGACTGCACCTCATGCAGCCTCGCCTGATCGTAGGCCGCTGCGGGGTCGCCTGCGAGCGCGAGCTGCGCGGCGCCCCAGAAGCTGATGAAGTCGCGGTCGGTCGGATTGGCCGCGTTCCAGAAGAATTCCGTGATGGAGACGAGGATCACGAGAATGGCCATCGCCGTGCCGACGCGTTTGAAGCGGTCGAAGGGGATCGTGCGCGCGTTCGCCGGTGTCGAAATGACTGAATTCACAAGCGCGCTCCCTTGCCGCCGCTCTACGCAAACGTGGCTAAGAAATGCTTACCCGCAAGGCATTTGTGTCCGGGCGATCAGCATCGAAAGTTAACTCGTGCGGCGATCGCAATTCCGCTATTGGCGCGCCGTCGGGTGGGACCGAAGGAGAGCATGATGAACAGGAAGCTCCTGTTCGTGGCAGCCATTTGTTCCGCCACGATTGCCGCTCCGGCGCTTGCCGGTGAAATTAAGGGCCCGCCGCCGTCGACCAACTATACGGCGCCCCAGCTCGACATTCATGCCCGCTCGTTCTGCGTGTTCTCCGGTCTCAACGATTCGCCGCTTGGCGATCCGGCTGCGGGCGATCCTGGCGGTATCACGCAATCCTTTGGCTCCTTCATCGCAAGCCAGGGTGCCTCGGTCCCTGACTTGGACCCGCAGAGCACGTTTGGGATGCCCGGTTTCGGCTGCAATCCCAACCGGGGTGTTGATCTTCACGACGGCGGATAAGCGAAACCAAGTTTTTGCGGGCGGCGAGAACTCCGCCCTATTACATCCGTAGCGGATCCCACCGCCGCAAGCTAAGTCGCGTCCATGCCTGCTACGCCCGCATGGCCGCCGAAGAGCTTGCCGCGCCTATTCGTGCGCGGTGCGCTCGCGGAGGGCGCGCGCATCGATCTGGACGCGGGACAGGCTAACTATCTCGGCAATGTGATGCGCCTCGGCGAGGGAGCTGAAGTCCTCCTGTTCGACGGTAGCTCGGGCGAATGGCTTGGGCGGATCGCGGAGGCCGGAAAGAAGCGCATAGCGCTCATGGTAGAGCGGCGGACCCGCGAGCCGGAAGACGTTCCGGACGTCTGGCTTGCCTTCGCTCCCGTCAAACGCACGCAGACGGATTGGTTGGTGGAAAAGGCCACGGAGATGGGCGTCGCTAAGCTCATCCCGGTGATGACGCAGCGCACGATCGCCGAGCGCGTGAAGCTGGAGCGGCTGGAAGCGATCGCGATCGAAGCGGCCGAGCAATGCGGTCGGACGCGCCTCCCGGAAATCGTGCAGCCGGTCTCGCTCGCGCAATTTCTGAAGGAGGACGGCCGCACTCTCTATTTCGCGGACGAAACCGGCGGAGAGCCTGTCGCATCGGCATTCAAGCCGGGCGCAGCGTCGATCCTGACTGGTCCGGAAGGCGGGTTCACGGACGAGGAGCGCGCGAAGATCCGGGCCGTCGAGAGCGCGGTGCCGATCTCGCTCGGGACCGCGCATCCTGCGCGCGGAGACGGCCGCGCTCGCGTCGCTGGCCGCGTACATGGCGGTCGCGGGCGACTGGCGCTGATCCTTATCAGGCCATAAATCGGAAGTGCTGGCGCGGCTTGGAGCGCGCGGCTAAGCGCCGCTGCGAATGACGCAGCGCACCGACGATACGCCCGAGACGCACCGACTTGTCGAAAGCCGCGACGAGCTGCTTTCCGTTTTCTCCGGTGGCGAGAAACCGCCCGAGCGATGGCGCATCGGCACGGAGCATGAGAAGTTCGTCTACCGGACCGCCGACCATCGCGCGCCGAACTACGACGAGGCCGGCGGCATCCGAGACTTGCTCAATGGACTGACCGAGTTCGGCTGGAAGCCCGTAACCGAGAACGGGAACGTCATTGCCCTCTCCGGGCCGGACGGAACGATCAGCCTGGAACCGGCAGGGCAGTTCGAGCTGTCGGGGGCTGCGCTTGAGAATCTGCACCAGACCTGCGCGGAGGCGGGGCGCCATCTCGAGCAGTGCAAGGCTGTGGGCGAGCGGCTCGGTGTCGGCTTCCTCGGGCTCGGCATGTGGCCCGACAAAGCCCGCTCGGATCTGCCGGTCATGCCCAAGGGCAGGTACAGGATCATGCTCAACTACATGCCCAAGGTCGGCAACCTCGGGCTCGACATGATGCTTCGGACCTGCACCATCCAGGTTAATCTGGATTATAGTTCTGAAGCCGACATGGTGAAGAAGTTTCGTGTCGGCCTGGCGCTTCAGCCGGTCGCGACGGCCCTCTTCGCCAACTCGCCGCTCACCGAAGGCAAGCCGAACGGCTTTCGCAGCTTCCGCAGTCATATCTGGGAAGACACGGACCCGGACCGCACCGGAATGCTGCCCTTCGTTTTCGAGGACGGCTTCGGCTACGAGCGTTACCTCGACTATGCGCTCGATGTGCCGATGTATTTCGTCTACCGCGACGGCAAGTACATCGACGTTGCCGGCGAGAGCTTCCGCGCCTTTCTCGACGGCAAATTGCCGCAACTTCCTGGCGAAAAGCCGCGGCTGTCCGACTTCGTCGACCACCTCTCGACCATCTTCCCGGAAGTCCGCCTCAAAAGCTTTCTCGAGATGCGAGGAGCCGATGGCGGCCGCTGGGGCCGCATCTGCGCGCTCCCGGCGCTTTGGGTCGGCCTGCTCTACGACCAGACCGCGCTCGACGCGGCTTGGGACCTGGTCAAGCATTGGGACATCGAAGAACGCACCCGCTTGCGCCACGCCGTCCCGAAGAGTGCACTCGAAACGCCTGTCCCCAGCGGTGGAACGGTCCGCGAGCTTGCGGCGACGGTGCTCGACATTGCATCCGACGGGCTTAGCCGCCGGGCTCGGCTCAATTCGGCAGGCGACAATGAGGGCGGCTTCCTCGATCCGTTGAGGGAAGTCGTCACGACAGGACGGACGCCTGCCGACCGCCTGCTCGACAAATATAACAATGAATGGAATGGCGACGTGTCGCGCATCTACGAGGAGTTCAGCTTTTGAGGGACATCCACACGACTGAGCGCCGGACCCTCTATCCGGAATTCCAGCCCTACGAGACCGGGCACCTCGACGTGGGCGACGGGCACAGCCTCTATTGGGAGCTAAGCGGAAATCCGGACGGCAAGCCGGCAGTGATGCTGCATGGCGGCCCCGGTGGTGGATCGAGCCCCGACCATCGGCGCCAGTGGAACCCCGAGAAATACAAGATACTCGTCTTCGACCAGCGCGGCTGCGGCAAGTCCACGCCCTATGCGAGCCTCGAGGCGAACACGACCTGGCACCTGGTCGACGACATCGAGAAGCTGCGGACCGAGGTCGCGAAGGTCGACAAGTGGATGGTCTTCGGCGGAAGCTGGGGCTCGACGCTCTCGCTCGCCTACGCCCAGAAATATCCGGAACGCTGCACCGAACTGGTCCTTCGCGGCATCTTCCTGTTCGACCGCTACGAGATCGACTGGCTGTACAAGGAAGGCGGAGCGAGCTCGATCTATCCGGACGGATGGGAGGAGTTCGCCTCGATCATCCCCGAGAGCGAGCGCGACGACCTGATCGGCGCTTATGCCAGGCGGTTGACCAGCGACGATCTCGATGAGCGGCTGCGCTACGCCAAGGCCTGGAGCAAGTGGGAGGCCGCGACCGTGACGGTCCTGCCGAGGCCCGAGGTCGTCGATCACTTCACCAGCCCGGACGTTGCAGTCGCCGTGGCTAGGATCGAAAATCACTACATGGCCAACAAGGGCTGGCTGGAGGAAGGTCAGCTGCTGCGCGGAGCGGAGCGCATTCGCGGCATTCCGGGCGTGATCGTCCAGGGACGTCACGACAGTTGCACTCCGCCGAGAGCCGCCTGGGCGCTGAAGAAAGCCTGGCCGGAAGTCGACCTGCAGATCGTGGCCGATGGCGGGCACCTGTTCAACGAGCCGGGCATCCTCGACGGATTGGTCCGCGCTACGGACAGGTTCGCGAACGACTAGGCCGCGGCGAGTACAGGGGAGCGCATGGCTGAGGAGAAGACGCCGCTTCGGCGCGTGGTGATGGCGAGCCTCATCGGCACGACCATCGAGTGGTACGACTTCTTCCTCTACGGCTCCGCTGCGGCCCTCGTCTTCAACAAGCTGTTCTTCCCGGAATTCGACCCGCTGACGGGGACGTTGCTGGCGTTCGCGACCTACGCGCTGGGCTTCGTCGCGCGCCCGGTCGGGGGCATCGTCTTCGGCCATTACGGCGACCGTATCGGGCGCAAGCGCCTGCTGATGCTGAGCCTCATCCTGATGGGCCTCGCGACGGTGCTCATCGGGCTTCTTCCGACCTATGCGCAGATTGGAATCTGGGCTCCGCTCGCGCTGATCGCGCTGCGATTGGTGCAAGGCTTTGCCGTTGGTGGCGAATGGGGCGGGGCGGTCCTGATGGCCGCCGAGCACGGGGACGCAGCGCGGCGCGGCTTCTGGGCGAGCTGGCCACAGGCGGGCGTCCCGGCGGGCAACCTGCTTGCCGCGGCGGTGCTGGCGATCATGGCCGCGGTCCAGACGGAGGCGGACTTCCTCGACTGGGGCTGGCGAGTGCCGTTCGTCCTCTCCGCGCTTCTGGTGGTGGTCGGCTGGTACATCCGCAACCGCGTGTCCGAGAGCCCGATGTTCGAAGCGGAGCTGGACGCAGCAGAGGCCCCGGCTCGCGTTCCCGCGGTCGAAGTGCTTCGCGAGCGGCCGAAAGCGCTGGTGCTCGGCGCAGGCCTGCGCGTCGGCGAGAACATCTCCTATTACATCCTCACCGTCTTCTCGCTCACCTATCTGGTCGATGTGTCGAAGGAGAGCCGAAGCCTTGCGCTCAACGCCTTGCTCATCGGCGCGGCGGTGCAGTTCTTCGCCATTCCCCTGTTTGCGCTCCTGTCCGACAGGATCGGGCGGCGGCCGGTCTATGCGCTCGGGGCGTTCGGGCTCGCGGCCTGGTGCTTCGTGATGTTCGGCCTGCTCGGAAGCGGCGACCATGTGTCGATCGTCCTCGCGCTGGTGGTCGGGCTGGTCCTGCACGGCGCGATGTACGGACCCCAGGCAGCGTTCATCACCGAGCTGTTCCCGACGCGGATCCGATATTCGGGTGTGAGCCTGGCCTATCAGCTTACGTCGATCGTCGCGGGGTCCCTCGCGCCGATCATCGCGCTGTGGCTGTACAAGGAATATGGGTCCGCGACGCCGGTTGCGATCTACGTGGGCACGGCCTGCCTGATTAGCGGTGTCAGCGCATTGCTCGCACGCGAGACCCGGGGCATCGAGCTGGAAGCGATCCGCTAGCTATTCGCCCGGTCGGTAGCGGCGCTTTGCGTGCGCTTTCAACTGGTCCGGGTAAAAATAGACCTCGCGCAAATTGCCGGTCGCGTAGCGCTCTGCCTGGTCGTTGAAATGGGGCGAGGCGGGATTGCCGCTCTCGCCCCCGGCCGTCACGGCTCGAGCGCGAAGCCGTTTCCCGAATTCGACGACGGCGACGAAGCTGTTGCCGCTCGTTCCGTACCACTTCTTCGTGCCCGGCTTCGGCGTCGCGCCGAACGAGGCCAGCGATCCCCAACGCGCGGAGGGGAAAGCGACGGGGATGCTCGGCGCGGCGTCGCTGAAGGGATGGTCGATCGCGGCCGAGACCCGCTGGAACCGATTGATGTCGCCCCACGGAACCTGCCACCAGCCGAAGTCGCGGCGCAGGCGCGCAGCAGCCTCGCCGAGCGCGGTAAGCTTTTGCGCATTGGTCGTGTCCCGGGCCAGCCGAGTGGTCGTGACGTTGATCGGCTCACCAGCCGGTGCGGCAACCGCCTTCATCAGATTGTCGACCCAGACCATCGCGACCGACTGGGCCACCGACCCCGCGCTCCAACGGTAGTTCCAGCCGCGCAGAACGCCGATCGGACCTTTGAGCCGTTCACGCCGCGCGTCTCGCCTGGGCAGCGAGTCATAGGCCTTGATCAGCGAGGGGATCAGCTCGGCGAAACCGGGTTGATAGCTGTCGAATGCTGCCGCCTGCAGGCGCTCCAGGGTCCATCCGCTGCTGCCGGTCAGCAACTGCAGCGCATGGTGCCCACGATAATTCTCCCCGAACATGTCCATATATTTCGGAAAGCGGGCGGGGTCGGGGCTGTTCGGGCCGGCGGCGCGGTACGGCCAGTTGTTCTCATTGTGGACCCAGCCATTCTGCGGGTTCAGCGCATTCGGCAGCTCGGCAATCGCGTGCAACGCTCCCCAGTCTGTCGCCGGGTCGCTGCCGTCCACAGGCCTGGTGTAATCAAAGCGCCCGTCTCGCCTCGGCACGAACTGCGGATGAAGATAGGCGATCTCGCCCTTACGGCTGGCAAATATTGTATTATTCGAACTATTCGCCTGTAGATTTGCGACCTTCAGGAAGTCCTTCAGGTCGCGTGTTTTGGTCCGAAGGAAGCTCTGCTGGAGAGCCGCTACCGGCTTGTCCATCATCGCGAAGGCGATCCAGCGCCCGTTGGAGTCCCGCACGATAGGCCCGCGATGGGCGTGCCAGGTCGTGAAGCTTCGCGAGGCGAGGGTTCCGGTCGGTGTCCGGTAGCGGATTGTCACCTGGCTTCTTGCCAGTGCGCGGCAGTCCTTGCCGTAACGGTAGCAGAAGCCGTCGCCACGCTTCTCCACTCTCAGGGCGAATTCGTCGACATTATCGACGCCGCTCGAGGTGTGCATCCAGCCGGTGCGCTCGTTGAACCCCTGGTAGATGAAGAACTGGCCCCAGGTCGCGGCGCCGTAGACGTTCAGTCCCTCGTCGCTCGTCACCTGCTGTTCGGAGCGGAAGAAGAAGCTCGTGTGCGGATTGATCAGCAGCAGCGATCCGCCGCCCGTCGTAAGCGACGGCGCAATGGCGATTCCATTGGAGCCGCGCGGTTCCCTGTCCGGCAGGGACGATGCGATCGTCTGCTTGCCGGCATAGAATTTCTGCAGCTCGCCGAGGTCGATGTATTCGATGTCGCCGCCGATGCTGCCCTCGGTGAAGCTCAGCGCCATCCACGGTTCAAAGCGGGTGATGACGCGCGGGCGGACCTGAGGGTGGGTCGCAAGATAGATAGTTCAGGCCCGCGGCCCAGCTATCCATCAGCTTCCTCAGCCATGGCGGGCTCGCTGCATAGTGCGTCTGGAGAGCGCGGTCGCTGACGTAGAGCCGCGCGCGAAGGTCCTGCCAGATCGCCTTTTCACCCTCGGCTTCGGCGGTGCGGCCGAGTGCGGTGAGATAGTTCGCTTCGATGCGCGGGAAGTCGTCCTCGGCCTGCGCGTAGATCATCCCGAAGACGGCGTCGGCGTCGCTTTTGCCTTTGACGTGGGCGATGCCCCAGTCGTCGCGGGTGATCGTGACCCGTTGAGCCTGCTTGTTCCATTGCTGAAGCTCGGCAGGCGAGGCTGCGGTAAGAACGAAGAGGAGGGGGAGGAGTGCTGCGCGGGTGCGGCTAAGCATCCGGCAAGGATTGCTTCGCTTTGCCCCAACCTGCAAGCCGCTTCGACTTTGCGCGCTTCAGCAATTCGTCGGCATCGCGAATGCTGAAGGCGGCGCCGCTGTCGTAATCGTCCAGCTCCTCCCAGGCGATCGGCGCTGCGACGGGTGCGCCTTCGCGGGCGCGGGCGGAGTAGGGCATGACCGCCGTCGCTCCGCGCTGGTTGCGCAGCCAGTCGAGGAAGATCCGGCCCTTGCGCTGCACCTTGCGGATGTTGGCGGTGAAGCGGTCCGGCTCGGCTTCGGCAACGGCGCGCGAGAAGCGGTCGGCGAAGCTCTTCACGGCGACCCAGTCGGCGGTCTGATCGAGCGGGATGACGACGTGGATTCCCTTGCCGCCTGTGAGCAGCGGGAAGCTCTCGAGCCCCATGCCGGCGACCAGGTCGCGCACTCGGACCGCCGCCTCCTTCACCTTGTCGAAATCTAGTCCGACGTCGGGATCGAGGTCGAACACCAGGCGGTCGGGATATTCGACCTTGTCGACCTTGCTGCCCCAGCCGTGGAATTCCATCGTGCCCATCTGGACGCAGGCGAGCAGCCCGCGGACGTCGTCGAAGTAAGAGGTAATCCTCCGTCTCGCCGTCCTTCTCCTCGATCGGGATCTGCTTCACATGTTCGCCGAAGGTCCCCTTGTCGTGCTTCTGGAAGAAGCATTCGCCGGTGCGCCCGCCCGGGCAGCGGATGAGGGTCATCGGCCGGTCGGCCGAGTCCACCATGATCAGCGGTTCGACCGTCGCATAATAATCGGCGAGGTCCTTCTTGGTGAGGCCAAGCTCCGGGTAGATCACGCGCTCAGGGCTCGAGATGGCGATGCCGAAATCCTCGGCCGTCTTGCCCTTCGCCCTTTTCGCAGTGGTGCGCTTCGGCTGCTTCATCGCCTCCTCGACATGCTGCGGTACTTCCCGGACGACGTCCTTCGCCGGCTTGTCCTCGCGCAGCGCAATGAAGCTGGGGTGGCGAAGGATCCCTTCATCGGTGAACTCGGTGAAATTGATTTCCGCGACGAGCTCCGGCTTGATCCAGTGCGCGCCCTTGCGGTCGGGACGGGGAACTTCGACCGCCGCCTTGTCGAGCGCGAGGGGCTCCATCCGTTCCATCAGGTCTTCGATGAGCTGCGCATTGAACCCGGTGCCGACCTTTCCGACGTATGTGAGCGCCTTCTTGTCGCGTGACGCCAGCAGTAGTGAGCGGAAGCCGCGGCGCTTGTCGCTTTCCGACCAGCCGACGATCACGAACTCCTGGCGTTGGATGCATTTGACCTTGAGCCAGTTTTTCGAACGGTCGCCGCGGTAGGTCGCGTCGGCGCGCTTGGCGATGAGGCCTTCGCCGCCGGCCTTGCAGATTTCGCGGAACAGCTCCTCGCCGCGGCCGAGCACGTGATCGCCGAACAGAATTGGTGGGTGAACGCCGGCGAGGAGCGACTTCAGACGATCCTTCCGCTCGATGTTGGGGAGGCGGCGGATGTCCTCCCCTCGGTCGATGAGCAGATCGAAGGCGAAGAAGGCTAGGTTCGCGCCGCGCTGGTCCTTCAGCGTGGACTGGAGCAGCTGGAAGCTCGGCTTGCCCTTTTCGTCGAGCGCGACCGCCTCGCCGTCGATCAGGCAGCCGGCCGGCAGCTTTGCCGCGGCTTTGACCAGCGCCCGGAACTTGTCGCTCCAATCCTTTCCGTTGCGCGTCCAGGCCGTTGCCGCACCGGTTCCGGTAGCGATCAGCAGCCGGTAGCCGTCGTATTTGTATTCGAAGAGCCAATTGTCGCCCGGCGGAACTTCATCGACGAGCGTCGCGAGCTGTGGCCGCTCGAACGGGGGCGGAGCTTCGCTCGACTTCTTGCGCGCACGCCCGCCCTTCTGCCCGCCCCGGTTGGATCGCCAGACGTCACTGCCGGAGGCGATCTCGGCCATGGTCCGCTCGGTCGTGACGCTGGTCACGAACTCGTCCACCAGTTCGTCGCCGTTATCGGGATTGGCGAAGTCGTCCGTGACCTTCTTCAGCATCCACGGCTCCGCCTTTTCGCCCGGGCGCGGCTTCAGGCGAAACATCACCCATTCGCCCTTCATCCGCTCGCCTTCGAGCGTGAAGTGCAGGTGGCCTTCCTCCAGCGTCTTGCGCGGGTCCTTGTCGGGATGCGGGATCCAGCGTCCCTGGTCCCATAGCATCACCGTGCCGCCGCCATATTCGCCGGCAGGGATGATGCCTTCGAAGTCGCCGTAGTCGAGCGGATGATCCTCGGTCCGCATGGCGAGGCGTTTGTCGTCCGGATTGACGCTTGGGCCCTTGGGGACGGCCCAGCTCTTCAGGACGCCGTCGAGCTCCAGCCGGAAATCCCAGTGAAGGCGCGACGCCTCATGCTTCTGGACGACAAAGCTGTCCCCCTTGCCCTTGAGCTTGCGGCCCTTGGGCTCCTTCGTCTTCGTGAAGTCGCGCTTCTCGTTATAGGTCTCGATGTCGAGGCCAGCGCGCTTCGCCATGACTTAAGCTCGCTTGCGCGCCGGCTCTTTGGACTCTTTCTTCGCCGTCGTCGTACGCTTGGGCGCGGCTTTCTTGGGCGCCGACTTCCGCGCCTTCGGCTCGTCAAGGCCGTCCTTCTTGCGCTTGTCGTCGCCGAGGCTCTTCTTGAGCGCCGCCATCAGGTCGATGACGTTCGACCCCTTGGGCGGTCCCTTGTCGGCATCCGGATCCTGGATGACCTTTTCGCCCTTCTTCTTCTGCTTCTCGGCGATCAGGTCCTTCAGCGCGTCCACATAGCGGTTGTGGAACTCGGACGGATCGAACTCGCCCGCCTTTCGCTCGATGAGCATGGACGCCATGTCGAGCAGATCGGGGTCG
This sequence comes from uncultured Alphaproteobacteria bacterium, assembly GCA_963829625.1. GTDB lineage: Bacteria > Pseudomonadota > Alphaproteobacteria > Sphingomonadales > Sphingomonadaceae > Sphingomicrobium. The sequence goes on along the minus strand of CAWHJH010000009.1, from coordinate 242,076 downwards.
GGCTTGGTGTCGCCGATGTCGCGGAAGAAGCCCGATGATTTATGGACTTCGTCGGCGTAGCGCAGCGTCTCCATCAGGATTCCACGGCCCGACGGCTTGATCGCGACGACATATTCCTGGCCGCGCATTGCCATCTGCCCGACGCCGATCTTCTTCGCGTCCTTGAGCGCATCGCGGAGCACCACATAGGCCTCCTCGGCGAGATCGTCGGCCGGCACCACGTAGTACGGCTTTTCGAAATACATGGCCTCGATGTCGTCCTCGTCGACGAACTGGACCAGGTCGAGCGTCTTGCGGCTCTCAAGCTTCACGCTCTCGATCTCTTCGGGATCGAGCAGAACGTAATGCCCCTTCGAAACCTCGTAGCCCTTGACGATCTCGTCCTTGTCGACCGGTCCGATGCCCGGAACGACCTTTTCATATTTGATGCGCTTGCCCGACGGCTCGTGCACCTGGTGGAACTGGATCTGGGCACCCGACTTGGTGGCCGGATAGATCTCGACGGGGATCGAGACCAAGGCGAGTCTGATCTGCCCCCTCCATGCGGGTCGCGACGGCATTCTTGCACTCTCCCGAGCTTGGAACGGGCGATTCAATACGCTCGCCGCTAACTCGTTCCGTTGCGCACACGAATCGGTGTTGTACCACGTGCCTTCGCAGAAGCGGATTTATCGGCTAACCGCGCGCTATGCCCCGTCTTCCCACCGTAGCGATCGTTGGACGTCCCAATGTGGGAAAGTCGACGCTGTTCAACCGCCTCGTCGGCAAGAAGGTGGCGCTGGTGGACGACCGCCCCGGAGTGACTCGCGACCGGCGCGAGGGCGAGGCAAGCCTGGTCGGACTGGAATTCCGCGTGATCGATACGGCCGGCTACGAGGACGAGGATCCGCAAACGCTGCCTGGCCGCATGCGCCAGCAGACCGAAGCCGCGGTTCGTGATGCCGACGTTGCCCTGTTCCTGATCGATGGCCGCGAGGGCCTGACCCCCCTGGACGAGGAAATCGGCCGCTGGCTTCGCGCCGGGAAGACGCCGGTCGTGGTTGCGGCGAACAAGGCCGAGGGCCGCGCGGGCGAAACCGGGCGGCTGGAGGCTTATGCTCTGGGGCTCGGCGATCCGATCGCGATCAGCGCCGAGCATGGCGAGGGTGTCGTCGATTTGTTCGATATGCTCCGGCCACACGTCGAGCACGAGCATTACGAGACCGAGGCCGAGGAGCAGGAGGAGGGGCATGACGATGAGCATGCGCCCCTGAAGCTCGCCGATCGTCGGCCGGCCCAACGCGGGCAAGTCGACTCTGGTCAACCGGATGGTCGGCGAGGAGCGGATGATCACCGGACCGGAAGCCGGGATCACCCGCGACTCCATCACGCTCGACTGGGAGTGGCAGGGGCGGCCGGTGCGGCTGGTCGACACCGCGGGTCTGCGGAAGCGAGCGAAGATCGAGGACAAGCTTGAGAAGCTTTCAGGGGCGGATACTCGCCGTTCGATCGAGCATGCCGAGGTGGTCGTTCTTCTGCTGGACGCAACGCGCGGGCTTGAAGCGCAGGACCTGCGCATCGCCGACCATGTGATCGAGGAGGGCAGGGCTCTCATCATCGCGCTCAACAAATGGGACGTCGCGGAACATGCATCGTCGCTGTTCAACGGAGTGAAGGCGGCACTCGAGGAAGGGCTTTCGCAGCTGAAGGGCGTGCCCGTGCTCGCCATCTCGGCGAAGACCGGCAAAGGCGTCGACGAGGTGCTGAAGGTGGCGTTCGAGCTGCGCGAATCCTGGTCGCGGCGGATCACGACCGGAGAGCTCAACCGCTGGTTCGAGGACGCGGTCGAAGCCAACCAGCCTCCCGCGCCGAGCGGCCGTCGGATCAAGCTTCGCTACATCACACAGGTTAAGACGCGCCCGCCGACCTTCGTGGTGTTCGGCACGCGAGTGGACCAGCTCCCGGACAGCTATCGCCGCTACCTGCTGAATTCGATGCGGCGCGACCTGAAGCTGGCCCCGGTCCCGATGCGCCTGTCGTTCCGCGCGCCGAAAAATCCATTCCAGCGCGACCGCTAAGGCTAATTTTACCCTTTGCGCCGTATCCCGATCCGAAGTGGCCACGGGGAACAAGATGAGCGACGACGAGCTGAAAATCGTCGATTGGGTGCATTTCGAGCGGAGCCGGGCCGAGCTTGGCGCCGGTTTCATCCGTATTCTCAGCTACTTCCGCGAGGATGGAGCGAAGTCGGTCGCGCAGATCGAAGAAGCGATGCACGACCAGAATACGGCCGCGCTCGTCCTTCCCGCGCACACCATCAAGGGCGAGGCGCGCCAGTTCGGCGCGGAGCCGCTCGCGGAGATCGCCGAGCTGATCGAGAGTACGGCCCGCCTTTGCATGGAAAGCCGCCGCTTCCCGGACGAGCTGGTGCCTGAGGTCGTGGAGCTGAGGCGGCTGTTCAATCGCACGGTCGACCTGTTCGACAAGGCGACCAACCCGCTGCTCACCCGCGCTCCGCAGGCAGGCTTCGGCCGCAAGGTCGGCAACCAGGACTTCGGGCGGATCTAGGCGCTGCCGGCCGCTTCGGGAGAGAGCGGCTTCCTCATCGGCTGCAGCTCCAGGCGCGCAAGGCTGCGCCACAGCCATTCCAGAGGCCCGTAGCGGAAGCGGTCGAGCCACGGCTTCGACCAGAGCAGCATGAGCAGCCAGACGAGCGGCGGGATCACGTAGATCGACGCCCGGTCCCACCTGGCGAACTGACCAAGTCCCCAGCCGTAGAAGATGGCGGTGACCAGGATCGACGTGCCCAGATAATTCGTGAAGGCGGCGCGCCCGACGGCAGCCATGCGCTCCGTGAGCCAGCCGCCGGGCCGGACCGCGAGGATGACTAGGGCGGCATAACCGATCGTGCCGATAATCCGGAAAGGCGCGCTCGCAAGAATGGAAGCGAAATAGACCCAGCGCTGGTCGAAGCCCTGAGCGATCGTGTTGAGGCCCAACAGCAGATAGGCGGACCAAGCGATGCCCAGGCAGGCGATCGCGATCCGGCGATAGCGCGCGCGGTCCCAGGACCCGGCGATGAACCCAGAGCGATAGGCCCACATGCCGAAAAGCATTGCCGCAAGGGTTTCCGCGCCGACCGTCTTCAGAAAGGCCAGGGGACCGCTTGCATGAGCCCATCGGTACGCGACCTGGCCAGTCCAGGTCCCCTGCATGGCCTTGATCTCTTCGATCAGCCACTCGCGCGGTGGGACGCCGAAACTCCTTGCGAATTCATTCCAGGTCACCACGGCGTCAGGCGTATTGCGCGGAGCGCTTTCGATCAGCGCATACATCCCGCCGCCGGCCCAGATGACAGCGAGTACCAGCGTGGTGAGCGCGGCCGCCATCAGCTGGCTCGCCTGCATCCGCGCGAACAGGAAGGCGATCGCGCCGACGAGAGCGTAGTGGGCGAGGATGTCGCCCCACCAGACCAGATACATGTGCGCCATCCCGAACAGGAACAGCACGGCCATGCGGGAGTAATGCACCCGTGCGGCGCTCTGGCCGCTCTCCCGCGCGCGATCGATGACGAGCAGCATGGAGGCGCCGAACAGGAAGGAGAACAGCCCACGCATTCGGCCTTCGACGAAGACGAAGTTCGTCAGCCAGACGCCGATGTCCCCGGGATCCGTGCCGCCCCAGCCCAAGGGCGAGAAGTAACCGGGCGTCGGGAATGCGAAGGCGGGGATATTGGCGAACAATATGCCCATCACCGCGACGCCGCGGACGACGTCGAGAGTCAGGTGCCGCGCCGCGCTCGACCCTTGCGTCAGGCCTTATTCCTCGGCCGGCTTGGACTGCAGCTGGATGTAATTCTGCAGACCCATGCGCGCGATCAATTCGAACTGCGTCTCGATGAAGTCGATGTGCTTTTCCTCGTCGGAGAGGATTTCGCGAGCGAGATCGCGAGTCACATAGTCGCGCACGGATTCCGCATGGGCGATGACGTCACGATAGAGCTTGGCGCCCTGCTGCTCCGCCTCCATGTCCGCCTTGAGGATTTCCTCGACATTCTCGCCGATGCGCAGGCGGCCGAGCGCCTGGAAATTGGGCAGGCCGTCGAGGAACAGGATTCGCTCGGCGAGCCGATCGGCATGCTTCATCTCGTCGATCGATTCGTGCCGCTCATATTCGGCGAGCGCCTTCACGCCCCAATTGTCGAGCATGCGATAGTGCAACCAATACTGGTTGATCGCGGTCAGCTCTTCCTTGAGCGCCTCGTTGAGAAGCTCGATGACTTTGGGGTCGCCCTTCATACTCGCGCCTCCCTTTCAGGCGAGGCGGCTGTACTCCCGAGCGCATGCGGTGGGAAGCCTAAAAATTGGCGGAAAACTGCGGAAAATATGCGACTGAGAGTCAGTCGCATATGCAAGTGTCAGGCGGCGCGGGAGCTGACGAGGCGCAGGCGAGGACGCTTGCCGCCTTCTTCGTCAATGATTTCCTGAGCATAGTCGAGGCAGCAGCCGCACTGCACTTCGCAATCGTGGCAGGCATAAGCCGCTTCGGGAGTTGCCGCGCCACAGCGGGCGGCCTTGCGGACCTCGCTCTCGGTGAGGCGGTTGCAGACGCAGACGATCATGGAGATCGATATAATCGATAATGCGAACCATTCGCAAGTAAAATCAGTCCTGAGCTCCAAGAAGCGGCAGGAGTATGTTCGGCACGAAGTCGACCAGGAAGTGGGCAAAGATCGCCGCGAGCAGGTTTCGCTTCCATAGGAAGAAGGCCGTCAGCACCGCCCCGATGACGAAGGCGAGGAAGATGCCGGGCAGACCCTGGCGGTAGTGGAAGCCCGCAAAGACGACGAGCGAGATGCCCGCCGCCACCCACTTGCTCCCGAAGAGCTCCTGCATCCGCTCGATCGCGAAGCCGCGGTAGAAGACTTCCTCGGAAATGCCCGCCCGCAGGACGGTCAGGAATGCGACCGTCAACGAGGGGGCGATCGTACCGCCTTCGCCGTAGCGGATGCCGAGCGCCGAGAACCCAAAGAGGCAGAGCAGGAGGACCATAAAGCACAGGACGGCAAGCCCGAATCCCCAAGCGAGCGTTTTTCCCAGCTGATCGAACCGCAGCTGGATCGAGGACAAGGGACGCCGCTCCCGACTGACGATTATCCAGAGCAGGAAGGCGGTGAGCGCGAGGATCGTGACTTCGCGAACGACAATTGCGCCATCGCTCTTTGGATTGTCGGCCAGCAAACGGCTGGCGGTCACGACAAGGGGCAGCCCGAAGAGGGCGATGAGCAGGCCGGCGATGGTCCACCGACGCGAAGTGGGAGCCGTCATGCGGCACATGTTACACGGACGGAACGAATTCCGAAACGTGCGCCTATCGCTCCTTGCGTTTCATCAGCTTCAGTCCGGACCAGACCGCGTCCACGGCGCAGACCTTCACGTCCACCAGCCCCATGGGAAGGCATACGTCACGGATCGTGTCTTCGGTGATTTCGGTCGGGACCTTGGACGCCTTCTTCGGCCAGCTGACCCAGATGAAGCCGGCCGGCGTCGAGCAGATGGCATCGAGGCGGTGAAGTCTTCGATTCCAGCTTGCCGCGGGCGGTGACGAACATGTGAGCAGCGTCGATCGGCGTCATCTGGAGCGCTCGAGCAGTTCCAGCTGCAGGCCCTCACGCCGCGATCTCGTCCGCGACGCTGTCCGGCATCCTGTCGCGCCAGACGCGCATGCCATCCTTGAGCGACAGCTTCTTCGCGAGCGGCGTTCCCGAATAGCCGGCGGTCACGCCAGGCGCGGCCTCAGGTAGCGCGCGGCGATGAGGGCGATCGGAATGCCGACTAGGACGATGTGCGCGAACAATTGCGTCGCCATCGACAATGGGCTGGGCGGCAACGGGGTGCCGAACCGCATCGGCACGACCAGCCAGTTCATCACGACATAGGTCGCCAGGCCGTAGAGCACGCCCCACTGGATCGGTCGCTCGACGAGTGCTGGAATGCGGCGGGCAGCGAGGACGTAGCCGGCCGCCATGATCGCCATCAGCGCGAAGTGGACGGCGAGGCCGAGCATGGCGCCGCCGGCACCCATCTCCGTCGCTTGCGGGAAGGGACCGGAGCCGACGTAGCGCAGCATATTGCCGATCTCGCGCCCGAACAGAACCGTCAGGATCATGGCGAACAGGATGTCGAGCGTGCCGGAAACGGCGGTCGCAATGGCGATCGGCTTGAGCATGGCGTCGCCTTTCATTCGCTCCTCCCTACGCCGCAGGCGTGGGGAGGGGGACCGTCCGCCGAAGGCGGATGGTGGAGGGGTTTTGCGCTTGAGCCGCACAGCCGAAGGAGTCCTTCGGCAACGCTGTCCGGATCGCGGAGTACATCGGTTGCGAGAACGCGCAGGACCTCGAACCCTTCACTCGTCAGCCAAGCCGTTCGGGCGTCATCGCGCTGCGGCCGGTTGCCTACATCGTGAGAGAAGCCGTCGACCTCGATCGCGAGCTTGGCCGATGCGCAGTAGAAATCGAGCACGTAAGGTCCGATCGGATGCTGCTTGCGAATACGCACGTCAGCGCCGCGCAGCCGGACCCACAAAAGCTTCTCCGGCAAGGACAGTTCGCGCCTGAGCCTCCGCGCGTTCTTGTAGGCCTTGTCAGTCGCGGCCACGTCAAACCCCTCCACCATGCAGTCTTCGCTGCATGGTCCCCCTCCCCATTTGCTGCGCAACAGGGAGGAGCGAAGTCAAGCGAGCGCGGCGTCGGCGCCCATCAGCTTGGGGAAGAAGCCTTCGTGCGCAGCGCGGAGATCGGCGAGGGAGATCTCGACTGCGGTCACGCCACGATCGACGAATCGAAGCGTCAAGACGTCGCCGCCGGTGATCCGACGAACGCGTACTGCGAACGCGCTGAGCTTCATTGGCAAGCTCGACGGACGAATTCCGAGTTGCACGTCGTAACGAGGTAGCGGCCCTGATCCTCTCCGAACAGTATTGCGCGCCACATGTCGGAATCTGAGGCATCAACCGTCATGGTCATTCCGATGTGCGCCGCGAGTGCCATCTCGGCGACAGCGACGCGGCACCACCGTCCGAGATATCGTGCACCGCGCTGACGCAGATCTCGCTGAGCCATCGGCGAATGAATTCGCCGGCCGCGCTTCTCTCCGGCAAGATCGACCGGCGGAGGCGCGCCTTCGCGCCGGCCGTGACAGACTTCCTCAACCAGAGCGACTGGCCAACCTGGCTGTCGCAGTGGCCGATGAGTACCAGGTGCTCGCCCTCAGCCTTGAACGCAATCGTCGCGCTCTTCTCCCAATCCTCCAGCAACCCAACCCCGCCGATCGCCGGCGTCGGCAGGATCGCCGATCCGCCGCCGGTCGCCTTGCTCTCGTTGTAGAGCGAGACGTTGCCGCTCACGATCGGATAGTCGAGCGCGCGGCAGGCTTCGCCCATGCCTTGCAGCGCGCCGACGAGCTGGGCCATGATCTCGGGCCGCTGCGGGTTGCCGAAGTTGAGGCAGTTGGTGATCGCCAGCGGCTTCGCGCCGACCGCGCAGAGGTTGCGGTAGGTCTCGGCGACCGCCTGCTTCCCGCCCTCGACCGGGTCGGCATAGACGTAGCGCGGCGTGCAGTCGGTGGTGATCGCGAGCGCCTTCTTCGTCCCGTGCACGCGCACGACCGCGGCGTCGCCGCCCGGGCCGCTGAACCGTGTCGCCGCCCACCTGGCTGTCGTACTGCTCCCAGATCCAGCGGCGGCTTGCGATGTTGGGTGAAGCCATCAGCTTCAGCAGGTCCGCCGCGATGTCCGTGCTTTCCGGGACGTCGCCGAGCGGCTTGATGCCGGCCCAGGCCTTATACTCGTCCTGGCTGATGTACGGCCGTTCGTAGCAGGGCGCCTCGTCGGCCAGCGGGCCGAGCGGGATGTCGCACACGACCTCGCCGTTCCACTCCAGCACCATATGGCCGGTGTCCGTGACCTCGCCGATGACGGCGAAGTCGAGCTCCCACTTGTGGAAGATGGCTTCGGCCTCGCCCTCGCGGCCAGGCTTGAGGACCATCAGCATCCGCTCCTGGCTTTCGGAGAGCATCATCTCGTAAGGCGTCATGCCCTCTTCGCGGACAGGCACCTTGTTCATGTCGAGCCGGATGCCCGCGCCGCCCTTGCTAGCCATCTCGACCGAGGACGAGGTAAGCCCGGCAGCGCCCATGTCCTGGATGGCGACGATCGCGTCGGTGGCCATCAGCTCGAGGCAGGCCTCGATGAGGAGCTTCTCGGTGAAGGGGTCGCCAACCTGCACGGTCGGTCGCTTCTCGTCGCTGTTCTCGTCGAAGTCGGCGCTGGCCATGGTCGCGCCATGGATTCCGTCGCGGCCGGTCTTCGAGCCGACATAGACGATCGGGTTCCCGATGCCGGTCGCGGCCGAGTAGAAAATCTTGTCGGTCCTTGCCACGCCGACGGTCATCGCGTTGACGAGGATGTTGCCGTCGTAAGCGGTGTCGAAATTGACCTCGCCGCCGACCGTGGGGACGCCGACGCAATTGCCGTAGCCGCCGATCCCATGGACCACGCCTGCGATCAGGTGGCGCATCTTCGGATGGTCGGGCCGGCCGAAGCGCAGCGCGTTGAGGTTGGCGATTGGCCTCGCGCCCATGGTGAAGACGTCGCGCAGGATTCCGCCGACGCCCGTCGCCGCGCCCTGGTAGGGCTCGATGTAGGACGGGTGGTTGTGGCTCTCCATCTTGAAGATGGCCGCGTCGCCGTCGCCGATGTCGATGACGCCGGCATTCTCGCCCGGGCCCTGGATCACCCATGGCGCCTCGGTCGGAAGCTTCTTCAGGTGGAAGCGCGACGATTTGTAGGAGCAATGCTCCGACCACATGACCGAGAAGATGCCGAGCTCGACAAGGTTCGGCTCGCGGCCGAGCGCTTTCAGGATGCGGTCGTACTCTTCGGGCGAGAGACCGTGGTCGGCGACGATTTCGGGCGTGATGCGGGGAGCGTCCAGGACTTCCATGGCCGCGCCCTTAGCTCCCTCTGCAGGCGGCGGCTAGGCTGCGACGAACGGCAGTACGAGCGCTTGGGCCGACTCGCCCATCGGCAGTAAGGTCCATGCGGGGTGGGGTCAGGAGACATTACATGCCGAAGCCCATTCCCGAAGGCTATCACAGCGTCACGCCCTATCTGGTGGTCGACGACGCGAACGCGGCAATCAAATTCTATGAGCGCGCATTCGGCGCCGTCGAGAAGTTCCGGATGCCGATGGGCGACCGGGTAGGCCATGCCGAGCTGCAGATCGGCGACAGCGTCGTAATGCTCGCCGATGAATTCCCCGACATGGGCCATCTCGGCCCGAAAAGTCGCGGCGGCCCGACCTCGAGCATCCTTCTCTACGTCGAGGACGTCGACACGGCCTTCAACAAGGCGATCAACGCCGGGGCGACCCAGCAGCGGGCGCTCGAGAACCAGTTCTGGGGAGACCGCATGGGGACTCTGCAGGACCCGTTCGGGCACCAGTGGAGCCTGGCGTCACACGTTGAGGAAGTTCCGCCGGAAGAAATGCAAAAAAGGATGGAGCAGTTCAGCTCCCAGAAGCAGCCAGAGCCCGCGTGATCATCATATGAATACGGCGCCGGATCGCTCCGGCGCCGTCTGGTTTCCATTGGGTTGGCGGCTTAAGCCTTGCAGGACTGACCGCTGTAGGTGATCGAAGCGGCCTTGGCGTCGCCCTGGATCGGAGCGCCTTCTCCAAGGGCTACCGTCGTGCCGACCTCGGTGCGGTCCTTCTTCACGCGCGCGGTGCCGTCGGACAGCCAGTCGACGTAGATCAGGCTATTGTCCTTGCAGCGATAGGCCTTGCTGGCCTGGATCGACGGCGGAAGGGTGACCGAGCCGACGTTGGCGACGGCATTGGCCATCGGATCGGGCCCGGCGGGATCCGCGACGATGGTATGATCGGAATTGTCGCAGCCGGCTAGCGCCGCGGCGGCAACAATCATGAGCATGGTTAGGGGGCGAGTCATGATTTCATGCGCCTTTCACAACGGCAGTGGCAGCGTCAAGGCACCAGCTTGCATTGTATCGTGTCGGGTCATAGCTTCCAACCGATGGCCGAACATGCCGGGACTAGCGCGCAGCGCATCCGCATCGGGCTGACCGGCCTCGCATTCGCCTTCCTTTTGGTGCTCCTTGGATCGGTCGTCAGCCGCTCACGCGACGACGATACCATCCCGCAGAACCAGGCGGAGCTCAATCAGGGTGAACCCGACGAGCCGCTTGCGCAGCTGGGCGTCGCTCCCGGCCGCGAGGCGACGGCGAACAACAGCAGCGAAGAATAGGCGCGACCATGCGCCGGACTTCGGCGCGGCTATCGATCATTGCCTCTGTGGGGCTGCTGCTTGCGGGAGCGGCCGCGCTCGCGCTCGTCGGGCGAGGGCGGGACGACAGGATCGGTCCGCGACCGGAGGCGCAGCGGCCTCCGCTGATGCTGCTGACCACATTGCCGCTGATTTTCTCCGAGGGTTTCACGCTTCAGGAGGGCGGGTCCAAGGCGCTCAGCGCAATCGAACAACGCTACCGCGTGATCCCGATCGCCACGACGGATGCCGCATCGCTGAAGGAGGCGCGCCTGCTGTTGCTTGCCCATCCGCTTGCGCAGCCCGCGGAGGCGCTCGTCGACCTCGACAAGTGGGTGCGTGGCGGAGGCCGGGTCATCCTTCTCGCCGACCCGCGGCTGGAATGGCCGAGCGAACGGCCGCTGGGCGACAAGCTCAGGCCGCCGCCTGCCTTCGCGGACACCGGGTTGCTCGCACACTGGGGCCTGCGACTCGATGCCCCGGACGAAGCCGGGCCCAAGCAGCTCCGGCTTGGCAGCCAGCAGATCCTTGCCTGGTCACCGGGCGTGCTCACCGGTTCTTGCAGGATCGGCGAAGCCGGCTTCGTCGCGCGCTGCCGGATCGGGAAAGGTCAGGCAACCGTGGTAGCGGACGCCGATTTCCTGAACGTCGACCTGCTCGATGGTCCCACCGAAAACAATCTCGATGCTTTGCTCGCCGAACTGGCTGCCTTGGAACGCTGAGTTGCCAACCACTTAGCGATTGATTCTCCGATTCGGTCTGCGCACAGACTTATCCACAGGCTTTCGAAGGAAGAACAACCCAAGAACATTCCCCGAAACTGAGGTAAAAAAGCCGCAGAATTCCGCCGTTGGGCATGAAAACCCACGAAATGGCATTAAAATCCATTGAGTCCCCAAACCCGTTGAGTTACCAACATCGGGTAGTGCGGGGCTGACCCCAATGCCTGTGTTTCGGCGCTGGAGGCGCGGCGATGCCGTGTTTCCGCGAACGGGGAAGCTTTGCGCTGCCAACGGGGAGTGGTTGTGGCGCTAGAGCATCTGTTTCAGGGCAGTGCGCTGAACGCGGTAGACGCGAAAGGTCGCGTCTCCGTGCCCTCCTTCCTGCGCTCCGTGATCGAACGCCGAGGCGACTCCCGCACGATCGTCCTCGCCAAGCATGACACGTTCGCCTGCCTCAGCGCCTACGACCCCGCGTACGCCGCCTTGAAGCACGCGAAGCTGGAGCGCCTGCTCGAAAAGGAAGAGACCAGCCCCGACGCGCAGCTGGAATATCAGCAGCGCAACCTCATGGCCTTCGCGGCGACCGAAGAGGTCCCGTACGACCCGTCGGGCCGGATCGTCCTTCCGCCGATGATGCGCCGCAAGGGCGAGCTTCAGGAACTCGCGCTGTTCCTGGGCACGGGCGAAACCTTCCAGATCTGGAATCCGAAGCTGCTCCTCAAGGATGCGCGCATCCCCGAGGACCTGAAGGACATCACGCGCTTCCGCCTCGAAGAGAAGGGATTGAAGGCATGACCGGCCGTGGCTCCACGCCCGCGCCGCACGTGCCGGTGCTTCTCGACGAGGTGATCGGCGCGCTTGCCATCCAGCCGGGCGAGGCGGCTGTCGATGGAACGTTCGGAGCAGGCGGCTACACGCGCGCCATGCTTCAGGTGGGGGCGGGACGAGTGATCGCCTTCGATCGTGACCCCGATGCGATCGAAGCCGGCAGATCGCTCGTCCCGAACGCCAACCTGACCCTGATCGAAGAGCGGTTCAGCCAGATGGACCGCGTGCTTGAGGATCGCGGCATCGGCCTCGTCGATGCCATAACCCTCGATATCGGCGTTTCGTCGATGCAACTGGACAGAGCGGACCGCGGCTTTTCCTTCTCGGCCGACGGTCCGCTCGACATGCGCATGGAGAAGTCCGGGCCGACCGCCGCCGACTTCCTCAACGAGGCCGACGAGGCCGAGATTGCGCGTGTCCTTCGCGAATATGGCGAGGAGCCTCGTGCACGCGCCATCGCTCGGGCCATCGTCGCCAACCGGCCGATCGAGCGCACCGGGGAGCTTGCGGCGATCGTCCGCCGCGCCGTCGGTTACCGCCAGGGTCAGAAAAGCGACCCGGCGACGCGCACCTTCCAGGCGATCCGCATCCACCTCAATGCCGAACTCGACGAGCTCGAGGGGGGACTTGCGGCGGCCGAGCGGTCGCTGAGGCCGGGCGGCCGGCTCGCCGTCGTAACCTTTCACAGTCTTGAGGACCGCATCGTGAAGCGGTTCTTCCGCGAACGTAGCGGCGCGACGCCAGCGGGGTCGCGTCACCGCCCGGTTGCAGTGCAAGGCCCCGCACCAACATTCGAGAAGGTCGCCAAGCCGGTCGGTCCGTCGGAAGCGGAAATCGCCCGCAACCCGCGCTCGCGCTCCGCGCGCCTGCGCAGCGCGATCCGAACGTCCGCTCCCGCGTGGCAGAAGAACACAGGAGACAGGAAATGAGCGCCCGCAGCTTCCGCTCGGTGTTCACGGTCGCAACTTGCGCCGGCGCCGCGCTGACCTGCTATCTCGTCTCGCTCAACGTCGCCTCCGAGCGTGCCGCGCTCGAGGAAGTCGAAACGAAGATCGTGCTCGCCCAGCGTGACATCCGTCTGCTGCAGACGGAGATCGGGACTCGCGGCCGGCTCGCCCAGCTTGAGCGGTGGAACGTGAAGGTCCTCGCGTTGTCCGCGCCTTCGGCCGACCAATTCCTCGAAGGCGGCTTCCAGCTTGCCCGGCTCGGACGGCCCGAGCCCAAACTGAATGTCGAGGCACCGGTGGTGCTTGCCTCGGCGCCCGCGCCGCATCCCCAACCGGCTCCGCTCGAGGAGGGCGAACGGAGAGCGGCTGGCGCGGGCGCCACTGCATCATCTGCGGCGCAGCTGATGCAGCAGGCGAGCCTCAAGATCCCGATGCGTGAGCCGGTCCAGCTGGCCGTGCCGATCGTGGGGCCTGAGACCCGGAACGAGCAATCGGTCGCGAAGAAGGTTCCTGCGCCAGCAAATTCGACTGCCGAGAAGTCTGAAAGCGCAAGGGCGTCGAAGCCCGTGAAGCCTGCGCCGGGCAAGTCGGCGAAGGCCCCCGAAACCAGGCCCGCTCAGGCGGACAAGAAAGCTGGGGATAAGAAGGTCGTGGCCGCGGCCAAGCCGGTGACAAAACCGGTTCGCACGGCCAAGGTCGATCCGCTGGCTCCACTTCCTGCAAGCGCCAACTCGAAGAAAACGACTGGGAATTCCGGCACCGCTCGATGAACGCACCGACCCCCGCTCTCGTCGCACCACGGCCCGAGCGGCTCCGACTTGTCGGGCAGCGACGCCAGATCCTGACAATGATGCACCAGCGGCTGATGTTCGGCCTGCTGGTCTATGCCGGCGTCGTCGCCCTGATCGTCCTGAGGATTGTCTATCTGGCGGCGTTCGGCGATCATGCCGGCGCCAAGCGCGGAGTTACGGCGCTGGTCCCGGAGCGCGGCGACATCGTCGACCGCGACGGCCAGCCCCTGGCGCGGACGATCGATGCGTGGACCGTCGGCCTCTGGCCGCGAAAGGTCATCGGCAACAAGCTGGATCTCGCGCGCAAGCTCGCGCAACTCATGCCGGAGCGCGACGAGGCCACTTATTTCGCCATGCTTCGCTCCAACAAGAGCTTCTTCTACCTGCGGCGGCGTGCCGCGCCGGGCGTGGTCGAAGCGGTGAACGCGATCGGGGAGCCGGGCCTCGCCCTGGAGCGGGAACCGGACCGCCTCTATCCGCAGACGAGCCTCGCCGCCCATGTGATCGGCTACACCGACGTCGATGGTAAGGGCACTGCCGGCATCGAATGGGCGCTGAACGACAAGCTGTCCGATGCGGCCACTCGCGGTCAACCGGTGCAGCTGTCGATCTCGAGCAAGGTCCAGCAGGCGCTCGAGCACGAACTGCTCGCGGCGATGACGCATTTCTCCGCGGTCGGAGCTGCCGGCATCATCATGGACATCCACTCGGGCGAGGTGCTGGCGATGACCTCGCTTCCGCAGCTCAATCCGAACGCTGCCGGCAAGGGCTCGATGGAAGCGCGTTTCAACCGCGCTACGCTCGGAGTGTACGAGCTCGGCTCGACCTTCAAGCCTTTCACGGTGGCCATGGCGATGGACAGCGGTGTCGTCCGCTCGATGGGTCAGATCTACAATTGTCCGAACCAGCTCAACGTGTACGGGCGGACGATCAACGACACCCACCCCTTCAACCGCGCCTGCACCGTTGCGGAGATCATGAAGGAAAGCTCCAACATCGGCACGGCGCAGATCGCGGCGCAGCTGGGCGCAACGCGGCAGAAAGAGTTCCTTCGCAAGATGGGCTTCCTCGACCCCGTCGCGATCGAGCTGCGGGAAAAGGGGCGGACGCTGTCGCCGGGCAGCAACTGGGGCCCGCTGGAGACGATGACGGTGGGCTACGGCCACGGCATCGCGGTCACCCCGCTTCACCTCGCATCGGGCTACGCAGCGCTCTTCAACGGCGGCCTCTATCGCCCGGCAACCCTCCTCAAGGTCGGCCGCGACCATGCAGCCGCCAAGGGCCGCCGCGTCTTCAGCGAGGGAACGAGCTACAAGATGCGCTCGCTGCTGCGACTGGTCGTCACAAAGGGAACCGGCAGGAAAGCCGACGCTCCCGGCTACCGCGTCGGGGGAAAGACCGGATCGGCCGAGAAATATCACAATCGCTCGCTGCTCGTGACGACGTTCGCCGGCGTTTTCCCGATGGACGAACCTCGCTATGTCGTCGTCGTCATGCTCGACGAGCCCAAGGCCACCGCCGAAACCTACGGATTCCGGACCGCCGGATGGAACGTCGCGCCCGTCGTCAGCAGGACCGTCGGCCGGATCGCTCCGATGCTCGGCGTCCGCCCCGACAAGAACCGTGAGCCCGATATGTCGACGGTGCTTCCCTTCGTTCACGAAAAAACGGAGCATTAATCCGAATGCGCTTGTCCGAGCTCGCGGGCGTCGAGAGCGATTCTGAAGTGACGGGTTTTGCCATCGACCATCGGAAGGTGGTCGCGGGCAGCGTGTTCGGCGCATTCAAGGGCGCGGTCTTCAACGGCGAGAACTTCATGGATGAGGCGGTGGAGCGCGGCGCCGTGGCGGTCGTTGCCCGGCCAGAAGCGCCGGTCGCCGCCGTGCCCCATTTGGCCAGCGCCGAGCCTCGGCGGCTGTTCGCAGAGCTCGCCTCCAAGTTCTACGGTCCCTATCCGGAGACGGTCGTCGCCGTCACGGGAACCAACGGCAAGACCTCGACCGTCGAAATGACGCGACAGCTCTGGCGGATGGCCGGCCATCGCTCGGCTTCGATCGGCACGCTTGGAGTCACCACATCTGACGACCAGGTGAAGACGGGACTGACGACGCCGGACATCGTCACCTTCCTCAACAATATGGCGGGCCTGAAGCGCATGGGCATATCCCATGTCGCTTATGAGGCGTCCTCGCACGGGCTCGACCAGCACCGCGCGGAGGGTGTGCCGCTGAAGGCCGTCGCATTCACCAACTTCAGCCGCGACCACCTCGACTACCATCCGTCGATGGAGGCTTATTTCGAAGCCAAGATGCGGTTGTTTGACGAGCTGCTTCCGGCCAATGGCGCGGCGGTGATCTGGACCGACGACCCGAAGGCGCAAGACGTGATCGAGAGAGTCCGGAGGCGTGAGATCGAGCCGCTAACCGTCGGCCGGGCCGGTGAGTTCATCCAGCTTGTCGAGCAGCAGCCGACCGCGCTCGGCCAGAACCTCGTCATCCGGCACGGCGAGGGAACCTACCGTCTCGCTCTGCCTTTGATCGGCGCGTACCAGGCGTCCAACGTATTGGTCGCGGCAGGCCTAGCCATGGCGACAGGCAGCAGCTTCGAAAGCGTCTTTTCGGCGATGCAGAGACTTGCCCCCGTCCGCGGGCGTCTGGAGCGGGCGGTCATCAGCCGTGCCGGCGCGCCGGTCTATGTCGATTATGCTCACACGGCCGATGCCCTCGAAGCGGCCATCGCGGCGCTTCGCCCGCACGTCAGCAACCGCCTGATCACTGTCTTCGGGGCAGGCGGCGACCGCGACCAGGGCAAGAGGCCCGAGATGGGCGCCGTCGCTTCTCGGCTGTCGGACATGGTCATCGTCACCGACGACAATCCGCGCGGCGAAGACCCGGCGAAGATCCGCGCCGAAGTCATGGCGGGATCGCCCGGCGCGATCGAGATCGGCGGACGGCGCGAGGCCATTGCCGAAGCCATCCGCATGGCCGTGGAGGGCGACATCATCCTGCTTGCGGGCAAGGGGCATGAGACGGGGCAGATCATCGGCGCGGGCGCGGATCAGCGCGTGCTGCCGTTCGACGATGCGCTCGTTGCGCGGGAGTGCGCAGCTTGACGGAGCACTCAAACACAAACTCGCGCAGCGTGAGCGTGCTGTGGACCTCTGCCGAGATTGAAGCCGCCACCGGCGGCCGCGCTAGCTCCGTCTTCGAAGTCACCGGCGTCACCTTCGACAGCCGCGAGGTGGAACCTGGCGACCTGTTCATCGCCATGCCGGGCACGGTTTACGACGGACACAAGTTCGTCGCCGGAGCCTTCGCTGCCGGTGCGGCAGGAGCGATCGTCTCGCGGCCCGTCGACGGCCCGCACGTGTTGGTGGACGACACGGCGAAAGCACTGGAGAATCTCGGTCGCGCATCGCGCGAGCGGTCGGTGGCCCGCATCGTCGGCGTTACCGGATCGGTCGGCAAGACGAGCACCAAGGAAGCTCTTTACGCGGCGCTCGACCGCGTCAGCGGCGGAAGGACTCACCGCTCGGTCAAGAGCTACAACAATCATACCGGCGTTCCGCTGAGCCTCGCCCGGATGCCGCGCGAAGCGGAGTTCGCGGTGCTCGAGATGGGCATGAACAACAGAGGCGAGATCGCCGCTCTGTCGCGCATGGTCCGCCCCCATCTCGCTCTCGTCACCGCAATCGCTCCGGCGCACATCGAGAATCTCGGCTCGGAAGAGGCGATCGCCGATGCCAAGAGCGAAATCTTCGAAGGCCTGGAGCCCGAGGGGATCGCGGTCGTGCCGAACGATACGCCGTACCGCGACCGGCTGGTCCGCGCTGCGCGGCGCCATGCGGACCAGATTCTGACGTTCGGCTCGGGGGATGCAGACGTTCACGCGCTCCATGCGGTGCGCTCGTCGGAGGGCGGCAGCCTCATCACCGCCGCGCTCCTCGAAAGCGAGGTGACCTTCACCATTTCCCAGCGCGGCGAACACTGGGTTTCGAATGCTCTCGCGGTGCTAGCGTCGGTCGAGGCGCTCGGGCTCGACGTGGGCGTCGCCGGTCTGGCGCTCGCCGACCTCGCTGGGCTCAAGGGGCGCGGCGAGCGGCATCAGGTCCAACTCGATGGCGGCGAGTTCCTGCTGATCGACGAAAGCTATAATGCCAACCCGGCATCGATGGCGGCGACGCTCAAGAGCCTTGGAGCGGAGCGCGATATCGAGCGCCGCATCGCCGTTCTCGGTCCGATGCGCGAGCTTGGCAGCCACAGCGATGAGCTTCACGCCGGACTTGCTCCGGCGGTGCTCGACGCGCGGATCGACCGCGTGATCCTCATCGGGGACGAGATGCGTCCGCTGGCGGAGCAGATCGTCGGCAAGGTCGGCGTTGACATGGCGAAAGATGTCGACGACGCGACCGACGCCTTGCTGTCGATGCTGCGGCCCGGCGACGCTGTGCTCGTGAAGGCGTCCAACTCCGTCGGCCTTGCGAAGCTCGTCGAGCGCGTCAAAGAGAGCGTCGCATGCTCTACCTGATCGCCGAGCAGCTCGGGTTCCCGGGCGTCCTCAACCTCATCCGCTACATCAGCTTCCGTGCCGGCGCGGCCAGCGCCACCGCGCTCGCCATCGGCCTGTTTCTCGGGCCGTGGCTCATTTCTCAGCTGCGCGTTCGGCAGGGCAAGGGCCAGCCGATCCGCGCCGACGGGCCGCAAAGCCATCTCGCCAAGCGTGGGACGCCGACGATGGGCGGGCTGCTGATCCTCATCTCGATGGCGACCTCGGTCCTGCTCTGGATGGACCTGCGCAACCCTTACGTCTGGGCATGCCTTGTGGTCATCGTCGGCTTCGGGACGATCGGGTTCCTCGACGATTACGACAAGGTGAAGAAGGCGCATCATGCAGGCTTGTCGGGCAAGACCCGGCTCGTACTCGAGTTCCTGATCGCCGGCGTTGCGACCTGGATGATTGTCCAGGCGGGGACGACAAATCTCTACCTTCCGTTCGTGCAGGGACCGGTCGCGGATCTCGGCTGGTTCTACATCGCGTTCGGGGCGTTCGTAATCGTCGCATTCGGCAATGCGGTGAACCTGACCGACGGGCTCGACGGCCTAGCGACCATGCCGGTGATCATCGCATCGATTGCCTTCCTGCTGATCGCCTATCTGGTCGGCAACGCCCGCTTCGCGGAATATCTCGGGATTCCGCACATCCTCGGCGTCGGCGACCTGACGGTCTTGTGTCTCGCCATCGTTGGAGCGGGCCTCGCCTTCCTGTGGTTCAACGCCCCGCCGGCTGCCGTCTTCATGGGCGACACTGGCAGCCTTGCCTTGGGCGGAGCGCTCGGAGCCGTCGCCGTCGCGACGCACCATGAGTTCGTGCTGGTGATCATTGGCGGCCTGTTCGTGCTGGAGGCGGCGTCGGTCGTCATCCAGGTCGTCGTCTACAAACGCACCGGCAAGCGCGTCTTCCGAATGGCGCCGATCCACCACCATTTCGAACATCTCGGATGGTCGGAGCCGACGGTCGTCATCCGCTTCTGGATCGTCAGCTTCATCCTGGCGCTGGCCGGTCTGTCCACCCTCAAGCTGCGGTGATCACCGCCAGGGCATTCGCCGGCAAGCATTATGCGGTCTACGGTCTGGCGCGGTCCGGGGTGGCGACGGCGGAGGCGCTGCTTGCCAGCGGGGCGCGGGTCACCGCGTGGGACGATAAACTGCTCCCCGGCGAAGGCCGGGGCCCAGGGCAGCGGGAACCGCTGCTTGGCAGCGGCCTGGACCCCGGCCTTCGCCGGGGAGCGGAAATCGCAAACCTCAATGAAGCGGACCTCAGCCAGTTCGACAGCCTCGTCGTCACCCCCGGCCTTCCGCTCAACCGCCATCCGATCGCGCAGCGCGCCCGCGAGGCCGGCGTCGAGATCATCGGCGACATCGAGCTGTTCGCCCGCGCCCGGCCCGAGCTTCCGCCGCACAAGGTCGTCGGCATCACCGGCACCAACGGCAAGTCGACGACGACCGCGCTGATCCATCACATCCTCAAGACCGCGGGCGTGCCGACGACGATGGGCGGCAACATCGGCCTGCCGATCCTCGCGCAGGACCCGCTGCCCGAAGGCGGCGTCTATGTGCTGGAGCTGTCGAGCTACCAGATCGACCTGACGCAGAGCCTCGATTGCGACGTAGCGGTGCTGCTCAACATCACGCCCGACCATCTCGACCGCTACGAGAGCTTCGAAGCCTATGCGGCTTCGAAGGCGCGGCTGTTCGAGATGCAGTCGAGATCGGCACAGCCATCATTATGAGCGAAGACGACGACAGCCTGAACGTTGCGGCGAGCGTAAGTGCCCATCGCGAACCGCGGCGGAAGCGAAATCCTGATTATCGAGGCGGCCAAATCAGAGCGCTGGCCAAATTCGGAGAACCTCCCTCTTATGGGCCCGCACTCGCAGGACCTCACAATGCTCAGAATGCGGCCGCTGCCTTGGCAGTTTGCAGCGCACTCGGGGTGCGAGGAAACAATAGCGAAGACTGGCCTCCGCACCTACCCCGGCCTCCCGCACCGCATGGAGCGCGTGCGCGAAAAGGACGGCGTCCTCTTCGTCAACGACAGCAAGGCGACCAACCCGACCGCGACCGCTCCGGCGCTCGCCGCCTTTCCGTCGATCCGCTGGATCCTCGGCGGGCAGGCGAAGACGGACAATCTCGACGAATGCGCTCCGCACTTCGGCCACGTCCGCTCCGCCTACACGATCGGCGAGGCGGGTGAATTGTTCGCGCGGCTGCTGGAGCCCGCACATGCCGGTCACCAACTGCGAAACGCTTGAAAATGCGCTGAATCAGGCCGCGAAGGATTCACAGCCGGGCGATACCGTTCTACTCTCTCCCGCCTGCGCGTCGTTCGACCAGTTTAGCGACTTCGAGCAGCGGGGGGACAGGTTCCGGGACCTGGTGGGGGCGTTATGATCGGAAGCATCTCAGGACAGATCAAGGCGAAGGCGGCCCGGTTCGACCCGAGCAATTACGGCCGCTCCGATACGTCCGCCGTGGGGCGCTGGTTCTGGGAGATCGACAAGGTCCTTTTGCTGCTGATCGCGGTGCTGATCGGCATCGGCCTCATCGCCGTCGCCGCAGCGTCGCCCGCCGCGGGTCAGCGCTATTCGGGCGGATCGGTGCAATTCTCGGGGCTTCACTATTTCTACCGCCAGATCGTGTGGATCGCCGTCGGCGTGCCAGTGATGATCGGCATTTCGATGATGCCACGCGACCGTGCCAAGCGCATCTCGCTCGCGGGAGCAGCTTTCTTCTTCGTCCTTCTTATCTTCGTTCCGATCCTCGGCCCCGAGGTGAACGGCGCGACGCGCTGGATCGACATCGGCGTCGGCCAGCTTCAGCCGTCCGAGTTTCTCAAGCCCTTTTTCGTCATTGCCATGGCCTGGCTGCTGTCGCTCCGGGAGCAGGACAAGTCACTTCCAGTCTTCTGGATTTCCGCGGCGGTCACGGGTGCGGTCGCATTCATGCTGATGCGCCAGCCGGACTTCGGCTCGACGATCATCTTCGGCTGCGTCTGGCTGGCCATGCTCGCCCTTGCGGGTGTCAGCATGCGCGTCCTGCTCGGCCTCGGCGCCGCGGGTCTCGTCGGCGTGATCCTCGCTTACTTCTTCTACGACGTCGCCACCGCCCGCATCGACGGCTTCCTGTTCGGCGAAGGCGACAATTTCCAGGTCGAGAATGCGATGCGCACGCTGACCGCGGGCGGCATGTTCGGCATGGGTCCGGGCGCAGGCACGCGCAAGTTCGGCCTGCCGGAGCCGCACACCGACTACATCTTCTCCGTCATCGGCGAGGAATTCGGGCTCATCGCATGCCTCGCCATCGCATGCCTCTACCTGACCATCGTCGCACGCGTGCTGATCAAGCTGCTCGACGAGGAATTGACTTTCGCCATCCTCGCCGCCGCCGGTCTCACCATCCAGTTCGGATTGCAGGCGCTGATCAACATGGCAGTGAACGTGCAGATCGCCCCGTCCAAGGGCATGACCCTGCCGTTCATCAGCTATGGCGGATCGTCCATGCTGGCCCTGTCGATCGGCATGGGCTTGCTGCTCGCATTCACGCGGCGAAACCCGTATCTGACGCGCTCGCCCTATGTCGTGAAATGGAGCGGGGAGAGCGTCACCGCATGAACTTCGTTTTGGCCGCAGGAGGCACCGGGGGTCACATGGTCCCCGCGCATGCGCTCGCGGCGGAGCTCCGCAAGCGCGGGCATGGAGTGCTCCTGATCACCGACGATCGCGGCGCGCGTTTTCCCGGGCCTGTTCGATGGCGTGCCGGTCCACATCCTTCCCGGCCGGAAGGCTCCGCAAGAGCCCGCTCGGGCTGATCCGGGGCGTGCGCTCTTTGCTCGCGGGCCGCCGCGAGGCGAAGCGGGTCTACAAGGATCATCGCCCGGACGCGGTGATCGGCTTCGGCGGCTATCCCGCTGTCCCGGCTCTGCTCGCGGCGAGCGGCATGGGCATCCCGACCGTCCTTCACGAGCAGAATGCCGTGCTCGGCCGGGCCAACCGCTTCCTCGCCGGCGAGGCTGCCGCCATCGCGACCGCCTATACGCAGGTCGATCGGATGAAGGCGCGCTATGACGAGAAGACCGTTCTGGTCGGGAACCCCGTCCGCGAAGCGATCGCCAGGCTCGGCGAAGCGCCTTTTCCGCCGTTCGACGAATATGCGCCGTTCAAGATTCTCGTCACCGGCGGGAGCCAGGGCGCGACGGTCCTGAGCAAGGTCGTGCCGGAAGGCCTGGGCCTGTTGTCGCCCTCGCTTCGCCTGCGCCTGCAGGTGATGCAGCAGTGCCGGCCGGACGACATCGACGAGGTTCGCACGAAATATGCCCAGCTCGGCATCCCCGCCGAGCTGATGACCTATATCGAGGACATGCCGGGCAAGCTGGCCGAGGCGCATCTGGTCATCGCGCGCTCGGGCGCTTCGACCGTGGCGGAGCTGACCGCCGCCGGCCGCCCCGCGATCCTCATTCCCTATCCGGATGCGACGGACGATCATCAGACCGCCAACGCGCGCGACATTTCGGAAGCCGGCGGAGCGCGCATGATCCATCAGCCGTTCTTCACGCCCAAGGCGCTGGCCAAGCAGATAGAGGCGATGGCGGAGGACCCGCAGGCGCTGACCAACGCGGCGGCGCGGGCGCTGTCGGTCGGGCGGCCGCACGCCGCGAGCAACCTCGCCGACCTGATCGAGCGGATCGGCGGCGGGCTTGCCCCGATGGCCGTGGGTTTCGGACTTACCCCGCGCGTCCGGGCGGAGGCTCCGGTCGGAGGCGTTCCGGCGTGAAAGCGATCTTTTTCATAGGACGCCTTCAAAAATGAAGGCTTTGGGGACTGACATCGGCACGATCCACTTCGTCGGGATCGGCGGCATCGGCATGTCGGGCATCGCCGAGGTAATGCACCAGCTCGGCTACAAGGTGCAGGGCTCCGACATCGCGGAAGGCTATATTGTCGAGGGGCTGCGCAAGCTCGGCATCCCGATCATGATCGGCCAGAAAGCCGAGAATCTGGGCGACGCGGCCGTCATCGTCACCTCCTCCGCAGTCAGCCGCGGCAACCCCGAGGTCGAAGCGGCGGTCGAGCGGCGCCTTCCGATCGTCAAGCGCGCCGAGATGCTTGCCGAGCTGATGCGCATGCAGAAGACGATCGCGGTCGCCGGAACGCACGGCAAGACCACGACGACGTCGATGGTCGCCGCCATGCTCGACGCGGGAGGGCTTGATCCGACCGTCATCAACGGCGGCATCATCAACCGATACGGATCGAACGCCCGGCTCGGCAAGAGCGACTGGATGGTGGTCGAGGCCGACGAAAGCGACGGCAGCTTCCTCCGGCTCGACGGCACCATCGCGGTCGTCACCAACATCGATCCCGAGCATCTCGAGCATTACGGCGGGTTCGAGGAGGTCAAAAAGGCCTACTGCGAGTTCATCGAGAACGTGCCCTTCTACGGTCTCGCGGTGATGTGCGTGGACCATCCGGAGGTGCAGAACGTCATCGGCCGAATCCGCGACCGGCGGATCCTGACCTACGGCTTCTCGGCGCTGGCGGACCTGCGCGCCGACAATGTGATGTCGGGGCCCGGCGTCAGCATGTTCGATGCCATCGTGCTGGAGCGCGACGGCGCGCGGCGCACGATCGAGGGCATCTCGCTCCCGATGCCGGGGCGACACAACGTGCAGAATGCGCTCGCCGCTATCGCCGTGGCGCTGGAGCTCGGCATGTCCGAGGACCAGATCCGCGAAGGCTTCGCCCGCTTCGACGGCGTGAAGCGGCGGTTCAGCAAGGTCGGCGAGATCGAAGGCGTCGCGATCATCGACGATTACGCTCATCATCCGGTCGAAATCCGCGCGGTGCTTTCGGCGGCCCGGGAGAGCGCCGACCAGCGCGTGATCGCCGTCGTGCAGCCGCATCGCTACACGCGCCTCCACGACCTGATGGAGGACTTCCAGAGCGCGTTCAACGACGCCGACATCGTGTTCGTGACGCCGGTCTACGCGGCGGGCGAGCAGCCGATCGAAGGCGTGGACGCGGAAGCGTTGGTCGAAGGGCTGCGCGCCCATGGCCACCGAATGGTGCGGACCGTTGCCGACCTCGACGACCTCGCCCTCGCCCTGCGCGATCTCGCCGCCCCCGGCGACCTCATCATCTGCATGGGCGCCGGCGACATCACGAAATGGGCGGGCGGCCTGGCGGACTGCCTGCAGCGGGCGAGAGCGAGCAAGTGAGCGTCGCTACCATCCCCGCGGTCCGGGGAAAGCTCACACCGAGCGCACCGCTCGCCCCGCTCGTCTGGTTCAAGAGCGGCGGAACCGCCGAATGGCTGTTCGAGCCGAAGGACGAGGACGACCTTACGAGCTTCCTCAGGGACCTGGACCCGGAGGTGCCGGTCATGGCGCTCGGGCTGGGGTCGAACATGATCGTCCGCGACGGCGGAGTGCCCGGCGTCGTGGTCCGGCTCGGTAAGGCCTTCTCGAAGATCGAGAAGCTCGACGACGTGACCTTGCGCTGCGGCGGAGGGGCAAGCGGCATCCTCGTTTCCTCCACCGCTCGCGACGCAGGCATTGCCGGCATGGAATTTCTTCGCGGCATCCCCGGCACCGTGGGCGGCTTCGTCCGGATGAACGGCGGGGCCTATGGCCGCGAAGTGCAGGATATCCTCGTCGAGGCGCGGGTCGTCCTGCGCGACGGCACGATTGAAAAATGGCCGCTCGACAGGCTCGGCTACACCTACCGGCACAGCGAAGTGCCGGAGGGATCGGTCGTGGTCGAGGCGACCTTCCGCGGTACGCCGGGAAGACCCGAAGCCATCGGGGCGGAGATGGACGCGATCGCCCGCGCCCGCGAGGAATCGCAGCCGCTGCGCAGCCGGACAGGCGGATCGACCTTCAAGAATCCGCCCGCGCACAAGGCCTGGGCCCTGGTCGATGCGGCAGGCTGCCGTGGCCTCACGCTCGGCGGCGCGCAGGTCTCGGAAAAACATTGCAACTTCCTGCTCAATCTCGGTACCGCCACCAGCGCCGACATCGAGGCGCTGGGCGAGGAAGTCCGCCGCCGGGTGTTGGAAACTTCCGGCATCACCCTTGAATGGGAAATCCAGCGGATTGGCATGGAATGAACAAGGATTTGCACGTCGTAGTCCTGATGGGCGGCTGGTCGTCAGAGCGTGAGGTCTCGCTGACCAGCGGCCGCGGAGTCGCCGAGGCGCTGCGGACACGCGGCTGGTCGAACGTCACCGAGGTCGACATGGATCGCAACGTCGCTCAGGTGCTGACGGGCTTGCGTCCCGACGTCGTGTTCAATGCGCTCCACGGCACGCCGGGGGAGGACGGGACGGTCCAGGGCATGTTGGACCTGATGCAGATTCCCTACACGCACAGCGGTCTCGAGACGTCGGTCATCGCCATCGACAAGGAGCTCACGAAGATGGTGCTCGTGCCCCACGGCGTGCGCATGCCGGCGGGCAAGGTCGTGGAGAGCGATAGCCTGTATCGCGAGGACCCGATGGCACGGCCCTACGTTCTGAAGCCGGTCAACGAGGGCTCGTCGGTGGGCGTCGCGATCGTCACCACCGAAAGTAATTACGGCAACCCGATCGGCCGGGACGTCGAAGGCCCCTGGAAGCATTTCGACAGCCTGCTCGCCGAGCCGTTTGTGAAGGGGCACGAGCTGACCGTCGCTGTGCTCAACGATGAGGCGCTCGCGGTGACCGAGCTGAAGCCGAAGGTCGGCTTCTACGACTATGATTCGAAATATACCGACGGCCTGACCGAACATGTCTGCCCAGCGCAGGTTCCGGACGATATCGCCCGGTCGATGATGGACATGGCGGCGAAGGCGCACAGGCTGCTGGGCTGCCGCGGAGCGTCGCGTTCCGACTTCCGCTGGGACGACGAGCAGGGCGAAGCCGGCATTTTTCTTTTGGAAGTCAACACTCAACCCGGAATGACCCCCTTGAGCCTTGTGCCAGAGCAGGCGAAGGTACGCGGCATCAGCTACGGGGAACTGGTGGAGCGGCTGATCGAGGAAGCGCTCGCCAGGCAGAAGGGGTAGGCGATGGCTGCGCGGCGGGGCACGGCGACCAAATCGAAGCGCAAGAGCGCATCATCGAAGGCGCTTTCGAGCGCCCGAGCGAACAAGCTCGCCGCGTTCGGCTTCACCGGCTTCCTGGTGCTGATGGCGGGCGCGGCGGCGATCGCGCTCGATTTGCCGGCAAAGGCCGCTTTCTCCGCCGGCGAGGCGGTCGGCAGCGCCGGTTTCCGCGTCGACGGCTATCAGATCGTCGGCATCAAGCAGATGGACCGCAAGCTGGTCGATGCAGTCGTCATCGACGAGCTCCGCCGCGCGGCCGCCAGTGCGGGCAAGACCAAGCCGGCCCAGCCCCTGGTCGACGTGACCCGGATCCGAGATCGGCTCCTTCGCTTCGGATGGGTCCAGGACGCCCGCGTGTCCCGGCGCCTTCCGGACACTCTGGTGATCGACATCGTCGAGCGCACTCCGGCGGCCTTGTGGCAGGACCGCCAGCGCCTCGCTTTGATCGATTCGGATGGAGTCGTCCTCGACCGCGTCAAGATCGACAATATGCCCGACCTGCCGCTGGTGATCGGGCCCGGCGCGAACGCGCGCGCAAGTCAGCTCAAGGCGATCCTTGCGGATTCTCCGACCATGCAGGCCCAGCTCGCCTCCGCGACCTGGGTCGGGGGACGGCGCTGGGACCTGAGCTTCCAGTCCGGAGAGATCGTGGCCCTGCCGGAGGGTGAGCAGGCGGCTCGTGCCGCGCTTGCGAAATTCGCCAGGGCCGATCAGTCGAATGGCCTGCTCGGACGCGGGCTCGTCCGCTTCGACCTTCGCATTCCGGGGAAGATGATCGTCCGCCTGCCGCGCGCGCCGGGCGAGCCGATCCAACCCGAAATCACTCAAACCGTCGAGGGCTGACCGGACACGTGGCCGCACCGGCTGATCAACCCCTGATTGCAGCGCTGGACATCGGCTCCTCGAAGGTCGGGGCGCTGATCTGCACGCTGACCGACGACGGGCGGCTGCAGGTGCTCGGCACCGGCCAGCGCGAGAGCCGCGGCGTGAAGCGCGGCTATGTCACCGACATGTCCGCAAGCGAGCATGCGGTCCGCGAGGCGGTCGAGCTTGCTGAGCGCATGTCCGGGCTTACCATCGAGGACGTCTGGGCCAGCTTCGGCGCTGGCGGGCTCGCCAGCGACCTCGCCAATGTCGAGGTCGAGCTTGGCGGCCACCAGGTGGAGCAGTCGGACATAGAGGAACTCCTGGCGGGTGGGCGTGGAGCGATCGATCGCAACGGGCAGGTGGTGCTTCACGCGCATCCGGCGCTCTACACCATCGACGGGGTCGATGGCGTGAAGAACCCGATCGGCCTGCACGCCGACCGCCTTGGCGTGGACATCCACGTCGTCGCCGCCGACCCGGCGCCGATCCGCAACATCGATTATGTGATCCGCTCTGCGCATCTTGGCGTGAAGGGGATCGTCGCTTCCCCGGTCGCGGCGGCGCTCGCCTGCCTGACCGAGGACGAGCGCGACCTCGGCGTCGCGCTGGTCGAGCTTGGCGCGGAGGTCACGAACGTTTCGCTGCACGCCGGTGGAATGCTGCTCGGGCTTCGTTCGATCCCGCTCGGGGCCAAGGACATCACCGACGACATCGCCTGTGCGTTCGGAGTTCAGCGCCGCGATGCCGAGCGGCTGAAGTGCTTCTACGGCTCGGCGATGACGTCCCCACGCGACAATCACGAGATGATCGAGGCGCGGCAGATGGGAACGGAAGACGGCGTCGATCCGATGCGGATCACGCGCGCCCAGCTGATGACGGTCATCCGCCAGCGCGTCGAGGAACTGACGGCGAAGATCGAGGAAGCGCTGAAGGGCCTCGGCTTCACCGGACCGGTCGGCCGCCAGGTCGTGCTGACCGGCGGCGGCGCGGAGCTCAAGAACATTGCCGACTACATGCAGGGCGTGCTCGGCCGCTCGGTCCGCGTGGGCCGTCCGAAGCAGCTCACCGGCCTGCCTGACGCTCACAGCGGGCCCGCCTTCTCGACGCTCGTCGGCCTTGCCTGTCTGGCCTCCTCGCGAAGCGGCGACATCCGCGATCTGGCGATTGGCAAGAACACGCAAAAGAAGCAGGCGACGGGGATGATGGGCCGCCTGCTCGCAGCGATGAAGGGCGGGATTTAACCGAGCCCAATAGTCGGCTTTGGGTGAAAAGCGGACGTTCGCGCTGTAGGATCGGTCGATGATCCTGGCCGCGCTTCTCCTGCAAGCAATCAGCTCGCCAGCCGTCGAGACGGCGCGCTTTCATGCTCCCGAGGCGCATCAGGGCGTCGCCGCCGGCGCCCGTTTCCTCTACGCGATCGATGATTCCGCGATCGGCAAATATGATCCGACGACGGGCAAGCGCGTCGCCCGGTGGCGAGGCGATCCCAAGCGGTTCAAGCATTTGAACAGCTGCACCCTCGTGGAACGCAGCCTCGTCTGCGCTGGATCGAACTATCCCGAGTTGCCGATGGCCAGCTCGGTCGAGACGTTCGACGCGGAGACGCTCCGGCACATTTCCACGCGCAGCCTCGGCGAGGCGCGGGGATCGCTGACCTGGCTCGACCTGCATGACGGCAGCTGGTGGGCTTGCTTTGCCAATTACGACGGCAAGGGAGGAGAGCCGGGCCGCGACCACCGCTCGACGACGCTTGTGCGTTTTTCGCCGGATTTCGTCGAGCAGGAGGCATGGCTGTTCCCGGAAGAAGTGCTTCGGCGATTGGCGCCACGAAGCTCGTCAGGCGGGGCGTGGAACGCGGATGGTTTGCTCTACGTTACCGGGCACGACGCGGCCGAACTCTACGCTCTGCGCTTGCCGGCGCACGGCCCCCGGCTGGAGCTCGTCGCCATCATTCCGACGGTAACCGGAGGGCAGGCGATCGACTGGGACCCCCGGGAGCCGCGGACCTTGTGGTCGATCGATCGCCGGACCTCGGAGATCGTCGCCAGTCGGATCCCGGTGATCCATGCTGGGCCCTAAGCGACGCTCCCCGGGTCGCGAATGTCAGGCTGCGACATAGCCTCCGTCGATCATGTGGATCGATCCATTGCAGTATGACGATGCATCGCTGGCTAGGAAGGCGAGCAAGTGCGCCACTTCCTCGTTGGTGCCGTAACGCCGCATGGCAATGCTGGCTTCGATACCGCTGCGCAGGGCCGCGGGATCGTCCGGCGCCAGCTGCTTCTGAAGCGAATCGATCATGCGATTGTCGATAGGGCCGGGTCCGACCGCGTTGACGCGAATGTTCGACGGGCCAAGCTCCAGTGCGGCGGTTTTGACTAGGCCGTACACGGCATGTTTGCTGGCGATATAGGGCGCCATGGCCGGAAAGCCGATCACTCCGGCGATGGACGACAAAGCGACGATCGACCCACCGCCGCGCGCCTTGAGGGGTTCCACGCAATGCTTCATCGCCAGCCAGACGCCGGTGACGTTCGTCCGCATCGTGTCTTCAAATTCCTCGACCGACAGCGCCTCGATCGGCTTCAGCACGCCCTCGGTTCCTGCATTGGCTATCAGGATGTCGAGACCGCCAAAGCGGTCGAGCGTGGCCGCGACCGCTGCCGCCATACCTACCTCGTCAGCCGCGTCGGAAATACTGTCGCCCACATCGCCATGGGCCTCGAGCCGGCCCCTGGTCGCGGCTAGCTTGTCGGCGGAGCGACCAACCAGCATGACCTTTGCGCCGAGATCGAGAAAAAGTCTTGCGGTTGCCTCGCCGATCCCACCGGTGGCTCCGGTGATGATGGCCACCTTGTTGTCGAGCCGCTGCCTCTGGACCACATTGCTCACGGTTGCCTCCGTCGGGACGAATTGAATTGCGTCACGATGAGCAACTGGGACGGCGGTCGCCTTAGCACGGGCAGGATCGCGGAAATACGAGAACTCTCGCTGGCGCTTGGCGGCCTTGGGTGGAAATCCAAGACGGAGCCCAATGCCAGCAATGGGTGGAAAGCGGACCTTGGCTCGGCGCTTACCGGCAGAAGCTAATCCGCATAGGCCTTGATCAGGTCGAAGAGGTAATCGCGGCCTACAAAGAGTGAGCGGGCCTCGATCCGCTCGTTCAGCCCATGGGCCCCGTTACCGTCTGGATCGGCCCAAGCTCCCGGCACTCCGTAGGTGGGGATTCCGGCGGCACCTAGAAAGGTCGCGTCGGTGTAGCCGTTCGACATGGTCGGCACGACCGGCACCCCGGGGAAGTATTTCGCCGCCAGTTTCTTGGCTGGGTCCATGACCTTCGGATCGAGCGGGGGCGCCGGCGGGCTTGGCCGCAGCGGCGGAAGGACGGCCACCGTCACTCCAGGATCGGCCGCGACCCTCGCAAGTTCGGTACGGATCTCCTCGACCGAATGGCCCGGGAAAATGCGGCAGTTCACAAATGCACCGGCTCGCTGCGCCAAGGCGTTTCGCGCATGCCCGCCATCGAGCATTGTCGCGACACAGGTAGTGCGCAGGTTCGAATGGAGGAACGGGTCTTTATTGGCGATTGATTCAGCGGCCTTGTCTGCGGGATTTGCTGCCAGCGCGACCATTGCGGCGCCGGTCTCGTCCTTGCGCCCCGCGCCTGCCTCTCGGAAGTACGTCCGTGTGGTCTCGCTCATCTCCAGCGGGAATTCATGCGCTTCGATACGGACGAGCGCTCGAGCCAATTGATAGATGGCGTTGTCCGGGCGCGGAACTGAGCTGTGCCCTCCCGAATTGCGGGTTTCGAGGCGGTAAGTCGCGAAGGTTTTCTCGCCGACCTGCATGGCCTGCTCGACGACCTTGCCTTTTCCGTCGGACGTGCCCCCTCCGCCTTCGTTCAAGGCGAACTCGGCATCGATCAGGTCGCGCTTGTTCGCCGCCAGCCATTCCACTCCATTGAATGCGCCGTTCGTCTCTTCGCCGCAGGTGAGCGCGATCTTGACGCTACGCTTGGGCTTGTAGCCGGAGCGTTGGAATCGGATCAGCGTGTCGACCAGCGTGGCGGCCATCGCCTTGTCGTCGAGCGTTCCGCGCCCGTAGAAATAGCCCTTCTCTTCGATCAGCGTGAATGGATCGCGGACCCAATCCTCCCGCTTCGCTTCGACGACGTCGATATGGGCGATGGCCAGGATCGGCTTCAGGGTCTTGGACGTACCTGGATAGACGGCGACGAGGCCGCCTTCCTTGGGATGTTCAGGATCGGCGAAGAGGGTGATTTTGTCGTCCGGCATTCCTGCAGCCTTCAGGCGCGCCGCCATCCGCTCGGCGGCGAGTGTGCAGCTGCCGCTGCTCAGCGTCGTGTTGGTTTCGACGAGCTCCTCGTAAAGCTCGCGGAAGGCTGCCTGGTCGGGGCGAAGCGGCGGGTCGGCCGCCAGGGCTTGGCTGGCCGGCTGGGTCCCGAGCACCAGGCTGACAAGCGCCAAGCGCGCGATCGATTTCGGCATGTGGTTGCTCCCCCGGGTGAGAACCTGCCCTCATAAGTAGCGGGGCGCAATGGCAGGATCGAAATGTCCGCACTGGGTCGAAGGCCGACATTCGCTTCCCCCGAGAACATAAGGCTGGCGAAATAGGGTTTGCTCTGCTTGGCTACGGCGGCCGCTCGTCTGCCTTGAGTGCCGCGCGTGAGGACAAGCGGGTCGGGAAAACACGTTCGTCACTGTGAACATTCGGAACATTCGGCGGCGTGATCAGGGGAGAATGCATGGCGGCAATCGGCGCTCGGCCCGCGACAAACGCTTTGATCCTCCTCCTCGGCGCTGCCGTCTTTCTCAACTATGTCGATCGCGGCGCCATCGGCATTGCTTCGCCACTGATGAAGTCGGACCTCGGCCTGTCCGAGGAAGCCTATGGAGTCGTCTTCTCGGCCTTCTTCTGGATTTACGCGCCGGTGCAGATGTTTGCCGGCTGGCTGTGCGATCGCTTCTCCGTCTACAAGTTGATGGCGTGGGGTATCCTGCTCTGGGCCGGGGCCACCCTGCTGATGGGGTTCGCCGGCGGGTTCCTCTCGCTTCTCGTCCTTCGGATCATGTTGGGCGTTGGTGAAAGCATTTCCTTTCCCGGAAGTTCGAAGATCATCGCGAGGCACGTCGAGCCAGAGCGGCGCGGCGTGGCCAATGCCGCTGTCGCCACCGGGCTCGCTTTGGGGCCCGCCGTCGGGACGCTGGCCGGCGGCCTGATCCTGCAGAGCTGGGGCTGGCATGCGATTTTCTTTACGTTTGGGTTCGTCACCTTGCTTTGGTTGCTGCCTTGGCAGCAGACCGTCCGGGCATTGCCGACCACCGGGCATCTGGACGAGGGTCAGCGCGTTCCGCTCGGGTCCCTGCTCACGAAATGGCCGTTGTGGTCGATGTCCATCGTCCACGCGCTCGGCAATTACTGCTTCTATTTCCTCCTCGCCTGGCTGCCCTTGTTCCTGACCAAGTCGCGTGGTTTCAGCATTGGTGAGATGACTCTGCTCGCGACGCTCGGTTATGCGGTCCAGGGCGCCTGCGCGCTCGGCTATGGCCATTTCTCGGATTGGTGGACCCGCTCGGGCCGCTCGGAAGCCGCGTGCCGGCGCTGGATGATGGTCGCCAGCCAGCTTCTTGCTGCGGCTTCCATCCTTGGCCTGGCCTTCGCGCATGACGCCGTGACGATCGGCATCCTGCTCTGCCTGGCGGGCGCGGCGTCGGCGGCGCTGTCGCTCAATTTGTACGCCGTCGCTCAGATGTTCGCCGGGCCGCGGGCATCTGGAACCTGGGTTGGGGTGCAGAACGCGATCGGCAACGTTTCTGGAATTGTCGGCCCGATCGTCACCGGCATCGTCGTCCAGCGTGCGGGCTACAACAGCGCGTTCGTGCTGACCGCGGTGATCGCCGCGATCGGCGCGGCCTGGTGGGCCGTGGGCGTACCGAAAATCGAACAGGTCGACCTCGACGGGGAACAACCGTCGCGCGACTGAGTCTTTGAAGCCACTTCATTTTCACTTTTTTCGAGGCGTGTTAACTTTTTCGCTTGGCTTGAGACTCGCGATGATTCAGAAGAATCACGGTGGAGGATCAGCGCGATAGGTGCGCTTGAAGGGGGTTAGTCCATGAGCATCGATTTCATCCGGCCGGAAGTCGACGAGCTACGGCCCCGGATCAGCGTCATCGGCGTCGGCGGCGCTGGCGGCAACGCCGTCGCGAACATGATGCGTGCCGATGTGCAGGGCGTCGATTTCATCGTCGCCAACACGGACGCTCAGGCGCTGAACACCTCAACGTCCGACCGGCGGATACAGCTTGGCCTCAAGATCACCCAGGGCCTGGGCGCGGGCTCGCGGCCGGAGATCGGGCGCGCGGCGGCCGAGGAGACTCTCGACGAGATCGAGCGTGCTCTCGAAGGCTCGCACATGTGCTTCATCGCGGCCGGAATGGGCGGCGGAACCGGCACTGGAGCGGCCCCGGTCATCGCCAAGGCGGCCCGCGACAAGGGTATCCTGACGGTCGGCGTCGTCACCAAGCCTTTCGCGTTCGAAGGCGCTCGCCGCGGCCGTTCTGCCGATTCCGGCATCGAGGAGCTGCAGCAGCACGTCGACACGCTCATCGTCATTCCGAACCAGAACCTGTTCCGGCTCGCCAATTCCGAAACGACCTTCAAGGAAGCGTTCGAAATGGCGGACGAGGTCCTCCAGCAGGGCGTTCGCGGGATCACCGACCTGATGGTCATGCCCGGCCTCATCAACCTCGACTTCGCCGACGTCCGCTCGGTCATGGGCGAGATGGGCAAGGCGATGATGGGCACGGGCGAAGCGTCGGGCGACAATCGCGCGATCGAGGCCGCCGAGAAGGCGATCTCGAACCCGCTGCTCGACGGCGTTTCGATGAAGGGCGCAAAGGGCGTCATCATCTCCATCACCGGCGGCGAGGACATGCGCCTGATGGAGGTCGACGAGGCCGCGAGCCATATCAAGGAACTGGTCGATCCGGACGCGAACATCATCTGGGGCTCGGCGTTCAACAACGATCTCGACGGCAAGATCCGCGTGTCGGTCGTCGCCACCGGTATCGAGGCCGAAATCGCCCAGCAGCCGCAGCCCGGCAAGGTGTTCGCCTTCCCGCGCGCGACGGCTGCAACTCCGGTCGCGGCCGTGCCCGTTACTCCGCCGCCCGCTTCGGCTTCCACGATGGAAGAAGAGACCGACGTCGAGGACACGCTCGAGCTGACCGACGAGATGGACGAGGGCGATGAGCTCCTGCTCGACAGTGACGACGTGCTGACTGCTCCAGTCGGCTCCGCGCCGATCGCGCCGCCGACCGACGAGGACGATACGGCAGGCATCGAGGCGCCCGTGGCTGAAGAGAAGCCGAAGGTCCGCGAGACGGGCACCCTGTTCGAGCGCATGTCGAACATCGCGCGCGGTGCAGCCCAGGCGCAGGTCAACGACGAGGATTCGGCCCCGACCTATCGCCGCGAGCCGATCGACATCCCGCGCTTCCTGAACCGGCAGAACAACCAGTAAGCGTGCAGGCGAGGGCGGCTCGCCGCCCTTCGGCAACGTCTCGGCGTTAACTCTCTAGGCAGCAAGGTTTGAGCAAGCTCAGGTCTGCCATGGGGGTTTGCATGGCAAAGGGTGGGACCGGCGTTCGCGTAGCGTCGGTGATTTTAGCAGTGGTAGGCGCGGTACTCGCAGGCGTTCCTGCGGTTGCGAACGCGCAGGTTTCGGTTGGCGGAAGGGGCGAGACTCCTTCCGACGCACTGGCGCGCAACATGAAGGTGCTCAGCACCAGTCCTGACAGTTTCGACGCTCTGGTTGGCGCCGGGCGCGCTTCACTTGCTCTCGGCGATAGCCAGGCTGCAGCGGGCTTCTTCGGCCGTGCCGAAGAAGCCTGGCCCGCCAGCCCGCTTCCGCAGGCAGGTATGGGAGCGGCGCTCGCGATCGAGGGCGATGGTGCCGCGGCTCTCCAATATTTTGCCCGCGCGACGCAGCGGGGCGCCACGCAGGCGATGATCGGGGCCGATCGCGGCCTCGCCTACGATCTCGTCGGACAGCATTCCCAGGCGCAGGCGGACTATCGCGCTGCATTGTCCGGCCGCGACGGGGACGAGGCGCGTCGCCGCCTGGCGCTCAGCCTGGCCATTTCCGGGCAGAAGTCGGAGGCGCTCTCACTGCTCTCGCCGCTGATGGCGCGCGGCGATGCAGCCGGAGCGCGCACGCGGGCATTCGTCCTCGCCCTGACCGGCGACGCGAACGGCGCCAAGAGCGCGATCGACGCTGCCATGCCCGGCTCGTCCTCGAACATGGCTTATTTCTTCCGGAAGCTGCCGGCGCTTCGGTCCAACCAGAAGGCTGCAGCCGTCAATCTCGGCATCTTCCCGCATTCGCTAGACACGCAGGTCGCCACAAGGTTGCCCGTCACGATCACTCCGGTGAAGATCATCCAGCGCAATCCGTCGCCGACGCAGCCCGACGAGGATCGGATCGGTTCGATCGAGCAGTGGCTGTCGCAGGCGACACACGCGAATTCCGCGGCGCCCGCCTCCGAACCTGCGCCGGAAGCGGCCCCGCAGGCAGCTCCACAGCAGATGGCTTCGGTCTCGTTGCCCGCGATTGCGACGCAACGGGCAAGGTCGGATGCGGTTGCCGGTGGCTCGCGCAAGCTTTGGATTCAGCTCGCAAGCGGCCCGAACGCCAATGAGCTTCCCGATCAGTTCGACCGCATGAGGAAGCGCAACCGCGACCTGTTCGAAGGCATCAACGGCTACGTAGCCGAGGAACCGGGCCGTGCCCGTCTGTTGATCGGTCCGTTCCGCAACAATGAAGAGGCGAATATTTTCGCCGACGACCTTGCGTCCGTCCGGATTGAAGCCTTTACGTGGGCCAGCAAACCCGGCCAGCCGATCAGGAAACTGCCCTCCGAATGACTTCCCCTCTTGCCGCGCAGCCATCCCAGTCGCGCGGCAGGGCCCATCCGGAAGTCGATGCCGCTCCGCGCGGGCCTCGCGACATCTTCCAGCGCGACCGCGATCGCATCATTCATTCCGTCTCCTTTCGCCGGCTTCGTCACAAGACCCAGGTCTTTGTCGCGCCCGATGGAGATCATTACCGCGTCCGCCTCACCCACAGCATAGAAGTCGCGCAGATCGGGCGCACCGTCGCCCGGGTGCTGGGGCTGAACGAGGACCTGACGGAGGCGCTCTGCCTCGCCCACGACCTCGGCCATCCGCCGTTCGGCCATGCCGGCGAGGACGCCTTGCAGGATGCAATGGCGAGCGCCGGTGGCTTTGACCATAATGCCCACAGCATACGCCTCGTGACGAAGCTGGAGGCGCCTTATCCCGGGCTTCGACGGCCTGAACCTCAGCTGGGATGCGCTCGAAGGCCTCGCCAAGCACAATGGGCCGATCGCCAAGCCGACCTGGGCGTTGTCGGAAGCGAATGCGGCGTTCGACCTGGAACTTCATCGCTGGCCCTCGCTGGAGGCGCAGGTCGCGGCGGTGGCCGACGATATCGCCTACGACAATCATGACATCGACGACGGGCTGAGGGCCGGGCTGCTCGACCTGGACGAATTGATCGAGATCCCCATCGTAAGGCGGCACTGGGACGAGATCGACCGCCGCCACCCGGGCCTCTCCACCGGCAAGAAATTGCGAGCGCTGGTGCGCGACCAGATCGGCACGATGGTTGGCGATTTGATCACGGAAACCCGGGAGAGGATCGCCGAAACGGGGGTCGCCAGCCCGGATGACGTCCGCTCGGCGGGCAGGCAGCTCGCCGGATTCTCCTCAGCGCTGTCGGAGGAGGAAAGGGCGCTCAAGCACTTCCTCTACACGCGCCTGTACAATGCGGCTGAACTGGTGCCCGTAAGAATGGAAGCTCAGCGCGTGGTGGCTGGACTGTTCGCTGCTTATCGCGACGACCCGTCCTTGCTGCCGGTCGATTGGCGAACCGAACAGGGCGAGACACAGAGGCTGCGCACGATCGGGGACTTCATAGCGGGCATGACGGACCGCTTCGCCGTCGCCCGGCACCGGGAGCTGGTCGGCCCGGTCGATCTGCCTGATCGCTTCTGATTTTCGGGTAGGGCCCCGCGTCCTCGCGCCGCTCGCCGAGAGGCGGACCGCTCAACCTTCACGTGGCTTTGGTGGGACCCGTCACCCCGGTGTCGCGTAGGAGGCGGCGGGCCCCGCAAAGTTTGAGCCCGCCTCTCCAGGCTTTGAACCTGGAGAAGCGGGCTCACTTCACTGCGTGCTATTCAAAAGGGACCGCTTCAAGCGGAACGCGATACTATGCGAGCTGCGCAATGCTCGTCCGGCGGCGGCGGCGGAGCGTGTAGCCCACTGCGCCGAAACCGAACAGCATCATCGCCCAGGTCGCCGGTTCAGGGACAGGCGGAGTCGGGCGCCCGATTGCGGAACCCGAGCCAGTAAGGCCGGTCGACTGATAGCGAACCGTCGCATTGGTCAGCGTCACGGTTCCCGGATCGGCGCCGAGGAACGCCAGGATGAACTGGCCGCCGGACGTTTCACCAACGTCGGGGCCCGTGCTACCGCCACCGGCGCAGTTGGGACCGCCAGTTCCGCAGATCTCGACGGACGTGCCATTGCTGATCGAGCCGGACGAGATGCCGGTCAGCCGGTCGTCGGCGTCCACTGCGGTAGACGTGATCGAGGAAGCGGCGACGTCCGGATTCGGATTCGTGTTGAACCCGAAAGCGGTCACCTCGGACCGCAGGCTGCAAGCGCGCCGCTCGACGTGTTGGTCAGCGCATAGGTGAAGACGTAGTCACCCGCAGCGTTCACGCTGTTGAACGGTCAGGGAGAGCGTCGACGTGAGCCCGGGAACGACTGATCCGTTCGTGAACCCGTCGAAGAAGATGGTGATGATGTCACCAGGGTTATAGTTCGTGCCGTTGTACGACACGATCGCGGCCGACGTCGGCACCGCGCTCGCCAGCGCCAGACCGGCCAGTGCGGTCTTAAGTGCGAATTTCATCTTTCAGTCCCCTTTGGTACTTGCCCGGGACCCGACCCCCTCAAAGGGGGCGAATCGTCTAGCTCGCTGTATTTACGCATTTTCCGGTGCGCTGTTAATTCTTTATTTACGACTCTCTAAACATCCGTCAACAAATTGTGCCAAAATGAGACCAACCGAAGCGAGCGAAGCGCCAAGGGGTCGCGGCCAAATCAGTTCTCAAGGTCAGTCGGGCTTGGCTCCGATGCATTTCAAGGAGACGTGACGCACCGGCGCGGCTGCGCTAGAGCCGCCGCTTTCCAGACCTTGGTGAGAAGTTGAGCCTTTACGCCCGCTATGCCGCGCTCCTCGACGGGGTGCTCGATGAACTACAGTCCGAAGGCGTGCTGCCGGCCGAGCTGAACCGCCGCGCCGTGGCGGTGGAGCCCCCGCGCGACCCGACGCACGGCGACCTGGCGAGCAATGCCGCAATGGTGCTTGCGAAGGGCGCGGGCACGAACCCGCGCGCTCTGGCCGCCGCGATCTCGCCCAAGGTGCAATCGCTGCCGGGGGTCACCTCCGTGGAGATCGCGGGTCCCGGCTTTCTCAACATCCGCCTCTCGCCCGACGCGTGGCGCAAGGAGCTGGAGACGATCCTTCGCGAAGGCGATGCGTACGGCCTGTCGAGGATCGGAAACAACGAGCGGGTCAACGTCGAATATGTCTCCGCCAACCCGACGGGCCCGATGCACATGGGCCATTGCCGGGGGGCGGTGGTCGGCGATGCGCTGGCCCGGCTGCTCGAGGCCGCGGGTTTCGGGTCACCAAGGAATATTACGTCAACGACGCAGGCGCGCAGGTCGACGTTCTCGCCCGCTCGCTCCACATGCGCTACCGCGAGGCGCTGGGCGAGGACATCGGCGAGATCCCCGAAGGTCTCTATCCCGGTGACTATCTGGTCCCGGTAGGCGCAGCGCTCGCCGAGGAATTCGGCGACCAGTACGCCAGTGAGCCCGACGATGTCTGGCTGGCGGTTTTCCGCAAGCGTGCGGTGTCGGCGATGCTCGACCTCATCCGGCACGATCTCGGCCTACTCGGGATCCATCACGACCATTTCGCGTCCGAGGCCGAGCTTCAGGGCTCCGGCGCCGTTGGCGAGGCAATGGACGTGCTGCGCCAGAAGGGCCTGGTCTATGAAGGCGAGCTCGAGCGGCCGAAGAGCCTCGATCCGCATGACGAATGGGAGCCGGTCGAGCTGACCCTGTTCCGTTCGAGCGAGTTCGGCGACGACCAGGACCGCCCGATGAAGAAGTCGGACGGCAGCTGGACCTACTTCGGCGCCGACGCCGCCTATCACTGGCAGAAGGCGAAGGCCGCCGATCATCTCGTCAACATCTGGGGCGCCGACCATGCGGGCACGGTCAAGCGCGTGCAGGCAGCGGTGAAGGCGCTGACCGACGGTCGCGTCGACCTCGACGTGAAGCTCGTCCAGATGGTCCGGCTGTTCCGTGCCGGCGAGCCGGTGAAGATGTCCAAGCGCTCAGGCTCTTTCGTCACGCTTGCGGATGTCGTGAGTGAGGTCGGCAAGGACGTGGTGCGCTTCATGATGCTCACCCGGCGCGCCGATGCTCCGCTCGACTTCGACTTCGCCAAGGTGGTCGAGGCGTCCAAGGACAACCCGGTCTTCTACGTGCAGTACGCCCATGCGCGGATCAGCTCGCTGAAGCGCAAGGCGGCGGAAGCGGGCTTGAACCTGGAAGCGACGGCCGACCTCAAGCTCCTGGATGATGAGGAGATCGCGCTGGTGAAGGTCGCCGCGCAATATCCGCGGACGGTCGAGGCTGCGGCCATGGCTCACGAGCCGCATCGGATCGCATTTTACCTCTACGATCTGGCGGCAGCGTTGCATGCGCTGTGGCACCGCGGCAACGATGATCCGGAACGCCGTTTTCTTGTTGATAACAACCCAGAACTTTCTCGCGCACGGCTCGAACTCGCGCTAGGAATTGGGCAGGTCATACGCAGTGGCCTCGCCCTCATGGGCGTGGCTGCCACCGAGGAGATGCGCTGAGCCGATGGGGGACACAATTGCGCGGGATTTCGAGCGGCTTCCCTGGCTGACGGACGATGTCAGGCGGCGGCCGAAAAAACGTTCGGCTAACTGGGTCGTAGCGTTCCTCGCGGCTTCCGCAGTCGCGATAATCGCTGCTGTATCATTCTGGCTGGGGATGAACGGCGCGCTGGCACCAAAGCCCGCCGTTCAGACGCAACCCGAAACGCGCGTCGACCTGCCGGCCGCCGACCCGCTGTCCGAGCCCGCGCCGATTCAGCCGGAGCCCGTGATGCCTCGCGTCGAGCCTGCTCCTCTCCCCGCGCCGGTTGTCATTCGCCAGCAGGAAGAGGTTCGCATCGCGTCCGCCTCGCACCGGCGGGACGTCGTTCATCGCGCGAAGACGACGCGCCCCAAAGCGGCGGCCGCGGCGAAGAAGGTCCCTGAGAAGAAGACCGTCGCCTACTCGAATCCGTGGAAGTCGGACGGGGTGTCGGGCCGAATGGTTCGCATCGGCGCCTATGGCAGCCTGGAGAAGGGCAAGAAGGCCTGGTCCCAGCTCGCCCAGCTGTCTCCGTCGTTCAAGCGGCTTCCGGCCGTCGTGACCGATCTGCCGTCGCGCACTGGCCGCATTTATTACTGGCTGCAGGTCGGGACGACTTCACAGGCCCATTCCGAAGTGCTTTGCCAGCGTATGAGGTCGATTGGGCAAAGCTGCCTGGTCGTCGATTTGGCGGGGGCGAGGGGTAGCGGGAATGAGCGACAGCCGGCCGGCCTATGATGAGCAGCTGCCGTGGCTAGAGGCGGTTGACGACGAGGACGGACCAAGCGGAATTCCGGCAAGGCGGATGCTCGCGGCGTTGCTGGTCGTCCTCCTCGCCGCTGCTCTCGTCTCGGCGACCTTCTTCTGGCTCGGCCGGCAGAATGTCGGCGAGGTAGCCGG
This sequence comes from uncultured Alphaproteobacteria bacterium, assembly GCA_963829625.1. Classification (GTDB taxonomy): domain Bacteria; phylum Pseudomonadota; class Alphaproteobacteria; order Sphingomonadales; family Sphingomonadaceae; genus Sphingomicrobium. The sequence goes on along the minus strand of CAWHJH010000009.1, from coordinate 200,991 downwards.
CGCTCCCGAGCTGATCCGGGCCGATCCTAAGCCTTACAAAGTCAAGCCGACCGATCCCGGCGGGCTGGATGTCGCCGGGGAGAGCGAAACGGCGTTCCAGACGAGCGCCGGCGAGGATACCGACGCCCAGCTCGACCTCAGCCGCATGCCGGAGCAGGCGGTTGCGCCTCCGCCCAAGCCGGCGGCTGAGCCGAAGCCCGCGGAAACGCCCAAGCCACAGCCGGCGGAAGCCGCGCCGGAGCAGCCGGCAGGCGGCAAGGGCAGCGTGATCCAGCTCGGCGCATTCGCCAATCGTGCGCAGGCGGAGCGCGCCTGGTCGGCGCTGTCGGCCCGCTTCCCGTCGGTCGCGGCGATGAACAAGATGATCATTCCCTTCTCCGGCGGGATCCGCCTTCGAGCGGCGGCCCCGTCTCCGGCCGAGGCGCGTCAGGCCTGCCAGGCGCTTAAGGTGGCCGGCGAGAACTGCTTCGTGGCGAATTGATGCAGGCAGCGATCTACGGACTGGCCGGCACGGAGATCACGCCCGAAGAGCGCGACTTCTTCCGCGACGCCGACCCGGCCGGTTTCATTCTTTTCCGCCGCAACTGTGAAAGCCGCGACCAGATGCGGCGGATGACGGACGATCTCCGCAACATCGCCGGACGACCGGAAGTGCCTATCCTGATCGACCAGGAAGGGGGCAGGGTTGCGCGCATGAAGCCGCCGGAATGGCCTGCCTTCCCCTGCGGTGAAGCGTTCGACCTACTGTACCAGCTGGCTCCATCGAGCGCGATCGAGGCGGCTCGCGTCAACGCGCGGGCGCTGGCCCTCATGCTTAACGAGGTGGGTGTCAACGTGGATTGCCTGCCTATGCTCGACGTCCGCCAGCCTGGCGCATCAGACATCGTCGGCGACCGAGCGCTGGGAGCGGAGCCGATGCAGGTAGCCGCGCTTGGCCGGGCGATCCTCGACGGGCTTCACTCGGCGGGCGTGCTGGGGGTGGTCAAGCACATCCCCGGACATGGTCGAGCCCTGGTGGACAGCCATCACGAGCTTCCCGTGGTCGAGGCTGGCGAAGAGGAGTTGGCCGTGGACCTTGAGCCGTTCGAGCGCTTGCGCAACGCGGCGATGGGGATGACCAGCCACCTGCTCTACAAGCAATGGGACGCGAACCGGCCGGCTTCGCAGTCGCCGATCGTCATCCACGACATCATCCGTCAGCGCATCGGCTTCGACGGCTTTCTGATGAGCGACGACATCGGGATGGAGGCGCTGGCGGGCGATCATGGCCAGCGCGCCGCGGCCTGCGTCGCCGCCGGATGCGACGTCGCCCTCCACTGCGACGGAAGCATGGACAATATGGTGCTGGTGGCGAAGGCCGTTCCGCCGCTTTCGCAGGAGGCCGAGGCGCGCCTTGCCCGCGCGATGGCGATGACGTTCACGCCCGAAGACGGCATGGATTTCGCGGCCGCGGTCGAGAAGCGGGACGCGCTGCTCGCTTTGGCTTAGCCCGTCATGGCGAGCGTGCCGAAGCATCGAGGGACGCTGTGGATTGCTTCGTTCCTCATGCTCCTCGCAATGACGAGTCACCTTTCAATGCCCGCTAGTTGAGCTACTCTCATGACATGGGGGTAGACGCGCTCGAATTCTCCGGCGGATCGGAGGAGCTGAATTTGAATTTGGACGGGTGGGAAGGCCCGCTCGACCTGCTGCTCAATCTCGCGCGCGCCCAGAAGGTCGATCTCGCGCAGATTTCGATCCTGCAGCTGGTCGACCAGTACACCGATTATATCGTCAACGCCCGAGCGCTGAAGCTCGAGATCGCAGCCGACTATCTCGTGATGGCGGCATGGCTCGCCTATCTAAAATCCTGCCTGCTGCTGCCCAAGGATCCAGAGCAGGACCCGAGCCCCGAGGAGGTTGCCCTTCGCCTGCAGATGCGTCTGCAGCGGCTGGACGCCATGCGCGAAGCCGGCGCGCGGCTGCTCGGACGCGATCGAGTCAACCGTGACGTCTTCCTGCGCGGAGCTCCGGAAGGCCTGCGCCTGGTCCGCAAGTCGGCCTGGCAGGTCAACCCCTTCGAACTCTTTTCGGCCTATGGCATCGTCAAGGCGCGGACCGCACCCGCCATGCATATCGTGCATTCGCGGTCGGTAATGACCCTCGACGATGCGATCGAGCGGGTCAGCAAGATGATCGGGATGGCCATAGACTGGACGGAGATCGGCAATTTCCTGCCTAACAGCGACGATCCAGCATTCCGCCGCTCGGCGCTGGCATCCAGCTTCGTCGCGGCGCTCGAACTCGCTCGACGCGGCAGGCTCGACATTCGTCAGGACGAGCCCTTTGCGCCGCTGAAGCTGCGCGCCGCCTGATGGACGAATTCGTTCGTGCGGTAGAAGCGACCATCTTCGCATCGGCCGATCCGCTGAGCGTGGAGGAAATTCAGCGACACGCCGGCGAGGGCGACGTCGAAGCTGCGCTTCGAACGCTCGCAGAAATCTACGCGGGCAGGGGGATCGAGCTCGTTGAACGCGGCGGTCGCTGGCATTTCCAGACTGCGCCCGATCTCGCCCATCTGCTGCGCCGCACTCGCGAGGAGCCACGGCGCCTCTCCCGTGCAGCGACCGAGACGCTCGCGATCATCGCCTATCACGAGCCGGTCAGCCGCGCGGAGATCGAGGCCATCCGCGGAGTGCAGATTTCCAAGGGTACGGTCGACGTGCTGATGGAGGCGGGCTGGGTGCGCACCGCGGGCCGCCGGGAGGGGCCCGGGCGTCCCCTGCTTTATGGGACCACGCAGGAGTTCTTGACGCATTTCGGGCTGAGCTCCCGCAAGGACCTGCCCGGAATTGACGATCTCAAGGCCGCCGGCCTGCTCGACCCGCTCGATGAGGGAGTTTTCGAAGCGCTGGGTCAGCTCCAACTGGAAAGCGACGAAGAGGACGACTAGAAGGCGACCCTGAAGGAGTTTCACCCATGGGTTCGTTCAGCTTCTGGCACATCCTGATCCTCGCGATCATCATCCTGCTGCTGTTCGGCGGGAACCGCTTCTCCTCAATGATGGGCGACGTGGCCAAGGGCCTCAAAAGTTTCAAGAAGGGCATGGCCGAGGAAGAGGAGGATCGCCGCGATCCACGCTCACTGCCGCGTGGGCAGGATCGCCCGATCGACGTGACGCCGGAGACGCGCCGCACCGAGGAACCGGCTGCGCGTCCCAGCGACGACCGCTAAGCCCACTGGACGGCCGAGCCGATGTTCGGCGTCGACACTTCGGAGCTCATCCTCGTCGCCGTCCTGGCGCTGATCTTCATCGGCCCCAAGGACCTTCCGCACGCGCTTCGAGCCGTTGGACGCTGGATCGGCCAGGTTCGCGGCATGGCCCGCCATTTCCAGTCGGGGATCGACGCCATGATTCGCGAGGCAGAGCTCGAGGAGATGGAGAAGAAGTGGCGCGAGGAGAATGAGAGGATCATGCAGGAATATCCCGCGCTCCTCGAAGCGACTCCCACCGACCTCGAGCAGCCGGACCTGCCGCTGGAGCCGGGCGAGGAGCTGCCCCCTGAAAAGCGCGAGCTGCCGTGAAGGACATCGATGACACAAAGGCGCCGCTGCTCGAACATCTGATCGAGCTTCGGAAGCGGCTGCTGCTGTCGCTCGGCGTCCTGGTCGCGCTCTTCTTCAGCTGTCTCTATTTCGCGAAGACGATCTTCGCCTTCCTCGTCCAGCCGCTGCTGGCGGCCGGGCAGGGCAAGATCATCTACACGGACATCTTCGAAGCGTTTTTCGTCGAGGTGAAGGTCGCGCTGTTCGCGGCACTGATGGTCGGTTTCCCCTTCTTCGCCATCCAGATCTGGAAGTTCGTCGCGCCTGGGCTCTACGCCAAGGAGAAGAAGGCGCTCCTGCCCTTCCTGCTGTTCACTCCGGTCTTCTTCTTGGGCGGCGCGGCCTTCGCTTACTATGTCGCGATGCCCTGGGCTCTGCATTTCCTGCTGAGCTTCGAAGGCGAGGTGGGCGGCGTCCAGCAGGAAGCGCTCCCCGGTGTCGGCAATTATCTGAGTTTCTGCACCCGTTTCCTGTTCGGCTTCGGCGTAGCCTTCCTTCTGCCGATCCTGCTCATGATCCTCGAGCGCGCGGGGCTCGTGACCCGCGACCAGCTGGTGAAGTCGCGGCGCTATGCGATCGTCGCCTCGGCCGCGGTATCGGCCGTCCTGACCCCGCCCGACGCAGTGTCGATGCTGCTCCTGATGGTGCCTCTCTACGGGCTCTATGAATTGGCGATCCTCGCCATCCGCGTCACCCACTGGCGCCGCAGTCGCAAGGAAGCGGCTGCTGCGGGCGTCGATTCAGATGCTGGAGATAATGAGGGCCCGGAAACGCCACCGGGGGGGGGGAGGGTTGGCGGTTCCGGGCCCATTTAAGCGGATAGCGAGAGCGGGGGGGCAAAAGGTCACTATCCGAACTGTAAAACGCCCCTTCTTCCGCAGATGTTCCGGTAGTAGCGAAACTTTTTTCGTCGCAACCGAAACGATTTCTCTGCCTACTAGCGCGGAGGAAACACGGGCAATTCAACGCTATATCGGCCGAGCTTCCGCTCAAGCGTAGAGCGCAGCTGCTTGGCGAGGCCGGAGATGATCCGCTCGAACTGCATTTTCTCGCGATCTCCTTCCTCATCCGGATTGAGAACCTTGCTGTTCAAGGTCAGCCGCGCGGTCAGCTCGCTGGTGCGCCGGAGGGAGATCTCCACGGGGTCCTCAGGCGTGCGAAGCATCGCGAATTCGACGATCTCGGTGACGAGGAAGGCGGCCGAGACCGCGACGTCCTGAGTGGTGTTCGCGCCCTCCAGGTCCAGATCGATCCGCATGTGCCTGGCCGACTCGGGAGCCATGGCGCGAAGCTCGGCCGCCAGCTCCGAAAGCAAGGGCCGCAACGCGATCCCTCGATTCTCTTCCATCTCGGCGAAGTGATTGCGGTGGACGATCGCGAGTGCTCCCACGCGCCGGCTGATCGACGCATAGGCATCCCTTGCATGGGACGTCTCGGCGGTCCGACCATGGATGTTGATCAGGGATGCGACGACCTGGAGGTTGTTCTTCACGCGGTGGTGGACTTCGCGGACGAGGCGCCTTTGCCCTTCGAGCGCTCCGGCCATGCTATGCTCCGACTCCTCGACCCGCGCGACCGCTCTTGCGAATGCGTCGCGCAGCTCCTGGATCTCCGTGGCCGGGCCCATGGTCCGCGGCAGGGTGAACTCGGGATCGCCGGGCTCGTAGCGCACAACCGACCGCTGCAGCTGGCGCAGCGGGCGAATGAAGAGCCGGTTGACAAGCACCCAGGCAAGCAGCGCAGCGACGAGCCACATCAGGAACGGCAGCAGCAGGAGCAGCCGGTCGCCGGTGGTGATCTCCGGTACCTTCGTGCCGACATGCATTTCGAGCCGCCCGTTCGCGACCGGCCAACGCGTCATCGAGACTTCACCCGATCCGACGTCGCTGGCCTCAACGATCGGTATCTCATTCTTGCCATCGCTGAGGATGAGTTCGTCGACGTTCGGAGCGGCGCCAAGCGCAGACCGGTGCAAGTCGGCCTTCGACAAAGTGCCGGTCGCCATGCCGTCGGCCAGGCCCACACGGAAGGCAAGCGTCTCCTCTCCAGGCAGAATGCGCAAGGCGATGTCGCCCGGGGCGACGAGCGGAAGCTGCTCGGTGTCCGGCACCGTCCCGACCTCGCACAGCCTCTGCCCGTTCGCGTCCTCGAGCTCGAAGCGCTGAGCGACGGCCGGGGTAACCGCCAGCGACCGCTGGATGTTGGAGCAGACAGACTCGCCGTCGCCGATCCGCCCATTGGCGGCGATTCGGAGCGCCAGCGCGTTGCGGGCGATCAGGCTTTCCACGCCCTGCGTGGCAAGATGGGCCTGTTCCTCAGCCTGCGCGCGAAGGACGTTGTTCGCATCACGGATGCCCTGGCTCGCCGCCCAGACGAGAGCCGCGCCGATCGGCAGCAGCGCCGCGGTCAGAATCAGCAGGAACTTCGCGGCGGTGGGGAGTGCAGCAAAGCGCCGTGCCGCTCCGCTCAACATGGATGAAATCCTGACAACGGCCTAGCTGAGTTTTCCCAGCAGGTCGCTGAAATCGTCAGGCACGGATTCGCGCAGCGTATCGTCATAGATCGTGCGAAGCGCACGCCCGATATCGCCGGCCCGCTGCTTGCGGCCCTTCTTTTCATCGGACGCCTTTTTCGGCGCCGCTTTGTCTCCAGCGCCGCCCAATGAGCCGCCCTTTTCTCTAGCACTCAACCTTCTCGTCCCCCCTTGCGCGGGTCCAAGCGCGCTTCGTTAGCGTTCAACTCTTTTGGCGCAACGGTTTTGCGAGATTTACCGCTTGGGGCTGATGAATCCGACACGGCTGGACAGCTATGTCACAAACCCGCAGCAACCTTGCCGCGCGAAGCGGAAACCAAATGCTTTGTGCTTTGTTCCAGCCCTCAGCACACTTCACGGGGGACGCGTACCGGCACGACTGACTGAACCCCGCAAGGGTTGCATCGATCGTTACGCACGCTCAAAGAGTCCGCCGCTCACGAACGGGAGAGTCCGAATATATGTCGCTTGGTCAGGAACTCGCACCGCACCTGCCCTTCCTGCGCCGCTATGCGCGCGCCCTGACGGGCAGTCAGACGCATGGCGACGCCTTCGTTCGCGCAACGCTGGAAGCAATCGTCGCCCAGCCGGATGAGTTTCCGCGCGACGTCGATCCGCGCCTGGGACTGTACAGGACGTTTCACGCGATCTGGTCGACGGCGAACGTCGAGGAGGGCGAAGAGCCGAGCAAGGATTACAGCGGCGCCGAGGGCATCGCCCAGGCTCGCCTGTCGCGGATTACTCCTCTGTCGCGGCAGGCATTGCTGCTGACCTCGCTCGAAGGTTTCTCGTCCGACGATGCGGCCTTCCTGATCGGAGCCACCCCCGAGGACGTGGATTCGCTGGTCGCTGAGGCGCTGAGCGAGATCGAGCGCCAAACTCTCGCCGACGTTCTCATCATTGAGGACGAGCCGATCATAGCGATGGACATAGAGACGATCGTTCGCGACCTCGGCCACAACGTCACCGGAGTCGCCGTCACTCGCGACGAGGCCGTCGCGCAGGCGCGCCAGCATCCGCCGGGGCTGGTCCTCGCCGACATACAGCTGGCCGACGATTCCAGTGGAATCGACGCGGTGAAGGACATTCTCGCCGAGTTTTCGGTGCCGGTGATTTTCATCACGGCGTTCCCCGAACGGCTGTTGACTGGCACCCGTCCCGAACCCACCTTCCTGATCACCAAGCCGTTCCAACGGTCCACGGTGAAGGCCGCGATCGCGCAGGCGCTGTTCTTCGACGCGGCAACGGTGCCTGCCTGAGATCCAGCCGTAACGTTGGTGGAACATGGAATCCGGCAGCGCGTTGGCCGGGGGAACATAGCTTGAGAGAATGATGAGCGACGAGAGACCGGAAACGATCACGACGACTGAAGCGCGCGCCGGGGCAACCCCCCATATGACGCGCTATGTTCTCGGTATCTCGTTGGCGCTGGTGATAGTGTTGTTTGCGATCATCTACCTGGTCGCGGCGACCTGATCGTCAGGTCCTGCATTCTCCGAAAGATGTGTCTCCGGTTCAGGTTGGACCGGGTAACCCTCGTTTGAACCGGGTGGGGATTAGTGGCCGAAGAAACAGACCAGAAGACGGCCGACGAGGCTAATCCGGCGGAAGCTGCCGAATGGGCGCCGCTTTCGGATCCGGATTTCAAGGAACAGCTTGCGGCCGTGATCCCGCATCTGCGCGCGTTCGGCCGCTCGCTTTCCGGCAGCCGCGATCTTGCCGACGACCTGGTGCAGGAAACGCTGCTGAAGGCATGGGCCGCGCGGAAGCGCTTCCAGGCCGGCACCAACATGCGCGCCTGGACCTTCATCATCCTCAGGAACCTGTTCCTCAGCCAGATGCGCCGCGCGCGCTTCAAGGGGGAGTGGGACGAGCTGACCGCGTCGAAAATCCTCGCCGCACCCGCGAGCCAGGACCGGCATATCGAGCTTAGCGACATGCAGCGGGCCCTGATGCATTTGCCGCAGCCGCAGCGTGAGGCGCTGATCCTCGTCGGCGCGGGCGGTTTCGCCTATGAAGAGGCGGCTGAAATCTGCGGCTGCGCGGTTGGAACGATCAAGAGTTGCGTGGCTCGAGGCCGCGTGGCGCTGGAAAGCCTGCTCTCGAGCGGCAAGCTCCCCTCGCGCAGGCAGCATCGCACCGATCCGAACAAGTCAGCGCTGCAGACGATCATGAGTGAAGTGGATGACCTAAGCCGCGACCACGAACGCAATTGAACTAGCTAAGGCGGCGGAGGAGTTCGGAGAGGTCGCGTTCGCATGACTCTTCGTTCACCGGCGAGAAGGCTCGCCTCAGTGCTGCCGTGATGCCGGCATGTGCTGGCGGAATATCGACGCGGATGATTCTACGGTCCATGTTGATATCCGACGCACCATTGGATCTACTCTCCGTATCCATGGTCGATCAATGAACGACCGACCCGCCTGGAGGTTTCGCGAGAAGTGGCTGGAGCGCGACGAACCGCCGCAAGTTCGGCATCTGTCGACAGCGCCGCCCGGAACGACGCGCTGCGCCGGGCGCGGGAATATTCGCCATTTCTAAGAGAGACGGCTGCCGGCCTTCCTGAGCTTGTGACGACCTTCGTCGAACATGGCAGCGCCCGTGCTATCGGCCAGGCGCTTGAGGCGACCGGCGATACGGTTGAAGGCGAGCTTCGCCGGCGCCGGGCAGGCGTGGCGCTGACCGTTGCGCTGGGCGACCTTTGCGGTGAGCTCGGCTTCGTGGATGCGACGAGGCTTCTGTCCGATTTCGCGGACTCGGCCATTGAGCAGGCGATCGAAGCAGCGCTGACGGAGCGCGTTCCTGGCGCAGAGGTCCAGGGCATCACCGTTCTCGCGCTGGGCAAGCTTGGCAGCCGCGAACTGAATTACTCGTCCGACGTTGACCTCCTGGTCCTGTTCGATCCCGCCGCCATGCCGCGGCGCGAGCGCGACGACCCGTCTGAAGCGGCGGTGCGCATCGGTCGGCGCATGATCGAACTGCTGCAGAAGCGGACTGCCGACGGCTATGTCGTGCGGGTGGACCTTCGGCTGCGTCCTTCGCCCGAGGTCACACCGATCGTCCTGCCAATCAACGCGGCCATATCGCATTATGAATCCTCTGCGCTGCCGTGGGAGCGCGCCGCCTTCATCCGCGCCCGCGTCTCCGCCGGCGACCGCGCGCTGGGGAAGCATTTTCTCCAGTCGATCCAGCCGTTCGTGTGGCGCCGCTCTCTCGACTTCGGGGTCATCGAGGAGGTCCGGGAGATTTCCGCCCGGATCCGCGACCATTTCGCGCAGGGCGCGCGGCTTGGGCCGGGGTACGACCTGAAGCGCGGTCGGGGCGGAATCCGCGAGGTGGAGTTCTTCGCCCAGATCCAGCAGATGATCCACGGCGGTCGCGATCCTTCCGTGCGCGCGTCGGCGACACTCGATGCGCTTGAGGCGTTGCGGACGACCGGACGAATCGCCGACGAGGACGCATCGGCGCTGTCGGAGGCCTACATCTTGCTTCGAACCATCGAGCATCGCGTGCAGATGGTCGACGACGCCCAGACCCATTTGCTGCCGATCGATCGAGACGCGCTGGACGGCGTTGCGAAGCTTCACGGCCTTGCGAACAGCGACGAGCTCATCGGCATTCTCAAGCCGCACGTAGAGCGTGCCGAGTCCCTCTTCAATTCGCTAGCTCCGGACAGGGAAGGGCGGCTTTCGAACGATCCCGACATCCTGGTCGAGGAGCTGAAGCAGATTGGCTTTGCCGATCCCGATGTCCCTCTTCGTCGGATCACGGATTGGCGTTCGGGGAAGGCGCGATCGCTTCGCTCTCCGGGTGCGAGGACCGCGTTCGAGGCGATGCTCCCGCCATTGCTGCGCGAGATCGCCTCCGGACCGGATCCGGACCGGGCTCTCAACCGGCTAGCGGATATCGTCGAACGGCTGTCGAGCGGCATCAACCTCTACCGCCTGCTCGAAGCGCGGCCGCAGCTTGCGCGGCATGTTGCATTGATCCTGGCCTACGCAGCACCGCTTGCCGACATGCTCGCGCGTCGGCCCGACCTGCTCGACGGTCTGATCGACGAGTCGAGCTTCGCGCTTCCGCCCGAGCCAGCGGCAATGGCCGAGCGGCTGCGCGCCGCCATGTCGGGGGAGCCCTACGACCATGCGCTCGACCGGGCCCGGCGGGTGATCGCGGAACGTCGCTTCTCGCTTGGTGTCCAGCTCATTGCCGCGCACGCCGACCCGCTTGATCTCGCCATGGGCTACAGCGATCTCGCAGAGGGGACGATTGTCGCGCTTGCGGAGCTTGCGTCGGACGAGTTTGCGCGGACGCACGGCCGGATCGAGGGCGGCGAGCTGATGATCCTGGCCTTGGGGCGGCTAGGCGGACGGGCGCTGACCCACGCATCCGACCTCGACATCATCTATGTGTACGATGCTCCGGCGGGCGCTATGTCGGACGGCGCGAAGCAGCTCAGCGCGACGGACTATTTCAATCGCCTTGCCAACCGAGTCACGGCGGCGATCAGCGTGCCGACGGCCGCGGGGCCACTCTACGACGTCGACACGCGCCTTCGACCGCAGGGTGGCGAAGGCATGCTCGCCGTCACGCTCGAAGGCTTCCTGAACTACCAGCGCAACGAGGCGTGGACCTGGGAGCATATGGCGCTTTGCCGAGCGCGGCCGATCTACGGCTCCCTCAAGGCCCGCGATCAGCTGCAGGAGGGGATTAGCAGCATCCTCTCGGCACCACGCGATGCCAGCAAGACGCGCGCCGACGCGGCGAAGATGCGGGACGATATGGCACGTCACAAGGCACCGGCCGGTCCTTTCGACATCAAGCTGGGCCCTGGGGAACTCGTCGACCTGGAGTTCGCGGTCCACACGATTCAGCTAGTGCACGGGAAGGGGCTCGACCCGCGTCTCGAATATGCGATCGAGGGCCTAGCGCAGCAGGGCCTGATCGACTCTGCCTACGATGCCGACCTGCGGCTGCTCAGCCGGATCCTCGTGGTGATGAGGCTCGTTGCGCCGGACAGCAATGAGCCGCCGGAGAAGTCGCGCGGCCTGGTCGCGTCGCTTTGCGGACATGAAAGCTGGGAGTCGCTTCTTGCCGCGCATGACGAGGCGCGGCACAGGATCGCGGCACTGTGGAAATCCGTGAGGGAAGCGAAATGATCAACGAAGGCGATCGGGCTCCGACGCTCAGCGTCACATCGAGCGACGGCAGCACCGTCGATCTGTCCTCGCCAGGCCAGCCGCTGGTTCTCTATTTCTACCCGAAGGACGACACGTCCGGCTGCACGCGCGAGGCGCAGGACTTCACGGCTCTCGCTGGCGACTTCAAGAAGGCTGGGGTCAAGGTCGTAGGCGTGTCCCGCGACCCGATGAAGAAGCATGAAAAGTTCATCAGCAAGTACGAACTTGCCGTCCCGCTGGCTTCCGACGAGGACGGCCGCATCTCCGACGCCTTCGGCACCTGGGTCGAGAAATCGATGTACGGCCGCAAATATATGGGCATGGAGCGCGCGACCTATCTCATCGGCTCCGACGGGACCGTCATCCGCGCCTGGCGCAAAGTGAAGGTGCCGGGCCATGCCGAAGAGGTCCTCAAGGCGGCTCGGGAATCGGCCACGGCCTGATGGACGACGCAGGCTTCTCCGTCCGTCGGCTTACGGCCGCGGATATCGGCCCGATGCGCGATTTGCTGAGGATGCTGGGTGAGGCCTTCGGCGAGGTCGAAACCTTCACCGCCAACCCGCCGGGCGAGGCCTATCTGCGGCGGCTGCTCGGAAAGCCGGATTTCGTGGCGCTGGCGGCGATGCAGGGCGACGAGGCGGTCGGCGGGCTGATGGCCTACGAGTTGCAGAAGTTCGAGCAGGAACGGAGCGAGTTCTACATATACGATCTCGCGGTGCGCGAGGATTGCCGTCGCCGGGGTGTCGCGACGGCGCTGATTGAGAGCCTCAAGCCGATCGCCGCCGCCAGCGGTGGCCACGTCATCTTCGTCCAGGCGGACTATGGCGACGACCCGGCTGTTGCGCTCTATACCAAGCTTGGCGTCCGCGAGGACGTCATGCATTTCGACATCGGCGTCGGATGATTTGAATTGGGCCGCTCGCTCATGCTAGCGGCATCGCCAGTCAATTAGGAGCAGGCCTTGGCCGAGTTTCGCCTTCCGAAGAACAGCCGCATCACCAAGGGGACCAAGTATCCCGCGGAGGAGGGGAAGCGGCTCAAGACGTTCAAGATCTACCGGTACGACCCGGATTCGGGCGCCAACCCGCGTTACGACAGCTATACGATCGACCTCGACAAGACGGGGCCGATGGTTCTCGACGCGCTGATCCGAATCAAGAACGAGATTGACTCCACGCTGACGTTCCGCCGCTCCTGCCGCGAGGGGATCTGCGGCTCCTGCTCGATGAACATGGACGGCCGAAACGGCCTCGCCTGCACGACGGCGATCGAGGACATCAAGGGCGAGGTGCAGATCACTCCGCTGCCGCACATGGAGGTGGTTAAGGACCTCGTCCCCGACCTGACCCACGCCTATGCGCAATATGCGTCGATCCAGCCGTGGCTGAAGACCGTCACTCCGCCGCCTTCGGGTCGCGAGCGCCTGCAGTCGCCCGAGGATCGGGCGAAGCTGGACGGGCTCTACGAATGCATCCTCTGCTTCTGCTGCTCGACGGGCTGCCCCAGTTACTGGTGGAACTCCGACCGCTTCCTCGGTCCGGCCGTTCTCCTGCAGGCCTATCGCTGGCTCGCCGACAGCCGCGACGAGGCGACCGGCGAGCGGCTCAATGAACTCGAAGACCCGTTCCGGCTGTACCGCTGCCACACGATCATGAACTGTGCGAACGTCTGCCCGAAGGGCCTCAACCCGGCCAAGGCAATCGCGGAGACCAAGAAGCTGATCGCCGAACGGGCCGCGTGAGCGAGAACGGTCACGACCTGGGGGCGGAAGGTCTGGAAGACGTCGGGGTACCGTCCGGCGCCAAGCCCGACGAGGACAATCCCGGCTGGTACAGTTGGGGCGATTTCCCGCGCGGCTCCTTCGCTGGGGCGACCGGCCGGCTCCTGTTCAAGCCCGACGGTCCGGGACGCGGAATGGCCCGGATATTCCCGACCGAAGCGCATATGAACATGGGCGGCTCGATCCACGGCGGTGCAGTCATGAGCTTCATCGACATGGCGATGTTCGCCGGCGGACGCTGCGCGGGTATGGCGCAAGGACATTATGTCACGCTTAACTTGACGACGCATTTCCTTGCGCGCGGGAAGACCGGTGTTCCGCTCGACGCTCATGTGGAGCTGGTGAAGCAGACCCGCAGCCACGTCTTCCTTCAAGGCGTCGTCAGGCAGGACGGCGAGGCCTGCTACAGCTTCACGGGCACGCTGAAGCGCATCAGAGAGAAGAACGCTCCGGCATGAGCGGGCCCGTGGGGCGCGCCTATTCAGACCTGATCAGGGCCGGCGAGCTCAAGCCCGACACCGCCCAGGAACGGGCCGTGTCCGCGCTCGACAGGCTGGCGGCTGAGATGAAATCGGTTCGAGGAGGCCTGCTCGGCAAGCTGTTCAACAAGCGGGAGTCACAGCTTGCCGGCGCTTATCTCTGGGGCGGGGTAGGGCGCGGCAAGTCGATGCTGATGGACCTGGCGTTCGATCACATCGCCGTCCGGCCGAAGCGCCGTGTGCACTTCCATGCCTTCATGCTCGAAACGCATGCGCGCCTTCGCGACAAGCGCAGGGATGAGGAAGGCGATCCGCTGGAGCGCGTTGCGGACGACATTGCGGACGACGTGAAGCTGCTCTGCTTCGACGAGATGGTCGTCAACAATCCCGCCGATGCGATGATCCTGTCACGGCTGTTCGAGCACCTGCTGGAGCGCAGAGTGCACGTCGTGACCACGTCGAACCGCCCTCCTCGTGACCTGTACAAGGACGGGCTCAACCGCGAGCTCTTCCTGCCTTTCATCGACCTGATCGAGCGGCGTTTCGATGTTGTCGAGGTGAACGGACCGACTGACTACCGGATGGACCGTCTGGCTGGCGTGAATGTCTGGCACGTGCCGAACGGGCCGGAAGCCACCAAGGCGCTGAGCGAGGCCTTCTTCAGGCTCACCGACTATCCCGTCGAGGACCGCGCGAAAGTCCCGACCGAGGATCTCGACGTCGGCGGCGGCAGGACGCTGCATGTCCCCAAAAGTCTGAAGGGCGTGGCGGTCTTCTCGTTCAAGAAGTTGGTCGGGCAGCCGCGCGGTGCGGCCGACTATCTCGCCATCGCCCAGCGCTTCCATACGGTCATCCTGGTCGGGATTCCGGTCATGACGCGCGAGATGCGCAATGAGGCGGCGCGGTTCGTGACCCTGATCGACGCACTCTACGAACATCGCGTGAAGCTGCTTGCCGCTGCGGACGCCGAGCCTGGCGAGTTGTACCCGCAAGGGGACGGCAGCTTTGAATTCCAGCGCACCGTCAGCCGCCTCGAAGAGATGCGCAGCGCCGAATATCTCGCGGAAGGCCACGGCACCGACCGCGCTTGACGGCTTGCCCCGGCAATCTAGCGTCTGCGTTCAGAGGGAGACCACTGATGATCCGCTTCGCCGCCGCTTTGCTCGCCTTCGCATCCAGCACGGCGCTTGCGGCCAACCCCGTTTCACAGCCCACGAAGCTCGATCCCAAATGGCAGGCGAAGACGCGCGCTCTGTTCGAGCAGGTCGTCGAGATCCCGACCGTCATCAATCGGGGCAACGTGCCGAAGATGGCCGCGATCATCGCCGATCAGCTGAAGGCCGCCGGCTTCCCGGCGGAAGACGTGAAGATCATCGAGCATGAGGGCCTTCCGGGCGACAGGACGGCGACGCTGATCGCGCGCTGGCGGGCTGACCGACCGACGAAGAAGCCGATGATGATCCTCGGCCACATGGACGTGGTCGAGGCGAAGCGCGAGGACTGGAAGTTCGACCCGTTCGAGTTTCGCGAGGAGGGCGGCTATTTCCTCGGCCGCGGCACGTCCGACATGAAGAACGGCATCGTCGCGACGACCTTGGCGCTGGCCAAGCTACGGCAGTCCGGTTTCAAGCCGAAGCGCGATATCATCCTCTTCTTCACCGGCGATGAGGAGACGGCGCAGAACGGTGCGCTCAAGGGCTCGACCGAGTGGCGCAACCTGACGGACGCCGAGTTCGGCCTGAACGCGGACGGCGGCGGCGGCTCCTACGATCGCGAAGGCCGGCCGCTCAGCTTCGGGCTCGATGCCGCCGAGAAAACCTACCAGACCTATTTTTTCACGACCCGCAATCCGGGCGGCCACAGCTCTCGCCCGCGGCCGGACAATGCGATCTACGACCTGGCCGACGCGCTGAAGAAGCTCCAGGCGCACCGGTTCGAGCCGATGCTCAACGACATCACCCGCGCCTATTTTAAGGCGCGTGCGAAGACGGAAACCGGGGCGCTGGGCGATGCCATGCGGCGCTGGCTTGCGAATCCGGATGACGGTGGAGCAGCGGACGTGATCGAGGCGAACGAGCTCGAAGTCGGCCGGACTCGCACCCGCTGCGTTGCGACGATGCTGAGCGCCGGACATGCCGACAATGCGCTTCCCCAGTCCGCCAAGGCGACGGTCAACTGCCGGATCATGCCGGGCGTGGAGCCCACGATCGTCCAGGCGGAGCTGCAGAAAATCGTCGGCCCGAACGTCGAGATCATCCCCGATCCGACCTTCATCGGGAAGCCGACGCCCGTTCCCGCGATCCGCGAAGACGTGATGGCGGCCTACACGATGGCGGTCCGGCAGTTGCACGGCCCGGCGATGCACATCGTTCCGAACATGACGACGGGCACGACGGACGCCAGCTTCTTCCGCGCGGCCGGCATTCCGGTTTACGGCGTGGACGGCGGCTGGGGCATCTCGCCCGACGACGAGCGAGCCCACGGCCTCGACGAACGCATCCCGGTCCGCGCCGCCTATGACAATCTCCTCCACTGGGAGACGATGATCCGCGAGCTCGCCGGCAAATAGGCCACTGGAAAATCAGATAGAAAAGGGCCGGGGGATCGCTCCTCCGGCCCTTCTCTTTTGCGTTTGAGCGGGACTTAGAAGTCCATTCCGCCCATGCCGCCCATGCCGCCGGCACCAGCCATCGCAGGCTTGTCCTCGGGCAGCTCGCTGACCGCCGCTTCGGTGGTGATCAGCAGGCCTGCAACCGAGGCCGCATCCTGAAGCGCAGCGCGGACGACCTTGGTCGGGTCGATCACGCCGGCCTGGACGAGGTTCTCGTAAACCTCCGTCTGGGCGTTGAAGCCAAGCGTCGGGTCGTTGGCGTCGATCAGCTTGCCGGCGACCACGGCGCCGTCATGGCCCGCGTTCTCGGCAATCTGCCGCACCGGCGACTGCAGCGCCTTGCGGATAATGTCGATGCCGCGGGTCTGGTCGTCGTTCTCGCCCTTCAGGCCGTCGAGAGCCTTGGTCGCGTAGAGCAGCGCAGTTCCGCCGCCCGGAACGATGCCTTCCTCGACCGCTGCGCGGGTCGCGTGGAGAGCGTCGTCGACGCGGTCCTTGCGCTCCTTCACCTCGATCTCGGACGCTCCGCCGACCTTGATCACCGCAACGCCGCCGGCGAGCTTCGCCAGCCGCTCCTGCAGCTTCTCGCGGTCGTAGTCGGACGTCGTGTTGTCGATCTGCTGACGGATCGCGGCCACGCGGCCCTCGATGCCCTCATGCTGACCGGCGCCATCGACGATCGTCGTGTTGTCCTTGTCGATCGTGATGCGCTTGGCCTGGCCGAGCATGTTCACGGTGACGTTCTCGAGCTTGATGCCGAGATCCTCGCTGATCATCTCGCCGCCGGTGAGGATCGCGATGTCCTCGAGCATCGCCTTGCGGCGGTCGCCGAAGCCCGGAGCCTTCACGGCCGCGACCTTGAGGCCGCCGCGCAGCTTGTTGACGACGAGGGTTGCGAGAGCCTCGCCCTCGATGTCCTCGGCGATGATCAGGAGCGGACGGCCGCTCTGGACAACCGCTTCCAGGATCGGAAGCATCGCCTGCAGGTTCGACAGCTTCTTCTCGTGGATGAGGATGTATGGGTCGGTCAGTTCGACCTGCATCTTCTCGGGGTTGGTGATGAAGTAAGGCGACAGATAGCCGCGGTCGAACTGCATGCCTTCGACGACGTCCAGCTCGAACTCGAGACCCTTGGCCTCTTCGACGGTGATGACGCCTTCCTTGCCGACCTTCTCCATGGCCTCGGCGATCTTCTCGCCGACTTCACGGTCGCCGTTGGCGGAGATGATTCCGACCTGGGCGATTTCCTGGCTGCCCGAAACGTTCTTCGAGCGGCTCTTGAGGTCCTCGACGACCTTGGAGACGGCGATGTCGATGCCGCGCTTCAGGTCCATCGGGTTCATGCCGGCCGCGACCGACTTCATGCCCTCGCGGACGATCGACTGCGCCAGAACGGTCGCGGTCGTGGTGCCGTCGCCGGCGAGGTCGTTCGTCTTCGAAGCGACTTCGCGCAGCATCTGCGCGCCCATGTTCTCGAACTTGTCCTTGAGCTCGATCTCCTTGGCGACGGTGACGCCGTCCTTGGTGATGCGCGGTGCGCCGAAGCTCTTGTCGATGACGACGTTGCGGCCCTTGGGACCCAGCGTCACCTTCACTGCGTCGGCGAGAATGTCGACGCCGCGAAGAATGCGCTCACGCGCATCGCGGGAAAATTTGACGTCCTTGGCTGCCATCTGGCTACCCTTTCAGTTTGAATGTTCCGAATGTTCACGGTGACCACGCGAGAGCGCGCGGTCTGCAAAGTCAGCCGACGATCCCGAGGATGTCGCTTTCCTTCATGATGATCAGGTCTTCACCCTCGATCTTCACTTCGGTGCCCGACCACTTGCCGAACAGGATCTTGTCGCCCGCCTTGACGTCGAGCGGCGTAACCTTGCCCTCGTCGCTGCGAGCGCCGGTGCCGACGGCGATGACTTCGCCTTCCTGCGGCTTTTCCTTGGCGGTGTCGGGAATGATAATTCCACCAGACGACTTCTCGTCAGCCTCGATGCGGCGGACGAGGACGCGGTCATGAAGCGGCCTGAAACCCATGGCTGGATTGCCCCTTATCTCAATGTTGAACCTAGAAACGTTGGCACTCCCACATGGAGAGTGCCAGCGATGGGGCGCATATGGGTTCGGCGCTTTCAGTCGTCAACACCCTCCGCCGTTTGGATTCACGCAGCAGCCGGAAGTAGCCTCAGCCGGTCGCGCCTCGCCCAGCGCCAGAGCATCAGGATTGCGACGACTCCGAGGCCCGCCGCAAGTCCGGTCCAGATGCCAATTCCTCGCCAGCCCATGGAAAAGGCGAGCGCGACTCCGACCCCGAGGCCGATCGCCCAATAACCGACCAGCGCGAAGACCATCGGCACGCGGGTGTCATGCAGCCCCCGCAGCATCCCGGCTCCGACCACCTGCCAGCCGTCCACGATCTGAAACAAGGCGGCGATCATCAGGAACGAGACACCGAGCGAGATGACGGTCGCGTTGGCCGGAGTGTCCTGGAGAAACAGCGTCATGAGGTCGCGCGGAAACAGGAACATCAACGCGGCCATGACAGTCATGAAGGCCGTGCTGAGCCCGAATGCCGTCCATCCCGCGAGGCCGATTCCGGCCTGGTCGCGGCGTCCGTAGGCAAGCCCGACGCGAACGGTGGCGGCCTGCCCGAGCGCGAGCGGGATCATGAAAGTCGTGGCCGCGATCTGCAGCGCGATCTGATGCGCAGCGACGGAAGGGGCGCCGAACAGGCCCATCAGATAGGCCGCCGCACTGAACACGCCGCCTTCGAACCCCATGGTCAGGCCGATCGGGCCCCCGAGCTTGAACAGCTGGCGGAAGCGCGGCCAGTCGGGGCGCCAGAACCGTCCAAACAAATGGAAACGGCGGAACTGCCGGTCGGTGAGGATGACGATGAGGAGCGAGAGCGCCATGGCCGTCCAGACGATCGCGCTGCCGATGCCGCCGCCGATCAGGCCCAGCTCCGGCATCCCGAGCTTGCCAAAAATCAGCGACCAACTGACCAGCGCGTTCAGCGGAATGCCCGCACTGCTGATGACGAGGACCCAACGCGGGCGCTCCAGCGCCGAGACGAAGTTCCGCATGCACTGGAACAGCATCCAGGGCGGGATGACCCACATGTAGCCCTTCAGGAACCAGGCGGAGAGGCGGGCGAGCTCCGGATCCTGGCCGAAGGAAAGGATGATCGGTTCCGCATTCCACAGGACGATGAGCGTCGGCGCAGTCATCAGCGCGGCTGCCCAAAGCGACTGGCGGAAAGTTCGCCGCACGTCTCGCACCGCGTTGAAACGTTTCCCGAGGGCGGACGCGATCATCGGCGATGAGGCGGTCAGCACCCCGAGCGCGAACAGGATCATTCCGAACGACAGGCTGAGGGCCAGCGCCGCCGCGGCAAGCTCATTCGGGCCGAGCCAGCCGAGTAACACCACGTCGGTCGCCTGGATCAGCTGCATCGTCAGGTTCGCAAGCATCAGCGGCCAGGCGAGCGACAGCGTCGCCCGGAGCTCGTCTTTCCAGCTCCGCGCCGTCGGGCCCGCCATAGTGGTCACCGCTGCGTCCATGGCGCGGCCCTAGCCGCGCGCGACGGTATCAGTCGAGGTTGGGCCGCAGCCAGCGCCGGGCGCAGTCGAGGTCGACGCTGCGACGGCCGGCATATTCGGTCAGCTGGTCCTCGCCGATGCGGGCCACGCCGAAATACTGGCTGTCGCGGTGGCCGAAATAGAAGCCCGACACTGCAGAGGTCGGAAGCATCGCGAAATTCTCGGTCAGCGTGACTTCGCCCGGGTTGCCGCCAAGCATGTCGAACAGGATCGGCTTGAGGCTGTGATCGGGGCAGGCCGGATAGCCCGGCGCCGGACGGATGCCCTCATATTTCTCGCGGATCAGCTGCTCGTTCGAGAGATGCTCGTCGGCATAACCCCACAGGCGCTGGCGGACTTCGGCATGCAGGACCTCGGCGAAGCTTTCCGCAAGGCGGTCGGAGAGTGCCTTCAGCAGGATGTCCGAATAATCGTCGTTCTGCGCCTTGAACCGCTCGAGATGCGGTTCAAGCCCGTGGATTCCGACCGCAAAGCCGCCGATCCAGTCCTCGCCTTCGGGATTGATGAAGTCGGCGAGGCTCATGTTCGGCCGGCCCTCGCGCTTCTTCACCTGCTGGCGAAGGAAAGGCAGGCGGGTCCAGTCGTTCCCGGCGAGAACGAAGACGTCATCGCCCTCGCGCTTGCATCGCCACAGGCCGACGGTCGCCTTCGGAGTGACCCAGCGCTCGGCGATCATCTGGTCGAGCATCGCATTGGCGTCGTTGAACAGGCTCCGGGCGCTTTCGCCGACGACCTTGTCGTCGAGGATTTGCGGATAATTGCCAGCCAGCTCCCAGGCGCGGAAGAAGGGCGTCCAGTCGATCGAGGCCTTGAGGTCGCGCAGCGGCCACTCGCCGATCTGGTGGAGGCCGGGTCGGACTGGCGGCGACGCCTGGCCCGATGGATCGAAGGCGAAGCCGTTGGCGCGGGCCTCCTCGAGCGTCGCAAGCTCGCTCTGGCCGCTGCGGGAGCGGGCGATGCGCAGCGCTTCATATTCGTCCGACGTCTTCGCGATGAGAGGCTCGCACTGCGTGTCGGAGACCAGCGACGATGCAACTCCGACCGCTCGGCTGGCGTCGAGCACGTGGATGACCGGCCCTTCGTAAGCCGGGTCGATGCGCAGCGCGGTGTGCGCCTTGCTGGTGGTCGCGCCGCCGATGAGCAGCGGGGTCTTGAGGCCGAGACGCTGCATCTCGCCCGCGACGGTCACCATCTCGTCCAGCGAGGGGGTGATCAGGCCGGACAAGCCGATCATATCGGCGTTGTTCTCGTTGGCCGCCTCGAGGATCGTCTGCCACGCGACCATCACGCCGAGGTCGATCACTTCGAAGCCGTTGCACTGCAGGACGACGCCGACGATGTTCTTGCCGATGTCGTGAACGTCGCCCTTCACGGTCGCCATCACGATGCGGCCCTTGCCTGCGGTAACGCCGTTCTTTTCCTTCTCCGCCTCGATGAAGGGGATGAGGTGGGCAACCGCCTTTTTCATCACACGCGCGGACTTCACCACTTGCGGAAGGAACATCTTGCCCGCGCCGAAGAGGTCGCCGACGACGTTCATGCCGTCCATCAGCGGGCCCTCGATGACTTCGATCGGGCGAGGGGCAGCCTGGCGCGCTTCCTCGGTGTCTTCGAGGATGTGGGCGTCGATCCCCTTCACCAGCGCGTAGGACAGTCGTTCCGTGACCGGCAGCGAACGCCATTCCGCGAGCTTCTTCTCCTCTGCGGCGTCGGTGCCCTTGAAGCGCTCGGCGAGCGTGATCAGCGTCTCGGTCGCCTCCTCGTTGCGGTCGAGGATGACGTCCTCGACGGCTTGCCGAAGCTCCGGGTCGATCGCGTCGTAGACGTCGAGCTGGCCGGCGTTGACGATGCCCATGTCCATGCCCGCCGGAATCGCGTGGTAGAGGAACACGCTGTGCATCGCGCGGCGCACGGGCTCGTTGCCGCGGAACGAGAAGCTGAGGTTCGACAGGCCGCCTGAAATGTGGACGCCGGGACAGCGGCGGCGGATCTCGCCGGCGGCCTCGATGAAGTCGAGCGCGTAGCGGCGGTGCTCGTCGATGCCGGTGGCGATGGCGAAGACGTTCGGGTCGAAGATGATGTCCTGCGGCTCGAACCCGTCGGCGGTCAGCAGCTTGTAGGCGCGTTCGCAGATGGAGACCTTGCGCTCCGCCGTGTCGGCCTGGCCGACCTCGTCGAAGGCCATGACCACGACCGCGGCTCCGTAGGCGCGGCACTTGCGCGCGAGCTCCAGGAACGGGCCTTCGCCTTCCTTGAGACTGATCGAATTGACGATCGGCTTGCCCGAAACGCACTTGAGGCCGGCCTCGATGACGCTCCACTTGGAGCTGTCGATCATCACCGGAACGCGTGCGATGTCCGGCTCGGCGGCGATGCGCTTGAGGAAGATCGTCATCGCCTGCTCTGAATCGAGCAGGGCCTCGTCCATGTTGACGTCGATGATCTGCGCGCCGTTCTCGACCTGGTCGCGGGCGACGTCGACCGCGGCGTCATAGTCGCCGGAGAGGATCAGCTTCTTGAACTTGGCGGAACCGGTGACGTTCGTGCGTTCGCCGATGTTGACGAAGCGGGCGCCCGCGGCGGCCCGTGCGGCGGGCTCGGAATCCAGGATCATTTTCGGTTGAGTGCTCACGCGGCGATCACCATCGGCTCGAGGCCGGCAAGAAGGGTCTGGCGGGCAGCGATCGGGACCTTGCGCGGATTCCGTCCGCGCGCCGCTTCGGCGATGGCGGCAATATGCTCGGGCGTCGTTCCGCAGCAGCCGCCGACGATGTTGACGATGCCGGCGTCCAGCCATTCGCTAACCTGAGCGGCGGTCTCGGCGGCCGCCTCGTCATATTCACCCAGATCGTTCGGCAGGCCCGCGTTCGGATAGGCCATGATCAGCGTATCGGCGAGGCCGTTGAGAGCGACGAGGTGCGGACGCAGCTGCGAAGCGCCGAACGAGCAGTTGAGGCCGATCGTGACCGGCTTCGCATGGCGGACGGTCGCCCAGAAGGCCTCGACGGTGTGGCCCGACAGGTTGCGGCCGGAAAGGTCGGTGAGGGTCATCGAAACCATCAGCGGCAGCTCGCGGCCGAGCGCCTGTTCCGCTTCCAGCGTCGCCATGATCGCGGCCTTGGCATTCAGCGTGTCGAACACCGTTTCGACCAGGATGAAGTCGACGCCGCCTTCGACGAGCGCATCGATCTGCTCGCGATAGACAAGCTTCACCGTGTCGAAGTCGACTTCGCGATAGGCAGGGTCGTTAACGTCGGGCGACAGCGACAAGGTCTTGTTGGTCGGCCCGAGCGCTCCGGCGACCCAGCGCGGGCGACCGTCCTTCGCGCTGCAGCGGTCGGCGACTTCGCGGATGATGTGGGCTGAGGCGCGGTTGATGTCCCCGACCAGATGCTCGGCGGCATAGTCCGCCTGGCTGATGCGGTTCGCGTTGAAGGTGTTCGTCGCGAGGATTTCAGCGCCCAGCCTCGGCGAAGCGCTCGCATATGGAGCGGACGACCTGCGGCTGGGTGATGTTCAGGAGGTCGTTATTGCCCTTCTGGTCCTTCATCAGGTCGAGGCCGGCGCAATAGTCGTCGGCCGCCAGCTTCTCGTCCTGGATTCCGGTCCCGTACGGACCATCCTTGATCAGGATGCGCTTGGCGGCTTCGGCTCGGAGTGACTGGGAAGCGCTCATGCCTTTGCCCTCACGCCGAGCAGGTGGCAGATCGCGTACGAAAGCTCCGCCCGGTTCAAAGTGTAGAAGTGGAATTGGCGGACTCCGCCAGCGTAGAGCTGCCCGCAAATTTCGGCGGCGACGGTCGCTGCGATGAGCTGCCGTGCCGAGGGAAGGTCGTCGAGGCCTTCGAACAGCTCGTCGAGCCACTTCGGAATGCTTGCGCCGCAGGTGGCCGCAAACCGCCGCGTGGTGGCGACGTTGGAGACGGGGAGGATGCCCGGCACGATCTCTACGTCTAGGCCCGCCGCCGCCGCTTCGTCGCGGAAACGGAAGAAGCAGTCGGCCGAGAAGAAGAATTGGGTGATCGCCCGGTCGGCTCCGGCATCCACCTTGCGCTTCAAATTCTCCAGGTCGAATGCCCGATCGCGCGAGTCCGGATGGACTTCGGGATAGGCGGCGACGGAAATGTCGAACGGAGCGACCTTCTTCAGGCCCTCGACCAAATCGGCGGCGTCGCGATAGCCTTCGGGGTGCGGCTGGTACTTCGCGCCCGTTTCGGGAGGATCGCCGCGAAGCGCGACGATGTTGCGGACGCCGAGGTCCCAATAGTCGCGGGCGATCGCGTCGATCTCCTCGCGGCTGGCGGCGACGCAGGTGAGATGGGCCGCGGGCGTCAGCGAGGTTTCCTTGAGGATCCGCTCGACCGTCTGGTGGGTCCGCTCGCGGGTAGAGCCGCCCGCGCCGTAGGTCACGGACACGAAGCGCGGCTGCAGCGGAGCGAGCGTCTGGACCGACTCCCAAAGGGTCTCGGCCATCTTCTCCGTCTTGGGCGGGAAGAATTCGAAGCTGACGGCAATATCGCCGCGAGCCTCCGCAAAGAGGGGCGCGTGGTTCATAAGTCTTTCGTACGGGTTCATGCCGCTCGCCGCTGTCGCTCGGCGGCCTTGATGCCGCGCCACACGGTGACGGTCAGCTCACCGCCCTCCAGATGCTCGATCCGGTCGACCGCGATGCCCGCAACCTTGAACCAGCCGGCCATCGTCTCGTCGTCGAAGCCCAAGCGGATATGCGCATCCGTCGAGCGCAGCTCCTCGCGCTCGTGCGCGGCGAAATCGATGACCAGCAGGCGGCCGTTCGGAGCAAGCACCCGCGCGGCTTCGTCGATGGCCGCCGCAGGCGAGTGTGCATAGTGCAGGACCTGGTGGATGATGACCGTGTCCGCCGCACCGTCGTCGAGCGGAAGCGCATACATATCGCCCTGGCGAAGGCTCGACGGTATGCCCGCGGCCTCCAGCTTCACCCGGGCCAGCCGAAGCATTTCCGAGGAGCGGTCGATGCCGATCGACTGGAGAGCCTTGCGGCCGAACAGCTCGATCATCCGCCCCGTGCCCGTGCCGATATCGGCCAGTCGCCCAAGCGCCCGGTCGCCAAGCGCCCTGGCAATGGCGTCTTCGACCTCGCTTTCGGCCACGTGGAGCGAGCGGATGGAATCCCAAACTTCCGCATGAGAAGTGAAGTAGCGCGTCGCCGCCTCCGCGCGATCGGTGCGAATCCGGTCGAGCTGCGAAGCGTCGGAATGGAAGATCTGCTCGCTTCCCGCGTCCGCCCAAGCGTCCAGCAGCGCAAAAATCGGTTCGTTACGGTCGTCCCCGGCGACTGTCAGAAACACCCAGCTTCCCTCGCGACGACGATCGATCACACCCGCATCGGCGAGGATGCGCACGTGGCGGGATACCCGCGGCTGGCTTTGGTCGAGAAGGATCGCGAGCTCGCCTACGGAAAGCTCCATCCGGCGCAGAAGCGCGAGAATCCGCAGCCGCGTCGGGTCGGCAAGGGCCTGCAACAGGTCTGCGAGAGGCAACGCGTCCATGTAAGAAGCTGATATAAAGAAAACTTTATATGTCAACGTAAACACCGGCGTCAGTCGGTGCAAAGCGGGACGAATTGTCGATTGCGCCCCCTTGGGAGCGCCTGTAGAGGCCCGCGCTGGCCTGAGGGAATCAACCGGCAGGCCGAGCCCGGGTCCGGCTTAGGGCCCCACTGAGGGAGTGGAGCGATCATGAAGAAAATTGCAGTGACCGTTGCGGTCCTCGCGCTCGGCCTGGCCGCGTGCGACGCCCGGACCGAAGAAAATGCCGTCGGTAACGAAGCCGCTGTCGAGAATGCGGCCGCCGAAGACGTCAACGCTGCGACTGTCGACGCGGGCAACGCCGCCGAGAACGCTCTCGACGCTGCCAGCAACCAGATCGAGAACGCTGGTGAAGCCGTCGAGAACGCGGCTGAAGCGGTCGGAAACGCCGCCGAGAACGCTGCCGACTAAGCGTTCCGCTGAGATTGGAGGGGTCGCGCGGCTTGCTGCGCGGCCCCTTTTTCATGCCG
The DNA here is from genome assembly GCA_963829625.1 of uncultured Alphaproteobacteria bacterium. GTDB lineage: Bacteria > Pseudomonadota > Alphaproteobacteria > Sphingomonadales > Sphingomonadaceae > Sphingomicrobium. The sequence continues at coordinate 175,193 of CAWHJH010000009.1, read as the reverse complement.
GCACATGGTATAGGTCGATCGTCATGAAGATTACGATCCCATTCATCTGCATGACGCTGCTCACCGGATGCAGCGATGATCCGGCCGTCCCGACGAGCGAGGAAAATCGCCAGCTCGACGAGGCATCGGAGATGCTCAACGAGGCGCCGGCCAATCTCGAAGCCGTCGACGACGGCGGCCTGGGTCCCGCGAACGAAACGCCCTAGGGGCGCCTAGAGCAACGAGCGGAGGATCTGGCGGACCACCATGGTCGTAGGATCCACCCGATACAGATATTGCTGGTCGTAAATGTAGCTGGCCCGCGGATCGAGCGCGCCGCCGTGGCGCATCCGCAGCTCGTAGGGCAGGGCATTGTAGGCGCGCAGCCCGTCGTAACCCTTGGGAACGCGCTGGCCGATCTCGAACAGCTTCTTGTACCGCCCCGGGGGCATGCAAAGCTCGTTCTTCTTCTGCAAGCCCGGCGGGCAGCCGCCGGCGCCATAGCCGACCGGACGGTCGTCACTGACGACGGGTTTGTTCTTGCCGCCCTTGGAATGATCCGGCTTGGCCTGGACCGTGCCGGCAGCAGCGATCATCGCAATAGCTGCGACCAAAAATGCCTTTCCCATAGTGGAAAGGTTATACGCTCCCCTCTGCGCAATGCTTGAGAAATTTGGTTACCGCAGTTTCAGTTCGACCCGCCTCTCCGGCCGGAACAGCGCGTGCGAACTGACCGTTTCCCTAAGCCCACCAACAGGAGACGCACGATGCTGGGCAAGGCAGACGCCACGCCGATGATCGCAGTCAAGGATCTCGACCGGGCGCGCACATTCTATGAGCAGACTCTAGGCCTGGAGGCCGTCGACGATTTCGGCGAAGGATTTGTCGTGAAGAGCGGAGATACCGAGTTCAGCGTGTATCGCTCGGAGTTCGCAGGGACCAACAAGGCGACTGCGCTGACCTTCGAGGTCGACGACATCGAAGGCGAAGTCCGGGATTTGAAGGAGAAGGGCATCTTCTTCGAGCATTACGACCTTCCGGGCCTGAAGCAGCAGGGCGACCTTCACGTTGCGGAAGGCTTCAAGACCGCCTGGTTCAAGGACCCGGACGGAAATATCCTGAGCCTTGCAGAGGGCGGCAGCTAGGCGACCCCAGCCGGTTGCCCGGGCGGGATTGCAGGTTTAGAGGGCGCGCTCATCAAGCGCCGGCCCCGGCGCGTCCATGATTTGCAAAGGAACCTGTCCCTCCCATGGCCCGCAAGAAGATTGCGCTGATCGGCGCCGGAATGATCGGCGGAACCCTCGCTCACCTCGCGGCAAAGAAGGAAATGGGCGATATCGTCCTCTTCGACATCGCCGAGGGCATTCCGCAGGGCAAGGCGCTGGACCTCAGCCAGTGCGGCCCGATCGAGGGGTTCGACGCGAAGATCACCGGCACGAACGATTATGCCGATATCGCCGGGGCGGACGTCGTGATCGTCACCGCCGGCGTTCCGCGCAAGCCGGGCATGAGCCGCGACGACCTTCTCGGCATAAACCTCAAAGTGATGAAGGCGGTAGGCGCGGGTATCAAGGAGCATTGCCCCGACGCGTTCGTCATCTGCATCACCAATCCGCTCGACGCGATGGTGTGGGCGCTGCGCGAGTTCTCGGGACTGCCGCATGAGCGCGTGGTCGGCATGGCGGGAGTGCTCGACAGCGCCCGCTTCGCAACCTTCCTGGCTCAGGAATTCGGCGTTTCGGTGAAGGACGTGAATGCGTTCGTGCTTGGCGGCCACGGCGACACGATGGTGCCCGTGACCAGCTACACGACGATTTCCGGCATTCCCGTGGACGATCTCGTGAAGATGGGAAGGTCGACGAAGGAAAGGATCGACGAAATCGTCAAGCGCACACGTGGCGGCGGCGGTGAGATCGTTGCCCTGCTGAAGACCGGCAGCGCCTATTACGCCCCGGCGACCAGCGCGATCTCCATGGCCGAAGCCTATCTCGGCGACCAGAAGCGCATCATGCCTTGCGCCGTCTACGTTGAGGGCAAGTACGGTCTCGATGGTCTCTACGTCGGCGTGCCGGTAGTGATCGGCGCGGGCGGCGCCGAGGAGATCGTTGAGATCGCGCTCGACGACGAAGCCAGGCAGAACCTGCAGGTCAGCGTCGATGCGGTGAAGGAGCTGCTCGTGGCTTGCAAGCAAATCGACGGCAGCCTCGCATGAGCATCCTCGTCGATCGCAATACGAAGGTCATCACGCAGGGGATGACCGGCGAGACCGGCACGTTCCACACGCGCCAGGCTCTCGACTACGGCACGCAGATGGTTGGCGGCGTGACGCCCGGCAAAGGCGGCAGCGAGCACCTCGGACTCCCGGTGTTCGATACGGTGCGTGAAGCGGTCGAGGCGACCGGTGCAGATGCCTCGGTCATCTACGTTCCGCCCCCCTTTGCCGCGGACTCGATCCTCGAAGCGATCGATGCGGAGGTGCCGCTGATCGTCACCATCACCGAGGGCATTCCGGTACTCGACATGGTGCGGGTGAAGCGCGCGCTCGACGGCTCCAGGTCACGGCTGATCGGGCCGAACTGCCCGGGCGTGCTCACTCCGGGCGAGTGCAAGATCGGGATCATGCCGGGCAACATCTTCTCCAAGGGCAGCGTCGGCGTTGTCAGCCGCTCGGGCACGCTCACCTATGAGGCGGTTTTCCAGACGACCAACGAGGGCCTGGGCCAGACGACGGCGGTCGGCATCGGCGGCGATCCCGTAAAGGGCACCGAGTTCATCGACGTGCTGGAGATGTTCCTCGCCGACGACGAGACCAGGTCGATCATCATGATCGGCGAGATCGGCGGCTCGGCCGAGGAAGACGCGGCCCAGTTCCTCGCCGACGAGGCGAAGCGCGGGCGCAAGAAGCCGGTCGTGGGCTTCATCGCCGGCCGCACCGCGCCTCCGGGACGCCGCATGGGGCATGCCGGGGCCATCGTTTCGGGCGGCAAGGGCGACGCCGAGAGCAAGATCGCGGCGATGGAAGCGGCTGGAATTACCGTCAGCCCAAGCCCATCTGAGCTCGGCAAGACACTGAAAGAGCTACTGGCTTACGCATAATGGCCGACGAGCAACCGATGATGATGGAACGCGAGCCGGGCCCGAGCTGGGCGCGGCCGAACTGGCCGATCGCCGAGCTCGACGACATCAACCTCGGCCTCGATCCAACCGAAGCGACCATCGAGGCGTTCAAGAAGGCCGCGACGGAAAAGGCGGTTGCGACTACTCCGGCCGCCGACGCGGATGCCGTCCGTGGCGCCGCGGAAGATTCCATCCGCGCAATGATGCTGATCCGCACCTATCGCGTGCGCGGCCATCTTGCGGCCAAGCTTGACCCGCTCGGCCTTCACCGAAGCGACTGCCCGGCCGACCTGACCCCCGAATATCATGGCTTTGGCCTCAACGACCTCGACCGTCCGATCTGGATTGGCGGGGCGCTCGGCTTCGAACGAGCGACGGTGCGTGAGATCGTCGCGGTGCTTCAGGCGAACTACTGCGGCACCATCGGCGTCGAATATATGCACATCAACGACCTGGAGGAGCGACGCTTCATCCAGGAGCGGATCGAGGGCAAGGGCGCCGAGATCCAGTTCACGCCCGAGGGCAAGCAGGCAATCCTCGCCAAGGTCATCGAAGCTGAGCAGTGGGAAAAGTTTCTCGCACGCAAATATGTCGGCACGAAAAGATTCGGGCTCGACGGTGGCGAGAGCGCGGTCCCGGCGCTGGAATTGGTCATCAAGTACGGCGGCCAGTATGGCGTGACGGAGATCGACGTCGGCATGGCGCACCGCGGCCGGCTCAACGTGCTGTCGAACGTCATGGGCAAGCCCTATCGCGCGATCTTCCACGAGTTTGCGGGCGGAGCGACCAACCCGGCGGACGTCGGCGGGTCGGGCGACGTGAAATATCACCTCGGCACTTCGTCGGACCGCGAGTTCGACGGCAACAAGGTGCATCTGTCGCTGCTTCCAAACCCGTCGCATCTCGAAGCGGTCGACCCGGTCGTTCTCGGCAAGGCGCGCGCCGTCATGACGCTGCGCGGCGATAAGCACGGCAAGACCGTGCTCCCGGTCCTCCTGCATGGCGATGCCGCCTTCGCGGGTCAGGGCATCGTCGCCGAGTGCCTCGCCTTCTCCGGCCTTCCCGGTTACGGCACCGGCGGGACCATCCATTTCATCATCAACAACCAGGTCGGCTTCACCACCAGCCCGCAATTCGCGCGCTCGTCGCCCTATCCGTCGGACGTCGCGAAGTCGGTCCAGGCGCCGATCCTGCACGTCAACGGAGACGACCCGGAAGCGGTGACCTTCTGCTCCAAGCTGGCGATCGAGTTCCGCCAGGCGTTCGGCCGCGACATCGTCATCGACATGTGGTGCTATCGCCGGTTCGGCCACAACGAGGGCGACGAGCCGAGCTTCACCCAGCCGCAAATGTATGCGGCCATTCGCAAGCATCCCGGCCATTTCCGAGGTTTACGCACAGCGGCTGATCGAGGAAGGCGTCGTCGATCGCGCCTGGCTCGACCAGCACACCAAGGACTATATCGCTCACCTCGAAGAGGAGTTCGAGGCTGGAGCGAGCTATCTGCCCAACAAGGCGGACTGGTTCGAAGGCCGCTGGAGCGGGCTCAAGCTGCCGGGCGAGCCGGTGCTCGGGCGCCGTAATATCGCGACGGCGGTTGGCGAGGACGAGCTGCGCCGCGTCGGAAAAGTGCTGACCACGGTCCCCGAGGGCGTAAAGGTCCACAAGACGCTTCAGCGCGTGATCGACGCGAAGCGGGCCATGTTCGAAACCGGCGAAGGCTTCGACTGGGCGACGGCAGAGGCGCTGGCGTTCGGCACCCTGCTAGCCGAAGGTCATTGCATCCGCCTGTCCGGCCAGGACAGCGGGCGCGGCACGTTCAGCCAGCGGCACGCATGCTGGGTCGACCAGGAGAGCGGGGAGAAATACATTCCGCTCTGCCACGTCGAGGGGGGCCGGTTCGAGGTCCGCGACTCCCCGCTGTCCGAATTTGGCGTGCTCGGCTTCGAATATGGCTATTCGCTCGCCGATCCGCGCACGCTCGTGTGCTGGGAGGCGCAGTTCGGCGACTTCGCCAACGGCGCGCAAACCATCATCGACCAGTTCATAGCCAGCGGCGAAGCGAAGTGGCTCCGCGCGAGCGGGCTCGTCATGCTCCTTCCCCACGGCTTCGAAGGGCAGGGGCCTGAGCACAGCTCCGCGCGGCTGGAGCGCTATCTGCAGCTCTGCGCGGAGGACAATCTCCAGGTCGCCAACTGCACCACGCCGGCGAACTACTTCCACATCCTGCGCCGGCAGCTGCTCCGCGACTTCCGCAAGCCGCTGATCATGATGACACCGAAGTCGTTGCTGCGGCACAAGCTTGCCGTCTCGAAGATCGAGGACTTCATCGGCGACAGCCATTTCCGGCGGATCGCCAGCGACCTTCGCGCGCCGGAGGAAGGCGAGACGAAACGGCTGGTGCTCTGCAGTGGGAAGCTCGCATACGAGCTGATGGACGCCCGCGACGCCGCCGGCGACCGGACGACCGAGATCATCCGGATCGAACAGCTCTATCCGTTCCCGTCGGAACCCCTGGTCAAGCGGCTGAAGGCCATGCCGAAGCTCGAGACCCTGGTCTGGTCGCAGGAAGAGCCGAAGAACAACGGCGCCTGGTTCTTCGTCGAGGACCTTCTGGAACAGTCTCTCGCCGACGCCGGCTTCAAGGGCATGCGGCCGGTCTATGCGGGCCGCGAGTCCTCGGCTTCGCCCGCAACGGGCCTCGCCAAGCGCCATGCCGCCGAGCAGGCAAACTTGATTGCTTCGGCTCTAGGCCATAGCAGCCGCGTCGAGGGCCCGGCCGTCGCCGCCCAGTAGAAGGACCACCATGGCCACTGACGTTGCAGTTCCCGCGCTTGGTGAATCGATCACCGAAGGCACGCTTGCACAGTGGCTGAAGAAGCCCGGTGAGGCTGTCGCAGCGGACGAGCCCATTGCGACGCTCGAGACGGACAAGGTCAGCGTCGACGTCCCATCGCCGTCCGCCGGGGTGCTGAGCGAGACTCTGGTCAACGAAGGCGACACGGTTGCCGTCGGCGCTGTAATCGCGCGCATCGACGAGAATGCGACCGCGGCTGCAGGCGGCGCAGCTCCCGCGGAAGAAGCGGCGGCAGCATCCCCGGCGAAGGAAGCCGCCGATGCGACGACGAACCCCGCCGGAGCGGGCGAGACTCCGCAGTTGCGCGGAGCCGAGCATGCTCCCGAAGCGCCGGCCGGAGAAGGCGAAGACCATATCGTGACCCTTTCGCCCGCAGTCCGCCGTGCGGTGCTCGAGCACCATGTCGACCCCAGCAAGATCCGCGGAACCGGCAAGGATGGCCGGTTGACCAAGGACGACGTGCTTGCGGCGGCGCAGGCCCAGCAAAGCGGGCCGGTCCATGAGCCGGAGGCTCGCGCTCCGGCGCCGCAGCAGCCGAGCGCTCCAGCCGCACCCGCGCCTCAGCCCCTAGCGAAGGCCCAGACGGGCGAACGCCACGAAGAGCGCGTGAAGATGACGCGCCTGCGTCAGACGATCGCCCACCGCCTCAAGGAAGCGCAGAACACGGCGGCGCTGCTGACGACGTTCAACGACGTCGACATGTCCGCGGTCATCGAGGCGCGCGGCAAATACAAGGATCTGTTCGAGAAGAAGCACGGCATCCGCCTCGGCTTCATGGGCTTCTTCGTGAAGGCCGTCGCGCTCGCGGCGAAGGACATTCCGTCGGTCAATGCGAAGATCGAAGGCGACGAGATCGTCTACCACGATTATCTCGACGTCTCGGTCGCCGTTTCCGCGCCCAAGGGTCTGGTCGTCCCGGTCGTGCGCAACGCGGATCGCATGAGCTTCGCCGAGATAGAGAAGACGATCGCCGACTTCGGCAAGCGAGCCAAGGAAGGCACGCTGACCATGGACGACATGAGCGGCGGCACGTTCACCATCTCCAACGGCGGCGTGTTCGGATCGCTGCTGTCGACGCCGATCATCAACCCGCCGCAGTCGGCGGTGCTCGGCATGCATCGCATCGAGGAACGCCCCGTCGTGAAGGACGGTCAGATCGTCGCCCGCCCGATGATGTACCTTGCGCTCAGCTACGATCATCGTCTGGTCGATGGCCGCGAGGCTGTGACCTTCCTAGTTCGCATCAAGGAAGCGATCGAAGACCCGACGCGTCTTTTGATCGATCTCTAGGCGAAACGATTGCCCGCTCATGCGTTGATCGGGCACCCCCCGGAAGGGCATGCCGTCGCCTCAGCGGGCGGGCAAGCTGATCGATGCGGGCGAGGGGCTGGACCAGGTTCGCCAGAAGTAGGCCGGCGGGCACTGGTCAGGGAAGCCTTCGCACCCTAAGTGGCGCGCACACGAGATTTCCGAGGAATAGATGGCAGACTTCGACTTCGACGTGCTGGTGATCGGCAGCGGCCCTGGCGGCTATGTCGCCGCGATCCGCGCCGCGCAGCTTGGCCTCAAGACCGCCTGTGCGGAGAGCCGCGAGACGCTCGGCGGCACCTGCCTCAACGTCGGGTGCATCCCTTCGAAGGCCTTGCTCCACGCGTCGGAGCTGTTCGAGGAAGCGGCTCACGGAACGCTCGCCAAGTGGGGCGTGAAGACCAGTGGTGTCGAGATCGACCTCGCCGCGATGCACGAATCCAAGGATACGGCCGTGAATGGCCTCACGGGCGGCATCGAGTTCCTGTTCAAGAAGAACAAGATCGAATGGCTCAAGGGCCTCGGCACGTTCGAGGGGCCGAACACGGTGAAGGTCGGCGACCGCACCGTGACCGCGAAGAACATCATCATCGCGACGGGTTCGTCGGTGACTCCGCTGCCCGGCGTCGATGTCGACAATGCGGGCGCGAAGATCGTCGATTCCACCGGCGCGCTCGCCCTTCCGCAGGTGCCGAAGCACATGGTCGTGATCGGCGGCGGCGTGATCGGACTGGAGCTTGGATCGGTGTGGCGGCGTCTTGGCGCTCAGGTCACGGTCGTGGAGTTCCTCGACCAGATCCTGCCGGGCATGGACGGCGAGGTCCGCAAGGAATTGAACAAGATCTTCAAGAAGCAGGGCTTCGAATTGCGCCTGTCGACCAAGGTCACGGGCGCGAAGGTCAACGGCAGCGCGGTCACGCTTACGCTGGAGCCTGCCGCCGGCGGCACCGCCGAGACGATCGAGGCGGACGTGGTGCTGGTGTCGATCGGCCGACGTCCGAACACCGAGGGTCTCGGTCTCGAAAAGATCGGGCTGAAGACGAACAATCGCGGCCAGATCGAAACGGACCATGAGTTCCGCACGTCGGTTCCGGGCGTGTGGGCGATCGGCGACGTGATCCCGGGCCCGATGCTCGCCCACAAGGCCGAGGATGAGGGCATTGCGGTCGCGGAGAATATCGCGGGGCTCACGGGGATCGTGAACCACGATGTCATTCCCGAGCGTGGTCTACACTTATCCCGAGATCGCGGGCGTCGGTCTGACGGAGGAAGACGCCAAGAAGGACGGCGAGGTGAAGGTCGGCAAGTTCCCGATGCTCGCCAACAGCCGCGCCAAGACCAACCGCGAGCCGGACGGTTTCGTGAAGGTCATCGCCGACGCGAAGACCGACCGCGTCCTTGGCGTGTGGATGATCTCGACCGTCGCGGGCACGATGATCGCCCAGGCCGCCCAGGCGATGGAATTCGGCGCAACGTCAGAGGACATCGCCTACACCTGCCACGCTCACCCGACGCACAGCGAAGCGCTGAAGGAAGCGGCGATGGCGGTTACCGGCAAGCCGATCCACGTCTAGACGGCTGCTCCTTCGGGCTCCGGCTCGCGTGTGCAGAGGCGGAGCTGAGCGTAGAGACCCGCGAGCAGGACAACGGGCACGATCGGCGCTTCCAGCGCCCATCCAAGGAAGGTCATCTGCGGGCTGAGATAGCCTCCGATCAGGGCGGCTCGCTGCCAAGTCGGCAAGTTGCCCCAATGACGGAAGAGCATCAGCGCGAAGCCCAGGCACACGACTGTCATGTCGTAGTTGAAGGCGTAGGGCAGGATCAGGAATGTTGCAGTCGCCGAGATGAACGCGAGGTCGGTAAGGCTCGCGCCCCTCCTCTCCGCGCGCCAAACCATGAATGCCGCCGCAATCCCTGCGCAGATGTGCGGGACCCAGGCCGCGATGTCGCTGGCCCCGCTATACCGGATCGAGATGAAGGTGCCCGGCATCATCGCGAGGAAGAAGCTTGTCCTATGATCGAGAAGCGACGCCTGGAAGCGGCTCATCTTGGTCGCATATTCGACCCAGAGATCGAAGCCGAAGACTGCGCCGCTCGCCAGAAGCATTGCGGCGGAACCCAGCGCAGCGACGGCGGTGGCCCGCCATTTGCGGCGCGCGAGCAGCAGCGGAGGCAGCAGCAGTCCGAGGTGCGGCTTGATCGTCAGGAGCGCGGCGAAGGCTCCCGCGGCCGCCGGACGACGCTCGATTCGGGCGAAGCAGGCGAGCCACAAGGCCCCGATCAGGAAGCCGTAATGCCCTGCCCAGACGTTGATCAGCCCGGCAGGCGTGATCGCGGCGAACAGGATCGGGAAGCCCGGAAACTCGCGGACGTAAGGACGAGCGGCCCAAAGGAAGAGCGCCAGGCCGCCAGCGATCCACAGAGCCAAAGCGGCAAGATAAGGCAGCAGGGCGAACGGCGCCGCGAGGAACAGGCTCGTCGGCGGATAGGAATAGTAATGCGGCTCGACGGGGCCGACGAGGTCGCGCAGGTGTGCGACATACTCGCGGAGCGCGTAGATCATGTCGGATCGGCCTTCGAGGACCAGATGGCCGCCAGTCCATACGTTGACGAAGTCGCGGCCCCAGACGTGGCCCGAGATCAAGTTCATTCCGCGAAGGTCCAGCAAGTCCTGTGCGAACAGCAGAAGCGATGGGCTGGAGCCGAGCAAAGTCAGGACCAGCCACAGCCACAAAGGCGGCCTCCCAGGCGGACGCCGCTCCCAGCACCGAACCCTGACTGCCGTCACGAAACTTCTTGATGCTCATGAACATGAACGCGGCCGGTTCCCTCCATTTAATCGCAGCCGCTTCGTTAACTCCAAGTCTTTAGAAGATTGTTAACCACGCGGGCATACCCCTTTCAGCAGTAGCTGGTGGGGAGGCACCGAAAAATGCGTCGCGAAACGACCAACGTCATCCGGGCAGTGCTGGAAGAAGCGCTGCCGCCCATGGTCCGAGACTCAAAGCCGATGCGCTGGCTGTTCCGCCGTCACTGGGGCGATCTGGTCGACGACATCGAGCGCTTCCGCGAGCGCATCCCTTTCGTCACCGACCGCGAGTATCGCGAAATCTATGAGCGCATGCCGCGCATCCAGAACGAAACCGATAACAGTGAGGCCTGCCTCGATCGCATTGCCGACGCCATCCAGGGCGAGACCGTGCTCGACGTCGGCTGCGGCACGGGCTTCCTTCTCGACCATCTCAAGCGCGCACGGCCCGACCTGGCGCTGACCGGAGTCGACTTCATCATCGAGGAAGGCACTCGCACGCGCCATCCCGACATCCGCTTCGAGCAGGCGAATATCGAGAAGCTTCCGTTCGCGGACGCCTCCTTCGACACCGTGGTCTGCACCCATGTACTGGAGCACATCCTGGAGTTCCGTCAGGCGCTGTCGGAGCTTCGCCGCGTGGCCCGCCGCAGGCTCATCATCGTGGTACCGCAGGAGCGCGAGTATCGCTTCACCTTCAATCCGCACCTGCACTTCTTCCCCTATCCGCACAGCTTCCTGCGCTACGTGACCCCGGTCCCGGAGGATCATGAGCTGGAGAGCGTCGGCCGCGACATCTTCTACGCGGAAAACCGGCTGGAGCCGCGGCAGCTCCACTAATCGCCGGCTGTGGCCGGCAGGCGGCTCTTGAAGCGGGCCTGCCGTCACCTTAGGCAGAAGTTGTGAACGGTCGGGGCAAGTACAGGCGCTGGCACATCTGGCTGGCCTGGGTCGCGGCGGTCCCGATCCTGCTCTGGGTCATCTCGGGCCTCATCATGGTCGCCCGACCTATCGAGGAGGTTCGGGGCGAGGGGTTGCTGAGCGACCCGGCGCCGATCCGCCTGGTCGGGCCTCCAATTCCGCCTCTGATCGCCGGCGTTCCAATGACATCGCTGTCGCTAGAGCAGCGGGCGGCCGGCCCGCGCTGGGTCGTCAAGCTGCCGGACGGGAAGGTCCGGCTTGCCGATCCTACGACCGGGCTCCTGCTGCCCGATCTGTCGGCAAACGACGCACGGCGGGAAGTGGAGGCGCGCTACGCGGGCAAGGCGAAGGTCCAGTCTGTCACGCGGACCAGCGCCGACGATCCGCCGATGGACCTCCGCCGCCCGATCGCCGCCTGGCAGGTGACGATGGACGACGGCGCCCGCTTTTACGTCGATGCAACATCGGGCCAGATCGTCGCAACGCGAACGCGCTGGTGGCGCTTCTACGACCTGATGTGGGGCCTCCACATCATGGACCCACAGACTCGCGAGGACACGCACAATCCGTTCGTGATCCTGTTCGGGCTTGTCGCACTTGCGATGAGCGTGCTTGGCACGATCCTGCTGCCCAAGGCGCTCAAGAAGAAACGCAATGGAAAGAGCGCGCCGCTTGACTCTTGATTGAGCGTTCAACTAAATTTGCGTCATGGGCGGCAAGGACACCCGCTGGCGCATCGTCGAGGCAGCGATGGAGCTGTTCTGGCTCAAGGGATACTCCTCGACGTCGATCGCCGACATCCTCAGCCGCAGCCAGGTCAACAGCGGCAGCCTCTATTACTTCTTTCCGGGCAAGCAGGACGTGCTTCTGGCGGTGCTGGAAGCCTATCGCGACGGCATCGGCACGATGTTGCTGGAACCGGCCTGGTCGGACGTCGAGGATCCCGTGGAAAAGGTCTTCGCGCTGCTGGCGCAGTACCGCCGCGCGATCGTCGACACGGAATGCCAATACGGCTGTCCCATCGGCAGCCTCGCGCTCGAGCTTCACGATGCGGATCCGGTCGTCCGCGAGCGCCTGGCGGAGAATTTCACGGCCTGGGTCGATGCGGTGGAGCGCTGCTTCCGCGCTGCCGCTTCGCGCTTTCGACAGGGGACCGACTTTCGCGGCCTCGCCGAGCTCGCGCTCAACGTGATGGAGGGCGGCGTGATGCAGTCGCGCACTTATCGCGACGTGGCGCATTTCGACCGCGCGGTCGCCCAGTTCCGCATCGCCGTGGATGCGATGCGTGCGCGGGAGACCGCCGCCTAAGCGGCGACGCGACCTCTCAGAGTAACCATTCGCCGATGGCGGCGATGAAACCGAGGTCCTTGCGCTCGACCCGCGCGGGAGCGACGCCGGGGCATTCAAGGCAGCGCACCTGGATGTTCGGGCCAGTGAGGACCGAACGTAGTTCAGCCATCGCCTGCGCTAGCTTCACTTCGCCGTTGGCGATGAACGCGAAACCATCCGTCGGCGTGGCTCCTTCGTCCCGCTCCTGCTGCGCCAGCATGTCGAGCAGCTGCTCGCGGAAGCTCAGGGGCCGCTCGAGGTAGGTTACGCCGCGCTCGTCGCCGAGCTTGGCGAGCTCCGCCGCCTTGGCGATCGCCTCGTCCAGGCTTCCGAAGCCGTCCACCAGCCCAAGCTGGCGGGCGGTGCCGCCGTCCCACACGCGGCCCTGCGCGATCTGGTCGATCTGCTGTGGGGTCTTCTTGCGGGATTGCGCGACGATTCCGAGGAAGCGCGCGTAGATCGACTCGACGCTGGTCTGGAGAAGCTGGTTCGCTTCGGGCGAGGGGCCGTTGAGCACGTCCGGTTCGCCCGACAGCGGCGTCGTCTTCACTCCGTCCGCGCCAAGGCCCAGCTTGGCCCGAGTGCCTTCGAAGCTCGGCAGGATGCCGAACACGCCGATCGATCCGGTGATGGTCGACGGCTCGGCATAGATGAAGTCTGCCGGCGTCGAGACCCAGTAACCGCCCGAAGCGGCGACGCTGCCCATCGAAACGACGACGGGGAGGTTGCGGCGCTTTGCTTCGAGCAGCGCCTGGCGGATGCGCTCGGACGCAAGGACCGATCCGCCGGGGCTGTCAACGCGGACGACGAGCGCCTTCAGCTTTTCGCGGGCGAGACCCTTTTCGATGACCTGCGCGATGCTGTCGCCGCCCGCGGTTCCGGCCGGGGCCTTCCCGTCGACGATCATACCGGCGACGGTGACGACGCCGATCGGGCCATCATCCTGCTCTTCGACAACTTCCTTCACATAGGCCGGAAGCTTGATGTGCTGGTAGCCGCCGACGGCCCTGTCGTCCTCGCCGCCAAGCTGCGCCAGCCGCTTTTCGAAGGCCTGGCGGTCCGCAAGCTTGTCGACCAGTCCTGCATTGAGCGCCGCCTTGGCCATGTCACCGCCGGCGGCCTGAACCGCGGCGGTCATGTTGCGCATGTAGGGTTCGACCTGGGCCTTGGGCCGGCCCTTGGCGATGCTTTCACGCCAGGTTTCGAGCAAGGCGTTGGCAAGGGCCTGGGCGTTCCGCTCGGCTTCCGGTGACATGTCGTCGCGGGTGAAGGGCTCGACAGCCGCCTTATAGGTGCCGACCCGATAGACGTGCGGAGTCACGCCCATCTTTTCGAGGAGGCCGCGATAATAGAGTCGCGACCCACCGGGGCCGGCAAGGCCGACGACGCCCAGCGGATTCAGCCAGACTTCCGACGCTGCAGAAGCAAGCTGATAGCTGTCGTCCGTATAGCCCGTCGCATAGGCGAGGACCGGCTTGCCGGAAGCGCGGACGTCGCGAATCGCCTCGGCGAGGTCGGACAATGCCGTCTGGCCGCCGCCCGTGAACCCGTCGAGGTCGAGCGCGACCGCCTTCACGCGGTCGTCGGTCTTGGCGTTCTCGAGGGCTGCAGTCAGGTCGCGCAGGCGATATTCCTTCGCGGGGCTTCCACCGGTGAGCACTTCGGAGACTTCCGCCCGCGACGGCTGCTCGACGATGGCTCCGTCGAGGTCCAGCGCAAGAACGCCTTCGCCGATCGGGGTCGGCTTGGCCGAGAGCGCGGCGTAAAGAGCGCCGAAAAACAGCAGCATGAAGATCAGGACGAGCGCGTCCTTGATTCCGACCAGCAGCCTCCAGATTGCCCGGGCGAAGCGCATCCCAATGAATCTCCGAGTTAAGTTTCGGCAGAACAGCTAGCGGAGATCGAGCGCCATGGCGACTCCGACTCTCTTGCACTGCGGCCGTTCAACTGTACGCCAATCAATCATGATCCGGCGGCTGCTGATCCTGATTCTGCTCTTGCTCGCTCCGGCGGTGGCGCAGGCGGCTCGGGGGATCGAACCGCAGCTGGTGGCCGAAGGTTCGGCGCCTCCCGGCGGCGAGGTCGAGCTGGCCATCGAGATGCGGACCAGGCCGGGCTGGCACGGCTACTGGCTCAATCCGGGCGACGCAGGGCTGCCGATGGCCGTCCAGTGGCAGCTGCCGGCCGGCTATTCGGTCGGACCGCTGCGCTATCCCGTCCCGACGCGGCTCACCGTCGCCGGGATCATGAATTACGTGTTCGAGAAGGACTACGCGGTCCTCGTACGGCTGACAGTACCGAAGGGAGCGAAGGGCGTCGTTCCGATCCGCGCCTCAGCCAACTGGCTTGCCTGCACTGACAAGATATGCGTTCCGGAAAGCGGGACGATGGCGCTCGACGTTCCGATCGGAACGGTCGAACCCGACCGGCGGGAGCAGTTCGACGCGTGGCGACGGGCGCTTCCCAGGCCAATCGTCACGCCTGCGGCGTTCGAGATTTCCGGTGACAAGCTGCGCGTGGCGGTGCCGCTGCCGAGGGACGTCCAAGTCGGCAAACCATATCTGTTTCCAGCGGCCGACGGTCCCGTCGACTATGCCGGAGAGCAGAAATTTCCGAAGGGTGGGCGACCAGCTGATCGCCGAGCTCCCGCGCCGTTCGGGCGAGCCCACGCGGCTCGATGGAGTCCTTTCCTACGGCGACGGGAAGGGGCTGGAATTTCACGCCGTTCGCGGGGCGGTCCCCCGCGGTGGACGAACAATAGGCGAGACCGGGACGGAAGCGATCCTCTGGGCCGTTCTCGGCGCGATCCTGGGTGGGCTTCTGCTCAACCTGATGCCCTGCGTCTTCCCGATCCTCGCGCTGAAGGCGCTGCATCTGGCGAAGAGCGGCGGCGACGAGGGGGAGGCTCGCCGCGATGCGCTGGGCTATGCGGCGGGCGCCATCGTCGGGACGGGCGCGCTCGGACTCGCCCTGCTGGCGATCCGCGCCGCGGGAACGGAGGCCGGCTGGGCCTTCCAGCTGCAGGATCCCCGCACGATCCTGGTGCTCCTGTTGCTCACGACCGCCATCACCCTGAACCTGTTGCGCGTCTTCGAAGTGCCGGCAGTGACCCTTTCCGCCTTTCCCAGCAACAGCTTCGGAACGGGGGCGCTTGCCGCCTTCGTCGCGACGCCCTGCGCCGGGCCGTTCCTCGGTGCGGCGCTGGGCACCGCGCTCCTGCTTCCTCCCGCCGGGTCGGTCGCGGTCTTCGCTGCTCTCGGCTTTGGGCTTGCCTTGCCATTCCTGCTGATCGCCTTCGTCCCCTCGCTGCGGCGCAGGCTCCCGAAGCCTGGACCATGGATGGCGAAGCTGCAGCGCATCCTTGCGGTCCCCATGGCGCTGACCGCCGTGGCATGCCTCTGGCTATTATGGCGTCTCGGCGGCGCGATGGCCCTTCAGATCGGGCTGGTTACGTCCACCATCTTCGCGCTGATGCTGTTCGCAGCCGGCTTGATGCAGCGCAAAGGCAAGCAGAGCGGATATGTGGCGACGCTCGCCGCACTTGCGGTCGGGGTGGTGGCGATCTGGGCCCTTCCGCAGCGGGCCGCCGTCACGTTCCGAGCGGTTGCCGGCGCGGAGGCCTGGAGCGAGGAGCGCGTCCAGCAGCGGCTCGAAGCCGGCCGGCCGGTGTTCGTCTATTTCACCGCCGACTGGTGCATCACCTGCAAGGCCAACGAGACGACGGCCATCGACCGGAAAGAGGTCCGCGAGGCATTCAGGGAAGCCGGCGTGACCGTGCTTGCCGGCGACTGGACCGACGGCGATCCGGACATCACGCGCTTCCTCGAAAGCAGGGGGCGGGCCGGGGTGCCGCTCTATCTATGGTACGCGCCGGGCCGCGAGCCGGAGGAGCTGCCGCAGATCCTGACGGCGTCGATGCTTACTTCCCGCGCTCGCCAGTCGCGCTAGCCGACCAAACCTTCTTCCCGGCAACCCATGTTTCAAGGACCTCCGTTCGGGCGAGTGCCTGCGGATCTGCTGCGCTGACGTCGCGGTCGACGATGATGAAGTCCGCCCATTTGCCCGGCTCCAGCGATCCGAACTTCTGCTCTGCGAAGCCTGCATAAGCGGCGTCGCGGGTGAAGCCCGACAGCGCCTGCTCGAAGCTCACAAGTTCTTTGGGAATCCATCCGCCGGGCGGCTGGCCGCTCATGTCCTGCCGGCTGATCGCAGCCGCGAGACCCGGAAAGGGATTGGGCGATTCCACGGGGAAGTCGGAGCCGAAGGCGATCCGCGCGCCTGACCGGATAACGCTCTGCCAGGCATATGCGCCCGCCAACCGGTCCGGTCCGAGCCTTTTCTCCGCCATCAGCCGATCGCTCGTCTGGTGGACCGGCTGCATGGAGGCGATGATGCCGGCCGGAGCAAGTCGCGGAATGTCGGCTGGGTCGGCAATCTGGAAATGCTCGATGCGCCAGCGACGATCGCCCGAATAGGTGCGGCCGAGCGCCTCGAACGCGGAAATGACCTGCGCGTTCGCCCCGTCGCCGATCGCGTGGACGGCGATCTGGTGTCCCGTCCTTGCCGCCTGAGCGGTCTGGCTTGCCAATTGGGTATCGCTGATCAAGCTGAGCCCACGAGTGTCCGGCTGGTCGGAATAGGGTCGCTTCAGCGCCGCGCCTCGCGAGCCCAGCGCTCCGTCAGCATATAATTTGACGCCGACGAGGTTGAGGTGGTCGGCGTGGAGCCAGCCGCTCGGCCGGCCGCCGTTGATTGCGGTCATCGACGGAATTCCCGCCGCGTAACCGAGGATACGGACGTTGAGCTTGCCCGCGCTTGCCGCGCGATTCATGGCCGCCCAATCGTCGGGGCTGGTGCCCATGTCCGCGGCAGCGGTGAGGCCGCCGGCGAGCATCAGTTCCTGAGCCTTCGCCAGCGCCTGATCCTGTTCGGAGGCTGTGGGCGCCGGAATTTTCGATTCCACCAGGGCCATTGCCGCATCGACGAACAGGCCGTTCTCGATCCGGCCGCCTTGGGGGGCAACCGTGTTCACCGAGAAACCCGCCGCCTGCATGGCCGCGCTGTTGGCGATGGCGGCGTGGCCGTCCACGCGGCCGAGCCAGACCGGGCGGTCGCTAACCACTGCGTCGATGTCGGCGGCCGTGGGGAATTTCCGGTCGGGCCATAGCTCCTGATTCCAGCCGCGGCCGAGGATCCAGCGGGCCTGCGGGTGGGCTGCCGCATAGGCCTTCAGCCGTTGCTGCAGGTCCTCGAGCGATCTTGTGCCGGTCAAGTCGAGCTGCAGCGCGCTGAACCCGATCGCCATCACGTGGCCGTGCGCGTCGATCAATCCGGGCAGCAGCGTCCTTCCGCCCGCGTCTATGCGCCGGTCGAAGGGCATGACCGGCGCGGCAGTTCCGCGAAGAACCTGCACCACCTTGCCCTCGTCGTTGACTACGAGGCCGCGGAAGCGGTCGATCTTGCCGTCGGGACCGACCTGAATCCCCCGGGCATTCTCGATCAATGTCGTGGCAATGGCGGGCGACGACAGGAGCACCGTGATCGCGGCAAGAAGGGCTTTGCGCATGGGCGCGGCATAGCATTGTTCGGACGGTGCGGAAGGGCTACGCCTCCACGCCAATGCTTGCTCCTCCAACGATCGAAGATATCCGCGCCGCCGCCGAACGGATCGACGGCGCAATCGTCCGCACGCCCATGCTCATGAGCCGCACCTTGAGCGAGATCATCGGCGCGGAAGTCTGGCTGAAGTTCGAGAACCTGCAGTTCACCGCCGCCTACAAGGAACGCGGCGCGCTCAACAAGCTTCTGCAGCTGACGCCCGAGGAGCGTAAGCGCGGCGTGATCGCGGCGTCCGCCGGCAACCATGCGCAGGCCGTCGCCTATCACGGAAAGCGCCTCGGAATTCCCGGTGACGATCGTGATGCCGGTGTCCACGCCGACCATCAAGGTGACGCAGACCGAGGGCCATGGCGCCCACGTCATCCTGCACGGGACGAGCGTCGACGACGCGTTCGTGAAGGCGCGGGAGCTGGAAGCCGAAAGGGGCTTCGTCTTCGTCCACGCCTTCGACGATCCGCAGGTTATCGCCGGGCAGGGCACCATCGCGCTGGAGATGCTGGAAGTCGCGCCCGACCTCGACACGATCGTCGTTCCGATCGGCGGCGGCGGAATCATGTCGGGGACGGGCATTGCCGCGCGAGCGCTCAAGCCCGACATCGAACTGATCGGTGTCGAGGCGGAACTCTATCCGTCGATGAAATGCTCCATCGAGGGCTGCAACATGCCGTCCGGCGGGGACACGCTCGCCGAAGGCATTGCCGTCAAGAAGCCGGGCGAACTCACCAGCCGGATACTGAAGGACCTGGGCGTCGAGGTGCGGCTGGTCGAAGAACGCGAGCTCGAGCGCGCGGTGGCCATGCTCGTCGCCATAGAGAAAAGCGTCGTCGAGGGCGCGGGCGCCGCCGGACTTGCGGCCATGCTCGGCGAACCGCATCGCTTTGCGGGCAAGAAGGTCGGCACTATTTTGTGCGGCGGGAACATCGACACACACCTTCTGGCGAACGTCCTGGTGCGCGATCTCGTTCGGCAGGGACGCATCGCGCGCCTCCGCGTCGCGGCCCAGGACCGGCCGGGTGCGCTCGCAGCGATCACCGCCAAGTTCCACGAAGCCGGCGTCAACATCATCGAGATCAATCACAGCCGCATTTTTACGCGGCTTCCGGCGAAAGACACGGTGATCGAGGTCGAGTGCGAGGCGCGCGACGCCGAAGCCATCGACGACGTCGTGAATCGGCTGGAATCCGCCGGTTTCCGCGTGGAGCGGGCGCTGCTCGACTAAACTCGGGCAGTATCGCCGCGACCTCCGTCCGAAACAGGGACAGCGTTAACCCTCTTTTCGCGGGGCAAAACTCTTTTCAACGGCGTTTACCAGTCGCATAAAGTCCTTCGTAACCCCTTTGGGAGGCGAGTCCGCTTGAGCGCACCTTTCCGGTTCCCGAAGTTCTTCGTGACCAACCCGTCGCCATGTCCGTACCTGCCGGGCAAGGTGGAGCGGAAGGTTTTCACGGAGCTTTCCGGGCGCCACGCCGGTGAGCTTAACGAGGCACTCGGCCGGATCGGGTTTCGCCGTAGTCAGTCCGTCGCTTATCGCCCAAGCTGCATCGAATGTTCGGCGTGCGTGTCGGTGCGCGTGCTCGCGGCGGAGTTCACGCCCAACGGGACGCAACGCCGGTTGTTGCGCAAGCACGCCGACCTGGAAGTGACGGCCTGCAAGCCTTGGACGACCGAAGAGCAGTACGAACTTCTCCAGCGTTATCTGGAGGTCCGCCATCCGGGCGGCGGCATGGCGGAGATGGACGAGAGCGACTTCGCCGACATGGTCGAGCAGACGCCTGTCCGCACCTATCTGGTAGAATATCGCGAGCCGTCGAAAAACGGAAAGCCGGGCAAGCTCGTCGGCGCCTGCCTGTCGGACCAGCAGGGCGATGGTCTGTCGATGATCTACAGCTTCTTCGACGTCGGCCCGGGGTCGCGGAAGGGACTCGGCACCTTCATCATCCTCGACCACATCATCCGCGCGGCGAGGGCAGGGCTTCCCTACGTCTATCTCGGTTATTGGGTCGAGGGTTCACCGCGAATGGCCTACAAGACGCGCTTCCGGCCGCTCGAGCGGCTCGGCCGCGACGGCTGGCGGCGGATGGACGATGCAGAAGCGAATGCGGCGGCGAACGCCCTGCCCGAGCAGCTGAGCCTTCCGATCCGGGGCGAGCGCAAGCGGCTGCTCATCGACGCCTGACCGGACAGTTTGTGCTGTCATGGGGTCCACTTCGCATAAGCTCATTTGCCGTGCGCCGGTGAGGCTGATCATCTGAAAATGAAAAAGGCGGAGCGCCACTGGCGCCCCGCCTTCTCACCCACCCCCGCTGGTAAAAGTTACGCTACAGCCGCCTCCGGCTGCTCGGCCTCTTCAGCGTCCGGATCGCGCAGCACGTAGCCGCGGCCCCAGACGGTCTCGATGTAGTTTGCGCCACCGCAAGCAAGGCTCAGCTTCTTGCGCAGCTTGCAGATGAACACGTCGATGATCTTGAGTTCGGGCTCGTCCATGCCGCCGTAGAGATGGTTGAGGAACATCTCCTTGGTCAGCGTCGTGCCCTTGCGAAGCGAGAGCAGCTCCAGCATCGCATATTCCTTGCCGGTCAGGTGCACTCGCGAACCGTCGACCTCGACTGTCTTGGCGTCGAGGTTCACGGCGAGCTTGCCGGTGCGGATGACCGATTGCGAATGGCCCTTCGAGCGGCGCACGATCGCATGAATGCGAGCGACCAGCTCGTCGCGGTGGAACGGCTTGGTGACGTAATCGTCGGCGCCAAAACCCAGCGCGCGAACCTTGGAATCCATCTCGCCGATGCCCGACAAGATCAGGACGGGAGTGCCGACCTTCGCCGTGCGGACCTTCTTGAGCACGTCATAGCCGTGCATGTCGGGTAGGTTCAGGTCGAGAAGGATGATGTCGTAATCGTAGAGCTTGGCAAGATCGAGACCTTCCTCGCCCAGATCGGTCGTGTAGACGTTGAACCCTTCCGTCCCGAGCATCAGCTCGATGCTCTTGGCGGTCGTCGGTTCGTCCTCGATCAGCAACACTCGCATCGAAATTTCCCCCCGTTTCGACCGTGAGCGTTACGCTCTCTTAACGGCCTTGAAGCGGTCATTAACCATTCGATGTCTGAAGGCAAAAGGTTAATAATGTGTAACGCGCTGGAATCCGGCGGAATCGTTGCGCAGGAGTCACAGACGTCTAAGAGGCCGCTAATGCTCGACCAGCGGATCCTCTTCATCGACGCCGAAGCGATTGTCATCGACAAGCCCGCGGGGCTGCCGGTCGACACGCCGCGCCGAGGCGGCGACAGCGTTGTCGAGCGGCTCGGCGAGCTGAAGCTGGGCTTCCAGCGTCCGCCGACGCCGATGCACCGGCTGGACCAGGACACGTCCGGATGCCTGCTCCTCGCGCGCAATCCCAAGGCGCGATCGGTTCTGCAGAAGGCGTTCGAGGCGCGGCGGGTCGAGAAATATTATCTCGCCGTCGTCGACGGAGAGGTTGAGCCACTCGATGGCGTGATCGAAATTGCTATCGGCAAGAAATCGAGCGCGGAGGCCGGCTGGCGGATGGTCGCGGATGCCAAGGGGGACGCGGCGATCACGCACTGGCGCAAGATTCAGGCTCACGACGGCCGCACTCTCGTCGAATTCCGGCCGGTGACGGGGCGTACCCATCAACTGCGGGTTCACGCGCGCGAGGCGTTCGGGCGCGGGATCGCCGGGGATCGAGTCTATGGCGTGCCCGGCGGACCCATGCTGCTTCACGCCTCGCGGCTGGTCGTCCCGCGCGAGAAGAAGGCGGCGATCGACGTCATCGCTCCGCTTCCGGACTATTTCGGGGATTGGGGCGATGCGGCCTGAGGATGTCGTCATCCCGGAGGATGCGCTCAGCGAAAGCTTTCTCGCGGCGACGGGCCCAGGCGGGCAGAACGTCAACAAGGTCGCGACCGCGGTGCAACTCCGTGTCGACCTTTTCCGGCTGGGCCTGCACCCTGATGCGTATCAGCGGTTGAAGACCATCGCCGGCAGCCGCGTTACCGGCGCGGGCGAGTTGCTCATCACCGCGCGCAAGTATCGCACGCAGGAGGCGAACCGGCAGGACGCGCGGCGGCGGGTGGCGGAAATGATTGCCGCTGCCCATATCGTCCAGGCGAAGCGCAAGGCGACGCGGCCGAGCCGGGCCGCCAAGGCGCAGCGGGTCGACAAGAAGAAGCAGCGCAGCGCGGTGAAACAGACGCGTGGAAAGGTGCAGTTCGACTGATGTACGACTTCAAGATCGAGGCGGCCGACAAGGCGACCATGTACCGCGACCTCCTGTCTGCGCTCGAAGGACTGACCGCGGGCGAGCCCGACCCGATCGCCAACATGGCAAATGCCGCGGCCTTGGTCTGGGAGACGCTGCCGGGCCTCAACTGGGCGGGCTTCTATCGCAATGTGGACGGCGAGCTGGTGCTCGGGCCGTTCCAGGGCCGTCCAGCCTGCATCCGCATCCCGTTCGGCCAGGGCGTGTGCGGAGCGGCTGCGGAGTCTCTGCAGGTGCAGCGCGTTGAAGATGTGCATGCCTTTCCCGGCCACATCGCCTGCGACGCCGCTTCGGCGAGCGAGCTTGTCGTGCCCATCTTGGATCAGGACGGAAAGCTCATCGCGGTGCTCGACCTCGACAGCCCGACCCCCGCGCGATTCACGGAAGAGGATGAAGCCGGCTGCCTCGCCTTGTGCGAGCTGCTCGCGAAGGTACTTTAGCTCAGCTGCTCCAGTCGCTCGTCGTCGAGCGAGCCGGGGATGAGCATCACCGGGCAGGGCAGCTTGCCCGCGTCATTGCCGGTGAAGTTCGAGACGAGGGGGCCGGGGTTGCCGCTTGGCGCGGCACCGAGGACGAGCGCCGCCACCTCAAGGCGCTCGCCAATGAATTCGCGGACGACTTTTACCGGCTCGCCGCTGCGGATCACGATCGAGGGCTTCACGCCGGATTCGTCCATGATCTCGCCGACCGCGCCGCTAACGACTCCCTCGATGCGCAGGCGTTGCTCTTCCTCGAACGCTGCCTGGACGCCGCCCCATTGAACGAAGTCCTGCGGTTCGACGACTGCCAGCACCTCGACGTTTCCGTCGGTCTTGATCGCTCGCCGAGCCGCGAATCGAAGGGCGACGCGCGCTTCCGGGCTGTCGTCGATCACGACCAGATAGGTCCGTTTGGGCTCGCCTTCCCCCATGCAACGCAACTGCTGCGTTAATCCGGCGTTCAGCGCAAGCGGCATCGCAGTTTGCCCGTCGCCCACTTGACCCCGACCGCCGCATTGGCTTTGTGCCCGCGAGCCTGCCTAAGCGGAAAGACGCTCATGCCGACCGAACTCAAAATGCCCGCCCTTTCCCCCACCATGGAGGAGGGAACGCTCGCCAAATGGCTCGTGAAGGAAGGCGACGAGGTGAAGTCGGGCGACATCCTCGCCGAGATCGAGACCGACAAGGCGACGATGGAGTTCGAAGCGGTCGATGAGGGCACGATTGCAAAGATCCTGGTCGCCGAGGGCACGGACGGCGTGAAGGTCGGCGCTCCGATCGCAATTCTCGCCGCAGAGGGTGAAGACGTTTCCGCGGCCGCTCCGAAGGCCGATACCGCGCCGGCAGAAGCGCCCAAGGCTGCAGCCGCTCCTGCTCCGAAGGCCGACGAGACTCCGAAGGCCGCGCCCGCTCAGGCGCCTGTCGAGACTCCGGCCGCTCCGCCGCAGCCCGCCGCGCCGCCGCGCGCCGAGGGCGACCGCGTGAAGGCGTCGCCGCTGGCTCGACGCCTGGCCGAGGCGCAGGGCGTCGATCTCAACGCACTGCAGGGCAGCGGCCCGGGCGGGCGGATCGTCCGCGCCGATGTCGATGCGGCGGTCGGCAAGGCTCCTGCGGCAGCGCCCGCCGGTGCGCCGGCAGCCGCGCCGGCGCTTGCAACGCCATGCCGTCCTTCCGGGGCCGATGGAGCTGGCGATTCCGCACGAGGCGATCAAGCTTTCGAATATCCGCAAGACGATCGCTCGCCGTCTCACGGAATCGAAGCAGCAGGTCCCGCATATCTACCTGACGGTCGATATCCAGCTCGACGCGCTGCTGAAGCTTCGCGCGGAGCTCAACGCGGGGCTCGAAGGCCGCGGCGTGAAGCTGTCGGTCAACGATCTGATGATCAAGGCGCTGGCTCAGGCACTGATCGAGGTGCCGGAGTGCAATGTCAGCTTCGCCGGCGACCAATTGTTCAAGTACAGCCGCGCGGACGTCTCCGTCGCCGTGTCGATCCCGGCCGGGCTGATCACGCCGATCATCGTCGGCGCCGACACCAAGAGCGTTTCGGCAATCTCGGCCGAGATGAAGGACCTCGCCGCCCGCGCGAAGGAAGGCAAGCTGCAGCCGACCGAATATCAGGGCGGCACCGCCAGCCTGTCCAACATGGGCATGTACGGCATCAAGCAGTTCGAAGCCGTCATCAACCCGCCGCAGGGCATGATCATGGCCATCGGCGCGGGCGAGAAACGGCCCTACGTCATCAACGACAGCCTGCAGATTGCGACCGTCATGTCGGCCACCGGAAGCTTCGACCATCGCGCCATCGACGGTGCGGATGGCGCGAAGCTGATGCAGGCCTTCAAGCGCCTGGTCGAAAATCCGCTGGGAATGCTGGCCTGAGATGAAATGGCTCACGGCCTTGGCCCTCGGTGCGGGCTTGGGCTTCCTGCTGCCGATGATGCTCGGCGGACAGGGAGGCGCCTGGATGACCAACTGGACCAAGTGGGGGACGATCCATCCGCTGCCCGGATCGCCGGGCCTGCTGTTCTCCGTCCCGCTGGCCCTCGGGTCCGCACTGGGTTTTCGCCTGTTCTTCAACTGGCACAGCCGCTGAGCGCCTCAATTGCCTGACCGCGTCCCAGTCATACGCGCGACCGCGATGCCGACGCACCTCAACCCGTATGGCGGCGTGTTCGGCGGTTGGTTGATCAGCCAGATGGCGCTGGGCGCAGGCAGCGAGGCGTCGCGGGTGGTGCGTGGCAAGGCGGTGCTGATTGCCGCGGACGAGCTTCGATTCAAGGGCGCTCCGAGTGTCGGTGACGAAGTCTCCGTCTACGCGGAGCTGGTTGAAAGCGGGCGGACGTCGCTCACCTATCAAGCCGAGGCGATCTCACGCGAGCGGCACGGCGATACCGAGACGCGCGTTGCGTGGGGGCGCTTCAAGTTCGTCGCGCTCGACGAGAATGACAGGCCGCGCGACGTCGCGGCGAATGAGGATGGCAATGGCTGAATCTTACGACGTAATCGTGCTCGGCTCCGGGCCGGGCGGCTATGTGGCCGCGATCCGGGCGGCCCAGCTCGGCCTCAAGACAGCAATAGTGGAGCGCGAGAACCTTGGCGGTATCTGCCTCAATTGGGGCTGCATCCCTACCAAGGCACTTCTGCGCACGGCAGAGATCTTCCACCAGATCCAGCATGCGGACGCCTACGGTCTAGACCCTATCAAGGCCGGCTTCGACATCGCCAAGGTCGTGAAGCGCAGCCGCAACGTGGCAAAGCAGCTCAATCAGGGCGTCACGCACCTGATGAAGAAGAACAAGATCGCCGTGCACATGGGCGAAGGGAAGATCACCGCGAAGGGCAAGCTCTCCGTGACTGGGGCCGACGGCAAGACGGCGGAGCTTGCCGCCAAGCACATCATCGTCGCTACCGGCGCCCGGGCGCGCGACCTTCCGTTCGCCAAGGCCGACGGCAAGCGCATCTGGACCTACCGGCACGCCATGACTCCGACGGAAATGCCGACCGAGCTCCTGGTCATTGGCTCTGGCGCGATCGGGATCGAGTTCGCGAGCTTCTACGCGGACCTCGGAGCCAAGGTGACTGTCGTCGAAATGCTCGACCGCATCGTTCCGGTCGAGGATGCGGAGGTCAGCGCGCTCCTCGAGAAGCAGCTGACCAAGCAGGGGCTGAAGGTCCTTACTTCGGCCGGCGTCGAGAGCCTGAAGCCGGATGCCAAGGGCGTCGCAGCGGTCATCAAGACCAAGGACGGCAAATCCGCCGAGCATCGCTTCAGCCACGCCATCGTCGCGGTCGGCATCGTTCCGAACACGGAAAACATCGGACTCGAGGCGCTCGGCGTGAAGACGACAAAGGGTCACATCGACACCGATCCCATGTGCCGCACCAATGTGCCTGGCATCTGGGCGATCGGCGACGTGACCGCTCCGCCGTGGCTTGCCCACAAGGCGAGCCACGAGGGCGTCACGGCGGCAGAGGCCATCGCCAAGGAGCTCGGCAATAAGGACGTGCACCCGCACGCGACCGACCCGAAGAACATTCCGGGCTGCACCTATTGCCGCCCGCAGGTCGCGTCGGTGGGACTGACGGAGGCCGGGGCCAAGGAGAAGGGCTACGAGGTGAAGGTCGGCAAGTTCCCCTTCATCGGCAACGGCAAGGCCATCGCGCTTGGCGAGACCGACGGGTTCGTGAAGACGGTGTTCGACGCGAAGACCGGCGAGCTGCTTGGCGCGCACATGATCGGCGCCGAGGTCACCGAGCTGATCCAGGGCTATACCGTGGGCAAGACCGCCGAGCTGGTCGAGACGGACTTCATCCAGACAGTCTTCCCGCACCCGACGTTGAGCGAGATGATGCATGAAAGCGTGCTCGCCGCATTCGGACGCGTGATCCACATCTGACCGCCTGCGCTTCCGTGTTAAGCAAGCTTTAGTCTACTGGACATACGATTCGCTCACACAGAGGGGCGAGGCGATGGATCGGTTCAGCGACGATCGCGACAACTTGAAGCCTTCGGATTCGGGCTTCGATTCCGACGAAGCGGTTTCGCGCAATCTCGCGCGAAAGGCGCGACGCAAATCAAGCGAGGCGCAAGCGGAGGACAATTCCGACGTGGATCGCCATCCGCAGGACGCAGGCGAGGAGCGGTCCGAGCGTGAGTCCGAAAAGCCGCCCGAGCATCATCCCCATCAGCTTTTGCACTCGCCTTTCCTGACGCACCGGCCGACGTTCGGCCGAAAGGGGCTCTAGTCTCCCCACGGCAGTTGGGGACTGTCTTCGTCCCGATCGCCGTGCAATGCACCCAGGAAACCGGGTTGCAGGGGGAAAGATGAAGAATCATGTTCTTGCGGCGTTGCTGGCTTGCGCGGCGGTGGCGCCTGCTCATGCGGCCAGCGTGATCACCGCCGACAGGATGCTCGACGTCCAGACCGGCCGCTATGTCGAGAGCCCCGCCATCTTCGTGGACGATTTCGGCCGGATCAGCTCGATCGCCGATGCGCGGACCGTCCGCTGGGGCGCGAACGTCAAGCATGTCGACCTTTCCGGCAAGACGCTCGTCCCCGGGCTGATCGACATGCACACGCATCTCGGGCCCGCCGACATCGGCGGCTACCGCTTCCTCGAATTCACCGACAGCTTCTGGCCCATCGCCGCCGTCGGCACTGCC
This sequence comes from uncultured Alphaproteobacteria bacterium, assembly GCA_963829625.1. GTDB lineage: Bacteria > Pseudomonadota > Alphaproteobacteria > Sphingomonadales > Sphingomonadaceae > Sphingomicrobium. The sequence continues at coordinate 147,830 of CAWHJH010000009.1, read as the reverse complement.
CGAGACATGCTTGATGCGGGATTCACGACTATCCGCGTGGTCGGATCGACCAGGTGGGACGACGTAGGGCTGAAGCAGGCCATAGAGGCGGGCTATGCAATCGGCCCGCGCATCATCCCCGCCGGGCATGCGCTCGGCGCGACCGGCGGCCACTGCGACGACACTTTCCTTCCGCCGAGCCTGCAGAAGGAAAAAGCCGAAGGCGTTGGCGACACTCCCGACCAGCTGAAATATGAGGTCCGCCGCCAGCGCAAGTTCGGCGCGGAAGTCATCAAGACCTGCGCGACGGGTGGCGTCTTCTCGCGCAACACGACGCCCGGGCAGCAGCAGCTTTCGGAACAGGAACTGCGGGCGATCGCCGATGAGGCTCATCACTGGGGCTTGCGCGTCGCGGCTCACGCCCACGGGGCGGAAGGGGTCAAGGCCGCGATCCGCGCGGGCATCGACACGATCGAGCATGCGAGCCTGGTCGACGACGAAGGCATCCGGCTCGCGGTGCAGCGCAAGCAGCCGGTCTGGTTCTCGATGGACATCTACAACACGGATTACACCCAGTCCGAGGGCAAGAAGAACGGCGTGCTGGAGGAGAATATGCGCAAGGACCGTGAGGTCGCGCAGATCCAGCGGGACAATTTCCGGAAAGCCCATCGCGCCGGAGTCCGAATGATCTTCGGAAGTGACGCGGGCGTGATGCCGCACAGCCAGGTCGCGCGGCAGTTCAGGACGATGGTCCAGTATGGAATGACGCCGCTGGAGGCGATTCAGGCCGCAACCCGCAACGCCGCCGAGGCATCGGGCCGCAACGATGTCGGAGCGATAGCGGTCGGGCGCTTCGGCGACATCGTCGCGGTCGAGGGCGATCCGCTGGCCGACGTGACGGTGCTCGAGCGGCCGGCGGCGGTCATCAAGGGAGGGGTCGAGATCCTCAGCGACTGACACGGCCCTTTTGCCGTGTTGAGTTGAGCGGGGCGGCGTGCGTTCAGGAACCATGCCCGATCTAGATCGCGACAAGGTCCGGAAGGACTTCGACGAAGCCGTCAACATGACCGCGTCGGAGCTGAAGGCCTGGCTCCAGACGAAGGATAGCCGCGCCGTCGGCTGGAAGGGCAAGGACGGGAAGGGCAGCGGCGAAAGCGTCGGGCATGCCAGCGGCCGTCGGATCGTCGCCATCCTCTGCAAGACGAAGGCCGAGCTGACCGACGATGACTATGCGCACATGCGCAAGGTCGTCGGCTACGTCCGCCGTCACCGCGCGCAGGAGCCGGCCAACGTGGCGACTTCCCGCTGGCGATATTCGCTCATGAACTGGGGCAATGATCCGTTGAAAAGCTGGCGAACCTGAACAACAAGGCGGCGCATCTGTTGTGCGTTCCGAACGGGATTTCCAGCGAACGGAAGGTCACCTCATGAAACGAGGCTTTTGCGACGATATCGATCGGCTGACGGTCGACAACGAAGATTTCCGCCGAGTGCTCTACACGGGCGAGCATCTGCAGCTCGTGCTGATGACGCTGCAGGCCGGCGAGGAGATCGGCGCGGAAGTTCACGAGGACCGCGACCAGTTCTTCCGCTTCGAGGAAGGACAGGGCGTCGTCGACATCGACGGACGAGAGAACCCGGTCCAGGACGACTTCGCCGTCATCGTGCCCGCGGGTGCGCGCCACAACGTCCGCAACACGAGCAATGCGCCGCTGCGTTTCTACACGCTCTACGGTCCGCCGGAGCACAAGGACAAGGTTGTGCAGGCGACCAAGGCGGAGGCGGACAAGCGGCACGAACATGAGGAGTGGAACGGCGCGACCACCGAGTAGCTTCACGGCCGTTGCGCTGGGAAAAGGCGGCCCTAAGCTGCCGCTATGCTCAGTCGCCTGTTCGTCGCCGCCGCGCTCGCTTCGAGCGCTTCCGCGGCCATCGCCGCCCCGACCTACATCCACGCCGGACGGCTGATCGCCGTTCCCGGGAAGGCTGCGTCCGGGCCGTCCACCATCATCGTCGACAATGGCCGCATCCTCGAGGTGCAGGCGGGGCACGTGCCCACACCGGCGGGTGCGACGGCCATCGATCTTGGCGACAAGACCGTGCTGCCCGGGCTTATCGACAGCCACGTCCACCTCGATTCCGATCGGGGCGGGGAGCAGGAGCTTTTGGCCGACGTTCGCGACGACCATCCGCTGCAGGCCTTCGAGGCCGAGATGAACGGGATGAAGACGCTCCGCGCCGGCTTCACCACCGTCCGCAATCTTGGAGACGATGGCGGAGTCACGCTGGCGCTTCGAGAGGCCGTGAAACGCGGATGGGTCCAGGGTCCGCGGATCATCGACGCGGCCGAATCCATTTCGACGACCGGGGGTCACATGGACGGGCGCGGGTCGCTCAATGACGAGATGGTTGCGCACCTGCCGAGCCCCGAGAACCTTTGCGACAGCGTCGAGAGCTGTCGCCGCGTCGTGCGCAGGCAGATCGACCGTGGCGCGGACGTCATCAAATTCGCCACCACCGGCGGAGTGAACAGCGGCACGGGGCTCGCGACGCGCATGTTCGATGACGAAGCCAAGGCGCTCGTCGAAACGGCGCATGCCTATGGCCGCAAGGTCGCCGTCCATGCTCACGGCGCCGATGGTATCAAGCTGGCGCTTCGGGCCGGCGCGGACTCGATCGAGCACGGCACGGTGATGGATGACGAGATCCTGCGTCTCTTCAAGCAGAGCGGAGCCTATTACGTGCCGACCCTGTCGACGGTGAACGGCTATCTCGAGCGGCTCGCCAAGGATCCCAATGCCTACACCGGCGCGGTGAAGCAGCAGATCGACTGGCGCATCGGCATCACCGGCCAGTCGCTGCAGAAGGCCTATCCGGCGGGCGTGAAGATCGCTTTCGGCACCGACGCCGGAGTATCGAAGCACGGCCGGAATGCCGACGAGTTTGAGCTGCTGGTCAAGTTCGGGATGCCGCCGGTCGAGGCGCTCAAGGCGGCGACCGTCAACGCCGCGGACCTGCTCGGCCTGTCCAGCGAGATCGGGACCATCGAGCCGGGCAAGTCCGCCGACATCATCGCCGTGGCGGGCGATCCGCTGACCGACGTCACCGTGCTCAAGAAGGTCACATTCGTCATGGCGCGTGGCGACGTGGTGAAGAACGAGCGGTAGCGGCGCGCGTGAAGGTCTGGGCTGCCCGGTTGGTGCTAGTTCCGGCGGCCTTTGCGTTGGTGGCCGCAGACGAGCTCAAGCCCGCCGATTTCGCTGCCGACGCGCGCTCAATCGAGACCATCGTCAACAAGCACTATGCCTATCTCGAACGCTTCCCCGGCGCACGGATGCCGATGACGGCCAAGCTTCGCGCCGAGGCGAGTGCCGTGAGCACCGCAAGAGAGCTGGTGCGCTACTCGGAGCGCGCGCTCGCTTTGCTTGCCGATCACCACGCGATCACCGGAAGCTCGACCAAGGAAAGCTGGGCTGTCGTCCCGAGCTATTCCGATCTGTGGGTCGAGCGGCAGGGCAAGGACTATGTGGTCGAACAGGTGCGTGCGGACACGCCAGCCTCACAAGCGGGCATTCGGGCTGGAGATCGCCTCGTCTCGGTCGATGGCGTGCCGTTGGCTGCCGCAATCGCGAGCTTCTGGGCGGATCTCGGGACGACGGGCGGCGGAGATCGTGACGGCTATGCCGCGCGGGTGCTTGCTGCCGGACGCCGCGACCGACCGCGGCAGATTGTGGTGCAGCGGGGCTCGGCGTCTCCACGCTCGCTGACACTTGCGAACCTCTACAGCCGCGATCTCGGCGGCCGGCCTCACCTGTCCGCTGTTGAGGAGGGAAACAGCCTCGTCCTCCGCATCAACGACTCGTTGGGAAATAAAGATACCGTCGCTGTCTTCGACCAGGCGATGGCGCGTGCGCGGCCGGGCCAGGCCATCGTCATCGACCTCACCGACACGGCGAGCGGAGGGAACACGACGGTCGCGCGCGGCATCATGGGCTGGTTCGTGACTAAGCCGACATTCTACCAGATGCACAGCCTGCCGGTTGAGGAGCGCGAAACCGGGATCGCCAGGCAGTGGGTGGAGCAGGTTCTGCCCCGGGCCGGGAAGCATCATCATGGGCCGGTCACGGTACGCGTCGGCCGTTGGACGGGAAGCATGGGGGAGGGGCTCGCGATCGGCTTCGATGCGATCGGGGCGCGGGTAGAGGGCAGCCGAATGGCGGGCCTTCTCGGCGCGATCTACGACCATCGGCTGGAGCGAAGCGGTCAGGTCATCAAAATCCCGACGGAACGGCTCTACGCGGTGGACGGCACGCCTCGCGCACAATTCGTGCCGCAATACAAAATCCAACGCTGAGCGGGGGAGCGCGGCCTTTCGACCGCGCCTCTCGCCGGGAGCTATTCGCCCTTCAACATCTTGTCGATGTCGACGCGATCCTTGGCCCATTCGGCCTTGGTCTTGCATTCCTGCTTGGTCACGCGGCTTCCGACAACTCCGTCGTAGGCGACGCAATATTTCTTCTGGTCCGCGGCCGCGCTCTTGCCCGACTTCGCGGCGACGGTGTTGGTCGTGGCAGATGCCGGAACGGCGATCAGTGCCATGCTGACGGCTGCAATAATCTGCTTGCTTGTCATGCTCTTGCTCCCCTTTGGAACGGATCATGGATGATCGTTCGGGCAGCGGAATGCCCGCCGGTTTCGACCGGCATGGCGGCGGTATCGATCAAGTCCGTTTGTCGGTTTGCGTGGCGCGTTCGTCGCGCATCAGCGGCTTGCCAAGCTCGCTGACGGGCACCAAGCTTCGTTGATGGCCCAATCGATGCACGACGTGTCCGACCCGCGGAACGCGTCGATCCTCATCAACGTGAACGGCGAGCTGAAGCCGCGCGACCAGGCGGTCGTGTCGGTCTTCGATTCCGGGTTCATGCTTGGCGACGGAGTGTGGGAGGGGCTGCGCGTCCACAAGGGGCGGCTTGCCTTCCTCGATCGGCATATTGAAAGACTGTTCGAGGGTGCGAAGGCGATCGCGATGGACATCGGCCTGACGCGCGATCAGCTGACGCAGCGGCTCTACGAGACGCTCGACGCCAACGGCATGGACGAGGGCGTGCACGTCCGCCTGATGGTGACTCGCGGAGTGCGATCGACGCCGTACCAGGACCCGCGCGTCGTCGTCGGCAACGCCACCGTCGTTATCATCCCCGAATACAAGCAGCCGCCGGCCGACGTGCACGAACGCGGGCTGAAGCTCTTCACCGTGCATGTGCGTCGCGGCGACCCGGCCGTCCAGGACCAGAAGCTCAACTCCCATTCGAAGCTGAACTGTATCCTCGCATCGATCCAGGCGACGCAGGCGGGGGCGGACGAAGGCCTGATGCTCGACCCGCACGGCTTTGTCGCGACCTGCAACTCGACCCACTTCTTCATCGTCCGCAAGGGCGAGGTCTGGACGTCCAGCGGCAAGTATTGCCTCGGAGGGATCACGCGCGGGATCATCGTAGACCTCTGCCGCGACAACGGCATCCCGGTGTTCGAGAAGGATTTTTCGCTGACCGACGTCTACGGCGCGGACGAGGCTTTCGTGACCGGTACGTTCGCGGGTGTCGTACCCGTGCGCGAAGTGGACGGACGGAAGCTGACCCAGGGCCGAGGGCCGATTTCCCAGCGGCTTCAGCAGCTCTACCGCGAACGGGTAGAGCACGACGTGACGGACCAGCAACGGCCGTGACGCTCCGCATCGCCATGTGGTCGGGTCCTCGGAACCTTTCCACGGCGATGATGCGGAGCTTCGGGAGCAGGGCGGATACGTTTGTCTCCGACGAGCCCTTCTACGGCTGCTTCCTCAAGGAGAGCGGGGCCGATCACCCGATGCGCGAAGAGGTGATCGCGGCGATGGACTGCGATTGGGCCAGCGTCATGGCGGCGCTTGGCGGATCGCCGCCGAATGGATCGCCGGTCTGGTATCAGAAGCATATGTGGCACCACATGGTCGGGCCGATCGGCTACGATGATTTCGAAGGCCTCACCCACGCTTTCCTGATCCGCAGCCCGGAGCAGATGATCGCCTCCTACCTCCGCAAGCGAGAGACCGCTGCATTCGAGGATTTCGGGCTGGGGCGGCAGGCGGAGTTTTTCGAGCGCGAGGCCGATCGGCTGGGGCACGCGCCGCCGGTCGTCGACGCGAACGACGTGCTCGCGAGATCCGGCGAGCGTGCTTTCGAGATTGTGCGAAGGCCTCGGCATCGCCTGGGACCCGGCGATGCTCGGCTGGGAGCCAGGGACGCCGCGTGACGGACGGGCCCTGGGCCCCTCACTGGTATGCGGCAGTCGAGGCCAGCACTGGCTTCGGCCCGCCCGAAGCGGGTCCCGTCAGCTTGCCCGACGATGCTCGCGAACTAGCCGACCGTTGCCGGCCCTACTACGATCGCCTGGCGAAACACCGCCTAAGGCCCTGACCCTCGCGATCAATCCTCACCCAATGGTGCGGACGCCTTCCTTGGCCCAGTCTACATCGACATCGACGCCCTGCTCGGCCCACTCTTCGCGGGTCCAGCACTTGAGCTCCTCGATACGGCTGCCCGTGATGGCCTCGATGCGCATGCAATATCGAGTCTCGGGTGTTCCGGGCGGAGCGCCTGCGCCTGGAGGGAGATCCTGGGTTGTCGCCGACAGCGGCGACGCGGCGAAGATCATGCCGAGGGCGAAGACGATTTCCTTGTGTGCCATGTCGTTTCTCCTTGATGGCAACGCTGGCAATCTCTCCAACGCGGCATATTACCGCTGGTTTCGACCGGAAGCCATGTGTTTGGCCGAGCTGGCGGTTGACCGTTCGCGGGGTCTCGCCTATGTGCCCGCCCGTCCGACGCGTCCTGTGATTCACTCGCGCCGGACAAGAGCTGAACATTGCTCAGACACGTGAAGGCCGGGTGGCCGTGCTGCCGCCAGGACTTCGCGCTTTTGCTTTGAGCAAAGTAACCGCCGGGACTTCCGGCAACATAAAGGTGAAGGGCTTCATGCCAACGATTAACCAGCTGATCCGCAAGGGTCGCGAACCGCAGAAGGCCAAGTCGAAGGTCCCTGCGATGGAACAGAACCCGCAGAAGCGCGGCGTTTGCACTCGCGTTTACACGACGACCCCGAAGAAGCCGAACTCGGCGCTTCGCAAGGTCGCCAAGGTTCGCCTGACGAACCAGCGCGAAGTCATCAGCTACATCCCGGGCGAGGGCCACAACCTCCAGGAGCACAGCGTCGTGCTGATCCGCGGCGGCCGTGTGCGCGACCTTCCGGGTGTCCGCTATCACGTGCTTCGCGGCGTTCTCGACACCCAGGGTGTCAAGGACCGCAGGCAGAGCCGTTCCAAGTACGGCGCCAAGCGTCCCAAGTAACTCGCACGAGTAAGCCCCGGACAGGTTCCGGATAAGGCTGAAGAGAAAGGAACAGTCCAATGTCCCGTCGTCGCCGCCCAGAGAAGCGCGAAATCCTTCCCGATCCCCGTTTCGGGGACATCGTCCTGTCGAAGTTCATGAATTCGGTCATGCTCGACGGTAAGAAGTCAGTCGCCGAAGGTATCGTCTATGGCGCTCTCGACAATGTCGAAACTCGCCTGAAGAAGGACCCGATCCAGGTCTTTCACGACGCCCTCAACAATGTGAAGCCGGGTATCGAGGTCCGCAGCCGTCGCGTCGGCGGTGCGACCTATCAGGTCCCCGTCGAAGTCCGCACCGAGCGCGCCCAGGCCCTCGCCATCCGCTGGCTGATCACGGCCGCCCGCGCCCGTTCTGAAAAGACGATGGCCGGCCGCCTGTCGGGCGAGCTGATGGATGCCTCGCAGAACCGCGGCAATGCCGTGAAGAAGCGTGAGGACACGCACCGCATGGCCGAAGCGAACCGCGCCTTCAGCCACTACCGCTGGTAACTTTCGTACCTATATCTGGGGAAGCCGGATCCGCCGGCTCCCCACATCGCTAAGGAAAATCTGAAATGGCCCGCAGCCATCCGCTCGACCGCTATCGCAACATCGGCATCATGGCCCACATCGATGCCGGCAAGACGACGACGACCGAGCGCATCCTCTATTACACCGGCAAGTCCTACAAGATCGGCGAAGTGCACGAAGGCACAGCGACGATGGACTGGATGGAGCAGGAGCAGGAGCGCGGGATCACCATCACGTCCGCCGCGACGACCTGTTTCTGGAGCGCTGAAGAGGGCAAGGGTCCCGAGCACCGCATCAACATCATCGACACGCCCGGCCACGTCGATTTCACCATTGAGGTCGAGCGCTCGCTGCGCGTTCTCGACGGCGCGGTCGCCTGTTTCGACGGCGTTGCCGGCGTCGAGCCGCAGTCGGAGACTGTCTGGCGCCAGGCCGAGAAGTACCACGTTCCGAGGATGTGCTTCGTCAACAAGCTCGACCGCACCGGTGCCAGCTTCGAGCGCTGCGTCGACATGATCAAGGATCGCCTGGGCGCTCGCCCGGCAGTTCTGTATCTCCCGATCGGCATAGAGAGCGGCTTCAAGGGCCTCGTCGACCTGGTCAACAACCGCGCGATCATCTGGCTCGACGAGAGCCTGGGCGCGAAGTTCGTCTACGAAGAGATTCCGGCCGACCTGAAGGATGCCGCCGAGGCCGCCCGTCAGGAGCTCATCGAAATCGCCGTCGAGCAGGACGATGCGGTCATGGAAGCCTATCTCGAAGGCAATGAGCCGGATGTGGCGACGTTGAAGAAGCTGATCCGCAAGGGCACGCTGAACTTCTCGTTCGTGCCGGTGCTGTGCGGCTCCGCGTTCAAGAACAAGGGCGTTCAGCCTTTGCTCGACGCGGTCGTCGACTATCTGCCGAGCCCGCTAGACATCCCGCCGGTCGAGGGCGTCAAGCCCGACACCGAGGAGACGGACACGCGCGCCCCGTCGGATGACGCGCCGTTCTCCGCGCTGGCGTTCAAGATCATGAACGACCCGTTCGTCGGGACCCTGACCTTTGCCCGCATCTATTCGGGCAAGCTCGAGGCGAGCTCGCAGATGCTCAACTCGGTCAAGGACAAGAAAGAAAAGGTCGGCCGCATGCTCCTGATGCATGCCAACGACCGCGAGGACATCCAGATTGCCTACGCCGGCGACATCGTCGCTCTGGCCGGTCTCAAGGACACGACCACCGGCGATACGCTGACCGCCGCCAATGCGCCGATCATCCTCGAGCGCATGGAGTTCCCGGACCCGGTCATCGAAGTTGCCGTCGAGCCCAAGACCAAGGCCGACCAGGAGAAGATGGGCGTCGCCCTGGGCCGCCTCGCTCGCGAGGACCCGAGCTTCCGCGTCACCACCGACCATGAATTGGGCCAGACGATCATCAAGGGGATGGGCGAGCTCCACCTCGAGATTCTCGTCGATCGCATGAAGCGCGAGTTCAAGGTCGAGGCGAACGTCGGCGCGCCGCAGGTGGCCTATCGTGAATCGCTCGCTCGTCCGGTCGAGCTGACCTACACCCACAAGAAGCAGTCGGGCGGCTCCGGCCAGTTCGGCGAGGTGAAGGTTGCGCTCGAGCCCGGCGAACGCGGCACGGGCATCGAGTTCCTCGACGAGATCAAGGGCGGCAACATCCCGCGCGAATATATTCCGTCGGTCGAGAAGGGCATGCGCGAGACTGCCGAAACGGGCTCGCTGATCGGCTTCCCGATCATCGACTTCAAGATCCGCCTGCTCGACGGCAAGTACCACGACGTCGACTCGTCCGCTCTCGCGTTCGAGATCACCGGCCGTGGCGCGATGCGCGAAGCCGCTCAGAAGGCCGGCATCAAGCTGCTTGAGCCGATCATGAAGGTTGAGGTCGTGACCCCCGAGGATTACCTCGGCGACGTCATCGGCGACCTCAACTCGCGTCGCGGCCAGATCCAGGGCACCGACACGCGCGGCAATGCCCAGGCGGTCGAGGCGATCGTGCCGCTGGCGAACATGTTCGGCTACGTGAACCAGCTGCGCTCGTTCACTCAGGGACGCGCGCAGTACACGATGCAGTTCTCGCATTACGAGGAAGTGCCGCAGAACGTCGCCGACGAGGTGAAGGCGAAGCTGGCGTAACCCTTTTTAGTTAGCTATGGGCGCGTCCGCGAACAGGGCGGGCCGCCCGAATTCCAGAGAAGAAGAGGCGTAAAATGGCTAAGGCTAAATTCGAGCGGAATAAGCCGCACGTGAACATCGGCACCATCGGTCACGTCGACCATGGCAAGACGTCGCTCACCGCGGCGATCACCAAGGTGCTGGCGGAGACGGGCGGAGCGACGTTCGTCGACTATGCCAACATCGACAAGGCTCCGGAGGAGCGTGAGCGCGGAATCACCATTTCGACCGCGCACGTCGAGTATGAGACGGCAGCACGCCACTATGCGCACGTCGATTGCCCCGGCCACGCCGACTATGTGAAGAACATGATCACCGGTGCCGCCCAGATGGACGGCGCGATCCTGGTCGTGTCGGCCGCCGACGGCCCGATGCCGCAGACCAAGGAGCACATCCTGCTCGCCAAGCAGGTCGGTGTTCCGACCATGGTCGTGTACCTGAACAAGGTCGACCAGGTCGACGATCCGGAGCTTCTGGAGCTCGTCGAGCTCGAGATCCGCGAGGAGCTTTCCAAGCGCGACTTCGACGGCGACAACATTCCGATCGTCGCGGGCTCGGCTCTGGCTGCCCTCGAGGACAAGAACCCGGAGATCGGCAAGGAGTCCATCCTCAAGCTGATGGCTGCGGTCGACGAGTGGATCCCGACCCCGGAGCGTCCGCTGGACAAGCCCTTCCTGATGCCGATCGAGGACGTGTTCTCGATCTCGGGTCGCGGCACGGTCGTTACCGGCCGCGTCGAGACCGGCATCATCAAGGTCGGCGAGGAAGTCGAGATCGTCGGCATTCGCGACACGCAGAAGACGGTTGTCACGGGCGTCGAGATGTTCCGCAAGCTGCTCGATCAGGGCCAGGCCGGCGACAACATCGGTGCGCTTCTCCGCGGCGTCGGCCGTGAGGACGTCGAGCGCGGCCAGGTTCTGGCCAAGCCCGGCTCGATCACGCCGCACACCGACTTCAGCGCCGAAGTCTACGTCCTGTCGAAGGACGAGGGCGGCCGTCACACGCCGTTCTTCGCCAACTATCGTCCGCAGTTCTACTTCCGGACGACGGACGTCACCGGCGAAGTCGTCCTTCCCGAGGGCACCGAGATGGTGATGCCGGGCGATAACGTGAACCTGACCGTCAAGCTCATCGCGCCGATCGCGATGGATCCGGGTCTCCGCTTCGCGATCCGCGAAGGTGGCCGGACCGTCGGGGCGGGGGTTGTCGCCGAGATCAGTAAGTAATATAGGGCGCCTGCCGCGCGATTCTGATCCGTCAGGGTCGCGCGGCTCGCTTTAGAAGTAAGACGTTCGGGAGGCGCGGCGGCAACGCTGCCGGGCTGGCCTGATTTTTGATTTGAAGCTTCGAACTGCGCCAAGCGGCGAGAAGCAGGCTCTTTCGCATCGGTAGGGACATGGAAACGCAGAATATCCGGATTCGCCTCAAGGCTTTCGATCATCGAGTGCTTGACCAGGCGACTGGCGACATCGCCGATACGGCGCGCCGCACGGGTGCTCTTATTCGCGGTCCCATTCCCCTTCCGACGCGTATCGAGAAGTTCACCGTCAACCGTTCGCCGCACATCGACAAGAAGTCGCGCGAGCAGTTCGAGGTGAGGACGTACAAGAGGCTGCTCGACATCGTTCAGCCCACGCCGCAGACGGTCGACGCGCTGATGAAGCTCGATCTCGCCGCTGGTGTAGACGTAGAGATCAAGCTGGCCTAACAGCCGGCAGCCGTTCCGACCCGGAACGGCATCGAGAGGCTCCGGCCTTTCGGGCATGGGTGATACCGCGGAGCATCTGCTCCGGCTGCGTCCCCGCCGTCCCGCAATATATGCGGGGCACTAGCCCAGGCGGGGCACGCAATCAGTTTTTGGGCTGCACGCATGCGGGATGGTCCCGTCATGCCTCTGTGAGGAGTCATTGATCATGCGCACTGGCGTGATCGCGAAGAAGGTCGGAATGACGCGCCTCTTCCAGGCGGACGGTCGGCACGTGCCGGTTACCGTTCTTCAGCTGGACGAGGTTCAGGTCATCGGCCGCCGCGAAATGGACCGCGACGGATACACTGCCGTCCAGCTTGGAGCAGGCACTGCGAAGGCGAAGAACCTCGCCAAGCCGCAGCGCGTTGCGTTCGGCAAGGCAGAAGTCGAGCCGAAGGCGAGGGTCATCGAATTCCGCGTCGCCGAAGACGCGCTGCTCGACGTCGGCGCCCGCATCAGCGCCGAGCATTTCGTTGCCGGCCAGCTGGTCGATATTTCCGGCGTTACGCAGGGCAAGGGCTTCGCCGGCGCCATGAAGCGCTGGGGCTTCCGCGGTTTGCGCGCCACCCACGGCGTTTCCGTGTCGCACCGTTCGCACGGTTCAACCGGCAACCGCCAGGATCCGGGCCGCGTCTTCAAGAACAAGAAGATGGCCGGCCACATGGGCGCTCGCAATCGCACCCAGCAGAACCTCGAGGTCGTCCGTACGGACCCGATCCGCGGCCTGCTGTTCATCAAGGGCTCGGTCCCGGGCCACAAGGGCAGCTGGGTGACCGTTGCCGACGCGATCAAGCTTCCTCGTAACGAGAGCGCGCCTTACCCGGCGGGCATTCTCGACACGAAGGCGAAGATCGACGAAGCAGAGCTGCCGGTGGCGGGCCTGGTCGATGATGCTGCCGTCCACGAAATTCCGGCGCTCCCGAGCGACGAGGAAGTGGCGGCGATCGCGGCCGAGCAGGAAGCCGGCGCGGCCGCTGAAGCAGCGGCCGAGGAAGCTGCCCAGAACGAAGAAACAAACGCTCCGGCGGACGAAGCCAAGCCCGCGGGCGAAGGCTCAGACGCGAGCAAGGAAGGCTAAGCGATGAAGGTCAAAGTTCAGACCCTCGACGCCAAGGCTGGCGGCGACCTCGAGCTCAACGACGAAATTTTCGGCGTCGAGCCTCGTGCCGACATCCTTCACCGCGTCGTTACCTGGCAGCTGGTCAACCGCCGCGCTCCGGCCCGTGCGGCTCGCGAGCGCAGCGAGGTCAATCGGACCGGGAAGAAGTTCGGCCGGCAGAAGGGTGGCGGCACGGCTCGTCACGGCGATCGCCGCGCTCCGATCTTCATCGGCGGCGGCAAGGCCCACGGCCCGCGTGCCCGTGTGTTCAGCGCCTCGCTGAACAAGAAGGTTCGTGCGCTCGGCCTGAAGATGGCTCTGTCGTCGAAGGCTCTCGGCGGTCAGCTGATCGTGGTCGACAATCTCGACCTGAAGGACGGCAAGACCAAGGAACTCAAGGCGAGGCTCGAGAACCTCAAGCTCGGCAAGAGCGCGCTGGTTATCGACGGTGACGCGCTCAACGTCGGTTTCGCCCGCGCTTCGTCTAACCTCGGCAATGTCGACTTGCTCCCGGCGGTCGGCGCCAACGTCTACGACATCATGCGCTGCGAGACCCTGGTCCTGACCAAGGCGGCGGTCGAGCGCCTGGAGGCACGTTTCAATGGCTAAGAAGCAGCAGGCAGCGGTCGACAACCGTCACTTCGACGTGATCGTTGCGCCGCACATCACCGAGAAGTCGACCATGCTCTCCGAGCAGAATGCGGTCGTCTTCAAGGTCGCGAAGGACGCGTCCAAGCCGGAGATCAAGGCTGCGGTCGAGGCGCTGTTCAACGTCAAGGTGACGGGCGTCAACACGATGGTGACCAAGGGCAAGACCAAGCGTTGGAAGGGCCAGCCCTACCAGCGTTCGGACGCGAAGAAGGCGATCGTCACCCTCGCAGAAGGCGAGACGATCGACATTACGGAAGGGGCTAAGGCGTAATGGCTCTCAAGCAATACAAGCCGACCTCGCCGGCACGCCGCGGCCTGATCCTCGTCGACAAGTCGGCGCTGTGGAAGGGCAAGCCCGTCAAGGCGCTGACCGAAGGCAAGCGCAAGACCGGCGGTCGCAACAACAAGGGTCACGTGACCTCGCGCGGAATTGCGGGCGGGCACAAGCAGAAGTACCGCTACGTCGACTTCAAGCGTCGCACCTGGGACGTCGCGGCGACCGTCGAGCGTCTCGAGTACGACCCGAACCGCTCCGCGTTCATCGCGCTCGTGACCTACGAGGGCGGCGAGCAGGCCTACATCATCGCTCCGCAGCGTCTCGCTCCGGGCGACAAGGTCATCGCCGGCAAGAAGGTCGACGTGAAGCCGGGCAACGCCATGGAAATCGGCCAGATGCCGATCGGCACCATCGTCCACAACGTCGAGCTGAAGCCCGGCAAGGGCGGCCAGATCGCTCGCGCGGCGGGCACCTATGTGCAGGTCGTCGGTCGTGACCGTGGAATGGTCATCGTCAGGCTCAATTCAGGCGAGCAGCGCTACATCCGTACGGACTGCATGGCGACCGTCGGCGCGGTGTCGAACCCCGACAACCAGAACCAGACGTTCGCCAAGGCAGGCCGCACCCGCTGGATGGGCAAGCGCCCGCTGACCCGCGGCGTCGCCAAGAACCCGGTCGACCACCCGCACGGCGGTGGTGAAGGCCGGACCTCGGGCGGCCGTCATCCGGTCACTCCGTGGGGCAAGCCGACCAAGGGTGCTCGCACTCGTCACAACAAGTCGACCGACAAGTTCATCATCCGGTCGCGTCACGCGAAGAAGAAGGGTTAAGCAATGGCCCGTTCCATCTGGAAAGGCCCGTTCGTCGAGCTTTCGCTGCTGAAGAAGGCGGAAGCTGCGCAGGAAAAGGGTGGCCGCGCGCCGATCAAGACCTGGTCGCGCCGTTCGACGATCCTGCCGCAGTTCGTCGGCCTCACCTTCAATGTCTACAACGGCCGCAAGTTCGTGCCGGTGTCGGTCAACGAGGACATGGTCGGCATGAAGCTCGGCGAGTTCGCGCCGACCCGCTTCTTCCCGGGCCACGCCTCGGACAAGAAGGGCAAGCGCTAATGAGCAAGCCAGCCAACCCTCGCCGCGTCGGCGAGAAGGAAGCGCTCGCGGTCGGCACCACGATCCGTGGTTCGGCCCGGAAGCTGAACCTCGTCGCGGGCCTCATCCGCGGCCGCAAGGTCGAGGAAGCGCTCAACATCCTCCAGTTCTCGCCCAAGGCGATGGCTGACGATGTGCGCAAGGTGCTCGCGTCGGCCGTGGCCAATGCCGAGAACAACCACAATCTCGACGTCGACGCGCTGGTCGTCGCCGAAGCGAGCGTCGGCAAGTCGATCTCGATGAAGCGGTTCGCGACCCGTGCGCGTGGCCGTTCCAGTCGGATCGTGAAGCCGTTCAGCCGTATCCGCGTCGTCGTTCGCGAGCAGGAAGAAGCGTAACTTATGGGTCAGAAATCCTCTCCCGTCGGGCTCCGCCTGCAGATCAACCGGACCTGGGACAGCCGCTGGTTCGCGGAAGGCCAGGATTACGGCCGCCTGCTGCTGGAAGACCTGAAGATCCGCCGCCACATCCTTTCGACGCTGCCCCAGGCCGCCATCTCGAAGGTGGTGATCGAGCGTCCGGCGAAGATCTGCCGGGTCAGCGTCTATGCCGCACGCCCGGGCGTGATCATCGGCAAGAAGGGCGCGGACATCGAGAAGCTTCGCAAGAAGCTGCAGTCGATGACCGGCTCGGACGTGAGCCTGAACATCGTCGAGATCCGCAAGCCGGAGATCGACTCCAAGCTCGTCGCCCAGGGCGTCGCCGACCAGCTCGAGCGCCGCATCGCCTTCCGCCGCGCCATGAAGCGCGCGGTGCAGTCGGCTCTGCGTCTTGGCGCCGAGGGCATCCGCATCACCTGCTCGGGCCGTCTTGGCGGCGCCGAGATCGCTCGCACCGAATGGTACCGTGAGGGCCGCGTGCCGCTGCACACGCTGCGCGGCAACGTCGACTATGCGGAGGCCGAAGCCCACACCGCCTACGGCGTGTGCGGCGTGAAGGTGTGGATCTTCAAGGGCGAGATTCTCGGCCACGATCCGACGGCTCAGGACCGGCTGATGATGGAGGCCCAGACCTCCGGCGTCCGTCCGGCCCGCGAAGACCGCGGCAACCGGTAAGCGCGAAGGAAAAGTAAGACATGCTGCAACCCAAGCGCACCAAGTTCCGCAAGGCCTTCAAGGGCCGTATCCATGGCAATGCCAAGGGCGGGACCGAGCTCAACTTCGGCGCCTTCGGCCTGAAGGCGATGGAGCCGGAGCGGATCACCGCGCGCCAGATCGAGGCTGCCCGCCGCGCGATCACGCGTCACATCAAGCGTACCGGACGTCTCTGGATCCGCATTTTCCCGGACGTTCCGGTTTCGTCGAAGCCGGCCGAAGTCCGCATGGGCTCCGGTAAGGGTTCGCCTGAGTTCTGGGTCGCCCGCGTGAAGCCGGGCCGGATCCTGTTCGAACTCGACGGCGTCCCCGGCTACCTCGCCAAGACCGCTTTCGAGCGCGCGGCCGAGAAGCTGCCGATCAAGACGAAGGTCGTGGCCCGCCTCGGCGAGACCCTGGCCGGAGAGGAAAAGTAAGATGGCGAAGGCGAAGACCGCCAAGAAAGACGACCTGAAGGTCGCGACCGACGATCAGCTGCAGACGCAGCTGTCGGACCTGAAGCGTGAGCAGTTCAACCTGCGCTTCCAGGCGGCGACCAATCAGCTCGAGAAGCCGTCGCGGGTGAAAGTGGTGCGCCGCACCATCGCCCGCATCAAGACGCTGCAGAGCGAACGCGCCCGCACCGCTGACGCGGCACAGGGCTGAGGAGACTAGGAATGCCAAAGCGCGTCCTGACCGGCACTGTGGTGTCCGACAAGGGTGACAAGACCGTGGTGGTCCGTGTCGAGCGGCGGGTGAAGCACCCGCTTTACGGCAAGATCATCAAGCTGTCGAAGAAGTACCACGCCCATGACGAGGCGAACGTTTTCAAGTCTGGCGAGCAGGTGCGCATCGAGGAATGCGCCCCGATCTCGAAGCTGAAGACGTGGACCGTGCTCGATCGGATCGGCGCCGCAAGGGCCGCCGCCGTCGAGATCGTCGAGGGTGCTTCGAACCCGGTCGAAGAAGAAAAGAAGGCTCCGGCCAAGGCGAAGGCGCCAAAGCCGGCCGCGAAGGCGAAAAAGGCGAAAGCCGAAGACGTCGCCGAAGCGGACGCCTGAGCAGTTTTGAGAGAAGGTAGGGTCGAACAATGATCCAGATGCAGTCCAACCTCGAGGTTGCGGACAACAGCGGCGCGAAGCGCGTTCAGTGCATCAAGGTGCTGGGCGGATCGAAGCGCCGCACCGCCGGCGTCGGCGACATCATCGTCGTTTCCGTGAAGGAAGCGGCTCCGCGCGGCCGCGTGAAGAAGGGCGACGTTCACCGTGCGGTGATCGTCCGCACGGCCAAGGACATCCGCCGTCCCGACGGCTCGGTGATTCGCTTCGACAGCAATGCCGCCGTCCTGGTCAACAAGAACGAGGAGCCGATCGGCACCCGTATCTTCGGCCCGGTCGTCCGTGAGCTTCGTGCGCGCAAGCATATGAAGATCATCAGCCTTGCGCCGGAGGTGCTGTAACCATGGCTGCCGCCAAGATCCGCAAGGGTGACACGGTCGTCGTCCTGTCCGGCAAGGACAAGGGCAAGACCGGCGAGGTCATCCGCTCGATGCCCAAGGAGAGCAAGGTCGTCGTGTCCGGCGTCAACGTCGCCGCGCGGCACCGTAAGCCCTCCCAGGTGAACCCGCAGGGCGGGATCGAGCGCAAGGAAGCGCCTATGCACGTGTCGAAGGTCGCCATTGCCGACCCGAAGACCGGCAAGGCGACCCGCGTCCGCTTCGAAGAGCGCGACGGCAAGAAGGTCCGCGTTGCGGCCAAGTCCGGAGAGCTGATCCATGGCTGACAAGGAAAAGAAGGTCGACGAGGCGCTGGAGCCCGTGACCGAGCAGGTTGAGGTCGAGCGTGTCGGCGAGGCCGAGAAGGCCCAGGCCGAGGCGATCGAAGCCTTGCCGAAGGTTGAAGAGGCTGCGGTGCCCAAGGCAGAGAAGACGGCTGCAAAGCCCTCAAAGACGCCGAAGGGTTACGCGCCGCGCCTGAAGGGCGATTACGAATCCCGCATCGTCCCGGCGATGATCGAAAAGTTTGGCTACAAGAACCGTCTCGAGGTTCCGAAGCTCGACAAGATCGTCATCAACATGGGCGTCGGCGAGGCGACCCAGGACAAGAAGAAGGTCGAGGCGGCCGCCGCCGAGATGCAGGCGATCTCCGGCCAGAAGCCGGTGATCACCAAGGCCAAGAAGTCGATCGCGCAGTTCAAGCTGCGTGAAGGCATGCCGATCGGCGCGAAGGTTACGCTGCGCCGCGACCGCATGTTCGAGTTCCTCGACCGCCTGGTCACCATCGCGCTTCCGCGCGTCCGCGACTTCCGGGGCCTCAACCCCAAGTCGTTCGACGGCCGTGGCAATTACGCGATGGGCCTCAAGGAGCAGATCATCTTCCCCGAGATCAATTACGATCAGATCGACAAGGTCCGGGGGATGGACATCATCGTAACCACCACCGCGAAGACGGACGACGAGGCACGCGAATTGCTGCGCCTCTTCAACTTTCCGTTCCCGCGCGACGAGGATCAGAAGCAGGCCGCGTAAGCGCACCTGCTTCTCCTAAGGAGAAGAACTTAAGTCATGGCGAAACTGAGTTCGATCAACAAGAACGAGCGTCGCAAGAAGCTCGTCCAGAAGTATGCGTCGAAGTACGAGAAGCTGAAGGCTCTCGCCAACGACGATTCCAAGGACGAGACCGAGCGGCTGATCGCACGGCTCAAGATGGCGGAGCTTCCGCGCAACGGTAACCCGACGCGCATTCGCAACCGCTGTGAGCTGACCGGGCGCTCACGCGCTTATTATCGCAAATTCCGCCTGTCGCGGATCATGCTTCGGGAACTGGCCAACAAGGGCCTGATCCCGGGCGTCACGAAGTCGAGCTGGTAAGGGCCAACGCATGGCGATGACCGATCCTTTGGGTGATATGCTCACCCGCATTCGCAACGGCCAGCAGGCACGCAAGGATTCCATAGTGACTCCGGCGTCTAAGCTGCGTGTCCGCGTGCTCGATGTGCTCCAGCGTGAAGGCTACATCCGTGGCTATTCCGAGGAGGACGTCGGTCCCGCGAAGGGCCTGCGTATCGAGTTGAAATATTTCGAGGGCCAGCCCGCGATCCAGCATCTGGCCCGCGTGTCCAAGCCCGGCCGCCGCGTTTATTCGGCCGCCCGCGAGCTTCCGCGCATCCGCAACGGTCTCGGCACGATCATCGTGTCGACCCCGCGCGGCGTGCTGTCGGACGCCGAAGCGCGCGACCAGAACGTTGGCGGCGAAGTGCTGGCGGAGGTATTCTAAGATGTCTCGTATCGGAAAACGGCCAGTGCCGCTGCCTTCGGGCGTGAGCGCAAGCACCGAAGGCCAGACACTGTCCGTCAAAGGACCGAAGGGTACGCTTCAGCTGCAGATGCGTGACGAGATCCGTTACAGCATCTCGGACGACGGCATTTCGGTTCAGCCGGCCAACGAGACCAAGACCGCTCGCGCCTTCTGGGGCATGCAGCGTACGCTCGTGCAGAACCTCGTCACCGGCGTTTCGGACGGCTTCACCAAGGTGTTGGAGATCAACGGCGTCGGCTACCGCGCGCAGGCCCAGGGCAAGAACCTGCGCCTGCAGCTTGGCTACAGCCACGACGTGAACTTCCCGGTGCCGGAAGGCGTCGACGTGAAGACCCCTGACCAGACCACGGTCGAAATCAGCGGGATCGACAAGCAGAAGGTGGGTCAGGTCGCGGCCGAAATCCGCCGCTGGCGCAAGCCGGAGCCGTACAAGGGCAAGGGCATCAAGTACCGCGGCGAGTATATCTTCCGCAAAGAAGGCAAGAAGAAGTAAGCCATGGCGAAACTCTCTCTCTTCGATCGCCGCCGGCGCCGTGTCCGCACGTCGCTCCGCGCGCGTTCCGCGGGCAAGCCGCGCCTG
The DNA here is from genome assembly GCA_963829625.1 of uncultured Alphaproteobacteria bacterium. Lineage (GTDB taxonomy): Bacteria > Pseudomonadota > Alphaproteobacteria > Sphingomonadales > Sphingomonadaceae > Sphingomicrobium. The sequence goes on along the minus strand of CAWHJH010000009.1, from coordinate 127,846 downwards.
TCGGTCCACCGTTCGGGCCGTCACATCTACGCGCAGGTCATCGACGACACTGCCGGCAAGACGATCGCTTCGGCCTCGACCCTGGACAAGGACGTCAAGGGCAAGACCGGCGCGACCCGCGATGCGGCTGCAACCGTCGGCAAGACGCTGGCCGAGCGCGCCAAGAAGGCTGGCGTGTCGACGGTCGTGTTCGACCGCGGCGGCTTTCTTTTCCATGGCCGGGTGAAAGCCCTGGCCGATGCCGCCCGCGAAGGCGGATTGGAGTTCTAAATGGCTGACGAAAACGAAACCCCGCAGGTGGAAACGGCCCCGCAGAATGCGGGCTCGGCGCCAGCCGAAGCCGCTCCTGCGGCGGAAGCGGCTCCTGCCGCCGAAGCCGGGCGTCCCGAGGGCGATCGCCCGCAGGGCCGTGGCCCGCGCGGTCCGCGTGGCGGACGCGGTGGCGGCCGTGGCGGCGGCGATCGTGGCGGCCGTGGCCGTCGTGACGACCGTCGTGGCCGTGGCGGCGACGATGAAGGTGGCGAGGAGCTGATCGAGAAGCTCGTCCACATCAACCGTGTCTCCAAGACGGTGAAGGGCGGCAAGCGCTTCGGTTTCGCAGCGCTGGTGGTCGTCGGCGACGGCAAGGGCCGCGCCGGTTTCGGTCACGGCAAGGCGCGCGAAGTGCCGGAAGCGATCAGCAAGGCGACCGCCGCTGCGAAGAAGGCGATGATTCGCGTTCCACTGCGCGACGGCCGCACGCTTCACCATGACGGCCTCGGCCACTTTGGCGCTGGCCGGGTGACTGTCCGCACCGCGCCTCCGGGCACCGGCATCATCGCCGGCGGTCCGATGCGCGCCATCTTCGAGAGCCTCGGTGTTGCCGACGTCGTGACCAAGTCGGTCGGCACGTCCAACCCGTACAACATGATCCGCGCGACCTTCGAGGCGCTCAAGGAGCAGACGAGCCCGCGCTCGGTGGCTCAGCGTCGTGGCAAGAAGGTCGCCGACCTGCTCGGCCGTGGCGGTGCAAGCGCTGCCGAGGCCGAAGCTCAGGCCGAAGCGATCGCGGAGTAAAGCGCATGGCGAAGATCAAGATCACCCAGACCGGTTCGCCCATCCGCCGCGACAAGACGCAGCGGGCGACCCTCGTCGGTCTCGGCCTCAACAAGATGCACCGCACCGTGGAAGTGGAAGAGACCCCCGAGGTCCTCGGCCAGGTCCGCAAGGTCGCGCACCTTGTGAGCGTCGAAGCCGCCTAACACCCCCTTGGCCCCGCTCCGGCGGGGTCATGCGCGACAAAAGCGAAAGCGAGTGCAGATACAATGAAACTCAACGAACTCCGCGACAATCCTGGTGCCCGCAAGAGCCGCGTCCGCGTCGGCCGTGGCATCGGTTCGGGCCTCGGCAAGACCGCTGGTCGCGGCCAGAAGGGTCAGACCAGCCGTTCGGGCGTGTCCATCTTCGGCTTCGAAGGCGGTCAGATGCCGCTCCACATGCGGATCCCGAAGCGTGGCTTCAACAACATCTTTGCCAAGGATTATGCCGAGGTGAACATCGGCGCGATCCAGAAGGCGATCGACGCCGGCAAGCTCGATGCCAAGGGCACGCTCGACCATGACGCGCTGAAGGCCGCCGGCCTGGCTCGCGGCGGCAAGGACGGCGTCCGCCTGCTCGGCAAGGGCGAGCTGAAGGCGAAGCTGGCGCTCAAGATCGCCGGTGCGTCGAAGGGCGCCCGTGAGGCGATCGAGAAGGCCGGCGGTTCAATCGAGCTCATCGAGCGCAAGAACCCCGCCGAGCTCGCCGCCGCCAAGAAGGGCAAGGCCCGCGAGGCACGGCTGGCGGACAAGTCGGCCAAGAACGCAGCGAAGGCCTGACAGTCTTTCGTCGCAGGGGGCTTCGACAAGCGTACCCATAACACTATATCGGCGGCGGGGGGCGCAATGCCTGTCGCCGCCGTTTCGTTCTTAGGGAATATCAATGGCGTCCGTAGCCGAACAAATGGCCGGTAACATCAGCCTGGCGGGTTTCTCCAAGGCTACCGAGCTCAAGAAGCGCATCTGGTTCACGCTCGGTGCGCTGGTCCTTTTCCGCTTCCTGTCGTTCGTTCCCATGCCGGGCATCGACCCGCGCGCGATGGCCTCTTTGTTCGACACGCAGCGCGGCGGCGTTCTCGACTTCTTCAACACCTTCTCGGGCGGCAGCCTGGAGCGCATGAGCATCATCGCGCTCGGCGTGATGCCCTACATCACCGCGTCCATCGTCGTTCAGCTTGGCGCCACCTTGTACCAGCCGTGGCAGGCGCTGAAGAAGGAAGGCGAAACCGGGCGCAAGAAGCTCAACCAGTACACGCGCTATCTCACCGTGCTGCTGACGACCGTCCAGGGTTACTGGATCGCCGTCGGCCTCGAGAGCCTGGGCGCCGCCCAAGGCATCGGCGCGGTCGTCGAGCCGGGCATGATGTTCCGTGTCGCCGCGACGATCAGCCTCGTCGGCGGGACGCTCTTCCTGATGTGGATCGGCGAGCAGATCACCAGCCGCGGCATCGGCAATGGCGTCTCGCTGATCATCATGGCCGGCATCGTCGCCACCTTGCCGCAGGCGCTGGCGCAGCTGTTCGAAGGCGGCCGCAGCGGGACCATGGACCCCCTGCTCGTCGCAACGATCGTCGCGATCGCGGTCGGTCTCGTCCTCTTCATCTGCTTCGTCGAGCGGGCTCAGCGGCGGGTGCCGATCCAGTATCCGAAGCGCCAGACCGCGCGTGGCATGATGCAGCCTGAGCGCAGCCACCTTCCGATCAAGATCAACATCGCGGGCGTCATCCCGCCGATCTTCGCCTCGTCGCTGCTGCTGATGCCGCTGACCGTACTCCAGATGGCGGGCGCCAGCAGCAATCCGGACTCGGGCGACTGGCTGATCACGATCAGCACCTTCCTGCAGCATGGCTCGCCGGCCTATCTGCTGCTCTACGGAGCGGGCATCGCCTTCTTCTGCTTCTTCTACTCGGCCGTTCAGTTCAACAGCGAGGAGACCGCCGAGAACTTGAAGCGCCACGGCGGTTTCATTCCGGGCGTTCGCCCCGGCAAGGCGACCGAGACCTATTTCGACCATCTGATCACTCGAGTGACGGTGGTCGGCGCCGCCTATCTCGTCCTGATCTGCCTCATTCCGGAGATCCTGTTCAGCCAGGCGGGGGTGCCCTTCTACCTTGGCGGAACCAGCCTGCTCATCGTTGTCAATGTGACGATGGACACGGTCGCGCAGATCCAGAGCCACCTGATCGCCCACCAGTACGGCGACCTCATCAAGAAGGCGAAGCTGAAGACCAGCCGCAAGCGCTGATCGGCGGCTTAAGGGGAGCGCCGCGATGCTGAACATCATACTTCTCGGCCCTCCGGGCGCCGGCAAGGGAACCCAGGCCCAGCAGCTCCAGGCCGAGCGCGGGATGATCCAGCTGTCCACTGGCGACATGCTCCGCGCCGCGGTGAGGACCGGCTCGCCCGTGGGCCTCCAGGCCAAGGCCGTGATGGAAGCTGGGGAACTGGTCAGCGATGCCATCGTCAGCGCGCTCATCGGCGAGCGGCTCGACGAGGGCGGAAGCGCGGGCGCGATCTTCGACGGCTATCCGCGCACGCGAGCCCAGGCTGAAGCGCTAGACCTTCTGCTCGCGGAGCGCGGCCGCTGCCTCGACCATGTCATCGAGCTTTGCGTCGATGAGGATGCTCTCGTCGAGCGTATCACCGGCCGCTTCACCTGTGCAAAGTGTGGGGCAAGCTATCACGATATCTTCAAGCGGCCGGAGGTGCACACGGTCTGCGACGTCTGCGGATCGTCGGAGTTCGTTCGCCGCCCCGACGACAATGAACAGACGGTTCGGACCCGCCTCGCCGAGTACCGCGCGAAGACAGCGCCGATCCTTCCCTATTACGAGGAGCGCGGGCTCGTTCGCCGAGTCGACGGCATGGGTACGCCCGAGGAAGTTGCCGCCGAGATCGACGCCATACTGGACAGCACAGGGTAGGTAGGTTAGTTGAACGTTCAATCAACTGGGGGATAAGCGAATGCGCAAGATTCCGTTGATTGCACTCTCACTGCTTGCATCGCCCGCCGCGGCCGAAGTTGTCAGCGCCGGCCCGAACGGCTTCCACGTCCGTCAGAGCGTGCAGATCGTGATTCCCACGGACTCGGCCTATTCCGGCTTCGGCCGAGTCTCGGACTGGTGGAATAAGGAACACACCTACAGCGGCGATTCCGCCAACCTGAGCATGGCGCTCAATCCTGGCGGCTGCTTTTGCGAGCGGCTGCCCAACGGGGGCGGGATCGAGCACATGCGCGTCTCCTATCTCGATCCCGGCAAGCGCATCGTCCTGACCGGCCCGCTTGGGCCTTTGCTCTATGAGGCGACGGCGGGCGTGATGGACATGAAGTTCGAGCGGACCGCCGGCGGGTCCAAGATCACGATGGACTATAAGGCCGCCGGGTTCGCCAACGGCGGGGCGGAAAAGCTTGCGCCGCTGGTCGACGGAGTCCTTGCCGATCAATTCAGGCGTTATCGCGAATATGTCCGGAGACCGACTGCCAAGCGCTAGGCGCGCTCCAGCGTGACGAAGCGGAACGCCGGCGTGCCAGCCTCGGCGGAATGATCCTCGCGCGCTACCTCGCGCCAGTTCCCGGTCTCGCGAGGATCGGCCATCATCGTGTCCCCCGGGATGTCGCCGAGCACTTCGGTGAGCTCCAGTCGGTCGCCGTACGGCAGGAGGAGCTCGAAGATTTCCGCTCCGCCGATCACGGACACTGGCTCGTTCCCGGCAAGGGCCAGGGCCTCTTCCACGCTGTGGGCCACTTCGGCTCCGTCCGCCGACCATTCGCGGTCGCGCGTCAGGACGATGTGCCTTCGCCCGGGAAGCAGGCCGGGGAGACTGTCGAACGTGCGCCGGCCCATGATCATTACGCTGCCCATAGTGAGCCGCTTGAACCGCTTCAGATCGGCGGAGATGCGCCAAGGGAGGGTGCCATCGCGGCCGATCACGCCGTTGGTCGCCCTCGCGACAACTAGGGTCACGCGCGGCCCGCTCACAGCTTGGTGGCCGCGGTCATCAGATAGGCCCGGCGACCTTCCGCGAACGCCCTGAACTTCCGGGTGCCCTCTACGGCGGCATAATTCTCGAGCTGCCCTTTGAGCAGCAGCCGCGCGGGAAGCGGCGCGTGACGACGGATCACCTCGCGCCGGCGCTTGCTGTCCTGCCGGCAGGCCTCCGTGACATTGCCGGTGATGTCGCGAAGCTCCGCCTGGAAGCCTGCGGTGGCTAGGTCCAGCTCGATGGCCTCGCGACGGCCATGCTTCACGGTATCGGCATAGAGCAGGATGCCGTTCGGCTTCAGCACCCTCGCCGCCTCGCGAAAAAATCCGCGGCGATCGCCGTAATCGTTGGACGCCTCGACGTTCAGCACGACATCGAAGCTGCCGTCCTTGAAGGGCAGGTGGAGGGCGCTCCCCTGGACGAAGCGGCGCCGCTCGCTTTCGCCATAGGTGTCCCGGCAGAAGCGCACGGCGCTTTCCGCAATGTCCAGGCCGGTGGCGTCGATCTCCGGCGCTTTGCCAAGCAGCGCATGCAGGCCGCCACCGCGTCCGCAGCTCACTTCCAGCAGTCTCATGCCGGGGTGGATCCCGCGCTCGGCCTTCAGCCGCTCCAGAAGCTGCAGGTACATTTCGTGCTGAAATCGCTCCGGACCGTCGCCCCCGGCGGGCGCGTAGCCATAATTGTTGGTCGTCGTGTCGCCCCAGTCGAGCGCGTAAAAGCGGTCCCATAAGGCGGGCCGGTTCGAATGGTCGTTCCTCGCCCAGCGCAGTGCCCGCTGAACGGCATAGGCAGCCCCGAAGACCGCGATCGCGGCGCCGGCAGGGATTGCGAGAAGGGGCCAGAAGCTCACGGCTGCACGAATGCGGCGGAAAGCGCGCGATGCCAAGCCTCCCGTTTCGCGCTAAGGCCGCGCTCATGGCGCGTACCCTGCAACCGACTGGCGTCACCGAATTGATCGACGAAGTCCGCGAGCGCTTCGGACCGAAGACGGTCGTTACCGATCCCTCCGACGTCGAACCCTGGCTGACCGATTGGCGCGGACGCTTCCATGGCGAGGCAGCGGCGATCCTCTCGCCGGGCTCGACGGAAGAGGCCGCCGCGATCGTCCGCCTCGCGGCCGAACACCGCGTCCCCCTCGTTCCGCAGGGCGGCAATACGTCGATGGTCGGCGGCGCCACGCCTCCGCCGGACGGCTCGGCGCTGATCCTCTCGCTGCGTCGGATGAACCGGCTGCGATCGATCGGATCCGGCATGGCCGTTGCAGAGGCGGGGATGATCCTCGCCGACCTTCACGAACGAGCCGACGAAACGGGCCAGCGCTTCCCGCTGACGCTCGGCGCCCGCGGGAGTTGCACGATCGGCGGGCTCACGGCGACCAATGCCGGCGGGACGCAGGTGCTGAAGTTCGGCACCATGCGCTCGCTCGTGCTCGGCGTCGAAGCGGTGCTTGCCGATGGGTCGATCCACGACGGCCTTTCGGGCCTGAAGAAGGACAACCGCGGCTACAATCTCGACCAGTTGCTCCTCGGCTCCGAGGGTACGCTTGGCGTGATCACGGCAGTCGCTCTCCGGCTGGTTCCGGCCGTCGGTACTCGAGCCGTCGCCTGGGCCGGCCTCGCCAACCCCGAGCAGGCGCTGCAGCTGCTGCGTTTCCTGCAATCCCGCACGGACCGCATCGAAGGCTTCGAGATCGTTCCCCGGGCAATTCGCTCGACCTCGTCCTGCAGCACATCCCCGGAACGCGCAGCCCGCTCGAAGGGCGGCACGAATGGCATTTGCTCATCGAGGCCACCTCGGACAGCCGCCGATAGCGATATTGCGCTGATGCTGCAGGCGCTTCTTGGCGAGGCTCTGGAACAGGGCCTGATCCAGGATGCAGTGATCGCAGCCAACGAGGCGCAGGCCGACGCTTTCTGGCGGATCCGCGATTCCCTCTCCGAAGCGGAGCGCGCCGACGGCCCGACGCTGGCTCACGACATTTCCGTGCCCGTCGCCGACATGCCGCGCTTCATGGAGACGACCGCGGCCGAGGTGGAGAGCGCTTTCCCGGGTTCGAGGGCGAGCGCCTTCGGCCATCTCGGCGACGGCAACGTCCATTTCCATGTGAGGGGCGGCCCGGTCGAGGACCATGCCGGCGAGATCACGCAGATGGTCCACGACCTGGTGACGCTCGCGGGCGGCTCCATTTCGGCGGAGCACGGCATCGGGCAGATGAAGCTGGCGGAGCTCGAACGGCTGGGGCCGCCCGCAAAGCTTCACGCGATGCGCGCGATCAAGCAGGCGCTCGACCCGCTCGGAATCATGAATCCGGGGAAGCTGGTCCGCTAGCGCTCAGCTGGTGCAGCGGGCGTAGGTGAAGCTCGTCATCGGACTGCTCTCGGTCCTGACGAGCTTGTTGTCCTGAAGCTCCAGAGCCTCGTACTTCTTCCAGGTCATGCCTTCACCGGTGAAGGCGAAGTCGCCGCTGGCCGAATCCGGGGACGTTTTCAAAGTCCCGGCAGGCTTGCCCAGCGATTCATAGAATTTCAGGCCGTCCGCCGAGACGATCAGCAGGCCCTTCGCGTCGCCCCGCGTCGAGGTACAGTCCGCTGGCGTCAGTCCCCAGCGTCCGTGAAGGGAGGCGGGGATCGCGGTGGCCGTGTCGTTGACGGGCTCCGCAGCGCCGTTCTCCAGTTCATTGGTCGGCGTGACGGCGCTTTCATCCGCGGGCAGGACGTCGACGTCCGGGGCAGCGGCGAGGTTGTTCGCCTCGTCCGCGACGACGGGGTCGCGGCCGCTGCAGGCAACCACGGACATCAACCCGGCAATCATGACGATCGGAGCTAAGAAACGGATCATGAAACCCTCAACGTCCCTGCGGCGAAGAGGGTTTCAGCTGCCCTTTATCGGGACTTGCAGCGCGCCTTACGCAAAGGTCGGGATAACGAAGGCGCTCTCACCGTGGCCGCCTCCGTCGGGCCAGCGCTGGGTCACGACCTTGCTCTTGGTCCAGAAGCGCGCGCCTTCCATGCCGTACTGGTTGATGTCGCCGAAGCCGGAGCGCTTCCACCCGCCGAAGCTGTGGTACGACACGGGCACCGGGATCGGCACGTTGATTCCCACCATCCCGACATTGACCCGGGCGCTGAATTCGCGCGCCGCATGGCCGTTGCGGGTGAAGATGGCGACGCCGTTGCCATATTCGTGCTCGGAAGGGAGGCGAACCGCCTCCTCGAAGTCCTTCGCGCGGACCATCTGCAGGACGGGACCGAAGATCTCTTCCTTGTAGGTCTGCATCGTCGGCTTCACGTGATCGAAGAAGGTCGGGCCGATGAAGAAGCCCTCCTCGTGGCCCTGCAGCGTGAAGCCGCGGCCGTCGACGACCAGCTCCGATCCCTCGTCGATCGCCATCTGGATATAGTCCTCGACCCGCTTCTTGTGCGCAGCGTTGACGACCGGACCGTAGTGCGCCTCCGGATCGGTAGATACGCCGACCCGCAGCTTGGCGATTGCCGGGATCAGCTTTTCGCGCAGCGCATCGGCGGTCTCCTCGCCGACCGGGACGACGACCGGAAGCGCCATGCAGCGCTCGCCCGCAGAGCCGAAAGCCGCGCCGGTGAGGTCGTTGACGACCTGGTCGAGGTCCGCGTCGGGCATGACGATGCCGTGGTTCTTGGCGCCGCCGAACGCCTGCACGCGCTTTCCGTTCGAGGTGCCGCGCGAGTAGATGTACTGAGCGATGTCGGACGATCCGACGAAGCTCACCGCCTTGATGTCCGGATGGTCGAGGATCGCGTCGACCATTTCCTTGTCGCCATGGACCACGTTGAGGATGCCGTCGGGCAGGCCCGCTTCCTTCATCAGCTCGGCAAGGCGGATCGGAACGCTCGGGTCGCGCTCGGATGGTTTCAGGATGAAGGCGTTGCCGCAGGCGATGGCCATCCCGAACATCCACATCGGGATCATCGCCGGGAAGTTGAACGGAGTGATGCCCGCGCCGATGCCGAGCGGCTGGCGCATCGAATAGACGTCGATTCCGGGACCAGCGCCGAGGGTGTATTCGCCCTTCAGCGCCTGCGGGATGCCGCAGGCATATTCGATGACCTCGAGCCCGCGCTGAACGTCGCCCTTGGCGTCGGCGATGACCTTGCCATGCTCGGACGAGAGCATGTGGGCGAGGTCGTCCATGTTCTTTTCGACCAGCTCCTTGAACTTGAACATGACTCGCGCGCGGCGCTGCGGGTTGGTCGCGGCCCAGGCTGGCTGGGCGGCCTTCGCGGCCTCCATCGCGCGCTCGAGGTCGGCGGCGGTGCCGAGCCTTACCTTCGCCTGGACCTGGCCCTGGTTCGGGTCGAAGACGTCGCCGCTGCGGTCGCCTGAAGAATAGCTCTCGCCGCCAATGAAATGGTCGATTTCGCGCAACATGAAACCTGTCCTTGAATCAGCTGTCCTGGGAATGCGGCTCCCCTAGACCTCGCGGCTCCCAAATGCCAGTTGCAGGGGTGGAGAGAGGAGACGTGGTGTGCGTAAACTTGGCCTGCTTCCCTGCCTGGTGTTGGCTTCCCCCGCAGCGGCTGTCCCGCCCGTGCCTACGCCGGAGGTCGTGCTTCACGACATTGCGCTGCGGGTCAGCGGCCAGCGCATGAAGAAGGACGTCCAGAAGCTGGTCAGCTTCGGCACGCGGCATACGCTGTCCTCGCAAACCGATCCGAAGCGCGGGATCGGCGCCGCGGTGCGCTGGGCCGAGGCGGAAATGAAGTCGTTCGGCCTGGAGACGCTCCAGACCTGCGACACTGTGACCGGCCGCCGGGTCCCGACGCCGACCAAGGTCTGCAACGCCGTCGCCATTCAGCGCGGCACCGAGCGGCCGAACGACGTGGTCATCATCACCGGCCATATCGACAGCCGGGTGACCGACCCGATGAACTCCACCGCCGACGCGCCCGGAGCCAACGACGACGGATCGGGCACGGCCGCGGTCATCGAGGCGGCGCGGGTGCTTTCGAAGCACAAGTTTCGCGGGACGATCGTCTATGCGGCGCTCTCGGGGGAGGAGCAGGGGCTGCTTGGCGGCAAGATCCTCGCAGACCATGCGAAGGCGCAGGGTTGGAACGTCATCGCCAACCTCAACAACGACATCATCGGGAACAGCTGCTCGTCGGACGGCGTCTGCAACGACAAGGTCGTACGGGTTTTCTCCGAAGGGCCGCGCTGGCAGGGGCATGAGGCACTGGCGAAGGACATCCGCAGCCTCGGCGGTGAGAATGACTCGCCGTCGCGCAACATCTCGCGCTTCCTCGATACGCTGGCAGACCGGCTGAACATCGGCCTCGACGTGATGCAGGTCTGGCGCAACGACCGCTTCGGCCGCGGCGGCGACCACACCGAGTTCCTCAACGCGGGCTACCCGGCTGTGCGCCTCTCGGTCGCGGTCGAGAATTACAATTGGCAGCACCAGGACCTGCGTACCGAAAAGGGCATCAAGTACGGCGACACGATCGAGAACATGGACTTCCCCTATCTGGAGAAGGTCACGAAGCTGAACGTCGCCGCGCTGGCCGCAATTGCGAGCGCCCCGCCGCCGCCAGAGCCGAAGGTCGAGGGGGCGGTGAGCACGGATACGACGATTCGCTTCGCCCCAGTGCCATATGCTACCCATTATGTCGTACGCTGGCGTCGCACAGACGAGAACCAATGGACGCGGCAACAACTGCACGTCGGCCCCGATCTGATCATCACTGAATGTCGGGTTCCGGGCGGAGCCTGCGCGGCAGCTGTCAAAGCGCAGCAGCAAAAGGTCGTCCTTCCTCACATCCGCGTGGACGATTGGGTCTTCGGCGTCTCCTCAGTTAGCAAGGACGGCTTCGAAAGCCCCGTCGCCTCAGCCGTGCCCGGCGGCGCGTTCAAGCCCTATGTCGCGCCTCCGGAACCCGTGAAATAGAACCGCTTTCTCCCTATATTTAGGGGAGGAAGGACGCACATGGCCGGTGGATGGACGCGCGACGGCGCGGTTCAGGATCAGATCGACGACACGGTGAAGGATGCAATCCTTCGCGCCCGCGCGCTGACGCCCCAAGGGGAGAGCGCGGAGGAATGCGACGATTGCGGCGAGCCCATCCCGAAGAAGCGGCGCGAGGCGCTGCCGGGCGTCCGCACCTGCATCGCCTGCCAGTCCGAGCGCGACAAGGCGGTCACTCATTCGACGATCAATCGGCGCGGCAGCAAGGATAGCCAGCTTCGCTAAAAAGCTGTCCTACATTCCGGCGCATCGATAAGCGCGGCCCATGACCTCTTTCTTCCGATCGTTCGCGGGTGCACGAGACATGCTCGTCACCGTGAACATTGTGAACATTCGCGCTCTGTTCGCGTAGAAAAGCCATGGCCCGCAAACGAACCCCCGGACTGCCCAGCCGCAAGCAGATCCTCGACTTCATCGCGACATCCGACCAGCCCGCGGGCAAGCGAGAGATCTCCCGCGCCTTCGGACTCTCGGGTCAGGACAAGATCCAGCTGAAGGCGCTGCTCAAGGACATGGCCGACGAAGGCCTGATCGATAGCGCGCCCGGCCGTGCCTTCCACAAATCGGGCGGTGTTCCGAAGGTCACCGTGCTGCGCATTGTCGAGGCCGATGACAGCGGGAATGTCTTCGCCGTTCCGGAGCAGTGGCATGCCGATGGGCCGCCGCCGCGTCTTCGTGTGATCGAGCGCGGCCGGCGTGGGGCCCTGGGTATCGGCGATCGCATCCTCGCCCGAACCGAGGAGCGTGGGCAGGGCCATGCCGCCCATCCGATGAAGAAACTGCAGCGCTCGGCCGAGCTGGTGCTTGGCGTGGTGCGCAAGGAAGGCGAGCGCTTCTGGCTGTCGCCCGTGGACAAGCGCGAGCGGCGCGAGCTGGCGATCAGCGACCTGAAGGATTCGGAGCCCGGCGATCTCGTCCTGTGCGAAGTGTCCGGACGCCCGCCTCGAGTGACCGCCCGCGTCGACGCCGTGCTCGGCGACCCGTTCGCCCCGCGCAGCTTCAGCCTCATCGCCATTCACAAGCATGGCCTGCGCCACGAATTCCGGCAGGAGGCGATCGACGAGGCCCATCGCGTTTCGCAGCAGAAGCTCGGTGAGCGCGAAGACCTGACGCATCTGCCGATCGTTGCTATCGACCCCGCCGACGCCCGGGACCATGACGACGCCATCTGGGCGGCTCCGGACGACGACGAGGACAACAAAGGCGGCTGGAAGGCGATCGTCGCCATCGCCGACGTCAGCTTTTACGTCCGCCCCGGCTCGGAGCTCGACCGCGAGGCGCGGGCCAGAGGCAACAGCGTCTACTTCCCCGACCGCGTCGTTCCGATGCTGCCCGAGGAATTGTCCGCGGACATTTGCTCGCTCAAGGAGGGCAAGGTGCGGGCGGCGATGGCCTGCCACCTCAAGATTGCCAAGGACGGCGCAGTCAAAAGCTGGCGATTTACGCGCGCAAAGATTTGCGTCGCTGCAAACATTGCCTATGAGGATGCGCAGACCGCAATCGACGCGGCGGGCGAGGAGAGGACCGAAGTCAGCTCTCCGACCTGTTCCATGCCCGAAGTCGAAGGCGCGGTTCCGGAGGAATTGGTCCGCACCGCGCTCCAACCGCTTTGGGGTGCATGGCGCGCCCTGCTCGCTGCCCGCAACAAGCGCGAGCCGCTGGAACTCGATCTTCCGGAACGGCGGGTGATGCTCGACGAGAAGGGGCGCATCATGTCGATCGCGCCGCGCGATCGGCTCGACGCGCACCGACTGGTCGAGGACTTCATGATCGCCGCCAACGTCGCCGCAGCCCGGGCGCTGGAGGCGAAAAAGGCGCCGGTCATGTACCGCGTCCACGAGGCGCCCAGCCGCGAAAAGCTGGTCGCGCTTAAGGACTATCTCGCGACGTTCGACCTGGAGTTCACGCTGGGGCAGGTGGTCAAGCCCGGGACCTTCAACCGGATCATCGAGCGTGTCGGTGATTCCAGCGGCCGCGCTGAGATCATGGAGCAGCTGCTCCGCACCCAGATGCAGGCGCGCTACGGTCCTGAACGATTGGGCCACTTCGGGCTGGCGCTCGCGACCTACGCGCACTTCACCTCGCCGATCCGGCGCTATGCCGACCTGCTCGTCCACCGCGCGCTGGTCAGCGCCTACCGCCTTGGCGAGGGCGGACTGCCGCAGGACGAGGCGGAGCGCTTCGAGGAGATCGGCGAGAAGATCTCCATGCTCGAGCGTCGCGCGATGGAGGCCGAGCGCGAGACGATCGACCGCTATGTCGCCGCCTACCTCGCGGATCAGGTCGGCCAGCTCGTCCAATGTCGCATTACCGGCGTCCAGCCATTCGGCTTCTTCGCCACGGTCGAGGATCTCGGCGGCGACGGCCTGGTTCTCGCCCAGACGCTCGGCCAGGAATATTTCCGCTTCGACGAGGCTGCTCGCCAGCTCATCGGCGAAGAGACCGGCGAGACCTATCGCGTCGGCCAGCGGCTGACCCTTCGCCTCGCGGAAGCCAACCCCGTGAGCGGCTCGCTGCGCTTCGAGCTTCCCGAGGGAAGCTACGGCGGCCCGCGCTCCACTCCACAGCGCCGCGACCGGGTCCGCGGGGGCCCTCGCCGTGGAAGGCCGGCCAACATCCGTCACGATTCCCGACGCCGCTGAAACCAGCTATGAGCCTCCGGACAGGGGGCAGTAAGCATGCCGAAAGTGCTGCGTCGGGCGGGGTACCTCTTCGGCGGCTTGGCCGTGATCGCGGCTCGGTGCCGTGTTGTTCGTCTGGGCGGCCGCGGACGTGAAGCTGAGCGAGGGCGACCCGCCCCGGCCTGAGCGGCTAGCGACGCCAACTCCCGCGCAGCTCGCCGACGGACCGCGCCAGCTCCATGTGCTGGGCTGCCTCAGCTGCCATGGCGACATGCTGCAAGGCGATCTCTTCATGGACGAGCCCGGCCTCGCCAAAATCTACGCTCCAAACCTGACACAGGTCGCCGCCAAGGCGTCGGACCAACAGCTCGCTCAAGCGATCCGGCAAGGGATCGGCCATAATCGTCGCCCGCTCCTGATAATGCCTTCGGAAGGCTATCAGTTCATGACGGATTCGGAGGTCGCAGCGCTCATCTCCGCGATCCGGACCATGCCGAAAGGCGGCCGCGAGACGCCCGCTCCGCGCTTCGGCTATATGGGGCGCATTGGCCTCGCGCTTGGCAAGTTCCATACTGCACCCGAGCTCGTCGAGACGTATCGCAAGTCTCCGATCCCGGATTTCGGCCCGCCATTCGCCGCCGGCCGCCATATCGTCGCGGTCAATTGTGCGGAGTGCCACGGCCCCAGTCTTGCTGGGCAGGAGGTCAAGCCCGGCTCCATCGCGCCGGACCTGACGATCGCAGGTGCGTACGACGTCGAGCAGTTCAAGACGCTCCTGCGCAAGGGCGTGCCGCCAGGAGGCAAGAAACTGGGCATGATGGCCAGCGTCGCCCGCAACGATTTTTCGCACCTGAAGGACGAGGAGATCGCCGCAATCCACGCCTATCTCGTCGAGCGCGCCAGAAGAGCGCCCTGACGGCGGCCGTCGCAACCTTTGACCCGCAGGTGTATTGGGCCTGCAGCGGAAAGGGAGCCTGCAATGCCCTACAAGATCGCGATACTCGTCGGCAGTCTGCGTGAAGGAAGCATCAATCGGAAGATCGCGCGATCCATCTGCGCGCTTCGGAACGACAATCTCGACTGTTCGATGATCGAGATCGGCGACCTGCCGCTCTACAATTCCGACCTGGACGAGAATCCCCCGGCGCAATGGACGCGCTTCCGCGATCAAGTTGGATCGGCTGACGGCGTTCTGTTCGTGTCGCCCGAATATAATCGCGGCATCCCCGGCGTCCTCAAGAACGCCATTGACGTCGGTTCACGACCCTATGGAAAGAGCGTGTTTGACAAGAAACCCGCGGCAATCGTTACCGCCTCGCCGGGATCGATCGGCGGCTTTGGCTCCAACCACCAGATCCGGCAAGCCGCGGTGTTCCTAAACATGCCGGTGATGCAACAGCCCGAGGCCTACCTCGGCCACGTTAGCGACGATGCATTCGACGAGTCAGGGTGCCTGAAAGAAGGACCGCTCAAAGGTCTGGTCACCGTTCTCGCCCACGCATTCTCAGGCTGGGTGGAGACCATCCTCCGTTCGCGGGCGCTGCTGGCAGAGGATTCGGCTCACGCCGATCAGGCCAGGAAAAAAGAGACCGAGATCGTGGGTTGAGCGAGGGCCAGCCGCTTCGGACGGCGAAAAAAGGGCGGCTCGGTGGAGCCGCCCTTATCTTGTCAGCCTGGTCCTGCTTACGCGAGTTGCGCGAGAACCGGCTTCTGTCGGCGACGCATGGCGAAGCCGACCGCGCCGAAGCCGAGCAGCATCATCGCCCAGGTCGCCGGTTCTGGAACCGCAGCGGCCTGGCGGATGGTGATGCTTCCGCCGAGCGATCCGGCGCCTGAATTATTGCCGTTGATCGACAGCATGTACTGCGCTGCATCCAGCGTCACCGGGTTGGCGAGCCGCCAGAATTCGTTAGTTCCATCGTCGTCGATCTCGACAAGGTTGTACGGTCCGCCAAGGCCCGACAGGACGGCGCTGGTGAAATCGACGGCTGGCGAGCTCGTCGTCAGCGTGATCGAATAGAGACCGGCAAGGGTGTTCGTGAACACCACATTTTCCATGAAAGTCGGTGAGGACAGCTGGGCTTCCGTGAACCCGATCGTCGTCACGTCGGCGACGGTCGTCGGACCGTCGATCGTCATGGTCGAGGAATCAACTGTGACCACTGCACCTGCGGCCGAGCCGATGGCAAGCGCAGACGCGCCTACAAGGCCAAGAACCAGTTTACGCATGCAACACCTCCGGAATTTGGGGGCGCCCCTTTTGCACTCGGCAAATCGAGCGGTGCGTATACGGTTTGTTAACCGTGATTGTTCCGACGGGTTATTCGGAAAGGCCGAAAATCCCAATCTGGGACAGTCGGCATCAACCGATCGACAATCTGGGCCTGGACGTCTGATCATCCCCGGCATTCCAGTCGGGTGGTGTGGGGCTCCGCGAGCAGCGGATCGGGAAAAGCGACCTCAGCGGCGACGGCGCGAAGTGAGGTCCTTTGAGGCAACGACAATGGCTCGTTCACCAACTGGACAGCGAACCCAGGCTGGAGGATTTGCCAGCAACGATGCCGCTGCGCTCGCGCTCCGCGACGTCGCCGTAGGCAGACAAAGAAAAAGGGCGGCTCCGGAGAGCCGCCCTCATCATTCGGCCAGGTTTTCGCTTACGCGACTTGCGCCAAGACCGGCGTGCGACGGCGACGCATCGCGAACCCCACCGCGCCGAAACCGAAGAGCATCATCGCCCAGGTGGCCGGCTCGGGAACGGCGCTTGGACTAATTGTGATGCTGCCGCCGAGCGACCCGGCGCCGGAATTGTTGCCGTTGATCGACAGCGTGTATTGGGACGCACCGAGCTGGACTGGGTTCGCCAGGCGCCAATACTCGTTCGTTCCATCGTCGTCGATCTCGACCAAATTATAGGGACCGCCAAGCCCCGACAGGACCGCGCTGGTGAAATCGACGGCCGGCGAGCTTGTCGTCAGCGTGATCGAATAGAGGCCAGCGAGCGTGTTGGTGAAAACCACCGTCTCCAGGAAGGTTGGAGACGAAAGCTGCGCCTCCGTGAAACCGATCGTGGTGGTATCAACGACCGTGGTCGGCCCAGAGATCACCATCGTTGAAGAGTCTACGGTCACAACTGCGCCCGCAGCCGAGCCGACGGCAAGCGCGGTCGCTCCGACCACACCAAGTAGCAATTTACGCATCCGACACCTCCGAGATGGGGGGCAGCCCCCTCGCATCCGACTCGCCAATCGAGCCGTGCGTATACAGCTTATTAACTCAATCGGGCCGTAATCCGCTAACCCTTTTTTAACTTTCTTTGTCTCGTTTCGACACAAACGGGGGAGGTGTGGCCTCCAAGCCGCGGCAGTGGGAGCAACGCTTCCTGACCCTAAAGCTTCGGCAAGGTCACGCCGCGCTGGCCCATATATTTGCCGGCGCGGTCGGCGTAGCTCACTTCGCACGGCTCGTTTCCCTGCAGGAACAGGAACTGGCACGCGCCTTCGTTGGCGTAGACCTTCGCGGGCAGCGGAGTGGTGTTCGAAAACTCCAGGGTCACATGGCCTTCCCAACCCGGTTCGAGCGGCGTCACGTTCACGATGATGCCGCAGCGGGCGTAGGTCGATTTGCCGAGGCAGATGACGAGCACGTCCCGAGGCACCCGGAAATATTCGACCGTTCGCGCCAGCGCGAAGCTGTTCGGCGGGATGATGCAGACGTCGGTCCGGCGATCGACGAAGCTGTTGGATGCGAAGTCCTTCGGGTCGACGGTGGCCGAATCCACGTTGGTGAAGATCTTGAACTCATCCGCGACGCGCGCGTCATAGCCGTAGGAGCTGAGGCCGTAGCTGATGCAGCCCTCGCGCCGCTGCGCCTCCACAAACGGCTCGATCATCCCGTTGGTTTGAGCCTGCTCGCGAATCCAGCGGTCGGAAAGAATGGCCATGGTTGTGTGGCGTAACGGCCACCATTTCCCCCTTCAATCTGTGGCCTCTTTTTTCTGTGGATGCGGCGCGGTCCCCAAATATGCGGGTCCGGCCCAACCGGCTCCGCAAACCGCCCACATTCTATCCACAGCCCATGGGCTCTGTGCTACTTTCGTTCCCGTTGGAGGGTGGCCGGTCACCGGCCAAGAAGAATCATGGCCGAAGTAATCCGTATCTCCGAGTCCGCCGAGCCGGCGGCTGCAGCGGCATTGCCGCAGAATGTCGAAGCGGAAGCCGCCCTTCTGGGCGCGCTGATGATCGACAATCGCCTGGTCGAAGACGTGCAGCTCAAGCTGAAGCCGCACCATTTCTTCGAACCGCTGCACGGGCGGATCTACGAGGCCATACTGAAGCTCACCGATCGCAACATGGTGGCGAATCCGGTGACGCTTCGGCCGACCTTCGAGGCCGACGAGGCGATGAAGGAGCTTGGCGGGCCCGCCTACATGGCGACGCTCACCGGCTCCGGCGCCGCGATCATCGGTGCGAAGGATTTCGCCCAGCAGGTCTACGATCTGGCCCTGCTTCGGGCGCTCATCGGTGTCGGGCGCGACTTGGTGGAGGGCGCGCTCGACACCAGTGAGGACGTGGCTCCGCTCGAGCAGATCGAGCGGGCCGAGACCGAGCTCTACAAGGTTGCCGAAGAGGGCGGCGCGGAAGGCAAGGCCAAGAGCTTCGGCGACGCGACCAAGCTCGCCGTCCAGATGGCGGAGAAGGCCCTC
The DNA here is from genome assembly GCA_963829625.1 of uncultured Alphaproteobacteria bacterium. Lineage (GTDB taxonomy): Bacteria > Pseudomonadota > Alphaproteobacteria > Sphingomonadales > Sphingomonadaceae > Sphingomicrobium. Next base: position 109,465 of record CAWHJH010000009.1, on the reverse strand, counting down.
AACAGCGGCGGCCATCTGTCCGGCATCACGACCGGCCTGGAGGGCATCAACTCCAAGGTCGGCGGCCTTCATAAATCCGACCTGGTCATTCTTGCCGGCCGACCCGGCATGGGGAAAACCTCGCTGGCGACCAACATCGCCTTCGCCGCCGCGCAACGTTTCTCGCGCGATATCGAAGACGGGATCGAACCGAACAAATCGGCCGGCGCTCCCGTCGCGTTCTTCAGCCTCGAAATGTCCGCGGACCAGCTCGCTACGCGTATCCTTGCCGAGGAATCCGGGCATCAGCTCCGAGAACCTCCGCATGGGGAAGATCAGCCAGCAGGAGTTCCGTCAGCTGGCCCGCGCGGCCGCGGAACTGGAGAGCCTGCCGCTATACATCGACGACACGCCCGGCCTCACGATCGCCGCCCTTCGTACGCGTGCGCGCAGGCTGAAACGCCAAAAGGGGATCGGCTGCGTCGTGGTCGATTACCTCCAGCTCCTGCAGGGCACGGGGCGGAGCGGAAACGACAATCGCGTCCAGGAAATCTCGGAGATCAGCCGCGGCCTGAAGCAGCTCGCGAAGGAGCTCGAGCTGCCGGTGCTGGCGCTATCGCAGCTCAGCCGCGCCGTGGAACAGCGCGAGGACAAGAGACCGCAGCTCTCCGACCTTCGTGAATCGGGCTCCATCGAGCAGGACGCCGACATGGTCTGGTTCGTCTACCGAGGCGACTATTACCTCGCCGCGAAGAAGCCGGACGACGACCATCCGGACTTCGCAGCCTGGCACGAGGAGATGAACCGGATCTACGGCCGCGCCGATCTCATCGTCGCCAAGCAGCGCCATGGCGCCACCGGCACGGTTCGGATGAAGTTCGACAGCCGCATCACCAAGTTCAGTGACGCTGTCGATGACGCCTACTTGCCGGAAATGCGTAGCTAGCCTTACGGTCCGACATCCTCGCCGGCGTGCTTCGCCTTGGCTCGCGGAGGCTTGCGAACATAGCCTAGCGCGTAAGCGACATCATCGTCCCAGCCGTAGATGTCCTCCACGAAGCGGACCTTCCCGTCATCGAGGAAGGCGGTGCGGTACATCAGCCGTACCGGCACCTCGGTCTTCATCTTCACGAAGCTTTCTTCGCCCCTGACCAAGGCTTCCTGAAAGTTGATCGATATGCCGTCGTCATGCGCGAGCAGGAGGGCGAAGCCGAGCGCGTCCTGCACCCGGACGCAGCCGTGGCTGCGGTGCCGCTCGGGCAGTCCGAACAGGGCCTTCGCCTGCGTGTCGTGCAGGTAGATGGCCTCGTCGTTGCGCATGTCGAACTTGACCTGGCCGAGCGAATTCTTCGGACCGGGCAGCTGGACCAGGCGGTCGTCGCGCCACTCCATCCCCTGCTCGGCGAAATAGGCTGGGCTCTTCTCCTTCAACTCGTCCTCCAGGATCGAATCCGGCACGCGCCAGATTGGATGCGCCACGAGCTGGAAAATGGGCGAGCCGAGCTGCGGAGTCTCCCAGTCCGGCTGGCCGACCACGACATTGCGGCGGTCGCGGAGCACTCCGTCGCGGCGATATTCGAGGAAGGCGGCCGCCGTATTGACGTCGATGCGGGTCGCGGGCGGGTTGCGGTCGAGCCACCGCAACCGCTCCAGGTTCACCGCAATCTGCCGGGCGCGCTCGCCTGCCTCGGCTGAGCCACGACTGCCGTTGAGCCGCGTGTATCGGACGAACTCCTGCGACAGCGCCCGATACTCTTCGGTTTGGGGTGCAAGCGAGGCGAACCAGTCCGCAAGCCTGCCGTCCTTCAGCGCCTTGTTCAGCCCGGCAGGCGGCATCCAGCTTCGGCCGCTTCACCGTATAGACTTCGCTGCTGACCTTTTTCGGGTCCGAGTAGCCCGTCGCAAGGGCCGAGGCATAGCGCAGCGCCGCTTTCGTCAGCGCGGCTTCCCGCTCGTCGCGGTCTTCCGGGACCTCACCTTCCAGGAACAGGTCGCGGTTCAGTCCGTGGGCCCCGGCGCCGCTGAGGACCTCTACCAGCTGCTTCTCCGCACCGCCGTCCCATGCAGGCTGCCATTGCCGCGCCTCGTAGAAGGCGCGGATGTCACTGCTCGCTTCGGCGCCAAGCGCCTCCGCATCGACTTGGTCGCTGAACAGGTTCCCGCAGGACTGACAGGGAAACGCTCAACAGGGCAAGGGCAACGGCCTTGCCAAGACAATCATGAACTCTCACGCCGGCAAGAACGCTACGGCTGTTGAAAGAGTTCAGTCTTCCTGCAGATTGGAATCGCGCAGGCCCTCGCCGATGCTGCCGCGAAGTTTTTCGCTCTCGCTGCTGGTCACGGGATAGGCGCAATAGTCCGCGGCGTAATAGGCGCTCGGGCGATGGTTGCCGGACATGCCGATCCCACCGAAGGGAGCGGTCGATGGCGCGCCGTTGGTCGGCTTGTTCCAGTTGATGACGCCTGCGCGGACGTTCGCCCAGAACTTGTCGTACTGTTCCGGACTTCCGCCGAGCAAGCTCGCGGCAAGGCCGAAGCGGGTGTTGTTGGCCTCGTCGATCGCCGCGTCGAAATCCTTGGCCCGAATGAGCTGCAGGACGGGCCCGAACATCTCCTCGTCCGGAACGTCCTTGGCTTCGGTCACATCGATCAGAGCCGGGGTGAGGAACGGCTTGTCGTCCTTGGGCCGTTCCAGGCGCCGGATCGGCCGGCCGCCCTTCATCATCAGCGCGACCCATTGCTCCTGCAGATGGTCGGCCGAGGCATTGTCGATGACGCAGCCCATGAACGGCTGCGGATGCGCGAACGGCTCCGCGACGATCATTCGGTCCATCAGCGTGGTAATCTTCTCCACCAGCTCCTTTTCCCTGCCGTCCTCCACGATCAGGCGGCGCGCGGCGGTGCAGCGCTGGCCGGCAGACAGGAAAGCCGACTGGACGATGACTGCTGCCGCCGCGTCGAGGTCCTTCACGTTCCACGCGACGATCGGATTGTTGCCGCCAAGTTCGAGCGCGAGGATCTTGCCAGGCGTTTCCGCGAACTGCTTGTGCAATGCGCTGCCGGCGCGGGCGGATCCCGTGAACAGCAGGCCGTCGATGCCCGGCTGCGAAGCAAGCTCGCGGCCTTCGTTCGGGCCGCCGATCAAGAGACGTATCGCGCCTTCTGGGACGCCGGCCTCCCGATAGCATTGCACGAGGAACTCGCCTGTTGCGGGAGCCTTCTCCGACGGCTTGAAGACGACCGCATTGCCGGCGATCAGCGCGGGAACGATGTGCCCGTTCGGCAGGTGTGCAGGGAAGTTGAACGGTCCGAGCACCGCCAGCACGCCATGCGGCTTGTGGCGGATGGCGACCTTGCTGCCGAGCGCCGCCTCATGCTTCTTCTGCGGAGTCCGGTCGGCATAGGCGGCGACCGAAATCTCGACCTTGTTGACGACCGCGCCGACCTCGGTCTTCGTCTCCCACAGCGGCTTGCCGGTCTCTCGCGAAATGAGGTCGGCGAACTCGTCCGTCCGCTTGCGCACGACATTGGCGAAGCGGCGCAGGGTCTCGATGCGATAGGCGATCGAATGCGCCGCCCATTCCGGCCATGCGGAGCGCGCGATCGCAACCTCGGCGGCAGCGTCGCCGAGGTCACCCGACCACAATTCTGCGCCGGTCGACGGCTCCGTCGACACCAGTTTTTCGGCCATTAACCGCGCCTCACCATGTTGTGCGTTGGCGGTCAAGTTGCCGTTCGTTCGTCGGACATGGCTTCGCCCATACGACGGATCGCGGCGACTTTGCGTTCGAAAGGCCGCCCAATCGTCGTTATCGGCGATGGCAGACCAGATGGATTCGACCTCCTCGATATGCATCGAGCAGGGTGCCGCGTCGGACCAGTAGGCGTGCCGTGGCACGTCTTCGCGACCCTCTAGCGCGGATGCGAGCGAGCGGAAATGCTCCGAAGGATATCGATCCGCGCCGGGGTCCCGGCCTCCGCGCCAGTCGAAGAAGATTCGGTCGATTGTCGCTTCGCGCGACTGGAGCGTCCTCAGCAATGCGGCGGTGAGATGGCGTTCGGCTTCGCGGGTCTGGTCCTCGACGCCGAGGCGCTTCAGCAAGGCTGTGACGAGCTCGTCTTCGAACCGGTCGGACCAGCCGGCCAGCACGTCGGAAAGAGCCGGGGCCTCGGCGACCAGCGACATGCATCCAGCGAGCTGGGCCAGGTCCCAGTGGATCGCCTCGGGCTGGCGGCCGAAGGAATAGAGGCCGTAGTGATCAAAATAAGCGGCGGTGAAGCCTGGATCCCATTCAGGCGTGAACCGCCATGGGCCATAGTCGAAGCTCTCGCCGGTGACGTTGATATTGTCGCTGTTGAGCACGCCGTGGACGAAGCCCGCCGCCATGTAGCTTGCGGCAAGCCTGGCTGTCGCAGCGGCAACCAGGTCGAACAGGCGCATCGCACTTTCGGCCGCGTCTCCAGCAGCATCTTCGCCGTACAGATTGACCAGGCAGTAGCGGACGAGCGCGTTGAGGTTTTCAACCTCGCCGTAAAACGCGAGCCGCTGGAACGTGCCGATCCGGATGTGGCCGTGGCTCAGCCTGGTCAGAACTGACGAGCGGGTGGGGGAGGGCTCGTCTCCCCTGACCAACTCTTCTCCGGTTTCGAACAAGGCGAACGTTTTCGACGTGTTGACGCCCAGCGCCTCGAGCATCTCCGTTGCGAGCACCTCGCGGACGCCGCCCTTGAGGGTCAGCCGTCCGTCCGCGGTCCGGCTGTAGGGCGTCTGGCCCGAGCCTTTGGTTCCGAGGTCGAGCAGGCGATCCCGTTCGTCCCGGAGCTGCGCGAAGGTGAAGCCGCGGCCGTCTCCGATCTCCGGATTGTACACGCGGAACTGATGGCCGTGGTACCGAAGCGCCAGCGGCTGCGGCAGGTTATCGGGCAAGGGCGCGAAGCGGCAGAAGTGCTCGCCCCATTGCTCATCGACGAGATCGCCCAGGCCGAGGCTTTCCGCCGAGCGTCGGTTGAGGAAGCGCGGAGTGCAAGATGGAAAGCGCGCGGGCTCGACGGCGTCGTAGAAGGCGTCGCCAAGTTCGAGGATCAGAGGGTCGGGACGATAGGCTGGAGTCACGGGCCGCCCAAAGCTGGTGATGGGGTAGCGGTTCCGCTAGGCCATCGGTCATGGGAAGCAAGGGCGATGCGCTTGTGGCGGAAATCAGGGCCTGGGGCCTGGGGCTGCCGGGCGCACACGGCAAGGCGCCCTGGCCGGAGCATGACGATCTTGCCGTGAAGGACAAGACGTTCGCCTATCTGCCGGCCAGGGGAAGGTCGTTCAGCCTGTCCTGCAAGCTTCCGTACACAGGCTATGAAGCTCTCCAGTTGCCCTTTGCGGAGCCGACCGGCTACGGCTTGGGAAAGAGCGGATGGGTGAGCTTCAACCCGGGGGAGGACGATATTCCGGACATCGAGCAGCTGAAGGCCTGGGTCGAAGAGAGTTACCGCGCCCAGGCTCCACGCAAGTTGGTAAAAGAGCTCGATGCCCGCGCCTGACGTCGCCCCCGTTCCCGGCGTGACCTGGGAAGACCGGTACTGGACCAGCCGCGACGGGCTGCAGCTCTACTACCGCGACTATGCCGGCCGGGCCGATCGCCCGCCTCTGTTGATGCTTCACGGCCTGACGCGGAACTCGCGCGACTTCGAGAATGTCGCGGCGCGCTATGCTGGGGACTGGCGGGTTATCACCGTCGACTTCCGCGGACGTGGTCAGAGCGAACGCGATCCGAACTCGGCGCAATATATGCCAGCGACCTATGCCGGCGACGTGCTCCAGTTGCTCGACGAACTGGGCATCGACAAGGCCGTGTTCCTGGGAACGTCGCTTGGCGGGCTGGTGACGATGATCGTCGCTGGGGTGGCGCCCGAAAGGATTGCCGGGGCACTCCTCAACGACGTCGGTCCGGAGCTTGATATGAGCGGCATCGACCGCATCAAGACCTATGTCGGCAAGCCCGTCGTCTTTCGCGACTGGGACGATGCCGCGGACAAGCTCCAGGAGCGGACCGGCGACGTGCATCCGCGATACGGCCGGGCTGAATGGCTGCGGTTCGCAAGGCGCATCTGCCGCGAAACCGCTGAGGGAGTTGAATTCGACTACGACATGGCGATCGCCGACCCGTTCAATGCGGGCAACACGGGCGAAGTGCCCGACGGCTGGCCCTATTACCGCGTTCTTGCAGGTCGTCCGATCCTGGTGCTGCGCGGCGAAAAGAGCGATCTTCTGAGCGACGCTGCGGCCGATCGCATGGCGACGGAGATTCCTGACGTGGAAGTCGTGACCGTCACAGGCGTCGGCCACGCACCAGACCTCGACGAGCCGGAAGCTGTCGAAGCCATCGATCGCCTGCTGGGAGCGGGTGCTTAAGCGGTAATCCGTTTCAGCTTTGCAAGCGCTGCGTTGTCGTTTTCTTCGGGCGCGATCGTCCCGCTGAAGTCGCCTTTCCGGTCGAACAGCAGCACGGTCGAGGTATGATCGACCGAATAGCCGCCGCTCGAGTCCGGCACCTTCCGCGAGAAGATTCCGAACTGCTTCTTCACCTGCTCAATCTGCGCTGGCGAGCCCGTCAGGCCGGTCACCGGACTGTTGAACAATTCCGCATATTTGCCGACCTCGGCAGACCCGTCGCGTTCCGGATCGACGGACACGAACAGGATTTCGAACGGCCGGTCGCCGGCGCCCAGCAGCTGCCGAAGGCGAACCATGCGCGCCAGCGTGGTCGGGCAGACGTCCGGGCAATGAGTGAAGCCGAAGAAGATGGCGTAGGGCTTCCCCGCGAGCGACGCGCTGGAGAACGGCTTGCCGTCGGAGCCGGTGAGCGTGAACGGCCCGCCGATGCTGCTGATCGCCAGCGGCTGCTGCTGCGTGGGCGTCTCCTGCACCGGGCGAAGCATCAGGAAAGCGAAGGCGGCGAGCGCGATCGCAACGCGCACCCAGAGGACGATCCGCAGGCGCTGCATGATCAGCGGCCCCCCGCGCCGACAGAGACGTCGACCTCGTGTGCCCCCGACTTTTCGAACCGAAGGCGAAGCTTCATCACCTCGCCTGTCTGGAGCGGAGCGCCAATTCCGGTAATCATGACATGCGATCCACCGGGCTTGAGCTCCACCGTGGTCCCGGCGGGAAGGGCGAGGCCGGCGCCCATTTCGCGCATCCGCGAAATTCCGCCTGAGCTTTCGCTCGCGTGGAGCATCGCCTTGGCCGGAGCCGTTGCTTCGACGCTGATGAGCCGGTCGTCGCCGGCCCCTCGATTGTCGATTGTCATATAGGCCGCGGTCGCCGTCTGTCCGGTGACCGTTTCGCGGGCCCAGGCGTCGCTGATCTGGATGTCGGGCGTGCCGCTCTTGCTGCAGGAGGCGAGCAGCAGGGCCGCCAGGAGGATTCGTTTCACGCGCGCTCCCTAGAGGCGGCGGGCCCGCGCTTCAATCGCTCCTAGGGCCGGGTGTAGGGGATGAAGGCGCCCAGGCGACAGGTCGGCCCCGGGATCCTGCTGACCGGATCGAAGGACCGGATGAGATCGCCCGCGCAATGTTGAGTTCCGATCGGCTCGGTGACGAGAACGTCCCACTGGCCGAAGCCGCCGCACCCGCCCTGCAGCTGGTTGACCCACATGCTCTTGCCCCGGCGCAGGAGCAAAGTGTTCCGGTTTGCAGCCCGGAATCCTTCGCTTTGCGTCGTTGCCACGCAGCGCTGCGGAGCGCCCGCTACCCTTCCTGCAATGTCCGCGATCGGCGCATTGTTCGGGACGGTCGGCGGCGGAGACGCGCAGCCGGCGAGGGCCGGGACGAGCCAGATGGTGACGAACCTCATTGCGAGTTCCCTCTAAGCCACATTGCGACCTATCGAAACGCCCATTAACGCGCGCTGAGGAAGTGAGGGACATGGTGCGCGGCGATCAACCAGTACGCAAAGTGACTATCGTTGGCGGGGGCACCGCCGGCTGGATGACAGCCGCCGTGCTTTCGCAATGGCTCAGCCAGGTCGAGGTCACCCTCATCGAGTCGGAAGAGATTGGAACCATCGGGGTCGGCGAGGCGACGATCCCGCACATCCGCAATTACCTAGCGCTCGCAGGCATCGACGCGTTGAAAATGATGAGCGAGACCAAGGCGACGTTCAAGCTGGGCATCCAGTTCGTCGACTGGGGCGCGCCGGGCGAGAGCTATATCCACGGCTTCGGCAAGATCGGGCGCGACATGCTTTGGCTGCATCCGCACCAGTTGTGGCTGGCGGCGCGCGAGCGTGCACCCGGTTCGGTAAAGCCTTTCGATCATTATTCGATTGCCGGCGCAGCGTCGCTCCGCAACCGGTTCGCCTTTCCGGACAAGCGCAATCCCAATTCGCCGATCGCCGATCTCGAATATGCTTATCATTTCGACGCGTCGTTGTTCGCGCGCTTCCTCCGTGCCGAGAGCGAGGCGCGCGGAGTCACGCGTGTCGAAGGTCGCATCGTGGAGACTCTCCAGGATCTCGGAAACGGGGTTTGTCACAGGCGTTCGGTTGCAGGACGGCCGCGAACTGGACGGCGACCTTTTCGTCGACTGCTCGGGTATGCGTGCGCTGCTCATCGGCGACGCTCTCGGTGTCGGCTACGAACATTGGAACAAGTGGCTGATCTGCGATCGCGCACTTGCCGTTCCATGCGAGAGCGTCTCGCCGCTCACCCCTTACGTCCGGTGCACAACTCGCTCGGCAGGTTGGCAATGGCGCATCCCGCTGCAGCACAGGATCGGCAATGGCTATGTCTATTCGTCGGACTTTGTGAGCGACGACGAAGCAGCTGCATCGTTGCTGTCCAGTCTAGACGCCGCACCACTGGCCGACCCACGGCCTGTTCGCTTCGCACCGGGAGTGCGCGCAAAGGCCTGGGAGAAGAATGTCGTCGCGATCGGGCTTTCGTCAGGATTCCTGGAGCCACTGGAATCGACGAGCATCCACTTGATCCAAACCGGCATCCACAAGCTCCTGGCGCTGTTCCCCGCAACCGGATACTCGCAGCCGGATATCAACGAATATAATCGCCAGGCGCGGTTCGAATTCGAAGACGTCCGTGACTTCATCATCGCGCATTACAACGTGACGCGGCGTTCGGGAGAGCCCTTCTGGGACTACGTCCGGACGATGGACGTGCCGGATACCCTCAGCGAACGGTACGAACTGTTCCGATCGTCGGGCCGCTTCTTCAAGCATGGCGCTGCCGAACTCTTCGCCGAGGAGAGCTGGGTGCAGGTGCTGCTCGGACAGGGTTTCGAGGCGAAGGCCGACCCGGTCGCGCAGTTCGTCCCCACCGAGGAGATTGTCGGTTTCCTCAACGACATGGCGGAGATCATCGCCGACGTCGCGGAAACGTTGCCCGACCATGGAGACTTCATCTCGCGCCTGCCATCGACCACTCCCAAAGCGCAGGAGGCGGTGGCGACGTCCACGCTGATGCACAACCTCGCCGAAGTGCACCGATAGTTGGTCGCCGTTGGATGCACTCGTGTCCTGAAAAGCACAACCGTTGCGCCGCGTTTCCTGCAGGACGCGTGGCGCGTTGACTTCGCCCGTTGGAAGGGCTTTTCTTGGCACAAGAGTCAAATGACCGAAGCATTTTTTGTAACCGGTTACACGCCAGGGGAGAGGGGCCAGTGAGCACGATTCGGAGCAAGCGTCAGCTTGCCAACGGCATTTCCGCATTCGCAGTCGCAGCGGCGCTCATGGTCGCCTCCCCGGCGCATGCGCAGACCCAGACGTCTACCCTCCAGGGTCGTGTCGAAGGCGCCGCTGCCGGCACGCAGGTTGTCGCCACCGACAACAATACCGGCCGCAAGGTCACCGGAACGGTGGATGCCACCGGCAGCTACACGATCCTCGGCCTGACTCCGGGCACGTACACAGTCACGGTCGAAGGCCGCGATGCGCAGCAGACGACCTTGCTCGTCGGCCAGACTGCGATTGTCGACTTCGTTCCGCCGAGCACGACCCCCGAAGGCGCGGTCGTCGTTACGGGCCGCCGTTTGCGTGAGGTGCGCACGCAGACGGTCTCGACAAACATCACGCCGGCTCAGATCGAGAACCTGCCGCAGAATAAGCGCAACTTCCTGAGCTTTGCGGCCCTGGCCCCCGGCGTGCAGGTTACTCCGGGCGAGAACGCCCAGGTGCAGGCTGGCGGCATCGCTTCCCAGTTCGTCAACGTCTTCCTGGACGGGATGAGCTTCAAGAACCCGATCAACCACGGCGGCGTGTTCGGGCAGAATTTCGGTCTCGGTAATCCGTTCCCACAGGTCGCGGTCCAGGAATATGTGGTCGAGACCCAGAACTTCGGAGCCGAGACTGGACAGGCGGGTTCGGCCGTCATCAGTGCCATCACAAAGACCGGAGGCAATGACTTCCACGGCTCGGCCTTTATCGAGTTCCAGCCGAAGGGCTTTATCACCCAGCCGCACTTCGACAAGAAAAACGACGTCCCGAAGCCGGATTACAACCGCAAGCAGTATGGCGGCGAGATCGGCGGTCCCATTCTCCCGGGCAAGCTGCATTTCTATGTAGCGGCGGAACGTACGAACCAGCTTCGGCCGAGCACGGCCGGTACCCTCGACCCCACTCGTTTCCCGGCGAATCTCGTTGCAGAGACAAATGTCTCTCACAACATGGACTTCAAGCAGGGGCTCTATTTCGGGAAGCTCACGGCCTATGTGACCGACGAGGACACGGTCAATTTGATGGGCTATCTTCGTCGCGAGGATAATCTGAGCGACATCTCGAGCAATGCGCTTCCCAGTCATGCTCGCAGGATCAGGACCGATCAGGACCGCTTCCAGCTGCAGTGGCGCCACAATTCCGGCGATTTCCTGAATCAGCTAAACATCGCCTACGACAAGGCGAAGCAGGACACTCCCAGCGTCGAGCCGGGGCCCGAGCTCATCCTCCTGAACGACACGAATGCCCCCTTCTCCGAAGGCGTCCTGGCCGGTGGTCACTTCTTCGAGCAGGGCGACAACCAGAAGAGCTGGACGATCAAGAACGACAGCACGTATCGTATGGGCGAGCACACGCTGAAGTTCGGTGGGCAGGTCGCCTGGCTCGATCTGTCGCGTACCGTCATCAATGCTTTCAACGGACGCTATTACTTCCCGAATCCCGGGGCGGTGCCGAACTTCGATTTTAACACCACCCAGCCCGAGCAGGCGCGGATCAACATCCAACAGACCCCGACGCTCAGCGCTGACGATACGCAGATCGGCCTTTACATTCAGGACGAGTGGAAGCCCGACAATCACTGGACCATCAATGCGGGTTTACGCTGGGACTTCGAATCCAACGCCAACAACAATGATTATGAAACGCCGCAGGCGCTTGCCGACGCGCTGCGCGCTTATCCGGGCTGGGCGGCGCGCGGAATCGATCCCGAGGATTATATCTCCGACGGCGGCAACCGCGATCCGTTCTATGGGGCGTTCCAGCCACGTCTCGGTGTGGCCTACGACGTCTACGGTGATCGTGACACGGTCTTCTTCGGTGGTGCGGGACGCTATTACGACCGCCAACTGTTCATCCAGGGCGTGATTGAGTCGCTGTCGAACTCAAACCGCGAGGTGGGGCTGTTCTTCTGCCCGAACGGCGGGGCGGCTCAGGGGACGGGGACCGGAATAGGCTCGACTAACTGCGCTCAATGGACCGCAGCATTTCGTGACCCTGAGAATTTGAGGGCGTTTGCGGCGAATTCCGCGATTGCGGCAGGCGTGATGGGGTTCGACGCGAACGTTCTGAAGAACAAGACCAAGATGCCCTATTCGGACCAGTTCACCGTTGGCGTCCGCAAAAGGTTCGGCGACATCCAGACCTCGCTGGCCTTCTCCCACATCCGCTCGCACAACATACAGATGTTCGTACGCGCGAATTTCTTCGAAAACGGCTGGTTCACCCGGTTCGTGACGCGTGACGGCGCTGGCAATGTGATCGGCTGCACCGACGGCGGCGACGCATGGATCTGGGACGGCGTTTCCGGAAGCCTGACCAACGGCAATGGGTCGCCGGTCGCGACGAGCATCTGCGCCGCCCAGAACGGCTTGCTGCCTGGGTGGAACCATAAGCTCAACCGCGGGCAGAACAACGGCAAGGCGAAGTACAACGGCCATGTACCTCACTGCCGAAAAGCCGTTCACCGACCAGAGCACTTGGGGCTTCACCACCGCGCTCACGATCCAGGGCGCTCGAAGCAATGTCGCCCAGGAGCTCAACAGCGACGAATTCTTCAACGGCACATCCCTCGACGTATACGGTTGGAATAATGTCCATGGAGTTCCGAAGTGGAACTGGGTCACGTCGGGCAATTTCCGGGCACCCTACGACTTCATCCTTTCGGGCGTACTGACGGTGAACTCGGGTCCGGCATTCGGCCATATCCAGGCTCCGTGGAATTCGTCGATCCAGTTTCCTGATCGGTCTGGCGGTGGTTCCGACATCATCAAGGCCAATATGGGCGGCGTTTTCTGGCCGAAGAAGTTCATCGGGTACAAGCGGCTCGACCTGCGCGTGGCGAAGACCTTCAAGACTCCGTGGGGCCACGAAGCCACGATCGATTTCGAGGTCTTCAACGCCTTCAACTGGCTGAACCGCAACTATCCGACGTGGGATGCCGGAGGCGGTGACAATCCGCCGCGGGAGTTCGACCAGCAGGTCGCGGCCGATGCCCGCGCCTTCCAGGCGGGACTGCGCTACAAGTTCTAATTGGATACGAGCACATCGGAGGGGGACGGAAACGTCTCCCTCCTCTTCTTTTCTGGACGGACGAGTTGAAACCTGAGCTTCGGCGGTTCGGCAACAGCGAAAGTCCCGTGGTCGTCGTTGACGATTTTAGCGGAGACGCGGAGCGCGTCGCGCGATTTGCCGAGGCGCTCGCGCCTTTCCCGGATGAGAAAGCAAGTTACTACCCGGGCGTCCGGAGGATGATCACCGAAGCGGATGCGGACGCCTATCGCTACGTCGAGGAGACGTGCGAACGAGCAGCGCAGTTCATCGCGGGGGCATTCGACGTCGACGGCTTCGATCTCCTTCGGTCGAGCTTTTCGATCGTGAGCGCGGAGCCGTCGGATCTTTCGCCTCCGCAGCGCGCGCCGCACTTCGATTCAACGGATCAGAAATATTACGCTGTCCTGCACTACCTTCGTATTCCGCAGGGCACGGGGACGGCATTCTATCGGCAGCGTTCGACGGGCATTGAACGAGTGACTGAAGCAAACATCGACCGGTTCACCCGCACCGCCGAGACGGAGGTCCGCGAGGCTTCCCGCGGACTCAGGCTACATCGGCGGGTCGGACCAGTTTTTCGAGCAGATCGGGGCGGTCGAAGGCGTGGCGGATCGCCTCATCATCTATCAGGGCAGCCTTCTCCATTCGGGGATCATCCCGCCCGGCATGACCTTCAGCGCGGACCCGCGCGAAGGCCGGCTGACCGCCAACATTTTCGTCCGTGGACATTGAAGGAAACGAGCATGCGTAGGTTCGGGTTGTTGCTTGCGTCGGGCACGGCGCTGCTGGGAAGTTCCACCGCCCACGCGGAGAAGCGGACGTACATCAACCCGATCGACGTGGATTACCGCTACAATTGGGAGCAGACGAACAGCGGCATCAGCTACCGCACGGGCGCTGACCCGGTGATCGTTCGGCACAAGGACGCCTACTACCTCTTTCAGACGCTGGCCGACGGATACTGGCGCTCAACCAACCTCATCGACTGGACCTTCATCACGCCCTCGCGCTGGCCGTTTGGCGGCGTCGTTGCGCCCGCCGCGATTTCCGACGGGGACCGACTCATCCTCTGGCCGTCGATGTCGTTTACGCGCCCTGGCTCGATCCTGGTTTCGACCGCCCCCGAGACCGGCAAGCTCGACTTTCTTGTCCGGTCGATGCCCGAACTCCCTGGCGCTGTGGACGACAGGGACCTCGCGAAGATGAAGCCGAACGAGATTCCGCCAGGCCCCTGGGATCCGGGTGTACTGAAAGACGATGACGGCCGCTGGTACCTGTATTGGGGCAGCTCCAACGTCTTTCCGATCTACGGCATCGAGATCGCGTTCGAGGGCGACAAGCTCATCTACAAGGGTGAGGCGACGAAGCTCTTCAACCTGCAGCCCGAGAAGCATGGCTGGGAGCGCTTCGGGCAGGATCACAATGGCCTGCTCGCCAACGGCCAGCCCACCAAACCCTATGTCGAAGGCGCCTGGGTCACCAAGCACGACGGCAAATATTATCTCCAGTACGGGGCGCCCGGCACGGAGTTCAACGTCTACGGCAACGGCACCTATGTGTCAGACCAGCCGCTCGGGCCGTTCGAATATGCCGACTACAACCCGATCGCCTACAAGCCGGGCGGATTCGTCGAAGGCGCGGGCCATGGCTCCACGTTTCAAGACGCGTATGGGAACTATTGGAACACCGGAACGCCCTGGATCGGCTACAACTGGACGTTCGAGCGCCGCATCAACATGTTCCCGACCAAGTTCGAAGCGGACGGCCAGATGTGGGCCACGTCGCGCTTCCAGGACTTCCCGCAGTACATGCCGACGAAGAAGGTCGATGACATCAACGGCCTGTTTACGGGCTGGATGCTGCTGTCCTACCGCAAGGCGGCGACCGCCTCTTCAACGATGGCCGAGTTTGCTGTTGACCGTGTCGTCGACGAAGACCCGCGGACGTTCTGGGTCGCGGCGCAGAACAAGGCGGGCGAGACTCTGACCATCGATCTCGGCGCGCAGAAGACGGTGCGCGCGCTTCAAGTGAACTATGCCGATTACAAGTCGGGCCGCTTCGCCGATGCCCCGGACATCTACACCGAGTTCGAGCTGCAGCATTCGACCGACGGCCAGAGCTGGCAGCCGCTTGCCAAGCCGGACGGGCCGCGCCGCGACCGGCCCAATGCGTATATCGAGCTTCCGCAGTCGGTCCGCACGCGCTTCATCCGCTACGTCCACGGTCATGTCGGCGGCGCCAACCTGGCGATCAGCGACTTGCGCGTGTTCGGCAAGGCCGACGGCCGGGCGCCATCCACGCCGGGTAGCGTGGTCGGCCAACGTCATCAGGACCAGCGCGATTCCACCATCCGCTGGGCCAAGGTGCCGGGCGCGGTCGGTTACAACATCCGCTTCGGCACTCGCGCCAATCGCCTGACACACACCTATCAGCTGTGGGCGGACGAACTCGGTAATGGCGCGACCCTGCAGAAGGATCTTCGCTCGCTCAACGTCGGCGTGCCCTATTGGGTCGCGGTCGAGGCCTTCAACGAAACGGGCGTGTCGAAGCTCAGTCGGACGGTGCCGATCCGCTGATTATCCCAGCCACGCCCCGGTGAATCCGGCGCGCTTCAGGCCGCGCCGGATCGCCGGGACCTGGCGCATGTACCGCCAGACGAAATCGTCGCGGTGGTTCGCCGCCTGCAGAAGGATCGGCCCCTGATCGATGCCGAGATAGTCGGTCGCCACCCAGCCGTGCGTGGCATCGACGGCCCCGCTCTTCGAACCCACGTCCGTGTAGGTGAAACTCGGGTTGAAGCTGTCGAGGAAGCCATAGTCCTTGAAGATGCGGGACCCGTGGTCAGCAAGCAAAGCTTCCGCGGCGGGGATCACGATCTCGGGCGCGAAGGGCAGCGAACCGAGCGCTGCCGTCGGTGACAGCGTCCCGTCGTCGCGCTCGTCGGGTTCGCCCAAAGGTCCGCGCGCCGCATAGCCGAAGAAGGTCCGCTGCTCGCCCTTGAACGGCAGTTTGTGCCCGCCCGGTCCGTCGCAGGCGGTGAGGCCCCAGATGCGGTCCGAGTAGCCGTTCCACCGCATCGGATTGGCGGCGCAATAGGCACGGTTGGCGTAGGTCGCGCGGCGGCTATTCTCGAAATAGTCGAAACCGGCCGCGCGCATCGGCGCATCGAGGATGCCGCGGAAGTCGATGAACAGCTGGCTGTACTGGTGACCGAACAAGGGTGCGAAGGCCAGGCGGCGCGTGGCTCCATCGCCGCGCCAGAAACGCGGGTAGGGCGCAATCCATTGCTCCCACAGGTCCGCCGGCCCGGCATGCACCGGCGCTCCCAGCGCCAGGATGTTGGCCATCATGCCTTCATTGTAGCCGACCCAATTGGCGGCGATCAGGCCGGTCTCCGGATGCCATCCCATCGAGATCGGCTTGCGGCCGTCGGTGCGGAAGAAATTCCAGTCTGCGCGATCATAGATTGCGTTCGCGAGCCGGCGGATCTCGCTTTCGGCTGCATCGTGCCGGTCGAAATACTGCCCCGCGAACAGGATGCCGAGAAGAAGGATGGTCGTGTCGATGCTCGATAGCTCGACCGTGCGATGACGAAGCCCCGTCTGCATGTCGAGGAAGTGGTAGAAGAAGCCCATGTGTCCCGTTGTCCCCGTGGGGTCCGGGCCCTGCGGCGCGTTCCAGAAGAAGCGCAGGGTCGTGAGCGTGAGATCCCGCGCGTCGGCACGGGAGCACCAGCCGCGCTCCACGCCCACGGCATAAGCGGGAAGGGCGAAGCCGACGGCGGCGATGCTGCAGAAGGCCGGCGTCGGCCAGCGGTCCGGGACCAGCCCATTCTTCCGGTTCACCGTTTCCCAGAAGAATCGGAAAGTCCGCTTCTCGATATCCTCGTAGAAGGCGGGAAGGGTGCGGCCGATAGAAGGATAT
The DNA here is from genome assembly GCA_963829625.1 of uncultured Alphaproteobacteria bacterium. Taxonomy (GTDB): domain Bacteria; phylum Pseudomonadota; class Alphaproteobacteria; order Sphingomonadales; family Sphingomonadaceae; genus Sphingomicrobium. Next base: position 92,793 of record CAWHJH010000009.1, on the reverse strand, counting down.
TGAACCGAAGTGCACGCGGATAGCGCGCTTCCGGCAATCAGCATCGAGGAATTACGAAGCAGCGAGCGGCGGTCGAGGAAGGTCAACGGATACACGCCTCTGGGTCGGTGGTTGAACGGATCACGAGCTTCGGCAGGTGGAGTTCCTGTTCGTTGTCATCTGAGCCTGCGAGCATGGAGACGAGGCGGTCGAGCGCCCGCTCACCAAGCTCGGCGATGCGAACCCGGACGGTGGTCAGGCCAAGGTGCCGCGCTAGAGGGACATCGTCGAACCCGACCACCGCTACATCCTCGGGAACGTGGATGCCGGCTTGCCGTAGCGCCTGAAGAGCTCCGATCGCCATCATGTCGTTGGCCGCGAACACGGCGTCGAATTCGTGGCGGGATTTGAGCAATGCCTCAATGGCTGCTTCGCCCGACTGCTCACTGAAGTCGCCCTGCACGATCTCGACGGACAAGCCGTCCAGTGTCTCGAGCGCGGAGCGGAATGCGTCCGCACGCTCCTGCGCCTCGATATTGCCCACGGCACCGGCAATGTGCACGATCCGCTTGCGCCCGAGAGCCACGAGGTGCTCTGCGACTGCGCGCGCCCCCGCGGGATTGTCGAGCCGGACGGCGGGATAAGCGCCGACAACGTCTCGCGTGTTTATCAGCACGGCCGGAGTGCCGGCCGGCAGCGCATCGACAAGCTCGTCCTCCGACAAGTGCGGCGCGAGCACGATGAGGCCGTCGACCCGGCCGCGCATAGCACGCATCGCGTTGGCAGACTGCTCGCTTCCCGCGTGGACGTTCGACAGCAGTAGCATGTAGCCGCGGCGGCTCGCTTCGCGGTCCATGCCGCGCACGATTTCGGAGAAGAACTCGCCATGGAAGTCGGGAAGGACGACGCCGATCGCATTGGTGCGCGCAAGGCTGAGGCTCCGCGCGCCGGCATGGGGCACATAGCCCAGCTCGCGGACAGCATCCGTGACCCGGGCACGCGTTTCCTTGCTCACATTGTCGAGCCGATTGAGCACGCGCGACACGGAAGCTACGGACACCTGTGCGCGGCGGGCCACATCTCGGATCGTCGCGTCAGCCATGGACACCTTTTGAACGGCCATTGCGGTAATAGTCACGGTTTGATCGATTGCAATTGCCCGTGGGCTCGGTCATGTAACCGGTTACACGAAGCGTCAAGGGACTCTGATCCGGCGGTAGCTCGGAGCGCCAGCCAGAGCGCAAGAGGAAGGGAGAGAGAATGCTAGAAACGCGCATTTCGCGCAGGGCCGCGCTGATCGGCGCGGGCGCCGCGACCGCCTGGATTGCGAGTCCCGCACGAGCGCTTCTCCAGGCTGCCGGCAAGCTGGAAGTCCCCGCCTTCATCGATCAGCTGATCTCGCGCATGACGCTCGAGGAAAAGGCGGGCCAGCTCAGCCTGATGGCTTCGGCCTGGGGCGGCACCACGGCGGCTGCGCTCAATCCTGCCGCCGACAGCAATTTCCCGCAGCAGGTACAGGAAGCTCGCACAGGCCAGCTCACCGGAGTGTTCAATGGCAATGGCGCGCGCATGCATCGGATCTTGCAAACTGCGGCCGTCAAAGAGTCACGGCTCAAGATCCCTCTCATCTTTGCAGCCGACATCATTCACGGTCATCGCACGATCTTCCCAGTGCCGCTCGCGGAGGTCTCCAGCTTCGAACCGGAGCTGGCCCGCCGAACTGCGGAGGCCGCAGCATTCGAAGCCGCTGGGACAGGCATCGACTGGACTTTCTCGCCGATGGTCGACGTTGCGCGCGACCAGCGTTGGGGACGCGGCGTCGAGGGCGGCGGAGAGGACCCGATGCTGGGCGAAATCTTCGCTGCGGCGCGCGTTCGCGGCTTTCAGGGGAACGACTTCAAGTCGAACGAGCACATGCTCGCCTGCATCAAGCATTTCGCCGCATATGGCGCTGCCGAGGCTGGCCTCGACTATAATACGGTAGACATGTCGGAGCGCACGCTGCGCGAGGTCTATCTCCCTCCTTACAAGGCGGGCTTCGATGCCGGCGCCCTGTCGGCGATGGCTTCGTTCAACGAAATCTCTGGAATTCCATCGACCGGAAATCGCTGGCTGATGACGGAGCTCCTGCGCGGCGAGTGGGGATTCCAGGGCTTTGTCGTCTCCGACTACACCGGTGACGAGGAAATGATCGCGCACGGCTATGCAAAGGACGGTCGCGACGCCGCGAAGCTCGCATTCCTCGCCGGCGTCGACATGAGCATGCAGAGCGGGCTTTACCGCAAGCATCTGCCCGAACTCGTGCGCGGCGGCGAAGTCCCGGAAGCAGCTCTCAATGCGTCGGTGCGGCGGGTGCTCGCTGCAAAGAACATGCTCGGGCTGTTCGAAAATCCGTTCCGCCGGATTGACGAGAAGCGCGAGCAATCGCGTTCGATGCTCCCGAAGAGCCGCGCGCTTGCGCGTGAGGCCGGTCGCAAGTCGATCGTCCTTCTGAAAAACGATGGTGACCTGCTGCCCCTTCCGAAGTCGGGCAAGAAAATTGCGCTGATCGGTCCTTTTGCGGCCGGCCAGCATGATCTGATCGGACCATGGTGCGTGTATGGGGACGACGCCAAGGCCGTCGACCTTGCGACCGGCGTCCGCGCGGCGGTCACCGAAAAGAACGATGTCATTATCGCCGAGGGCTCCGGCGTCGAGGAACCTCTGGAAGGCGGCATCGCGCAGGCGGTCGCTGCCGCCCAGCAGGCCGACATCGTCGTGCTTGCGATTGGTGAAGCGCAGAACATGTCCGCGGAGGCGCAGTCGCGCACCGAGATTTTCGTTCCCAAGCCCCAGCAGGAGCTCGCGGAAGCCGTCGCTAAACTCGGCAAGCCGACCGTGGTCGTGCTCAAACACGGGCGCGCGCTTGCGCTGGAGGGTGCGATCGCGAACGCGCCCGCGATCCTCGCCACCTGGTTTCTCGGCACGGAGACCGGCCATTCGATCGCGGACGTGCTGTTCGGCGCCTACAGCCCTTCGGGCCGTTTGCCCGCGAGCTTCCCGCGCCGCTCCGGCCAGCAGCCCTATTATTACGCGCACAAGCGCACTGGGCGGCCAAATCCGGAAGGCAAGCTGGAGCCCTACAAGGCGCGTTTCCGGGATATCACCAACACGGCGCTCTATCCGTTCGGCCACGGGCTGACCTACGGCAAGATCGAGTACAGCGATTTCACGCTCAGCGCCCGCAGCATGGGCATGAACGGCGAGATTACAGTGACGGCCCGCATCACGAACCGCGGCCGGCGCACGGCCGAGGAAGTCGTGCAGCTCTACATCCACGACCGCGTCGCGAGCATCACGCGTCCCGTCCGCGAGCTGAAGGCTTTCCGCAAGGTCAAGCTCGCTCCGGGTCAGTCGGAAGTCGTCCGCTTCGCACTGCGACCCGCGAACCTCCAGTTCTACGGCGTCAACAATAAACCGGTCGTCGAGCCCGGCACTTTCGACGTGTGGATCGCGCCATCGGCCGAAGCCGAGGGTGTTCGCGGGTCGTTCGACCTGACGGCCTAGGCGGGTTCCGCTTCAGGGTTGCTCTCCCGCCGGGCTCCGCGCCCGAGCGGGTTGAGCAGCATCGCGACGCAGGACAAAGCGAGGAAGAGCATCGGTACCAGGACCATGGTGGCGCGCATGCCGCTGAGCGTCTCGGTGCTTTGCTGCACGTTCGCGACATAGCCGGCCGACGCGAAGCTCCAGCCGAGGATTGCGGTAGCGATGCCGATGGCGACGCGCTGGAGAAGCGCCGCCACGCCGAAGACCGTCCCTTCCACGTGGACGCCGGTCTCGCGCTCGCCATATTCAATCGTGTTCGGAAGCATCGCCCAGAAGACGAAGTTCAGCCCGACGATCATCACTTGTAACGCGATCAGGAATAATTGCGTCAGCCCCGATTGATGCACGTCGACGGCTGCGAAGAGCATCAGTCCGGCAATCCCCAGCCCGGCGGCAAGCAGCCAGATCGCGCGCAGGCCGACCACTCGGCCGAGCAGCATCCAGAGCGGGATGGCGATGCCGCTGACGATTCCCATCGAGGCGAGGGCAAGCTGACCGGCTTCGGGATCGTTGAGCAGATATTTGAAGTAATAGAGCACCGACTTGTTGAGCACGGTGATGGCGACGATCATGGCCATCATCGCGGCGCTCAGCGCGACGAATGCGCGGTTGCGCGCAAGGCTCGCAAGCGCATCCCGTACGCTTCCCGGCATCGACCGCTCGATCGGCGCTGTCTCGCGATAGGTCGCGCCGACGAGGATGAGGATCGCTGCGCCGATTACCGCGAATAGGACTGCCGCCCCGAAATAGGCTTGCGAGGCGGTCGACCCGGTCAGCCAGCGCCCGACGGGAACGGTCGCGAGAGCGATTGCAACCGCAGCCGCCGTTCCGAACAGCATCCGCATTCCGGCGACGAAGGCCCGGTCGCCTGGGTCCGCGCTGATCCGCGCGGTCATGGCGAGATAGGGGACGTTCACCGCCGCATAGGCCGTGCGGAAGAGCAAATGCGCGCCGAGGATGCTCGCGATGGCCCAGGCCCCGCCTACCATCGGAGGCAGATAGGCGAGGACGAAGCAGAGCCCGAGCGGAACGGCGCCCGCGGTCATGATCGCCCCGTAGCGCAAGGATCCGTGCCGGCGGTCGACCAGCACGCCCGCGGCAAAGCTCGCGATTCCGTCCCACACGGATGCGATCATGTAGGTCGTCGCCGCGACGGCGATCGGGATGTCGAGCGCGTCCGTGTAATAGAATAGAAGGAAGAGCATGACGCTCTGCCAGAAGATGTTGAACGCAAAGTCCCCGAAGGCGAACAGCAGCAGCCGCGGCTTCGATGGACGCGCGGCCTCCATCAGAAGCGGCTGATCACGAAGTCTGCGGCGCGGCGCTGGTCGGGGACGGTGAACCGGACGGTCTTCCGCTCAGCGTCGGTTTCAACGCGCTCGACACCGCGCACCTTAGCGGGCCCGCTCCAACCGTGAACGGTCACGGCGATCTGCTTCCACCACGGCTTGAAGCGGCCTTCGCGCCCGCCGAAGTGAAGCATCAGTCCATCCTTGCCGAGGGTGCATCGCACCGTCTGCCGCAGGCTATCGCCGCGAATGCTGACGCCATCGTCCCAGTAAATTTCACCTCGGCAATCGGGGCCGGGATAGACGTGCAATTCGAGCGGGCCCTCCGGCTTTTCGGACGTGCTTTGCGTCACCGCCTGCTTCGGGATGATCGCACCGGGGCGGATAAAGATCGGGAGTCGATCGAGCGCCGGTACTTCCTTGACGACCTCGAAGGGAGCGTCGGGCTTGGTCTCCCCTTCGACCTCCAGGCCGGTCCAGTAATCGAACCAGCCCGGACCCGGCATGCACGCCTCATAGCTGTGGGTCGATTCAGGCTTGGGTGACGGCGCGATCAGGAGGTCGCGCCCGACCGCGAAGGCCATCGAATGGTCGCAGGGCGCCTTCATCAACTCCGGATAATCGTAGAAGACTGGACGCATCAGTGGGTCGCCCGTGCGCGCATTCTGCTCCGCGACTGCGTAGAAATAGGGCAGCAGCCGGTAGCGCTCCTCAATGTACCGGCGGCGGATCGCCAGGTGCTGCGACCCATCCATCCAAGGCTCTACGCGCGGCGTGTTCTTCGCGGAATGGTTGCGGAACACGGGCGTGAACGCGCCGATCTGGTGCCAGCGCGTCAGCAGCTCCGGGCTTGGGCCGCCCGTGAATCCGCCGATGTCCGCGCCTGCCCAGCTGTGGCCGGACAGGCCGAGGTTCAGCAGTTGGTGCACCATCAACTTCAGATGGTCCCAGGTCGCATTGTTGTCGCCGGTCCAGGTGACGGCGTAGCGCTGGCCACCGGCGTAGGTCGCCCGAGTCATGACGAACGGGCGGACGTTCGGGCGCAGCTTCAGCAGGCCCTCGTAGGTCGCCCGGCTGTTCTCCATGCCAAAGACGTTGTGCGCCTCGGCGTGGCTCGCGGTGCGCGGCGCGAAGCCGTTCCCGTCGAAGCGATGCACCGTGTCGAGCGGCATGGTCTTGGTCGGCGTCTCGAAGATCGCCGGCTCGTTCATGTCGTTCCAGAAGCCGGCGATCCCGTCGTCGACGAAGTCCTTGTACAGGCCGCCCCACCATTCCCGGCTGGCCTGGCGGGTGAAGTCGGGGAAGACCGACGGTCCCGGCCAGACCGGCGCGACGTACAGGCTGCCGTCCGCCTTCTTGAGGAAATGGTCGCCGGCCATTCCGCTGTCGAAGGCGGCATATCCCTCGTTCGGCGCGTGCGCGACGTGCAAGTCAGTGATCGTCACAAGCTGGAAGCCCTGCCGGCGCATGTCGGTCGCGAGGCCGCGCAGGTTCGGGAAGGCCTTCTTGTCGACCGTGAACGGCCGGTTGCGGTCCTGATAGTCGATGTCGAGCCAAAGGACGTCTGTCGGGATGCGATTGGAGCGAAGGCGCGCCGCCACCTCGCGCAACTCCGCATCCGTCATGTAGCTGTAGCGCGATTGCTGAAAGCCGAGCGCCCAACGCGGCGGCAGCGGCGCCTTGCCGGTAAGGTCGGTGTAGCGGCGGACCACGTCAGCAACGGTCGGTCCGGCGATCAAGTAATAATCGATGGGCCCGTCGTCGGCGGAAATGGCGAGCTGGTTCTCGTCGCGATGGCCGAAGTCGAACGAGCTTCGCCAGCTATTGTCGAGGAACAGGCCGTAAGCGCCGCCCGGCCCCTCCGCTCGCGACGGTGAAGGGGATCGACTTGTAGATCGGGTCGGTGCCGCGATCGAAGCCCCAGGCGTCGGTGTTCCAGTGGACGTAGCTCGCCCCGCGCCGATTGAACGGGCCGGTCTTGTCGCCCAGCCCATAATATTGCTCCCCGACAGGCATCGTCTTGCGGAGCGTGAAGCCGTTTCCGTCGAAGCCTATCGGCTTCGGTGCATCCGTGTGGATCCTGCGGCCCTGCCGATCGCTGACCGTCAGCGCGAGCGTTCCGGGATCGATTGCAACGTTCAGTGCGGCCGTCTCGAAGCCGTTTGCGAGCGGCTGGACCCGAACGCTCCTTGCTCGAACCTCGGCCTGCACGGCCCAGCTCGCATCTTCCGGAAATGCCCGTCCGCGAGTGATGCGCACGCGCAGGATGGAGTCGGTAATCGCGATTACCCGGATCGTTGCCGAGCCGTTGCTAGTCTCAGCGCCGTTCTTGAGTGGAACGGCGGGCTTGGGTGGAGGAAGAGGAGCCTGCTGCGACTGTGCGGGGGAGGCGAGCGCCGCGGCACAGGCGGCGAGGAGCAATGCGGTTCTGGTCATAGGATAGACTCGACCCTAGCTGCCCGGCTCGCGTCTGCAATGGCGTTCGCCTGTTCAAACGGCTATTGGAACTCGTCTTGTCTGCGTTCGTCCGAACTTCCTAATTCAAGTCGACGGGGGCACGTGAACTCATTCGGCTGTCATGGCGGGGAGCGTCGCGGGTCCGTACGGATTGCGCGCGCATTCGCGTTGGCCGCTTTGGTTCTGCTCACATCCGCCTGCAACCGCGGCGTCCTCGATCCGGTTGGACCGGTCGCCGCGCAGGAAAAGCAGCTTCTCATAAATTCCACGGCGATCATGCTCGCGATCATCGTTCCGACGATGATTGCCACCGTCGCTTTCGCCTGGTGGTTCCGCCGCGGCAACAGCAAGGCGACCTACCGTCCGGACTGGGAATATTCCGGAGCGGTCGAGATGGTTGTCTGGGGAATCCCCATACTGACCATCATGCTGCTTGGCGGCATCACCTGGATCGGCAGCCACCAGCTCGAGCCGAGCAAGCCGCTCGTCTCACCCAACAAGCCGATCAAGGTGCAGGTCGTCTCGCTCGACTGGAAATGGCTGTTCATCTACCCCGATCAGGGCGTTGCCACGGTCAACCAACTCGTCGTGCCGGCCGGGACGCCCGTCAGTTTTCAGCTCACGTCCGCGACGGTGTGGAACGTCTTCTGGGTCCCTCAAATGGGGACGATGATCTACACCATGCCGCGGATGACCACCCGGCTGAACCTGCAGGCCGACCGGCAAGGCGTCTTCAACGGGCTATCGGGGCATTTCAGCGGCGACGGCTTCCCGGGCATGCAGTTCAAGGTGCATTCGGTGCCGCCGCAGCAATTCGCCGCCTGGGCGCAATCGTCGCGTAGCGGCGGCCAGGTGCTCGACGGCCGCGCCTACGCCGAACTGGTGAAGCCGAGCAGCTATGTGAAACCGATGACTTACGGCAACGTCGCACCGGGCCTGTTCGGCGCCATCGTCTCCAACACGGCGCCGCCACCGCAGCAATTGCCGCACAACCCACCAACCACGGAGCAGGGGGCCGGGCATGCTGGGTAAGCTCAGCTGGGAGGCGATTCCCTTCCACGATCCGATCCCGCTGATCACGTCCGCCGTGGTTCTTCTGGCCGCGGCGGCGATAGGCATATGGGTCTGGCGCAAGGGCTGGTGGCCCTATTTGCGAGACGAATACATCACGTCCACCGACCACAAGCGCATCGGCATCATGTATATCGTGCTGGCTCTTCTGATGCTGGTCCGCGGGTTCGCCGACGCGCTCATGATGCGGCTTCACCAGTCCATGGCGATCGGCGCTGCACAGGGCTATTTGCCGCCCGAACATTACAACCAGATCTTCTCCGCGCACGGCACGATCATGATCTTCTTCGTGGCGATGCCGTTCGTCATCGGCTTCATGAATTTCGTGGTGCCGCTGCAGCTCGGCGTGCGGGATGTTGCCTTTCCGACGATGAACAACGTCAGCTTCTGGCTGACGGCCTCGGGCGCCCTGCTGATCAACATCAGCCTATTCCTCGGCGAGTTCGCCCGGACGGGCTGGCTGGCATTTCCGCCGCTCAGCGAGAAGGAATTCTCTCCTGGTGTCGGGGTAGATTACTATCTGGTTGCGCTGCAGATATCCGGCGTCGGAACGGTCTTAACGGCCGTCAATTTCGTGACGACAATCCTCAAGACCCGTGCGCCGGGGATGAGCTACCTGCGCATGCCCGTCTTCTGCTGGACGTCACTGGCATCCAACCTGCTGATCCTGGCTGCTTTCCCGGTGCTGACGGCGACTTTGGCGCTGCTGATGCTCGACCGGTACATGGGCTTCCACTTCTTCACCAATGACGGTGGCGGCAACTCCATGCTCTACATGAACCTGATCTGGGTTTGGGGGCATCCGGAGGTCTACATCCTCGTCCTGCCGGCGTTCGGAATCTATTCGGAGGTGGCGGCGACGTTTTCCGGAAAACCGCTTTTCGGTTACCGGTCGATGGTCTTCGCCACGATGATCATCTGCATCGTGTCGTTCATGGTCTGGCTGCACCACTTCTTCACCATGGGCGCCGGCGCGAACATCAACGCCGTGTTCGGCATCGCCAGCATGATCATCGGCATCCCGACAGGCGTTAAGATCTACAACTGGCTGTTCACCTTGTACGGCGGGCGGGTTCGCTTCACGGTTCCGGTCCATTACCTTCTGGGCTTCATGCTGTTGTTCGTCGGCGGCGGCCTGACGGGTGTGTTGCTCGCTATTCCGCCGGTCGATTTCATCACCCACAACACCCTGTTTCTCGTGGCTCACTTCCACCACGTGATCATCCCGGGCGTCGTGTTCGCGCTCATGGCCGGTTACACCTACTGGTTCCCCAAAGCCTTCGGCTTCATGCTTCACGAAGGCCTCGGCAAAGCCGTGTTCTGGTGCTGGTTCATCGGTTTCAATCTCGCCTTCATGCCGCTCTATCTGCTCGGCTTCTGGGGTGGGACGCGGCGGCTCCAGCACATTTCCGATCCGACCTGGGCGCCATGGCTGCACGTGGCACTGCTTGGCGCGGTGATCATCGGCGCGGCCATCGTGTTGACGGTGGTTCAGCTCTTGTACTCAATCAAGACGCGCGACCAGCGGATGGACGTCACCGGCGACCCATGGGACGGCCGGACCCTGGAGTGGCTCACCCTATCGCCGCCGCCGCATTACAACTTCGCGGTGCTTCCGGACGTTCATGGGGAGGAAGCCTATTGGACGCGCAAACAGACCGCGATCAAGGAAGATCGGCTGATCGATGAGCCGGATTACAAGCCGATCGAAATGCCGATCAATACGCCTACGGGCGTCATCTGCGCCTTCTTCGCGACGGTCTGCGGCTTCGCGGTTATCTGGTACATCTGGTGGCTCGCGATCGTCGGGCTCATCGGCGCGTTCGCCGTATTCGTCTGGTATGCCTGGCAGGACGAGCATGAGCATATCATCCCGGTCGAGGAGGTCAGGGCGAATGCGCGCGAGCGGCGCCGCATCCGCATGGAACATCTCCACAAGCTGAGCCAATCGACATGACCACTGAAGCCGCAACCATCGGCCTGACGCACGGCGCATCGGAAGATACGGGCCTCGGCCACCGGGGACCGGAATCGAAGAGCATCGTCGTTCCGTACGGCTTCTGGCTGTTCGTACTGTCGGACATGATCCTCTTTTCCGCTCTGTTCGCGACCTACGCCACGTTGGTGAATGCGACTGACGGCGGCCCGACGACGAACCAGCTGTTCGACCGCACCTTGGTCGCGGTCGAGACCATGGCGCTATTGCTGTCGAGCTTCACCTGCGGGCTCGCGATGATCGCGGCCAAGCGCAAGAACATGGTCTGGACGCAGGGCTGGCTTGTCGTGACCGGATTGCTCGGCGCAGTCTTTCTCTTCATCGAGCTCTACGAGTTCGCAACGATGATCGGGGAAGGCGCGGGGCCGCAACGCAGCGCCTTCCTTTCATCCTTCTTCACGCTCGTTGGCTGCCACGGAGCGCACGTCACCGCGGGCCTTCTGTGGATCGGCACGATGATGGCCCAGATCTGGGCCAAGGGGTTCAAAGAGCACATCATGCGCCGCCTGCTGTGCCTCAGCGTCTTCTGGCACGCCCTGGACATCATCTGGGTGGCCATCTTCACCATCGTCTATCTGATCGGGACGCTGCCATGACCGAAGACGAAGACAATCTGCTCGATGTCGCGCCGGGTGTGCCGCACAGCAACATCGTCAGTGAGAGCGTCGCTTACGTCATCGGCCTTGCACTGGCGTTGATCCTGACGGGCGTTTCGTTCTGGGTGGCCTCAACCTCGACTTTATGGGGACCAGGCGTGGCGGTCGGGCTCATCGTGCTCGCGATTGCCCAGATGGGCGTTCACCTGGTCTTCTTCCTCCACATCACCAGCGGCCCCGACAATACGAACAACGTGCTGGCGCTTGCTTTCGGGGTGCTGATCGTCTTCCTGGTGATGATCGGGACGATCTGGATCATGACACACATGGACGCGAACATGGCGCCGGACCCGGCGTTGACGAACCTGCAGATGCAGCACTGAAGCCACAAAACTGCTTGTCTGGGATGGGCTAAGTGGCCAAGCGTGCTTCCGCATGAAGTCCAACGACATTTCTGCAATCGTCGATCAGCTCTGTTCCATCTACGACCAATCGGTCACCAACCTGCGTGACGCGCTCGCCGCTTATTGTGAGCAAGGCAGGCATCCCGATCCCATCGAGCGAGCGGAAGGCGCGTTCGCTTATCCCGAGCTTCGCGTCACCTATTCGGGCGAGCAGACCGCCGGGCGCCTGACCCGCGCATTCGCCCGACTGACGCAACCCGGCACCTATGCCTGCAGCATCGCCCGGCCGGCGCTATTTCGCGATTACCTTCGGACGCAGCTCGAGCATCTGACCACCGACTATGGGGTCGACATCTCCGTCGGCCGGAGCCGCAGCGAGATCCCCTATCCCTATGTGCTCGACGGAAGCGGCATCAATCTCGACAAGGTGACCGCCGCGGAGCTGTCGCGCTGGTTCCCGTCGAACGAGCTCGTCCATATCGGCGACGAGATCGCCGACGGCGTGTGGGACTATTCGGTGCACGACGCGCGTCCCTTGGCCCTGTTCGACGGACCGCGCACCGACTTCAGCCTTGCGCGTCTACGTCACTATACGGGCACGGACGCCGAGGATTTCCAGCACTTCGTCCTGTTCACGAACTATGTCCGCTATGTGGACGAGTTCGTCCGCTTCGGCGTGTCGGAGCTTCGCCGCGAGGGCAGTCCCTACACCGCGCTGTCGGTCCCGGGCGGTCATTACGAGCGGGGCGATCTGACCAATGCCGAGGCGCAGATCGCCGCCGGCACATGGCGGCGGCATCAGATGCCGGCGTATCACCTGATTGCGGAAGGACGCGCCGGGATCACTCTCGTAAACATCGGCGTGGGCCCGTCCAACGCGAAGACGATCTGCGATCATGTCGCGGTGCTCCGGCCGGAGGTCTGGCTGATGATCGGCCATTGCGGAGGCCTTCGCCCGACGCAGCGGATCGGCGATTACGTCCTAGCTCACGCCTATCTGCGCGACGACCATGTGCTGGACGACGTGCTGCCTGTCGAAATCCCGTTGCCGGCGATTGCCGAGGTTCAGAAGGCCTTGTTCGAAGCCGCGGTCGGAGTGACCGGCGGCGACGAGGACAGCGTGAAGACGCGGCTGCGCACCGGCACGGTCGTCACCACCGACGACCGTAACTGGGAACTTCGCTTCACTCAGTCGGCGCGCCGCTTCAATCAGAGTCGCGCGGTCGCGATCGACATGGAATCGGCAACCGTTGCCGCCCAAGGCTATCGCTTCCGCGTGCCCTACGGGACTCTGCTCTGCGTCTCCGACAAGCCGATCCACGGAGAGCTGAAGCTGCCGGGGCAGGCCAACGATTTCTATGAAACGTCAATCGGCCAGCACCTGAGGATCGGTATCGAGACGCTCGGCCTGCTTCTCCGCGAAGGCGAGGGGCTGCACTCGCGCAAGTTGCGGAGCTTCGACGAGCCGCCGCTCCGCTAAGGCAGGAAGCGGATACGGTCCGGCCTGGGCGGTGTCCGGCCCGGCGCGATCCACGCGATGAAGGCGTCCAGATCGATGATCCCCATGTCCGTCACGTCCGTTCCCTTGGTGAAGGCGCTGATTCCGTCGCCGCCCGACGCTAGGTAATTGTTGACGGCGACGCGATAGCGCCCGCCCAAGGCAACGCGCTCGCCGTTCAGCCGCATGGCCGAAACGCGGCTGCCATCGGGCTTCGACATGTCCACCACGTAGGAGAAGCCTTCGGACGGAGCGAGGACGGCCGGTTTCGTCCGGCCCGGCCGGATGGTGATCGCATATTGCTGCTCCAGCGCTTCCTTCAGCTGTGCGCCGGTCATGGTCAGCACGAGCAGGTTGTTCCCGAACGGCATCATCGCGAACGCATCCTTGTAAAGGACATCGCCCGCGGGAAGCGTCACTCGAACTCCTGTCGCGTTGACGAGAGCCAGTTGTGCCGCGCCATTCTCTTTCGCCCGCGTCGCCGCGAGCATCGAATCCGCGATCAGGTTTGCTGCGGCACTTTCGCCGTCGTCCGGATCCGTCGCCGCATTTTCCGTCAGACGGCCGACGACCGCGTTCGCGATCGGTGCAATGGCGGTCGCATAGCGCGAGACCAGCGCTTGCTCCGCCTGGTCGACGCCGCGCTCGCCGTTCCCCACGACGACATTCGCCGCCGCCTGCCTCAAGAGCCGGCGCGTGGATGGATCGAAAGTCAGGCGCAGGTCCGTGACGAAATAACCGTTCTTCCCGGCGCTGGTCATCAAGTCGCCCAGCGCCCGTTTCGGGGGTCCCGTTGCAGACGTAGGCCCAGTGCGTGTGACCGGAGACGACTGTAGTGATCGCCGAATCCAGCTTGGAGAGGAGTGGAAGCACGTCGCCGTACAGGCCGTCGCAGCCATTGCCGGTCGTAAGTGTTGACGTCCGTCCGCCCTGATGGATCAACAGGACGATCGCGTCGGCGCCCTCGCCCTTGAGCTTCGGGACCAACGCATTGGCGCTCGCCGCCTCCTCCGCGAAGCTCAAGCCCTTCACTCCGGACGGGGTGACGAGGTTGCGCGTGTCCTTCAGCGTCATTCCGATGAAGCCAAGAGTGATCGGGCCGAAGCGCTTGGTCCCGGTCGCGGGGAAAATCGTGGAGCCGTCCGACTGCAGAACATTGGCGGCCAGGTAGCGGAACGTCGCGCCGCCAAACGGCCCGACCGCACAGGGCGTGCGGCGCGTGAACTTCGCGCATCCGCCATTCTGCATCCGCTTGAGCTCGTCGGTCCCGCGGTCGAATTCGTGATTGCCGACCGAATTGAACTCCAGCCCGAGCAGATTCATCGCGGTGATGGTCGGCTCGTCGAGGTAATTGGCGGAGATCAGCGGCGAGGCGCTGATGGTATCGCCCGCCGAAACGGTGACCGTATTCGGATGGCCGGCGCGCAACTGCGTCAACGCGCCCGCCAGGTTCGCAACTCCGCCGGTCTGGATCTTGCGTTTGCTGCCGTCCGGCTCGGCCACCTCGACCGGCGGGGGCGGTTCCAGATTGCCGTGGAAGTCGTTGAAGGCGAGGATCTGCACCTCGACGGGCGCAGGCGAAACAACCGGCGCGACTGCCGCTGGCCCGGTCGTGCAGCCGGCGAGCGCCAGCAGCCCCGCTGCGACGGCAATCTTGCGAAGCATCAACGCGGGCGCTCGGCGGGCAGCGGCTGGGGCGAGGCGTAGATGGCGTTGAGATAGGCCGCGAGCCGGACTCCGGCCTGGCTCAGCCGCCGCTCCATCACCGGCGTGAACTCATAGACGTAGGACCAGGAAAGCTCAGGGACCGCCGGCTGCCCCTTCTTGCCCTTCGCGCCCTTGGGCGGAAGCCGGGGATAGACGGTCTCGCGAATCTGTGCGCTCTCGCTGATCCAGTCGCGCGGATTGATGTCCCACCAGGCGATCACGTCCTCGTTGTTCGTGTGCCGCTGAAGCTTCGCGGAATATTCGGTGAAGCTCAGCTGCTGCTCGTCCACCAGCGCGGAGTCCCAGACGGAGTGGAGGTTGAGGTCGCGGCCGAACCACTTCACCTTCACCTCATTGCCTCCACGGTCACAACATTTGCCAACATGCAAAGGTTGATGCAGATCTCCGACGAGATGCACGATGAAGCGCAGCGCGAGCTGCTTGTCCTCACGACTCGCATTGGGATCGCGAAGCATGGCGCTGAACCGGCCCAGAGCCTCCAGCGCATCGCCTTCCGACGGAGCGTGGTCGTAGAGCACTCCGTTCAGAGTCACATAATGCCAAGGGCTCGCCGTCTTCTGCCAGAATGCCGAGGGGTGCGACTTCATCTCGTCCGGCCAGTTCGCCGCCTCGTCGAGGCTTTCGGCGGGTCCGAGCAATTCGCGGACATGCGCCCGAGCGAGGCCGCTGAGCTGCGCGTCGGCGATCGCGGCGACGACGCGGTGCCCGGTCTTGCCCCAAGCAAATGCCGGGGTTGGCGTGAGCGCGATCGCTACGGCCGCTGCGGATACGAACAACCGTGATTTCATCGGTCGGCTTTCATCAGAATCGGTGCTGACTAGCGCATGCCCCGTGCCCGGC
Source organism: uncultured Alphaproteobacteria bacterium (assembly GCA_963829625.1). Taxonomy (GTDB): domain Bacteria; phylum Pseudomonadota; class Alphaproteobacteria; order Sphingomonadales; family Sphingomonadaceae; genus Sphingomicrobium. The sequence goes on along the minus strand of CAWHJH010000009.1, from coordinate 77,350 downwards.
CTTAAGGACAAGAGCATGACAGCAGAAGAACTGGTCGCGCTCGCCCGCGAAGCCGCGCTGAAGGCCTATGCGCCATACTCAAGATTCCATGTCGGATGCGCCATTGAATCCGTGGACGGCGAGATCGTCACGGGCGCGAACATGGAGAATGCCTGCTACCGTCTCGGCCTCTGCGCGGAGCAAAGCGCGCTGACCGCGGCGCAGCACAGGTTCGGGCTCGACAAGGTGGTGCGGATCGCAGTGTCCGGCGGCGGAGTGGAAGGCGGCCTACTCACCGGCGACGTCACTTGCACGCCCTGCGGCGGGTGCCGTCAGGCAATCTACGAGGCCGCCTGCCTGTCCAGCCGCGACGTGGAGATCATCTGCTCGAACGGGAAAGGCGAAGGAATCGAGAGGCACTCGATCCGGTCGCTCATTCCTTTCGGATTCGGCCCGGCGAACCTCGCCGACGCCGGCTGACCTTCACTCGGGCCGCCTCCGCCAGCTCTTCGGCGAAGAGCGCCAGATATTCCTTCATTGTAGCGCCGAGATCGAACGCCTCCGCCCGCTGGCGGAGGTTTTTACCCCGGACCGGGGAATCGAGACGCGCCAGGATCGCCTTCGCCAGGACTTCGGGCTGGTCGGCGGGGACCAAAGCTCCAAACCTCCCATATTCGAGCAGCTCGGAGGAGCCGGGCGTCACGGTAGAGACTACGGGACAACCGCACGCCATCGCTTCGAGCAAAGCGTTGCTCATGCCCTCCCAGCGCGAAGACAGGACAAAGAGGCTGGCCGCCTTGTAATAAGGGAAGGGGTTGGAGACCGCCCCGTGGAAGTCGACATCCTCGGTCACGCCCAGGTTCTCGGCCAGCGCCTCCAGCGAGGCGAGGTGCTCGGCAGGTCCCGTGCCGAGGACCACCAGGCGCAGGGGTCTTTTCTTCCGTGCGACGGAGAAGGCTTTCAGGAGGACATCGAATCCCTTCTGCGGAACGACGCGTCCGACGCCCAGCAGGATGGGCGGCCCGCCATCCGCGAACCATTCGTGGGCTAGCGGTTCTTTCGCCAGCACCTCCGCGCGCTTGGTGTCGATACCGTTGCGGATGACGGTGATGCGCTCATCGGGAATCCATAAACGGCCAGTGAGACCCTTCCTGATCTCCTCGCTTACGGCAATCAGTCGATCCATTGCCATCAACTGCGTCCGCGCCCTCCGTCTCTTGCGAAGGCTGTGGGGCAAGGTGATCCAGCTGAACCGCGGCAAAGCGCTGCTGACCCTCCCGATCAGCCGCGTCTGAAGGGCAGGTTCTGCGTCGCGGAAGGCTGCGCTCGCAAGGACATGGAAGTGGTTGCCCGCGGACAAGGCGATCTTCGGCCGCCGTTTCTTGAGAAGCTCGATCAGCGCGTCCTTGGAGGCGAGGCTCGCGGCCTTGCGTTGACGGCGGGAATAGAGGTCGCCGATGTCTTTGCCGAAGCTGATGACCGGCACGCCGTCTGGTACGTCGCCCTTTGCCGGTCCGCGATCCTGCACGACCCAGATTTCCGTCGCGAGGCCGGCCTCATGAGCTTTCGCCGCGATCCTGACGGCGTTGCGCACCACACCGGTGATCGACAAGTCGAACAACATGATCGCGAGGTCGGGCGCTCGTTTCATTTGCGCCGCTTAGACCAGGCGCGGAACGTCAGACCAGCTTGATCTCGCGAAGACGCTCCTGGAGATATTCGTCGGCGGTGATCGGCGGCCACTTGGGCTGCTCGCCCGCCGGGACGGTTCCCGGCAGCGGCTCGATCAGAAAGTCCGAGCGGAAGTGCAGGAAGAAGGGCATCGAATAGCGCGCGTGGCTTGCGCGGTCCGGCTCGGGATTGACGACGCGATGCGAGGTCGAGCGGAGCCGTCCGTTGGTCAGCCGCTGGAGCATGTCGCCGATGTTGATCACCAACTCGCCGGGCTTGGGTGAAACCGGAATCCAGCGGCCGTCCTTTGTCAGAAGCTCCAGTCCCGCTTCCTCGGCCCCGAGCAGAAGCGTGATCGTGTTGATGTCCTCATGCGCGCCGGCGCGAATGTGCTGCCCGGTCGGCTCGCTCTGTGGTGGGTAGTGAAGCGCACGCAGCACGGAGTTTCCGTCGCGCACCGTGTCCGCGAAATAATCCTCGTCGATCTTCAGGTAGCGGGCGATCGCTCGGAGGACCTTCAGCCCTGTGTGGTCGAAGGTCGCATAGAGTTCCTGGAAGGTGTCCTTGAAGCTCGGCACTTCGGACGGCCAGACGTTGTCCGGCATGTGCGCACGGAACTTGTGGCCCTCAGGCAGGTCGCGGCCGACGTGCCAGAATTCCTTGAGGTCGTGCGCCCTGGCGCCCTTGGCGGTCTCGATGCCGAACGGCGTGTAGCCGCGTGCTCCGCCGCCACCGGCTATGAAGTACGATTTCTTCACCTCCTCGGGCAGAGCGAAGAAGGCTTTTGCCTTCTCCTCGGCGCGGTGGATCAACTCATCGGGAATTCCGTGGTCCGCGATGATCGCAAAGCCGTAATCCTCGAAGCTGCGGCCCAGCTTCTGGGCGAACTCGTCGGGATTGCGGTCGGCGTCCTTGAGCGAAACGGACGCAATGTGGTCGGCAGTGATCGTAGCCATGAAACTCTTAATAGCAGAAGGTTTAGGGAAGCATCAGGCTGGCGAGCGCGGCGCTCATCAGGTTGGCGAGCGAACCGGCGATGAGCGCTCGGATACCGAGCTTCGCGATCACCGGCCTTTGGTTCGGAGCGAGGCCGCCCGTAACCGCCATCTGGATCGCGATCGAGCTGAAATTGGCGAAGCCGCACAGAGCAAACGTCACGATCGCGCGGGTCCGCTCGTCCAAGGCTCCGGCCGGCATTGCGCCAAGATCGATGAAGGCGACGAACTCGTTGAGCACCACCTTCGTCCCGAACAGGCCGCCGGCGATGTTCGACTGCTCCCACGGAACGCCGATCAGGAACATGATCGGCTGGAAGATGTAGCCGACCAGCCGCTGGAAGCTGAGGTCGGGGATGCCGGCCATGTTGCCGAGCCCGCCGAGCAGCCCATTGGCGAGCGCGACCAAGGCGACGAACGCGAGGACCATCGCGCCGACGGCGACGGCGAGCTTTACGCCGGTCTGTGCGCCCTGCGCGGCGGCCATGATGATGTTCGCGGGCCGTTCGCCCTCTTCGAAGGTCTCGGCGACGTCGACCTGATCTTCGTCGCTGGCGCCGCCTTCGAGCGGGAGCTCGTCCGGACCGGCGAGGTCATCCGGCATGATGATCTTGGCCATCAGGATTCCGCCCGGCGCGGACATGAAAGCTGCGGCAAGCAGGTAAGGCAAATAGCCTTCGCCGAGGAGGCTCGCATAAGCGGCGAGGATCGTCCCCGCGACGCCGGCCATGCCGACCGTCATGACCGTAAACAGGCGGGAGGGGGGCAGGGCCGCGAGATAGGGACGGACCACCAAAGGCGATTCCGACTGGCCGACGAAGATGTTGGCGGCGGCGCTCAGCGATTCGACGCGGCTGATGCCGGTGACCCAGCCGATCGCGCCGCCGACCCAGCGGACGATCCGCTGCATGATCCCAAGATAATACAGGATCGCGACAAGGCTCGCGAAGAAGATGATGACCGGCAGAGCGGCAATTGCGAAGGTGTTGGCGAGCGGGTTGTTTGCGCTTGGACCGAACAGGAACTCGGTCCCCTTGTTGGCATAGCCCAGAAGGTTGGCGACGCCGTTCGACAGCGACTGGATCCCGGCGCGGCCCCAGCTGGTCCACAGCACGAGCCAGGCGATGACCGCCTGAAGCGCGAAGGCGGCTCCGACGACGCGGATTCGGATTGCCTTGCGGTTGGAGGACAGGACGAACGCGATTGCGAGGATCACGACGATCCCGGCAGAGACTCATCAGATTCTGATTCAATGCGGCGCCCCTCCCCAGAGCACGAAAATGCGCGTTACCAGACCATGCCTTGCGTAGCGCGCCCGGCGGCTTCGTCCAGCAATTCCAGCGCTTCGTCGGGCGTCGACGCTACCAGCAGCTGCTGCCGCCGAGACGCGGACAGGAAGCCGCTTTTCGTGGCGTGGTCCATGAAGGTGATCAGCCCGTCCCAGAACCCACCGACGTTGAGCAGGCAGAACGGCTTGGCGTGATAACCTAGCGCGTTCCAGCTCCACGCTTCGAACAACTCGTCGAGCGTTCCGATGCCGCCCGGGAGCGCGATGAAGGCGTCGGCAAGATCGGTCATCTTCGCCTTGCGCTCATGCATGTTGGCGACGTGGAACAGCTCGGTCAGGCCGGTGTGCGCGACCTCGAGGTCGACCAGCGCGGCCGGGATCACGCCGTACACCTTGCCGCCCAGATCGAGCACACTGTCGGCGATCAGGCCCATGAGCCCCAGCCGCCCGCCACCGTAGACGAGGTCCACTCCGCGGCCGGCCATCGCGGCCGCGGTGGCGCGCGTCGCATCGGCGAACATGGGATCGCTGCCTGGCGCCGAACCGCAATAAACGGCAACGCGCTTCACATTTTTCACAGGCGTACGATGTCCTTGAGATTGGCTTCGGGCCGCGCTCCGAAATGCGAGATGACTTCGGCGGCCGCCTGCGCTCCGGCCTGGAGACAGCGATCCAGCGGCCGGGCGCGGCAGCGGGCGGCGAGGAAGCCGGCGGCGAACAGGTCGCCCGCGCCGGTTGTGTCCACGACCTTGTCGACGGGTGCGGCCGGGATCTCGACCCGCTTGCCCGCGCTCGATCGCCAGGCTCCTGCTGCTCCACGCGTAACCACCAACGTCGAAACGAGCGGCGCGAGCTTGGCCAGCGCGCCGTCGAGATCGCCGGCACCGGCGAGCAGCATCGCCTCGTCCTCATTGGCGAAAAGCACGTCGACCATCCCGCCGTCGATCATCCCGAGCACGCCTTCCTTGCGGCCGGGGATGCAGAGGCTTTCGGAGAGCGTGAACGCGACGGTGCGTCCCGCCTCGTGCGCAATCTGAGCGGCGCGCAGCATCGCATGGCGCGGGCGCTCGGGCCCCCAGAGATAGCCTTCGAGGAAGGTGATCGACGCGGAACGGATCATCTGCTCGTCGAGCCGCTGCGGCGTGAGCTCGTGGCTTGCGCCGGGGCAGGTGTTCATCGTCCGCTGGGCGTCGGGCGTGACGAGGATCAGGCAACGTCCGGTGGGCGGGCCGTCCTTCAACGGCGGAGTCTCGAAGCGGATGCCGAGCGACGTCATGTCGTGCGCGAAGATATCGCCGAGCTGGTCGTCGGCGATCTGGCCAATAAAGCCTGCGTCGAGCCCGAGCGCGGCGACTCCCGCCATGCTGTTCGCGGCCGAGCCTCCGCTGATCTCCCGAGCCGGTCCCATCGCCGAATAGAGGTTGTCCGCCTGGTCGGGCGTCAGAAGCTGCATCGAGCCCTTGGTGAGCTTGTGCGCGTCGAGGAACGAATCCTCGCACGTCGCGATCACGTCGACGATCGCGTCGCCGATTGCGACAATGTCCAGGGCTCCGGGATTCACGGTTGCGTCGCGTAGCGATGGCTAAGCCGTTCGGTCAATTGCCGTTCTTGAAGTTCGCCGCAAACCGGCTACCCCAGCGGCCCATGACGACCGAAGTTCAGGCGGCAGCCGTAGCGCCGCAATCTGCCGCCGCCCGCGCCATTCCCATGTCGCTGTTCGCTTTCGCTATCTTCTACGGGGGCATGGTCTGCATCGCCGGAGTGCTCGGCAACAAGCAGGTCGCGCTTGGCCCGCTCGCCGTGGAGGCGGGGATCTTCGCCTTCCTCATGCTGGTCGTGACGTCGAGTGCGATCGCCGAGCTTCACGGCCGCGAGATCGCGAACAAGCTGGTGCTGATCGGTTTCATCCCGCTTCTCGTGTCGCTGGCGCTCAGCCTTCTGGTTCTCGCGCTGCCGGCCTCGCCCGAAATGGCTCCCGACCGGCTTACGGCGTTCGAGACGGTGATGAGCGGAACGCCGCGAATCTGGCTCGGTGGAATCCTCGCCTACGGAATTTCGACCTTGCTCAACGTCACCATCTTCAGCCGGTTGAAGGCGAGGGAAGGGGCCAGGCTCCTCTGGCTCCGCGCGGGAATCGCCAGCGTGCTCAGCCAGATCGTGGACACCCTCATCTTCATCACGGTCGCTTTCTACGGCGTCTTCCCCATCGCCGAGCTGCTGATGGGTCAGATGATCGCCAAGGTCGTGCTGTCGGCACTGCTGGTCCCTCCTGCCGTCTATCTGTTCGTGGCGCTCGGGCGGCGGCTCGACGAGCGGCGCTAGGCACGGTCGAACGGGATATCGTGGCCTAAAAACAACACCGCGGAGGATTCCGGACTCGGCCAGTTCCGGCTGTCACGGACTCGTCTTAATGCGACCCTAGCGGCGGGGGCCGTGCTCAAGGCGCTGCCTTCGAGTCTGTACCTTCAAGTTTGTCGGGGATCCACGTGAAGAAATCTATTCTGCTGCGCTCGTGCGCAGCCTTTGTGACGCCGGTTGCGGCGATCTCGCTCGTTCCGTCTGTCGCACTCGCTCAGCAGATCACCACTGCGATCCAGGGCCAGGTCACCAACGAATTGGGTGCTCCCCTGCCGAGCGCGCAGATCACCGTAACTGACACGCGTACCGGCAATACGCAGGAGTACACGACCAACGCGCAGGGTCTGTTCAGCGCGCAGAATCTGACGACGGGCGGTCCGTACACCATCTCGGCGACTGCCAGCGGCTATCAGGGCCAGACGGTCGAGCAGATCTTCACCAGCCTTCAGGGCGCCACCCAGCTGACGTTCAACCTGACCGCCGCAGCGACCGAGGCCGAATCGGCGGCCATCGTCGTTACCGCGGCGCGCGTCCGCGCGACCCAGCTGGAAGTCGGTCCCGGCACCGCCTTCAACACCGAAGTGATGGCCAATGCGCCGTCCTTCAACCGCGACGTCCGCGACGTCATCCGAATCGACCCGCGCGTCAGCCTCGACCGCGAGGACGCGGCGACCGGCGGCTCGGGCCAGGACCGCATCTCCTGCCTGGGCGGCAACGACCGCGCCAACACCTTCACCGTCGACGGCCTCGCGCAGAGCGACCTCTATGGTCTCAACGACACGGGCTTCTCCTCGCGCAGCTCGACCCCGGTCCCCTACGACGCGGTCCGCGAGACGCAGGTCCAGTTCGCTCCGTTCGACACCGAGTACGGCAACTTCAGCGGCTGCGCGATCAACGTCGTGACCAAGAGCGGCACGAACACGTTCCACGGCAGCGCCTTCTACGAATATTCGAATGACGACTTGCGCGGTGAGAAGGTTGACGGCCGCGACGTCGCGCCGGTCAAGGCGGACAAGCGCTACGGCTTTTCGCTCGGCGGCCCGATCATCAAGGACCGTCTGTTCTTCTTCGGCGCCTACGAAAAGCAGAAGGCCGGCAACTCGCAGGACGACGGTCCTGTCGGCGGCGGCTTCGCCGAACGAAGTGCGCGGCGTCACCGTCCAGCAATTCGACGCGATCTCGCATGTCCTGAGCAGTGTCTACGGAATCGAGACTGGCCCGATCGTCAGCGTCCGTCCGTTCGAGAATGAGCGCCTGTTCGGCCGCGTTGACTGGCAGATCACCGACGATCACCGTCTGGAAGGCACGTACCAGCGCCTGAAGGAATCGACGCTTCGCACCGACGACTTCTTCACCGGCAACTCGCCGCAGGTAACCGGTCAGAACACCTTCTACCTGAGCGGCACGGATTCCAAATATTACTCGGGCCGCCTCTACTCGACCTGGTCCGACAATTTTTCGACCGAGCTTCGCTACTCGCATGCCGATATCGTCGATCTTCAGGATCCGTTCGGCGGCGGCGAGGCGCAGGACGCCAATCCGATCCCGCGCATCATCGTCGGCATCGACAATCCTGCCGGCGCTGGACTTCCGCCCGATGCAACCATCCTGGCCGGGCCGGGCAACTCGCGTTCGGCCAACGATCTCCAGACCGAGGTCGACCTGTGGAAGGCGGTCGCCAACTTCGACAGCGGCAACCACCGCCTGAAGGTCGGCGCAGAGGTCAACAAGGCGAGCATCTTCAACCTGTTCGTCCAGAACGCGACCGGAACCCTGGTCTTCCGCAACCTTGCGGACCTGCAGGACGGTATCCTGTCGACGGGTGCGACCGTGGCAGGTGTTTGCACGCCCACGACCACGACGACGCCCGTCAACGTGGTGAACGGGTGCACCTTCGGCGCGTTCGGCAATTTCTCCCGGACCGGCGACGTCAACGACGCCGCCGCAGAGTTCAAGCGCACCATCTACTCGCTGTACCTGCAGGATGACTGGCGCGTTAACGACCAGCTGAACGCAGTCCTCGGCGTCCGCATGGACATCTTCGACGGCGGCAGCCCCGACCAGGAACGCGAATTTCGTCAACCGCTACGGCTTCGACAATTCGACGGGCTTCGACGACGTCAATCCGGTCCTGCTTCCGCGCATCGGCCTGACCTACGACTTGGATGACTTCAGCGTCTTCTCGCGCTCGAAGATCACCGGTGGCGTGGGCATCTTCTCCGGCGGCGATCCGCTGGTCTGGTTCGGCAACGCCTTCCAGAACAACGGCTTCGGCTTTCGCGGAGGGCACCAGCGCGGCGGCCGCCTGCCAGCCGCAGCCCGATCGACGTCGTTGTCAACGGCCAGTTCACGGGGCTTCCCCAATGCTTCCGCCAGAACGGAATCAACTCAGCCGCGCTGGGCCTTGGCGATACCCAGTCGATTGACCCGGACATCAAGATGCCGACCGTCTGGCGCGCCAACATCGGCTGGTCAGACGAAATTCGACTTCGGCAATCAGCCCCTTCGCGAGCGGATGGCGTCTGAACCTCGACTACATCTTCAGCCGCTACAAGGATCCGTTCACGATCGTCGATCTGTCGCAGACTCCGACCTTCGGCGGCACCGTCGGCACTGCTCAGCCCAATTGCCGGCGCCAATGGGCGAACGGCTTCACGATCGACGGCCGTCCGATCTATCGGCCATCGATCCGTCAACTCCGCTGCGACGCATACTTTCCGCCATGACCCGAGCCCGTGTCGAGATCAATCCGACGCCGTGCTTCTTCAATACGAACGCGAGCGGTTTCCGCGCCTGCTTCGGCACGTCGTCGCGACGACGAGCTGATGCTGACTAATTCAGGCGGTTACAGCAGCCACATCGCCTCGTTCCTCCTTTCGAAGGACTTCGACCGCGGCATCTTCACTTCGGGTGGCTCGAGCTACTTCAACTTCGGCTATGCCTTCACGGCCGCCAAGGACCGGCGCAACATGTTCAACTCGACGGCAGGTTCGAACTACGACCTGACCGCCGCGTTCGACCGTCAGAACCCGGGCGTATCGGACAGTTTCTACGGAAGCCGTCACAACATCACCTTCTCGGGCAATCTGCGTGAGGAGTTCTTCCAGGACCTGGCGACGTCGTTCGGCTTCACGTTCGTCGCTCGCGCCGGCCGTCCGTACAGCCTGACGTTTACCGGCGGCAGCGTGTTCAACGACAGCGTATCCGGCACGGACAACGCGCTCGTCTATCTGCCGACGGGTGATCAGCGACCCGAACATCTCGCCGTCGTCCAACATGGCGGCGGTCCAGGCGCTGTCGGATTTCGCCAGCGATCTCGGGTGCGCCAAGGATTACCTCGGCCGCTCGATCAAGCGGAACACCTGCAAGAACGACTGGTACTACGACCTCGATCTGCGGATCTCGCAGGAGCTTCCAGGTCTCGGCCGAATCATGGGATCGCCGCTAGGCATTCGCGACAAGGTCACCGTCTATGCGATGTTCGACAACTTCCTGAACCTGCTGGACAACGGCTGGAACATCCAGCGTCGTCGTAACTTCGCAGGCCTTCAGGACATCGCTTCGGTCTCCGGCGTGGATGCGCAGGGCCGGTACATCATCAACAGTGCCGCGGCGATCATCGCCGGGTTCAGATGGACTTGACGGACTATCAGCGTGATAACTTCATCAACGTCTCCTCGTCGGTGTGGCGCCTGAAGGTCGGCCTCAGCTACGAGTTCTAATCGGACGAAAAGCTAAAAAAGGGGGCGGCGCCTCACCTTCGGGTGGGGCGCCGTTTTCTTTTGTCCACCCGTCGAAGCACTCCACAGCTTCGTCGAAGCGCCTCGCCCCGCGCCGAAAAGGACTCGGGCTTCGCCGAAAGCGGGGTGAGTTCCGCCGGCGGGAGCCGCACTGACCGCGCCGTCCACAATCGGATAGATGGGATGGCGATCAATGAGAAAGCTGAAGACACTTTCGAAGTTGGCAACCGCCGCCGTGACGATCGGCGGCCTGTTCCTGCCATTTACAACGGCCACGGCCAAGGAAGCGCCAGTCGTGATTACGGCGCCCCTGCAGGAGGCTGACCTTGTCGTTCGGCGCGTAAGCTATGCCGACCTCGACCTCGCTCTTCCTGTCGGACGGGCGACGCTCCACGAAAGGGTGGGCTTCGCGATCGGCGACGTTTGCGCCGAGGCCAATCTGTTCGACAACGGCAGCCCTGAGTTCAAGTCGGGCGTCATGAAATGCTCGAACCGCGCCTGGGGCAACGCGACCCCGCAAATGGCTCGGGCCTATCAGCGCGCCAATGAAATCGCGGCGACCGGCTGGTCGCCCATTGCCGCCGCAACCATCAGCATCAGCGTCGGCCGATAGACGTCGAGCGCGGACGTGGCCCCTCCGACGGGGCCACGTCAGGCCTCTTCGCTACCGCGAGCTTTACTTCGGCCTCATCGAAGCGCTTGAGCGCTTGCTCCGCAGTGTGGGCGATGCCGATGCCGGGTCGTCTGGCCACGGATGTTTGGGGTAGCGTCCGCGCATGTCCTTCGCGACGTCGCGCCAGCTACCTTGCCAGAAACCCGGCAGATCCCTCGTCGTCTGGATCGGCCGTCCAGCGGGGGAGGTGATTGCGAGGATCAGCGCCGCGCGCCCGTTGGCCACGGTAGGATGTTTTCCCAGCCCGAACAGGGCTTGCGCACGAACTTCGACGGTCGGTCCCGCATCGGATGAATAATCGATCGCGTGCTGACTTCCCGCCGGACTGACGAACTGCGACGGCGCGAGACGGTCGAGCGCTCGCCTGCCTTCATAGCCGAGGAGTTGTTCGAGCCCGCCTGCGAGTGCCTGTCCGGAAATGTCCCCAAGCCGTCGCTTCCCGATGAGCAGCGGCGACAGCCATTCCTCGAGCCTCCCCGAGAGCATCTCATCGTCGAGGACGGGAATGGAGGCATCGAACCGGCTTGCGAAAGCGGCGCGATGGCGGAGCTGTCGGGCCCGTTCGTCCCACGGCAGCAAGTGCAGCCCATGGTCGCGAACGCCCTCGATCAGTGCTTGCTCGATCGCGCTCTGATCGGGCGATGGATCGGGACCGGAAGCGAGACGGATGGCCCCCAGGCGCCTGCTGCGCGTCGGCGTGACGGAGGCGGTCACGGCATCGAACTGGCCATCATGCCGGACTTCGACCCGGTCCCCGAACAGCTCCAACACGGCCGTCTCGTCGATCGCTGCAGCCGACAGGACGCGGGCCCCGGAGGCATGTCCTGCAACCTCCCCGACGGCAATCCACTGGCTGCGGGCCAGCGAAGATGCAGGGTCGAGCCTGAACCCGCGCCCCCCGACCGATTGCCAGGATTCACCCGAGCTTTCGCGGCGGCGCGACAGACGGTCGGGGAAGGCGAGAGCCAGTGCCTTGCCGAAGTCATGCTCCGCTGGAGCCGCATCGTCCGCGCCCAGAAGCCGCCTCCATCGCGCGGCGAGATTGCGTGCCGCGGCAGCCCGCTGCGACTTGTCGGAGCGCCAGCGCCGCCGCCTGACCTCCAAGTCCACGTCGTTCCCCCCGAGGCCGCGTTCGGTCAGTAGGACGGCGACTTCAGCAGCGGCGGCCGCGAAGCCGCGATCCTTTGCATCGAGAAGCATGTGCGCAAGTCGCGGTTCGAGCGGCAAGGCGGCGACGGCACGCCCATGTGCGGTGACTCGGCCCTCCTCGTCGATCGCACCGAGAGACTTCAATCTCCGCCGCGCGTCGTCCACGGCGGCCGCGGGCGGCGCGTCGAGGAAGGGCAGGCGTTCCGGGTTGGGCTCGCCCCAGAGCAGACTTGTGAGCAGGAGGCTGGACAGGTCTGCTTCGAGGATCTCCGGCGGGTCGTGGGCGGGCAAGGAAGCTGTCGCCGCTTCCTCCCAAAGGCGGATGGCGACGCCAAGCGCCTGCCGGGCGGCGCGCCCCGCGCGCTGGGTCACCGCGGCGCGACTGGCGCGCTCCGTTACGAGACGGGTAAGTCCCACGCCACGATCGTACCGCGGGCGGCGCGCGAGCCCGCTGTCGATGACGACGCGCACATCCTCAAGGGTGACGCTGGTCTCTGCGATGCTTGTGGCGAGGACGAGCTTGCGCTTTCCGGGCGGCGGTGCGGCGAGCGCCTTGCGTTGCGCCGCCGGGTCGATCCCGCCGTGCAGCTTGTGCAGCTCCACGGCGTCGGGAAGCGGCCCTAGCGCTTCGGCGGTTCGCTCGATCTCGGCAACGCCCGGCAGGAAGGCTAGTAGCGAACCTTGGTGATCGCCAAGCGCCGCACGGATCGCACGGGCCATCTGCGGCTCGATGCGGCTGGCTGGGTCCCGTCCGACATGGACAATCTCCAGCGGAAAGCTCTTGCCCTCGCTGACAATTTCCGGAGCTTCGCCAAGCAGGCGCCGGAACCGCTCGACGTCCAGGGTCGCGGACATTGCGACCAGGCGCAGGTCCTTCCGCAGGGCGCCCGCCGCGTCCAGGGTCAAGGCGAGCGCAAGGTCATTGTCGAGGCTGCGCTCGTGAACCTCGTCGAACAGTACTGCCGAGACGCCGCCAAGCTCCGGATCCACCTGAATGCGCGACAGGAAAACGCCGTGCGTCATCACGACGACGCGGCTGTTCTTCCCGACCTTGCTGTCCAGGCGCGTTGCGTAGCCGATCGTCGCCCCAGGTGCTTCGCCCAGCGCCGTGGCCATGAACTCCGCGGCGGCGCGAGCAGCGAGCCGACGCGGAACGAGCAGCAGGACCTGCCCGCCGCACCATGGCTCACCGACCAAGGCAGGAGCCACCCGGGTCGTCTTGCCCGCGCCAGGCGGAGCGACCAGCAGGGCGCGGCCATGCTCGCGCAGGGATTGGAGAAGTTCAGGGAGTACCGAATCAACCGGCAAGATCATCGGCAGTGGTTCGCGCAATCATTCGAAGCCGTGCTCGCGAATTTAGCGGCAGGTCCGGATTTAAGAGACTTAAGTCTCGAAAATGCGAGTGGAGGCCCGAGCCGGAATTGAACCGGCGTGCAAGGATTTGCAGTCCTCTGCGTAACCACTCCGCCATCGGGCCGGATGCGGAGCCTTTCCCCGCCTTTTCTAAGATGGTCAAGCCTCACTGCTCGCGCAAGGCGAACGAGCCGCCGTCGATCCACCAGGTCCCCTTCAGTTTCGACCAACGGCGCGTGAGCGCCCTTGGCGCGAGGGGAATGGCCGGATAAGACCGGCCTTGCATCCAAGGTGTATTAGAATAATATAACACTCATGACTGCGCACGCCCCAATTCCCGATTTTGCAGCCGCTCGCCAGGCGATGGTCGATTCCCAGCTGCGCCCGCAAGGCGTGAACGATCCGTCGGTGATCGCGGCGATGTCGCTGGTCCCGCGCGAACGGTTCGTGCCCGATGAACAGAAGCCCCTGGCTTATGTCGACCGCTCGGTTCCGCTGGGCGAGGACAGGGCGCTGCCCGCTCCGGCCGTGCTCGGCCTTTTGCTGACAGCGCTGGCGCCCGTTCGCGGCGAGCGTGCGCTCGTCGTCGGTGCGGGGACGGGCTACGCGGCCGCGGTTCTCAAGGAAATGGGAATAGACGTCGACGCCGTCGACTCCTCCGCGGCGCTTGCCGGCGTGGCCCGGCAAAACGGCCTGGAGATCTTCGAGGGCGCACTTGCGGACGGTCTCAAGAAGGGTGCGCCGTACGACATCATCCTGATCGATGGGGCGGTCGAGGTGATCCCCGAAACGCTCGTCGAGCAGCTTCGCGACGGCGGTCGGCTCGGCGCCGCGATCATCGACCAGGGCATCACGCGCCTGATCGCGGGCCGCAAGGCGGGCGGAGGCTTCGGCTATCTCACGATCGCTGATGCCGCGACGCCTGCGCTCCCGGGCTTCGAGCGACCACCGGCCTTTGTATTCTGATTCCGGAGTTCCCCCAAACGTGACTCGCAACATCGCCATTGCCACGTTTGCCGCCGCGTTGTTCGCGGGAACGGCATCGGCCGACACGCTGCGCGAGGCGCTCGTCTCGACCTACAACAGCAATCCGACGATCACTTCGCAGCGCGAGGCCCTGAAGGGCACCGACGCGTCCGTCGCAATCGCTCGTTCCGCAGGCCGGCCGCAGGCCTCGGCCACGGTCGGGGTAAACCGCGACCTGACCCGGAGCGGGATCATCCGTCTGCAAAATGGGAGCGACAAGGACATCCTCGTGTCCGGCGGCGCTGACCTCAGTGTTCCGCTCTACCAGGGCGGCACGGTCAAAAACAGCGTGAAGGCAGCGACGACGCGCGTTGAAGCAGGCCGCGCGACCCTTCGGGCCGTCGAAGGCGACATCTTCACCGAGGCGGTCGCCGCTTACATGGACGTCATCCGCGACCGCGCGATCGTCGAGCTGAACGTGAATCAGGTCGACGTGCTCGGCACAAACCTGCAGGCGACGCGCGACCGGTTCGAGATCGGAGATCTGACCCGCACGGACGTCGCCCAGTCGGAAGCGCGCCTAGAGCTCGCGCGGTCGAACCTGGCTTTGGCGCGCGCGCGCCTGGCTTCGAGCGAGGAGAATTACCGCCGCGTCATCGGCCGCAAACCCGACGACCTCGCGCCTCCGCCGCCACTCCCGCCGCTTCCCGCTTCGCCGGAGCAGGCGGTACGAATTGCGCTTGCGAGCAACCCCGACCTGCTGGCGATCAACCGCGCCGCGGTCGCCGCCGGCTATGACGTCCGCGCCGCCCGGGGCACCCGCCTGCCGAGCGTGTCGGGGGTGCTGTCGGGCGACTACGTCAACACGCTCACCAGCAACGCCTTCATCAATCAGTTCGGACAGCTCGAGAATCCGCCCAACAGCGGCACGGCGACCACCATCGGCCTGAGCGGCCGGCTCCCGATCTACCAGGGCGGGCTGCCCGCAGCCCGTGTTCGCCAGGCGCGCGCGGCCGAGCAGCAGACGCTGGAGCAGGTCGTCGGTACGGAACGCGCCGTCGTCGCCAACACGCGCTCGGCATTTTCCAGCTACACCGCGTCGCGCGAGGCGATCCAGTCGAACCAGATCGCGGTGAACGCCAACGAGCTGGCGCTGGAGGGCGCCCGCGCGGAGCAGACGGTCGGCACCCGCACCGTCCTCGACGTCCTCAACGCCGAGCAGGAGCTGCTGAACTCGCAGGTGGCCCTGGTGACGGCGCGGCGCGACGAATATGTCGCCGGCTTCCAGCTCCTGAACGCGATGGGGCAGGCGGAAGCGCAGGATCTCGGCCTGG
Source organism: uncultured Alphaproteobacteria bacterium (assembly GCA_963829625.1). Classification (GTDB taxonomy): domain Bacteria; phylum Pseudomonadota; class Alphaproteobacteria; order Sphingomonadales; family Sphingomonadaceae; genus Sphingomicrobium. Next base: position 61,844 of record CAWHJH010000009.1, on the reverse strand, counting down.
ACGGCGGCCCGCTCTACGACCCGCTCGGCAACTACCGGCGTGTCGCAGGCGACTGGAACGACTGGTCGGAGGACAAGGCGCCGAACGGTACCGTCGCGACGCGCACGGTCACGCCGGAAGAGGCGACCGGCACGCCCCTGGCGGCGACTCCCGCTCCTCAAGGCGTGACTCCGCCTCAGCAATAGCTCATATTCTTGATTATGCAGGTTTCCGGCCGCGAGCCTTCGATGGAAGAAATCCTCGCCTCGATCAAAAAGGTGATCGCCGAGGACAAGGAGGCTCGTGTGGGCGAGCCTCGTTCGGAAGCGATGGTCGCACGGCCCGACCGCGACCATGGGAACGACGACGAGGAAGACGTGCTGGAGCTCAACGACGAGCTCGCGCCCGCGGCGGATCTCGGGCCGCCCCTGATCGACGAGGCTGTGGCCGGGGCCAGTCGAAGCGCGCTCGCGCAGCTCAGCACGGTCGCAGCAAGCATCCCCGCAGCGCCTCCTCCGGCCAATCCGCTCGAAGAGATGGTTCGCGAAATGCTTCGGCCGATCCTCAAGCAATGGTTGGACGACCATCTGCCGCGTCTCGTGGACGAGCATGTGAAGCGCGAAATCTCGCGGATTACCGGCCGCCCGCTATAGGCTTGCGCGGTCCGATGCGGAGCAGGACCAAGGAAATCATCGGTAACGCGCTTGCGCTGGTCGTCCTTGGAACGATCGTCGGCTTCACTCTCTGGCGCTTCTATTACGCGGGCTGACTGCGCCATTGGGTGCTGAAGCAGAAAAATTCCATTGATCAGACAAGGAGGTCTTCGGCTGGATGGGCCGCTACCTCCAACAGTCGCAGTAGCGAGGTTGATGCTGCATCGCCGCATCGCTAACCGCGTGCGGCGATGAGCGAACTGCCGAAAACCTTCGATCCCGCTGCCATCGAGCAGCGCTGGTATGACCATTGGGAGTCCAACGGACTGTTCCGGCCCGACCGGCCGGACGAGGAGCCGTGGACGATCGTCATGCCGCCGCCAAACGTCACGGGCTCGCTGCACATCGGCCACGCGCTCGACAATACGCTGCAGGACGTCCTGACGCGCCGGGAGCGCATGCGCGGCAAAGATGCTTTGTGGGTCGTCGGCACCGACCATGCCGGGATCGCCACGCAGATGGTCGTCGAGCGCAACCTCGAGAGCCAGGGGGTCAGGCGCGCCGAGATCGGGCGCGAAGCCTTCCTGGAGCATGTGTGGGAGTGGAAGGCACAGTCGGGCGGCGCGATCACCCGCCAGCTTCGCCGCCTCGGCGCATCCTGCGACTGGTCGAACGAGCGCTTCACGATGGACCCGGGCTTCTCGAAGGCCGTCATCAAGGTCTTCGTCGAGCTGTACAACCGCAAGCTGCTCTATCGCGCCAAGCGGCTCGTGAACTGGGATCCGAAGTTCCAGACGGCGATCAGCGATCTCGAGGTCGAGAATCGCGAAGTGCAGGGGCACATGTGGCACTTCAAATATCCGCTCGCGGGCGGGGAGACCTACACCTACGTCGAGAAGGACGAGGAGGGGAACGTCGTCCTCCAGGAAGAGCGCGACTACATCTCGATTGCCACGACGCGCCCCGAGACGATGCTCGGAGACGGCGCGGTCGCGGTTCATCCGGGCGACGAGCGCTACCGGCCGATCGTCGGCAAGCTTTGCGAGATCCCCGTGGGGCCGAAGGAGCATCGGCGCCTGATCCCGATCATCACCGACGATTATCCCGACCCGAATTTCGGATCGGGCGCGGTGAAGATCACCGGCGCGCACGACCTCAACGACTATGGCGTGGCGCAGCGTAACGGCATCCCGATGTACCGGCTGATGGACGAGACCGCGCACATGCGCAGCGACGGCCCGTCATACGAGGAATCCGCGACGCGCGCTGTCGAGATCGCGCGCGGTGCGTCGGCGAGCGCCGAGGAGATCGACGCGCTGAACCTCGTCCCCGAGGCCTATCGCGGGCTCGACCGCTACGACGCGCGTAAGGCGGTCGTGGCCGACATCGACTCCGAAGGCCTGATGATCACCGTCGAGGACAAGATGATCATGCAGCCCTTCGGCGACCGGTCCGGGCTCGTCATCGAGCCGATGCTGACCGACCAGTGGTACGTGGACGCCGAAACGCTCGCCAAGCCTGCGATCGAAGCAGTGCGCTCAGGCGACATCGCCGTCGTGCCGGAAACATGGAAGAAGACTTGGTTCAACTGGCTCGAGAACATCCAGCCCTGGTGCGTCTCGCGCCAGCTCTGGTGGGGCCACCGCATCCCGGCCTGGTATGCCGACGACGGCAGCGTCTTCGTCGCCGAGACCGAGGAAGAGGCGAAGGCACAGGCGGGCGGCAAAGCTCTCCGCCAGGACGAGGACGTGCTCGACACCTGGTTCTCGTCGGCGCTCTGGCCGTTCGCGACGCTCGGCTGGCCGGAGCAGACGCACGACCTCAAGCGCCACTACCCGAACGACGTCCTCATCTCCGGCTTCGACATCATCTTCTTCTGGGACGCCCGAATGGCGATGCAGGGCTTCGAGTTCATGGGCGAGCGGCCGTGGAAGACGCTCTACCTCCACGGCCTGGTCCGCGACGCCAAGGGCCAGAAGATGTCGAAGTCGAAAGGCAATACGGTCGACCCGCTGGGCATCGTCGACAAATATGGCGCGGACGCCTTGCGCTTCACGCTCGCGGCGATGGAAAGCCAGGGCCGCGACATCAAGCTCGATGAGAAGCGCGTCGAGGGCTACCGCAACTTCGCGACCAAGCTGTGGAACGCCGCGCGCTTCCTGCAGATGAACGGCGTCGGGGCCTCGCAGAGCATCGCCGCGCCTTCGGCCGAGCTGCCGGTCAACCGCTGGATCATCGGCGAGGTGGTCGACACGCTGGCCAAGCTCGATCACGCCGTTCGACGAGCTGCGCTTCGACGAGATGGCGGACACCATCTACCACTTCACGTGGGGCACCTTCTGCGACTGGTACGTCGAGCTGGTGAAGGGTGCCTTCGACGAGGAGACCAAGCGCGTCGCCGCCTGGGCGTTCGACCAGATCCTCGTCATGCTTCACCCGTTCATGCCCTTCGTCACCGAAGAGCTGTGGAACGCGAACGAGCGGCCTTACGAGCTGATCGTCGCGAAGTGGCCGGCGCCGGAAGCTCAGGCGGATCCACGCGCAAAGGCGGAGATCGAATGGCTGATCGAAGTGGTCAGCGAAATCCGCTCCGCTCGCACGGAGCTGAACGTGCCGCCGTCGGCCAAGCTGCACCTTTTCGCGGCCGGAGCGTCCGATGACCTGGCGATGCGCCTCGACCGCCAGCACGCGATGCTTTCACGGCTGGCACGACTGGAATCGATCCAGTTGTCCTCCTTCGACGGATCGGGTGCCGCCCAAGTTGTTGTCCGGGGAACCACCTACGCGCTCCCGCTTGAAGGTGTGATCGATCTCGACGCGGAGCGGGGGCGACTGGCGAAGGCGGTAACGTCCGCCGAGAAGGAGCGCGACAGCCTTGCCGCACGCCTCGGCAACCCTAGCTTTACCGAGCGCGCCAAGCCCGAAGCGGTCGAGAAGGCCCGCGCCGACCATGCCGAAAAAGCCGCCGACGCCGAACGCTACCGAGCCGCGCTGGAGCGCCTCGGCTAGCTACCGCGAGGCACTGCGATGGTGACGGCGTCCGGAACGGCGCTGATCTCCAGCGGCGTTTCTCTCGCGACTTCCCCGTCGATCGATACCCGCATCCGCGGCCTCGTGCTGAGCGTGAACTTCTGCGCGACGAACTCCCGCACCGTCTCGTGCCGCGCCTTGAGCTTGGTCGCCGACGCGAAATAGCTCCAGCCGAGCTTCAGGACGCTTCGGCCGGTCACGACCTGGATGACGATCTCCCCGCTTTTCACGTCGGCATTCTCGATGAGCTCGATCCCGCCGTGGTAGCGGCCGTTGGCGATGCGCACCTCGGTCGCCCACATGCGGACCGTCCGCTTGCCGTCCTCGATCTTGACTCGGAAGGCGCGGAAATTCGCGGCGGACCAGCTCGCCCAGACCAGATAGCCCAGCCGCCCAAGCCTGCGCTTCAGCCCGTGCGGAACCGTGTCCGCGACCTTGGGTGCAAGACCCATCGCCGCGGCGTTGAGGAAATAATCGCCGTTGATGCAGCCGACGTCGATCTTCCGCGGCTCACCCGTCACGATGACCTCAATGGCTCCGTCGAGATCCAGCGGCATTCCGATCGTCCGAGCGAAGCTGTTTGCGGTGCCGAGCGGCAGGAAGGCGAAGACCACTTTCGTGCCGATGAAGAAGTCGACGACGGAGGACAAGGACCCGTCGCCGCCGCCGATGATGACCATCGGCGCCTTCTTGAGCGCGGACTTGACCGCCGTTTCCATGCTCTTGGCGGTCTTGCACTTCTTGGAGTCGAGAAGCTCGACGCCTGCCGCCTTCAACTTGTCGCGGGCTTCGGCGAAGAGCTCGGCGCCCCGACGGCTGCCCCCATTGACGATGAGGATGGCTTGTTTCGGCAGCGTTTCATCCATCCCGTTGGTCAATGCTCGACGGGGCCTTTCTTTCCAGTCTATCTGCGCCCGATGGCTCAATATCCCGCCCTTCGCATGCGCCGCGGCCGGTCGAGCGCCTGGATGCGCGACATGCTCGCCGAGCATCGCCTCCACCCAAGCGATTTCATCCTGCCGATGTTTATCTGCGAAGGCTCGGGCTGCGAGGAGCCGATCGAGTCCCTGCGCGGCGTGAGCCGCTGGAGCGTTGACCGCATTGCCGAACGTGCCAAGGACGCCGCGAAGCTTGGAATCCCCTGCGTCGCGCTCTTTCCCAACACTCCGGCGAACCTGCGCACCGAAGATGCGAAGGAAGCGCTCAACCCGGACAATCTGATCTGCCGCGCGGTCCGCGCGATCAAGGACGCGGTGCCGGAGATCGGCGTTCTGACCGACGTGGCGCTCGATCCCTACACGTCCCATGGCCATGACGGGCTGGTCGACGACCGCGGCTGCGTGATCAATGACGACACGGTCGGCATCCTCGTCGAGCAGGCGCTGGTGCAGGCGGGCGCGGGCGCCGACATTATCGCGCCTTCGGACATGATGGACGGACGCGTGGGGGCGATCCGCGCCGCGCTGGAGTCCGACGGCCACTGCGACGTTGCGATCATGGCCTATGCCGCCAAATATGCCTCGGCCTTCTACGGCCCGTTTCGCGACGCAGTCGGGTCGAAGGGCCTGCTGAAGGGCGACAAGCGCGGCTACCAAATGAACCCGGCGAACATCGAGGAGGCCCTGCGCGAGGTCGAGCTCGACGTCGCGGAAGGCGCCGATATGGTGATGGTGAAGCCGGGCCTGCCCTATCTCGACGTCATCGCGCGGGTGAAGGATGCATTCGGGGTGCCGACCTTCGCGTACCAGGTCTCCGGCGAGTATGCGATGATCGAAGCCGCCGCGGCTGTGGGCGCCGGAGACCGCGACGCGCTGATCCTGGAGACGCTGACGGCCTTCAAGCGAGCCGGCGCGACTGGCGTGCTCACGTATCACGCGCTCGATGCGGCGCGGCTGATCCAGGGCTGATGCTGGACTCTACTGAGGACGAAAATCGAGCGGCTGCGCGCTGCGGCGGCGCCGCTGGAGCCGGACGCCGATGCGCGTCGCGAGCTTGGGGGCCAGGCGCTCGAGCATGTGCTCGCCTATCTCGACCAGGTTGAAACGGCGTCGACGAACCGGCCCTGGTCGGAGGTCTTTTCGCAACGGCTCGACCCCGAGTTTGCGGAGCAGGGCCGCGATCCAGCGCGGGTGCTCGACTATGTTGCAGAGTGCGTCGATCGGCCGGGGTTCGCGACGACCTCGCCCAAATTCCTTGCCTACATCCCAGGCGGCGGCCTGTTCCACTCAGCGATCGGCGACATGCTGGCGGCCGCGTCGAACAAATATTCGGGATTCGCGTCGGCCAGTCCCGGCGCGGTGCGCATCGAGAACGCCTGCACTCAGTGGCTGGCGAGCGTCATCGGCTATCCGGAGACTGCGGCGGGCACGCTGACCTCCGGCGGAAGCATCGCCAATCTGACCGCGATCGTCGCGGCCCGCGAGGCTCGCGACCCTGACGGGGGCGGCGCAGTCTACACGACGCGCTTCGCCCATTATTGCATCGACAAGGCGCTTCACATCGCAGGCCGAGGGCGCTCGCCCCGGCGGCAGATCGAAACCGATATCAACCATCGGATGTCGGTGGCGGCGCTCGAAGAGGCGCTGGAAGCCGACTCGCGCAATGGGGTTCGGCCGTGGCTGGTCGTGGCGTCCGGCGGAACCGTCGACACGGGTGCGATCGATCCGCTGCCGGAGATCGCCGAGCTCTGCCGGAAATATGGCGCCTGGTTTCATGTCGACGGCGCTTATGGGGGGCTGTTTGCCTTGTGCGACGAGGGCCGCGAATTGCTGCGGGGAATCGACCAGGCGGACAGCGTGGCGTTGGACCCGCACAAGACCCTCTTCCTGCCCTATGGCACCGGCGCCGCGCTGGTCCGCGAGGGGCGCCACCTGATCGAAGCCTTTAGCGCCACGGCCCATTACATAAGCCCGCTCGGCGAGTCCGAAGTCGGGCCATCGCCCGCCGACCTATCGCCCGAACTCACCCGTCACTTCCGGGCGATGCGTCTGTGGCTTCCGCTGCAGATCGCCGGCATCTCCGCCTTTCGCGCCGCCCAGTCGGAGAAGCTCGCGCTGACTCGCTACTTTCACGCGCGCCTGTCGGAGATCGACGGGTTCGAACCCGGTCCGCCACCGGACCTGTCGGTCGTTGCCTTCCGCTACGTGCCCAAGGAAGGCGATGCCGACGATTTCACGGAACGCCTGCTGAAGCATCTGCAGCAGGAAGGCCGGGTGATGATGAGCGGGACCCGGATCGACGGCACCTATTACATCCGCTGCGCGATCCTCTGCTTCCGGACCCACATCGAACATATCGACGACGCGATCGAGGCGATTGTGGGCGCGGCCCGGTTGATCGATGCCTGAAACAATTGCTGAAACCGAACGGTTGCGCCTGCGCAATTGGGTCGCGGAAGACCTCGATGAGTTCATGCGTCACACCAATACGCCGGCGGTCATGCGCTGGCTGGACGGGGTGTGGCCCCGCGAAAGGCACGAGGCCGCGTTCGGCCGGATCAAGACTTTTGAGCGCGAACATGGCCACACGTTCTGGATCGTGGAGCGCAAGTCCGACGGCGCGTTGCTCGGCTTCTGCGGGCTGAAGCGCGTCAACAACGAGGGCGCTCCCAACCCCGGCGATTTCGAAGTGGGCTGGCGCTTGCGGGAGGATGCCTGGGGACAGGGCTATGCCAAGGAAGCGGCTATCGCGAGCCTCGACCTTGCCTTCGACCGGTTCGGTGCGTCCCACGTCGTTGCGCTCACGATTCCGGCAAACGAGCCGAGCCAGGGGCTGATGAAGCGGCTGGGTATGACGCGGCGCGAAGGCATGGACTTCGAAAGCGCCGACATACCCGAGGGCATGGGCCCGGTCGTCGTCTATCGGATAGACGCGGACGAGTGGCCGTCGGCGAGGGCCGCGGCGCTTCGCTAGCCGCCGAGGTGCGCCTCGATCGCGTCGATCCGTGCGGACTGCCGGCGGTCGATCTCGGCGACCCGCTCGGTGGCGGCCTGGATCGCGGCAAGATTGCCGGGCGGAATCCCGCCGCGCTGCTCCAAGGCGGCGGCGGCAAGCCCGTCGATATCGCCCAGAGCCCGTGTCGTCGGCCCGCGAGCCGCTTGTGCAGCCGACAGCGCCTGCTGCGCGGCGACCCAGCTTTCGGTCTGTGGCGACCCGGCGCTCTGCGCGAGCCGCTCGGCATTCGCCGCCGCCACTTCGAATTGGGAATCGCCGGATTGGGCCTGATCGATCAGCGTCGCGAGATGCGTTGAAAGATTCGCATCCGCCGGGCCGATCTTCACCTCACTGGGGATCGGGACGCGTGGATCGATCGCCTCGGCGACCCTTGGCGCAAGCGAAGGGTAGGGACCTTGTGGCGTCGAGCAGGCACCAAGCAGCCCAATGAGCGCGATCGCGAGGGAAATGCCGGTCCGCATGGGCGAAGCTCTAGGGTCGGCTTCCAAGACTGGCAATCACGGGCTTGCTTCACCGGCGACAGGCCCCTATGTCGCGCCCCTGCCGTTTCCCGGCAGCGCGCCCGTAGCTCAGCTGGATAGAGCACCAGACTACGAATTTGGGGGTCAGAGGTTCGAATCCTTTCGGGCGCGCCATTTCCTGATTTGCATCACGCTTTGACCGCGGCCCCGGTGATATCCCGGCCGGCGTTTTCCGCGATTTCGGTCCCGTGCTTGTGCGGCTCGTGGCCGCTCGCCCGCTCGAACTCCTTGTCGATCCTGGAAATTACGTCGTTGGCGCGCTCTCCGCCGACCGCGCGCAGGATCGCGTCGATCTTGACCTCAATGCGGTCATCGTTCTCCTTCGATGCCGGGGACCCGACATAGAGGAAATATGCAAGGCCGAGGACCTGCCACAGGAGCTGCAGGAACTCGGACTGCCAGTTCTCGAACGTGTCCCGGAACATTTCATTCGTGTAAGCGGCGACTTCCGGCGCCTCCCCGTGGGATACCGCCTCATCGACGAAGCTTCTCCACCCGAAGTACCAATGAAGGAAAAGGGATCCGAGGAAGAAGCCGAGCGTGATCCAACCGTAAGCATATTTGCGAAACATGGCCGTTGCTCCCGACTGCGAACGAGCCGAGGAACGCCTTTCTGTTCGCGATGTTGCCTGGGGCAGCCGACGCACGAAGGCGGGCGATAGACGCCGCGCCTTTCATCGATGTGGTCGAGATTGATGCAGGTGAACTGGCGCCTGCCGTCAAACCCTCAAGCGCTGGCGACGACCACGCTGCACTGTGCCCGCTCGGCGAAGTCTGCCGCCAGTTTGGCGTGCCATGCCCGGGCCTGTTCCGTCATTGCGCGCTGGGCTGCCATCCGCTCTTCAACTGCCCTGCGCCGGTAGTAACGCTCGTTCGACTCCATCGTCCACGCCTCCCCAAAGGCACCCTCCCCCACAGGCACGATGCGTCACGAGACCTAATACGAGGTTAATATCCACAGAGGCTCGGACGAGCCGCGAAGACCGTCCCGGACTGACACAAGGTGTGGCGCGGTGGCGACAATCCTGCCGCAATTGCGGATTATCTCCGAAACCTAACGACTCATCGCTCGTTGGGTGGGCAAAGGCTGGAAGGAAAGAAGATGTTGAATCCGATTGAATCCCGCCGCGATCCGTTCGACCCTGCGGTGCGTGGCTACCATGCCGTGTATCGCGAAAATGAGGTGAACCACTGCCCGGGTTGCGGCCGCACCCACTGGTACCTCGGCCGCATGCTTGCCGAGTGCGCCTTCTGCGGAACCGCTCTTCCGCTGACGGAAGCGTCGAGCAACGGCAGGTCCGCCACGGTCATCGGGTGGAGCTCGCGGCCGAGCTATCAAGAGCTCAAGGCGGCCTGACGGAACTTCGCCTTAGCCGCGCGGGCGGTTATATTGTTCCCGATGAAGAGAATATTCGCATCGTTGTTCGTCATTGCAGCCGCGGCGGTCCCCGTGCCCGTCGCGGCTCAAGGCGCCGGGGGCTTCTCGGTCGTCAACCAGACCGGCCTCAACATGACCAACCTCACCATCCGCCGCTACGGCACAGAAGGGTGGAAGACTCTGGGAACGGCTCCATCGCCAGGCGGCCGCGGAGCGATCGATTTCAAGGACCCGGATTGCGCCTTCGACATCCAGGCGACGCTTCAGGGCGCCGGCACCGTGATCTGGCCGGGCGTCAATCTCTGCGAAGTGAAAATCGTGATCCTGAACCGAAACGCATCGGGCGCGCTCTGGGTCGATTACGAATAGCCGCCGGACGCCGCCGCTGAACGGGCGGCGCGTGCCGACCGATCTTCACCGTGACTGGCTCAGGCCGAACCGAATCGAGCAGCTTGGCTCCGGCGACGAAGACGACGCCGGTGCAGGCCAAGGCCAGCAGCAGGCCCATCGTTCCCGGATAAAGATCGATATAATGGCGTGCCCGCTCCACCGCGCCGACGGCGATCGCATAGGTGACCAGCCACGCCTCCGTGCGGGTCTTGACTGTGAAGAGGCGGCCGATTTTCTTCAGTTTGCTCATTCGTAAACACCCGAACGATTCGAGTGCAGTTTTGAGCCGTTCCCGCCCTAATGAATAGGGTTACTCTCGTGGTAAGAAATGGCTTTTGTCCCGTTTCGGGAATCAGGCGAGGGTGCCAAGCTCGAGTGCGTCGAGCAACGCGGCGCGCGCCGCTTCCACGTCGCGGATCAGCGATGCTTTCTGCAGGTCCGCATTGTCGATCTCTACGGGCCAGGTCCGGCGGATGACCTCGGCCAGCAGGTCGAGCTTGCCGTCGTCGACGATGAACCGCGGATCGACCGTTGCGGGATCCGCAACCACGCGGAGACGAAGGCAGGCCGGACCGCCGCCGTTGGCCATCGACTGGCGGACGTCGACCACCTCGACCCGGCGGATCGGTCCGTTGCCCGCGACGTGCCGCTCGATCCACGACCAGACGGTTGGCGTCTCACGCGCCTCGGTCGGTACGACGAGCGTCATCTCGCCGTCGGGTGGCGTCACCAGCTGCGCGTTGAAGAGATAGGAGGTGATCGCATCGCCGATCGGCACTTCCGACGCGGGGACCTCGACCAGCTCGAAGCCCGGCAGGCCGCGTTCGCAGAAGGCGACGACCTGGCCGCGGTCGGCGAATGCCAGTTCATGCGCGAACAACACATTCTCGTTCGCGACGGCGACCACGTCGTTATGGAACGCGCCGGCGGCGATCGCCGCTTCGGACTGCTCGACGAACAAAGTGCGCTCGGGATCGAGTCCGTGCAGCCGGGCGATGGCCTTCGACGCCTGAAGGTGCTGACGCGCGGGGAAGGCGCCGCCCGCCACGCCGTAAACGAACAGCTCCAGGCCGGCCTCGCCATGCCTGGACGTGAGCCGCATATGGTTGGCCGCGCCCTCGTCGCCGAAAGCCGGCGGGATGGGATCGTGCACAGCGAAGTGCGTCCGATCTCCGAACGCGAGCCGAAGCTGCGCAAGCGTGCCCGGCCACTCATGGCTCCGGTGCGGCATGGTCCGGAGGTTCGCCACGGTCAGGTGGGTGCGCCCATCCGCCGTGTCCGGAGCGGGTGAGACGGTTGCGGCATTCGCCGCCCACATGGCGGAGGCCGACATGGCCGCCGCGGCGAGCGTGATCTCGCAATCCTCAAACGTCGTTCCCAGCGACTCCAGCCACTTCCGGTTCGGCCGCGGGTGCGGAACGAAGATGCCCTGCGTCGAGGCCGAGTGCGAGGTTGGCGCGCATCTTGTCGATGCCCTGCAGCGCCGCCGCACGCGGCTGCGAGACTTGCCCCGCGTTGCGGGTCGATGCCAGATTGCCGAAGCTCAGCCCCGCATAATTGTGCGACGGACCGACGATTCCGTCGAAGTTGATCTCGCGAAGGGCCATCAGCGCTTGACCGCGATGACCTTGTCGCCCTCCTTGACGCCCAGCAGCTCGGCGGCCTCCGCATCGATGCACAGGCCCTTCCGTCCGGCTCGCCTGGCCGAGCCGAAGCAGGCGACGAACTCCTTCAGCCGGCCGTGGGCAAGAAGCATCTTCGTCTTCCCGCCCTCCGAAATCTCCACGATCGTCTCCTCGTCGGATTCGTCGATCGTTCGGAGGTCGTCGATATCGGCGGTGACCGTCGGTCCGCCGTCGAAAATGTCGATGTAGCGGTCGAAGACGAAGCCCTCTTCCTCGAGCATGCGCAGCGCCGCACGCCCGCTTGGATGGGGCAGCCCCATCACCCCGCGCGCAGCGTCGCTCAGCAGCGACACGTAGATCGGCGTCTTGGGCATCAAATCGGCGATGAATTGCGTTCCGTGGATCGCGTTGAACTGGTCCGCTTCGGGAAAGGTCATGTCGAAGAACCGACCAGCCAGCCCGTCCCAGAAGGGCGCGTTCCCGGCCTCGTCCATCACTCCGCGAAGCTCGGCGAGGATGCGCTTGCCGAAGCGTTGGCGGTGGGACTTGATGAACAAATAGCGGCTGCGGGCGATCAGCGCCCCCCAACCGCCGGCGCGGGCATTCGGATGCAGGAACAGGCCGCCGACCTCAGACGATCCTTCGAGATCGGTCGTCAGGGTCAGCGTCTGGTTGCGAAAGGTCTTCCCGAGTTCCGGGCTGGTCTGGGTGAGCGTGCTCAGATGATAGGAGTAGAAGGGCTGCCGGACCCCGACCTGGCCGAACACCTGGCACGTGCCGCGGATGATCCCCGCCTTCGGGTCTTCCAAAACGAAGACGTAGAGATCGTCCGACTGACTGTCCTCGGCGCGCGAGAAGCTGTCTTCCGAACGCGCCAGCTTCTGGACCAGGGTCGCGCGGTCGGGCGGCAGATTGGTGAAGCCGCCGCCGGTCAGCTTGGCCATTTCGTAGATGGCCGCGAAATCCTCGCCGGTCGCGGGACGGACCCGGAAGGTCATGCGGACGCTCCCGCAAGGCGCATGATGGTCAGCGCCGACAGGGCCGCGCGCTCCTTCAGGCTCTCGACGATCAGAAATTCCTCCATGCTGTGGATCTTGCCGCCGCGCACGCCCATCGTGTCCACCACGGGCACGCCGCAGGCGGCGATGTTGTTGCCGTCGCACACGCCGCCGCTCGCCTGCCAGCCGATGGCCTGGCCGAGATCGGCGCCGGCCTGCTTGACAAGGTTGAACAGGGCTTCCGCTTCCGGAGTCATCGGCTTGGGTGGGCGGGCAAAGCCGCCGTGCAGCTCGATGCGAACCTCGCGCTCCGTGGAAACCAATGCGACCGCCTCGTCGATCATTGCACGGGCGATGGTCTCAAGCTCAGGCGTCGCCGGGCGAAGGTTGACCCTGAGGATCGCTACGTCTGGAACGACATTGGTCGGCGATCCGCCGTCGATGCGCGCGGGGTTAACGGTAAGGCCCGGCTGCCGCATCGCTTCGAACAGCAGGGTCAGGTGGGCAGCCGCCGCGATGGCGTTGCGACCGTCCTCCGGGTTGCGGCCGGCATGGGCCGAGCGGCCGTGGATGGTGATGGCGAAATTGCCGCTTCCCGGCCGCGCTCCCGCAAGGGTGCCGTCGGGCAAGGCGGAGGGCTCATAAGTGAGCGCAGCCTTTTTGCCGCGCGCCGCCTCGGCGATCAGGGCCGCCGATCCGAGAGAGCCGACCTCCTCGTCGCTATTGATGATGACCTCGTAGCCGAGGTTCGCCGCTCCTTCGCTCGCCTCGACGGCCTTCAGCGCGGCGAGCATCACGGCGATTCCGCCTTTCATGTCGGCGACGCCGGGACCATTGAGCACTTCGCCGTCCATCCATCGCGTCTGCTGGAACGCGTGGTCGGCGGCGAATACCGTGTCCATGTGACCGGTGAAGAGCAGCTGAGCGGGCGCATCCGGGCGCACCTTCAAGTGCAGGTTGCGGCCGTGCTGCAGGTCGATCCTTCTGCCCGATGCGTCGACCGCATCGACCGGCGCCGCAGTCCACGAGCACGACGCTTCCCGGGAGCGCGGAAAAGGCGTCGCCGAGGAGCGCGGCCATTTGGCCGAGCCCATCGATGTTGCGCGAGCCGCTGTTGACCGCAGACCATTCGAGCACCTGGTCGAGCATTGGCTCGGCCACGGCGCGTTCGACGATTGCCTGTTCGGTGGACGACAATCCCCCCATGCGGTCGGCTCCTAGCCGGAGCCCGCGCCGAACGCCACTCGCCTCATTCGCAGGTGGGGCAGATCTCCATGATGATGTCGCCCGCCTCGAGCCTTTGAACTTGCGGCCTCCAGAAGCCGTATGGCGTTCCATCACGGATGATCCGGAGCCCGAGCCCGTCGGAGATTTCCTTCAGCGACTTGCCCACTTCCTCCGGCTTGATGTCGCGTTCGATGAGCTGCACGCGGCCTTCGCGCGAGGCGAGGTCGGCGAGATAATCGGCGATATGCTGGCCGCCGTGCGTGGTCGCCAGGAGCAGGCCGGCGAAGTCCAGTGGATTGACGACCACGTCGGCGCCGGCGCGCTTGGCGGGGATTTCATTGTCCTCCGCATTTACGGCGACGCTAATCCTGAGATCAGGCGCATGATGGCGCGCGGTCAGGCAGATCAGGATCGACGTATCGTCGCGGCCGGCCGAGATGATCATGAGCTTGGCGCGGTTGACGTGAACGGCCTTCAGAGTTTCGTCACGGGTCGCATCGGCCTTGAGCACGGTGCAGCCCATCGCCTTGGCCTTCTCGAGCCGGTCGTCGTTGGTATCGATGACGACGATGTCCGGCGGATCGGATCCCAGGTCGATCAGTTCCTTTACGGCGCGGGTGTTCTTGGTGCCGAAGCCCGCGACGACGATGTGGTCGCAAAGGGTGCGCTGGATTCGCTTCATGATGAATTTTTCCCAGGAACGCCGCGCTACGAACGAATAGGCCGAGCCGGCGAGGATCAGCAGGAAGAGGATGCGGATCGGCGTGACGACGATCGCGTCGAACATGCGCGTCCGGTCGGTGACGGGCACGATGTCGCCGTACCCGGTCGTCGTCGCGCTGATCATCGTGAAATAGATGACGTCGAGGAGGCTGACCGAACCGTCGTGCGTATCCTTGAGTCCCTCGCGCTCGAGCCAGTGAATGAGGATGAGGATTCCGAGGAGCGCCGCCATTGCGACAAGACGCCAGCCGAGACTTAGCCAGCCGGTTATCCTTGGCTTGCGCCGGAGGACCAACAACTCCTCGGAGGGGCTTGGCGTAGGCATCGTTACAGCGCCGTAACTCGGCCAGGGCGCTTTGGTTCAAGGCGCCGCCTAGATGAAGGTCGCGACTTCCGCATTCCTGCCCAGAGCATCGGCGAGGCGCTGAAGTCTTCGCCGGACTGCGTCTCCGGCCAGCGCATCCTCGCGGTGCGGAACGCACAGTGTGACCGACGTTCTGGTCAGTTTCAGGCTGGTCCGCTCGAGCACGGAGGCGACGCCGCCGCTCAGTCTCTGGCCGAGCCGCATCGCGAGGCCCCAGCAGTGCGCGCGGTGCAGATCCTCGGCCCGGCATAATTGGCTCAGGCGGTCGTCGGGCAACCGGTCGCGCCCGAAGTTCGAAGTGAGGGCCTGCGCCATCATCACCCGTCCGCCCGCGTCGACCGCCGTCCAGTCGCCGTGAAGCGCCATTTCCACGCCGCGGTCGGCGCGGAACATCGGCGCGGCCTGCCAGGCGACATCGGCCAGAAGGCAGGACGCCAGCCTCAGGCGCTCCTGTTCCGGAGGGCCGTCGAACAATGGAGCGATCCAGGCGTGCAGCTCATCGCCATGTTGTCCGAAGCGATGCTCGCCTCCGCCCGCGTCGCGCGCCGCTTCGATGAGCGGGTCGAGCGCCCGGATTCGCTTTTCCAGCTGCGAATAGAGAAGCCCCTCGCGAAGGCCGGAAGCGGAAACGAGCAACTCGCTCGGCCGGATCTCCTCGACGACCTGCTCGAGGAGCATCGCGGCGACCGGCGCGCTTGCCTGGCGCGCTCCGGAAAGTGCGCTCGCTAGGTCGCTTCTCTCGGCCATCCGCCGGAGGTCTGCGACCTTCTGCGGCTTCATCCGGTAGTGATGCGTGGCGGGAATGGGGAAGTCGGTGGCGATCATGTCCAGCTTGGCAAGGGCGCGCCACGACCCGCCGACCATGTAGAAAGGCTTGTCGCGTCCTGCCTTGGCAAGCCCGGCGTCCTTCAGCCCGCGGCGGATCATCTCGCGGGCCTTCTGTTCGCCGGATTTTCCGCGCTCGACCCTAAGCACGCCGAGTGGAAGCGAGATGTTGCGCCCGACTGTGCCGTCTTCCACCTCGACCAGCTCCAGGCTGCCGCCGCCGAGGTCGCCGACGATGCCGCTTGCACCGGGAAAGGCCGAGATGACGCCGAGGCCCGAGTAGCGTGCTTCCTCTTCCGCGCTGATGACCTCGCAGGGCAGGCCGATCCTGGTGACGGCATCGACGAAGTCGTCGGCATTGTCGGCGTCGCGCACGGCCGCCGTGGCGACGACCTGGGCTTCCTTCACTCCCATGTGGCGCAGAAGCAGCTTGTAGCGGCACAGCGCGGTGAGCGCCTTGCGCTCGCTCTCGTCGGACATGTCGCCGTCGTTGCGGAGACCCGCGCCGAGGCCGGCCATCACCTTCTCGTTGAAGATGGGCGAGGGCGCCCGTTGCCGCCCCGAATAGACGACCAGCCGGACAGAGTTCGAACCGATGTCGACGACTGCGACGGGTTTGCGCGACAAGGCTACGGCCTATCGACCGCGCTGAAAGCGCAGCTTGGGAACCCTGCGGCCTTTCTTCAGCGCCTGCCCGCGTCCCGACAGGGACGGATTGCTCATGAAATATTCGTGCAGGTTGAACGCGTCGTTGGCCTTGGCCTGGAGCCGTTCGTAGGTGCCGTCCGGCAGCAGCCGCCAGCTTTGCTCGTTGTCGAGCAGGTTCGCGACCATCACCTGGTCGAGAAGCTGCGCATGCACGGTGGGGTTCTCGATTGGAAGCATGTACTCGATCCGCCGGTCCAGATTGCGTGGCATCCAGTCCGCGGAGCTGATGTACACGCGCGATGACGGGTGCGGCAGCTCATGCTCGTTTGCAAAGCACCACATGCGTGCATGTTCCAGGAAACGGCCGACGATCGACTTCACGAAGATGTTTTCCGACAGGCCTGGAACGCCGGGACGAAGGCAGCAGATGCCGCGCACGACGAGGTCGATGGGGACTCCGGCCTGGCTCGCCTCGTAGAGCTTGTCGATGATCATCGGGTCGACGAGCGAGTTGACCTTGGCCCAGATTCCGGCGGGCTTCTTGGCCTTGGCCGAGGCGATCTCCGCGTCGATCAGCCGCAGCAGCTCCGGGCGCATTCCCGCCGGTGAAATGACGAGCTGGCGCAGGTTCTTCGGCTCGAGGTAGCCGGTGATATAGTTGAACAGCTTCGTCGCATCGCGCCCGAGCCGCGGTTCGGCGGTGAAGTAGCTGACGTCGGTGTAGATGCGGGCCGTCACCGGATGATAATTGCCGGTCCCGAAGTGGCAGTAGGTGCGATAGCCCTTGGCCTCGCGGCGGACGACCATCGAAACCTTGGCGTGCGTCTTCCAGTCGACGAAGCCGTAGACGACCTGCACTCCGGCGCGCTCCAGCGCGTTAGCCCAGAGGATGTTCTGCTCCTCGTCGAAGCGCGCCTTCAGCTCGACCACTGCGGTGACGGACTTGCCGGCTTCGGCAGCGTCGATCAGCGCACGGATGATCGCCGACTGCTTGCCGGCGCGGTAGAGCGTCTGCTTGATCGCGACGACGTCCGGATCGGCGGCCGCCTGGCGGACGAACTCGACGACCACCTCGAAGCTTTCGTAGGGATGGTGGACGAGAATGTCCTTTTCCCGGATGGCCGCGAAGCAGTCGCCGCCATGCTCGCGGATGCGTTCGGGAATGCGCGGATCGAACGGCGGGAACTTCAGCTCGGGCCGGTCTTCCTCCACGATCGCCGACAGGTCGGACATGCCGAGCCAGCCGCTTTCCGAGATGATCGCATTCGCGGCGTCGAGGCCGTCCTTGACGAAGCGGACCAGCACGTCGGGCATGCCGGTTTCAATCTCCAGGCGGACGACGCTGCCGCGCCGGCGGCGTTTGATGGCCGTACGGAAGTAGCGGACGAGGTCCTCCGCTTCCTCCTCGACTTCGATGTCGCTGTCGCGCAGCACGCGGAAGACGCCGGATCGGACCAGTTCATATTTCGGGAATAGATAATCGGTCTTGCGCCGGATCAGCCTCTCGAGCGCAATGTAGCGCGACTGATCGCCGGGAATGCGGACGAAGCGTGGGACCCCCGCCGGAAGCATGATGAGCTCCCGCATTTGCAGCTTCCCCCGCTTGAGCTCGAAAAGGAGCGAGAAGCCCTTGTTCGGGATGAAGGGGAAGGGGTGGGCCGGGTCGATCGCCTGCGGCGTCAGAACCGGGAAGATCTGTTCGCGAAAATAGGAATCGAGCCAGCTTTCCGCCTTCTGGTCCAGGGCCTCGTCGCCAACCATGATCACGTCGACGGCCGCAAGCGCGTCGCGAAGGCTCCGGGAGACTTCTTCCTGGCTTTCGACCAGCCGGTCGGCCTCCGCTTCGATCGCGAGAAGCTGCTGCGCGGTCGTCATCCCATCGGCAGAGCGTTCCTCCACCCCCAGCGCCTGGTGCGCCTTCAGCCCGGCGACCCGGACCATGAAGAATTCGTCGAGGTTGCTGGCGGAGATCGACAGGAAGCGTAGCCGCTCAAGCAGCGGGTGATGCCCGTTGCACGCCTCCTCCAGCACGCGCCGGTTGAAGGCGAGCCAGCTCAGTTCCCGGTTGAAGTAACGCTGCTCGCGGGGCGCCGGCAGCTCGCCCGTCGCTTCCGCCGCAGGGACTGGCAGTTGCGATTCTGCGGAAGTGGCCATTCGCCTTGCACGTGTTGCTGCCATGGGGTCGCTCTCTAGCAGGCTGCGGCTCTGTCGCCGAGTTGAAACAGAGCGACATTACAGCCGTGTGACGGTAAGGCCGTTTCGCTTCGAAAAATCAGGGGGAGAGCAGAGTTGGCGAAGGAAAAGACGAAGAAGGCGGTAACGGCAAAGTCCGCTTCGGCGCGCCCGGCCGCCACTGCTGCGTCCAAGACGAAGGCGCCCAAGGCAACCAAGGCTGCCGCCAAGCCTGCGCGCAGTGCGAAAGTGCAGAAGGTCGTTAAGGGCGCGAAGAAGCTCGCCCAGAACCCGCTGACCACCGAAGTCGTCGCCGCGACCCTCGTTGCCGCGGCGGCCGCGCTTCGCGATCCGAAGAAAGCGAAGGCGCTCGCGCTGGAAGCCGCCGACGATCTGAAAAAGGCCGCCAAGTCCGGCGCCGACGGCGGGGCCCTCTGGAAGCTCGCGTTGGACATCGCCCGCCGAAGTATCGACACGGTCGGGAAGGTCGATGACGGCAAGAAGGCGAAGAAGGCGAGCGGCAAGAAGAAGTAAGGCCGCCGCCTCGCTGTAGCGGTACTGGACTCCTAAGTGTATTAACTATATAATACACCAACAAAGGAGCAAGCGATGTTGGAAAATCCCGTCCACAAGCGCACCGCGATCGCCGCCGGCATCGGCGCGCTCGTAGCCATTCCCCTGCCGTTCGTCGGTCCGATCATCGGCGCCCTCGTTGGCGGCGGCATCGGCTATTTTACGGCTCAGCAGCGAAGCTGAGCTTCAGAAATATTTGCGGAATTCGTCGACCAGCCGCCGGTAGAGATCGCGCTTGAACGGCACGATCAGGTCGGGAAGCTGGTCCGGATCGACCCATTTCCAGTCATTGAACTCGGGGTCTTTGGTAGCGATGTTCACGTCGCTGTCGTCGCCGAGGAAGCGTGCCAGATACCAGTCCTGAAGCTGGCCTCTCCACTTGCCGCCCCATAATTTGCCCTGAAGCTCCGGCGGAAGATCGTACTTCAGCCGCTCGGGGCACTCGGCGATCCGCTCGACGAGGTGAGGCGGGATGCCCGTTTCCTCCTCCAGCTCGCGCTTGGCCGTCGCCCAGGGTTTCTCGCCCTCGTCGATGCCACCCTGGGGCATCTGCCAGGCCTCGTCGGTATTATCGATGCGCCGCCCGACGAAGACCTTTCCGTCCTCGTTCAATAGCATCACGCCGACGCCGCGGCGGTATTTGTGATCGTCTTTGCTCATGAAAGGCTGCCTTAGCGCGAGCATTAGAAGTGGCGAAAGGGGCGTTGGAGTCCTAAAGAGGGTGCAACAGGTAACCATAAGCGTTTGTAAGGACTGCCAAGTGGCGACAGCCACCCATCTCATCACCGAGGACGAAGCCGCCTCGCATCCCAAGTCCGAAGCCGTCGTCGTCCGTTTCGCGGGCGACAGCGGCGACGGCATGCAGCTCACCGGCGGCCAATTCACGCTTTCCACGGCGCTCGCCGGCAACGACCTCGCGACCTTCCCGGATTTCCCGGCGGAGATCCGTGCTCCGCAGGGAACGACGTTTGGCGTCAGCGCCTTCCAGATCAACTTCGGCTCAGCCTCGATCGAGACCGCGGGCGACCAGCCCGACGTCCTGATCGCGATGAACCCGGCCGCGCTCAAGGTGAACGTCGACCAGCTTCGCGATGGCGGGCTGATCATCGCCGACGAGGGTGAGTTCACGCCACGCAACCTCGCCAAGGCGGGCTATGACCAGAATCCGCTGGAGGACGGCAGCCTCGCCAAATGGCAACTCGTTCACTTCAACATCTCGCAGCTGACGCTCGATGCCGTGAAGCCGTTCGGCCTCGGCAACAAGGAGGCGCTGCGCTGCAAGAACATGTGGACGCTGGGGCTCGCGCTCTGGATGTTCGACCGGGATCGCCAGCCGATCGTGGACTGGCTCAAAGCCAAGTTCGCCAAGGCGCCGGAGCTGGCGGAGGCGAACATCGTCGCGCTCAATGCCGGCCATGCCTATGGCGAGACGGTCGAACTCGGCGGAGTTCACAAACATCACATCGACGCGGCCCCCGCGGAGCCGGGCCTCTACCGCACCGTCACGGGAGCGGAATCGCTGGCGCTGGGCCTCGTCGCCGGCGCTCAGCTTGCGAACCTGCCGATGTTCTTCGGTTCTTATCCGATCACTCCGGCCAGTCCTCTGCTGCACCATCTGGCGCGGCTGAAGGAGTTCGGAATCACCACGTTCCAGGCGGAGGACGAGATTGCGGCAATCTGCGCGGCGATCGGCGCATCCTACGCAGGCCAGCTCGGCGTGACGTCTTCATCGGGTCCCGGCATCGCTCTCAAGACCGAGGCGCTGGGCCTCGCGATCATGACCGAGCTTCCGCTGATCGTGGTCAACTCGCAGCGCGGCGGGCCTTCGACGGGACTTCCGACCAAGACTGAGCAATCGGACCTCTACCAGGCGGTTTACGGCCGCAATGCGGACGCTCCGCTGCCGGTAATCGCCGCGCGCTCGCCCGCCGATGCGTTCGAATGCGCGATCGAGGCGGTGAGGATTTCCACCCGCTACATGACGCCGGTCATGCTGCTCACCGACGGTTACATCGCCAATGCGGCGGAGCCGTGGAAAGTGCCGGACATGAGCGGCTACGAGCCGTTCCCGGTCAGCTATTTCGACAAGGCGCCGGCGGAAGGTGAAGGCGTCATGCCCTACGCCCGCAATGAGGATCTCGCACGGCCTTGGATCAAGCCGGGCACGCCGGGGCTGGAACATCGCATCGGCGGGATCGAGAAGGCTCCTGGCAGCGGCAACATCGACTACTCGCCAGCGGCGCACCGGGAGATGACCGAGACGCGCGCCGCCAAGGTCAACAGGGTGGTGGAGACGATCCCCAACCAGGATGTCTGCATCGGCAAGGAAGGCGCGAAGCTGGCCGTCGTCGGCTGGGGCTCGACCTTCGGCCCGATCCACCAGGCAGTGCGGCGCTCGCTGAACAAGGGTCTTGACGTGGCCCACGTCCACATCCGCCACATCTGGCCGCTGCCGCGAAATATGTCTGTCCTACTTCGGTCTTTCGAGCATATCCTCGTTCCCGAGATGAACACTGGCCAGCTGAAGACCGTCCTTCGCGACCAGTTCCTCGTCGACGCGAAGCCGCTCAACAAGGTCAGTGGTCAGCCCTTCCTCATCGCCGAGATCGAGGCGGCGATCGAAGCGGCGATGGCCGGAAAAACGACGCCGTCAGTGTGAACATTGTGAACATTCGCGGATAGTACGCATGAAACCGATCAATCCCTGGCCGATGATCATCATGCTCGTGGTCGTGTGTCTGCTGATTTACTGGATCATGTTCTGATGAACGAGATGACAAAGGTTACCACCGCCAAGGACTGGGCGAGCGACCAGGAGGTCCGCTGGTGCCCGGGCTGCGGCGACTATGCGGTGCTGAAGGCGGTTCAGCGGACGATGCCGGACCTCGGCGTCGCGCGCGAGAAGACGGTGTTCGTGAGCGGCATCGGCTGCTCCAGCCGCTTCCCTTATTACATGGCGACCTACGGCTTCCACACGATTCACGGCCGTGCTCCGGCGTTCGCGACGGGCATCAAGCTCGCCAATCCGGAGCTCGACGTGTGGATCATCACCGGTGACGGCGACGCGCTGTCGATCGGCGGCAACCACACGATGCACGTGCTCCGCCGCAACCTCGATTGCCAGATCCTCTTGTTCAACAACGAGATCTACGGCCTGACCAAGGGGCAATATTCGCCGACCAGCCGTGTCGGCACGCGCTCGCCCTCGACTCCGTTCGGCTCAGTCGACCGGCCGGTGACGCCCGGACTGTTCGCGCTCGGCTCTGGCGCTCGGTTCGTTGCGCGGGGGATCGACGTCCACAAGAACCTGCCGGACGTGCTCAAGGCCGCGCACGCGCACAAGGGCGCGAGTTTCGTCGAAATCTTCCAGAACTGCATCGTCTATAACGATGATGTCTTCGGCTCCTTCACCGCGCGCGATGCAGCGGCGGAAAAGCAGCTCTGGTTGCAGGCTGGGGAAAAGATGCTGTTTGCGAACGGCACGAAGGGCCTGGCCCTCGACGTGGAGCGGCTGGCATTGAAGATTGTCGAGGGCGACGATCCGGCGGTGCTGGTTCACAATCCGAAGAACCGGGGCGTTGCCGCAATGTTGATCGACCTGCCGCAGGGTTTCCCGGTCGCGCTTGGCGTCATCTACGACGATCCGGCACCGACCTTTGAATCCGCGGTGATCGAACAGAACGCCGCCGCCGCATCCGGCAAGAAGGCGGACCTGCAGGCGCTCGTTTCCAAGGGCCAGACCTGGCAGGTCGAAAAAGAGCCGCACAAGCTCTGAGGATTACGAACCCTCTTCCCCGTCAATGCGAGGAGCGCTAGCGACGCGGCAATCCAGCCTCCGTTCTGGATTGCTTCGCTCCGCTCGCAATGACGGATGGGGGCCTGATTGGACAATCTTACCCACTCGATGGCCGGCTGGGTGCTGGGCCAGGCTGGTCTGAAGACCACCACGCGCAAGGGCCTTGCCGCGCTGATCCTCGGCGCGAACATGCCGGACATCGACGTCTTCTTCGGCAATGCGCCATGGGACCCGCTGGCCATCCACCGCGGCTTCACCCATGGCCTCTTTGGCGGCGTCGTGGTCATGCCGCCGATCCTCGCCGGCCTATTGTGGCTGCTCGACCGCTGGCAATTGAGCCACGACAAGCAGTTCAAGAGCGGCCTGCCCATGCGGTTCCGCTGGCTGGTGCTGCTCTGCTACCTGGGCGCGGCAACGCATCCCTTGCTCGACATGCTGACGACCTATTCGGTCCAGCTGCTGTCGCCCTTCTCCAACCTCTGGTTCCACGCCGACGGCCTGTTCATCATCGATGTCTGGCTATGGCTCCTGCTCGCGATCGGCATCGGCGTGTCGAAGCGACGCGAGCAGCACGGCAAGGAGTGGCGGCGACTTCCGCAGGTGGTGATCGGAATTATCCTCGCCTACATCGCCATCAACCTGCTCATTACCGATCGGGCCAATGCAGCGGTGCGCGACTGGGCGGGAGATCGCGAGGCGAGGTCGATCTTCGCGTCGCCACCCCCGGTCGCCTTCTGGCGGCGCGATCTCGTCTGGCGCGAGGACGGTTGCTACCGGCGCAGTCGCTACGATCCGATCGCGGGCGGCTTCGGCACGGTCACGGAATGCCAACCGGCCAACATGGAGGACCCGATCGTGCGCGAGGCGATCCGCCGCGATCCCAAGCTGCAGAAGTTCCTCAAATGGTCGATCGTTCCGCAGGCTGAGGTGATGCGCGAGGGCTGCTCGGCGCGGATCGCGATAGGCGACGCGCGCTACGGCCAGGGACGCCGGTCGCGGCTCGCGCGAGAGGCCGTCATCGAGACCGGCGGACCGGGATGCCGCAAAACCTCGACAATTACGTTCCCAGTTCATAACTGAGCCGTCATGAGCTCGCGTGGCGCACATCTGGTGCATGGCGATCGCGGCTTCACGACCGGCGGAGGCCTGGTCGCGCGGATCATCGCACCCGGCGTCCGCGGCGTCCTCGATCGCATCGACCGGCATCTCGAACGCGGCGGGATCGACACGACTCTTCCTGACGGCTCGCGCCGGCGGCTCGGCTTCCGCAATCCCGGGCCCGCGGCGCGGATCGAGCTCAGGAGCTGGATGGCGCTGGTCAGGCTCGGCGTGTCCGGCTCCGTCGGCTGGTACAAGGCGTGGGAGCTTGGCGAATGGGCGTCGCCGGACCCCGTGCCTCTGTTCGAGCTGTTCAGCGCCAATGCCGTTTCGCTCGGCGAGCTCGGCCGCGCCAAGGGACCTGCTCGATGGCTGAACGCGCTGGCCCATCGCCTGCGCGACAATAAGCCGCAGCAGGCGAAGGCGAACATCGCCGCCCACTACGACCTCGGCAACGACTTCTATTCGGCCTGGCTCGACGACACGATGACGTATTCGTCAGCCCTGTGGATGCGGGACAGCGCTCTCTCCGATGCGCAGCGCAACAAGATCGACCAGTTGCTCGACCGCCTGAAGATCCGGGAAGGCACGCGCCTGCTGGAGATCGGCTGCGGCTGGGGAGGCCTTGCCATCGAAGCAGCACGGCGCGGCGCGAACGTCGTCGGCCTCACCCTCTCGACCGAGCAGAAGGCCTGGGCCGAGCGCGAGATCGAGGGAAGCGGACTGACGGACCGGATTGAGATCCGCCTGCAGGACTATCGCGACGTCGCGGAGCAGTTCGATGCCGTCGCCTCGGTGGAAATGGTCGAGGCCGTCGGCCGGCGCTGGTGGGGCGCCTATCTCGATTGCATCGCCCGCAACCTGAAGCCTGGCGGCCGTGCAGCTCTTCAGTTCATCTTCATGCAGCCGGACGTGTTCGCGAACTATGCGCGCAACGCGGACTTCATCCAGACTTACATCTTCCCCGGCGGCATGCTGATCAACGAACGCGAGTTCAGCGGACTGGCGCACGAACGCGAGCTGAGCTGGCAGGACCGCAGCGCCGACTTCGGTGAGGATTATGCGCGCACTCTGAAAAGCTGGCGGCAGAACTATGACGAGGCGGTCGAAAGCGGGAAGCTTCAAGGCTTCTCCGAGGAATTCCACCGCCTCTGGCGCTACTATCTGATGTATTGCGAAGGCGGCTTCCGCGGCAGCGCCATCGGGGTCGCGCAGGCGACCCTGGTGAAGACCTAGGGCTTCGTCCACTCTTTCGATTTCTCGACGATCGTCACCTCGCGAAGAAGCGCGTCCACGCTTTCCGTCAGCTCCGGAAGGAAGCTGATCTGGTGCCGAGCACCGCGATAGGCCTCGACCATCAGCAACGCGTCGAGGAGGATCGGGACGACCACGCTTTCCGGATCGTCTAGCTCCGCGAGGCTCCTCAGCTTCTCGATCGCCTTGCGTCTTGCAGCTTCCGGATTGGACAGCGCCGCTGTCCGTCCGATCATCCAACCCATTCAATTACCCTCCAGGAATGATGAGAGGATAGGCCTTCGGAGTCGGCAGGGAAGTTCGCCCGGTCGTGCGGGAAGCGCGGCTCGGCGCAGTCAGCCCTCGGCGCGGACGAGCTCGCCAGTCTTCACGTCGGCCGAGAGCCGCTGGAGGATGAATTCCGCGACCGCCTCGGGCGGCTTCACGCTCTCCGGCTCCTCGCCCGGGAAGGCGAGCTGGCGCATGCGGGTACGCGTCGGGCCCGGGTTCAGGATGTGGACCCGGATGCGGCCGGTATGCTCGGTCTCGTCGGCATAGGCGCCGAGCAGGTTTTCGAGCGCGGCCTTGGAGGAGCCATAGGCGCCCCAGAAGGCGCGCGGCTCATGCCCGACGGTGGATGTGACTCCGAAAACGTCGGCGCGTTCGGCCTTGCGGAGCATCGGATCGAAGACGGCGAGCAGCCCTTGCGGGGCGAGCAAGTTGGTCGCCAGCACGCGTCCATATTCCTTCACGTCGATATGCTCGACCGGGGTGAGCGACCCGAGCATTCCAGCGTTGAGAACCAGTATGTCCAGCGCGTCCCAACGCTGCCGGACCGCTTCCGCCAATTTCGGGATCGATGTTCCGTCGATGAGGTCGAGCGGTGCGATGGTCGCGTTCCCGCCTTCGGCATGGATGCGGTCCTCGACTTCTTCGAGAGCCTTCGCCGTCCGGGCAACCAGGATGACGTGAGCACCTTCACGCGCGAGGGCTTCGGCGGTTGCGGCGCCAATGCCGCGGCTGGCGCCGGTGACAAGCGCAAGCTTGCCGGAGAGCGGTTTCGAATCAGACATGTGCGCGCCTGTAGCGGCTAGCGCGCAGCGACCAAAGACAAGGTCGATCCGGGACTGTTTTCCTCGGCGTCGGTCAGCCGCGTCGGATATTCGCCGGTGAAGCAGGCGTCGCAGCGCTGCGGCTGCTTGGCGTCGCGGCTGTCGCCAAGGGCGCGATAGAGGCCGTCGATCGAGATGAAGGCGAGGCTGTCGGCGTTGATGTAGTCAGACATGCCTTCGACGCTCATCTGCGCGGCGAGGAGCTTCGCGCGTTCCGGAGTGTCGACGCCATAGAAGCAGCTGTGCTTCGTCGGCGGCGAGGCGATGCGCATGTGGACTTCGCGGGCGCCCGCGTCGCGCATCATCTGCACGATCTTCACCGAGGTCGTGCCGCGGACGATCGAATCATCGATGAGCACGATGCGCTTGCCGCGGATGAGGGCGGAATTGGCGTTATGCTTCAGCTTCACGCCCAGGTGGCGCACTTCCTGGCTCGGCTGGATGAAGGTCCGGCCGACATAGTGCGAGCGGATGATGCCCAGCTCGAACGGAATGCCCGATTCCTGGCTGAAGCCCAGCGCCGCCGGAACGCCGCTGTCCGGGACCGGCACGACGAGGTCCGCCTCGACGGGCGCCTCACGCGACAAGTTCCGCGCCGATCGCCTTGCGAACTTCGTAGACCGAAGTCCCGTCGACGATCGAATCCGGGCGGGAGAAATAGACGTGCTCGAAGATGCAGGGGCGGGGCTGTGCGTCCTGGAACGGCCGGAACGAGCGGGTGCCGCTGCTGTTGACGACCACCAGCTCGCCCGGGTCGACGTCGCGGATGAAACGGGCGCCGATCACGTCGAGGGCGACGGTTTCCGAAGCGAAGATCGTCGCTTCGCCGAGCTTGCCCATGACCAGAGGACGGATGCCGAGCGGGTCGCGGCAGGCGATCAGCCCTTCCTCGGTGAGGACGAGCAGCGAGTAAGCGCCTTCCACCTGCTTCAGCGCATCGATCAGCCGGTCCATCGGGCTAGAGGCCTGCGACGTCGCGACGAGGTGGATGATGACTTCCGTGTCGCTGGTCGACTGGAAGATCGAGCCGCGGCGATTGAGCGTGCGCCGGAGCCTCATCGCGTTCGACAGATTGCCGTTGTGGGCAACCGCGAAGCCGCCGTCGTTCAGCTCGGCGAAGAGTGGCTGGACATTACGCAGCGCGGTCTCGCCGGTCGTGGAATAGCGCACATGCCCGATGCCTGCGCGGCCGAGCAGCTTGCGCATGACATCGTCGCGGTCGAAGTTGCCGGCGACATGGCCCATCGCGCGGTGCGAGTGGAAATGCGCTCCGTCGTAGCTGGTGATGCCGGCGGCTTCCTGCCCCCGATGTTGCAGCGCATGAAGCCCCAAAGCGACGAAGCTCGCGGCGTTATCGGCACCCCAGATGCCGAAAATCCCGCACTCTTCGTGCAGCGTATCCCCATCGAGGGGCTCGAACGGATTCGTGATCAGCATTGTCCCCGGCCAGACTGCTAGGCGCGTCATATAGGTGTCATGTCCGGCTTTGTCGCCCCCTGCCTGAACCCGAGTTGAAATCCTCACAACAGTTGACGTTTACGTGAACGTAAAGCATAGCCGCGTCGATGGACGCTGAACGGCGCTATTACTCGATCGGCGAAATGTGTGACGACTTCGGCGTCACCGCCCGCGCGCTGCGCTTCTACGAAGATGAGGAGCTGATCGGGCCCGAACGACGCGGCACGACGCGGCTTTACACCGACCGCGACCGCGCGCGCCTGACCTGGATCCTGCGCGGCAAGAGAGTGGGCTTCAGCCTCAACGACATCCGCGAGTTACTCGACCTCTACGATGTTGGCGACCAGCAGCACACGCAGATGCTGGCGACGCTTGATCGCTGCCGGGATCGGATCGCCATCCTCGAGCGCCAGAAGCACGACATCGACGCCACCATCGCCGAGCTCGACGAGTTCTGCGGCCTCCTTAACGACCGACTCCAACAGAAGGAAAGCTGATGCCGACCTATACCGCACCGGTGCGCGAAACGCGGTTCATCCTCGAGGATGTGCTGGAGATCGGCCGCTATTCGAACCTGCCGGGCTTCGCCAACGCGACGCCCGACCTCATTCAGGCGGTGCTCGAAGAGGGTGCGCGCTTCTGCGAGGAGGTTCTTCAGCCGCTCAATCGTGTGGGCGACGAGGAAGGCTGCAAGCGCAACGACGACGGGTCGGTGACGACTCCGCCGGGCTTCAAGGACGCCTGGGATCAGTTCGTCGCCAACGGCTGGACGACCCTCTCAGCGCCCGAGGAATATGGCGGGCAGGGGATGCCGCACGTGGTTTCGACCGCCATCTCCGAGTTTCTCTGCTCGGCCAACCACAGCTTCGAAATGTACAACGGCCTGACCCAGGGCGCGATCGCCGCGCTGTTGGTCAAGGGCACCGACGAGCAGAAGGCGAAGTATCTTCCGAACATGGTCAGTGGCCGGTGGACCGGCACGATGAACCTGACGGAGCCGCATTGCGGAACCGACCTCGGCCTGCTGAAGACCCGCGCAGACCCGAACCCGGATGGAAGCTATTCGCTGACCGGCACGAAGATCTTCATTTCGTCGGGCGAGCACGACCTTAGCGAGAACATCATCCACATGGTGATCGCCAAGATCGCCGGTGCGCCGGACAATGTGAAAGGCATTTCCCTGTTCCTGGTGCCCAAGTTCATCGTCAACGACGACGGCAGCCTGGGCGAGCGCAATACGGTCAGCTGCGGCTCCATCGAGAAGAAGATGGGCATCCACGGCAATTCCACCTGCGTGATGAACTATGACGGTGCGAAGGGCTGGCTCGTCGGCGAGGCGGAAAAGGGCCTCGCGGCGATGTTCATCATGATGAACGCTGCCCGCCTCGGCGTCGGCCTTCAGGGTCTCGCGCAGGGCGAGGTCGCCTATCAGAACGCTGTCACCTACGCCCGCGAACGCAGGCAGGGCCGGGCGCTCCACAAGGAGGCTCAGGACCAGAACGCCAAGGCCGACACGCTCTTCGTCCACCCGGACGTGCGTCGGATGCTGATGGAGATCCGCTCGTTCAACCAGGCGGCGCGCGCCTTGATTCTGTGGGGCGCGCTCCAGGTGGACCTGTCGCGCCGCGCGCAGAGCGAGGAGGAGCGCCAGCGCGCCGACGACCTCGTCTCGCTGATCACCCCGGTCATCAAGGGCTATCTAACCGACAAGGGTTTCGACGCGACCGTCCAGGCCCAGCAGATCTTCGGCGGTCACGGCTACATCCGCGAGCATGGGATGGAGCAGTTCGTTCGCGATGCCCGGATCGCACAGATCTACGAAGGCACGAACGGCATCCAGGCGATGGACCTCGTAGGCCGCAAGCTTGGCAAGGACGGCGGTCGTGCGCTGCGCACACTGTTCGAGGTGATCGGGGAGGACATTGCGGCGGCGAAGGCGGCCGGCGACCCGGCGGGTCTCGGCGAGGGCCTGGAGCCCGCGGTCGGGGAGCTTCAGCGGGCAACCATGTGGCTCGCACAGAACGGCATGGCCGACCCCGACAATGCCGGGGCGGGTGCTTATTCCTACATGGAGCTGATGGGCCTCGTCATCCTGGGCTGGATGTGGCTGAAGATGGTGCAGGTTTCAGGGCCGCTCGCGGCGAACGGCTCGGGCGAGCGCGACTTCCACGAAGCGAAGCTGGTCACCGGGCGATTCTATGCGGAGCGCGAGCTTCCGCTGGCGTCCGGGCTCCGCCGGCAGGTGGAAGCCGGTGCGGAATCGATCATGAAGCTTCCCGAGGAAGCCTTCTAGCTGGCCGCCTTCTGCTGACCGACGTACCAGGGCTGAAGCATCTGGACTTCGTTGGTCTTCTGCTTCTTCGGCGCGAGCCGAGACATCTGGAACGCGTCGTTGAACTGGATGCCGAACTTTCCGGCCTGCGCCCAGCGGACGGTCCCCTCGATCGGGCCGGCGCCGACGATGTCCATGACGACGCGAGTTCCCGGAGCGACGGCCCGGTCGCATTCGACCAGAGCGCCCATGATCGAGATATTGCGTAGCCGGACTTCGCAGGCCTCGCCCTCGAACGACGCCATGGCGCGCCGCATGAGACGCTGGCGCGGCTCGCGAAGGCATTTGAAGCCGTCGGCCTCGGCGATCGCCTTTGACGCCATTTCGCGGGCCGCTGTGCTCTCGAGCGGCTTGCCGAAGATGTAGCCCTGCACGTGGCTGCACCCTAGCTCGCGGATGAGGTGGAGATCGTCGTGAGTCTCCACGCCCTCGGCGCACGTGTCCATCTGCAGGCTCTCGGCGAGCGTCACGATGGCGCGGATGATGGCGCTGTTGCGGCTGGTCTTGGAGGCGGCTCCGCGAACGAAGCTCTGGTCGATCTTGATCTTGTCGAACGGTGCCTTCTTCAAATAGCCGAGCGAACTGTAGCCGGTCCCGAAATCGTCGAGCGCCAGGCGCACTCCGAGGTCCTTGAGGCGGGCGAACGTTTCGTCGGTGGTGTCGCCCTCGGCAAGGAAAACACCCTCGGTAATCTCCAGCTCCAGCCGGTTAGCACGCACGCTGGTCCGCGCGAGAGCGCTCGACACGATGTCGACGATGTTCGGATCGTTGAACTGGATTGGCGAGAGGTTGATGGCGATGCGCACCGAGTCCGGCCAGTGCGACGCTTCCTCGAGTGCGGTCTCGAGCACCCAAGTGCCGATCCGCGGGATGAGACCGCATTCCTCGGCGAGCGGGATGAACTTGTCGGGCGATACCCGGCCGCGCAGCGGATGATCCCAGCGCACGAGCGCTTCGAAGCCGGACACTTCCTCGCTGACGGCCTCGATGATCGGCTGGTAGGCGACCCACAGCTCGCCTTTGTCTATGGCCTGGCGAAGGTCGTTCTCCAGGACCTGGCGATCCGACGCCTCGGTGTGCATAGCCTGCTCGTAGAAGCAGTGCTTGCCCCGGCCTGCGTCCTTCGCCGCGTAAAGAGCGAGATCGGCATCGCGAACAAGGCTGTCGGCGGTGCAGCGGCCTGGGTCGCCGATGGCGACGCCGACTGACGCGCCGATCACCACGCGGTGGCCGTCGATATTATAAGGCCGCGACACCTGCTCGATCAGCGTGCGCGCCAGCGATTCCAGCAGGCCGATGTCGACCGTGCCCGGAAGCACGGCCTTGAACTCGTCGCCGCCCAAGCGCCCGACCTGCCCATGGTCGCCCATCGCGAGCTTCAGGCGGTCGGCGACCTGGCGGAGGAGCGCGTCTCCGACCGGATGGCCGAGCGTGTCGTTGACGTTCTTGAAGCGGTCGAGGTCGATCAGGAAGAGCGCGCAGCCCTTCTGCCGGCTCGTCGCGTTGCGCAGTGCCTCGTCGAGCGTCTGCCGCATCATCGCCCGGTTGGGCAGGCCGGTGAGCGAGTCGAACCGCGCGAGCCTCGTGATCTCCTGCTCGGAACGGCGCTGCTCGGTCAGGTCGGTTCCGATGCCACGGAAGCCGAGGAAGCGGCCGCGATCGTCGAAGATCGGGTTGCCGGACAGCGACCAGTGGATGTCCTCGTCGCTTGCGGCGGTCACGACCACGTCGGAGAAAGGGAAGCGCGCCGAAAGGTGGAAGCCGAGCGTCTTCTCGTGGCTCGTGTCGACCGACAGCAGGTCGGTGAACTGGCGCCCGAGGAGTTCATGCGCCTGGCAGCGGAAGTCGTCGGCAAGCTGCTGCGACACATAGGACAATGTGCCTTCGGCATTGGTTTCCCAGAACCACCCGCGCCCGCTCGCTTCGAATTCCTCGACAAAGTTAAGCGCCTTGCGCGCCTCGGCATCGAGGTTGAGCCGCCGGCGGCCGGCCGCGATGACCTGCCGTGCCGAGATGACGCTGTGCGCGATCATGACGCTCGAAAGCAGAGCCGTGGCCCCGATGACATAAGGCGAGCCGCTCAGGACGACTGCCCCGAAGATGAGAGTCACGACATTGACGATGGCGAGCGGCGGCGAGCTTGCGCCGACAATGGCTGCCATGGCCGCGCCTCCGCCGATCATCACTAACGGAAGGGCCCAGTGATCCACATGCTCCGGACCGGTCGCGTGGACGCCGACCATCGTCCACAGCAGGCCGATCGCGAGCATGTAGGAGCACATGCCCCGGATCACCGCATTGGGCTTGAACGCGAAGCGGTCGCGGAAATGCAGAGCCGCAGCGGCAGCCACGTCCAGCAGCAGGACGAGGAGCAAGGGAACGGTCAGGCTCAACAGCTGATCTGCAGCCCCCGAACCGTGCATGAGCACGAAGGCGAGACCAGTGAGCAGGTGCGTCGCGGCGAGAACGATTGCGGTATGGTCGAGACCGGAAACGCGCGAAGCGAGCAGCGAGCCGTCGCCCGCGCTGTCGGACGAGCGGACGTCGAACCACAGCGCTTCGCCGACCGACGCGCGTTCTGGCGCCGTTCCTACTTTTTCAACTGCTCTTGCGAAGCGCGCTCTACGCATTCCAAAACCTTCGGTTGCGGGTCCGTCCCGCTAACGAAGGCTTTTAAGCCGGCGGCGTTAACGCCACGGGTAAGGAACAAGGTTACCGCCCCTTTACCACTTTTATTCGGGCAGGAAGTCGGCCACCGAGAGATAGCGCTCGCCGGTGTCGTAATTAAAGCCAAGAATTCGAGAATTCTCGCCCAATTCCGGTAGCTTCTGCTGGATCGCGGAAAGCGTCGCGCCCGAAGAGATGCCGACGAGCAGGCCTTCCTCGCGAGCGGCCCGGCGCGCCATTTCCTTGGCATCGTTCGGGTCGACCTGGATCACGCCGTCGAGCAGGCTCGTGTTCATGATTGCAGGAATGAAACCTGCTCCAATTCCCTGAATCGGGTGCGGGCCCGGGTCTCCGCCGGACAGGACGGGAGAAAGCGTGGGCTCCACGGCGAAAACCTTCAGGTTCGGCCATTCCTTCTTCAGCACCTCGGCGCAGGCGGTGATGTGGCCACCGGTGCCGACGCCGGTGATCAGGGCGTCGATCGGATTGTCGCGGAAGTCGGCCAGGATCTCTTGCGCGGTCGTGCGGCGATGGACCTCGACGTTTGCGGGATTCTCGAACTGCTGGGGCATCCACGAATTGGGAGTCTCGGCGATGATTTCCTGTGCACGGGCGATCGAGCCTTTCATGCCCTTTTCGCGCGGCGTCAGGTCGAAGGTCGCGCCAAAAGCGAGCATCAGGCGGCGGCGCTCGATGCTCATGCTGTCCGGCATGACGAGGACCAGCTTGTAGCCTTTCACGGCCGCAACCATCGCAAGGCCGATGCCGGTGTTGCCGGAGGTCGGCTCGACGATCGTGCCGCCGGGCTTCAGCTTGCCGCTGCGCTCCGCGTCCTCGACCATGGAGAGCGCGATACGGTCCTTGATCGACGCGCCGGGGTTCGAACGCTCGGACTTCACCCAGACTTCGGCCTTGTCGCCGAACAGGCGATTGATGCGGATGTGCGGGGTGTTTCCGATGGTCTCGAGGACGCTGTTCGCCTTCATGCAAGGCTCTCCTTCTGGATTTGAAGCGGCTAGTTCGGGTGGGACGCTCTCACATGCAAGTCAGGCTCCGCCGGCGATGACGGTTGCTTCCTCGGGCGGCGGTTCGTCGGGAAGCTCGAAGGTCCTGGCGCGGCGTAGCTCGGGGAACAGGCCTGCCCAAATCAAGGTCACGGCTACCGCTGCAATTCCGCCGGCGACGGTGGCCGTGATCGGTCCCAGAAGCGCGGCGGTGAAGCCGCTCCTCGTCTCGCCGAGCTCGTTCGATGCCGAAATGGCGAGCGTGGACACGGCGGCGACGCGGCCGCGCATGTCGTCGGGCGTATGCAGCTGGATCAGCGACTGGCGAATGTAGACCGAGAACATGTCGGCAGCGCCGAGCAGCGCCAGCATCGCCAGCGACAGTGGATACCAGGTCGAAAAGCCGAACACGGCAGTCGCCGCGCCGAAAATGACCACCGCGACCAGCATCTTCACGCCGACATTGGTCCTGAGCGGCCGGACAGAGAAGAATATGGCGGTTAGAGTCGCCCCGACGGCGGGAGCGGCGCGCAGCGGCCCAAGCCCGTCCGCGCCGACTTGCAGGATGTCGCGGGCATAGACGGGCAACATCGCCGTCACTCCGCCCAGCAGCACGGCGAACAGGTCGAGCGTGATCGCTCCGAGCACGAGGCGGTTGCGGCGGACGTAGGAAAGTCCGTCCGCCATCTGTTTCAGCGGACTTCCCGGCTTCAGGGCCGTGCGGGCGATCGGCTTGATGGTGAACAGGCAAACCGTGGAGAAGGCGAACAGCACCGCGCTGAACGCGTAGGGGAAGTGCGGGGTGATGTCGTAGAGGATGCCGCCGATTGCCGGCCCCGCGATCGCTCCGGTCTGCCACGCGGCCGAGCTGAGGGCGATTGCCTGGGGCAGGATTTCGCGGGGGACGAGGTTGGGGGCGAGGGCGCCAAGCGCCGGCCCGGCGAACGCGCGCGCAACACCGAGCAGGGCAGCGACTCCGAACAGGATTGGAAGGCTGATGAAATCCTCCCACGTCGCCCAGAACAGGATCAGCGCGCACAGGCATTCGAGCGCGATGACGGCCCGCGCGATGATCCGGCGGTCGAGCCGGTCTGCGGTCCATCCGCTGACCGGGGTCAGCACGAACAAGGGCACAAACTGGACGAGCCCGACGAGGCCGAGCTGAAACGCCGCCTCGCGTATCCCCATCGTCTCGCGCGCGATGTCGTAGACCTGCCAGCCGATGACGATGACCATCGCCATCTGCGCGATGGTCGTGGCCAACCGCGACAGCCAGAACGCGCGGTAATCGGGGATTCGCAAAGGGGCGGGAATCACGCCTTCGCCCTAGTCACGCTTCACCCTGGCCGCAATCGCGACCCGCTCGCTTGCCGATGCACGACCGCAGTTCTACGCGAGCCGCGAGGGAGAGAGAACTAATGCGGAAGTTCCTGATCGCGTCAGTTGCAGTAGCGGCGATGGCCATGGGCGGTTGCCAGATGGAGGACAATTCGAACCAATCCGGCAGTTCCGCGCAAGCCACGGAGGGCGACTGGCCCGGCTTCGTCAATGGCTTCATCGAAGCCAGCTTCAAGTCGAATCCCGGCTTCGCGGTCGCGCAGGGACGGCATGAATTCGATGGGCAGATCGCCGACCTCTCGCAGGCCGCGATCGACGCCGACGTTGCTCGGCTGAAGAAGGCGATCTCCGACGCCCAGGCGTTCGGCGACGACAAGCTCACCGACCAGCAAAAGTATGAGCGCGACTATCTGGTCGCCGTCGCGAAGGGCCAATTGTTCTGGATCGACCCGGATGGCGCGGACCAGTTGCATAGCAACCCCGCGGCCTATCTCGGCCTGCTTGATCCTTCGGTTTACATCACCGTGCCCTACGCGCCGAAGGAGCAGCGGCTGAAGGCCTATATCAAGTTCCTTCAGAACATCCCGGGCGCCGCCGAGCAGATGCGGACGAACATCCGCACGCCGATGCCGATCAGCTTCGTCGATTATGCGGCGAAGGCTTTCGGCGGCTTTGTCGAATATTATCCAGGCGATGGCATGACCGCCTGGAAGGGCGTTGGCACCGACGAGGACCAGAAGGCGCTCAAGGCCGCGTCCGACAATGCCATGAAGGCGATGCAGGAAACCGTGAAATGGGTCGAAGCCCAACGCGGAGCCGCCAAACCCAACTTTCCGCTCGGCAAGGCGAAGTTCCAGCGGATGCTCGCCGACACGGAAATGGTGACCACGCCGGTCGAGGAGCTGGAGAGGATCGGCCGAGCCGACCTCGAGGCGAACCAGAAGCTGCTGAAGGAGGCCTGCGGCCGCTACGCTGCGGGCGCGACCATTTCGGACTGCATGCTGAAGATGAACGCCGACAAGCCCGAAGGCGGACCCGTCGCCGGCGCGCGTGCGCAGCTGGCCGGACTCAAGCAGTTCCTCCTCGACAAGGATATCGTGACGATCCCTGGGCCTGAGGAGGCCAAGGTCGAGGAATTGCCGCCCTACAATCGGCAGAACAGCGCCTACATCAACATACCCGGGCCGTACGAAAAGAACCTGCCGTCGGTCTATTACATCTCGCCGCCTGACCCGACCTGGTCGAAGGCGGCGCAGCTTGCCTACATCCCGGGCAAGGCGGATCTCCTGTTCACCTCGGTCCACGAAGTGTGGCCGGGCCACTTCCTCAACTTCCTCCACGCCAACAGGTCGAAGAACATGTTCGGCCGGGTGTTCGTCGGATACGCCTTCGCGGAAGGCTGGGCGCACTACACCGAGGAGATGATGAGGCAGGCAGGCGTCGGCGGCGGCGGGGACGAAATCCTGATCGGCCAGCTGTCGAACGCCTTGCTGCGCAACTGCCGCTATCTGTCGGCGATCGGCATGCACACGGGGTCGATGACGCAGCAGCAGAGCTACGACCTGTTCCGAAACCAATGCTATCAGGACGAAGGCAATGCGAAGCAGCAGGCGGCGCGCGGCACCTACGACCCGGCCTATCTCAACTACACCATGGGCAAGCTGATGATCCGCAAGCTGCGCGACGACTGGACGGCCAGCCGCGGCGGGCAAAAGGCGTGGAAGGACTTCCACGACCAGTTCCTCGGCTTCGGCGGCCCGCCGATCCCGCTGGTCCGCCAGCAGATGATGAAGTCCAAGGCCGAAGCGGTCTTTTGATCGGCTTCGGATTGCACCGTTGCGTTCCTGCTTCGTTCCGTTAGGTTCGAAGCAGGATGGCGAAACCGAAGACCCGTTACACGTGCCAGGCCTGCGGCTCGATCTCGAGCCGCTGGCAGGGCCAGTGCGCCGACTGCAGCGAGTGGAACACGCTCGTCCAGGAGTCCGCGGAGGTGTCGAGCATCTTTGCGGCCAAGCACAATCTACAAGGCGGCGGGCGGGTCATTCCGCTCGTCGGTCTGGACCACCCGGTCGCGCTGCCGGAGCGGATCACGACGGGAATCGCCGAATTCGACCGCGCCATCGGAGGCGGGATCGTGCCGGGTTCGGCGATGCTGGTCGGGGGCGACCCGGGCATCGGCAAGTCGACCCTGCTTCTACAGGTATGCGCCGATCTCGCGATGCGGGGTAGGAACGTGGTCTACGTTTCGGGCGAGGAATTGGCCGAACAGGTGCGGCTGCGCGCGGTGCGGCTTGGGCTCGGCAAGGCGCCGGTCCGGCTGGCGGCGGCTACCTCGGTCCGCGATATCCTGACCACGCTGGGCGACAATGGCGGCGCGGACCTCCTCGTCATCGATTCCATCCAGACGATGCATTCCGACCTGATCGAGGGCGCGCCCGGTACGGTCAGCCAGGTCCGCGCCTCGGCGCAGGAACTGGTGCGGTTCGCGAAGGAGCGGGGCACCGCGGTCGTCCTCGTCGGCCACGTTACCAAGGACGGCACCATCGCGGGCCCTCGCGTGCTCGAACATATGGTCGACACGGTGCTAAGCTTCGAAGGCGAGCGCAGCCACCAGTACCGAATCCTCCGCGCGATGAAGAACCGCTTCGGCGGCACGGACGAGATCGGCGTCTTCGCGATGGAGCGCGAGGGCCTGACAGAGGTGCCGAACCCGTCGGTGCTCTTCCTCACGCAGCGCGGCGAGCCGGTGAGCGGAACGAGCATCTTCCCCGCGCTGGAAGGCAGCAGGCCAGTGCTGGTCGAGATTCAGGCGCTGACCGTCCGCCTCGCCAGCGGCGCGACGCCGAGGCGAGCGGCGGTCGGATGGGACAGCGGGCGCATGGCGATGATCCTCGCCGTGCTGGAGGCGCGCTGCGGCCTCAGCTTCGCGACCGCCGAAGTCTATCTCAACGTTGCCGGCGGCTATCGCCTGACCGACCCGGCCGCCGACCTCGCCGTGGCGGCGGCGCTGATTTCGGCTTTGTCTGAGCGGCCGATCCCCAATGAGTGCATCGTCTTTGGCGAGATCGCCTTGTCGGGCGAAGTTCGGCAGGTCGCCCATTCCGGGTTGCGCCTCAAGGAGGCCGCCAAGCTCGGCTTCGAACGGGCGTGGGCGCCTTCAGGAGCTAAAGCCGCGGAAGGTATTGCGACGGCGCAATTCACGAACGTCCGTGCGCTCGTTGACCAAATCCTCGGACGCTGAACCGTCATTGCGAGGCGCCGGAGGCGACGCGGCAATCCAGAGCGGCTGGATTGCTTCGCCGCGCTCGCAATGACGAAAAGAACTCGCTAGCCGCATCTCCATGAGCGCGCTCGACATCTTCGTCATCGTCCTGCTGGGCGGGGGAGCCATGATCGGCTTCGTCCGCGGGCTGGTGCACGAAGTCCTGTCGCTGCTCGCCTGGGTCGTGGGGATCGTCGCTCTTCGGCTGTTCCATTCGCCGGTTTCCGAAGCGCTCACCGGCGCGGTGGGCACGGCGACCGCAGGCGCGGTGCTGGCCTTCGTTCTCCTGTTCCTGCCGAGCTTCCTGTTCATCAAGCTGCTCGCGCGCTCGATCGGGAAGAAGTCGCGGAGCTCGATGCTCGGACCGTTTGACCGGGTGCTCGGCGCGGGCTTCGGGATGCTGAAGGGCTTGCTGGCGGTGACCCTGTTCTTCCTTCTGGCGAACCTCGCCACCGACCTGATCTACGGCCCCGACGAGCAGCGGCCCGACTGGATGCGCAATTCGCGGACCTACCCGCTGCTGAACGCCAGCGGCCGAGCGGTCGTCGACTGGGTCGAGACGCGGCGCAAGGGCTCCGCGACAAGCATTGAGGAAGGCCAGGAGTGATCCGCCTCTACGACACGATGACGCGCGAGAAGCGGCCATTCGTTCCGCTCAACCCCCAGCGCATCACCATGTATGTGTGCGGGCCGACGGTCTACGGTCGGGCGCATATCGGCAATGCGCGGCCGGCGGTCGTGTTCGACACGCTCGCCCGCCTGATCCGGCACGAGTTCGGCGAGAAGAGCCTCGTCTATGCGCGCAACGTCACGGACGTGGACGACAAGATCATCGCCGCCGCCGAGAAGGAGGGCGTCGACCCTTCGGTGATCACCGAGCGTTACGAGCGGCATTATCTGGAGGACATGGGCGCGCTCGGCGTGATCCCGCCGGACATCGCGCCGCACGCGACGCAGGAAATCCCCGCGATGATCGCCATGATCGACCGGCTGATCGAGACCGGGCATGCCTACGAAGCGATGGGTCACGTCCTCTTCAGCGTTCCGTCGAACCCGGACTATGGCGCGCTCAGCCGCCGCGACCGCGAGGCGATGCTTGCCGGCGCCCGGGTGGAGGTCGCCCCGTACAAGCGCGACCCGGCCGATTTCGTGCTGTGGAAGCCGAGCGACGAAGGCGTGGTCGGCTGGGATTCGCCATGGGGCCGCGGGCGGCCGGGCTGGCATGTCGAATGCTCGGCGATGATCGAGCGGCACCTCGGCGAGACGATCGACATCCACGGCGGCGGGCTCGACCTGATCTTCCCGCACCATGAGAACGAGGTGGCGCAGAGCCGATGCGCTCACGGTGGGCTGCCGCTTGCGCGCTACTGGGTGCACAACGGCTTCGTCGACATGGGAAGCGAGAAGATGTCCAAGTCGCTGGGCAATATCGTCACTCCGGCGGAGCTTCTGGAGCAGGGCCACCGCGGCGAGACACTGCGGCTGGCGCTGCTGTCGGCGCATTACCGGCAGCCGCTTAGCTGGACGGATGAGGTGGTTGCGCAAGCGAAGGCAACTCTCGATCGCCTGTACCGGGTGGCGGCCAATGTCGATGGCGGGGATCTCGATCCGGGTGTCGTCGAAGCCCTGTCGGACGACCTGAACACACCGCTCGCGATGTCCCGACTCTCGGCCATTGACGATCCGGCAGCGCTGAGGGCGAGTGCCGGACTTCTCGGGCTGCTCCAGAGCTCGGCCGACGAATGGTTCCAGGGCGGCGGCGACGCCGGCGACATCGAAACCCGCATCGCCGAGCGGGCCGAGGCGAAGAGGAACCGCGACTTTGCGACCGCCGACCGCATCCGCGAGGAATTGAAGGCGGAAGGCATCGTGTTGGAGGATAGCGCTTCCGGCACCACATGGCGCAAGGAATGAACGCTCCACTCTATACGACCGAGATCCTGCGGCTGGCGGCTTCGCTGCCCGAGCCCCGCGAGCTGGAGCACGTCGACGGCTCGTCGGAGCAGCGTTCGCCGACGTGTGGAAGTACCGTCAGCTTGCAGGTCCAGCGCGGCGAGGACGGTCGCATTGTTGCAATCTCGCAGCGCGTTCACGCCTGCGCCTTCGGCCAGGCCAGCGCCAGCCTGCTCGCGGCAGGAGCAATAGGCCGGCGGGAGGATGAGGTCGCCCGTGCGGTGCTGGAGCTCGAAGGCTGGCTTTCCGGCACTCGCGATGAGCCCGGTGAGTGGCCAGGCCTCGCCGCGCTTGTCCCTGCTCGGTCGCGCCGCTCGCGCCACGGGGCCATCCTGCTGCCCTTCAAGGCCTTGCTCGCGGCGATGAAGAGCGAGCGCGGATGAGCGCGACGCTCGCCGCGGGAGCCGCGGCCGAGGTCGCCGCAAGCAATTTGCTCATGGACGGCGCCATCATGCTCGGCGCCGCGCTGCTGTTCGTCACCATATTCCGCAAGCTCGGGCTCGGCGCGACCCTCGGCTACATCGTCGGTGGGGCGATCATCGGTCCTCAGGCGCTTGGCCTGATCGGCGAGGCCGATTCCATCATGGCCGTGTCGGAAATCGGCATCGCGCTGCTGCTGTTCCTCGTCGGGCTCGAGCTGAACCCGAACCGGCTGTGGCGGCTGAGGAAGGATATTTTCGGCCTCGGCCTGATGCAGGTGCTCGTGTGCGGATTCGCACTTGCCGCGCTCATGCATTTCGCGCTGGGCTTCAGCCTGGAAGCGAGCATCGCCATCGGCCTGCCGCTTGCATTGTCGTCGACGGCGCAGGTGCTGCCGATGCTTCGCGGAACCGGCCAGCTCAACCATCCGCGCGGGGAGCGCGCCTTCTCCGTCCTCCTCTTCCAGGACCTGTCGATCGTCCCGATGATCACCATCATCGCGGCCATGTCGCGCGCCCCTGCGGACCCGACCGCGCCGTCGGGCGGAATGCTTGCGCTCTATACGGTCGGAGCGATCGTCGGGCTGGTCTTGGCCGGCCGCTACATCCTCAATCCCTTGTTCCGGCTGGTCGGCCGCCTCGGCGAGCGCGAGCTGTTCGTCGTCGCGGGCCTGTTCGCGGTGATCGCCAGCGCGGCCCTGATGCACACGCTGCATCTTTCGACCGCGCTGGGAGCCTTCATCGCTGGAGTGATGCTCGCCGAATTGCCCTACCGGCACGAGCTGGAAAGCGACGTCGAGCCCTTCCGCTCGATTCTGCTCGGCCTCTTCTTCCTCTCGGTCGGGATGCTGATCGACTTCAACGCGGTCGCCGCCCGGCCCGGCCTCGTGTTGGGACTCGCGATCGGGATTATCGTCGTGAAGGCCATCCTCATCGCCGGGCTCGCCTTCCTGTTCGGGATGACGAAGGGCCGCGCAATTTGGCTCGGCCTGCTGCTCAGCCAGGCTGGCGAATTCGGCTTCGTCCTCTTCGGCCAGGCCGCGAGCGCGCAGCTCATCACGCGCGAAGCAGCGTCGCTGTTCGCCGCAATCGTGACCCTGACGATGGTCTCGACGCCTTTCCTGATGCAGG
The DNA here is from genome assembly GCA_963829625.1 of uncultured Alphaproteobacteria bacterium. Lineage (GTDB taxonomy): Bacteria > Pseudomonadota > Alphaproteobacteria > Sphingomonadales > Sphingomonadaceae > Sphingomicrobium. Next base: position 19,981 of record CAWHJH010000009.1, on the reverse strand, counting down.
TGATCGAGTGGATCCTGCGCCGTATGCCCGAGCCGGCGGTCGATCTCGACGGGCCCGAATTCTCGCCCGAGACGAACGTGATCGTCGTGGGCTACGGCCGTTTCGGCCAGACGGTCGCGCAGATGCTGATGGCCAAGCGGATCCCCGTGACGATTATCGATAGCAAGCCGGCGCTGATCGAGCTCAGCGAGGAGTTCGGCACGAAAGTCTATTATGGCGACGGCACGCGGGTCGATCTCCTGCGAACCGCAGGCGCCGAGACCGCCGAGGGCATAATCTTCTGCCAGAATCCCAAGGAGCTGACCCGCGACAAGCTGCAGGCGGTGATGGAAACTTTCCCGCATGCCGCGATCATGGCGCGGCTCTACGACCGGCTGCAGGTGATCGAGTTCGACGGGCTGGACCTCGCCGTATGCGAACGCGAGCTGTACGAAAGCGCCGTGGTCATGGGGCGCGAGGCGCTGATCAAGCTGGGAGTCGCCCGCCGTGAGGCGGAGCGGGTCGAGCGCGAATATCGCGAGCGGGATCTCGAGCGGCTTGAGGCGCAAACGGTAACTGGCGACCTTCACGCCAAGCTGGACCGAAGCTTCGGGGCAGACCGGCCCTTGCCGGACGAGCCGGTGAAGGAACCCGGCTAGGAAACTTCAGGGCCGAGATGCGATTCAAGCGCGATGACGATCGATTCGACCACGTCGCCGTGCGCGCCTTCGCCGCTCGTCACGCGGATGTGCGCCTCGGCATAGGATGGGCCGCGGTCCTTCGCGAGCCGCTCCAGGGTGCCCTTTGGATCGCCGTTGCGGAGAAGCGGCCGCGTGTCCCGACGCGCCGTGCGGACGGCGAGCACGTCCACCGGGGCGTCGAGCCAGACGGTGATCGCCCGCTGGTTGAGCAGCTTGCGCGTGCGCGGGTCGACGAACACGCCGCCGCCGGTGGCAATCACCCGGACCTCGCCGTCGACCAGCCGCGCGACCAGCCGCCGTTCCCCGTCGCGGAAATCCGCTTCGCCGTAGCGCTCGAACATTTCGGCGGCCGAGTAGCCGGCGGCGTCCTCGATCGCCGCGTCCGTGTCGATGAAGGGAAGGCCGAGGCGCTTGGCCAGTCGGCGGCCGACGGTCGACTTGCCCGCGCCCATGAGGCCAACGAGAACGATCGGACGGTCGAGACGGTCTGTGAGCTTTCCCACGCTCAGGGCTATACAGCGGGCGGGCAGGGCGGCAAAAGCGGTCGCGTTTCCTATCCTTTCCAAGCGCGAGAGAAGATGCCGCGAGCCGTGATTGTCCTCCTTGTCCTGGTCCTTTTGCTTGTGGGCCTGATGTTCTTCTTCTCCAGCCAGGCGGACGAAGTGCCGACGAGCACGATGGAAGTCGAGGTCAACGCTCCTGCCAATGCGAACTAGCCGACTGCTTGCGGCGGCGGCCGCGGCCGCGATCGCTCTTCCGGCGCTGGCGCAGGATTCGGCGGCGCCGGTCAACAGTGTCGCGCCTGCGCAGCCGCAGTCGACCGGGCCGACCGCATCTCCTGCGCCGGTGCAGCCCGGAACCCCAGCGCCGGTCGCCTCCCGCCCTTCCGACAGAGTGGGCGAAAGCCAGACCGGGCTTGTAGAGCTTCTGACCGAGGAGTTGACGGAGCCGCCCCCGCCGCCGGTCGAATATCCCGATCATGCCCGCAGGGATCCGCGCGTCGTGGGGCGCCTCGATCCGGCAACTGTCGGAATAGGTGCGTCGCCTTGGCGTGGAGCGAGCGGCGCATTTCTGGGCTCCCTGCTTCGCCGCATGGAGACCCCCATCGCGTCGCGCTGGGCACATATCGCGCTGCGCAACGCCTTGCTTGCTCGGGCCGCCGCTCCGCGGAACATCAATCCGGTCGACTGGGCCGCCGAGCGCGCGTGGCTCCTGATCCGCATGGGCGAAGCGGACGCCGGGCGATTGATCGTGTCCGGTGTCGACACGGACCGCTTCACGCCGCGCATGTTCCAGGTGGGCGTGCAGAGCGCGCTGGCGAACGCAGACCCGGCGGCTCTGTGCCCTCTGCAGCAGGGCATCCAGAAGGTCGAAGCGAACATCGTCCAGCTCGTCGATGCGATGTGCGCCGCGATGGCTGGCGAGCCGGAGACGGCCGCGGCGCAGGTCGATTCGGCCCGCCGCCGCGGTCGCATGAGCGGCATCGACCTCGAGCTTGCGCAGAAGGTCGTCGGCGCGGGCGGAAACACGCGCCGTGCGGTGGTCATCAACTGGGATGCGGTGGACCGGCTCGACACGTGGCGCTTCGGCCTTGCCACGGCGACGGGCCTGACCTTTCCCGATCGGCTGATCGATGCCGCGCCGCCGCAGCTTCGGGCCTGGCAGGCGGCGTCACCGATCATCGCTCCAGCCGACCGCCTTGAATCGGCGCAGATCGCAGCGGGCCTCGGGGTCTTCTCCTCGCAGTCGCTGATCGATCTGCATTCGACTATCTACGATGCGACCGGACCCGACGATATTCCCGAGACCGAAGCCTGGCAGGTCCGGCTGGCGTTCCTTGGGCGGGACCTCGATACGAGGCTCGGCGCCATGCGGCGGATCTGGAGCGGGTCGCAGGACTACGTGCCGGCTCAGGGCGCACGAGCGATGCTCGGCCGCGCCGCCGCGCTGGTGGAGCCGAGCGCCGACCTCCAGTCGGATGCGCCGAACCTGATCGCCTCCATGCTCGCCGCCGGTTACGACCAGGACGCGGCGCGCTGGGTGCGGGCCGTCAGCCAAATGGACGACGAGAATGCGGACCAGGCCTGGGCAATGCTCGCGCTCGGGTCGCCCGATGGGAGCGGCGTCGACCTCAGCTTGCGTCGAATCAACGCCTTCATCGACCGCGACGACAGTGAGGGCCACAAGCGCAGCGCTCTGCTCGTCGCAGGCCTCGCCGGGCTTGGGCGGATCGATGAGAAAACGGCGAGCCGCTTGAGCGGCCGGTTCGGCCTGCGCATCGGCAATCGCTCGCCCTGGACCCGGATGATCGACCGCGCTGCGGCATTCGGGCAGGCCGGGACGGTGCTGGTCCTCACCGGGACGGGGCTTCAGGCGGCGACCTTCGAGGAAATTCCCCCGTCGCACGTCTTCCATGCGATCGCGGGTCTTCGGCGCACCGGCCAGGAGTATACGGCGCGCATGATCGCCGCGGAAGCGCTCGCACGGACGTGACGTGACCTTCGAGGATCGAGCGCTCGTCGACCGCTTCCTCGACATGATGGCGGCGGAGGCGGGTGCTTCCCGGAACACGCTCGCCGCCTACCGCACCGATCTCGAACGGACCGCCGAAGCGCTTGGCGGGACATTGGGCAGCGCCGACAGCGAAGCGCTATCCAGCCTGGGCGGCAAATGGAGCGACCTTGCGCCGTCCACCGTAGCGCGGCGTTCCGCGGCCCTGCGGCGTTTCTTCGGCTTCTTGGTGGAGGAGGGGATCCGCAAGGACGATCCCTCTGCCGCTTTGCCGCGGCCGGCCCTCGAGCGGCCGCTGCCCAAGATCCTGGACTCGGACGAGGTCTCAGCGCTCTTCGAAGCCGCCGAAGCCCGCGCCGTGAGTGGCGAGCCCTTGGCCTGCCGCAACCTCGCGCTTTTGGAACTGCTCTACGGATCGGGCCTTCGCGCGACGGAGCTGGTCAGCCTTCCGCGAGGAGCTTTGCGCGTCGGCCAGCCTTTCCTGATCCTCAAGGGCAAGGGCTCGAAGGAACGCCTCGTCCCGATCTCCGCTCGCGCCGAGCAGGCAGTCGTCCGCTGGCGGGAGCATGTTCCGGGCTCGTCGCTCTGGCTGTTCCCCAGCGGCAAGACCCATCTGAGCCGGATGCGCCTATACCAGATCGTGCGGATCATGGCCGCGGACGCCGGGATTCCACCCGAGCGGATCAGTCCGCACGTACTGAGGCATGCCTTCGCGACGCATCTGCTCTCGGGCGGAGCGGACCTGCGCGTGGTCCAGTCGCTGCTCGGTCACGCGGACATAGCGACAACGCAAATCTACACGCACGTCGACAGCGCAAGGCTGATCGAGCTGGTCAACAGCCGGCACCCGCTCGCGGACCGTCGTTGACGTAATGGAACCTCCACCGTACCCGCACCCGCAATGCAGACGTACCTCGAATTCGAGAAGCCCATTGCTGAGCTCGAGACCCGCGTGTCGGAGCTTCGTGACACAGCCAATGCCGGCGAGCTCGACCTCGATGCCGAGATCGGAAAGCTCGAAGCCAAGTCGGCCAAGTTGCTCCGCGACACCTATGCCAAGCTGACGCCGTGGCAGAAGGCGCAGGTCGCACGCCATCCCGAGCGCCCGCACTTCAAGGATTATGTCGCGGGGCTCGCGGAGGATTTCCTTCCGCTGGCGGGCGACCGCTCCTTTGCCGACGACCCCGCGATCCTTGGCGGCCTCGCCACCATCGGCGGCCATCGCGTGATGCTGATCGGCCATGAGAAAGGCGACGATACTGCGTCGCGGCTTAAGCATAATTTCGGGATGGCCAAGCCGGAGGGCTATCGAAAGGCGATCCGCCTGATGCGCCTTGCCGACCGCTTCGGGATTCCGGTCGTCAGCCTGGTCGACACGCCGGGCGCCTTTCCGGGCGTTCAGGCCGAGGAGCGTGGGCAGGCGGAAGCGATTGCCCGCTCGACCGAGGAATGCCTTTCGCTCAAAGTGGCGCTGATCGCGGTCATCGTCGGCGAGGGCGGAAGCGGCGGAGCGGTCGCCATCGCGGCCGCGAACCGGGTGCTGATGTTCGAGCATGCCGTTTATTCGGTGATCTCGCCCGAGGGTTGTGCGTCGATCCTGTGGCGCACGGCCGACAAGGCGGCGGATGCCGCGGAGGCGATGAAGATCACCGCGCAAGACCTCCTTTCGCTTGGAGTGGCCGACCGAATCGTCGATGAGCCCCTTGGCGGCGCTCACCGCGATCCACAGCTCGCGATCGAGAACCTCAAGGCCGCGATCCTGGAGGAGATGAAGGGCTGTTCCGCCCTCGCCGGCGACGAACTGCTTAAGCAGCGCCGCGCCAAATATCTGGCGATTGCCTGAGAGGAACCGCCGCCAGTCATCTCTCGTTAAATTCCGGTCGGGTCACTACGCACCCGTAGTGAAACAAGAGAGAGACCATGCGTAGAGCGTTCCTTCTCCTCGGCTCCGCCGCGTTGGTGGCGGGCTCCGCCGCGTCCGTGGCGCAGGCACCCGTGCGCGGGATCAATCCGCGGTATGTCCAGGAATCCCAGCAGGACCATCCCAAGCTGATCGATGAGTTCGGCGGCGCCGAAACAGGGCCGCGCGCGAGCTACGTCGATTCCGTCGGGCGCCGCGTCGCCGCATATTCGGGAGTCACTCCCCAGGCCTATCGCTTCACAGTGCTCAATTCGGCCGTCGAGAATGCCTTCGCGACGCCGGGCGGCTTCATCTATATCACGCGCCAGCTGATGGGGCTGATGGACGATGAGTCCCAGCTTGCCTTCGCCCTTGGGCACGAGGTCGGCCATGTCGCCGGAAACCACGCTCAGGCGCGCCAGTCCTATTCGCAGCGGAACACAATCCTCGGAGTGCTAGGCGCAGTGCTGGGGAGCGTCGTCGGCGGCAACGTGTTTGGCGACATGCTCTCTCGCGGGGCAATGCAGGCCGCGCAGATGCGGACTTTGAGCTTCTCGCGCGACCAGGAATATCAGGCGGACAATCTCGGCATGAGATACGTCGTCTCGGCGGGGTATGATCCGGCCGGCGCCGCTGGAGTTCTGGCCGCGATCACGCGCGCCACCGCTCTGGAGGCGCGCATCCAGGGGCGCGACAGCCGCCAGACGCCGGAATGGGCAAGCACGCACCCGCTGAGCGAGAACCGAATGCAGCGCGCCGTCGCCGCGGCGCGGTCGACCGGAAGGCTGAACATGGGGCTTCGCAACCGCGACCAGTTCCTCAATCAGCTGGAGGGCGTCTTCGTCGACGACGATCCGGCGCAGGGCGTCATCGAAGGCCGGACCTTCACGCATCCGGACCTCCGGATCTTCTTCGCCGTGCCGCAGGGCTATCTGATGCAGAACGGCACGACGGAAGTGTCGATCAGCGGGACTGCAGGGAAGGCCCTGTTCAGCGGCGGCCGCTACAACGGAAGTCTCGAGAACTACATCCACCTTGTTCTTCAGCAGCTTTCGGGCGGGCAGGTTCGGATGGCGGTCCCGCCGTCTCAGCGCACGATGATCAACGGGATCCCGGCCGCCTACACGACTGCCCGCGCAAACACTTCATCAGGTCCGGTCGACGTCAGCGTCTTCGCTTATCAGTGGAGCCCCAACACGGTGTACCACTTTGTGATGCTCACCAGGGGCGGAGCGGGCATCGGTCCACTTGTGCCGATGGTGGAGTCGATCCGCCGGATCTCGCAGGCCGAGGCCAATGCGATCCGCCCGCGAGTCATCGATGTGCACACGGTCCGGCCGGGCGACACGGTGCAAGCGCTCGCGAGCCGGATGGCCTATCGGACCTTCCAGCTCGATCGGTTCCTGTCGCTCAACAACCTGGCTGTGAACTCGAGGCTCGTGCCAGGCCAGAAGGTGAAGCTCGTCGTCTACGGTACGCGGCGAGCCTGAGCCCGACGAGGTCGCGTATACGGCCCGCCTAGGTGTTCTGAACCTGCGACGAGATATTCGTCCACATGCCGCCGGCACCTCCGCCAAGCGCGCGAAGACCACCCATCATCGCGATGGCGATGAGAGCGACGATGAGTCCGTATTCGATCGCCGTTGCACCCTTCTGGTCGGTGAGCAAACAGCGCAAAGTCTTCCGGATAGCGTTCACGCCACCCTCCTCTGGTCCACGTCCACGGAGCCTGATTACTCGTTACGGGTTAACAACTCCTGCGGTGAGGAGGTTAACCGGCCTTCATCCATTAGGGCTGCGACGAAGGCGTCCAGGCCGCGAAATGAAGGATTTCGAACAATTCCGTAACGCGGCCGCCGCGCGCCGCCGCGTTAAACTGCTCGGCAGCGGCTGCGGCCGCAGAGCGCGATAACGGGCGCCGGGACCGGGCCGAAAGGAGGTTGGTCGCTCCCATTGCGCGCAGGTCGCGAACGAGGTCCCACAGGCTTTTGTAGGTGACCTGGACACGATCCACATCGACGACCGGCATGGAGAATCCCGCCGACGTGAGGAGCGACGTGAGCCCGGCGGGCTCGATGCGCGGGTGGATGTGCGCCGTGGCCGCGCCCATCCGCTCGTCGGCGGCGCGCATCGCCGCCCGGAGCGCCGGAAGTGTATCCCCTCCCGGCACCGCGCCGATGAGCAATGCGTCCTCAGCCAGGGCGAAGCGGATTGTCAGCAAAGCGTTCGGAAGGTCCTCGACGGTGTCGAGCCCGCTCGCGGCGACGCACAGGTCGTATGAGCCCGGCTCCACCGTCAGCATCTCATCCGCATCGATCACGTCCACCGATTGGGCATAGGCAAGGAGGCGGTCGCGCCAGGCAGCCTCGAACCGGCCGATCAGCAGCGCTCTCCCGAACCGTCGGCGAATGAGCGACAGGCGGTCGAGAATGTCCTCGAAGCTCCGTTCGTGAAGGAATAGCTCGGGCCCATGCCGAAGCGCCCGGTCGAGGCGCATCGCGCGCAGCCGCTGGTCGAACAATCCACTCACGGCTGGGCTTGTGCGGCGGCGAGCCAGCGGCGACAAGACGCATGTGGGGGTCGTCCGGGTCATTCGGTCAGCAGCGAGGCAGGTTCTGGACTTTGCGCTGCCCGCCCGGTGCGCCGGCTGCGGAACAATCGTCGACGAAGTGCACAGCTTTTGCACCGACTGCTGGAGGCAGGTCGAGTTCCTGGGAGACAATGGCTGCTCGACCTGCGGGCTTCCGCTCGAGGCGACGGAGGCCGAGGAATGCGGCGTCTGCATCGCGAAGCCGCCGCGGATCCAGAGGATGCGATCGGCAGTCGCCTATGACGAACTGTCGCGGAGTATCGCGATAAGGCTGAAGTACGGGAGGAAGGTCGCGCTAGCGCGAACGATGGCCCGCTACATGGCGCCTCTCGTGCGCACGGGTGACAAGGCGATCCTCGTCCCGGTCCCGCTGCATCGCGGCCGGCTGTGGCAGCGCGGGTTCAACCAGTCTGCGCTGGTCGCCCGGGAGCTGGCCAAGACGACCGGCTGTCGCTCCGAGCCGCATCTGCTGAAGCGCGTGAAGCGAACGCCGGCGCTCAAGGGCATGAGCCTCCGGCAACGCCGGAAAGTGGTCGCCGGCGCATTCGCGGTGGACAAATCGGCGGAGCTTCAAGGGCGCACGGTCGTTCTTGTGGACGACGTGCTGACGACCGGGAGCACCGCCAATGCCTGCGCAAGGGCGCTAAAGCGGGCCGGAGCCGAGCGCGTCGAGCTCGTCAGCTGGGCGCGAGTAATCAAGCCGATGCAGCTGACATGATCAGGAGCGAGTGACGTGGCCCGGGTGGAGATCTATTCGAAGTCGACGTGCGGCTTTTGCTATCGGGCGAAGCAGCTGCTCGAGTCCAAGGGCGTGGATTACGATGAATATGAGCTGAGCTGGGGAAGTCCGCGTCGGGAAGAGATGATCCAGCGCGCCGGCGGAAGGACGACGGTGCCGCAGATCTTCATCAACGGGCAGCACATCGGCGGTTGCGATGATCTCCATAGGCTGGACCGCGAGGGCAAGCTGGAGCAATATTTGGCAGCCTGATGGTCAAGATCGCGCTCTTCCAGTCGCAGACGGGCATCGACCCCGCCGCCAATGCCGCGCTGCTTGCAGATGCCGTCGGCCGGACGGCGGAGGGCGGCGCGGCAATGCTGTTCACCCCGGAGATGTCGGGCCTTCTCGACCGCGATGCAGACCGGGCCGCGAAAAACGTTCGCCTCGAAGAGAATGACGAGGCGCTCGCGGCCGTTCGCGACGCCGCGCACAAGCACGGCATCTGGGTCCACATCGGGTCGCTCGCGGTGCGGACCGAGGGGCGCCAGCTCGCCAACCGGGCATTCATCGTCGACCCCCGCGGCGAGATCCGTGCGCGCTACGACAAGATCCATCTGTTCGACGTCGACCTTCCGACCGGCGAGACCTGGCGTGAAAGCAACGTCTACCGGCATGGTAGCGAAGCGGTGATCGTCGACGGCACCCCCGTTGGGAAGCTGGGACTGACCATCTGCTACGACCTGCGCTTCCCGGCGCTGTTCGCCCGGCTCGCCGAGGCGAACGCCGACGTCATTGCGGTGCCGGCCGCTTTCACCGTGCCGACGGGCAAGGCCCACTGGGAAGTGCTGTTGCGGGCGCGGGCGATCGAGGCGGGGCTGTTCATCGTGGCTGCAGCCCAGTCGGGTCATCATGAGGACGGTCGAAAAACCTACGGCCACTCGATGGTCGTGGATCCATGGGGCGAGGTGCTCCTAGATATGAATGAAGGACCGGGCGTGGCCTTTGCCGAGATCGAGCTCAGCCGGATCACGGACGTACGCAGCCGCGTCCCAGCGCTCAGCCATCGGCGGCCGATCGAGGAAGCCGTGGCGCGGTGATCGTCTTCGATCTCAAATGCCTCGACGGTTGCGCTGTCTTCGAAGGCTGGTTCGGCTCCAGCAGCGATTTCGCTGAGCAGACCGGACGCGGGCTGGTCCAATGCCCCTATTGCGGATCGACCCACGTCGCAAAGGCCCCGATGGCACCGCGCGTGAGCCGCTCCGACGGCACGCCGGCCGAGGCGAGGGAGGCGATCGCGGCGCTGGCGTCGCTCCAGGCCAGACTCCTCAGCAATTCCGAATGGGTCGGAGCCGACCTTCCCGAGACGGCCCGCGCGATGCACCTGGGCGAGATGGAGCCGCGGCCCGTGCACGGCCAGGCTAGCGCTGACGAGGCGCGTTCGCTGATCGACGAAGGCGTATCGATTGTCCCGCTCCCACTGCCGGTCGTGCCGCCCGGCCAAGTGAATTGATAAAGGCGTCGCGGATGCCTATTCGGGGCTCGGGAGGCTCCGTAGCTCAGCAGGATAGAGCGTCGGTTTCCTAAACCGCAGGTCGCAGGTTCGAGTCCTGCCGGGGCCACCAATTTGGTTCACAGCGAATGGGGCGATGGCTGTAGAACAACAGAAACCAGGGTCTGGGAACATCTTCACGGACCATCCGCGATCGCTCGGAATGAGCTGGGCCAGCCATGGCGCGGGCGCAGTCAGGATCGGGGCCGAGCTCATCGGCGCCGGAGCGGCCTGTATCGTCCATGCCATTGTACCCGGCTGGTTCACGGAAACGGCTGGCCGCACCGTCTTTCGGCTCCACGACCACATGGTGAAGCGTAAGGCGGGCGCGAAGAATCCGAACGAATGGCCGGATTATGAGATCTGACCGGCGTCTGCCGGTCGCGGTCATCGGTGGCGGCTTTTCCGGAACCATGGTTGCGGCGCAGCTTGTGCGCAAAGGCGTGGATGCCGTTCTGATCGACGGCAGCGGCCGGCTGGGGCTTGGCGTCGCTTATTCGACTCGAGAGCCCGCGCATGTGCTCAACGTCCGTGCGGAGGTCATGAGCGCTTGGCCAGACGATCTCGAACATTTCGTCCGGCTCGTGGAAGAGGAAGGCGGAACCCGCCATGACTTCGTCGAGCGGCGACAGTTCGGGCGCTATCTGAAGGCCATATTGGAAGAAGGCATGGCGACCGGCCGCCTGCGCCTCGTCGAGAAGCAGGCGACCTCGGCCGAGCCAGGCGAACACGGCTGGTCCGTGAGCCTCGAGAACGGAGGCGTCATCGAGGCAAGCGGACTGGTGCTGGCGATCGGCAACCAGCCGCCCGAGCCGATGCCGTTCGGGAACGGCAGCGCTCGCCTGATCAATAATCCCTGGGGTGGCGAGGCGCTGGAGGCAGTCGAGGACCTCGCGGCTAGTCACGAGGACGTCCTGCTGGTCGGTACCGGTTTGACGATGGTCGATGCGGTCCTCTCGCTCGATGCCGCCGGGCATCGCGGGCGGATCGTGGGTCTGTCGCGGAGGGGCCTCATCCCGCGCGGCCATGCGGACTTCACGCCGGCACCCGTCGAGGCGGAGGACGTGCCGCATGGCAATGTTCGAGCGCTTTGGCGCTGGCTCCGGCACCGAGGCGCGGAGGTCGGCTGGCGAGCAGCCATCGACGCGCTACGTCCGCACAGCCAGCGGCTGTGGCAGGGCCTGCCACCGGAAGAGCAGAAGAGGTTCGCGCGTCACGCTCGTCCGTGGTGGGACGTCCACCGTCATCGCATCGCGCCCGAGGTGGCCCAGCGCTTGCACGAGATGGTCGCGGAAGGGCGGCTCGAAATCGTCGCTGGGCGGATCCAGTCAGTCCAGGACGAGGGCAATGCTCTCGCGGTCGCCTATCGCCGGCGCGGGGGCTCGCGGATCGTCGAGGCGCGCTTCGCCTACATGATCAATTGCACAGGACCGCTGGGAACCATTTCGCGCACTCGCGATCCAATGCTCAAGGGCATGCTCGCGGACGGGCTGGCCCGGCCCGACCAGCTCGGGATCGCGCTCGATGTCGACGAACGTTCGCGTGTGGTCGGAGCCGAGCGTGCCTGGGCGATGGGGCCGCTGACGAAGGGTCGCTATTGGGAAATCATTGCGGTTCCCGATATCAGATACCAGGCGGCCGCGGTCGCCGAGGATATTGCGATGGAGCTGGATCGATGAGCGCGTTCGAACATGGCGAGCCGGAGGATGGCGATCTCGTCCAGTCCTCGCCGGAATGCGAGATCCCGAACGAGGTCGGCGAGGCGATCCGAACGCTCATTCGCTGGGCGGGCGACGATCCGGACCGGGAAGGCCTTCTCGACACTCCGCGACGCGTAGCCAAGGCGTGGAAGGAATATGCCCGCGGCTATGAGGAGGATCCGGCGATCCACCTCAGCCGGACCTTCCACGAGGTCGGCGGATACGATGAGATCGTGCTGCTGAAGGACATTCCGTTTCAGTCGCATTGCGAGCATCACATGGCTCCAATCATCGGCAAGGCGTCGATCGCCTATCTGCCGGGCGACAAGGTGGTCGGGATCAGCAAGCTCGCGCGCGTGCTCCACGGCTTCGCGCGGCGGCTGCAGGTGCAGGAGCGGCTGACCGCGCAGGTGGCGGACGCGATCTGGGATCATCTGCAACCCAAGGGCGTCGCGGTCGTCATCGAGGCCAGCCATGCCTGCATGACCGCGCGCGGCGTTCAGACTCCGGGGGTGATGATGACCACGAGCAGGATGATGGGCACGTTCCGCGCGGATGAGCGGAGCCGGCGCGAGGTGCTCGCGCTCATGGGTTACTGACCCGTATTTACTTTCGGTTAAACAACAGTACCTTCCCGCCTCGGACGACCTCGCCCACCTGTCGATAACGACGGGGCCGCCCAGGAGAGCGGGGCGGTCAACGGGGCATCCCCCTCTGTGAATACAAGGGGGAATCCGAATGAGACTGCTAACCTGCACCGCTATTGCTGCCGCGCTCGTCCTGTCGACGGCTGCCTGCACCCAACAGGAGAGCGCGACCGATAACGAAGTCGTGTCCACCGAAGCCGCGGGCGACCTCACGGCGCTGAACGGAACCTGGAAGACCGACAGAGCGAGCATCAAGTTCGAGGGGAAGCCCGACGACATCCTGCTTCAGGACGGCACCTACAAGTGCACCACCTGCATTCCGCCGCTTACGTTGGCCGCCGACGGCCAATTCCACGAGGTCGCGGGCCGCGCCTATTCGGACAGCATGGCGGTCAAGGCCGTCGACGACAAGACCGTGGAGATGAAAGCCCGCAAGGGAGCCAGGGATACGTTCCTGGCGACGATGACGGTTTCCGCGGATGGAAACACGCTGACGCGCAAATTCAAGGATTCTTCGACACCGAACGCGGCGGCGGTGGAGGGGTCGAGCACCTCGACGCGGGCAGGCCCCGCGCCTGCCGGAGCGCATGCGGTTTCAGGCCAGTGGACCCCCAACCAGCTCAACGAATATTCCGAGGATGCACTGAACGCGACGTACAAGATCGAGGGCAACAAGGTGACCTGGTCCGGTCAGGGCCAGACCTATACGGCTGAGATCGGTGGGCCCGCCGTCCCCGTCACCGGCGACATTGGCGGAAGCACCGTGACCGTCACGCAGGACGGCAACAGCCTCAAGGAGACTTTCTCGCGCGATGGGAAGGTCGTGAGTGAGGCCGTCAGCACCGTGTCGGCCGACGGCAAATCCCTGACCTGGGTGAGCACCGATCCTCGCGACGGTTCAAAGGTCACCGGGACTGCCGCCAAGACGAGCTAAGGTTGGGAGGCACGCCGGGCGGGGAGCCGCCCGGCAGCTTCCATGGAGACGAGTTGCGCGATCGGCGTTGAACGGCCATGGCCAAGAAGCCTGAGCGCAAGCAGAAGCTGAAAGTCTTCCGGACGCCAATCGGATTCCACGACGCCTATGTCGCTGCGCCGAGCCAGAAAGCGGCGCTCGAGGCCTGGGGCGCTGACGGCAATCTGTTCGCCCAGGGCATCGCCGAGCAGGTCACAGATCCGGAATTGATGGAAGAGCCGCTCGCCAGTCCCGGCAAGGTGATCAAACGAGTCCGCGGCAGTACCGACGAGCATTTCGCGGCCCTCGATCGCACCGTCTCGAAACCGAAGCCGAAACCGAAGTCGAAAGGCGAGGAAGCTCCGAAGCCAAAGGCCAGGCCGAAACCGCGACCAAGCCGCGACGAGCTCGATGCGGCAGAACATGCGCTTGAAAAGGCCGAGAAGAAGCAGCGCAAGAAGCTCGCCGAGCTTGACGAAAAAATTCGTGACCTGGACCGGCGCAGGCGGGACATGCAGCGCAAGCACGAGACTGAGCGGGACGAGCTGGCGGACAAGCGCGACCGCGCGCGTTCGGCTTACGATCGGGCAATGGAAGCCTGGCGGTCGGCCAGCTGAAGCGGAACTTCCCCGCCGCGCCAAGCATCTAAGGCGCAGGATGACGGAAGTCGCTGTCATTACCGGTGCCTCCGCTGGGATCGGCCGCGCGACGGCCCGTGAGTTCGCGCGGCGTGGCTGCTCCATCGCCCTTCTGGCGCGAGGGCGGGAGGGGCTCGAGGCCGCAGCCCGCGAAGTCGAGGAGCTTGGGGGACGAGCGCTCGTCGTTCCGACCGACGTAGCGGACGCCGATGCCGTCGCTCGCGCGGCGGATCGGGCCGTGAAAAAGTTCGGGCGCATCGACATCTGGGTCAACAATGCCTTCGCCGGCATCTTCTCCCGGTTCATGGACATGAGCCTGGAAGAATTCCGCCGGGTGTCGGACGTCACCTTCATGGGCCAGGTTCACGGGACGCGCGCGGCCTTGAAACACATGCTTCCGCGGGGTTCGGGCTCGATCGTTCTGGTCGGGTCGGCGCTCGCCTATCGCGGCATCCCGCTACAATCGGCCTATTGCGCGTCGAAGCATGCGGTGCAGGGCTTCGTCGATTCCATCCGGGTCGAATTGCTTGCGGAAGACAGCAAGGTGCGGCTCGCGATGGTGCAATTGCCGGGCGTGAACACGCCGCAGTTCGACTGGATTCGCGCGCACACGCGCGGGAAGCCGAAGCCGGTCGGTGCCGTCTACCAGCCCGAAGTCGCGGCCAGGGCGATCTGGAAGGCCGCCCATTCGAGCCGGAAGGAGTGGATCGTGGGCGCGCCTGCGTACCAGGCCATCTTCGGCGACAAGCTTATGTCCCCCATCCTCGATCGCTATCTGGCCCGCGGCGGAATCGAGGCGCAGCAGGACGTCGAGAACGTCCGGCCGGACCGCAAGGACAATCTCTTCGAACCCGTTCCCGGAGACCATGGCGCGCACGGCCGGTTCGACGAGCAAGCGCGCACGCGTTCGCCTTTGCTCTGGCTCAGCGAGCATCGCGCGTTTCTCGCGGGCGGAGCGGCCCTCGCCGCGGGCGCGGCGGCCGTGCTGGCGAAGCGGAGGCCGACAAGGGACGAGCGCGATTGATCCGCGTCGTCGCGCTTCGCAAGGCCGCGGTCGCGGGAGCGGCCGGAGCCTTTGCGTGGGAACTGGTGCTGCGAAGCGCGATCCTCCTGGGCATTCCGACGTTCGACATCGTCCGCATCCTTGGGACGCTGGCTTTTCCCAGAGGGCCGGCGCTCGCCTGGTGGTCGGTCGGAATGGTCGCTCATGCCCTCGTCGGCGTCTGCTGGGCGGTCTTCTACGCCTATTTCTTCTGGTCGCAGTTCGACTGGAAGCCGCCGTTCCAAGGTCTCGTCTTCAGCGTCGTACCGGCGGTGCTGGCGCTGTTCGTAGTGTCGCCTCAACTCGGGCTGATCGAGCTCGGAGCCGATCAGGTGCGGCTCACCGCGAGCATGCTGCTGCCCGGCCTTTCCGGTGCGGAAATCGCCGGACTGCTGGTCGGTCACGCGATCTTCGGCCTGACCGTTGGCGCGATCTACACGCGACCGGTGGGGTATCCGGCTGACCGGCCCCCGAAGGTTCGGCTTGCCGCAGTCCGCGCCTCGCGCAACGGAGGTCGCCGCGCGCCGAATAGCGGGTTCATCTTCGCCACCGGGTTCGAGTGCAGCTATCCGACCGTAGAGCACGGCAAGTGGCGCCGCGATGAGTTGCACGAGACACGGCACTACGCGTTCTGGCAGCGCGACATCGAGCTGGCGCGCGAGATCGGCGTTACGCATCTACGCTACGGGCCGCCGCTGCACCTGGTCTTCGAAGGACCGGGCAAGTTCCGCTGGGACCTGATCGACGAGCCGATGGCCGAGCTCGAGCTGGGCGGGCCGGAGCCGATCGTCGACCTCTGCCATTTCGGGCTGCCCTGCTGGCTGGGCGATTTTCAGAACCCGGACATCGCGGCGGCGCTCGCCGAATATGCGCGCGCGTTCGCGGCCCGATATCCCTGGGTGCGCTATTACACGCCGGTCAACGAGATGTACGTTTGCGCGAAGATGAGCGCGCTTGACGGCCTGTGGAACGAGCAGCGCCGCGACGAGGCATCCTTCTTCAATGCCGTGTTCAACCTGGCGAGCGCCTGCGCGAAGATGACCGACGCGATTGTCGAGGTCCGGCCGGACGCGATCCTGATCAACAGCGAGAGCGGAGAGTTCTACCAGCCCTGCTGCCCAGATGAGGAAATCGTCGCGCGCGCGAAGCTGGAGAACGAGCGGCGCTTTCTTCCGCTCGATTTGCTCTACGCGCATGAGGTGAGCGACCGGATGCTCGGAACGATCCGCGAGCAGGGGCACGAGGACGAATACCGCCGGTTCCTCGAGCGCAGGGTGCCCAAAAGGTCGGTGCTCGGCGTCGACTATTACGAGTGGAACGAGAAGCTGATCGATCGCGACGGCAACCCGCGCGCGCTCGGCGAGCTGTTCGGCTGGTCCGTGATCGCGAGCCAATATTGGCGGCGATACCGGCGCACGATGATGCACACGGAAACCAACCGGATCGATGCGTCGGACGCGCAGCGCTGGCTTTGGCGGCAATGGCACAATGTCCAGCACATCAGGAGCGCCGGCGTGCCCCTGATCGGCTTCACCTGGTACAGCCTGACCGACCAGGTGGACTGGGGTATCGCGATTCGCGAGGCGACGGGAGGCGTGGACCCGTCCGGACTGTTCGACCTGAACCGGGACCCCCGGCCGGTCGCGCTGTCCTACAAGCATCTGATCGACATGCATCGCGACGTACCGGAATACCGGCACTGCCCGGCGGTCGAGGAGCTGATGAGCTGATGGCCGCCTTCCTTGGAGCACATGGCTACGATCCGGGGCCAACTCAGCGGCCGATGCTCGCGGGCGCAATCGCGGGGTTGCTGGCGACGGGTCCAGCGATCGGCCTGCTCCATGCGTTCGGGTCACTGGAGGTCGAGGCACGAATCCTGGGGACGACGCTGGCGGGTGCGATCGGTGCAGGGTGGGTGGCGATGGCGATTGCCGGGGCCGTCTATTCGCGGCTGTTCGGGCGCACCGCGAACGATGTGAGGGGAGGCTGGCTGTTCGGAATGGCCTTCGGGTTCGTCGTCTGGGCGGCCGGCGCGGTGCTGATCCTGCCGCTCGTCAGCGGCGGCGTGGCGCCAGCGGGGCATGCCGCGCTGGGCGTGTTCCTTTCGCTTGTACTGTGGGGCGGGGTCCTGGGCGCCTTACTGCCCTTCGTGCACAGGCCATTGCACAAGACGATCGAGTCCGAAGCGGGGCGGCCGTCCAGCGGACCCTCGGGAAGGCTCCCGCGGTCGAAGCGCTAGCGCTCCCTTCCGGTGATCACCTCAACCCGATCCTTTTCGCTGAACCGCACCAGGACCCGCGTGTAGTCCCAATTCTCATCGCCATCTTCGAGCGCCAGCCTGGTCACCGGCTCTCCCATAATCGAAGCGACCTTGGCCTGGGTCATGCCGGGCTTGAGCCGGGTCAAGGCCGGGTCCCCGCTCGTCACACAGGCGGAAAGCAGCAGCAGCGAGGTCATGATCAGGACGCGTTTCATGTCGTGCTCCGGTGGCTGGGCGTGGTCATCCTAACCCGATTAGCTCCGGCTGCTCAACGCGGCAGAAGCCGCAGGGTGACTCATATTCAACAAAAAACCAGATAGGTGAGAAATGTCTTGACATCGTTACGCTGTTTAGGTACACGATAGGCACAGTGAAGAATTGGGTTTCGGGCCGGGCTCCTTCGGGAGTGACCGGCCTTTTGTTTGTCTGGGCTCCCGCTTTGGCGGGAACGAACGATTTGGTGGGGTCGAAGCGGAGATGGCGAGGCGGGTTTCGGTGATGGAGGATGAGTGCGAGCTCACGCTGGACGGGAAATCGAGCCCGAAGCGGCGCGCGCGGAGCAAGCAGGACATTACCGACGAGCAGATCGAGACCTTTTTCGCGACGCTCGCCGATACGTGCAACGTCATGCGGTCGGCGAAGGCGGCAGCGGTTCACCGCCAATTGGGCGTATCGCAAGCGCAAGGTGGACGCCGGATTCCGGGCCGGATGGGCGAGGGCGGTCGCGGAGGGTTATGCGAAGCTCGAGCTGGTGCTTCTCGACCGGGCGATGAACGGAATGGTCAAGCGCGTGCCTTCCGGCGGCACCGAAAAGCGCATCCGCGAATATCCGAACCAATTGGCGATGGCGTTGCTGAAGCGGCATTCGGAAACCGCCGGCGCGATCGACAACATGCTGTCGGAAGAGGAGGCCGAAGAAGTCCGGGAGCGGATCCTCGCCAAGCTCGCGAAGAAGCGGGAGCAGGACGAGCGCTGTGCCGGAGATTCCGCAGGCAGCGAAGGCTGACAATGCTGAGCCTGAAGCAGGCGCGCCTGTTCCTCAGCCTGACGCCCGAGGAGCAGCGCGCGCGGATCGCGAAGCTGAGCCCTGAAGAACTGCTGGGCTTCGACGGCTGGTTCGAATTCTGGGCGCACCGGGGTCAGCTTCCGCCATTGGGAGAAGGCTGGCGCGTGTGGCTGATGATGGCGGGGCGCGGGTTCGGGAAGACCAGGGCCGGCGCGGAATGGATTCATCGTCTGGCGCTGAGCCGACCCGTGCGCATCGCGCTGGTCGGGGCGACGATCGAGGAAGCGCGGTCGGTCATGGTGGAGGGCGTCAGCGGCGTGCTGAGCGTCGCTCGATTGCAGCGGCACCGGGTGAAATGGGAACCGAGCCTGGGCCAGATCAGCTGGACGGGCGGAAGCGTCGCCAAGCTGTTTTCCGGCGACAATGCCGACGGTCTTCGCGGTCCGGAACATCATTTCGCCTGGTGCGACGAGCTTGCCAAATGGCGTCAGGCCGAAGGGGCGTGGGACAATTTGCAGATGGGACTTCGAGCGGGAATGCGGCCGAGGGCGCTGGTCACGACCACACCGCGGTCGCTGCCCCTGCTCAAACGTATCAAGCAGGACGAGATGACGATCTGCACAGGCGGCAAGACGAACGACAACATCAATCTGCCCGACAGCTTCGTTGACGCGATGATGAGCACTTATGCCGGGACGCGGCTGGGCCGGCAGGAGCTGGACGGCGAGCTGATCGCCGACGTCGAGGGGTCGCTGTGGCCGCGCGAGCTGATCGAACGGTCGCGTTCGGAGGCGCCGGAGCAGTTCGACCGGATCGTCGTGGGCGTAGACCCGCCGGCGGGCGCGGGCGAGGGGTGCGATGCCTGCGGGATCGTCGTCGCGGGAAGGCGCGAGGGACGGCTGTTCGTGATTGCGGACGAGACCTGCCAGGGATTGAGCCCGGAAGGCTGGGCGAACCGGGTGGCCTGGGCGGTCGAGAGGTGGGACGCGGACATCGTGGTGGCGGAGGCCAACAATGGCGGAGCGATGGTTGGGAGCGTGCTCAAGGCCGCGGAGGTCGGAGTACGCGTGAAGCTCGTCCATGCCTCGCGTGGGAAGGCTGCGCGGGCGGAGCCGATCGCCCTTCGATTCGAAAGCGGGCGCGCTTTCCTGGCGGGAAGCTTTCCGCAGCTGGAGGACGAGCTTTCAGGCCTGACCACGGGCGGGGGGTACGAGGGGCCGAGCCGGTCGCCCGACCGCGCCGATGCGATGGTGTGGGCGATGACGGAACTGGGCGAGACGAGAAGCGGAGTGCCGCGGGTACGGGCGCTCTAGCGCGCTCGCTAGAACCAGATGCCGGCGCGTTCCGGGGTCTGGACCTGGTCTTCGTCCGTCAATGCGCCGGGATCGATCGCCCGGACGAGGTCGGCATAGCGTCCGGCCATGTCGAGATGGATCTGGCGTGCGCGCGGATGAAGGGCCTTGCTCGCGGCAAGAAGCTCCTCGCGCGCTCGGCGCGTGAAAAAGGCGGCGTCCGTTTCCATAACCCCCGGCTTCTGCTGCCATCTTACGAACGGGCTCAATCCGCGGAAATCCGCACAAGTCGCGATGGGCAGTAGGTAGTTCCACCCAGGGTGACGTCATGGCGCCTCACCGGTCCTGAACTCGCCGTCAGTGTTGAAATCATGGGAGAAAATATGCGTTGGTTCGGCCGAAAGTCGGCTCCGGACGTGCGGCCGTTCGTGCCCGCATGGTTGAGCGCCGAAGGGCAGTCCGGCTTCGCCAGAAGCACGGACGGGTCCTGGAG